>CAYZMM010000001.1:0-48440 GCA_964479535.1 uncultured Thermodesulfobacteriota bacterium
TATCATGACTACCATATATGGGGGGTACCCACACTAAACCCGGAAGGGGCTAAAATAAATACTTGCGGTTGCCGCCCCGTTCCGGCTCGAAGAGCGGGAAAGGACCAGGGAAATGATCATCGGGATTCCCAAAGAGATCAAGAGGGAGGAGAAGAGGGTGGCGATCACGCCCGAAGGCGTCAACGCCCTCATCCTGCACGAGCACCGCGTTCTGATCGAGTCGAGAGCCGGCCTGGGAAGCGGCATCAGCGACGACGCGTATCGAAGGGCCGGTGCCGAAGTGCTCGATTCCGTTGATGATCTCTGGTCGGAGGCGGAACTCGTCCTCAAGGTGAAGGAGCCCGTTCAGGCCGAGTACGGTCGGATGCGGGAAGGGCAGATTCTGTTTACGTACCTGCATCTCGCTGCCAGCCGCGAGCTCACGGAGCAGATGCTCGGCCGAAAGGTGATCGGGATCGCCTACGAGACCATTCAGCTCCTCGACAACTCCTTGCCCCTGCTGGCACCGATGAGCGAGGTGGCCGGTCGGCTCTCGATCCAGGTGGGTGCCTGGTGTCTGGAGTCGAAGAACGGCGGGGCCGGAATCCTGCTGGGCGGGGTGTCCGGCGTGCCTCCCGCAAGAGTGGTGATCATCGGCGCAGGCATCGTGGGCATCAATGCCTGCCACGTGGCCGTGGGCATGGGTGCGGACGTGGTCGTCATGGACATCAACCCGGCGCGGCTGCGCTACATCCAGGACATCTTCCGGGGGGCCGTGACCACGGTCATGTCGAACCGGGCGAATATCGAAAAGCAGATCCTCAACGCCGACCTCGTGGTCACCTCTGTGCTCATTCCCGGTGCAAGAGCTCCCGAGCTGCTCTCCGCGGCTCTGATCCGCAGAATGGCTCCCGGCTCGGCCATCGTGGATGTGGCGATCGACCAGGGCGGCTGCTGTGAGACCTCGCGGCCCACGAGCCACGACGATCCGATCTACGCCTGGGAGGGCGTGGTGCACTACTGCGTGGGCAACATGCCGAGCGCCGTGCCCAGAACGTCCACCTATGCCCTGACCAATTCGACGCTTCACTACCTCCTCGAGATCGCCGACAAGGGATTCAGCCTGGCCATGAAGGACAACAGGGCACTTCGCAAGGGGCTCAACGTGTTCGACGGGAATGTGATTCATGAGGGCGTTGCCGAGGCCTTCGATCTGCCCGCCGAGAAGGTGCGTTTCTGAGCCTCCAGCCCGCCGGTGACCTGGGTGACATGAAGAAGACGGCTCCACTGCTTTCGATTCTCATCGTGAACTGGAATACGCGCGAGTCGCTGAAAGCGTGTCTCGAAAGCCTCGCCGAGGCCACCCGGGGCATCCGGTTCCAGACGATCGTGGTGGACAACGATTCCGAAGACGGAAGCAGACAGATGCTGCAACAGTCCTTTCCCGGGGTGATCTGCATTCCTGCGGCACGAAACCTGGGTTACGGTGCAGGGGTGAACCTTGCAGCCAGGCGGGCAGCGAGCCCGCTGGTCCTGCTGCTGAACCCGGATGTGGTCGCGCACAGGGGCTCCATACGGGTGCTCGTCGACTACCTGCGGAAAAACCCGCAACTCGGAGTGGTGGGGGGGGTGCTCGTGGGAGAGGACGGCCGGACCCAGATGGACGACTACTACGTACCCTTTCCCACCCTCCGGAGTGCTCTGCTCCACTATTCCCGCGGGTCGGTGGTGCTCCGCAGGTTCGATCTCACCCCCGAGCGATTCACGGACCGGTCCGTGCGTCAGGTGCCGGGCGCCTGTCTGCTGACACGAAGAGAGGTTCTCGACAGGGTGGGCCCCCTGGATGAGGACTTCTTCGTCTGGTTCGAGGACGTGGACTGGTGCTACCGGGCCTTTCGTGCGGGATACGGGCTCGGGATCTGCGAGGCTTCCTGTTTCACCCACGGCGGGGGCAAGAGCTTCGAGCCGGTCTCGCTGGAGACCCGGCGGAAATGGTATTACCGAAGCATGCTCCGTTTCTTCCGCAAGCACCGTGCAGGATACGCGTACGCCTTGCTGTCCGTGTTCATCCTGACCGAGGAGGCGCTCGTAACGACCGTTTCCTGGGCGGCGGCGCTGACCTGGCGCCCCTGGCGGGACACCATGCTGTCGCGTTCCAGGAGGGCATGGAGCTTCTTCTCCTTTCTCCGCAAGGAGGTCTTCGGCTGATACCGGTCACGCGCACGGGGAGAAGCGGATTTGATCGAGGTCATCATTCCAAACTGGAACGGGATGAAGGTGCTTCCCCGATGTCTCGCATCCCTCGCGGGTCAAACCCTGTCCCGATTCCGGATCACCCTGGTGGACAACGGTTCCGGCGACGGCTCCGTTGCGTATGTCCGTGAGCACTGGGCCGACGTCCGCGTGCTCGCCCTGCCGCGTAACTTCGGCTTCTGCCGGGCCGTCAACGAGGGGATCCGCAGATCGCCCGCCGACCTCATCGCCCTCCTGAACAACGATGCGGAGGCGGATCCGGGCTGGCTCGAGGCCCTGTACCGTGCCTCGAGGCAATACCCGGAAGCGGGAAGCTTCGCATCCAAGGTCCTCATGGCGGAGAACAGGGAGTGCATCGAGAGCGTGGGGGACAGGCTCAAGCCGGACGCCTGCGGCGCGAACCGCGGCAGGGGGGAAACGGACCACGGGCAGTACGAGGAAGAGGAGGAGGTCTTCTCCGCATCCGGTTCCGCGGCCCTGTACCGACACTCCCTGTTCGAGAAGATCGGGCTCTTTGACGAGGACTTCTTCGCCTACTTCGAAGACATCGACCTCGGCTTCCGTGCACAGCGGTTCGGGTATCCGTGCGTCTTCGTCCCACGGGCCCGGGTGGTACACGTTGGAAAGGCGAGCCGGCCGGAAGACCGCAGGTGGCACCTCAGGCAGGAGTTCGTGAACTCCACCCTCTGCCAGATCAAGAATCTGCCTGCACGGTACTTCCTGCGAAACGGACGGAGCATCTTCCTGAGCCACCTCCGGACGTTGAGGGGGCTGCTCAAGGAGGGGGGCGCAGGGGTGCTGTTCGGCTCCCTTCGGGTTCTGCTGCACAAGATGCCCCGGGCCCTTTACGGGCGGGCCCTTCTCCGGAGGGCCTCCGGAGGCCGGTTCGATCGCCTTGCCCTGTTCCTCCCTCCTCCGTCCTGGAATGTCAACACCACGGGAACGGGGCGTCACGGATGCGGGTAGCCTACGACGCAAGGCCGCTGATCGAGCAGGGGACGGGGATCGGCAGGTACGTCCGTTCCGTGCTGGAGGCCCTCCTCGCTTTCAAGGAAATGAGCGGGTTCCTGCTCTGCTCGCCGCGGGAGATCCACAGGGGCGACCTTCTGGCCCGGGATCCGAGGGTCCGGGAGCTGGTTCACGGGGGATGGAAAGGAAACCTCTGGCTCCAGGTGGTGCTTCCCCTGCTTCTGCGGCGGCACAGGCCCGATCTGTTCCACGGGACCCTGTTCCTGCCCCCCCTTCGTGCGGGGGTACCCTCTGTGGTCAACATCTACGACTTGACGGTCTATCGCTACCCCGAAACGATGGAAGCGAAGAACAGGTGGTTCTTGCGCATGCTCCTGCCCCGGGCCGTTTCGAGAGCGGACAGGATCATCACGCTTTCGGAATTCACCCGGAGCGAGATCGGAGCGCGATGGCCGGACGCCCGGCACAAGATCCGGGTCGTACCCGGGGCGCCCGGTCTCTCCCTTGGATCGCCATCGGGCAGGGCCGAAGGGGAGGACGCGGACCGGCGGCTGCGAGGGTACGGTGTCCGGAGGCCCTACCTTCTCTACGTGGGGACCATGGAGCCCCGGAAGAACGTGGTACAGCTGCTGAAGGCCTTCGAGCGGGTCCACGCGATGGGCATCCGGGACACCCAGCTCGTCCTGGCAGGACACAAGGGATGGGGCTTTGGGGAGGTGCGGCGGGCCTGGGAATCGAGCCCGGCCCGTTCTTCCATCCGGTACGCCGGTTATGTTCCGGACGAGGATCTCGGGCTCCTTTACAGGAACGCGGAGGTCTTCGTTTATCTTTCCCTGTACGAGGGATTCGGGCTGCCTCCCTTAGAGGCGATGGCAGCCGGGACCTGCGTGGTGGCCTCGAACCGGGCCTGCCTGCCCGAAAGCCTTGGCGACGCCGCCTTGCCGGTGGACCCCCTGGACGTGGAGTCGGTTGCGCGTGCCCTTGCTCTGTGCCTACGGGATGAGGAAATGCGCAGGGAGCGGGAGGATAAGGGGCTCCGGCAATCGGAGAGGTACAGCTGGGAGAAGAGCGCGGCGCGGACCCTGCGCGTCTACGGGGAGCTCTGCTGAGCCAGAGGGACCGATGGTCATGAAGATCTGCCTGGACCTGAGGACTGTGGGGGCGGGAAGACACGGGATTGCCCGCTATGGGTTGGAGCTGACCCGTGCCCTGCAGGCACTCGGAACCTCCCACCGCCTGGTTCTGCTGGCTTCCATGGGAAGCGGCCTGGCGGGTCTCGAACGTGGAGATACCGAGGTGGTTCGTTGTTCCTTCCCGCCCTACGGGCTTTCGGAGCAGTTGCGGGTGCCTTATGCGGTGGCTCGCCTCGAGCCGGATCTGTACCACTGCCCGACCTACGCCTGCGCGCTCTTCGTTCCGGTCCCGACCCTGTTCACGATCCACGACCTGCTGCCCCTGGAGTTCCCGGAGGATTTCCCTCTCCGACTGAAGCTCTACCACAGGGGCCTTGTGAGATGGATGGCGAAGCGCGCCCGGAGGATCCTGACCGTTTCCTCCTACTCCCGGGCTTCGATCCGTCGGCATCTTCGGGTGCCGGCGGGCAAGGTGCGCGTGATTCCCGAAGGGGGGGACCACGCGGGGCGTGAATCGCCGTCCCGTGAGGATGAGCACGTACATGAGGAGATCAACCCCGGGGGGCTTGACTATTTTCTGTCCGTCGCCAATCCTCGTCCCCACAAGAATGTCCTCTTCTCGCTTCAATGCCTCCTGGAATCGGAGGCCTTGCGCGAAAAGCGGGTGCGGTACGTCCTGGTGGGGCAACAGCATCCCTCGGTGCATGCGTATGTGAAGGCCAGGGACCGGGAGGGCCGCGTGCGCTTCGCCGGTGAGGTCTCGGATGGGCTCCTGCGACTCCTGTACGAGAGGGCCGTAGCGCTCCTGTGCCCCTCCCGGGGGGAAGGCTTCTGCCTGCCCGCGGTCGAAGCGATGCAATTCGGTTTGCCCGTCATCGCGGCGACAGAGGGTGCACTGCCGGAGGTCGTCGGCTCGGCAGGACTTCTGCTCTCACTGGGCGATCCGGCGGGATGGCGGAACGCCCTGGAACAGGTGCTCGAGAGGAGGCATCGCGGCGACTGGGATCCGGCCCCGGTCATCGAACGGGCGCGAGCGTTCGCGTGGGCAAAGACCGCGGAGAGCACCCTGGCTTTGTATGAGGAAGTCTACCGGGAGACGCGGTGAGGGACAAAGGGCAAAGGCGTTAACGCACAGGCGAAAGGGGAAAGGCGAAAACGGGCAGAACCACGCGCCGCTCTTTTTTTTGAAATGGACCTCTTCAATACTTGGTCCATCCCTTTCGCCCTTGCCCTTTCCCCTTTGACCTTTCACCTTTCACCTTGGTTTTGTGGAAGGGGGCGGGGACAGGGATGCTGAGAGAGTCTTTCCGGCTCATGCAGCGATTCCAGCGCCTGGTGGACGCTGTCTGGATCGCGCTGGCCTGGGTCATGGCCTACTGGCTGCGCTTCAAGTCCGGATGGATCCCGGTCTACTTCGGTGTGCCCCCGCTGGGCGCGTATGTCTCCCACCTCCCGCTGGTTCTGCTGGTCTGGGCCGCAGCCCTCTCGTACGGGGGGGTGTATCGAACCGACCGATGGTGGGAGGCGGCCGGCGAATGGAAGACCCTGGCCCGCAGCTCGGCCGTGGCCATGGTCCTCCTGGTCTCCATCGTCTATCTCTCCACCAAGGTGGAGATCTCCAGGCTCTTCTACGCCTGTTTTCTGGCGATTGCTTTCCTCGGGCTCCTTTCGATCCGGCGGGTCTTCCGCAGCTTCTTTCGGAGGACCCGAAGGGACGCTGCCGGCTCGAGGCGGGTGCTGATCGTCGGGGACAACGCCTTTGTGGAGCCCTTCTGCGCAAAGGTGCGGGAGCACCCGGAAACGGGCCTGACGGTCCGCGGACAGCTGCTTGCAGAGGAAGATCGGAAACGGGGGCGCGCTTGCGAAGTCCTCGGGGACTGCTCCGCCCTGCGCAGGACCCTGCAGGAAGAGTGGATCGACCTGGTGGTGTTCGCCCTTCAACTCGAGAACGGATGGCGGTTGAAGGAGATGCTCAGGAGCATCGAAGACCTTGCGGTGGACATCCTGGTGATCCCGGATGTGTTTCCGATCCTGCCCCTTCACCCGGGGATCGAGGAATTCGAGGGCATTCCGCTGGTTCGGGTTCGTGGAAGCCCGCACCACGGGTCCGCCCGCCTGGAGAAGCGGATCATGGACCTCTTCTTCGCGGGGATCGCCGTGGTTCTGCTGACCCCGGTCTTTCTGACCATCGCCATCCTGATCAAGCTCACGTCCCCGGGGCCGGTGCTGTATCGGCAGGTTCGGCTCGGCATGGACGGACGGGAATTCTCCCTGGTCAAGTTCCGCACCATGCAACACGATGCGGAGAAGGAGAACGAACCGGTCTGGTCGCTTTACAGGGATCCGCGAAGAACACCGCTGGGCGCCATCCTGAGGAGGTACAGCCTGGACGAGCTGCCGCAGCTCTGGAACGTTCTCAAGGGTGAGATGAGCCTGGTGGGCCCCAGGCCGGAGCGTCCGGAGTTCATCCGGGAGTTTCGGAAGGCGATTCCGGCCTACATCCTCCGGCAGAAGGTGAAGTCCGGCCTCACCGGGCTGGCGCAGGTGCAGGGCTGGAGGGGCCCCACTTCCTTGGAAAAGAGGGTCGAGTGTGATATCCAGTACATAGAAGGATGGTCGCTGGGTCTGGACCTGAAAATCCTGTGGTGGACGCTGTGGAGAGGCTTCGTGAACAAGGCCGAGCAATGAAGCCTGTGCGGGTTCCTGAGGAAGAACGATACGTTTCCCCTCCCTTGGCGAAGATCTTCTGTGGATTCATCTACGTGCCGGACCTGAATCTTGCAGACGTGCTCCGCGGGCTGGCGGAGATGTGGGGGCCCGTGGAGTTCATCAGCCGGCGCATTCCCTTTGTCTACACCCGTTACTACGAAAGGGAGATGGGGCCGTCTCTGTGGCGGAAGTTCGTGACCTTTCAGAAGGAAGTGGAACAGGATCGCCTCCCTTTCTTGAAGTTGGAGGCGAGGGGGGTGGAGCGCGCCTTTGCACACGACTCGGCACGACGAAGGGTCAACATCGACCCGGGGCTCCTGCTTCCGGAACGTCTGGTGCTCGCGACGACAAAGCCTTTTTCCCATCGCCCGTATCTGTCAAAAGGAGTCTATGCGGACCTGACGCTGGTCTACAGGCAGAAGAGCTTCCGGCCTCTGGAATGGACCTACCCGGACTATGCCGAGCCGGATACCTTGGGCATGATGAACCGCCTCCGAGAGCGTTGTTGCCTTCGGAAGCGGGCGCACAGAGGGGGCTGGCTCGAATGAGAAGCATGACCGGATTCGGCTCCGCCGAGAGGGAGGGAAGAGGCGGATCGATCCGCATCGAGATTCGTTCGTACAACCACCGCTTTCTCGATCTTCGACTTCGCGTAGCACGGCCCCTGCAGGCGCTCGAGCCCCGCATCTACCAGTGGGCCAGGGACCGCCTGGTCCGGGGTAGGGTGGAGATGAACGTGCACTGGGAGGAGCAGGCCGGAGGCGCCCAGCCCCTCCGGCTGAACGAGGCGGCCCTGAGCTTCTACCTCGATCTGGAGAAACGCCTTCGGGACGAGTTCGGCGTGGTGGGGTCCCTGGACATGCAGGCGCTCTTGCGGCTGCGGGAACTCGTGGTCCTTGCGGAGGAGAGCCCGGACACAGCGGAGGAGTGGGCGGTGGTTCTGCCGACCCTGGAAGAGGCCGTGGAGAAGATGGAGCGGATGCAGGAGAGTGAGGGGCTCGCTCTCCAGGAGGACCTGCTGGAACGAATCCGGCGCCTGATGGAGCAGCGGGAGCGAATCGAAAACCTGTCCGGAGACGTGCCGGCCCGGTTCCGTGAAAGGCTGGAGGAACGGATCGCGTCTCTCGTGAACCGCCCCGAACTCGACCCGCAGCGCATCGCTCAGGAGGTCGTGCTCTATACGGACAGGATGGACGTTACCGAAGAGACCGTGCGGCTTTCGAGTCATCTGGCCAGCTGTGAGAAGGCCCTTCGGGACGGGTCCATGACGGGCAAACGCCTGGAATTCCTCACCCAGGAGATCAATCGTGAGGTGAACACGATCGGTTCGAAGACCCCTTCCGCGGATGTGACCTACGTGGTGGTGGACATGAAGTCCGAGCTCGAGAAGATCCGGGAGCAGTCGCAGAACCTCCAGTAGCGGGTCGCCATGGCGAAGAAGGAATTCCTGAACATCGGTTTTGGGAACACGGTGATTCGCGCCCGCCTGGTTGCGATCCTGGCGCCGGGGCCGAGCCCGGTCCGCCGTCTCAGAGAGGAGGCGAAAAAGGCCGGCCGGCTCGTGGACGCGACGCACGGCAGGAAGTGCCGGGCGGTCCTGGTCTGTGATTCGGGGCACCTGGTCCTCTCCTCGGTCCAGGCGGAAACCCTGTGTCAGCGTTTCGAATCGAGCGCTTCTTCCGACCCGATGGAACCATGAACGATCGAGTCAAAGAAGAGGGGCTGCCGGCGGACGCGCTGCCGCGACGAGACGCAAGCCCTGTCTTTGTGGTGTCGGGGCCCTCCGGGGCCGGCAAGTCGAGCCTCTGCGCGGAACTGCTCGCCAGATTCTCCTGGCTCAGGTCCGCCGTTTCTCACACGACGCGCCCCGCACGAACGGGCGAGCGGGAGGGAAAGGATTACTACTTCGTGAGTCGCGAAGTGTTCGAGCGGATGATCCGCGAAGGGGCGTTTCTGGAGTGGGCGGAAGTGCACGGCCATCTCTACGGCAGCTCGATGGAGAATCTCCGAAGCGTGCCGGAGAATCACTCGCTTCTCTTCGAGGTGGACTGGAAGGGGGCGACCCGGATTCGAAAGGAAATCCCCGAGGCGGTTCTCGTGTTCGTGATGACCCCCTCCGTTGAGGATCTGATTCAGAGAATTAAGAGGAGGGGGGAGATCAGCGAGCAAGAGCTGTCCGTGAGGATTCGGACGGCAACCTCCGAGATCCGGAAGGCGCAGGCCTTCGATTACCTGATCGTCAACGACCGTTTCGAAGTAGCCCTCCAGGAACTGCAGGCGATCGTTGTCGCGGAGTCCTGCAGATCGAGGTGCCGTCTCCCGTCGCGCATGGAACGCTGGACCCGGGAGATCGAGGCCCACCAAAAGGCGAAAGGCGAAAGGTAAGCGGCCAGCGAGCGCCGACGAGACGTTGGATCCGTCTCCGTCATCCTCTCCGATACGTGAACCGACCCTTTGTCCTTTCTCCTTTGCCCTTTGCCCTCGGGGGGGCGTGTGCGTGTGAGGGGTGGTCATGAAAGAGCCGGTCATTCGTTTTCAGGACATCCTCGAGGCGGTTCGGGGATACATGCCGGAAGCGGATACGGCTCTGCTGCGGAGGGCGTACGTATTTGCCGCCGTCGCTCACCGGGGACAGCTTCGTAAGAGCGGGATTCCCTACCTGAGCCATCCCCTGGCCGTTACGAAGACACTGACCGATCTGCGAATGGATGTTCCGACCCTGTGCGGAGGCCTCCTGCACGACGTCCTGGAAGATTGCGAGGTTCCGGAATCGGTTCTCAGGAAGCAGGTGGGCGACGAGGTGACTCGACTCGTGGTGGGGTTGACCAAGACGTCCAGGGTGAGTCTCCAGAGCACGAAGAGGCGCCGGCTGGAGAGCTACCGCAAGACCCTAATCGCCATGAGCCGGGACATCCGCATCCTGATGATCAAGCTCTCGGACCGCCTGCACAACATGCGAACCCTCTTCTCTCTGTCCGAGGAGCAGCGAAAGCGGATCTCCGAGGAAACGCTCACCATCTACGCCCCTCTTGCGAACCGCCTCGGGATCTCCTGGATGCGATCCGAGTTCGAGGATCTCGCCTTCCGGCATCTGAACCCGGGACTGTACGAGGAGATCCGGCAGGGGGTGGAAGACAGGGTCAAGGCAAAGGCGGACGTCATCCGGAAGGTCTCGGACATCCTGGCGGAGAAGTTTCGCGGGGAGAAGATCGACTGCGAGATCTTCAGCCGTGTGAAACATCACTACAGCATCCATCGGAAGATGATCCAGCAGGAGATCGATCTCGACCAGGTCTTCGATCTCTACGCCTTTCGGGTCATCGTGGCCGAGGAGAAGCACTGCTACCAGGTGCTCGGCATCATCCACTCCCTCTGGGCGCCCGTGCCGGGCAGGTTCAAGGACTACATCGCCAAGCCGAAGGCGAACAAGTACCGCTCCCTGCACACAACCGTTTTCGGACCCTCCGGGGATTGTGTGGAGATCCAGATCCGCAGCCGTGCCATGCACAGGGAGGCGGAGTACGGCGTGGCCTCCCACTGGATCTACAAGGAGCGGGCCGGCTTCGACAAAGGGGACGAGGACACCTTCAAGTGGCTCCGGGGCGTGCTCAACAGCCTTCAGGAAATCTCCGACCCGAAGAACTTCATGGACGCGATGCAGCTCGACCTGTTCCCGGATCAGGTGTACGTTCTGACCCCCACCGGGGAGGCTCGAGAGCTTCCCCGTGGCTCGACGCCGGTCGATTTCGCTTACACGATCCATACCGAGGTCGGGGACCACTGTGCACGGGCCAAGGTGAACGGCAAGCTGGTTCCCCTGAAATACGAGCTCCAGAACGGGGACGTGGTGGAGATCCTCACCTCCAACACGCAGACGCCGCGCAAAGACTGGCTCAAGTTCGTCAAGACGGGTCATGCCCGGGCGAAGGTGAGGGCCTGGATTCGGCGGGAGGAGAGGGAGCAGGCCCAGAACCTGGGCAGGGAGATTCTGGAAAAGGGGCTGAGGAAGTCGGGTCTCCATTACGCGAAGCTGCTCAAGGACGGGGATTTCAAGAAGGTCGAGAAGGCGTATCGATTCAAGAGCCTGGAAGATCTGCTCCGGGCCGTGGCCTACGGGAGGCTCTCGGTCGGGCAGGTCATCGAAGCACTTCCGAAGCCGGAGCCGGAGCCGGAGGAGGGGGCCTGGGACAAGGGCCTCGAGCGGCTGGTCGAGAAGGCGGACAAGCGGTCCGAGACAGGGGTGCGGGTCCGGGGCATACCGGACATCTTCGTGCGGTTCGCCAAGTGCTGCAATCCTGTGCACGGAGAGGAAATCATCGGCTTCATTACGCGGGGAAGAGGGGTGACGATTCACTCGAGGAACTGCATCAAGGCGAGGCAGGGGTCCGGGGAGAGGTGGATCGAGGTGAACTGGGACGAGGGGACCAGGACCCTGCAACGGGCCAAGATCCGCGTGGTGAGCCAGGATCGCCCCGGCCTCCTGGCCGGACTCAGCAAGGCGATCGCGGCCGTGGATGTGAACATCTCACAGGCCAGGGCGTGGACGACGGGAGATCGGCAGGGGGTGGCGCAGTTCGAGGTCATGGTGAAGAACTTGGGGCACCTGAACGAGCTGATCCGCTCCCTGGAGAAGGTGAAGGGCGTTCTGGCGGTGGAGAGGCTGCTGCATTGACCCCTGCTCTACGCCGCCTTCACGATCTTCCCGGCGCGAATGCAGCGGGTGCAGACGTTCTTGCGGCGGATGCGGCCGCCCTCTGCGATGCGTATCTTCTGGATGTTCGGTTTCCAGACTCGCTTCGTCTTCCGGTGGGAATGGCTCACGTGGTTCCCGACGGTGGGTCCCTTGCCGCATACGGAACAGGTCCTTGACATGAATCCTTACCCCTGTCGCTTCGACTGCTATGTGGTTCCAGAAAACGAAATCAGCGTACCGAGCGTACTGATAAACCACGAGTATACCAAACGTCGCCGAGTTTGTCCAATCCCCTGGCCAACAGGCGGACCGGCTAGCGGAAACGCACGCCGGGTCCCCGGTCGTCCGCCGCCACGACCCTTCCGATTCGATATCCCTGTTCACGCAGGTCCTGCAGGCATTCCACCGCGGCATCTGCGTGCTCCTCGCCGATGACCGCGACCATACCGATGCCGCAGTTGAAGGTCCTGAACATCTCCGAGGGGGCGATCTGCCCGGCCCGTTCGATCAGACGGAAGATCCCCGGGCGGGGCCACGCGTCCTGTTCCAGGCTTGCCGCACATCCAGGGGGGAGAATCCGCGGAATGTTTTCGACGAGGCCCCCGCCGGTGATGTGGGCGAGCCCCTTGACCGGGAAACGGTCGAGCAGCTCGAGAACAGGCCTCACGTAGATGCGGGTCGGGCGGAGGAGTTCTTCTCCGAGGGGCGCGGAGAGGCCCTCGACGGCGTCACTCAACCGGTACCCACTCTCCTGCGAGAAGAGCCGCCTGACCAGGGAATACCCGTTGCTGTGGAGTCCATCGGAGGCAATACCGACCAGCGCGTCGCCCGGAAGGATCTTGCTGCCGTCGATGATCCGGTCGCGGTTCACGATGCCTACGCAGAACCCGGCAAGCTCGTATTCGCCGCCCGGGTAGAAGCCGGGCATCTCGGCCGTTTCCCCCCCTATGAGGGCGCAGTTGGCCGTGCGGCAGCCTTCGGCGATGCCGTGTAGAACCTTCTTCGCCCGGTCCGGTTCCAGCTTGCCAGTCGCGAAGTAGTCCAAGAAGAAAAGGGGCTCCGCCCCCTGGACGATCACATCGTTCACGCACATGGCGACCAGATCGATACCGATCGTCTCGTGGCGGTCCATTTGGAAGGCGATCCGGAGTTTCGTCCCCACGCCGTCCGTAGAGGCCACGAGAAGCGGTTCGGGGAACCGGTCCTGGTCGATGGCCACCACGCCGCCGAAACCGCCGATATCCATCCGGACTTCTTTGCGAAACGTGGACTTCGCCAGAGGCCGGATGTAGTTCACCAGGCCGTCGGCCGCTTCGATGTCTACGCCTGCATCCTTGTACGTCCGAGGAGCCTTCATGGAGAGACCTCCCCTTTCCGGGTGGGAAAAAGTTTTCCTTGATCCTGCCTGAGGGCTCTGCTATTCTCTCAGAATTGCAGCTCCAGAAGATGCAGAAAAGGGACGCAGCCTTGCACGCAGAGACCCTCCGGTGCTTCCTCGTTTCCGAACCCGACTCAGCGCCAGACCAAGCCTTTCGCGCCCGCCCGAGCGACCGCTGTACAGGTGCCTGGGGAGTTTTCTCTGCATGATCGCGTTTTCAGGGCACCCGGAGCGTTTCGGTGCCCGGATGGTAGCACATCGCCTGGAGGATGAGAACTCCCCCCCGGGTGCCGAAACACCGATTCTGCCGGACGGAACGGCCAGGGTCGGCGGCGGATCCATTCTGATTCTCATGAGTGGAAAAAGTTTGGACAACCGGAGCCTGGAGACGTTTCCACGGGAAAGGATTTCCCCAGTCAACCGTCTTTATCTTCTTCATGCATTTAGATATTAAAAAGAATAGGTTAAACTATAAAAATAAAGTATAGATTTAACTATTTCGTTTGACGGATCGGGCTGGTACCTGGTTTGCTTCACTGGTTGGAGCAATCTCCTTTGAGCCTGCCTACAACACGCATCGAAGGTAGAGCACAACATGGCAGAAATCATCCCTTTCCCGCCCCGCTCGAAAGCAGGCCCCGCCGCCACCGAACAAGGTGGGGGCATCCCACTGACCCAGGCCAGAGAGGGTGTCCTCTCCGGCACGAAGGGCAAGACGGGCAAATTCGAGCAGATGCTCGAGGAAATCGCAGAGCTGTACGAAGACCCGTCTCAGGTGGAGTGTACCTACTGCAAGTTCGACCTGCGCGAAGGAGAAGAGACGGAGTCCCTGGACATCGACTTCTCGTCCCTGTCCGAGCTGGTTGTGTTCAGCCCGGAGATTCAGAAGCAGGGGCTCGGCACAACGGAAGATGCCGGGGGGCCGACCGGCGCGGTCCGCTGGGGAGATGTGTTCCTGCAGTCAGGAGACGTGTATCCTTTTCTTTTCACGATGTACACCGAAGACTATGTGCGGCACCAGCTCGTTGCGCATGGTGAGAAGATCGTGCCTTCCCCGAAGGACGTGATCCTGCGCCGGGAACAACTCTCCCCGCCGGACATCATCCGGGCCGTCATCAAGTGGGCCAACCTCTATTCTCCGCAGCAACGGGGGAAGCCGGTTCGCCTGGAGGACGACACGGTCCTGAAGGATCTCATTTGCGACCCGGGAATCGAGGTCGTCGTGGCCGACCCCTCCTGACCCCTCCTTTCAGTTCCTACCTCGCGCCAGGCCCATCCAGGCCCCGGCCGCCGTCAGGATCCCCAGGACCGCGATTCCGACCCACTGGGTGGCCGCCAGCTCAAACGGGGATTGGCGTTGGAGGTCGTCCCGAAAGAAGTCGACAACCAGCCGGCATGCGGCGTAGAGCCCTGAGCCGAGGAGGAAGCGACTGCCGGGGGACGTTTTCAACCTCGAGCTCATCGCAAGAAGAAGCAGGAAGACGGCGAAGCAGCCGAGGGCCGCGTAGAGTTGGGTCGGGTGTATGGGCAAGGATGAGGTGGTCTCCGGACCGATCAGACCGCGGCTCAGGTGGCGGTTGTAGGCGAAGCTGCCCTTGGGAAACGAAACGCCCCACGGAAGGCTCGTCGTCTTGCCGAAGGCGGTGCCGTTCAGAAAGTCCCCCACCCGGATGATGCCTATGCCGAGGAACGCGTAGGGCGCATAGACGTCGAAGTAAGCGGTCAGGGGCTGCCTCTTGATACGGAGGTAGCCGAGGCAGCACAAGACCCCCCCGATGGCGCCCCCGTAAGTGCCGAGGCTTCCTTCCCACAGCTTGATCAACCGGAGAGGGTGGTTGAAGTAGAAAGCGGGGTTCTCCAAGAAGGCGTACAGGCGCGCCCCGAGGATTACGCCGATGAGACCGAAGAAGGTCATGTTCAGGGCGATCTCGACATCCAGTCCTTCATTCTGTGCCGCTCTGGTGCCGAGGTAGATGCCGAGCACGAGGGCGACCGTGATGGAAAAGAACACCGAATAGATCAGGATCTTCGTCTCGGTGAACGGCACCGGGATGACGAACAGCACAGGATGCATGGCAGGCCCTCGGCGTCGGTGATCCCCAATCTTCCGAATCTGATCCGGCCTTGTCAATCGGAGACAGAACCCAAGGAAATCGAGACGTGACAGGCGATTGCACACAGGATATGCTCTTGAGGGTCTGGCATGGCTCGATTCCGTACCGTTGCCGCTGAGAGGAAACAGGATGAACAAGCTGCAGGCGTCAAACGCGCGGGTTCCACGGCTCGTGGAGGGGATGAAGCCCTTTCTGGCCATGGAGATCATGGAGAAGGCGAAAGAACTGGAAGCGAAGGGGAGGCACATCATCCATCTGGAGATCGGCGAACCGGATCTGGAGACCCCGGCCTGCATTCGAGAGGCCTGCATCCGGGCCCTGCAGGACCACCGGTCCCAGTACACCCACAGCCTGGGGCTTCTCGAACTCCGCGAGGAGATCTGCGGGGAATACGAGGCCAGGTACAAAGTGAACATCTCGCCGAACCGGGTCTTGGTCACGTCCGGTACGAGTCCCGCCATGCTTCTCGCCTTCTCGGTGCTCTGTCACCCGGAAGACGAGGTCATCCTTTCGGACCCGCACTACCCCTGCTACCCGAACTTCATCCGGTATGTGGGGGCCCGGGTCCGCACCGTTCCGGTTCGGGAAGATCAGGGATTCCAGTACTCCATCGGGGCCGTGAAGGAATGCCTGGGCGATCGCACGCGGGCCATCGTGGTCAATTCGCCTGCAAACCCCACCGGAACCGTCCTCCCCGGCGAGACCCTGAAGGCACTCGCCGAACTGGGCCCCTGGGTGGTCTCCGACGAGATCTACCACGGCCTCGTCTACGAGGGGGAAGCGCACAGCGTACTCGAATACGCTGAAGAGGCCTTTGTGCTGAACGGCTTCTCCAAACTCTACGCCATGACGGGCTGGAGGCTCGGATACGTGATCGCGCCGGAGTCCTTCATGCGTTCCCTGCAGACGCTGCAGCAGAATTTCTTCATTTCCGCCAACTCCTTCGTACAGTGGGCGGCGCTGACGGCATTGCGCGAGGCCAGGGAGGAGGTGGAAGCGATGTGTGCGATCTACAACGAAAGGAGAAACGTGCTCCTGGCCGGCCTCCGGAACCTCGGGTTCGGCATCGCGGTGGAGCCTACCGGTGCGTTCTACGTGCTGGCCAATGCGAAAAGATTCTGTACCGACTCCCTGCGGTTCGCCTTCGAGATCCTGGAGCACGCGGGGGTGGGCACGACCCCGGGGATCGATTTCGGTCCGAACGCGGAAGGGTATATTCGCTTCACCTACGCGAACTCGAAGGAGAACATCGAAGAGGCCCTGGAGAGGATCGGAAGGTTTCTGGAAGGCCGATGAAGGTAACGTCCGTCGAAATGGAGAAGAGATGCAGGGATCCGAAGACCTTTCCCCGGTTTTCCCTGCCCGAGATCGCCTTTGTGGGCAGGTCGAATGTGGGCAAGTCCTCGCTGATCAACACCCTGCTGACCCGAAAGCGGCTCGTTGCGGTGAGCTCGACGCCGGGCAAGACGAGGGCCATCGACTTCTTCCGAGTAAACGATTCCTTCCGGTTCGTGGATCTGCCCGGGTACGGCTATGCCAAGGTTCCACAGCAGGTTCAGAACGCCTGGAAGGAACTGATCGAGGCCTACCTGGCGGGCCGGGAGGAACTGGTGAGCGTCGTGTGGATCCTGGACATTCGAAGAGAGCTTTCGGAACTCGACCGAATGCTCCGCGACTGGCTCTGCTCCTACTCCATCCCCTACATCCCGGTCTGCACCAAGGCGGACAAGCTGTCCCGTGGAGAGCAGGCGAAGCGGAGGGAGGCGTTGAGGATGTCCATCGACCGGGATGCCGACCCGGTTCTCTTCTCGGCCAAGACCGGCCTCGGGAAGGACGTGCTTTGGAAGCGGATGCGGGCGGCGATGCGCCCTTCGCAGTGAGGGGGAGATGAAGAGACGACCGATCGGGGTCTTCGATTCAGGGGTCGGAGGCCTTACCGTTCTCAAGCAGCTGTCCTTGCGCATGCCCCGGGAGAGGCTCATCTATCTGGGCGATACGGCCCGTCTTCCCTACGGCACGAAATCAAAGGAGACGGTGCTGAAGTACTCCATGAGAAATGCCTCGTTTCTGTTGGAAAAAGGGGTAAAATGTCTCGTTGTGGCGTGTAACACCGCCTCGTCGCTCTCTCTGGACGAGCTGGGAGAGAAGTTCGACATGCCCATCGTCGGAGTCATCGAGCCGGGGGCGAAGAAGGCGGCCTCCACATCCAGGGTTCGCAAGGTGGGTGTGATCGGCACCCTGGCCACGGTGCGAAGCAAAGCTTACGAGGAGGCCATCGAAAGGTATGGGAGGGATATCGAGGTGACCTCCGTTCCCTGCCCCCTCTTCGTCGCCCTGGCGGAGGAGGGGTGGTTCGAGGACGATGTCACCCGAAGGGTGGCCGAGCGCTACCTGCGATCCCTACGGGACAGTGGGGTCGATGTTCTGGTTCTGGGGTGCACGCACTATCCGCTGCTCAAGCCGGTCCTGGCCCAGGTGATGGGCAAAGAGGTGGCTCTGGTGGATTCGGCGGAAGAGGCGGCAAACGAGGTGGCTGCGCTGCTCAGGGAGAAGGGGATGGCGGAGGAGGAGGACGTCGGACAGGAAGCGGGCGCCCCCAGGGTCTGCCTGACGGACCGTTCCCTCCACTTCCTGGAGCTCGGTGAGAACATTCTCGGACGCCCACTCGGCGAGGTGGAGTACGTGGACTTAGGATGACCGTCATGCGACTGGTTGAACGGAAAGAAGGAGAGAAGACGCTCCGGAACGGACGCCGAAAGATCGTACGGCTGCCGCGAAGAGGGAGAATCAGGGACCTGCCCCCCTGGAGGGAGATGCATGATCGGTACGGATGGCTGCTTCGAGGGTTCTTCAGACGCTTCTTCAGGCCGATCCGTCTGTCGTCGTGGCAGGAGAGCCGGCTGAAGGAGTTGAACGAAACGGGCCACGTGATCTACGTGATGGAGAGGTCCAGCATACTCTACTATCTCTTTCTGAATTACACCTGCCTGCGTCTGCGGCTTCCTCTGGCCTACTACGGGAACGGGATTCGCTCGTTCTTTCTCTTTCAGCCCATGGGCAAGGTGCTGCGCGCCCTCTGGGCGAGGGTCCGGGGGCGGTCGCAGGGGACGGCGGGAGCGCCCGCATCCGCGTCGGGGACCCCTGGAGACGACCCGGAGCGTCGAAGCAGGGTGCTCTTCCTCCGGAAGTACCAGCGATTCGGGAGGAGGCGCTACATCGAGGCAAAGGAATATCTCGAGGAGCTGGTCTCGTTCTATGCCGGATCCCGCCTCCCCGTCTATCTGGTTCCCATCGGGATTCTGTGGGGCAAGGGTCCGGACAAGTTGCACCAGGGATTTCTCGACGTCTTCCTGGGCAGGAAGGAAGACCCGGGGCGCATTCGGCAGATTCTCGTACTGCTTCGCTATTCCCGCCATTCCATGATGACCATGGGGCAGGTGATGGACCTCCACGCCTACCGGAAGCAGAACATGCACTTGGAAAAGGACCTCATGCTCAAGAAGATGCGATGGAGCCTTCATCGCGAGCTCGACCTGGCCAAGACGTCGATCACGGGGCCGCGCATCAAGCCCCGGAAGTACATCCTGGAGTCCATCCTGAGCAGCCGCACGCTCCGCGATCAGGCCAGGGAGATCGCCCGCTCGGAAGGGAAATCCTTCGAAAAGGTGATGAAGAAGGCGGAGAAGTATGCGGACGAGATCGCCGCGGATTACCGGATCACCTATATCGAGTTTCTGAATCTTCTGCTCACCTGGGTGTGGAACAACATCTACAGCGGATTTTCCGTGGACATGAAGGGACTGGATCGGGTCAAGACGGCGATCCGGAAAGGTTCCTCGGTCATCCTCATGCCGAGCCACAAGAGCCACCTCGACTATCTGGTCCTGTCCTATGTGTTCTACCAGAACGACCTGCCTCCCCCTCACATCGCGGCCGGGGTGAATCTGTCGTTCTGGCCCCTGGGGCACATCTTCCGCAGGGCCGGTGCCTTCTTCCTGCGCAGGTCGATCCGGGGACAGAAGCTCTACGCAGCCGTCTTCAGCGCCTATCTGAGGAAGCTGCTGCGCGAGGGGTACGTGCAGGAGTTCTTCCTGGAGGGCAGCCGAAGTCGTACCGGCAAGCTCCTTCAACCGAAGCTCGGGATGCTGTCCATGGAACTGGATGCCTTCGGGGAAGGGGTTGCCGAAGACCTGCAGCTGGTCCCCATATCGATCACCTACGAGAAGATCGTCGAGGAGACGAGCTACACCAAGGAACTGGGGGGAGGACGAAAAAAGAAGGAAGGCTTCCTGGGCCTCCTGAAGACGCCGCAGTTCCTGAAGAAGAAATACGGCCGGGTCTACATCCAGTTCGCGCGGCCCCTCTCCCTCCGGGAATACCTGAAGACGAAGAAGTACGATCTTGCGGGGATGGGTGGGGTGCGCCGGCGCGGCATGGTCGAGGATCTGGCCCTCCGGGTCAGTTACGCGATCAACCAGGTGACGACCGTGACGCCCGCCGCCCTGGCGGCCACGGTCCTGCTGAATCACCCGAAGCGGGGGATCACGCTGTCCGAGGTGACGAGACATGCCTCTTTTCTCCTTCGACTCCTCCAGGACCTGGAAGCGAGGAGATCCCTGGTCCTGAAGAACCTTCCCTGGGCCATGGAGGAGTCGCTGGAGGGTTTCGTGGGCGACAAGATCGTGCAGAGATGGGATGACCCGGACGGGCCGATCTACACCCTGGAAGACAACAAGAGGATCGTCCTGGACTACTACAAGAACAACATTCTGCATTTCTTCCTTCCCTTTGCCCTTGCGGCGAACGTGTTTCGCCTTTACCGGACGGATCGGCTCCAGGAGGCTCGGTTCCTGTCCGGATTCCGGGTTTTCGTGGAGATCTTGTCCATCGAGTTTCTCTTCCCGCGGGAGGACCCTGTCGGCTCGCTCTGGAGCACCGTGCACGAGCATTTCTGCGAGAGAAGAAGCTACCTGTTGAGGGATGACCGGAACGAAATCCACGTGCGGGAACCCCTCCCGTTGAGATATCTGGCCCGGCTCATGATGAACTACTTCGAGTCGTATTACATCTTCCTCAACGCCGCCGAGCGGATCCTCGGATCGGGGGAGTGCGAAGAAAAGGATTTCTACAATCAGGTGCTCCGTTGGGCGGACGGCCTGTACCGGCGGGGGGACGTGCTGCGCCGCGAGTCCCGCTCCAGCCCCCTGTTTCGCAATGCCCTCGCCTGCATGGTGGCGCAAGGGTGTATCCGGAGGACCAAGTCGAAAGGGGGGACGGTCCTGTGCCTGGAAGCCGCGGGCCGTGAAAAGATGGGCCTCTACAAGCGGACCCTCTCCCAACTGCTCTTCGCCGATGAATCCTCCACGTCGCTTTTGACACCAAAACAGTGAAAATGCTAACGTTTCCGGATACGTCAAAATCGATTCGGCTGCAGAGGATGATCCAAGATGGCAAAGGTGTCCATAGACAGAGAACGCTGCAAAGGCTGCCATTTCTGCATTGCGGTGTGCCCGAAGAAGATCATGGTCGTGGAGAAGCGGTACAACCAGAAGGGGTATCCGCCCGTGGAGATCACGGAGATAGAGAAGTGCACGGGCTGTGCCCTGTGTGCAGAAATGTGTCCGGATGTCTGCATCCGGGTCTGGCGGTAGGGGCGTTCGAGAACAGACGGTGAGGAAGAGGGCCTGATGAAGAGAAAGCTGGTCAAAGGAAACGAGGCCGTTGCCATGGGCGCCATGGACGCGGGCTGCAAATACTACTTCGGCTATCCGATTACGCCGCAGAACGAGATTCCGGAGTATCTCTCCCAGGAGCTTCCGAAGAGAGGGGGGGTCTTCGTCCAGGCGGAGAGCGAGATCGCCTCGATCAACATGCTCCTTGGCGCGGGCTCGAGCGGCGTGAGGGCCATGACCTCCTCTTCGAGCCCGGGGATCTCCCTGAAGCAGGAGGGTATCTCCTACATGGCCGGTTCCGAGGTGCCGGGCGTCATCGTGAACATGTCCAGGAGTTCGCCCGGCCTGGGTGGCATCTCCGCTTCCCAGGGGGACTACTGGCAGTCCGTGAAGGGGGGTGGGCACGGGGACTATCAGATGATCGTGCTGGCTCCGAACTCGGTGCAGGAACTCTACACCCTCACCGCGCTCGCCTTCGACTATGCGGACAAATACAGGAACCCGGTCATGGTGCTCGGGGACGCGGTGTTGGGCCAGATGAAGGAGCCCCTCCTCCGGGAGCTGCCTCCGCCCATGGAACTGCCGCCCAAGGACTGGGCGACGACCGGCAGGAAAGGGGGACGGCCCCAGAACGTGGTGAAGTCCCTCTACCTCGCGGACGGAGAACTGGAGAAGCACATCTGGAAGCTGGTGGCCAAGTACGAACGGGTCAAGAAGGAGGCGGTTCTTTTTGAAGCCAAGGCGACGGAGGATGCGGAGTTGATCCTGGTGGCCTTTGGAACGGCCGCGCGCATCTGCAAGACCTCGGTCAGGATGGCCCGCGAACTGGGCATGCGTGTGGGGCTCATTCGACCCATCAGCCTTTATCCCTTCCCGGTGGAGACCCTGCGCAAGGCCTCGCGCAGGGCGACGAAGTTCCTGGTCGTCGAGCTGAATGCGGGACAGATGCTGGAAGACGTTCGTCTCGCTGTCGAGCCGGGAACGGAAGTGGCCTTCCACGGCAGACCGTGTGGAGCAGGATCCCTGCCGAAGCCGAACGAGATACTGGACAAGATCAAGTCCGTGTACGGAAGTGCGCCGGAAGGCACGGACTTGGAGCGAGGACATAGCCATGAAACTCGTGTTTGATCACCCCAAGAGCCTGAAGGAGACGCCCTTTCATTTCTGCCCCGGGTGCCACCACGGGCTGATTCACCGGCTCGTGGCCGAGGCGATCGACCATTACGATCTGCAGGAGATCTGCATCGGCGTGGCCTCCGTGGGGTGCAGCGTGTTCATGTACAACTACTTCGACGTGGATGTGGTCGAGGCGCCTCACGGCAGGGCGCCGGCCGTGGCCACAGGCGTCAAGCGGGTTCATCCGGACAAGATCGTGTTTTCCATTCAGGGAGACGGCGACCTGGCGGCGATCGGCACTTCGGAGATCATCCATACCGCCAACCGCGGGGAGAACATCACCATCATCTTCGTCAACAACACGACCTACGGCATGACCGGCGGGCAGATGGCCCCCACGACCCTGCTCGGCCAGGTGACGACCACATCCCCGTACGGCCGGGAGTTCCAGCAGGACGGCTACCCCATACGTATGGCGGAGATGCTGGCCACCCTGGAAGGGGCGGCCTATGTCGCCCGGGTGGCCGTGGACAAGCCGGCCAACCTGATGAAGGCGAAACGCAGCATACGGGAGGCCTTCCGCATGCAGAAAGAGGGCATGGGGTTCAGCTTCGTGGAGGTGCTGTCCGCGTGCCCCACGGACTGGAAGATGACTCCTGAGGCCGCCAACAGGCGCGTGGAGGAAGAGATGGTCCCGTACTTCCCCCTCGGCGTTTACAAAGAACGCGAGATCGCGGATCACCTGTAGTGAGGACAAAGGGAAAAGGACAAAGGGCAGAGGGGTCCGGGATGTATCATGACGTGGTGATTGCGGGTTTCGGCGGGCAGGGCGTGCTCTTCATGGGCAACCTTCTTGCAGAGGCGGGAATGGAGGAGGGGTTTCACGTTACCTTCATGCCGGCCTACGGAGTCGAGATGAGGGGGGGGACGGCGAACTGCAACGTGATCGTCTCTTCGGACGAGGTAGGGTCTCCGGTCATCGACACCCCCCTGTCGGGAATCATCATGAACGAGGCTTCGCTGCTTCGGTTTCTTCCCTCGATTCGGAAGGACGGGTTCCTCTTCTACAACAGCTCTCTCATCCCGGCAGAAGCAGTGACCCGGAACGATCTTCAGGTGATTCCCGTGCCGGCAAACGACCTCGCACAAAAGGTTGGCAACGTACAGGTGGCAAGCCTCGTCATCCTTGGCTGCTTCGTCGAATGGACACAGGTCCTGCCCAAGGAAGCATTTCCTCCTGCGCTGGAGGAGATGATTTCTCCGAAGGTGAGGGAGAAGTTTCTCCCCCTGAACCTGGCCGCCCTCGAGGAAGGGATTCGCTGCGCTCAGGATCTCAAACAGAGGGGCGGGAAGACTGAGGCGGCGAATCCGGGGTAGGGAAGGGGACGCGGGGATTCTTCTATCCGATAGTTCGAGGGGCTCATGGAAACGAACGAGCAGGAGAAGTACCTTCAGATCGGTGAAAAGATCAAGCGTTATCGAGAGGACCATTCCCTGACACTGAAGGACATGGCGGACCGGACCGGTCTGTCGACGGCGGTCCTCTCCCAGATCGAAAACCACCTCATCTCGCCCCCCCTGGGTACACTGATCCGCCTCACCCGGGCCCTGAACCTCAGGCCGGGTTACTTCTTCGACGAAAATGCGGACATGCCCTTCACCATCGTTCGTAAGGCGGAGAGACGTCCGGTCAGTCGCTTCGCTTCCAAGAGAGGGATCCAGTACGGCTATTCGTACGAGTCCCTGGGCCACGACATGAAAGATCGGCACATGGAGCCCTTCCTGGTCACCCTCGAACCGGCGACCCTGGCAAGCCCGAAACCCGCTTCCCACGACGGGGAGGAGTTTCTCTTCGTGCTGGACGGGGAAATGGAGGTCACGCTGGGGGGACACAGCGACGTCCTGCAGCCGGGTGATGCCATCTACTACAACTCCAACATCCCACACCTCGTGCAGTGCAAGGGGAACGAGAAGACACTCATCCTTGCCGTGATCTACTCCTCGTAGCGCATTGCACTTGAATCACTGGTTCCGCCTCTCGACTGCGGACAGGCACGAAGAGGGCGGGGGGAACCGATGAAATCCGAGCACACCCTGTACGATGCCCTGGGATTCACGTCCGAAATCGAGGCGGCCACCGACAACTTCTGCCTCATGGTCGGTCTCAAACCGCAGGTACTGGCCGGGCCCGACCAGAGCGGGTCCGCCCGCACGAACATCGCCCGGAAGAACTTCGAAGCCTCGAGGTCCTGGCTGGAGAGCGCAGGACTGGGTGGACCCGCATGATCGGGCGGTATTCACAGCTGGGGGTGTATCAGGACCTGCTGCGTTCACGTTACTTCTACAGGGTTGCCTTTGCAGGCGCTCTGGCTTTGGCCTCTTATCTCTGGGACAGGGGGGCCGAAACTCCGTCCACCACCGGAACGGCCCTTGCCCTCGCTTCGGTGGTGATCAACGGGACCCCCATCGTCTGGGGCGCTGTCCGGGGGCTTCTCCAACGTAAGGTCAATGTGGACGAACTCGTCAGCCTGGCGATTCTCGCAGCCCTTGCGGGTGGAGAATTTCTCACGGCGGCCGTTGTGAGCTTCGTCATGGTCCTGGGGGCCCTGATCGAGGAGGCAACGAGTGATTCGGCGCGCAAAGCGATCGAGTCCCTTGTCACTCTGTCCCCGGAGATGGCGACTGTACTCGTGGACGGCCGACCGGAAACGGTAGCCACGGCCGACGTCAGGATCGGGAACATCCTGCTCGTGCGGCCGGGCGAACGCGTTCCGGTCGACGGAGTCATCGTGAAAGGCCTCACCGCAGTGGACGAGTCCTCGCTGACCGGAGAGCCGATCCCACAGGAGAAGACGCTCGGAGATCTTGTATACGCAGGGTCTTTGAACCAAAATGGCGTTGTCGAGCTCGAGGCCGCCGGGGTGGGTGAAGACACGACCCTGGGCAGGGTGATCCGGCTCGTCTCCGAGGCCGAGGCGCACAAGCCGGAAGCGATACGACTCATCGATCGGTACGCACGCTGGTTCACGCCTGCAATTCTTGCGTGTGCCGCTGTTGCATGGGCCCTGACAGGAGATGTGAGCCGGGCTGTCACGATTCTGATCGTGGGCTGTCCGTGTGCGCTGATCCTGGCCGCCCCCACCGCGATCGTCGCCTCCATCGGAAGGGCCGCCAAATCGGGAATTCTGGTGAAAGGGGGCCGTTACCTCGAGGAGGTGGGAAGGGCGGGTGTGATCCTTTTCGACAAGACCGGCACCCTGACGGAGGGCCGGCCGCGGGTCGACACCATTGTCGCCGTGGAGGGCATCGACGAGCGAAGAGTTCTCGAGAGAGCCGCCAGCGTAGAGCAGGACAGCACGCACCCTCTGGCCCAGGCCGTTCTCAAGGCAGCCAACTACGCAAAGGTCACCGTAGAGCGTGCCGAGGAGATCATGACCGAGATCGGGCTGGGGGTCCGGGGTCTCGTGAGGGGGCGACGGGTCGAGGTCGGCAGTGCCTATGTGGCAGGGGGTACGGGACAGATCCCGGAAGCCCTGAGAACCCATCTGGAACGCTTCAAAGAGAAGGGGGCCACGCCTCTTGTCGTCTACCAGGATCAGGTTCCTCTGGGCATCATGAGCGTGTCGGATCAGATTCGAGCCTCGGCGGCCGAAACCGTGCGGTCCCTGAAGTCCCTCGGAATCGAGCGCATCGGGATGCTTTCCGGCGACCACGAGAAATCCGCCAGGCTGGTGGCGGACACGATCGGCCTGACACAGGCTTGGGCGGGTCAGAAACCGGAGGAGAAGCTGGAGGTGATCCGGCGGTTTCAGTCCTTCGGTCAGACGGTGATCTTCGTGGGCGACGGAATCAACGACGCCCCGGCACTGGCCGCCGCCAACGTGGGGATCGCCATGGGGGCCGCGGGAACGGACGTGGCCCTGGAGACGGCCGATATTGCCCTGATGAAGGACGACATCTCGAAAATCCCCTTCCTGATCCAGCTGAGTCGAAGAATGCTCCGAACCATCAAGTGGAACATCGCCTTCGGCATGATCTTCAATGCCGTGGCGGTCCTGGCGAGCGGCGGCGGGCTCCTGTCACCGATCATGGGAGCGGTCGTGCACAACGTGGGCTCTGTGATCGTGGTCATCTCCTCCGCCAGCATTGCCTTCGCATCCGAACCGGGTCCGGCAGAGATTCAGGCCTCCGTGGCTTCTACTCCCCGATGATCTTGATCAGGGCCCTCTTCTTGCGCCTTCCGTCGAACTCGCCGTAGAAGATCTGTTCCCACGTCCCGAAGTCGAGCTTGCCGTCCGTGACGGCCACCACCACCTCCCTGCCCATGACCTGACGCTTCATGTGGGCGTCCGCGTTGTCCTCCCCCACATTGTGGCGGTACTGGGATACGGGTTCGTGGGGCGCGAGCTTCTCGAGCCAGACGTCGTAGTCGTGATGGAGACCGGACTCGTTGTCGTTGATGAAGACACTGGCCGTGATGTGCATGGCGTTGACGAGCACCAGCCCCTCGCGGATGCCGCTCTTCCTGAGGGCCTTCTCCACATCCGGGGTGATGTTGACGAAGGCCCTGCGGGTGGACACGTTGAACCAGAGTTCTTCTCTGTAGGACTTCATTTCTCCCTCCGTGGAATGATCGGGTCAGGTTACAGGGGCACGCACCAGGACGCGCAGGAAGGCCTTCCAGTCCGAAGAAGGTTCCGTTTCGCCTGAAAGGGCCGGGGCCGGACGGGCAACGATCTCGGAACCCTCGAGGAGGAATGTTCCGAGCTCCGTGTAGAGCCTTTCCAGATCGTAGGAAACGTCCCAGACCCTCGTGTCCTCGAACAGGATGGCCCGCAGTTGCTTCTCATTTCCCGGGCCCTCGAGCCAGAAGCGAATGCCGGGCCTCTTCCGGGCGGGTTCCGGAGGGGTGTAGAGGAGTTCCAGGAAGCTCATATGCTCGAAGGCGAGCATCTGCGGAAGCATGGACAGGATACGCCCGGGCTCCTGCTTCATCGAAACAGTGAGCTGCGGCACTTCCTGTTCGAGTTCCCGCAGGGCCGCCGAGAGTTCCTGAAGGAAGCCTTCCAGCAAGGCACGGTAACGATCCATGAACGCCCCTTCCGTTTCCCTCGGGCCGGCCTCGGTGTGGATCTGCGGTGTCCATCTTCAATGGATGTACGGCGGCTTGTCCGAATCGTTGCCCCCGTCGATGACGCGGAACTTCTTCTTCAGCCTCTTCAGTTTCCACTCCAGATACCGTTTGTGGATCTTGCGGACATGGCCCCAGCCGCGCAGGTACAGGTAGCCGATGACGAGTCCGCTCAGGTGGGCGAGATGGCTGATGCCGCTTCCCTCGAGGCTCAAAGTGAAGTAGAACGCAACCAGGCCGATGATCAGCACGAAGTACTTCGCCTGGATCGGGAGAACGAACCAGAGCAGGATCTGGCGGTTCGGGAACAGCAGCCCGTAGGCGAGCAGAAGGCCGTAGAGCGCCCCGGAGGAACCGATCGTCGGGATGTGGCTCGCGCTTCCGGGGGTCAGGAGGGCGACGAAGACCCCGGCGCCGGTGCCGCATAGGAAGAAGTACTTCAAGAAGAACCGATTCCCCCAGACCCTCTCCAGCTCGCAGCCGAACATCCACAGGACGAGCAGGTTGAACAGGAGGTGGAAGATCCCTGCGTGAAGGAAGAGGTAGGTGATCGGCTGCCACAGAAAGAAGCGGTGGGCCACGTCGTAGGGTACGAGTCCGAGCAGGGGCTCGAGGCGGAAACCGAAGAGCCTCTGGGTGATGGCCTGCAGGAAGAACGCGGCCGTGGTCGCGATGAGCAGGAACTTCACCGAGGGGGTCATGGGCCCGCCGATTCGGAACTGAACGCGCTGTGGGCTTCGCATATCTCTTGTCCGACCTCTCATCAGTTGGGTGCAACGACGAGCTGGATCTGATCCACCGGGATCCGAAAGGCCCCGTGGATCAGGGTCTGCATCTCCTCCAGGGCCGCTTCCCGGGAACCCCTTCCGGCCGACCACTTGGCGAGGCCGTCCTCGTCGAGCAGGATCGTCACGGTGATGTTCTCCTCCGCCTGTACGGAGGGCTCGAAATCGACGGCGAAGTAGTCCACGTCGACGTGGGTAATGACCGTGTTCCTGCCGATGCCGGTTGTGAGTCTCTGGAGAAGCACCCCGATCTTCTCATTGTACTCCTGCTCCCGGGAGCGGACAAAGTCCCGCTTGCTTTGAAGGAGATCCGGCGAAAGGACCTTTTCGAGAATCTCCATCCGCTTCAGGCCCACGTCCCGATCTTCGCCGATCATCTTCAGGGTCAGCGTCGATTCCGAGGGCCGGGAAGCCTCTTCCTGGGCAGCGGCCGGGACCGTCCCAGGCAGGGGCAACACGCCCGAAACCGGAGCGAGTAAGAAGGAGAAGAGGAGGGGGTAGATGGATCGTGTCTTCATGGCTTGTCCTCCGGGATATCGGCCGGGGGATCCGACTCCGTGAAGAGCGGAGGAAGATCACTCTTCCTGCCCCGGTCACGCAAGGCTTCTTCTACGATGGACTGTATCATGTCGCGCAGTCGGCTTCTCAGGGGCCCGTCCAGGGATTCCCAGACCCTTTTGTCGATCCTCCGGTTGATCCATTTCTCGAGCGTTTCTTCCGCCCGCAGCACCCGTATATAGAGGGTGTTCAGGATCCGCCTTCGGATGAAGACGAAGTAGATCGTTGCAGTGAGCATCATGGCGGAGACCACGTCGAGTATGTAATGCTGTTTGATCAGAATGGTTGAAAGGGCGATCAGAAAGGTGAGCAGAAGGGTCAAAACGCCGCGAACCCGGTGGACTTCCAGGATGGTCAGGGCCGCCATGAGTGACATGGCCACGTGCATGCTCGGGAAGCAGTTCCAGGGTCGATCCGCCCGGTACACGATGGAGAGCGCCCAGGTGGAAAAGGAATTCACGGTCAAGGGCGGCCGACTTAGGGAGACCGGGTAGAAGAGGTATACCCCGTAGCAGATGCACATGACCGTTATGTAGGCGAAGGAGAAGAGGCGGAAGAAGTCCTTCTGATGAACGAACAGGAAAGGCAGCAGGAACGTTGGATAGATGGTGAGATAGACGAACACGAATTCCGGGCGTAGAGGGACCTCCCGCTCCCAGACGAGTGTGGGCAGTGTGTGCGTTGCCTGCTCCTCGGTGAGGTAGGCGATCAGAAAGTAGCCGGCCGCCCAAATTACGAACATGAGCAGAGCGAGCAGGGTCTGTGCGTACTGATGGAAGAAACCGGCCGGGACCTCTTCTTCCTTTGCTGCGGGCGCACCTGCGTCAGGGAAGACCGTACCGCGGTTCTTCACGACGATGCTCAGGAGGACGGTGACGACAGGGATCAGGACCACGAACATGAGGCTCTTGTGCAGGTACGGGAGGGGCAGGGGGAAGAAGACCTGTTCCAGGAAGAAGAAGAGGCCGGAGACGATGAGGCCCACGAGATAATAGAGAAGGACCCAGCGGAGCCGGTTCTGTTCCCAGGTGATGAGCCAGTCGGTTCGTCTTTGCCGAAGAACCTTCAGACCTGCATCCATGACTGTCTCCGGCCAGGATCCTCAGAGACCCCGGTCTGCCGCGCGAGGCAACCCCCGAGCGTCTCCATGATGGCCGAGAACTTCTTCGGCTTCAGGGACTGGGGGCCGTCGAAGCGTTCTCGGGATAGGGATGGAACGCCACCATGATGCATAGAGGAGACTAGCGTCTGGGCGAAGCCGGTGTCAAACTTTTCCTTCTTTTCCCGGCCCATATGTGGAACAATGCGGACACGCGTTCATTGTTCACGAATCGGAGGAAGGGATGAGTGATGTGGAGGACATTCTGGGCTTTGTGGGGAGGATGACGAAACAGACAGAGGAGGATCTCGCCTTTCAGCGTGGATCGGACCCGGCGGATGAATGGGTCAAGTTCCTCGAAGGCCAACTGCAGGCCTTCAAGCTCGTGCAGGGCTTTCTGGAGGAACTTCAGAGGAAGAAAGAGCACCTTCATTGAGAGGACAAAAAAAGGGGGCCAGCCTTTTTAGCGACTGACCCCGGAAGAAAAAAGGGGGGTGACTCATCACCCTTCCTATTCGGCATATTGTGGGCAGTACATGAGCCCTTTCCGACGATCCATCCTGGATCATCCGGGCGAGGGTCGCTCTGTCGCCGGAAAGACGGGGAGAAGGGCAGCGGGTTCGTTGTCGCCTGCTAGCCGCGGGCCGGGATCGGCGGCGCTGGACGCCAGGACCAGACAACCTTCCGGCAGCCCGAACACGCAGAGGGAAAGCAGCATCACCCCAAGGAGAAGTCGGACGGGGTTCATCTTCAGGCCTCCTGGTTGTAGTCGGGATAAGCGGCCCCGGTCCGGCCCTGGAAACACTCCCTGTATCCGTATCAAAACCTGTGCCAGCAGGTCCGTTCTTGCAGACCTCAATGGTTCCGGTGAGTTACGGAGACACTCGCCAGCCGGTCCCATGCGGCAGGGGGGCGCGGCAGAGGAAAACCCTTTCCACAAATGGGCAAGAAACAGAGCGGACCGCCCGTTCTCCCCCCTTGGGGAAAGGAGAAGTGGAAAAAGGGACGGAATGGATAAACGTGGGAGAATTTGCTATGATTGCAGACACTTCTATGGAATCGCCTCCATGCCCCCGTAGCTCAGGCGGATAGAGCTCGGGATTCCTAATCCCGGTGTCGCGTGTTCGAGTCACGCCGGGGGCACCAAATCAAGGCCCTGCAGGCTTCTCTCTGCTGCAGGGTCCTTTGGTTCTGCAGAATTCGGTTGACCGACCGCCAACAAAAAGAGCCCGGAGGGAGACAATGACGGAAAACAAGATCTGTCCGTTCATGAGCAATGGAGAAACGAAGGTGGATTGCCTAAGGGAGAAATGCCAAATCTGGTTCGTCGAGACCCAGGGAATCGAATCGTCTTTGAACCCCGCCAATTGCGCTCTGGCTCATCTTCCCCTGCTTGCTCTGGAGATCTCGAACAATACCCGGCTGATGAAGGAGTCGATGGTGGAGTCCATCGCCCTGTGAGGCTGCAGGGAGTTCCAAATGTTTATTCTTGACAAACATATTGTCAAATCATAGAATTTCAGAACCTCCCAATTTTTTCCTTCCCTGGTTCGACCTCCTGCTTTCTCCGGCAGGAGGTCGTTTGTTTGGTGCGCCGGGACTCTCAAGATGAAAATCAATCTGAGAAACCTTTCGAGCCGGGCTTCTGACTCGAGGTCGGGCAGCGAATCGTTCCTTGGAATATATTTCAATGTTTCCAGGTCCTTATGACCCCAAACCACCGGTCAGCCAGATTGGCACTGTTCTTGTAACGCACCTTCGCCCGTACCCGAGAAGAGAGGTGACCTCCATTGGAAGGTATCAGATGCCGCATTTGCGACAGCGCGCTGATTGTGGTGGGCCCGTTCGACGGGCCGGGAGACGGGGAAGGCCTTCCTGGAAACTCCAAGGTTCGGCTGGAGAGCGACGGAGGGGGCCACTTCTTCACGTGTCCGTATTGCGCCGCCCGTAACATGACGGTCATGACCACCGCGCAGAACGGCCGGCCGGCCGTGCAGGTCGCCTGGGCCGTCATGCACGTGGAGTGAGGGCCTCACGCGCAGAACTCGCCTTTGCGCCTTCTTCGCCGGTGTTGTCCATCCGGAGCCGGTTCTGGTAGAAGAGGGATGCACGAGGCAGCGCTTGTCCGGGCGAACGGGAAGAGAGGGTCCCCAGATGAATTCCAAGAGACTCAACGACAGAGTGGCCGTGATCACAGGAGCGGGCCGAGGGATCGGGCGGGCCATCGCGATGAAGTTCGCCCGCGAAGGGGCGGATCTGTTTCTTTGTGCAACCCGAATGAAAACCCTGGAGGAGACCGCCAAAGGGACGGCCGAATTCGGGGGGCGGACCGAACTCTGTGCCGTGGACGTCTCGGACCGATCCTCCGTGGAGAAGATGGTCGGAAGGGCGATCGATGCCTTCGGCAGGCTCGATATCCTCGTGAACAATGCGGGCGTGTACAAGCCTTCCCGTTTCCTGGATTATACGGCCGAGGATTTCGATCGGATCATGCAGGTGAATGTGTACGGCCCCTTCCACGTGAGCCAGTTCGTGCTGCGGCACATGGTCGAGCAGAAGAAGGGGAAGGTCGTGAACATCGCTTCCACGGCGGGCAAATGGGCCTCCCTCCACCAGAGCGCCTACAATACCTCGAAGCACGCCCTGGTGGGTATGACCCGGTGTGTTGCCCTCGAGATGGCCCCCCACGGCATCAACGTGAACGCGATCTGCCCGGGAGTGGTGGAGACGGACATGGTCGCTGAGTTCACCGCAGAGCACGCCAGGATCATGGGGGTCGACGAGGATGTGGTGAAGAGCTTCATGCTGCAGAGAATCCCCATGGGCCGGGTTCTCCAGCCGGGGGAAATCGCCGACCTGGCCGTTTACCTGTCCTCCAGCGAGGCGGACGGCATGACCGGCCAGTCGATCCTTCTGGATGGTGGAATGTTGTTCGTCTGAACCGGCAGCCGCGGATTTTCCTTGCCATTCCCCTTCGACGGACCTACCATGAATGTGTTGGGGAGGTGCTGGGCGACGATCGACGATCTCCGGTTCCCCCGCATCCAAACTCCTCCTGCCGCGCCCGGACCTCGCGTCTCGTCTCATCAACCTCGCAGTCGAGATGTCCGGGAAAGGAGGGTGAAGATGTACATCAAACAGAAAGAGCTCTTTGCGGGCCTGAGAAAGGGGTTCGTCAAGGAGATCCTCGATCTGACGGAGAGGAAGACCTACCGGAAGGGAGACATCATCTTCCGTGAGGGGAACCATGCAGGACGGTTTCACATTCTCCTTCGAGGACGGGTACGCCTCACGGTCGGCGAGGTGGGGCAGGCAGCCTTCACGGTCAATCACGCCGGCGAGGCCTTCGGCTGGTCCAGTCTTCTCGGACGCAGCACATATGCGGCCACCGCCTTGTGTGAAGAGGAAACCACACTCTTTCGGATCGACCGGGTGAAACTCAACCTGGTGCTCGAGAAGGACCCGGCGAGTGGGATTGTCCTGCTGAGGCGGCTGGCTCAGGTGCTCGGACACCGTCTCCACGAGGCGTACCGGCTGATCGGCTCCAGGAGCGAGTCCTTCGAGGCCTACGGGTCCGGACAGACCATGGAGGCATACCCTCTGGGCTCTTGAAGTGTCCTGAGGGGCCTTCCTCCGGGAGAGCGGGGCGCCTCTATTCGGCGTTCAGGTGCTTGTACTTGTCGAGGTGCCTCACCGGCATCTTGAGCGCATCCCTGCGGAAAGGTTCGGCCAGGACCTCTGCGCTCCCATCGATGATCGCGTCGATCACGACCGGTTTTCCGCAGGCAAGGGCGGCTTCGAGAGCCTCCTTTACGTCTTTCGGCTCTTCGACCCGGAACCCCTCGGCCCCCATGTCTCGAGCGATCCGGGCGAAGTCCGGATTGTCGAGGTTCGCCCCCACGAAGCGGTTGGCGTAGTAGTCGATCTGGTTCTTCTTCTCCGCGCCCCACTGGTTGTTGTTGAAGACCACTGCGATGACCGGGATCTTCTCGCGGACGGCGGTCATCACCTCGCTCAGGCCGCTGATTCCGTAAGCGCCGTCGCCCTGGAGGGCGAATACGGGTGCGTCCGGCCTTCCCAGCTTCGCCCCCATGGCCACGCCGTAGGCGATGCCGCAGTTCCCCCAGCTCAGGGCGGTCAGGTACTGCCGGGGACCGTTGAAGCCGAAGTAGCTGTTGCACATGGAGCACGTGTTGCCCACATCGGTGGTCACGATCGAGCCCGCGGGTACGGCACCCGACAGCTCCTCGAGAAACCGCCTGGGATGCATGCGTTTCGACGGGGCGGAAGACCATCCTCGGAGTTCCTCGCGCCAGGCCTCCTTTTCCTTCTTCACGTCTGCCAACCGCTGCTCGTCCCGGTTCCGTTCGCCGGCCCGGTCACGCAACTTGACGAGCACCTGCGAGGCGAAGGCCCCGGCATCCGCCGCGATCGGGAGGTGGACGCGTCGGGTGAGCCCCAGCTGCCTGTGGTCGATGTCGACCTGGATGATCTTCGCACCCTCGGGCCAGTACTCCATGTCGTACTGGGGAAGCGTGCCGAAAGGGCCGAGGCGACAGCCCAGGGCCAGCACCACATCCGCCTTTGCGAGGGTCCGCATGGCCGCCTTGGAGCCGCAGTAGCCGATCGGCCCAAGGCTCAGATCGTGGTCCGCCGGGAAGCTGTCGTTGTGGAGATAGGTGTTCACCACGGGTGCGGACAGATACTCGGCCAGCGCCCGCGTCTCCTCCACTGCGTCGGAAATGGAAACGCCCCCTCCGGAGAGGATCACGGGATAGGACGCCCCGGCGAGCATCTCGGCCGCGCGCTCCAGTTCGTGAAGCGCGCCCGGGCCGTGGGAGACCTCCTCGGTCTTGTAGATCTCGCAATCCACGTCGCCGTAAAAGTAGTCGCGCGGGATGTTCAGCTGTGTCGGCCCGCATTCCGCCTTCGCCACGTAGAAGCACTTCCTTGCCAGTTCTGCCATACGTTCGGGCCGATTGACCCGCACCTGATACTTGGTGCAGGCCTGGAACCAGGGCATCTGGTCGAGCTCCTGGAAACCTCCCGTGCCGATCCCCATGCTCCCGGTTTCGGGCGTGATGGCAACCACGGGGGAGTGCGCCCAGAAGGCGGCCGTTACGGCAGACACGAAGTTGGCGGCGCCGGGTCCGTTTTGTGCGATGCAGACCTGGGGCTTGCCCGTCACACGAGCCAGCCCGTCGGCCGCGTGCGCCGCGGCCTGCTCGTGGGCTACGGACACGAAGCGGATCCCTGCCGCCGGAAACAGGTCCAGAGCATCCATGTAGGCGCTTCCCACGATGCCGAAGACGACCTCGACCTCTTCGGCCGCCAGCGTCTCCACCAGGGCTTCACTCGGTGTCATTCGCGCCATCTCGCAAACCTCCTCTCACTCCAAGATTTGAATCAACTGGATGAACGCGCCGTCCGGGTCTTCCACGAACGCAACCAGCCGGTCCGGCTGAGTGGAGAGGGGCTCCAGGGCGATCGGCACGCCCTCGGACTCGAGCTTCCCCACCATGGCCGCGACGTCGTCTACCGTGAAGGCGAGATGGTAGAGACCGGTCTGGTTCCTCGGGTCGATCCGGCTGTCCTCCGGCTTGCCTTCCTCGATCTCGACGGAAACAGTCTCGTTGCCCACAAAGATGAAGCGCTTGCCGAAGAGATCCAGCTCCTGCAGGATCTCCAGGCCCAGGAGCTCGCAGTAGAAGTGGAGCGACTTCTCGACGTCCGCCGACTTGATCCCCACATGATTCCACTTCATCACTATGCCTTATAGCTCCCCAGATTCGCCAGTGCAACGCTTCCCGGGCTCACGGTGGTCGGGTCGGTCATGACGTTGATGCAGGCCGTCTTGCCCGAGTCGAAGGCCTCTTCCAGGGCGGGCCGGATCTGTTCGGGCCGGTCCACGAAGAGCCCCTTGCCCCCGAGAGCCTCCACCAGCTTGTGATAGTCCACCTTGCCGATCCAGGTGCCGGCCTCGATGGCGTGGCCGATGCGCAGCTCCTGGCTGTGCCGGATCATGCCCCACCCGAGGTCGTTGCTGATCACCACGACGATGGGAAGCTGTTTCCGGATCGCGTTTTCGAATTCCATGAAATTGAAACCCACGGAACCGTCCCCGATCATCACCAGCACGCGCTTGTCCGGGTTGAGGAGCTTTGCCGTGTTCGCATAGGGAAGGCCGACGCCCAGGCAACCGAACAGGCCGGAGTCCTGATAGTGGCCCGGCTTGCGCACGGTCCGGGTCATCCCGGTCCAGATGGCGGTGTCGCCCCCGTCGGCGACCACGATGTCGTCTTCCCGGTCCATGAACTCGTTGACCTCCTTGGCCAGGCGGAGGGGATGGATGGGCACGTTGTCGCTCTCCCAGTTGGGGATCGCCTCGGCCCTGCCGTCCGCGGCCGCCTTCCCGAGGGCTTCGATCCAACCCTTGAAGCCCTGGACGAGCTTCTCGCTGATTCCCTCCTGGTCGATGACGTGATTGCATGCCTGGAGGAAGCCCCGGATGTCGCTGAACACGGGCAGGTCGATGCTTCGGTTCCGGCCGATCTCTTCCGGCTCGATGTCCACCTGGACCAGTCTCGCATCCTTGTTGAACAGGTCGCCGAAGATGTAATAGAGGCCGATCCGCGTGCCGAGAAAGATGACCAGGTCGGCGCTCATGTTCGCGAACATGGCCGCTCCCGGCCGGATGGCCAGGGAGGATTCGAAGCAGAGGGGGTGGGTGTCCGGGATGGTGCCCCGGCCGGCCGCGCTCGTGAAGGCGGGCATACCGGTCTTCTCGATGAATTCGACCAGCTCCGAGCACGCATCCGAGTACCAGGTGCCGCTTCCGGCGATCACAACGGGCTGTTTTGCCGCCCGGATCATGTCGACCAGGCGCGGTGCATTCTCATGGTCCACGGGGCGGGACGGGACGAGCGTGGAGGTGTGCTTCACGAGCTCCGTGTCCGTAAAGGCGTTCAGGACGTCGACCGGGTACTCCAGGTAGACAGGGCCCGGGCGGCCGCTCATGGCGGTCCTGTAGGCCAGGTCCAGGAACTCCGGGATTCGTTCCGGCTTGTGGCAGATCAGGGCCTTCTTCACCATCGGTTCGATGACGGGCGCCTGGTACATATCCTGGAGGTCCAGCTTCTCGATCGACTCGATGCCGACACAGCCCGAGATGAGCACGAGGGGCGCATTCGAGAAGCGGGCGTTCGCCACGGCGGAGAGGGCGTTCGTGAAGCCGGGGCCGGCCGTGACCATGGCGATGCCCGGCTCGCGGGTCATCCTCCCCCATGCCTCGGCCATGAACACGGCGGCCTGCTCGTGCCGGGTGTCCACCAGGGAGACGGGCGAGTCCTCGAGGTGCTGGTAGATGGGGGTGATGTGGCCCCCGCTCAAGGTGAAGATGTGCTTGACCCCCTTCCGGATCAGCGCCTCCGCAGCCAGTTGTCCCCCCTGGATCTGTGCCATGGCCTTCCTCCTCTGGTTCGAGCCCATATTTTGCTTGACAAGGGGCAGCACCCGCCATAGAATGACAATATGACACTATTCTGACACCCTGTCAAGGAATACCTGGAATGACCCGCCGCAGCCGCATGGCCCATGAACGACTCGCCCGGATGGAGCTGATTCTCGACAGTGCCGAGAAGCTCTTCGTGGAAAAAGGCTACGCCGAAACCTCGATCAACGACATCGCGGCGGAGGCTGATTTCAGCCGGACCTCCATCTACCAGTACTTCAGCAGCAAAGAGGAGATCTACCTCCACATACTGGACCGGTACACCGAGCCGTTGACCGAGAGGCTGCAGCAGGCCACGGCTCGGGCCCGGACCGTCCCGGCGAAGATCAGGGCTTTTCTCGACGAGCTGCGTTTGCTGAAGAAAGAGAAGTCGAATTTCTTCGAACTCTATTTCATCCAGCGGAGTCAGGTGGAGCCGCGACTCCCGGATGAGCTGCGGACGCAGCTCAATGCGAAGCGGAGGCGGCTCGAGAACGTCTTCAGGGAATTCTACCGTGAGGGGGTGAAGAAGGGGGAGGTGCGGGCCATCCGGGAGAAGGATGCCTCGAATCTGTTCTTCGCCCAGATCATGGGCATGATGCTCCTGCACGAGTACTACGGCAGGGAGTTCGACGTGACCCTGGACGGTCACCTGGAGATGTCGCTTCAGCTCTATCTCGAGTTCGTGGAGAATCTCCACGGTCAACAGTGGAGGTTGCAGGCAGAGGCCGGCGCCGCGTGAGGAAGGGCGCGCCTGAAGGCAGTTGAATTCCGGAGAGTTTCCCGGCAGGAAATGGGAGGGTTGCAATGGCACAGGCCGTACCCGAGATCACGGAAGTGTTGTCCCCGCAGGAAGAGCGGCTGCGGAAGGGAAAGTCCATCGGGCTCGTCAGTGAAGAGGCCCAGGAGAAGCGGGCCAGGATTCACCGCATGCTGCAGGGGTTCCGGGACAAGCCGATTCGTATCAACGTGGAGAGGGCCCGGCTGCTCACCGAGTCCTTCAAGGAAACGGAGGGCCAGCCCATGGTGCTCCGGTGGGCGAAGGCAATGGCCCACGTCCTGCGGAATGTCTCGGTCCACATCGACGAGAACGAGCTCGTGGTGGGCAGTGCGGGTCCTCCGGGCCGCTACGCCGTCTTCTTTCCGGAGCTGGAGGAGATGTTCTTCTCCCAGGAGGTCCGCCCCACCGAGCCGGGCGACTCCCTGCTCCTGACCGAGGAGGACGTTACGGTCATCAACGAGGAATTGAGACCCTACTGGGAGGGCAGGCAGTACCACACGGCCTTCCTGAACGCCCTGCCCGAAGACACCCGCAGCATCGTGTCCCGCTACTTCATCATCACCCCCACGGCAACGGCCCGTTCCTGCCTGGCCTGGAACCACGACTACGAGAAGGTGCTGCGACGGGGTGTGCAAGGGATCCGACAGGAGGCGGAGGAGAAGCTCGCGGCCCTCGACCCCCTGGACCCGAAAGAGAGAGTCGAGAAGGAGCCCTTCCTCCGTGCCGTCATCCTGGTCTGCGACGCCATCGTAGCGTTCGCCCGAAGGTACGCCGCACTGGCCCGCAGCATGGCGGAAGAGGAGCCGGACACGGAGCGAAGAGAGGAACTTCTCAAGATCGCCGAGGTCTGCGAGTGGGTACCGGAGAACCCGGCCCGAACCTTTCACGAGGCGGTCCAGTCGCAGTGGTTCATTCAGACCGTGTCCCGCCTGGAGCAGCGCATCGGTGGGACGGTCGGCAACGGCCGCATCGACCAGTACTTCTATCCCTTCTACAGGAAGGACATCGACGAGGGGAGGATCACGCAGGACCAGGCGCTGGAGCTCCTGGAGTGCCTCTGGATCGGGATGGCGAAGAACGTGGAGATCTATACGGCCCCCGGCAACTTCTCCTACACGGACGGATACGCCCACTGGGAGGCGACCACCCTCGGCGGCGTGGACAGGGACGGGAAGGACGCGACCAACGAGCTGAGCTACCTCATGCTCGAATCGAAGCGAGAGTTCCCTCTCAACTACCCCGATCTGGCGGCAAGGATCCACGCGGAGACGCCGGAACCGTTTCTTCACTCCATTGCCCAGACGATCAAGGAAGGGACCGGGTTCCCGAAGCTCTTCTTCGACGAGGAGATCATCCCTCTGTTCCTCGCCAAGGGTGCAACGGTGGAGGAAGCGAACGACTACTGCATCTGCGGTTGCACAGAGGCGAAGATGCTCAACCGTGACGCAGTGACGACCGGTTGTGCCTGGGTCAACCTGGGGTCGGTGATGGAGATGGCCTTGAACGACGGTCGTGTGAAATCCTACGGGGACGGTCCCATCGGCGTGAGCACGGGCGATCCGCGGGACTTCGCCTCCTACGACGACCTGTGGAACGCCTTCTGCCGACAGCTCGAGTTCGTGCTGAAGCACACTTTCGTCCAGCAGTACGTCGCAGACACCCTGAAGCCGAAATTCATTGCGGCCCCCATGTCTTCCATGCTTCACGACCTGTGCATGCAATCCTGCCGGGACATGCACGACGGACCGATCGAAGGTGCCCTCTACCTGGGCTTCATCGACACCCTCGGTTTCGCCACCGCGATCGACTCCCTGGCGGCGATCCGGAAGCTCGTGTTCGATGAGGGGAAGCTCGCCATGGACGAGTTGATGCAGGCCCTGAACGCGAATTTCGACGGCTACGAGGCGATACGGCAGATGTGCCTCAACGCACCGAAGTACGGGAACAACGATCCCTACGCCGACAGGATCGGCCGGGACATCGAGGAATTCGGTGTGAAGCTGACCCGCCGGTACCCGTCCGCCTTCGGCGGCGAGCTGGACATCCGTTACGTGACGATCACGGCCCACGTCCCCTTCGGCGCCATTCTCGGAGCGACGCCGGATGGACGGAAGGCGGGGGAGCCGGTCGCGGAAGGGGTGAGCCCTTCCCAGGGGGCGGACCGAAACGGGCCGACGGCGAGTCTGATGTCGATCTCGAGAACGAGGGCCTCCGGCTACAAGGAGCGTGCGGCGAGACTCCTGAACATGAAACTCACACCGTCGGCGGTCGAGGGTCCCGAGGGCACCCGGAAGCTCATGTCCCTCATCCGGACGGCCTGCGACCTGAAGATGTGGCACCTGCAGTTCAACATCATCAACAAGGACACGCTGGTGGCGGCCAAAGAGAATCCGGACAAATATCGGGATCTGCTGGTCCGCGTCGCCGGCTACAGCGCCTACTTCGTGGATCTTTCGTCTCAGCTTCAGGACGAGATCATCCATCGGACCGCGCACAATTTCTAGCTTGTTGACGAGAAAGTGTCCCTGGGCTCCTACAAAGCATGTCCCCGCGAAGGCGGGGATCGCCCGGCGCGAATCTCCGAGGGAACCCAGGACAACACGGAATTCGGTGCTCCGGTCCAGCGACAGCTTCCGATCGAACCGCGCCCTGAGGGGGTGGAATAGGATGGGTGAACCAAGGTGGTTCCGATAGATGGTGAAGGGCAATCAAAGAGACCGTAACGGAACAGAGGAATCGGTCCGGGGGCTGGTTTTCAATATTCAGAGGTTTTCGCTCCACGACGGGTCCGGGATTCGAACCCTCGTCTTTCTCAAGGGCTGTCCCCTGAGCTGCCTCTGGTGTGCCAACCCGGAGGGGCAGGGGTACGCGCCGGAGCTGGCCTGCCGGCCGGAGAAGTGCATTGGTGTCACCGAGTGCGACCGCTGCAGGGAGGTCTGCGAGGTCGATGCGATCCGGTTCGGGCAGGAGGGCAGGGTCGAGATCGACCGGGAGCGCTGTACCGGCTGTGGAGCGTGCGTGGATGCGTGTCCCTCGAAGGCCCTGGAGCTCTTCGGAACCTGGATGAGCGTGGACGAGCTGATCCGGGTCGTGGAGGAGGACGGCAGCTTCTACGCCCGCTCCGGGGGCGGCGTCACCTTGAGCGGGGGCGAGCCGCTGGCCCAGACGGCCTTCGCCCTCGCTTTCCTCGACAAGGCGCGAACCCGCGGGATCGATACCGCTGTCGAGACATCGGGCCTCTGCAGGTGGGAGGATCTCGAACAGGTCTGCCGGCTCGTGAATCAGGTCTTCTTCGACGTGAAGATACTGGACCGCCGCAGACACGAGGAGGGTGCAGGGGTCGGGAACGAGCGCATCCTCGAAAACCTCTGGAGGCTTTCGGAGGTCTTTCCGGACCTGCCCGTCACCGTCCGTACGCCGGTCGTGCCCGGGTTCAATGACGCCCCGGAAGACATCCGGGCGATCGGGGACTTCCTGGATCGACTCCCCGGAGGCCCGGTCGAATACGAGCTGCTTCCCTATCACAGGTTCGGGGAGTCGAAGTACGGCCAGCTGGGCAAGGTCTACCCCCTCCAAGGGCTGGAACCCCCGAAGAAAGAGCAGATCGAAGATCTCCGGCATCTCCTCGAACGTTCGTCTCTGACCCCTGACCCCTGATCCCCGACCGCTCCCTGTCCCCTCTCTCGACCCGATCGGCAACCTTGTGTATCCTTCTCTCAGGATGCGCAAACCGGACCGGGCGACCGGTGCGGAACACGTGATGGGAACGAAAGGGGGGCTCATGTCGATCGGGAACATTGTTGCGAGGAATGCACGGCTCTTCCCGGACCGGGAAGCGCTGGTGTACGAGGGCATACGAACCTCCTGGTCCCGGCTCAACGAACGGGTGAATCGCCTGGCCGACGCCTTTCTGTCCATGGGGCTCGAGAAGGGGGACAAGGTGGCCATGCTCTCCGAGAACGTCCCCGCCGTGGTGGAGGCCAACTACGCCCTGGCCAAGATCGGAGTGGTCTTCTTCCCGGTGAAGACCCGGCTGTTTCCGGAGGACATCCGCCACCTCATCGGCCTGTCCGACGCGAAGGTGCTCGTCTTTCACGAAGAACTGGTCCCACTTGTCGACCGGATCATGGCCGACCTGACCAAGGTGGAGACCTTCATCCAGGTGGGGGGCGAGACGCACGGTTACGCGGTCGACTACGAGGAGTTCCTGCAACACGGGAAGTCCCGGGAACCGGACGTGGAGGTCTCTGCGGACGACCTGTACATCTTCCTTTGCACAGGGGGAACCACGGGCGTCAGCAAGCTGGCCATGCTGACCCACGCAAACGCCATGTGGGCGGTCTATGCGACGATCGCGAGCATGCATCTGACCGAGAAGGACGTGGGCCTCCAGGTTCTGCCCCTCTTCCACGTCATCATCAACAACTGTCTGAATTCGCTCATGGCGGCAGGTGCGAAGGTCGTGCTCCAGCACCGGTTCGACGCGGTGGAGTACATGCGGAACCTCCAGGAGGAAAAGGTGACAGTCGCCATGGTGGTCCCGCCCTTCCTGTTCAGCTGGATCATGGCGGTGCCGGAGGCGATCGCCTACGACGTCACCCATGTCCGCGCCTTTGCAACCGCTGCGGCGACCTTCCCCAAGGGCCTGAAGGAGAGCGTGCGGAAGTACATGCCGAAGGCGGACATGTTCTATTCCTACGGCCTCACCGAGGCGAGCGGCGGAAACGTCACCCTCCTTCCTCCGTCCAGGCAGTTCGACAAGGACGGGTCCATCGGGGTCGTCCATGCGGTCCTGGACTACCGCATCGTGGACGAAGAAGGAAAGCCGGTCGGGAAGGGAGATGCCGGGGAACTGCTTCTGAAAGGGCCTTCTGTGGTGCCCGGTTACTACCGGCGGGAAGACGAGACGAAGATCACCTTCAGGGACGGCTGGCTCCACACGGGCGACGTGGTGCGAGAGGACGAGGAAGGCTTTCTCTACTTCGTGGACAGATCGAAGGACATGATCAAGACGGGCGGAGAGAACGTGTTCGCCAAGGAGGTGGAAGACGCCCTGCTCAGCCACCCGAAGATCCAGGAGGCGGCCGTGTTCGGGCTTCCGGACCCGAAATGGGGGGAGAAGATCCACGGCGCCGTCGTTCTGAAGCCCGGGCAGCATGGAACAGAGGCGGAGTTCCTTGCGTACGCCAGGGAGAAGCTGCCCGGCTACAAACGTCCGAAAGTTCTCTGGATACTCGATGACCTGCCCAGGAACCCGAGCGGCAAGGTGCTCAAGTACAAGCTGCGGGAGATCGATGAAGGGGAAGGGGGGAGCCGAAGGTGAAGAGGATCCGGCGTCGTCTCATGCTTTTTCTTTACAACGTCTACATCGGGCTCGATGTGTTCCTGATCTACCCCCTACTCCTTCTGTTGTTCCCAAGCCGCATTCCCTATCGCCTGATTCAGTTGCGGGGAGACCTCATGTTCCGGCTCTCCCGGAAGACCCGGTCCCGGGTAATCAAGGCGATGCGAGAGCGGTTGCCCGGCGATCGTACAGATGCCGAAATCAGAGAGCTTGCCCGCCGGTATTTCTGGACCCAGACCGTATTCCTCTTCGACACGTATTGCATCGGCGTGTGGTACAGAAGAAAGTGGGCTTCCCGCTTCGTTCGCTTTGTCGGGAGAGAGTATCTCGATCGGTCCCTCGCGAAGGGAAGGGGCATCATCGCGCCGACTCTTCACCTCCCTCACCCTCTTCATACCCCCGGGTACCTTCTCTACAGCGGCTACCCCGTAACCGGATATGCGGTCCACCCCTGGGACTTGAAGGTGCCGGCGACCGCCAAGATAAGCGCCTGGGTGGGATACTATTTTCCGCAGCTGCGGGTGCCCCTGACGATGGCATGGTCGAGCCGGGGGGGATCTGCGGTCTATCGGGAGAGGCTGAAGAGAAACGACGTGTTCATTGTTCTTCTCGATGCCTCGTTGCCGGACAAGAAGAATGTCGTCACTGTCGACTTCCTGGGCAAGCCCGCCGTGTTCCCCTCGAAGCTGACCGAGGTCATCTATGAAACAGACGCTCCGGTCCATGTCATGACGACCGCGAGGGATGATTCGGACTGGCGGAAGGCCACGCTCACGGTCTCGCCGGAGCTGGAGATGACGGGCGATCACCAGACAGATATGGAGACGATCATCAGGGAACTCGAGAAGAGGATCCTTGCCCATCCGGATCAGTGGTGGGGTTGGGCCGGCCTGGATCGAACCAGCCCGGAGTACTACGAGCGTTATCGCAAGGCGAAACAGACGAGTGCAGGAGATGAGGATGAATGAAGAACAGAAAGAGGCGGGCAGCGGAGAGGGAGGCGAGGAAGTCCGCTGCGTCGATTTCCTCGGCAAGCTCGTGCCGGTGGATCAGACCCTCCAGCACACCGCGCCGAAGGGATTGAAGTACATTCTCCTCCACGACCGGAAGAAGATCTACAGCAAGCTCCTCCAGTGGCTCGCCCTGCACTACCTCGTGCCTCCCCCCTTTCGGGTCACACTCCAGGCGTGGCGCGGCGTTCGCTTCCAGGACCGGAAGAGCGTCTTCCTCGGGGACGGGGTGAACTTCGACGAGCGCCTGCCCGAGTGCATCTCCTTGGGCAGAGGCGTCTGGATCGCCGCCGGGTGCCGCATCATCGCACACCGGTTCATGTCCTACCGGTTCGTCGAGAAGGCGGAGGTCGTTTTCGAGGACTATGTCCGCGTCGCCGTGAATGCGGTCATCATCGGGCCCGTTCGGATCGGGGAAGGGGCGGTGGTTGCGCCGGGTACCGTCGTTACCAAAGACGTGCCCCCTTATACGGTCGTCAGCGGCCCGGCCTCCAAAGCGATCGGTCCCGTACCGAAGAAGCTGGTCGACTACGAGCTCCTGGTGAAGGGGGATTTCGAGACCGGGACCCGCATGTTCAAGCTGCCCGCTTCCGGTACGGCCAAGAAGCAGAGAGAGTAGCTTTACAGCAGATGTTTGCACCAATATAATTTAGAATTGTCAGGGGGCGTCTGAAAGAAGATGCGCCGCCGGCTAAGGAGTACTAAGTGTTCCTCTCTTCCCGGCCGAACAGATAGAATGAAAAGTCGTGCAGAAATATGGATTTGTTCAGAGGAAGAGGAAGATGACACCGCAGAAGAATAGAACCGACCTCCGACTCGGATCGAGACTTCGCGAGACGCCGATTGCCGTGATCGGCATGGCGTGCCTCTTCCCCGATGCAAGAAACCTGCGGGACTTCTGGAACAATATCCTCAACAAGATCGATTCGATCGTGGACGTCCCGATCAGCCGCTGGGATCTCGATGACTACTACGACCCGGACCCCCGGGCCCCGGACAAGACCTATGCCAGGCGGGGGGGCTTCCTGCCCGAGGTGGACTTCGATCCCATGGAGTTCGGGCTGCCGCCGAACATTCTCGAGGTGACGGACAGCGCGCAGCTCCTGTCACTCATCGTGGCGAAAGAGGTCCTGGAGGACGGGGGGTACGGCGACGCGAGTGAGGAGGAGAGGGACAGAATCGGGGTGGTGCTCGGCGTGGGCGGTGGGCAGAAGCTCATCTCCCCGTTGAACGCGCGCCTGCAGTATCCTGTGTGGCGGAGGGTGCTGCGCAAGAGCGGGGTCTCGGCGCAGGACACCGAGATCATCATCGAGAAGATGAAGAAGGCTTACATCCCCTGGGTCGAGAGCTCCTTTCCCGGCATGCTCGGCAACGTCATATCGGGGCGTATCGCCAACCGCCTGAACCTGGGCGGGATGAACTGCGTCGTGGACGCGGCGTGCGCCAGCTCCCTGACCGCCGTGAAGACGGCCGTGAGCGAATTGCTGGAGTACAGAAGCGATATGATGATCACAGGCGGCGTGGATGCGGACAACTCGATCAACATGTACATGTGCTTCAGCAAGACACCGGCATTCACCGACGGAGACCGGTGTCGTCCCTTCGACACCGATTCGAACGGCATGATGATCGGTGAGGGAATCGGCATGATGCTGTTCAAACGCCTCGAGGACGCCGAGCGCGACGAGGACCGGATCTATGCCGTGATCCGGGGCATCGGAACCTCGAGCGACGGCCGGTTCTCGAGCATCTACAATCCCCGCGCAGCCGGTCAGGCAAAGGCCCTGAGCCGGGCCTACGAAGATGCGGGCATTCCCCCCTCGACGGTGGGGCTCATCGAGGCGCACGGCACCGGGACAACGGCAGGAGACCCTGTTGAAGTCCAGGCCCTGAAGGACGTCTTCGGCGAAGCGAAAGGGAAGAAGCAGTTCATCGCCCTGGGAAGCGTCAAGTCACAGATCGGGCACACCAAGGCCACGGCAGGATCGGCCGGGCTCATCAAGGCGGCTCTCGCCCTCCATCACAAGATACTCCCACCGACCATCAACGTGGAGACGCCGAACCCGAAGCTGGGCCTGGAGGACTCGCCCTTCTACCTGAACACGGAGACGCGCCCCTGGGTCGGGCCGGAAGAGGGCGTGCCGCGCCGTTCGGCTGTGAGCGCATTCGGCTTCGGAGGTACCAACTTTCACGTTGTTCTGGAGGAACACGGGGAGCGTCCGAAGGGTGCCTATCGACTCCACCCGGTTCCGGCCGGCATCCTCCTGTCTGCTTCCGACCCGGGGGCGCTGGCCGGCAGATGCAGGGCTCTTCTGGAGGAGCTGGGTGGTGAGAAAGCCCGGGACCGTCACGAGCGCCTGGTGAAGGAGTGTTCGTCGGCGGAGATCCCTGCCGATGCGTCAAGGCTCGGGTTCGTAAGCGCATCCCTGGAAGAGACCCGAACCCTGCTGCAGCTCGCAGCTGATACCCTGGAGGAAAAAGGAGAGGAGGCCTCCTGGAGTCTTCCGAAGGGAGTGCATTTCCGGCGGAGCGCCATGGATTGCGAGGGGAAGGTGGTGGCCCTGTTCTCAGGACAGGGATCGCAGTACCTGGAGATGGGCAAAGAGCTGGCATGCAACTTCCCTCCCATGATCGAGGTGTACCGGGAGATGGACCGTCTGTTCGTGAAGGACGGCTGGGAGCCTCTCTCGGCCAGGGTCTTCCCGAAGCCTGTATTCGATCCTGCCGAGAGAACCGCGCAAGAGGAGTCGTTGCGACAGACCCAGATCGCGCAGCCTGCCATCGGGGCCATGTCGGCCGGTCTGTACAGGATTCTCACGGATGCAGGGTTCCGGCCCGATTTCGTCGCGGGCCACAGCTTCGGGGAGCTGACGGCGCTCTGGGCGGCCCGGGTGTTGAGTGATGCCGATTACTTCGCTCTCGCGAGGGCCAGGGGCAAGGCGATGGCGGCTCCGGAGGATCCCGGTTTCGACGGGGGAAGCATGCTCGCCGTGATCGGGGACGTGGACGGGATCCGGCAGGAGGTCGACGAGGAGTCCGGCGTAATCGTTGCAAACCTGAACTCCGGACAGGAAGTGGTGCTGGCCGGTCCGACGGGCGCGATTGCGGAGACGCAGGGGCGGCTCAAAGCGAAAGGTTACCGGGTCGTTCCGCTGCCTGTGTCGGCGGCTTTCCACACACCGCTCGTGGGGCACGCGCAGAAGCCCTTTGCAGAAGCCGTCCTTGCTGCGGAGTTTCGCAAGCCCACCTGTCCGGTCTATTCGAATACAACGGCTCGCCCCCTTGGAGACGACCCGGACGCGATCCGGCAGGCTCTCACCGAGCACATCCTGCGTCCCGTCCTCTTCAAGGAGGAAATCGAGAGAATCCACGAGGACGGGGGGAGGCTCTTCGTGGAGTTCGGCCCTCGGGGCATCCTGACCAAGCTCGTGGGCAGTATTCTCGAGGGCAAGCCTCACAAGGCGGTTGCACTGAACGCGAGCCCGAAGAGAAGCAGCGACCGCCAGCTTCGGCAGGCCTTCGTGGAGTTGCGTGTCGCCGGTCTGTCCATGCGCCATATCGACCCGTACGGCGCGGAGGCCCCGGTTCGACCGGAGAAGCGCCTGAGCACGGCGGCCGTGAAGCTTACCGGGGCGAACTACGTGAGTGAGAAGACGCGCAAGGCGTTCGAGGATGCACTGAACGACGGGCATCAACTTGCAGGGCCCTCGAGCGGGGCGGAAAGGGTTCTGCAGAGCCTGGAACAGGGCCTGGAGCGGTTCTTCGAACATCAGGGGGAAACGGTCCGGGTTCATGAACAGTATATGAATCATCACGCGGAGTACGCCCGCACCTTCTATGACCTGTTGCGGCAGCAGGCGTCTCTTCTGGAAAGCGGGTGCTCCGGGAAGATCCTGGATGGCCTGGAGCGGAGCATGGACGGATTTCAGCATCATCAGGCAGAGACGCTGCGGGTCCACGAGCAGTACTTGCGGAGCCAGGCCGAGGCCTCCAGGACGGCGCTCGAAGCACTGAGGGGGCAGTCGCCCGTGGTTGCAGGCTCCCCGCCTGCAACCGTTCGTGAGCAACCCGTTCGGGCCGCCCCTTCTCCCGCCTCCGCTGCTGCCGTGAAGTCCGAAGCCCTGGAAGTGCCCGCACCTCCCGCACCTCCCGCGGCCACGCCGCCGCCCGTCGGGCCGGGGGTCGAGGCGCTGACCGGGAGCATGCTGCAGGTGGTGAGCGAGAAGA
>CAYZMM010000001.1:48540-588105 GCA_964479535.1 uncultured Thermodesulfobacteriota bacterium
ACCTGGGGATCGACTCGATCAAGCGGGTGGAGATCCTCGGGACGATGATGGACCTGTACCCGAACCTGCCGGAGCCGAACCCGGACGAGCTGGCCGAGCTGAAGACGCTGGGTCAGATCGTGGATCACCTGGAAACCCGTCTTCCCGCCTCGGGGGGCGTTGCATCGGCGGCTCCTGCAAGCGGGGCGTCCGTGGGGGCGCCTGCGGGGCCGGGGGTCGAGGCGCTGACCGGGAGCATGCTGCAGGTGGTGAGCGAGAAGACCGGCTATCCGGTGGAGATGCTCGAGCTGGACATGGAGATGGAAGCGGACCTGGGGATCGACTCGATCAAGCGGGTGGAGATCCTCGGGACGATGATGGACCTCTATCCGAACCTGCCGGAGGTGAACCCGGACGAGCTGGCCGAGCTGAAGACGCTGGGGCAGATCGCGGACCTGATGAAGGCCTTCCTTTCTGCCGGGGACGGCCCTTCAGGGGCGGTCCCACAGGAACCCGCCCTCTCTCCGGAAGCAATGGGTGAGGCCCCGGAGAGGGGGAACGGGGTCGCCCAGAAGTACGCGCGGCTCGAAGAGCTGCCTCCGCCGGAAGTGATGGAATCCGTTCTGCCGGACGGACACGTCTGTGTCGTCACCGACGACGGAACGTCGAGGACGGTCGCACTGGCACAGAGACTGATGGAGACGGGCTGGAAGGTGGCGGTCCTCGGCTTTCCCGCTTCGACCGTCCCGGAAGGTCCGGCTTCGGCATGGGGTATCCCCCGGGCCGAATTGAAGGATCTGAGCGAGAAGCGGCTGGAAGAGAAGATTCAGGAGATCGAAGCACGGGAAGGGCCCATCGGAGGCTTCATTCACCTGAACCGTTCTTTCGGGCAGGGTGTAGGAGACGAGGTCTCCTTCGCGGAGCAGGGCAGACAGGTCCTCCTGCAGGTATTTCTCATGGCGAAGCATCTGCAGCCGATTCTCACCCGACCGATGGCTCAGGGCCGGCCTTTCTTCGTCACGGTTGCCGAACTGAACGGCGCACTGGGGGTCGGGGGAGGGGACTTCAACGTGGTGGACGGCGGTTTTTTCGGCCTGGTCAAGACCCTCAATCTGGAATGGGATTCGGTTTTCTGTCGAGCCATCGACCTGAGCCCCCAACTGGATGAAGCGAGCGCGGTCGCCGTGATCCTCTCGGAAATCGCGGACCCGGATCGGCGCATCGCGGAGGTGGCTCATGGAAGTCGGGGGAGGGTAACCCTGATGGCCGCACCGAGCGAACCTTCTGCCTCGGTGGAACCGTCTTCCGGCCTGAACGCCTCGTCGGTCTTCGTCGTGAGCGGGGGAGCCAGAGGGGTGACCGCTTCCTGTGTCACCCGGTTGGCGGCGGTGTACAAGTGCAGGTTCGTCCTCGTCGGAAGGTCCCCCTTTACCGGGCAGGAACCGGAATGGGCGCGAGGCTGCCACGACGTCTCCGAATTGAAGAGGCGCGGAATGGAGGAGATGAAGGCCTGCGGCGAGAAGCCCACACCGAAGAAGGTAGAGGGCGTCCTGAGACCGGTCCTGGCCAACCGGGAAATATCCCGTACCCTGGAGGCGGTTCGGGCGGCGGGTGGAGAAGCGGAATACGTGCAGGCGGACGTTACGGATCCGGAAGCACTCAAGCGGATCGGCCCTGTCGTGGACCGTATGGGAGGGGTGACCGGACTGATCCACGGGGCCGGCGTTCTGGCGGATCGGTTGATCGAGAAGAAGACGGTCCGCGATTTCGAGTCCGTGTACGCGACGAAGGTCAAGGGGCTGGAGGCGTTGCTGCGCTCGGTGGACGTGGACCGGCTCAGGTATCTGATCCTCTTCTCCTCGGCAGCCGGGTTCTTCGGGAACCCGGGCCAGTCCGACTATTCCGTGGCGAACGAAATCCTGAACAAGTTCGCCCATCAGTTCAAGGGCCGACATCCGCATTGCCACGTGCGATCCTTCAACTGGGGCCCCTGGGACGGAGGAATGGTGTCCGAATCCCTGAAGAAGCTCTTCGAGGAACGCAGGATCCAGGTGATCCCGATCGAGGGTGGAACCAAGGTGTTCGTGGACGGGTTCTGCGACAACGGGGAAAAGGGCCCTCTCGTGCTCGTCGGCAGCTCCATGCAACCGGAAGGAGGAGCGGTGTCCGGGGAGCTGAGGCAGACGTGACCGTCGGCAAGAGGGTGAACGACCGGGTCCCCGGGGTGACCACGGCATGAACGCGGGGCTGGCAATCGTCGGGATGGAGGCCTCTTTCGGACCCGGCGATGGACTGGATCTGTTCGACCGGGCGATCTTCGACGGCCTTCCGCCGACCGGCAAGGCCTCACAGGAACGCAGCAGGAAGGTCCGGGCAGGAAGCAGGTCCGAGTGCAAGGAGCACTTGGTGCGCGCTTCGGCCGGGACCGAACCCCCTGACAGCACCTCCCTCATTCGGTCGGTCATCGAAGGGGCGCTCCGCAACGCCCGATCCGAGCGGTCTGATGAAGCCGCAAAGGAAGCCGTCCTCATCCTCGCGCTGCCCCGGACGTTGCCCGCTTCTCCGGCCTGGCAGGGCGAGATCCTCCGGGAGGAATCGCTTTCCCGTGCAGTGCGGGCTGCAGAGAACCTGCTCTCTTCCGGGGCGGTGCGTACGGTCCTCATAGCGTCCTTCTGCCCGCCCGAAACCGGGACGAAGGCACCCGAGTCGAGGCCGGAAACAGGGGGCGCAGCGGCGGTCGCCCTGAAACGTTCGGACGCGGCGGAAGAGGACGGAGACCGCGTGTTCGCTACGATCGGTGCGATCGCAACGGAAACGATGGGACGGCCGGAAGAGGAAGGGGCGCTCGGGGAGGCCGTTGCCCGGGCCGCCGCGACCTGTTTGAGCAGGGCCGGCACCCCTTCCTCTCATGTCGGGTACATCGAGGCCTCGCATGTTGGAACAGAGGCTCCGGGCTCCGGTGAGTTCGAGGGGTTGTCAAGGGCGTACCACCCTTGCGTGGGCGGCAGCCTGACCTGTGCGGTGGGCAATGTACAGGCGACCACGGGGAACGGTTCGACGGCGTCCCGCCTGGCCGGTATCATCAAGACGGCCCTCTGCCTGTATCATCGGTTCATACCGGCCCTTCCGGGATGGATCGGTCCTTCGGGCGGTGCCCGCTGGGACGGGACCCCCTTTTACGTGCCCCAAGAATCGAGGCCCTGGTTTCACGAGCGGGAATCGACAGGGCGCGTGGCCGCCGTGAACCTGGTCGAAGGGCGGACGATCATGCACATGATCCTGTCCGAAGACGCCCGGCAGAACCCGCGCCGGAATCGCTATCTTGAGGTGGTCGCTCCCTATTGCTTCCCCGTTGCAGCAGAGGGCCGAGAGGAGATGGTGAGGCAGCTCGAAGAGATGAGGGGAGTGGTGGAGAGAAGCCCGGACCTGATGAGAGCGGCGAGAGAGCATCTCGATCGCTTCCGGGAGAGGTCGGCGGAGCCCTATGCCCTGATGATCGTCGGACACGGCCGGGAGGAGCTGGCACGGGAAGTCGGGTTCATGATGAAGGGGGTTCCGGAGGCCTTTGCGAACGGAAAGGATCTCCGAACACCGAAGGGCAGCTTTTTCACGGCGGGCCCGCTGGGACAGGAAGGGAAGGTGGCGTTTGTGTATCCCGGCGTGGGGAGCGCGTACGTCGGGCTGGGACACAGCCTGTTCCACCTCTTTCCGGAGCTCTTCGACCGGTTTTGCGGGCTCTTGCCCAGGATGGGGCACTTCCTCCAGGAGACCGAGCTCTATCCGAGGACACAGGCCCGTCTCGGCGAAGAGGAGATCTGGAAACGGGAACTCCGGTTGCGAAAAGACCTCCTCACGATCGGCCGTTGCGGAACGGCATTTTTCGCCCTGTTCACGGCGGTGCTTCGACATGTCTTTCACGTGGATCCCGACTTCGCCCTCGGCTACAGCCTCGGCGAGCCCGGCATGATGGCATCGCTGGAGGTTTGGGAGGATTTCGGAGAGCTTTCGGACCGGTTCCAGGCGTCGCCCACGTTCCGGGAGGAGCTGAGCGGCCCCATGAGGGCCGTGAAGAGGTCCTGGAATCTTCCGGTTGCCGGAGAGGGGGTAACGGGCCCGAGGGTCTGGGAGTCCTTCACCCTTCAGGCGCCTCCATCCGAAATCGAAGAGGCGATCAGAGGTGAAGAGCGCGTCTACCTGACGATCGTCAATTCGAGGGAAGAGGCCGTGATTGCCGGGGAGCCGGAAGCCTGCCGGCGGGTGATCAAGAAGCTCGGCTGCAAGCACTATCCTCTCGGTCTGGATCTGGCCATCCACTGTGAGCCTACACGGCTCGAGTACGACCGCATCGTGGACATCTACACGCTTCCCGTTCGAAAGAACCCGGACATCAAGTTCTACTCTTCTTCCTGTTACAAGCCGATCCCCCTTCGATCCAAGGCGGTCGCCCACAGCATTGCGAAGGCCTACTCCGAGAAGGTCGACTTCCCGCGTCTCGTGAACCAGGCTTACGAAGACGGGGCAAGACTTTTCATCGAACTGGGGTCCAGGAAGTTCTGCTGCAATCTGATCGAGAAGATTCTCGCGGGCAGGAAGCATCTGGCCATGGCGGTCAACGTCAAGGGGACGAAGGATCAGGCGTCCGTGGTGCGTTTGCTGGCCCAACTGGTGAGCCATCGAGTCCCTGTGGATCTGTCTCCTCTGTTCTGATCGAACCGGGCGACCGGTCGAGGGGACTCCACGATAGAAGACGGAACGAAGAGAGGGGAAGCAGGAGATGAGAGAAGACGGTCTGGCTTACGGAGGTCGCCCGGCGCGTGGAATCGGGGGGTGGAAGTGCCCCCCCGATTCGGTCGCCTTCGACGAACAGGGAATACTCGTCCGGCTTCGGAACCTGGAGTTGCCTTGCTTCGCCGTTCGGGCGGGAAATCGAATCGGCCTGAGCAACGAGGGAGAAAACGTCGGTTCGGATCGGGCAGGCGGAGACGAAGCGGAGACGGTGGCGTGGACACCGCCGCTTCCGCCGGGCCGACTCGGAGACCAGGGTTTCAGGGATGCGCACGGCACCCGGATGGCCTACTACGCAGGTGCCATGGCGAATGGGATTGCTTCGGAGGAGATGGTCATTGCCCTGGGACGAGAGGGGCTTCTGGGCTCCTTCGGTGCGGCGGGGCTTCTCCCGGCCCGGGTCGCGGAGGCCGTTTCCCGCATCCAGGCAGAGCTGCCGGAGGGGCCCTACGCGTTCAATCTGATCCACAGCCCGAACGAGCCCGCCCTCGAGCATGCGTGTGTCGACCTGTACCTTGCCCGGGGCGTTCGGTGTGCAGAGGCGGCCGCCTTCCTGGACCTCACGCCTCAAGTGGTTCTGTACCGAGCGGCCGGGCTGGGTCTGGGCCGTGAAAACCGGGTCGAGATCAGGAACCGGCTCATTGCGAAGGTCTCGCGGAAGGAGGTGGCCATGAAGTTCATGGCGCCGCCGCCGCCGCGTATCGTGCAGGCCCTTCTCGAGCAGGGACGCATCAGCGAGGAACAGGCCCGGCTCGCTCAGCACGTCCCCATGGCGGACGATATCACCGCCGAGGCGGATTCGGCGGGGCACACCGACAATCGCCCCATGGTTGCCCTGGTCCCCTCTCTGCTCGCACTGCGTGACGAGATGCAGGAGAAGTACAAGTATGCCCAGCCCGTGCGGGTGGGGGCGGCCGGTGGTATCGGAACTCCGACGGCCGCACTGGCGGCCTTTATCATGGGCGCCGCTTACGTGGTGACCGGATCGGTGAATCAGGGGTGTGTCGAAGCCGGGGCATCCGCCCACTCGAAGGTGCTTCTGGCGGAGGCGGACATGGCCGATGTGATGATGGCGCCGGCGGCGGACATGTTCGAGATGGGGGTCAAGCTGCAGGTTCTCAAGCGCGGAACGCTTTTCCCCATGCGTGCACAGAAGCTCTATGAGATCTACAGCCAGTACGAGTCGATGGACGAAATCCCCGCCAAGGAACGGGAGAAGCTGGAGAAACAGATCTTCCGGAAGAGCCTCGAGGAGGTCTGGGAGAACACGGCCGCCTATTTTGCCGAACGGGACCCTTCCCAGATCCAGAAGGCCGAGAGTCGACCGAAGAGAAAGATGGCTCTGGTCTTCCGATGGTACCTCGGTCTCTCCTCCAACTGGTCGAACGAGGGAACGTCGGGGAGGGAGATGGACTACCAGATCTGGTGCGGCCCTTCCATGGGGGCCTTCAACGCCTGGGCCCGGGGCTCCCATTTTGAAAACGTGAGCGAACGTCGGGTGGCGGATGTTGCGGCACAGATCATGACCGGGGCGGCCTTCACCTACAGAGTGCGGAACCTGGCGGCCCAGGGCGTACGGTTCCCTCCGAGCGTCCAGGCCTACCGCCCGATTCGGATGTGACGAGAGGAAACCCGAATGGAATGCTGGAGCGCAGAAACGTGAAACAGGAAGAAATCATCAAGCTGATACTGGACCTCATCCATGAGAGCGTGCCCGACGAAGACCTGAGCGACGTGGACCCCGAGATACCCCTGCGGGACCAGCTCGAGCTGGACTCCGTCGATTTTCTGAACGTCGTCATGGAATTGCAGATGCGCTACGGGATCGAAATCCCCGAGGACGATTTCATCGAGCTGACCACGCTGAACCGGTGCGCGGCGTATCTCGCTCCGAGACTCGAGGGGGCGGGGTAGGCCGTGCGAGGACACGCGCCTAGGAGGGGGCCACACGGTTCAGCGAATCACGGAGGGCCTCTTCCGCCTCGGATACGATCCTGTCGATCAACTCGGCAACGGTGGGGATGTCCCGGATGCGCCCCACGGACTGTCCCACGGTCAACAAGGCCTCTTCCGCATTCCCGTCCTGCCAGACCTGCCTGGCCCGCTCGCCCGAGATGAGGGGGAACAGCTCGGTGAAGTCCCCGTCACGCTCCTCGATTTCCTCGATTCTCCGGACGATGTCGTTTCGCAGGGCCCGTACCTGAAGGCCGAAGTTTCCGAGCAGCTTCTTCAGCCCGAGGGCGGTATCGCCCTCGGTGCGTTCGATCAGGACCTGGTGGATGTTCGGATGAACGCGGCAGTCCCTGGTTGCCAGGAACCGTGTGGCCATCATCATGCCGTCCGCCCCGAGGACGAGGGCTGCGGCCAGGGTCTTGCCGTCCACCATGCCGCCTGCGGCCAGGACGGGGATGTCCACCGACTCGACGACCCGTGGTACGAGGACCATGGTGGAGACATTGTCCCTGTGCGGGAATCCGCCTTCCTCGAAGCCTGCGATCGTCACGGCGTCATAGCCGACCTTCTGTGCATGGACGGCGTGCTTGACCGTACCGACCTTGTGCAGCACCTTGACGCCTGCCTCCTTCGCCAGGGGGATGTACTCCGGCCCGAGAAAGGTGTCCACGGGCGCTCCGGCGATTTCCAGGGCCTTGACCCTGCGTTCGCAGGCGACCCTGAAGAACTCCTGCAACAGCTCCACGGGAAGGCGGATGGAGGGCATGGTCGTGATGTTGACGATGAAGGGCTTGTCCGTGAGCTCTCGGGTCCGGTCGATGGCCGCCCGCAGCTCGTCGCCCGTATTGTAGTTGCCCGATGTCAGGTTTCCCATGGCACCTGCGTTGCTGATCGCCGCAGCGAGTTCGGGGACGGCAAGCCAGAGCATGCCGCCGCACTGGATCGGGACCTGGATGTCGAAGAGATCCATGATTCGTGTCTTCATTGCGAGCCCCTTTCGGTCGAGCGGAGAGGTGGGCAGGCTGATCCGGGGATGGATTGCGAACCAATAGATAGTGCACTGTTCGAACCTTGTCAAATCGAGGCGGATCGGGAAGAATCGTTCCCGTCCTGTACCCGGAAGATCGAGGAGCCCGCTCCATGCGCATTTACGCGGTCGCTGACATCCATGGAAATCCGAGAAAGCTGTTGCAGGTCCGTTCGAACATCGACGCGTACAACCCGGACGTGATCGTGGTTGCCGGAGATCTCACGCGATACCGTGGGGCCCGTCGTGTGGTTTCGGCGTTGAACGATCTGGGGTTGCCCGTCCTTGCGGTGCGGGGCAACTCGGATCTGCCGGGTGTGGACCGACTGCTGCGGGCCTTTCCCCGTACCGAATCCCTGCACCTGAAAGAGAGGGTGGTCAGAGGGGTTGGATTCACGGGGGTGAGCGGCGCGATCCCGGTTCCGTTCAGGACCCGTATCCGATGGATCGAGGCCCCGTTGTTGCACAGGATGGATACGCTCCTGAATCCAGAGACCGTACTGGTCACGCACCCGCCCCCGTGGGGCACGCTGGACGAAGTTCTCGGCAGGTTTCATGCGGGCTCCAGGTGGGTAAGGGACGTCGTGCGTAAGCGGCAGCCCCGCATGCTCCTTTGCGGGCACATCCACGAGAGGCCCGGAACGGCTCTACTGGGCAGGACGCTGGTGGTGAACTGCAGTGCGGCGGGAGGAAACGGCGGTGCGATGATCGAGTGGGGAAGGGGAAAGGAACCGTCGGTGCGAATCCTCTGAAACGGTCAGAGGGCCGCATGGATTCGACTCGCCCGGCACTGTGTGCGGGGTCTCCTTTCCACTTGACACGTCCTCGGAGACAATCCTAGTATGCTTCCGGTGCCTTGAAAGGGTCGAAGAAGGCCGAAAAAGAAGGCAAAAGATGGAGAGAAGAACTCACCGGAAATCCGACGGGGAGGCGACATGAGGAAGAGGCTCGAGCAGCGGATCGGTCTGTTTGCGGGAGCTTGCATCCTGCTGTTCGCATGTACGGTGGAAACCGATTTGGGGCCCGACGCCCTCGAGGAACTCGAGGAAGGGCAGAAGGCGATTCTGGAGAGAATCGAGAAGATCGAGAAATCCCAGGAGAAGCTCATGGCGGCCTGGGAAAAGAGGTTTCCCAAGCGGCCCACCATTGACTACGACACGGTCTATGACATCGAGGTCGGGGACTCTCCGGCCCGGGGTGCGAAGAACGCAAAGGTAACTCTGGTCGAGTTTTCCGACTTTCAGTGTCCTTACAGCCAGCGGGTGCAGCCCCTCATCCAGAAGCTCCTGAAGGAGTATCCGGGCGATCTGCAGCACGTGTTCAAGCATTTCCCTCTCCGGTTTCACAAGCAGGCGGCTCCCGCCGCCAAGGCCTGTATCGCTGCGGGGCTTCAAGGCAAATTCTGGGAGATGGAGGAGATGGTCTTCAAGAACCCGAAAGAGCTCCAGGACGATGATTTAAAGAAATACGCAGGAAAGATCGGCCTGGACGTGGATCGGTTCGAAAAGGACTTCAAGAGCGAAAAGGTGGAGAAACGTCTGCAGCAGGACATCGCACAGGCGAGGAAGATCAAGGTCACCGGAACTCCTACGTTGTTCCTGAATGGAAGCCGAGTCAGGAGTCGATCGGAAGCGGCGATGACCCAGGCGATCGACAAGCTGCTCGAGGCGAAGAAGAAGTCCTGATGAGAATCATCATCGTAGGGGCCGGCGAGGTCGGCTTTCATATCGCGAAGAAGCTCTCCTCCGAAAACAAGGACGTGGTCCTCGTGGAGATGAACGAGGAGCGCGTCCGCAGGGTGCAGCAGGTCCTGGATGTGCAGGTCATCCACGGGAAGGGGAGCAGCCCTTCCGTGCTCCGGCGGGCCGGGCTCGAAGCGGCGGAGATCGTGATCGCGGTCACGGACAGTGACGAGACGAACATCGTGGCCTGTCTGATCGCCCAGACCATGTCGAAGAACATCATCCGTGTCGGCAGGATCAGGGATCCGGAGTACCGCGGGGCCTCCGGGCTGATCGGTCAGAGCTTCCTGCACATCGATCTGGTGATCAGCCCGGAGGAAGAGGTGTCCAAGACCCTGAGTCTTCTGGCGGATACGCCCGGCACTTCGGATGTACTGGAGTTCGCCGACGGACGCGTCAAGCTGCTCGGCATCAAGGTGGACCGCGGGAATCCGATGGCCGGGAAGAGGTTGATGGAAGTCTCTTCCAGGGACGGAGAGAAGATCCTCGTCGCTGCGATCTACCGGAAAGAGAACGTCATCGTGCCGAGAGGGGACACGCGGATCAAGGAGGGGGACACGCTGTTCATCGTGACGCTGCCCGGGGCGGTCAGACAGGTACTGAAGCTCTTCGGCAAGCAGCACGAGCATACGAGACGGGTTCTCGTTTCAGGGGGAGGCCGGATGGGCGAATGCGTCGCCCGGCGCCTGGCCTCCCGGGGGATCGGAACGAAGATCATCGAGGGGAACCGGGCCAGGTGTGAACAGCTCGCCGAGGGCCTGGACAAGGTGGTGGTGCTGCACGGCGAGGGCACGGATCAGCGGCTGCTGTCCGAAGAGGGAGTGCGCGATGTGGACATGTTCATCTCAGCGGCCGAGGACGAGGAAGAGAACGTCCTGACCGCGCTGCTCGCAAAGCGGCTCGGTGCAAAGCGTGTCGTCTCGCTGGTCGACACGACGGAGTACATTCCGCTGGCATCCACGATCGGGGTGGATGTGGTCCTGAGCCCCATGCTGGCTGCGGTGAGTGCGATTCTTCAGTTCATCCGGCAGGGCAAAGTGCTCTCCGTCAGCACCCTGCGGGAGGAACTGGTGGAAGCGATCGAATTCATCGCCATGGAGACCTCCGAGATCGTTGGCAAGCCTCTGCGCAAGCTCTCCATTCCGAAAGGCGCCCTGGTGGGGTCCATCGTGAGGGACAAGGAGGTGATCATTCCCCACGGTGATACGGTCATAGAGGCCGGAGACCGCGTGCTCCTCTTCGCCCGCCCGGAACTGATTCCCAAAATGGAGAAGGCCGTGAAGGTCGGTCTGGAATATTTCTGAGAGTATGGACTTCCGATTCGTTTTCTACATACTCAGTTTCCTCAGCGTCTGCCTCTCCGGCGCCCTGCTGGTTCCCCTGGTGATCTCCTTTGCCTGCGGGGAGCCGGAGACGAGGGCCTTCGTCTTGTCGATCGCGATCTGCGGGGGTGTCGGCCTGGGCGGCTCGATCCTGTTCCGGACGGAGAAGAAGGAGATCGGACACCGGGAAGGCTTCGCCATCGTCGGGCTGGGCTGGATGGTGATCTGTCTTCTCGGCGCGCTGCCCTACCTGTTCGCCGGGACCTTCTCGAGCGTGGTGAATGCCTGCTTCGAGTCGACGAGCGGGTTCACGACCACGGGGGCCACGGTTCTGGCGGACATCGAGGCCCTTCCGAAAGGCATTCTCTTTTGGAGGAGTCTGACCCACTGGTTGGGAGGCATGGGGATCATCCTGCTCTCCATGGCGATCCTGCCCATGCTCGGTGTGGGGGGAATGCAGCTGTACAGGGCCGAGGTCCCGGGACCGGTGCCGGATCGTTTGAAGCCGCGCATTCGGGAAACGGCGAAGACCCTTTGGATGGTCTACGTGCTGATCTCTCTTCTCGAGGTCGTCTTGCTCAAGATGGGCGGTATGAGTCTGTTCGACTCGGTCTGTCACACCTTCGGAACCATGGCGACGGGCGGCTTCTCCACCCGGAACGCGAGCATCGGGCACTACGGCAGCGCCTATATCGAGGGCGTGGTCACCGTATTCATGATCGCCGCCGGAGCAAACTTCGCACTGCACTATCAGCTGCTGCTGGGTAAGCCGGGCCGGTATCTGCGGGATCCGGAGTTCCGTTTCTATCTGTTTTCGATCCTGGTCCTGACCGGCGTCGCCGTCCTGTTTCTCTGGGGGACGAGCTACGCCTCCTGGGGGACATCCGTCCGCTACGCGATCTTTCAAGTGACCTCCATACTCACCACGACCGGCTACATTACGGCCGACTACGAGATGTGGCCTCTGGCCGTCCAGTACATGCTGTTCGCCCTCATGTTCTTCGGCGGGTGTGCGGGGTCCACCGGAGGCAGCGTGAAGTGCATTCGTGTCCTGCTTCTGCTGAAGCAGGCGTACAAAGAGATCTACCGCCTGATTCACCCCCATGCCGTCTCCACGATCAAGCTGGGTCGGAAGACGGTGCCGCCGGACGTGATGGAGAGCGTGTTCGGATTCACTCTGGTCTACCTGGGGATCTTCGTGGGGGCCTCCCTGGTCATGTCGTGGCTCGGGCTGGATTTCAAGAGTGCCCTCGCCTCGGTGGCGGCGTCCATAGGGAACGTCGGTCCGGGCCTCGGGGTGGTGGGGCCGGTGAAGACCTACCTGCCGATCGTGCCGACCGGCAAATGGATTCTCATTCTGTGCATGATTCTCGGGCGGTTGGAGATTTTCACGCTGCTGATACTGTTTCTGCCACAGTTCTACAGGAAGTAGGGACAGGGGGAAAGGAGGGGCGGGCCATCCTCGAACTCATCCTGGTCGTACTCGCCCTTTTCGGGCTCTACATCGGGCTGGGCCTCTACTGGAGAAGAAGATTCGCCTTCGAACCGGGCTACGAGGCGATTCATCTCGTTCGGACCGGCGACGGCTGGCGTATCGCTCTGTATGGCTATCCGCCTCCAGCGCGGCGGTACAAGAACCCGGTCCTGCTCTGCCACGGGTTGGGAGCGAATCGATTCAATTTCGATCTGGGACCTGAGGTTTCGCTGGCTCGTTACCTTCAGGAGGAGGGCTTCGATGTGTGGTCTGTCGACCTTCGCGGGAGGGGCAACAGTCGTCGGTATGCGACCGTGGACGGGGGAAGGCAGGAGCCGCACGTCTTTGACGACTACGTGACGCAGGATGCCGGAGCTGCGATTCGTCACGTGTTGGACCGGACGGGAGCGTCCAGGGTGCACTGGATCGGGCACAGTATGGGCGGCCTGGTGCTTTACGCGCTGCTGCAGGGGCCGCACGCGGAGACGATCGCTTCCGGCGTGGCGATTGGAGCCCCCGGCAGGTTCGCGGGCATGGGAGGGGCCTCCCTCGCGACCGTATCGTTCCGGCTCCTCCGGTTCTTTCCCCGCATCCCCCTGGCGTTTCTCGCCGCGGGCATGGCCCCGATGATCGCACGCATCCGGCTGCCGGGAGAAGCCGTCTTCCTGAATCGCAGGAACGTGGATATCGAGGCGATGGAGAGGGCTCTCTGTTTCCTGGTGGAGGACATGTGGGGCGGAGAGGTGGCGCAGTTCCTGGATTGGACGACGAACGGTGAGTTCCGCTCCCACGACCGACGAACCTCTTACGAAGCAAACTACTTCACCGTTCGGCAGCCGGTGCTCTTCATCGCCGGGGCAAAGGATTACCTGGTGCCCCCCGAGAGCGTTGCCGCCGTTCACGACCGGATTGCATCGGAGAGGAAGTCGTTCGTGATTCTGGGCCGGGAGCAGGGACAGGAACAGGATTACGGGCACGGCGACCTTCTCATCGGTAGGAACGTGCGCAGCGAGGTGTTCCCGAGGATACGGGACTGGCTGGTTTCGACCGAGGCGGGCTAGAGGCCCTCTTTGGCAAGCTCCTCTGCAAGCTTCTTCTGTCGACTGTTGAGTTTCTTCGGGACGGAGACCTTCAGCGTCACGAAGGCATCGCCGTTTTCCGAGTTTCCCATGCCGGGCAATCCCATTCCCTGCAGGCGGATCTTCGCTCCAGGCTGTGTTCCGGCCGGAACCTTGACCTGTCGGGGTTCCTCCAGGAGTGAGGGGACCTCGATGGTCGTGCCGAGAAGCGCTTCCGAGTACCGGATCTCCTTGTCCGTGTGGAGATGGTTCCCCTCTCTGCGGAAGACGGGGTGAGGCTGCAGCCGGACAACGATGTAGAGATCGCCCGGCGGGGCCCCTGAAGGACCGGGGTCGCCCTTGCCGGCCAGCCGAAGCCTGTTGCCGTCATGGATGCCGGGCGGTATCTTCACGCTGAGGGTTTCCCGTTTTCCGCCGGCGGTGAGGGTGATGTTCTTCTTGGCTCCGCGGGCCGCCTCCTCCAGCGTGATGCCGATTTCTGTGGTGCGGTCCGATCCTTTGGGCGGTGGTTGCGTTCCGAATCCCTGGGGGCCGGTCCGGCCGAAGATGTCCTGGAAATCGAACCCCTGACCGGTACCGAAGGGGCTGCGTTGACGGCGGCCGGCCCTTCCTCCGCCTCGTTTCCCGCGACCGAACATGCTTCCGAAGACATCGTCGGTGGAGAAACCGAAATCCTTCAGAATGTCACCGATGTCAAAACCCTGGAAAATGTCCTCCTGGCTGAAGCGCTGGTGAAAGCCGGTGGATCCGAAGGTATCGTACTGCTTTCGTTTCTTCGGATCCGAAAGGACCGCGTACGCCTCGTTGAGGTCCTTGAACTTCTCTTCGGCCTTCACGTCCTCCCTGTTTCGGTCCGGGTGATATTCCATGGCGAGTTTCCGGTACTGCTTCTTGATCTCCTCCGGGCTCGCGTTCTTTTCGACGCCGAGAATTCTGTAGTAGTCCTTTGGCGGGGCCATGGGGTTCACCTTCTATCGAATCACCACGCGGAGGTAGAGGTCTCCCGGTTCGCTGGAACCGCCGATACGGTTGCCCTTCTTGCGGACGCGCAGGCGCAGCCCGTGGTGCGTTCCGGCAGGAACGAGCAGAGAGATTCGATCCCACTCGGAATCGCGAAAGAAGGAGAGGGTCATGCGGGCGCCCTGCGTCGCTTCCTCGTGTGTCAAGGGAAGGATCCATTCGATGTCTCCGGCGCCATTGGTGGTGCGTGCCCGGCCCGGGCCGCTGGGTCCGCTTCCGGAGGGCCTGAAGGCGCTTCCGACCTTCTTCAGAATCGTATTCGGATAGGAGAAGATTCGGCGCCCCGATCTCTCCGCCGGAGGTGTTTTTCGCTTTTCCTGCTCGTACATTTCGCGAAGCAACCGGAGTGTCGCCTTCGAGAAGGTCCAGAAGGGTCGTCCATTGCCGGGTTGATCTTTTGCCCTGAGTACCTCCTCCAGCCACTTGCCCAGTCCGGGGAGCTTCGGGTCGAGAAAGACCTCGGTCAACATCCTCTCCTGTGCCGGGGAGGGAGGAACGCCCCATCGTGCGGACCGTTTCACGAACTCCCGGTACAGATCATAACGTTTCCGCCTGGCCTTGTTGCCGAGGATGGAGTACGCGTAGTTCGCCTCCTTGAAGCGGTCCTCCGCTTTCACGCCGGATCGGTTTCTGTCCGGGTGGTAGAGGAAGGCGATACGCCGATAGGCCCTTTTCACCTCCTCTTCGCTTGCCTTGGGAGAAACGCCCAGGGTCTGGTAAAGGTCCTGGATCATGACGTTCAAGGGACTCTCTTGGTGTTTCTTCTTTCTCCGTACATTCTTTTAACTGTATGCCTTTTCCTGAGGGGTTTCAAGCATGAGCGGCCCGGCGGGAAGAAGGCTTTTGCGTGCGTCGCCATTGCCTTTCCCCGGGGTCCTGTGCTAGACAGAGAGGCACGGCAGCGCATCCGGGCCGGGACTCCCGGCGATCCTGCCTTACCCTCGAACGCGTCCCGGAACAGAAGGGAGAACCTGAAGATGCTCGGATGGAAGACACTGTTTGTGAGCCTGGCGGTCTTGTTTTCTATGCTCTCGTCCTGCACGCCGGAAGCCGGGGTTACCCCCGGAACCGGACCCGCCGGAGATGCCGAGAAGAAGGGCCCCGTTCTGGCAAAGGTGGCCGGCGAGGTCATCACAGTAGATGAGTTCGAGCGTGAAGTCCGTTCGCTCCCCGAATACACCCGGAAGAGGATGGAAACAGCGGAGCAGAAAGAGAGGCACCTCAAGAAGATGATCGACGAAATCCTTCTGCTCCAGGAGGCGAAGAGAAGAGGCCTGGACGAGGACGAAGAGGTCCGTGAGAAGGTCGAGCGGTACCGCAGCCGGCTGATTACGGAGAAGCTGTATCGCGAGGTCGCCGCCGAGAGGTCGCAGGTCGGGGAAGAGGAGATCCTCGCCTACTACCAGGAGCACAAGGACCGGTTTCGACAGAAGGAGCGCATACGGGCCCGCCAGATCCTCATCCTTCTGCCGCCGAAGGCGGGGCCGGAAGAGGAGGCGGAGGCTGAGAAGAAGGCGAAGGAGGTCCTGGCCAAGGTGAAGGCGGGCGAGGACTTTGCGACACTTGCGAAGCAGTATTCCGAAGGGCCGACGGCCAGCAGAGGAGGGGACCTGGGGTTCTTCTCCCGGGGCAGAATGGTTCCCGAGTTCGAGGAAATCGCCTTTTCCCTCGAGGAGGTCGGCGATACGAGCGATGTCGTGCGCACCAAGTTCGGGCTTCACATCATACAGCTGACGGGCCGGCAGCCGGCCCGGGAACTCGCCCTGGAGGACGTCAAAGACCGGATCGTCCGCCAGCTCGAATCGGCCAAGCGGAGGGAGATTCGTCAATCTCTGGCGGAGGAGCTTCGGCAGGAGGGCGGGGTCGAGATCGATGAAGCCTACTTGGAGAAGGAAACCTCTTCGGAGGACTGAAGCGGGGCGTCTCGATCCGATCCGGAAGAGCCGCCCAACGGCAGGCCCTGTTACCGGGGCGGAACTCTCGTTCAGGAGGAGATGCTGGTCAGAAACTCCGGTATGATCTCCTCGGCGTCCGGTATTTCCCTCACCAGGTGCTCGCGCACCTTCTCCAGAAGACGGGCCTCGAGTTGCCGGGTCCTCTCCTTGGTGATCCCGTAACGGTCGCCGAGTTCTTTGAGGGTGAGCGGATCCTGGGCCATCAGGCGCTCCTCGAAGATCTCCCGCTCCCTGCCCTCGAGGGTCTCACGGAACTGCGCCAGCTTCTCCTGGATCAGCTCCCGCAACTGATCGTCCCCAAGGCTCTCGTCGGCGGGTCGGGTGGGTCCCGGAAGGAGATCCCGAACCGATTTCGACGAGGAATCTTCCTTGATCGGCTTTTCCAGGGACACTTCCCAGGACCCGAGCCGCTGGTCCATCTTGATGACGTCCTCTTCCTTCACGTTCAGGCGTTGCGCGATCAGCCGGGGGCCGGGATCATAACCGAGCTGATGGAGCCTCTCCTTCTCTTTGTACAGGTTGTAAAAGAGCTTCCTCTCTGCCTGGGTCTTTCCGATCTTGACAAGCCTCCAGTTGTCCAGGATGAACTTCAGGATATAGGCCTTGATCCAGAAGGATGCGTAGGAGCTGAGCCGAATCCCCCGATAGGGATCGAACTTCTTCACCGCCTGCATCAACCCGATGTTTCCCTCCTGGATCAGGTCGAGCAGGTTGTTCATCCATGTTCTCTGGAATTCGAGAGCGATCTTGACCACCAGACGGAGGTTCGAGGTGACGAGCTGGTAGGCTGCCTCCCGGTCGTCTTCCTCCACGTAGCGTACCGCCAGCCTGTGTTCCTCCTCAGGCGTGAGAATCGGGTACCTTCCCATCTTGGAAAGATACAGTTGGAGGGCTGACGGCCGTATGAGCGCCGTCTCCGAAGCTGCCTCCGAGGCCGGGGGTTGAGCCTGCTCCTTGCGGGACGGTGCTTCATCGACCACCTCCGGCAGTGTGACCTGGGGCTCCGGTTCTTCGGAATCTCTTTCTTCTTCGGGGGTTTCCATTCTTCTTCCGCAAAGGTCGAATTTCATTCATGCATCACAATCATGCTAGGATTTTCGCTGACAGAAAGCAACTCGGGGGCAAAGGTGAAAGGGCAAAGGTGAAAGGTCAAAGGCGAAAGGGATCGGGGGTCAGGGGCCAGGGGGCAGGCCTCCCGCCACTGCCCCTGCTCGAATCCCACTGAGCAGACCGGTGGAGGACGGGCCCGAGGTGAAGCGAGTCGTGACAGGGGGCGTTCATTCGCATTCTGTGGTGAGGGCCGTTTCCACTCGCTCGAGAAAGGGCGGATGGGAACAGAAGAAGAGAACATAGAGGGCATGGGGATCGACGTTTGCGTGATTGAGTCGCGCCAGCTTCACGTGGGTTGTGATGAATGCCTCGGGATCGCAGACCAGTTCGAGGGAAGCCCTGTCCGCCTCGACCTCCCGTGCCCGCTTCAATGACAGGTTCACGGGTCGAAGGATTTGAAAGGCGACGAAGAAGGTCAGGAAGAGAACCGGTAGGCCCGCCACGTCGACGGGGGAGGTGTAGTGAAGCCTGCGAAATCGTGTGCCAGCATGAAGGATTCCGTGGGCCAGGCCGAGCACGCAGAAGACGGTGATGGAGAAGAGCAGATAGGAGCGCTTTTCATCCGGTTCTTTCCAGTGTGCGAGTTCATGGGCCATGACCATGAGGATTTCTCGAGGCGTAAAGGACTCGAGGAGGGTGTCGTAGAGCACGATTCGTTCGGAGGGGCCTGAGCCGCTCAGGTAAGCGTTCACCTTCTTGGTCCTTCGGCTTGCGTCCACAACCAGCACATCCTCCAGGCGCAGGCCGGTCTTCTCGGCGAGACGCTCGAGTCGGTCTCGAAGCTCTCCTTCTTCCAGGGGCTCGAAACGGCTGTACAAGTGTGATTCATAGGGGGCGATCACAACGTAGCCGAAGATGGCCATCGAGACTCCGGCCCAGAGCAGCAGCCACCATTTCCAGCCGACGCGATGCATGAGCCCGTATATTCCGAAGACCATCAGGGCGAAGAGCAGGGTGCCTACACAGAGGCCCTTTACATAGTCGAGCACCCAGAGGCTCAGGGTGATGTTGGAGAGACCGTGCTGGAGATCGTGCCAATAGGAGCGGTAGAAGTGCTGGGGAAAAAAGAACAGGCGCAGCAGGAAGAGAAAGAAGACACAGTAAAGAAGGACGACGAGCCACTGTTTACCCCCGAACAGCCGTTCCGGGATCCGGCTCAGCCTGGCGAGAATGGGCCATCTTCTGCCAACCCGAATCAAACCGGGATTCCGGTAGCACCAGGTCGCCGTCCGCTCCGCGATTTCCTTGAGCTTCCTGTTGAGACCGGTCGCGATGAGCAGGACGTAGAAGAGGAAAACCGAGCCGAGGCCGATCAGGTGGGCCCACATCTTTTCCTTCCGGTAGGCGCTCCAGTCGTTCATCTCCTCTTCGGTGAAGTAAGTGGAGAGATCCCGAGGGTTTCCGGAGAGTCCCTCCGGGACCGACGGGGTTGGAGGGGAAGAAGCGGTGAGGCCGCCTGGGGAGAACAGGCAGGGCACGGCCAGGGAAAGGACCAGGGTCAGGGACAGTAGAGCGGCACGATCGGGGGTTTTTCTCGGGGGGCTCATCTCCGAAGAATCCATCCAGGGAGTTTTCTACAGGATGACACAGGGGGGCGGAGAAATCGAGTCGGAAAGAAGTCGTAAATTGACCGGGTCGAGATGTTGGGATACAATCCAGCACGGATCCTGGAAGTTGTATGAGGGTTAGCTCTGGCGGGGCCGCGACATGGGGAAGTCGACCAGGAGGCATCCTGCAGAGATCCGTCTTTCTCCCCTTACACTCCTCTGCCTGTTCTTCGTGTGGATTGGCGTTTCAGGTCTGGCATTCTACGTGGGTGTCCTGGTGGGACGCACGGAGCAGATGCGGGAGATTCGGAGAGTCTACAGGGCCGACGAGAGTGCCGTACCTACGGAGGAGTTCCCGCACCTGTCCTTCGAGGAGGAACTGCCGGCGCCGGACGAGGACGAGGGCACGGCGGGCTCCGACTCCGTGACGAAGACGGGAGAGGCGGGGTCTCCTGCCCATGCCTCGGGTGAAAGAGGAGATGACGGAGGGGCGTTGCTCCAGGTCGCGTCCTTCCGCCAGCCGGCGCGTGCCGAGCATCTGGTGCAGGACCTGCGGAGGAAGGGATACCGGAGTTTCCAGAGGACCTCCGGGCCCTCTGGGGAAGCCGGTCCGTTTTGCAGGGTCTTCGTGGGGCCGTTGAGGAGCCTGGAGAGGGCCGAGCAGGTCAAGGAACATCTTGAAAAGAAGGAAGGATACAAGGGCATTCTGGTCCGACCCTTTCGGAAAGAAGAGGAGCCTTTCTGATGGTCTCCGTACGTCCGTCCTTCTCAGCGTTCAGCAGCCTCCTGCGGAAGGGCAATCTGGTTCCCCTTTCGTGCGAGATCCTGGCCGATCAGGACACGCCGGTGTCCGCCTACCTGAAGCTCAAGCCCGGTCCCCACGGCTTTCTCCTGGAGAGCGTGGAAGGTGGGGAGAGATGGGCGAGGTTCAGCTTCCTGGGAACGGGCGCGGCGTCCGTGTTTCGCTGCAGGGGAAACCGGATCGAGGTGCTGGAAAAGGGGGTGGACAGGCGGCGTGAAGAGGTGGAGGATCCCTTCTTCTCGTTTCGGGATTTCATGAGGCGCTACCGGCCCGTGCCCGTACCGGACATGCCGCGGTTCTACGGCGGTGCGGTGGGGTATCTCGGGTACGACACCGTGCGCTTCTTCGAGCAGCTGCCGGAACAGACCGAGCGTGTGCTCGACGTGTGGGACATCTACCTCGTCTTCCCTGAGTGCCTGCTCATATTCGACAACATCCGTCACACGATCCGGGTCGTTTCCTGCTGCTATCTGCCGAACCATGCCCGTCCCAGGGAGGCATACGAGGCAACGGTCGAGAAGATCGAACGCACCGTCCGGCGGCTGCGCAACCCTTTGCGGCCGAAGGCGCCGGCGACTACGGACGCGAAGCTCCGTGTGAAGGCGAACATGAGGAGGAAGGAGTACCTGGAGGCCGTGAGGAAGACGAAGGCGTATGTCCGGAGCGGCGATATCATCCAGGCGGTCCTGTCCCAGAGGCTGGAGGTGGAGGAAGCGGTGGACCCCTTCTCCCTCTACCGTTCGCTCCGGCTCGTGAATCCCTCTCCCTACATGTTCTTCCTGCAGTATCCGCAGTACGCTCTGGTCGGTTCCTCTCCGGAGGTGCTCGTGAGGGTGGAGGAAGGGTCCGTGGAAGTCCGGCCCATCGCCGGCACCCGGCCCCGGGGGGGGACACCCAAGGCGGACGCGAAGCTCGCCGCCGGGTTGAAGCACGACGAGAAGGAAATCGCGGAACACATCATGCTCGTCGATCTCGGACGAAACGACGTGGGAAGGGTCTCCGCACCCGGAAGCGTGGAGGTGCAGGACCTGATGGTGCTCGAGCGGTATTCACACGTCATGCACCTGGTGTCCAATGTGAAGGGACGCCTCGGCAGGGGGAAGGATTGCTTCGACGCGTTTCGAGCCTGCTTTCCGGCGGGGACCCTCTCGGGGGCTCCGAAGATAAGGGCCATGGAGATCATCGACGAGCTGGAGCCGGATCGAAGGGGTCCCTACGGCGGCGCGGTCGGATACTTCAGCTTCTCGGGAAACATGGACATGGCGATCGTGATTCGCACGATTCTCGCCATGCGTGATCGCCTGTATCTGCAGGCCGGCGCCGGCATCGTTGCGGACTCGAAACCTGCCCGGGAGTACCAGGAATGCCTCAACAAGGCGAGGGCCATGATCAAGGCGATCCAGTGGGCGAGGCAGGGATTCTCCCTTGCGGAGGACTGGGAAGAGGGCGTCGTGTATGATCTTCATGATTGACAACTACGATTCCTTTACCTACAACCTGGTTCAATACTTCCAGGAAATGGGGAACAAGGTCGTGGTACGTCGAAACGACAAGGTTTCGACCCGGGAAATAGAAAGAACGAGGCCGAGCTGTCTGGTCATCTCCCCCGGTCCGGGTGTGCCACAGGACGCGGGGATCTCGGTGGAGGCGGTCCGGGCCTTTGCGGGGCGGCTGCCTATTCTGGGGGTGTGTCTGGGCCATCAGGCGATCGGCTTCGCCTTTGGTGCCCGGGTCCACTCTGCCGCCCGGCTCATGCATGGAAAGGTTTCCCGTGTCCGACATGACGGCAGAGGGGTCTATCAGGGGCTGGAGAACCCTTTCCCTGCGACACGGTATCACTCGCTCGCGATTCAGCCGAAGGGGCTGCCCGCCTGCCTCAAGGTGACAGCCACCTCGGAGGACGGTGAGATCATGGGAGTCAGACACAAGCGGTTTGCCGTCGAAGGCGTCCAGTTTCACCCGGAATCCATCCTGACCACGAGCGGAAAGACGTTGTTGAGGAATTTCCTTGAAAGCTACGCCCTGCGGTAGGAGGGGCTCAAAGAAGAGGAGAAGAACGGTGTCGGTCATGGAGAAGCAGGACGAAAGAGAAGGGCCGGGTCTCGAGTTTCCGAGAATGAGCAGGCTTCCGCCTTACGTGTTCAGCATCGTGGACGCGATGAAGATGGAGGCTCGAAGGGCCGGAGAAGATATCATCGACCTGGGTATGGGAAACCCGGACCAGGGAGCCCCTGCCCATATCGTGGACAAGATTACCGAGGCGATTCAGAACCCGAAGAACCACCGGTATTCCGTCTCGAGGGGGATCTACAAGCTTCGGCTGGCCATCGTGGACTGGTACAGGCGTCGCTATGGAGTCGAATTCGACCCGGATTCGGAGGCGATCGTGACGATCGGCGCAAAGGAGGGGCTGGCTCATCTTGCCCTGGCCACCCTCGGCCCGGGCAGCATCGTGCTCGTTCCGAATCCGACCTACCCCATCCACATGTATTCGGTCATCATCGCCGGTGCACAGGCCCACACGGTTCCGATAAGCCCGGAACGGGACTTCTTCGAGGACTTGAACCGGGCCATCCAGGGGACCTGGCCGCGACCGAGCATGATGATCCTGAGCTTTCCCCACAACCCGACCACCCGGGTGGTGGACAAGAGCTTCTTCGAGAGGGTCGTCTCCATAGCGAAGGAGAACAAGATCCTGATCGTCCACGATTTTGCCTACTCGGACCTCTGTTTCGACGGCTACCGGCCCCCCAGCCTCTTCGAGGTGCCCGAGGCGAGGGATGTGGGCGTGGAACTCTTCTCCATGTCCAAGAGCTACAACATGCCCGGCTGGCGGATCGGTTTCGTGGTCGGCAACAGGGACATGGTCGGGGCCCTGACCCGGCTGAAGAGCTACTTCGACTACGGCATCTTCCAGCCGATCCAGATTGCCGCCATCATCGCCCTGAACGGGCCGCAGGAGTGTGTCGGGACGATCGTCGACCTGTATCGGAGACGCCGTGACGCACTCATCGAAGGACTCGATCGAGCCGGCTGGGTGATCGAGAAGCCGAAGGCGACCATGTTCGTATGGGCGAAGATCCCGGAGCCCTTTCGGGAAATGGGCTCTCTCGAGTTCTCCAAGCTCCTGCTCAAAGAGGCGAAGGTCGCGGTGTCGCCCGGCATCGGTTTCGGCGAGTACGGCGAGGGTTATGTACGGTTTGCACTGGTGGAGAACGAGCAGCGGATTCAGCAGGCGGCCCGGGGAATCCGGCAATTCCTCTAGAACCGGCCGGGGGGAGGAAGGTCTTGGAAGCGCTGAACGTGGGACTGGCTGGATTCGGCACCGTAGGCACCGGAGTGGCCAGGATTCTTCTGGAGGAACCCGCCTGGCTCGAGAGAAGGGCGGGCAGGCGCATACGGTTGAAACGAATCGCCGACCTGGATCTGGATCGAGACCGCGGGATCCGTCTGGAAGATGTGAAAACCTCCACACGGGTGGAGGACATCCTCGAGGATCCGGAAATCCGGGTCATGATCGAGTTGATGGGAGGTATCGAGCCGGCCAGGTCTTTTCTGCTGGAGGCGATCGCCGCCAAGAAGCACGTCGTCACGGCGAACAAGGCGCTTTTGGCCTCCCACGGAGCGGAGCTCTTCCAGGCGGCGGAGGAGCAGGGCGTTCAGATCGGATTCGAGGCATCGGTTGCCGGAGGGATTCCGATCGTCCGGAGCATGCGCGAGGGGTTGGCCGCGGATCAGATTCACTCCATCGCCGGAATCATCAACGGGACGGCCAACTACATCCTGTCCACCATGACGGAACAGGGACTCGAGTTTCCCCAGTGCCTGCAGCAGGCCCAGGAACTCGGGTATGCGGAGGCGGACCCGAGTCTCGACATCGAAGGGCAGGATACGGCGCACAAACTGGCCATTCTGATCGCGCTTGCCTACGGGGTTCAGGTGAAGCCGGACGAGATCTTCACCGAAGGAATACAGCGCATCACGGGTATGGACATCAGCTACGCGGGGGAACTCGGGTACCGCATCAAGCTGCTGGCACTCTCGAAGATCCAGGACGGTGAGTTCGAAGCGCGTGTCCATCCCACCATGATTTCCCAATCGCACCTGCTCGCCTCTGTGGGCCAGGCGTTCAACGCGGTTTACGCCGCTGGTAGGGCCACGGGCCCGGTCATGTTCTACGGGAAAGGTGCCGGTATGATGCCCACCGGAAGCGCGGTCGTGAGCGATCTCGTGTCGTTTGCAAGGACAAAGGAGCCGGGCAGGCCGAGCGATCTTCCGGTCCTTGGCTTCTACGGCAGCTTCCCGCACTATGTGCGCCTGCGGCCGATGGAGGAACTCGTCTCGAAGTACTACATTCGTTTTCCGGTGGTGGATCGTCCCGGGGTTCTCTCCAAGATCTCGGGAATCCTCGGTGAACATGGGATCTCCATCCATTCGGTCATTCAGAAGGGGCGACAGGAGGCCGGGCCGGTTCACATCATCATGCTCACCCACGAAGCCCGGGAGCGCGATGTCCAGCATGCCCTGGAGGTGATCGATCTGCTGGAAGTGGCCCTCGACAAATGCCTGTTCATACGGATCGAAGACGCCTTCGACCCGCCCAGTCCCGAGCCGACGGGAAGGATTCCAGGCAATGGTTGATTGCATCCTTCTGGGCGCCACCCTTCCGGGCATGTTCCTCGGAGCCCTGCTCGCCAGAGCGGGCTGGAAGGTTCTCCTGCTGGAGAGGAAGAGAGTTGCCGGAGGCAGGTCCGCGCCCTGGAAGAGGGACGAGTACTTCTCCATGCCCGGCATTCCCAGAGTCCGCTACGGAGAGAAAGGCCCCTTCTACAGGGTTTGCGAACAACTCGGACTGAAACCTCTCCTGGTTCCCCTGAACGAGGCCTGGGTGCTGGACACGGAGCAGAGAATCCGCAAAATCTCGATTGGGAGGCCCGGCGTGCTGCGGGCCGACTATTTCTCCCGGTGGGACGGCCTGTTCGCCCTTCGACTTCTCCGGACGCTGAAGGGAGAAACCCTGGAGGACATGGAGGAAGAGAGCCTGGAGGAGTGGTTCCTCCGAAACACCATTCCCGGCTCCCTGCAGAACTACTTGAAGGTGCTCGCATACGAGTCAACGCACTGTACCGCCCCGGAGAAGATATCCGCAGGAGAGACTCTGCGCTGCTTTCAGAAGGCCTTCCGTCTCCGCTCTTACCTTGCCTACCCCCGAGAGGGGTGGATCCCGATTCTGGAGCATCTGGAGCAGGAGATCGATAAGAACGGGAAGATCCGCTGGCAGACAAGGGTCGAAAGGATCGAGGTGGAGGAAGGCAGGGTAGTGGGGGTGAGGGTTGCCGGGGAAACCCTGAAAGCCCGTCGGGTCGTCTGTGCGATACCCTGCCAGCAACTGGCCGACCTCCTGCCGAAGGGGGCCACCACACAGGAGTTCGTCGAGCTCTGCAGGAAGGCGGTGCCCTCTGCTGCCCTGATCGTGGATCTCGCCCTCAAGCACCGGATCTTCCGCAAGAAGGGCCTCTGGTTCTTCATGGACCCGCCCAGCTACGGCACCTTTCTTTCGAACCTCTGCCACCGCCACGCTCCTGCAGGGAAACAACTCGCCACCTTCGTCTGCCCCTGCTCTCCGGAGGAAGTCCGACAGCCGGAGCTGGTCAAAGCGCTGGAGAAGAAGATCGAAGAAAACCTGAGGAAGGCGATCCCACGGGCCGAGATGGCGGTCGAGTGGAAGCGTTCCCATGTGGTTCGGATGCTGGAGAGCATCGCCATTCAGGCCGATCAGACCCGTAAAGACAGGCTGGGTTATCGTGTCCCGAACGTGGAAGGCCTTTTCCTGGTCGGGGACTCGACGTGTGCGCCGGGGGCTTCCATGGAGATGGAATACGAGTCCGTCCTTGCATGTTTCGAGCGTATGGTGGAAGAGAGGAATGCCTAATTGAGTAGCGCAAGGAGGGCATTGCTCGAGGTTACCCTCGTCTTCGCGGTCGTCATCGGTATCTGCAAGATCCTGTATGCCTTCCGGTCGATCGAATTCATCTCCCAGACACTGCCCGTCTGGGCGGCGGCACTCTTCCTGTACGTTCCTCTTTTTCTGCTACGCCGAACCCGAACGAGGCCCGAGGAGTGGGGGATTACCCTGCGTCGCCTTCTGTTCTCCGTCAACATGTTCCTCGTCTTCTCTCTCCTCTTTATTCCCGCCTTTGGTCTCCTCTACTGGTTCTACAAGAGCTGGTGGCTCCAAATGCCTTTCAGGATCGCCTTTCAGGAGGACGGGCTGCTTCTGCTCCTGTATCACCTCCTTTGTGTTGCCATGCCGGAGGAGGTCTTTTATCGCGGGTACATGCAGTCACGTCTCGGGGCGGCCTTTTCGTGGAAGGTGAATCTGCTCGGCGGACGGGTCGGTTTCGCCTGGGTGTATACGGCCCTCCTGTTCGCTGCGGGGCACTACGTCATATCGCTGCGTCCGGAGTCTCTTGCCACCTTCGCACCGGGACTTCTTTTCGGCTGGCTGAGGGAACGTACCGGCAGCGTCGTTGCATCGACGCTGTTTCATGCCCTGTGCAACGGCACAGTGCTTCTGCTGAATTGAGGTCTCTTCACCGGAGCGGGCAGGGTGCGGGGCCTGATCCCTGACCCTTGTACTAAGCACTCCATCTCAACAATACGGTGGCATTCGGATGCCGATCCATCCCGGCAGGCTGCGTTGCTCGTCGGTTCAATACGCCCGGTATTCGCCCTCCTCGCGCCTTGCCTGCCGGGCGCCTCGGCATCCTCGGTGCGTCACCGTATTGTTGAGATGGAGTACTTAGGAATTCTCGTCCGGGTCCTGCTGCACTCGGATGGTCATCTGAAAGGAAACGATCTCGTTCGTGGCTGCGAGTCTCACTGCGAAGGGGATCCGCACCTGGTTGCCGGACTCCCGCTCGGGCTCTCCAAACCTGAGGGCTACCCCCTTCTGCGCCGGGGCTGGTGAGACCGGCTCCGCTGTAACGGATACCATCGATGGATCCACCCAAGAAGTTCCTGAGGGCGCCGGCTGGTAAGCCGGCTCGGCCGCGGGTCTGCTGATGCCCCGGTCGATCGGAATCACCCTGTCGGCGGACGGGAATGCCCCTTCCAGCGCGACCACCGTCTTCCCGGGGTCGGCACCCTCGGGCGGGGGGCTCGACTCGACCGAAGCATGGTTGCTCGGCTCTCTGGACACCGGAGGGTTCGACTCCAGTGCAGTGGCGGGCTCGGGGTCCACGGAAGCCGGACTGGGCACGAGATCGCTCGGTGGTGCAAGGTCCGGCGTGTCCCCGAGATCGCCAAGGCTCGGAATGTCTTCCGCCTGCAGTGGCTGAGAGGCCGTGGCGACCCCAGGCTCGGGAGCGCACTCAGCTTTTGAAATAGTATCGCCAAAAGAAGTACTTATGGAGGTATATTCAGAAAAAACTTGAGGTTCAGGGGCCTCGATTCTGGGAGCGGCCTGGGGTTGACTGCTCAGAAAGGCGGGTGTGTTTCCATCCGACTGCCCGGTGGAGGAACCCGGAAAGGCGGGAGAGGGCCCGGTTCTCGGCTCCGGCGCGGGAGGAGCGGGCTGGGGCCGGCCGGCTGGGGCGTCGGATCCTGCCCCGGCGAAGAGGGTCTGTTTCAGATGTTCCGCCACCACCCTCGTGATCCGGGTCAGGGTGGTGAGTACACCCTCCCCCTTGACCGCAACCGCCTCGAAGAAGGGCAGTCCGGGTGCGTTCAGGAGGCGGTTCATCTCGTCGACGCTCAGGATGTTCGGCAAGTCCCTCTTGTTGAACTGGAGTACCAGGGGTATCTTCGAGAGCTCCTTTCCGATGGAACGAAGGTTCTCGGCCAGGTTCTTCAGGTTCTCCAGGTTCTCGTTTGCCATTTCCTTCTGCGAGTCGGCTACGAATACGATGCCGTCCACGCCTTTCAGCACCATCCTGCGTGTTTCGTTGTAGAAGATCTGGCCGGGAACCGTGTAGACGTTGAAGCGGGTTCGGAATCCGCAGATCTCCCCGATCTGGACCGGAAGGAAATCGAAGAAGAGGGTACGGTCCGTCTTCGTCTCGAGGGAAATCAGCTTCCCCCGCTTGTCGGGTGCGAGCTTCTTATGGATCCACTCCAGGTTTGTCGTCTTCCCAGACAACCCGGGTCCGTAGTAGACAATCTTTGCGCTCAACTCTTTCTTGGCGTGATTCAGTAGAGCCATGGATTCCTCGTTACCTTCTCGTTTGCCGTTTCGGCTACAAGAGCCCCCGGGCGATCAGGATCTTCCTTGCGCTGGCAGCCACATGAACGGAAACATCCTTGCTCTTTGCGATCCTTCTCAGGTCCGTGTCCCGGAAGGTGCGAATCAGCTTCAGGGAAAGGGCGAGGGGTGTTTTCGGGTTCTGGGCAAGAGCAAGCCGAACAGGATACTTCTTCATCCATTCCTTCCGTTTGCTGAGAAGGGTCAAGATTTCCTCCGGAAGAGTCTTCTCCCTTGCGAAATTCAAGATCTCCTGATCCGATATGCGCGGATTCTGCAGCAGGGAGGAGAGGATCAGCTTGTTCTTCTCCCTTGCCATCAGGGATCTCGCCTCCTTGTCCCCTGACTGGGCCAGCCGCATCTTCTCCGGAAGACCCATGTCCTGAACCCTCTTGGCAAGGGGTCCTTCCTTCTGTTTTTTCGCGGCGTTGGACATGTTCCATCCACCCGACCCTGTCGCAGCCCGTTGGTGTCTCGGGGGACTTCTTCGCGTCCCTCCGTGACCTCTCTCTTTTCCGTATTCTATCGGCAGACCGTGGAGGGAACCTTAATCAATTCCTTGAAACTTGCGGCAGGTAAATTCGCTTGAGGAAAAGACTATTTGCCTCTCTCAACGTTCGGCCAGAGAAGCCGGTGGAGAGGGAGTTGAATGCGTGCCCCGAGCCGGTCGGCCAGGAGCCATTCGGCGAGTTCCCGGGGGTCGCAGATCCCCCGGGCCGGGCTGAAGAGGACCTTTCCCGGGGGGCGGGGCGGTGCGGTGCGCAGCAGCCGGACCGCCCAGAGATAATCCTCCCGGTTCTGGACCACGAATTTGACCTCATCCGGATGGCGGAGATAACCGAGGTTTTCCAAGCGCATACGCTCGCTCATCCCGCTTTCGGGACACTTGACATCCAGGATGCAGACGGCCTCTTCCGGAAGGCACCGTATATCCAGGCTGCCGTTGGTTTCGACCAATACCGAATGGCCTCTTGCCAGAAGGCGGTCGACCAGGCCCGGGCATTCCTCCTGGAGGAGGGGTTCTCCCCCGGTGACTTCCACGAGCCCCTCGTATCCGGCCGGAACCGCGGCGAGGATCTCCTCGACGGCCATGGAACGGCCCTCCTCGTATGCGTACCGGGTATCGCAATAGGTGCAGCGGAGGTTGCAACCCGTGAGTCGGACGAAGAAGCAGGGCAAACCGGCGAAGGAGGATTCCCCCTGGATACTGAAAAAGAGCTCATTCACAACCAGCGCCATCGCGTCGGATCCATCCTCCGGGGAGGGGTTCGGTCATCGGGTGCGGTGCCCTGTTCCGGACGAGGTTTCGCAGGGCGACTCGTGGAGGCTTCCCGAGACCCCTCGACCGAGTCCACGCAACCGTCTCCGGCGCCGCTGTCTCCAGGCAGGGGTCGAGGGACTCTATCGCCGGAACATGGAGGCCAAGAAACCTCGTCCGGAACAGGGCACCGCACGCTATCTTTGAATGGCCCGATGGGTGAATTCCCTGTCGGAGATCTCCTGGTCGATTTCGATCTTGTCGAGGGAGATCTCTGTCTTGTGATTCTTCTGTACGTTTTCCATCGAGAAGCGGAGGGGCAGGATCTCCTCGCCCACAGGTCCTGTGCGCAGGACCTGCATCACCTTGAAAGGGTTGCCCTTCTTGTCCTCGAACTCCACTCGGTAGGGAATGAAATCGGATTTGTCCACCCAGGAAGTGATCTTTCCGTATTCGGAATCGCTGTCCGGCTTCGGAATCGATTCGATGACCCAGCAGGGCCTGCCCTCCAGGGACTCCTCGGAAAGGATGCGATGCTCCGCGTCGTCCACGTCTTCGTTTTCCATGTCCGCATAGGAGAAATCGCTCCCCATGAAGCTCTGGTGTTTCTGCTCGGAGGCGATCCTGCGGATCTTCTTCAGGGCCGGAAGGTAGATGAAGACGTCGTTCGGCTGCTCGTCGTGCTCCCAGACGAGGAATGCTGTTCCCTTCACGTCGGCGGGCGAGAGGAAGTAGGCAACGCTCTTCGCCTCGCCGTTTCCGTAGTCCTTTCTCTTGGTCTCCAGTTCCCGGACGCGTTCGTTGCCGCGTTTGTTTATCAGGACCATGGTGAGGTTGCTGACCGAGTTCTTCGGGAACTGCTTGTCCCGTGCCTTTCGCACGATCTCTTTCGCGGTCATGCCTTCTGAGGAAGTCTGTTCCGGGAACGCAGGGGGAGTGCTCAGCATGAAGCAGGCCGCCAGCGTGCCGATGATAGAGAAGCGAATCGTTTTCAAGGTGGACCCCTTTCGATTGCGGGAGCGATTCGTCGCCTACTTGTTTCGCCGGGCGCAGGCGGAAAGACGCCGGAATAGGATGCATGAACTCTTTGCTTCAGATACCCCATGATCGTCAAAGGTGTCAAGCCGGGCGCCCTCTTCCAGACTGGCAAATGCGAGGGAAGTGTGGTAATCCTATCGACAAGATAAGGGTTAGAGGACAAAGGGAAAAGGGGAAAGGACAACGGGGGGGGTGCGCCTGGGAAAGGGAAGGGTGTGACGAAGGAAAAGAGGATTCGTTTGTTGATCTCCGGTCGGGTGCAGGGCGTCTGCTTTCGTGCGTACACCCGAGACGAAGCCCGCCGGCTTGGACTGAAGGGATGGGTGCGGAATCTCGCGGACGGCCGTGTCGAGGTTCTGGCCCAGGGAGATCCGGGCGACCTCGGGCGTTTCGAATCCTGGTGTCGTCAGGGTCCCCCCCATGCACGGGTCCAGGAAGTGAACCTCATCGAAGAGGCGACCGATTCGAAAGAGCTGCTCCCCTTCGACATCACGTACTGAGCGTGGAACAGGACGGTTCGTGAAGGATTCCGGAAGGACGAGGCCTTTCAGAGAGCTCGACCATACCGCCGACTTGAAGATCGAGATCCGGGGAAGAGACGAGCAGGATCTGTTCGCAAACGCCATCGAATCGCTCTATGTTTGTATGGGAATTCCGGCTGGTTCGATCCGCGGCCAGGAGGGTCCTGGAGCGGACCTGGAAGTCACGGGCGGGAACCGGGAGGAAGTTCTCGTGGAACTCCTCGGTGAGATCCTCTACCGGGCGACGGTGGAGAGGAAGCGACTCGACTTGCACGAACTCTTCGCCGGTTCGGGCGGAGATCGGACGGGGGGGTACAGGGTCGTGGTGAGGGGTCTGTGGCATAGTCTCACCAGGGAGGAAATGTCGGGTCTCCGCGAAATCAAGGCGGTGACCTACCACGACGCTCAGATCCGGCCTGCCCGGGAAGGACTCGTTGCCCGGGTGGTCATGGATCTGTAGGGACGAGGGTCGCGTGTCCCACTACGAACGCCTGCGCCACCGGATGGTGGAGCGTCAGATTCGGAAGAGAGGAGTTCGGAATTCACGGGTCCTGCGTGCCATGGAAAAGGTTCCGAGGCACCGGTTCGTTCCGAGGGACCAGGGTGAGCATGCCTACGAGGACAGCCCGCTCTCCATCGGCCAGGGGCAGACCATTTCCCAGCCGTACATGGTTGCGGTGATGACCGAGAGCGCCGCGCCGGAGGCCGGCGACCGCGTTCTGGAGGTGGGAACCGGATCCGGCTATCAGACCGCGGTTCTTGCGGAAATCACCCGGGAGGTCTATTCCATCGAGCGAATCCCGGAGCTGGCCGAAAGGGCGAAGGGCCTGCTCGATCGCCTGGGCTACGGGAATGTCTCGATCCGGGTCGGAGACGGGTCGGAAGGATGGGGCGAGATGGCCCCCTTCGACGCCATCATCGTGACCGCCGGAGCACCGGAACTCCCTGAACCGCTGGTGGAGCAACTGGCTTTGGGCGGTCGCCTGGTGATCCCCATCGGAAGCGCCCACCATCAGACACTGTATACGGTCAGAAGGGAGCGGCAGCGCATTCGGAAGGAAGAGGGCACCGGATGCGTCTTCGTCCCCCTGATCGGGACGTTTGCCTGGGAGGAGAAGCCGGCTGAGAAGCATTCCTGACAGGAGAAAGGAAACCCGACATGCGCCATCCGAGACTTGCCCGATTCGTTCTTCTCGCTTCTCTTCTTATGGGAGGGTGCGGGCCATCGAACTCCGGGCTGCTTCCCGTTGACGTGAAGGGAGTGGTCGTGGATCCGGACACCCAGTCTCCGGTTCTTTTCCTGGTGGATCCCGATTCGGAAAGGGGACTTCCCGTGTGGATCGGTTTGAGCGAGGCGCGGGCCATCACCCTGGGACTCCAGGCAGTGGAGCCGCCCCGTCCCCTGACCCACGATCTCATGAAGCGGATGCTGGATTTGCTGGATGCGAGCGTGGAGCGGGTCGTGATCTCCGACCTGAGGGAAAACACCTATTTCGCCGTGCTGAACCTGCGTTCGGGTCGAAAGACATGGGAGGTGGACAGCAGGCCGAGCGATGCCGTCGCCATCGCTTTGAAGTTCGGCGCGCCCCTGTTCCTGTCCCCCGCCCTTGTAGAGAAAGGCGTTCTGGTCGATCTGGGCTCCGCCTCGGCCGGGGTGGGGCCGCGAAGTACGTACGGCTTCGTCACGCAGGATCTGTCCCCCGAGGTGGCCCGATACTTCGCCTTCGACAGAGAGAAGGGCGTGATCGTTACGGAGATCACCGAGGACGGGCCCGCGGACAAGGCAGGGATGCGCAAAGGGGATATCCTCGTACGCCTGGATCGCGAGCCTGTGGAAGGGAACAAGGACCTGTGGCTTGCCCTGGGAGAGAAGGACCCTTCGAAAGCGCTTCGTATCGACGTCTATCGAAACGGGAAGGTTCGCTCGTTGAAGATCAAACCGTGAGCCGGAGAAGCCGGAAAAGAGGAGGAGACCGAGTATGGATCGTATAGAATCCATTACGGCCAGAGAGATCCTGGATTCGCGCGGGAACCCTACGGTGGAAGTGGACGTGCTTCTGGAATGCGGCGCCCTTGGCAGGGCGGCGGTTCCATCCGGGGCATCAACGGGTGAACACGAGGCGGTTGAACTCCGGGACGGGGACATGAAACGCTATCTGGGAAAGGGGGTGCAGAAGGCGGTCGCGAACGTGAACGAGAAGATCGCCCCGGCCCTTCTCGGCACCAGAGGGTCGGACCAGGTATGGATCGACCAGAGGATGATCGCCCTGGACGGGAGCGATAACAAGGAGAACCTCGGGGCGAATGCGATCCTCGGCGTGTCTCTCGCGGTGGCAAAGGCCGTTGCCCTTTGCGTCGAGCTGCCACTCTACAGGTATGTTGGGGGGACGAACGCGAAGATGCTGCCCGTACCGATGATGAACGTTTTGAACGGGGGCCAGCATGCGGACAACAACGTGGACCTGCAGGAGTTCATGATTCTGCCGGTTCGTGCGGAGAGCTTCCGTGAGGCGCTGCGGATGGGGGCGGAGGTCTTTCACCGCCTGAAGGCGGTCCTCAAACAGAAGGGATATGCCACGGCCGTCGGAGATGAAGGCGGCTTCGCCCCGGATTTGCAGAGCAACGAGGAAGCCCTCACCGTGATCCTGGAAGCGATCAACAAGGCGGGGTTCAAGGCCGGCCGTGACATTTTTCTGGGGCTGGATCCCGCAGCCAGCGAGTTCTACAGTGCGAAGAAGAAGCGGTACGAACTGAAGGCGGAAGGGAAATCCCTGACGTCGAAGCAGATGGTCGACTACTACGAGGATCTCGTGAAGAGATACCCGATCCTGAGCATCGAAGACGGTCTGGCCGAGGACGACTGGAAGGGCTGGAAGGAGATGACCGACCGGCTTGGCCACAAGATACAGATCGTCGGGGACGACCTGTTCGTGACCAACACGAAGCGCCTCGAGAAAGGAATCAAGGAGGGGGTCGGCAATTCGATTCTGATCAAACTCAATCAGATCGGCACGCTCAGCGAGACCCTGGATGCCATCGCCATGGCGCAACGGGCAGGGTACACCGCCGTGGTGTCCCACAGGAGCGGAGAGACCGAAGACGCCTCCATCGCGGACGTGGTGGTCGCCGCGAACGCGGGCCAGATCAAGACCGGGTCCGCCTCGCGGAGCGATCGGCTCGCGAAATACAACCAGTTGCTCCGGATCGAAGAGCAGCTGGGGGCACAGGCGTCCTACGCAGGCCCTGCTGCCTTCTATCAGCTTTCCCTCTGATCTGCCGTACACATGGTGAAACACATAGAAGAGGGATGCGTCCAGACCTTGCCAGAAACCATACCCTGGTTCGCCCCATGGTATTCATCGGGCTGTTGCTTCTGTCCTCGCTATGGGCGAGGGACGTGCTTCCCTCCGAACAGGCGGACGGATACGGCGGCCTCCAGCGAGATACCCCCGCCCCTGTTGCGGCAGCTCAAGCCGGGCGGAAGGATGTGCATTCCGGTGGGTACGGTTCACGTGCTCGAGGGACCGAGTCTCAGGAGTCTGCCGGGGCTGAGCCTGAACTACGAGGGAGAGATTCCGGGCGGGAAGATGCTCTTCCTGGACGGGGATCCGGTCCGGCTGCGCATACCGGCCCGCAAAGTGATGGACGGCCCCCTCGATTTCCTGTCGAGGAGGATTCAGTCCGTGAGCCATTCAGTGCTCCGGTAGCCCCGGGCGCTCGTCATGGGAGCCGGCGGGGGAACGGCGGTGATCGAGGCGCTCTGGCACGGAGCGAGGGAGGTGACCTTCGTTGAGCAGAATCCGATCCTCCTTGCCCAGACCCGGCGTTGGCCGGCTCGATTCCACGAGGACCGGTTTCCCGGTCAGGAGGTGAACAGCCGCCTTTCCGACGCCAGGCGATTCGTGCTGGATGAAGGGGAGGAGTTCGCGTTGATCACCATGGACGGCCCGGCAGCGCCGGGAGCCTCCGCAGCAGGGGCGAAGGGCTTCCGGGGAGACTTCCTCATGACCCGGGGGGACTCGACGATCTGTTCGAACACCTCCACCCGGAACGGGGGGCTCTCGCCTTCCCCTTCTGGGCCCATCTGCCCCCTCGGGACACGTTCAAGCTGATCGCGACCCTTGTGGAAGTGTTCGGAAGCCGGGGGATCGAAGATCCCTCGGAACACTTCTTCGTAACGAGGGGATGGTCCGCGTGTACGACCCTCGGAAGCCTGACCGGTTCCTTCTTCATGCAGAAGGGGATCCGTACGCTTGCCCCGGCCTGCTTCTTCATGGGCATGCCTTTCCCGGCCGGACTCTTCTGGGTGAGGCGAATCCAGCCGGGCGACATCCCCCTCTGCTGGGGGATCAGCGGCTGGACTTCGGTTCTCTTTGCCGCCCTGACCCCTCTCCTGGCGGTTCACATCGGACTGCCCGGGGGCCTCTGGATTGGAGTGGCCCTGTACTTCGGGGCAGGGTGTCTGGGGGTGCGTATGGCGAGACGCGAGCTTTACAGCCCGAACCCGGTGTGATAGATGGTTAAGATTATCTTCACGGAGTCCCGGGGTTCGCAGTAGCTCCAGACGTTCCATGTCAACCCGAGTTTGAAGAGGTTTTCCCATGGCCCGTATCGACACCGACCGAATCCGGAACATTGCCCTCGTCGGCCACGAAGGAGCAGGAAAGACCATGCTCGTCGAGGCCTTTCTTCATAAGGTGGGCGTGCTGACCCGAATGGGGACCATCAAGGAAGGCAACACGGCCAGTGATTTCGATCCGGATGAGAGGGAAGGGGGCAAGTCCTTCGCCTGCTCGACCCTCTCCTTCACTTACAAGGATGTCCTGCTCAACGTCCTGGACGTTCCCGGCTCATCGGACTGCGTGGGCGACCTGCTCGCCGCGCTTCGCGCCGTCGAGTGTGCGGTGATCTGCGTGGATGCGACGAGCGGGGTCAAGGTGAACACTCGGAAGATCTGGCAGGAGGCGGAGAAGCTCGGTCTGCCCTGCTGCTTCGCGATTACGAGACTGGACGCGGAGAACACGAACTATGGGAAGACCCTGGCGGAGATCGAAGAGCATTTCGGAGACCGCTGCATTCCGGTCCTCGTGCCGGACGGTTCCGCCGCCTCGCTCTCCAAGGTCTTCTCCGTGGTGGAACCCCCGGAAGGCGCACCGGAAGAGGTGGCCTCGACGCACGAAAAGCTGAGTGAGGCGGTCGTCGAAGCGGACGATGCTTTGATGGAGAAGTACCTAGAGGGCGAGGAGATCGCCCCGGATGTCTTCCGGGCGACGTTCACTCGGGCGATGCTTCAGCGAGTGCTGTTCCCCGTGCTCGCGGCCGCGGGCGAACCACAGGTGGGCCTGGAAGAGATGCTCGACTTCCTGAAGGCCTTTTCTCCGAACCCGATGCAGGTCGAGCGGAAAGGGATGGCGGGCGAGGAGGAGGTGGTCCTGGATCCGGACAACGGGTTCGTCGGCTTCGTGTACCGAACGGTGGCGGATGAATTCGTGACCCGAATCTCGTACCTGCGGATCCTGGCGGGACGGCTGGCTTCCAACACCTCCTTTGTGAACCGCAGAACGGGCAAGAGCGAGCGAATCGGGGGCCTGCTGAAGGTCTGCGGAAAGGAGCAGGATCCGATCGACGAGGGCGTGTGCGGCGATATCGTGGCGGTGACCAAGGTGGAAGACATCCTGGCCGGCGACACGGTGACGGACGACAAGACGAAGATCACGCTTCCGGAGGTCCAGTTTCCGTCGCCGATGTGCTCTTTGGCGGTTCGGCCGAAGAGCCGCGGCGACGAGCAGAAGATCAGCACCGCCCTGAAGGAACTCGTCGCGGACGACCGCACCATTTCGGTGCAGGCGGATACACAAACCGGCGACCTCGTGCTGAGCGGCATGTCGGACATGCATCTTGCCCTGATGCTGAAGAGGCTGAAGAGGAGACGCAAGGTCGAGGTGGAGACGGCGCCCCCGAAGATCCCGTACAAAGAGACGATCACGAAGGGCGCCAAATACGTCGAATACACCCACAAGAAGCAGACAGGCGGCGCGGGGCAGTTTGCGCGCGTCTTCATCGATGTGGAGCCGCTGGAGCGGGGAGAGGGCTACGAATTCGTGGACAAGATCTTCGGCGGCGTCATCGACCAGACCTTTCGCCCCTCCGTGGACAAGGGGATTCAGAACAAGATGGCGGAAGGGGTCATCGCCGGATACCCGGTCGTGGATGTGCGGGTCACCCTGGTGGACGGGAAGACGCATCCCGTGGATTCGAAGGACATCGCCTTCCAGATCGCCGGCCGGGAGGCCTTCAAGAAGGCCTTTCTCCAGTGCGGACCCGTGCTTCTCGAGCCGATCGTGAAGCTGGAGGTGGTGGTGCCTCAGGCCAACATGGGGGATGTGATGGGAGATCTCAACGGTAAACGCGGGCGGATCCTCACGAGCGGCACAGAGGGCTCGCTGGCCGTGGTGCAGGCGCTCGTTCCGTTGGGTGAAATCCAGAACTACCAGGCCGGGCTCAAGTCGATGACCGGTGGAGAAGGTTCCTACACCATGGAATTCGACCACTACGACATCGTGCCGCCGAACGTTCACAAGGCGATCGTCGCGGAGTACGAAAAGGAACAGGAACAGAAGTAGCCTTCCCCGACTCAGACGATGTAATCCTTGGCCACGTCCCTTTTGTCGTAGCCGCTGAGGATGTGAAAGACACGGATCTTCTTCAGACGGGCGGGCGAGAGGGCGCCGAGCGGCAGGTAGACGATCTGGCGCCTGAGCCTCTCGGCCAGGGTCCGCATCGCGGACCGCGGAGGTCGGGAAGCTACGTAGACAACCTGCCTCTCCAGTGAATAATCGAGCGCCGCGGCGAGAAGCACCTCCGCCTTGGACGGGAAGAAGCGGTAGTCGGGATCCCTCCACACGTCATACAGCCTGCGAGGCGGATAGGTCATCAGGAACCCCCCGTACTCGCATCGGCAGATGCCCGGACCTACGATGTTCTCCTCTGGGGGAGTGGCGTAGAATGCCATGTCCGACTCCTGTTCGTGCTCTCCGAGCCAGGTCATCCGGTAAGGGTATTTCCGGTTCCCTTCGTCCTCTTCGAAGATGACGACCACCGCACCCGAACCGCCTCGCTGTGTGCCCCGGTTCTTCACGTAGATGCGCTTCTCGTGCCATTTCCGGATGGTCTCACGAATGTCGATTCCGTCGAGCAGGGACGTGACGAAGGGCTCGGAAGCACTCTGCTCGTCCTTGAGAATGTGTCGCCACTGCTCTCGAAGAAATCGACCGTAGTCCTCCACGACGAGGTCCTCGGGCGGATACGAGCAGAGCGCGCTTCCGTCGAAGCTCTCCAGCCACTCGCCCGGATAGCGCTCGCGCTTGCGATGCCTCCGCAGGACATGCTGGAGACGCTGTTTCTTTCCGGGCAGCCACCGCCGGACGTGGATCCTGCGGGTCCCGAGCCAGACCTCCTCCCCTTTCACCCGCAGGGTAGGGGCGTTCGAGGATTCCGCCTGCCACGGATAGAACCCCCCCAGGCGCCAGAGGCTGTGACAGAAATTGTCGTCCACGCTCGACCTCGCACCCACCAGTAGATGGTAAAATTCAGGCAGGAGAAGGCCTTGCAGGACCGCGTAGTTGCGTACGAACTTCCAGAAGACCCTCTTCTGCCAGCCCTTCACCGTCTCGCCGGTCTCCTCCGTGTAGTGTCTGCCCGCTTCCTCCAGGAGAAAGAGGAGTGCACGGTTCCTGTCGATGGGGCCGGGGGGGCCGCCGGCCGGGTCTTCGAAGCCGGCGCGGCGGCCGATCCAAGCAAGGGAGGCCTCGAGAGCGGCCTTCTCGTCAAAGACGGGATCTTCCCTCCGGTAGAGGGCGAAGGGGCGGGATTGGATCTGAAAGCTGCGTCGCAGGGTGAAGCGGCTCCGATCGGGTTCGGGAGGCAGCCCGTTTCTGCGAATTTCGTAGAGAGCGCTGAGCAAAGGGAAGGTCGCCATCACCTCGTCGAGACAGGACGGGTGCAGATGGAAGACCCGCAGGGGAGGGGAGTGCACGCGATGAAGGGGTGTGGCCTGAGGCCGGTCGAGTCGTCCGATGACCCCCTGGGCATGGATCATCCCGCAGATGAAGAGCACCTTTCGGTGCTTCTTCACGAGGCCCTGGAGACGGGCGGCCATTCCCCGTTCCCTGTGCACATCGATCGGGTGATCTTCGACCCGTGCCTGCCAGGTGTCTCGAAAGGCTTCGTAGTAGAGGCGCGGCCCGATCCTGTTGACGGCGTACGTGTCCGGAACAGGATCGCGGAAGGGGGGGTAAGCCTGCTCGAGATTGATATCCACGAGGTGAATCGGGATTCCCAGCTCCAGGGAGGACCGGGCGGCTTCAGCAAAGGGGTCCACCGGCTCTACCGGCAGGTACACGGTCCGGCCCGAGGCATCCTGAAACAGGAGAATCGATATTTCAGGAAGCCGGGCGATCGCCCGCCGGTAGGCGTCTTGCAGGTGGGAGGGCAGTTCAAGGGCAAGACAGTCCGGCGGGTCCTTCTCGAACCGGGCCCGAACTCCTTCGGCGAACTCGAGTCGGTAGTGGCAGACCGGCATACAGGAGAGATTCTTCCACCGAATCGCCCAGGGCTCAGCCGCCGACATACGGCAGGGCCTCCTGGCCGAGGATCAATCGAAGGGCCTTCCTGAACATCTCTTCGGGTGACCCCTCTTCCTGGCTGAGCAGTTTCATCGCGTACCGGACGATGTTGATTCCGTCGCGAACCGTGTAGCGTTCGTCCGCCTCATGGGCGCGGCCGAGGAAGGCGAGCACGTAGCCGAGGATCTCTTCGTCCGCGAAGGGGATGTTCGCTTTCAGAATGGCCCGCTCCTCGTCCTCTTCCGGAAAATCGATATGGATTTGGGGTTGGAGGCGGGAGTGGATGTACTCCGGCAGGTCATAGGTCGACGCGTCTTCGTTCATGGTCGTTACGAAGCGGAAATCAGGGTGGGCGGGGATCTTGACGCCGGTGACCATGCTTTCGAGATAGCGCCGATGGTCGAGCAAGGGCGCGAGGGACGCCCAGGACTTCTCGTTCATGCGGTTTCCCTCGTCCAGGACACAAACGCCGCCGTTGACAGCGGCAGCCACGATGGTGGAGGCCATGTACTGGATCTCCTGCTTCGGGCCCAGAACAGGCATGACGATCAGATCCTCCGGCCGCGTGTCCACCGTCGCCTGAAAGAGGTAGACAGGTTTGCCGATTCGAAGGCCGGCCGCATAGGCGCAGGTGGTCTTCCCCATCCCCGGCTTTCCCACGAGCCGTGGGTTGAGTGGAAGGTCGCTCTCATGGAGGACCATCCACGCCGCCATGAGCTGGTGGATGACCTCCTCCTGACCGATCCACTCCAAGCTCATCTGCGTCGGAGGGGGGAGCTGGAGAAGAAGATCTTCGACTGCAAAGGTTCTCGTTTCATGCATACAAGGATCCTTTCATACACGATGATCTGCTCCGAGAGGACTTCTGTCAATCATGGCCCTGCACCCGCCACGGACCGGGTCATCGGTTGCCCGGAAATCGAGGCATGTGATATGAGATTCGGATGCTGGATCTTGTGCCGCCGGAACCCGCAGTGTAAAGGAGGAACGAGCGAGTGGGCAATCCTACGAGAGATGTTCGGATTCCAGCGGGAGAAATCTCCCTCCAGGGCAAGCTCGGCTGGAGCGGGCGGGCGGCGGCGGGGCCGGGTGTGCTCATCTGCCACCCTCACCCGCAATTCGGCGGGTCCATGGAGAACAACGTGGTATGGGGCCTGTTCAACGCCTTCGTGGAGAGAGGGTATCTGACCGTGGCCTTCAACTTCCGGGGAGTCGGCTCCAGCGGGGGACGACACGAGGCGGGCGAGGGGGAGGTGTCGGACGTGCTGAGCGTGCTCGACTGGCTGGGGCAGTTGCCCGAGACGAGGGGGTTCGGTCTCGGCGTCCTGGGCTACTCTTTCGGCGCATGGGTAGGCCTGCGCGCCGCGGTCCGGGATGCACGGGTACGTTGTGTGGGAGCCGTTGCGCCGCCCGTGGCCATGTACCCTTTCTCCTTTCTCGAGGATCTCGAGGCACCGTTGTTCGTCGTGTCCGGGGACCAGGACGCGTTTTGCCCACCGGAGGGTAAGAAGGTCCTCTGCTCCGAGCTGAGCAAGGAAGTGAGGTGGACCGTCCTGGACGGCGTGGACCACTTCTTCTGGAGCCGGGAGAAAGAGGCGGCAGGGCATCTGCTGGGCGGTTTCGCCGAGCACCTGCCGGCGAAGTAGGCAGCGACGGGGCGACCGGGTCGGCGGTCAACGGGCCGCTCTGTTGCTTGCCGTTCGAACCGTGCGGCCCACGGTGAGGAGGCCGAGGAAGACGAGACAGCCGACGGGAAGCCAGTCCCCCCAGCGATTGTACAGGGAAGAGCTCTCCATTCGGTCGATGCGGCAGACCCGGACGGCCTGCTCGAAGACCTCTGTTCTGTGACGAATGCGACCCACGGGGTCGACGCACGCACTGATCCCCGTGTTGGCCACCCGAACCAGCCAGACCCGGTTCTCCACGGCACGGAGCGCAGATAGCATGAGGTGCTGCTCGGGGCAGCTCGTGTCGCCGAACCACGCGTCGTTCGTTATGTTCACGAGGAATTCAGCTCCGCGGTGCAGGAATTCCCTCGAGATGGGCTTGAGGATCGCCTCGAAACAGATCAGGACACCGAAACAGCCGTCCTCCTTCCAGCAAAGCGGTTCGATCCGATCGCCCGGCCGGAAGTCGCCGACCCCCTGAACCAGGCCTTTGAGCTGGGGGATCCAGTTGGAAAAGGGCATGTACTCTCCGAAGGCGAGCAGCTTCACCTTGTCGTACGTGCCGGCCAGCCTTCCGTCCGGCATGAGAAGATAGGCCCTGTTTCTAGGGCTGCCCGCCTCGACCGCCCAGGACCCGAAGAGAAGGGGCCGGTCGAGAGAGCGGACGAACCTGCGCAGAAACCCGCTCGAGGTGTAGCGGCCCGCTTCGGGACGGTAGGTGAACTGGACAGCCGACTCGGGCCAGAGGACCAATTCAGACCCTCGCTGGACGGCCTCGTCCGACAGACGGCGGTAACGTCGCCAGATATCCTGCACCCGTCTGCCCGAGCGCCTTTCCTCGATTCGGACGTTCGCCTGGACGATCCCCACGTCGATCTCCGGCGCCGCCGCCTGCCTCGCTTCCACAACGGCGATCCGCTCCGAGCCGTAGAGGAGAGACGCGGAAACGAGGACCGTGGCCGTCGTCAGGGAGAACCAGGGAAAGGGTCGGACCTTGCGAAGGAAGCGCAGAAGTTCCCACAGGGCGGCGTTTACGGCAACGACCAGGGCGGTGAGCCCGTACACTCCGGCGAGGTCCGCTATCTGAAGGATCGGCACAACACGATACTGCCCGGCGCCCAGGTGCCAGGGAAAGACGAAGGGAAAGGCGAATTCCATGGCGGTATAGCAGGCGGGAAGAAGCAGGATGTCCGGCAGGAATCGGCTCTGTCGAAGGAAGAGGAAGAGGCCGGTCATCAAGGCGAAGGAAAGCCCCGAGTAGACGGCAAAGAGGACCCAGGCCAGGACGGCCAGCGAGATATCGAGGTTGCTGTATCTTTGAATCGTTCCAATGACCCAGTAGAAGCAGAGCAGATGCACCAGCGTGCCGCACAGCCATCCGACCAGAAAGCCTCGGCGCGGTGGAAGCCCTTCGAGAGCCTCCAGCAGAGGGAGCAGCAGCACCCAGCAGAGGAGGTGGAGGTTGAGTCTTGGAGAGGCGAGTCCGAAAAGCAGGGCGGTGAGGGCGCACAGGAGCGCGATTCGAGGCGTGAGGGGGGCTCCGGAGGGGGGAGAGGGTTCTCGCGGTGTCTTCATGGCGTCTCGCCTGTGGTTGGAGGTGCGCCCCGCCTCTTTTAACGACCGGTGAGACCGAAGTCAACCGGGGCGATCTCCCTGTGGTGCTTCGGCCCTGTTGTTGACAGGGATTCTTTCTTCCTGTTACGGTTTTTCCGGCGCAGCGACCTTGCCGATGCCTCTGTGCCGGGGGTCGGAACGACCCGTCCCGGTTCCCTTTTGCGGCCGAAGCGAGAGGCTCCCGCAATGCAGAAGGTCTCCGCCGTTCTCCTGACGAAGAACGAAGAGAAGAACATCGATCGATGCTTTCGATCCCTGGAGTGGGTCGACGAGATCGTGGTGATCGATACCGGTTCCACGGACGGGACGATTCCGCTCGTGCGGGAGTACACGGAAAGGGTCGGGACAGGGGACATCGGAAAAGGATTTGCCTACAATCGCAACTTGGGAAACGAGCTGGCCACCAACCGCTGGGTGCTGAAGGTCGATCCGGACGAGGTGATCACCGAAGCGCTTCGGGACGAGATCCGGGAGGTCCTGTCCCTGGAGAGCGGTGTGCATGGCTACTATGCGGCTACGAGGTCGCACTTCGGTGGTAAATGGATCCAGGGATGTGGATGGTATCCCATGTATCAGGTACGCCTCTTCGACAAGAGCCGGGCGAAATGGGAGAACCTGGTACATGAACGGTTGGTCCTGGAGGGTAAGACGGAGACCTTGAAGAACGACATCCTGCATTACAGCTACGAAGGCATCGAGCACTACTTCCAGAAGTTCAACCTGTACACCTCCTTGGACGCGCGACGGCTAAGGGAGGCGGGACGGGTGGTTCGGTGCGGAAACATGCCGAGCATGTTCCTGGTTCGGCCCGTTGGTTTCTTTCTGAAGAGCTATCTCTTTCAGAAGGGATGGCGGGACGGGTTCTACGGATTCGCAGTCAGTCTTTATTCGTCCCTCTACGTACTGGTGAAGTACATGAAGCTCTACGAATTGCAGCGGAATTCCTCTGTGGAGGAATCGGACCGACCGACCGGGGAATCTCGGGCCATTTGACCCCTGCAGGAGTGGAAGAGAGATGCAAGTATCACCCCCGCGCGGTATGCGGGACTTCTACCCCGAACAGATGAGGAGACAGAACTGGCTCTTCTCCCAGTGGCGTGAAAGTGCGGAACGATACGGTTTCGAGGAATACAACAGTTCGGTGCTGGAGCAGGAGGAGCTCTTCGTCCTGAAATCGGGCGAGGAGATCGTCGGACAGCTCTTCAACTTCGAGGACAAGGGAGGCCGTCGTGTGACCCTCCGCCCGGAGATGACGCCCACCTTCGCCCGCATGATCGCTGCCAAAGGAGGCGCCCTGGCCAAGCCTCTGAAGTGGTTCTCCCTCGCACAGTGCTTCCGCTATGAACGCATGTCGAGGGGGCGAAAGCGGGAGCACTACCAGTGGAACCTCGACATCGTTGGCGTTCCGGAGGTGAGCGCCGAGGCGGAACTCCTGGCGGTCGCCCTGGACGCCCTGGAGAGAATGGGCCTCTCGGCCCGGGATGTTGCGGTACGGATCAGCCATCGCGGGCTGATGGCCGCCGTCCTCGAGGCACTGGGCGTACCCGGGGAGAAGTGGGCCGGCGTGCTCGGTGTGATCGACAAGCGGGGCAAGGAAGCGGAGGAGAAGCTTTGGAAGCTCATGGCGGCGCAGGGCCTCCCGGAGCCAACCATCCGGGCCCTCTTCTCCATGCTGGACGAGAGGAGGTTCGAGCCCTTTTGCGACCTGCTGGAGAAGAGGGGCCTCGCCACCGAGCCGGCAGATGATCTGCGTACTCTGTTCGAATACCTGGAGGCTTACGGAATTCAGGACTACTGTGAATTCGCCCCATCCATCGTTCGGGGTCTGCCCTATTACACGGGAATCGTCTTCGAATGTTTCGACCGGGAAGGCAAGTTCCGGGCCGTTTTCGGAGGAGGGCGCTACGACAACCTTCTGGAACTCTTCGGCGCAGGGTCGGTCCCGTCCGCGGGGCTCGGATTCGGAGATGTGGTGATTCAGGAGATTCTCCAGGACAAGGGCCTGTTACCGGAGGTTCCCCGGAGGCTCGATTTCTTCCTGGTTCCTTACGCAGAGGACCAGAGGGGACAGGCCTTCCACCTGGTCCAACATCTGCGCAAGAAGGGATTCCGTGCGGACGTGATGTTGAATGCGAGGAAGCTCAAGGGTGCCCTGCGCGAAGGAGCGCGGACAGGAGCGAGGCGGGTGGTGCTCCTGCTGCCCGAGGAGTTGGCGCAGGGTCTTGTGGTGGTTCGAGATCTCGAGGTGGGCGAAGAGAACAGGGTGGCCTGTGAGGCATTCCTGGCCGACCCGGCTGCTTTCCTGTGAGTCCCCCGGTCCCGGAAGTCTGATCGTCTCGTAGAGCAGACCGGGAGGGCCTTCGTTCCGAAGGGATGGCTCCCATGCGTGAGGAAGCGGAAAGGGCCTCGTTGCTGAAAGAGTGGCTGCGCAAGCGGGTCGGCATCCCGCTGCGGGCAATGGAAGGGTTTCTGAGAAAGGCGGCCGAAAAGGCCCCGCGGCGGGAGTACGTTGCCTGGTGTCTCTTCCTCGGGTTGTCGTGCATATTCCTGTGGAGTGCCTTCTTCGGCCCTCAGGGGGTGGTGGAACTCGTCAGACTCAGGGGATCCCTGGCCCGGCTGGAGGAAGAGAACAAAGTTTTGTTAATCCAGAACCAGGCCCTGGAGAAAGAGGTGTATCGGCTGCGGAACAGCCCGGCTTACATGGAAAAGGTCGCCCGGGAAGAGTATGGGTACGCCTTCGAGGGAGAGACGGTGCACAGCTTTCCCGAACCGGACCCGGACCTGGCGGGCCGGCAAGAGGGGGGGGGCGAGAAGAGCCCGGCCTTTCGCTGAGCCGGACGGGTCTCCCGGATACGGGAAAATCTCCACTTGATTTTTTTCTCTCAACCCTTTATAAAATAAACTGATTATTTCCGCCTCCGAGAAAGTGGGCACCGCCCGCTTTTTTTGTATGAGGCGGTGGCGTCCTTCGTCGGCTGAAGCCGTGCCTGGGGTCCGTCCAGGACCCTTTTCGAAGGCACGAGGACAGGAATGGATCGAGAAACCGTCCAGAAGGAGGTGGAGGGTCTCGTGGCTCCGATCCTCGAGCGTAGCGAGATGGAACTCGTGGACGTAGTCTACCGACTCGAGTCGGGTCGGTGGGTGCTGCGGCTCTTCATCGACAAGCCGGGCGGGGTGAACCTGGACGATTGTGCGTTCATCAGTCATCAGGTCGAAGACCTCATCGAGGTGGAAGACATCATCCCGCAGAGGTATTTCCTGGAGGTCTCCTCCCCGGGTCTGGACAGAGTCTTGAAGAAGGAAAGGGATTTTCAGCGTTTTTGCGGGGAGAAGGCCAGCGTGCGGACACGCATGGCCCGGGCCGGGAGGAGGAACTTCAAGGGCCGGATCGTCCGGTGCGAAGAGGGAGTACTCGAACTGGAAGATACCGAAGGGTACAGGTTTCAATTCCAGCTCCATGAGATCGAGACGGCTCGACTCGCCTACGGCGGTAAGAGCTGAGCCCTTGTCATACGGGGCAGGCAGAGAATCGCAAGAGGAGGTTTTTCCGATGTCCTCAGAGCTCGATAGGATCATCGAGCAGGTCGGCAAAGACAAGGGAATCCAGAAGGAGATCCTCATCGACGCCCTGCAGGCCGCGATGATCAGCGCTGCGAAGAAGAAACTGGGTCCCCAGAGGGATCTGGAAGCGCAATACAACCCCGAGATCGGTGAAGTGGAGCTCTTCGAGTTCAAGACGGTCGTGGAGACGGTGACGAACCCGAACGTCGAGATATCGCTTGAAGAGGCGCAGAAGACGGACCCGGAGGCGGAGGCGGGGGACAGCCTTGGTCAGAAGATACCGACGGAGACCTTCGGAAGGATCGCCGCGCAGACCGCGAAACAGGTGATCATGCAGAAAGTGCGGGATGCTGAGCGAGAGATGGTCTACGACCTGTACAAGGACCAGAAGGGAGAATTGGTTCACGGCACGGTGCAGCGCTTCGAAAAGGGGGACATGCTGGTGAACCTCGGGAGGGCGGAAGCGATTCTGCCGTTCAAGGAGCAGATTCCAAGGGAGAGCTACCGCATCGGGGACCGTATCCGGGCGTACATCTATGACGTGGACAAGGAGGCGAAGGGGCCGCTGATCAAATTGTCACGAGTTCGGCCGGAGATGCTGGTCAAACTGTTCGAGCTCGAGGTGCCCGAGATCTACGATGGAATCGTGGAGATCAAGGGCGCTGCGCGGGAGCCGGGCGGGAGAGCAAAGATCGCCGTCTACTCAAGAGACATCGACGTGGATCCGGTCGGGGCCTGTGTCGGCATGAAGGGATCGCGGGTACAGGCGATCGTGTACGAACTGCGGGGAGAGAAGATCGATATCGTACCCTGGTCGCACGATATCGCCACGTACGTATGCAACGCGCTGGCTCCGGCCGAGATCTCCAAGGTCATCATCGACGAGAGGGAACATGCGATCGAGGTGATCGTTCCGGACAACCAGCTCTCCCTGGCGATTGGCAAGAAGGGTCAGAACGTGAGGCTTGCCTCGAAGCTGCTGGGATGGAAGATCGAGATCCATGGGGAAACGGATGCGGAGCAGTCCTTTCAGGTTGCCAAGGCGAAGCTGGAGGATCTTCACGGCGTGGGGGATGTGATTGCGAGAAGCCTGATCAACGCGGGGATCTACTCCGTGGAAGACATTGACGAGTGGGAGGTGGAGAACATCGCCCAGGCGACCCAGATCGGCCTGAAGAAGGCGGAGAAGCTGAAGGATCTTGCACGGGCGTACATCGAGTCGGGCGCGGCGAAGACGGCGGAGGAAGAAGGAGAAGCCGCCGTGGAAGCGACGGATGGTCCGGACCGGGAGGCGGCCGGGGAGGAGACGGGTGAACGGGAGGGACCGGAGATGTCGGTCGGGGAGCAGGCGTCTGCCGCCGATCCGGTACAGGGTGAGGAGGGGGAAGACCCTCCGAAAACCGATGGCCGTGTCTGAAGGTGCGGTCGGCAGTGGGAAGGAAATGGGGAAGAAGAACATAGGAGAGAGGAGTTGCATCGGGTGTGGCCGCAAGGCTCACAAATCCGAACTCCTGCGATTCGTTGCAGACCCGGAAGGCGGGTTGCTGTTCGATCCGGACCAGAGTGCACCGGGCAGGGGGGGCTACTTCTGTCGAAAGAATACCTGTTTCGATCGAGCGGCGAGGAAGCGTCGACTCTCCGTGCGATTCCGCAGGGACATGCGCGTGGACCCGCATTCCGTCATGAAGAGTATTCAAGTGCAGCTCGGAGGGGGTAGTTCTGGATGGCCAAAGTAAGAGTCTATCAGCTGGCCAAAGAGCTCGGAGTGGATAACGTCGAGCTGATCGACAAACTCAAGGCCCTCGGCTTTGACGTGAAGAATCACATGAGCACCCTCTCGGAAGGGGAAGTCGATCGGGTCCGGTCCGATTTCTCCAAGAAGCAGGAAGTAAAAGTCGACGAAATCCGGATCAAACCGGGGATCATTCGAAGACGCAAGAAGGCCAAAGCTCCCGAGGCGATCGAAGAGGCGGAGGCGCCGGCCCCGGAAATGGTTGCCGCCGAGCCCTCCGTAGGGGCGGAAGAGGCCCCGGAGGGCGCACCGGAAGTGCCGGCCGCAGAGGCGGAAGGCGGGGCGGAACCCCCGGTTACGGAACCGGAGGTTCCGGGCGAAGCTGTGCCGGTCGAAGCTGAACCCGGCGAGGAAAGGGTCGAGGAGGCGGCACCTGCAGCGCCCGGGCCGTCGCCGACACCCGTGAGTGGGGCGGAAAGGGAGCCGGTTCGAGAGGAGAAGCCGGCACCGCAGGCTGAGGCGAAAACCCCGGTCGCGGAGGCGGCGGCTAGACCCGCCGTGAAGCCGGTCGTACCTCCCGGCAAGCAGGTTGTCGAAGAAGAGGAGATTGCAGAGGAGAAGGTCGGCAAGAAGAAGCGCCCCCTGCCGGGCAAGAAGGTCGTCGAGTACAAGGGACGGAGGAAGCGGGACTTCACCGCGGATCTGGATGAGGACCGTGAGGTGCCGCGAAGAAGGGCAGACCTTCGCAGAGAGCGACGAGGTCCGAGGCGGGCCGCCCAGAAGCCTGTCCTGACCGTTCCGAAGCCGATCAAGCGCAAGATCAAGATGGCGGACTCGATCACGGTCGGAGAGCTGGCCAAGCGGCTCAGCGTTAAAGCCGCGGAGGTCATCAGGAGGCTGATGGAAGACCAGATCGTGGCAAGCATCAACCAGTCGATCGACTACGAGACGGCGAGCCTGATTGCCCAAGAGTACGAATACGAGGTGGAGAACATCGTGCAGGAAGAGTCCCAGCTGCTGCCCACGGAGAAGGATCGACCCGAGGGGACGGTCCTCCGCCCCCCGGTCGTGACGATCATGGGACACGTCAACCATGGCAAGACCCGGCTACTGGATACGATTCGGAAGACGAACGTCATGGAGAAGGAGGCGGGTGGCATCACGCAGCACATCGGTGCATACAAGGTGAACCTGGGAGACAAGACGATCTCCTTTCTCGACACGCCCGGTCACGAGGCCTTTACCAAGATGAGAGCCCGGGGGGCGAAGGTGACGGACATCGTCATCCTGGTGGTGGCAGGGGACGACGGGGTCATGCCCCAGACCGTGGAGGCGATCGACCATGCGAAGGCAGCCGAGGTTCCCATCATCGTTGCGATCAACAAGATCGATCTGCCGAACGCGAACCCGGACCGGGTCAAGCAGGAGCTCTCGGAACATGGGCTGATTCCCGAGGACTGGGGCGGCGATACCCTGTTCACCAACATCTCCGCAAAGGAAGGCATCGGGATCCAGGATCTGCTGGAGCTGATTCTCCTTCAGGCGGAGATGCAGGAACTCAAGTCCGATCCCGGTCGTGAGGCGAAGGGGCTGATCATCGAGGCCAGGCTCGATCGAACCCTCGGTACCGTGGCCGCGGTGCTCGTACAGGACGGAACCCTCCGTGTGGGTGATCCCTTTGTTACGGGACTCTACCACGGGAAGGTAAGGGCCCTGATCGACGACCTGGGCAACAGGGTCGAAGAGGCGGGACCTTCCATTCCGGTGGAGGTCCTGGGTTGTTCCGGTGTCCCGGAGGCGGGAGACCCCCTCTTCGTGGTGGATGACGAAAGGAAGGCGAAAGCGCTGAGCGCCATGCGCATGGAGAAGAGCAGGCAGGCAGGCGCTGCGGCCCAGACCAAGATGTCCCTGGAGGACTTGTACGAGAAGATTCGTCAGGACGAGATCGAGGATCTCAACCTCATCCTCAAGGCAGATGTGCAGGGCTCTGCGGAGGCCCTTGCCGAAGCGCTGGAGCGGCTCAGCAACGAGGAAGTCAAGATCAGAGTTCTGCACAGCGGGGTTGGGGGGGTTACGGAGACGGACATCATGCTCGCGTCGGCGTCCGACGCCCTGATCATCGGGTTCAACGTTCGGGCCGAACCGAAGGCCTTGAGCCTCGCAGAGCAGGAGAAGGTGGATATCCGTTTCTACACGGTCATCTACGACGCGGTTTCGGATGTGGAAGACGCGATCCTCGGCATGTTGAAACCCGTTTACAAGGAAGTTCTGCTGGGCCATGCGGAGATTCGTGAGACCTTCAACATGCAGCGGGTGGGCACCATTGCCGGCAGCTATATCGTGGACGGGCGCATGGAGAGAAACGCCCGGGTCCGTCTTCTTCGAAACAACGTGGTGGTCCACGACGGACGGATTGCGAGTCTCCGGCGTTTCAAAGAGGACGTCAAGGAAGTGGTGGCCGGTTACGAGTGCGGAATCCGAATGGAGAACTACAACGACGTGAAAACGGGGGATGTTCTCGAATCCTATACCCTCGAACAGGTGGCACAGAGAGGAGCCGAAAGGACCTCTGAAAAACGGCCTACCTGAACCCCTGAAGTTTCGACGGCTGTGAGGAAGGCCCCGCCATGGTGGTGGGTATCATCAGGCTCGAGTTGTGGATTCCCGGCAGCAATTCGTTGAAAGCGAAGCGAAGTGTGGTCAAGAAGATCATCGAAAGAACGAGATCGCGCTTCAACGTGACCGTCGCCGAGGTGGACAAGCAGGAGGTCTATGGGCGGGCCGTGATCGGCTGTGCCATGGTCGGCTCGGACAATAGATACGTCAACGGGGCGCTGGACAAGATACTGGATTTCGTGGAGGGGCTTGCTGTTGCGGAGGTCCTCTCGGAAACGGTGGAAATCATGAACCTCTAGCTCGCGGCATGCGTTCTGCTCCCCGCTTGGATTCCATGAGGCGAATCAGGAATCAGCATGGCAGGCTCACGCAGAACAGAGAGAGTCGGCGGTCAGCTGCGGGAGGAGATTTCCCTTGCGATTCAGCGTGTCGTGAAGGATCCGCGGATCCGTGGCGTAACGGTCACCGACGTTGAGTTGTCGAAGGACCTCCGGTACGCGAGAGTCTACTACAGCGTAATCGGCGAGGACGAGCGAAAGGAGGAGGCTCGCAGGGGGTTGCAGAGCGCCAGGGGCCTGATCAGAAGGGAACTGGGGCGGAACCTGCCGCTTCGCTACGTGCCGGACATGGAGTTCTTCTTCGATGCGTCCTTCGAACACGCCGATCACATTGAGAACCTTCTACGAAAGATCCAGGATACCGAGAGCTGAGCTTGGCGCACAGAGGGGGAGCGTCCCTTTGGACCATCGGGCCCGCGAGCAAGCGGCCGGCGTATATGTGTTGGACAAACCCGGCGGCATCACCTCCCTCGATGCGGTTCGCAGACTGAAGAGGTTGCTTTCGCCGGTACGTATGGGACACACGGGAACGCTCGATCCGATGGCGACCGGCGTGCTGGCCGTCTGCGTCGGGGAAGCGACGAAGCTGGTGCCGTACATGCGGCTGGAGCCGAAGACATATCGGGGTCGCCTTCGGCTCGGTCTGGTAACGGACAGCTGGGATGTTACGGGAAAGGTGGTCGAGACGAGGCGGGTCCCGGCATTCACGGGGGAGTTCCTGGAGCAGAGGTGCCGGGAGCTGGAGGGCGTGCAGTATCTGGAGCCCCCTCAGTTCTCCGCGATCAAGCACAAGGGGCGGCCCCTTTACACGTATGCGAGAAAGGGTGTGGTCGTGGAGGCGGAGCCTCGTGCGACTCGGATCGAGGCTTTTCAGCTGCTGAAGAAAGAAGGAGACCACCTCGCCTTCGAGCTGACGTGCAGCCGCGGCACCTATGTGCGCGCCCTTGTTCACGCCCTGGGACAGAGGCTGGGGTGTGGAGCTTGCCTCGAGTCTCTTCGAAGGACCGAGTGCGGGGGGTTCAGGATCGAAGAAGCCCACTCCCTGGAGGCCCTGGAGACGTCGATTGCGGGAGACAGGCAGGGGCAGTTTCTGCTGGCGCCTGCGCAGGTGCTGGACCATCTGGATGGTTGTGAGGTACGGGAGGAGAGCGAGAAGAAGGTCCGACACGGGAATCCTCTGCGTGACGGGGATCTGAAGGAGGCAACCCCGCTCCGGGACCGGATCGGGGAGAGGTTTCGAATCATGATGCAGGGGAAGCTTGCTGCCGTTGCGGAGGTAAGGAGTGATCCGCAGGGAGCTTTTCTCCAACCCCTTCGGGTACTTCTTCGTGCTGCGTGAGCAGCCGGTCGGAGGGCGGGGGAAAGGGGAAGGGACTCAGGGGGGCATGACTCCCCATATCTTTTTGAAAAGAAGCAGGAGGAACAGATGAGCATCGAGCGGGCGAAGACGCAGGAGATCCTGCAGACCTACAGGCGGCACGACAAGGACACGGGATCTCCGGAGGTGCAAATCGCTTTGCTGACCGAGCGAATCCTCAACCTGACGGAGCATTTCAAGACGCACAAGAAGGACCATCACTCTCGCCGCGGTCTTCTCCACCTTGTGAGTCTGCGCAGGCGTCTCCTGAACTACCTGAAGCGGGAAGACGCCGAACGTTACAAGGCACTCATCGAACAACTGGGTCTGCGGAAGTAGCGCGAGAACCGGGGGAAGGCATCAGCGCCGGGTGGAAACGGGCATCCCCAACCCGGGTCACGTGCCACCTCGAAGAGGAATCGTATGGTACAGGCGAGCCGGCTGCGGAACGGTGTGCGTATCCTGACAGAGGACATCCCCCACGCCATATCCATATCGGCAGGCATCTGGATACTTCGCGGATCCCGCAATGAACCTTCCGAATGGAACGGGATCACACATTTCGTTGAGCATCTTCTCTTCAAGGGCACCGAGACACGGACGGCCCTCGACATTTCCAGAGAAATCGAGTCGGTGGGAGGCTCCCTGAACGCCTTCACCGCCAAGGAGTTCACCTGCCTCCATGCCCGGTCACTGCACAACCAGTTGCCGCTGATCATGGAGTTGCTCTCCGACATCTTCCTTCGATCCATTCTTCCCGAAGAGGAGATCGAACGTGAGCGGCAGGTCATTCTTCAAGAAATCAGTATGGTGGAAGACTCACCAGAGGAGCTGATTCACGAACTCTTTGCCGGTTCCTACTGGAGGGGGAACCCTCTTGGGCGTTCCACACTCGGGACGAAAGAGATCATCGGAAGTTTGGACCGGAAGAGCCTGCTGGACTACTCGCGTATTCTACAGGATCCGGAAAGGGTGCTCGTGACCCTTGCCGGACGGCTGGACCACCAGGAAGTTATGAAGGTGGCGGAGCGATTCCTGGATTATGGTACGAACGGGACCGGGGATCTCGCGATGGAGAAACCGGAGCCGCACCGAGGGCTTCATCTTCACCTGAAGGATCTGGGACAGGCGCACATCTGTCTCGGAACGCTGGGCGTGCCCTATTCCCATCCGAGGAGGTACGGATACCACGTCCTGAACACGTTGCTCGGGGGAGGGATGAGCTCCCGGCTCTTTCAGGAGATACGGGAGAAGCGGGGTCTGGCCTATTCGGTCTATTCCTTCCAGGCGGCCTACCTGGATACAGGCATGCTCGGGGTGTATGTGGGAACGGGCCGGGATGCGGTGCGGGAGGTCGTTGAACTGATCATCGAGAACCTCTCGAGGCTCAAGAACGAGGAAGTGCCTGCGGACGAAATCCTCACCTCGAAGGAGCAGTTGAAGGGCAATCTCCTCCTCAGCACGGAGAGCACCAGCAGCCGCATGAGCAAGCTCGCCATGAACGAGATGTACTTCGGCAGGCAACTGGAACTGGAAGACGTGATCGAAGAAATCGAGCGAGTGGAAGCAGCCGATGTGCGCGCCATTTCCGAGGAACTCTTTCAATCGGATTATATGAGTCTCGCCGTCCTGGGCGACATCGACCGCGACGCACTCGCTTCGATCAGGATCGAGTGCTAGCCCCAGTCCCGGCGGTAAGCAAGGGGAGCGGATGATTCGATGATTTCTCGTTACAGCCGTCCGGAAATGGAAAGAATCTGGGATCTGGAGAACAAGTACGGCATCTGGCTTCGGATCGAGAAGCTTGCATGTGAAGCATATGCGGAGCTGGGACAGATTCCCGGCGAATCCCTCGAGGCGATCCGGAAGGGTTCGTTCTCCCTGAAACGGATGGAAGAGCTGGAGGCGATTACCCAGCACGATGTGATCGCGTTCCTGACCGCCGTGGGGGAAACGATCGGCGAAGACGCCCGGTTCGTTCACATGGGGATGACGTCGTCGGATGTCCTGGACACGGGATTTGCCGTACAGCTTCGGGACGCTGCGGATCTCATTCTGGCGGGGGTAGACCGCCTTCTGGCCGAAATCAGGAAGAAGGCACTGGCGCACAAGGACACCCTGATGATCGGCCGCACCCATGGGGTGCATGCCGAGCCGATCACCTTCGGGCTGAAGATGGCCGTCTGGTACGAAGAGATGCTGAGAAGCCGGCAGCGGCTGGTCCACGCCAGAGAGATGATCGCCGTCGGGAAGCTTTCGGGTGCCGTCGGCACGTATGCCACGATCCCGCCGGAGGTCGAGATCCATGTCTGTGACAGGCTCGGCCTTCAACCGGCGCCGGTCTCCACACAGATTGTCCAGCGCGACCGGCACGCGGAGTTCTTCGGCGCACTGGCCATCCTGGCCTCCTCCATCGAAAAGTTCGCCCTGGAGATACGCCACCTCCAGCGCACCGAGGTCCGGGAGGCCGGAGAGTTCTTCGCCGAGGGGCAGAAGGGGTCCTCCGCAATGCCTCACAAGCGGAATCCCATCGGGTCGGAAAACCTGTGCGGTCTGGCCCGTCTGGTGCGCTCCTACGCCGCGGCCTCCCTGGAGAACATTCCCTTGTGGCATGAGCGGGACATCAGCCACTCTTCGGTGGAGCGGGTGATCGGGCCGGACAGCACCCTGCTCGTTGATTTCATGCTCCACAGGATGGCGGGGCTCGTGAAGAACCTTCAGGTCGATTCCGACCGGATGAAGGAGAACCTGGGCGTGACGGGGGGCCTGTTCTTCTCACAGGAACTGCTCCTGCGGCTGGCGAAGAAGGGGAAGTCTCGTGAAGAGGCGTATACCCTGGTTCAGGGACACGCGATGGCGGTCTGGGCGGGCGAAGGGGACCTTCTTTCCCGGGTACTCGCCGACCCTTCGATTCTCGAATGCATGGAGGTGGAAGAGATTCGGGACGTTTTTCGCGTGGATCGATATACACGCCACGTGGACAGGATCTTCGAGCGAATCTTCGGACCCGGCAAGGACGGATGATCGAATGCCGGTTGCCTCCGGACGGGGATCGGCCGAAACGAGGTGCGGGGAAGCATGGAGAAGACCGAAGAAGTGAGAAGGAGGCTCCTCGCGATCCTACGGGAAAAATCTCTGGAAAGGGGCAGGTTCCAGCTTCGATCGGGACGGTGGAGCGACTACTACGTGGACGGGAAGCAGACGACCCTGGACGCGGAGGGAAGCTACCTGATCGGCAAGCTCCTGCACGCGCGGATCCGGGCCTCCGGGGCGAATCCAAAGGCAGTGGGTGGCGTTACGCTCGGGGCCGACCCGATCGTGACCGCCGTCTCCGTCGTGAGTTATCTGGAGGGGCGCCCCATTCCTGCATTTATCATCCGCAAGGAGCCGAAAGGGCATGGGACGGAGAGGTGGATCGAAGGGCTCAAGAACATTGCCCCGGGCAGCCCTGTTGCTGTCGTCGAAGATGTGCTGACGACGGGAGGGACGCTCCTGGAGGGGGTAAGGCATACGCGTGAGGCCGGACTCCAGGTCCGTCACGTCTACACGCTGATCGACCGGCAGGAGGGCGGGAGGGAGGCGATCGAAGCCGAGTCTCTGGTGCTCGACTCGCTCTTCACCCGGGATGAGCTTCTGGCCGGTTAGGACGCCGCCGAGCCGTCAGGGACCCCGCATGCTGTCGCAACATCCACAGTAGTCCTGCCTGTACAGGCCCAGGCTCCTGCTTTTCCGAACGCTCTTCAGAAAACCATCCTGCTTCTTGAAATCGGCCTCCAGGAAGGATACGCCGGCGTCCTTTCCGATATCGGCCCCTAACCTATTGATCATTTTACTGTTTTTTCTTGGACCGATGGTGAGGGTCGTTCCGAAGAGGTCGATGGAGGCGGATCTTGCCATCCGGGCGGTACCCTCCAGGCGGAAATGAATGCAGATTTCGCATCGTTTCCCGCCCTCTGGCTCGCCTTCCAATCCCCTGGCTCGTTCCAGCCACGTTTCGGGTTCAAAAGGGGGAATCCAGAGGCCTGCTGCGTGTTCTCTGCAGACCCGGGCGGTCGCTTCCAGCCGCTTGAAATACTCGGCCCGCGGGTACAGGTTCGGGTTGAAGAAGAACCCGATGGGATGGTAGGTTTCTTCGAGAAGGTCGATGACATGGGTGGAACAGGGGCCGCAACATATGTGCAGCAGGAGGCGGGGCTTTTCCCGCGACCGGGGATAGGGGATAGGGGCCCCGTGAGGCGTGATGCTCAGTCCTCCTCGGCATAATCTTCTGCGCCCGGGCCCATGAGCTCCTCGTCGTCGATCAGGGAAAGGCCGTTTTCGAGACCTGATTCGGACTCGAGGTCCTCGTCCTGAAAGGATTCCGAATGACCGATCGAGCTTTCGTCGTCGCGGCGTCTCCGGCCGCGCGGCCTTGTTGGAGCCGAGGCGGTGGCACCTGTCTTGAGCGGAGAGCTCGTCTCCCTGGCAGGAGCCTCGTTCTGATCCGCTCCGCACTTCGGGCAGACCGGCTTGGGCCTGCTCAGGTCATAGAATTTGCAGCCACACTGGTAACATGTGTACTTGTTTCCGAGTTTCTTCTTGGCCATTGCATCCCTCTGCGCGCGCCTTGCCCCATTAAGCATTCGAATTTCCTCGGAAATCGGATGCTAAACTAATGGTTCCACGGATAGATGTCAAGAGGAAAGGTTCCTGAAGAATCTTTCATGCAGAGGAGGAAAAGAAGTGCCGATCTATGAATTCAAGTGCCCCGAATGCGGTACGGGGTTCGAGCGGCTTTGCCGGTCTTCCGTCCAGAATGAAAGACTCGAGACCTGCCCGCAGTGCGGATGCGCGAAAGCGGAACGCGTGCTGTCCCGGATCGGTTCTGTGCGGACGGGTATGGAGGAGGGTGCGTCTTCCTGCGGAACGTCCGGTTCCGGGTTCTCCTGAGCGGGCTGAGTCAACGGCAGCCGTGTGCTGCCAGGGCCCCGACCGGCGCGGCTACTCCGCGGGGGACAAGGAGAGCAAGTCCCTCACGACAAAAGCTGTTTCCCCTTTGTCGAGCAGCAGCTCCTTGAGCTGGGTCGCTTCCGGCTCGGTCTGGAAGGGACCGATCCGGACATGATGGTACTTGTCGGAGGACAACACCCGGACGTTCGGGTATTCCTGCTCGAGGCGAAGGGCCAGCCCTCCGGCCAGTTCCCCGTCGTGATAGGCGCCGAGCTGAACCCAGTAGCCGAGCTGCTCCCGCAGGGTATCTTCCGTATAGGAGCAGCGTATTTCGACGTGAGCGGTTCCCTGCTCGACGATGCCGAGTGCAAGGGCGGCACCGTATGAGAGGTCGATGATTCGGTTCTTGACAAAGGGACCCCGGTCGTTGATACGCACCTCTACGGCGCGCTGTGTGTCCAGGTCGATGACCTCGACCCACGTTCCCAGGGGCAGGGTCCTGTGGGCGGCCGTCAGGGCATACATGTCGTAGACTTCCCCGGTGGCGGTGGGCTTCTCGTGGAAGTCCTCGCCGTACCAGGACGCGACACCCCTTTCGGTGTAGAACTCGCTCGCCACCGGCGGAGAGCCGTCGTCCCGGCCCTTGCGCAGGTGGTCCGGTCCGGCACAGCTTGTCGTGCACCAGCTGAGCAGAAGGGCAAGTGTAAGATGGCGCATCGTTTACGGTCTCCAGTGTTTGCCCGCGCGCAAGGGCTCCGAGCAGAATCCGGGGTGGGCGTGACGTGTAGATCGGGCTAAAGGCTATCGAAAAACCGTCCGATTGTCCAGTTGCGTTGCCTATTGTATTTCAGTATGATATCGCCGAAATCTGAATGGTCACTTGAAGGGGATCGCTGACGTGATCAACTACCTCTACGGGCTCTTTTCCAACGATCTTTCCATCGACCTCGGCACGGCCAACACACTGGTCTACGTGCGGGGGAAAGGGATCGTGTGCTGTGAGCCCTCCGTCGTGGCTGTCCACAAAGGCAGCAGGAACACGAATCGGGTGCTGGCGGTCGGCAAGGAGGCGAAAGAAATGCTTGGCCGCACGCCGGGGAACATCGTGGCCATACGGCCCCTCAAGGATGGAGTGATCTCCGACTTTGAAGTGACCGAAGCGATGCTCAGCTATTTCATCCGCAAGGTTCACAATCGCAATGCCTTTGTGCGGCCGCGGATCATCGTGGCGGTCCCCTTCGGAATCACCCAGGTCGAGAAGCGGGCGGTCAGGGAATCGGCCGCCTCTGCCGGGGCACGAGAGGTCTATCTGGTCGAAGAGCCGATTGCGGCGGCGATCGGCGCTGGCCTTCCCATCACAGAGCCGTCCGGAAACATGATCGTCGACATCGGAGGAGGCACCACCGAGGTGGCCATCATCAGCCTCGCGGGTATCGTCTACAGCACGTCGATCCGAGTGGCGGGCGACAAGATGGACGAGGCGATCATTCAGCACCTTAAGCGGAAGTACAACCTCCTGATCGGGGAGCGCACGGCAGAGCTGATCAAGATCTCCATCGGTTCCGCATCGCCTGCAAGTGACGACGAGAGCATGCTCGTCAAGGGCCGCGACCTGGTCGCCGGCATTCCGAAGACGATCGAGATCAGTTCGGAAGAGATCCGCAAGGCACTCGGCGACCCGATCAATTCCATCGTCGAAGCGGTTCGCATGACCCTGGAGAGGACCCCGCCGGAACTCTCGGCCGACATCATCGACAAGGGAATCGTCCTGGCAGGGGGCGGTGCACTCTTGACGAATATCGACGACCTGCTTCGTGAAGAGACCGGCCTGCCCGTCATCGTGGCCGAGGACCCGCTTTCGTGCGTCGCCCTGGGTTGCGGAAAGATCCTGGAAGAACTCGACCTCCTGAGGGCCGTCACCACGCAGTAGTTGCCCGGCCGGGCTAGATCGGATCACGGTCCTCGCCCTCATCTCATGCCCCGGGACGAGCCCGTGACGCAGGGATGGACGGGATGGAAAGCAGGATCGTCTGGACGAAGACTCTCAGCCAGGAGTTTTGGGCGGGAATCGTGACCCCGCTCATGTTCTCGATCGCGGGCGGGTTGATCGAAGAGCGAATGGTGCGGAAGGGTTTGCGGGTCGCCGGGCTGAAGGGGCTCGAAGAGACTCCTTTCCTCCGACTCCTGGACGGTCGGGTCTATCTGAACGCGCACATCCTCGAACAGGTGGTCAGCCGCGTCCCCTCTTTCCTGGTTACGCCGGAGGTTCTCCGCTTTCTTCCTGAGGCGAATCGGGAGCGTCTGCTCCGTAAGGGCGTTTCCATTCTCTCTCCGGGTTTCCTGCGCATCCTTCTGCGCGTACTCCTCACGGAACGAGATTGGACCCCGCTCTCCAACTACAAGGCCTTCGAAAAAGAGACCCTCCGCATCGAGAGGATGGGGAAAGAGTGGGCCCGGCCGGATCTGAGGGGTCTCGACGAGTCGGCGTTGATCGATCGGAGTCGAAGGCTGTACGGAGAGATGGGTGACTATCTCGAGATCGTCATCTGGGGCGTGTTGTACGCCTATCTGACACGGCCGCTGATCGAAGGGCTGGCAAGGGATTGGGGCAAGGACTCCGGAGGTGAACGGACCGCCTTCCTCCGGGTCGGGTTGAATGGGGTGAAGACCTTCGAGATCAACCGGGAGATCGAGTGGCTCGCGGACGCTCTGGAAGCAGACCCACATCTGAAGGAAAGCTTCGAGTCCGCCGGAACGGAGGACATCCGCATCCGACTCGAAAGGGAACAACGGTCCCGTGCCTTCTGGAAGGGTCTGGGGTCCTTCCTGGAAAAGCACGGCCATCGCTTTCTGGGGCGTGATGTTTGCCAGCCGACCTGGCGCGAACGGCCCGACGCCGTGGTTGAAATGATCTGGCTGAATCGCAGCCGAGACATCCTCCGCGAGACCTTTGCGGAGCAGCGAAGGAAGCGCGAGGAAGCGGAGCGGGTTCTGAAGACGAGAGTGGCGGGCGGTGCGCTGGGCATGCCGAGGAAGGCCGTCTTCTCCCTGCTTCTTTCGCTCGATCGGAAGTACTTTGTCCTACGGGAAAACATGCGATACTTCGCGGACGTCTATCTCGAACAATTCCGCAGAATCTATCTGGAGATGGGCAGAAGATGGGAGATGGGGGGAATCCTGGAGAGGAGGGAGGATGTCTTCTTTCTGAGTCGGGAAGAGATCGAAGAGCTATGCGTGAGGCGTGGCCATGTGTCGAGCCTCATCGCACAGCGGCGCGGCGAATACGAGCAGGCCCTGCATGTCGAGACGCCGGATGTGGTCGGAGGGGACGAGGCTTTGCCGGAGCCGTCCATCCCCGTTCGGCAAGACGGGCTCGTTCTGAGGGGAGAGGTGGCCAGCCCGGGGCGCGTGATCGGTTTCGCACGGATCATCCGGGAGCCGAAGGACCTCTCCAATTTTCGAAAGGGCGAGATCCTGGTGGCTCACTGCACAGATCCGAGCTGGGCGCCGGTTCTCCCTCTGGCGGCAGGCCTCGTTCTGGAGGTCGGCGGTTTGCTTTCTCACGGGTCGATCGTCGCAAGAGAGTACGGCATCCCGGCCTTGATTCGGGCAGAAGGTGCCGTGGAGAGGCTGCGAGACGGAGACCCTCTCGAAGTGGACACCGACCAGCGGTGCGTCCGGGTCTGTTCGAGCCCCTATCCCCTTGACAATAGGAAACAAATCGAGTAGGTAGAGTAGATGCTCAAGACGAAGGAAGCTTGCTTGTCTCTTGAGCGGGCATAACTCAGTTGGTAGAGTTCCAGCTTCCCAAGCTGGCCGTCACGGGTTCGAGTCCCGTTGCCCGCTCCACTCAACAAATCAAGGGGCCGCGGCGGATGATGCTGCGGTCTTTCTTTTTGGGTGCGCACCGCCCGCGGCACACGCAAGAAAGGCAGGGTCGGCGACCCTGCCTTTCGGGAGAGCTCAATCCTGCATGTCAATGCGTGCTTTCAAGCTGACGACGCCATCGGAGGCGTGAAGAAACTCAGAAGCCCGTATCCGCGGTGTCCCAGTCCGAACATTCGATCCCCTCCTCCTGCGATACGAGGGTCGCAAGGACCCCGACGTTCCCGATGTTCGGAAATGAAAGCTCCACGTTCGATGTCATGGCCGGATCCATGGACGGAACAGGGTATGTCCCGAGGGGATATCGCTGATTGAACACCTCGAGCGACAGGGTGAAGAATGCGGGCTCCTCTGTGCCCAGTGTAATTTGCATCTCCAGTTGATCGAGCACGTCGTTGTAATCGAGATCCAGGTCGAGTACACAGGGAGCCTCGACGAAGGCGAGGGTGTGCAGATCATAGGCTGTCGGAACCACCGAGAGGACCGATCCGGCAGCGAGGTTGGCCCTAACAAGGAACGCTGACGAATTTTCCCACGGGTATTTGTCGTTCCTGATCCCGTAGTACACGTTGGTGCTGAGCTCGAAGACCCCGTGATGGGCCGGCATCTCGTCCCCGGGGGTCAGATACCCGAGAAACGTGCCCGTGCCCGTGCTCGTGTTCATGATGTAGTAGTCTCCGTCCCCGTTGACCATGTAGAGTGTGTCGCTGCTGTCGAATGCGAGACCGTTTGCGTAGGTGCCGATGCCCGAGTTCCCGACGACGGTCGCGACGCCCGTAGCCTTGTTGATCACCACCAGGTCATCGCCGTTTTCGGTCCAGCCGTACATCTGACCGGCTGAATTCACCGCGATGTTCGTGACGACCGCACGATAATCCAACCCCCAACCCTGTATCCCCACCGGTGTGCCCGCGCCGGTGGCAAGGTCGATTTCGAGCAGCCCGTTGAACGTAACTTTGTCGACCCTGTAGCTGTCACCGCTGTCCCAGTCGTTGTCGGTCCCTCCCAACAGGGAGGCCGTGATCGTCGTCGCGGATACGGCCGTGATCGTTCCCCAGCTGCCGTCCGAGGTGTTACGAACCTGCATCCCGACCGTGACCCCTTCGGCGACGAAGTCCTCGGAGCTGTCGACCAGGACTGCGCTTCCGCTTGCCCCGTCGTGGCTTCCCCCGACGATATAGTCGGTATTACTCCGCCTGGCCGATCCGTACAGTTTCTGTGTCGTCGGATCCCATGCCAGTCCATTTACCCCGTGGCCCACCTGGCCGATGATCCGGATGATCTCGCCGGTGTTTGGGTTGATCTCAACCAGCGTGCTGGTGCTGTACTCGCCCTTTCCGTATGTGCCGTAGAGCGCCTGGATCGCTAGCGCTTCGTAGACCCCTGCCGCAACAAACGCTGCAACCAGGAGCAGGACGATCGCGCCTCGCTTCATTGCCTTCATCGTGATCATCTCGCGTCTCCTTCTCTGATTTTCCTGAGTTCACGATTGTTCTTGAACAGATAGAGTCTGTACGGGACCTGATCAGGGGGGTCACGGGCGAGGCACGGTCAATCCTGAACCTCTACATGAAAAGCGCCCCTGAAAGACCCGGCAAAAGCAAAATAAAATTTGCGACCATAAGTCGCCGGAAATTCATAAAAAATCGTTTTGTATGAATTTTGGGGCAAAATAATACATTCCCGTGAAAGTTGTCAAGCGATAATCCTCCGTGGGGGAACCGAGGAAAGCCCACAGCCTATCTCACGGGAAGCGCGGTCGAGCGGCAGCCCTTTCGCACGACGTCGGCCGCTTCGCCGTTTCCGCCCTGCCTCCCGTCCGCGCCCCAGCAGATCAGGGTGATCTCGTCGGCATGTCTGGAGCCCCGATATTCATACGGATTCCGCCACGGATCGAGAGGCACCCGTTCGAGGATCCCGGTGCGGATGCCGGGATTGCCCGCCGCGATGGGTTCGGCCGCCTTCCCGACGAGACCCGCCAGACCCTGCCCGGTGGAAGGAAACGTGCCGTGTTCCTGGAAGTAGAGAATGGCCGCCGCGCAAATCCGATCGAAATCGTCCTGGATCTTCTCCTGACGGATGCGTCGGAGTCCCTTCTGATGGCTGGCGTAAAGGAAGAAATAGAACACCCCCAGAAGGAGGACTGCGAGAGCCGCGTATCCCCAGAAGGAGGCTCTGGCCTTCAGGTTCTGCTTCTTCTTCTTGATACGGATCTTCCGGGATTTCTTGTTGAACCGCATGGCGCCTCTCCCGTGGCGTGGACGGTACATGACGAGGTCGGTCCCATCTTAGAAGACCCGCGGGTCGGTGGCAAGATCCGCAGCCCATGTCGACGTCCGGAAACGGGTGGAAAGGAACCTGTCGCCCTTCGGCAACGCCGTGAAAAGAAGGGTCCGGCCTGATGGGCAGCCGTGAGGGGACATTGGAACTGCAAGGCGGGCTGGCACGTGCATTGCTCACATACCTCCGGCGTTCAGCGCCTGTCCGGGAAAACGCCGGGCGTCGTCGCAGTGCATGGCGTAACAAGTGCGGGGAGGGATAAGCCATGGGTCCCAAGGGGTATCGCATTTGCTGGCTGGGGAGAGACGAGGATCGAATGCACAGGCTGTTCGAGGATGCGCGCAGGGATCTCGGAGAGCTCTTCTTCCTGCCCTTTCCGGGGGCGGACAGGGGACAACTCAAAGAATTCCACCCATCCCTGTTCCTGATCGACACGGAAGGTCTCGAAGGCCACCGGAAGGAGCTGTTGAGATGGATCGTAGCTTCCCGCGAGGTTTCACCCCGTGGCAGGGTCCTGCTCCTTCTTCACCACGGTTCGAATCGTTTCGTTTCCGACGCACTTGCGAAGGGGGTGGACTGGGTGTTGGAAAAGGCGGACAACGAGGGTGCGATGGGATTCTGCATTCGGACGGCCATCATGCAGCACAAGGTGGAGAAGGAGCTGTATCAGCGTAGATGGGAAGGCAATCGAAAGCACATCTTCGAGAACATGATCGGCCGGACGGAGGTCATGAAAGACCTTGCCCGACTGATACGGAAGTGCGCCCACTCCCATGCAAACGTCTTGATCCGGGGAGAAAGCGGGACGGGCAAAGAACTCGTGGCGAGTGCCATTCACCGGCAGAGCGGGCGACAGGGCGCTCTGGTGATTGCGAACTGTGCCGCGCTGCAAGACACCCTGCATCAGAGTGAACTCTTCGGGCACGAGAAGGGTGCCTTTACCGATGCGAAGGCGAGACGGGTCGGCTACTTCGAAGCGGCAAGGGACGGTACCCTCTTCCTCGACGAAATCGGAGACATAAGCGCACCGACGCAGACCGCCCTGTTGCGAATCATCGAGGGCAAGGAGTTCTTTCGCGTCGGTGGGACCGAGCCGATCCGGGTGAGCGTGCGCGTCATTTCAGCCACCAACCGGGACCTCGAGGCGAAGGTGCAGCGGGGAGATTTCCGGGAAGACCTCTACTACCGGTTGAACGGATTCTGCCTGACTGTTCCCCCCCTGCGCGCACGAAAGGAAGATATTCCCCTGCTGGCCGAGGCCTTCCTGGCCCGTTTTGCCGGAAGAGAGGGGAAGCGGATCGAAGGCTTTACCCCTGAGGCGATGGATCTGCTCTGCTGTTATCACTGGCCGGGAAATGTGAGGGAGATGGAGAATGAGATCCAGCGCGTCGTCATTCAGGCGGAGAGTGAAAGGCTCATTCCTTCCGATCTGCTCTCCCCGTCGATCAACGTCCTGAAGGCCCTCTTCCCAACGAGCACCCCGGCGAAGGGCTCGTTGAAGACCCGTACCCAGCAGGTGGAAGCGTTCTTCATCAAGGAAGCCCTGAAGATGCATTACGGGAATCGGACCCGTACGGCAGAGCACCTCGGGATCAGCCGTGAAGGGCTCCACAAGAAGATGGCCCGGTACCACATCCGCTAGCAACAGGACGCTTCGTGCAGTGAGCGGGTGGGGCGTGACCCCGGTTTTTTCTTTATTGACGGGGGGATTTCAACTTTGGTAGAGTAAAAGAGGTTTGCTTTGTCCACAGGTTGAATCGCATTTCTTTAACGACTGCCCCGTGCGCACCGAACAGCTGTGAGTCCCCCACGATGAAGCAATACGTCTCGCCTCGACAGGGCGTACAAATCATTCCATTCATGCTCTTCCTTCTTCTTTTTCTGACCTTTCCGCGCCAGGTGACAGCCGATCAGGCCCACTGGATTTCCCAGGCACGGGAACGACTGCAGCAGGGTGACCGCGAGGGGGCGCTCAAGGCCTTCCAGCAAGCCGCCTGGCGACGGCCCCAGGACGCGGCCCTGCACTACAATATGGGGGTGCTTGCCGAATCGCTGGGGCGTCTGGGCGAGTCTGTCGGGCACTACACGGCCTATCTCCGATGGGCGCCCGAGGCAGGGGACCGCGAGACGGTCAAGAGGAAGGTCTTCCAGCTCTGCGGGGAACTTGCGGCGCAGGCCTACCAGAATGGTCAGTATTTGCGTGCTCTGGATTGGTACGAAAAGGCCAGGGAGTTCTATCCCTACGCCAAGGCGCTCCACTTCAACATGAGCAGGGTCTACGAGGCGAGAGGAGAGTGGGACAGGGCCGCTGCCTCGCTCAAGGAGTACCACAACCTGTGCGGACCCAGCCAACGGGGACCGGCGAAGCGGTGGATTGCCGAATGCCTGCGAAGAGCTGGGGAAGCGAGGTTTGAAGAGGGCGATTACGACGGCGCGCTGGCTCGATATCAGGAGGCATCTCGATGGGACGGGGAGGACTCCCGGTTCCTTCTTCACCAGGCGCTCTGCGAGGAACGTCTGGGTCGGTTCGAAGACTCGAAGAACCACTACCTCGCATACCTGCAGGTCGATCCGATGACCCCGCAGCGGGAGGCGATTCTCGGGCGGGTCCTTCGCCTTCACGTTCTCCTTGCAGAGGAGCACCTTCAAAGGGGGTATCTGGCCAGGGCCCAAGACATCCTGAACAAGGGTCTGGAAATCGCCCCTGAAAACCTGGATATCCTGTATCTGTTCGCGAAGACGTACCTCGCGCTGGGGAAGCCCGAACAGGCGATGGCGTATATGGAGCGCATCCTGGAATTGCGTCCGGAAGAGGGGAACAAAGACCCCTACGTGGAGGAACTGGTCCGGCTGTGTACGTCCTCGGCGGACGAGGCTTACCAATCCGGGAACTATGCGGACGCCCTTCGTTTTCTCAAGAAGGCGCTCTACTGGGACCCGGAAAACGCGGTGGTGGCCTACAACCTGGCCAGAGTTTACGAGCAGGAAGAGAAGTGGGAACAGGCGATTCTGGCCTATCGCCGCTATCTCTATCTGGATCCGGACGCAGCAGAACGCAACGAGGTAAAGGCGAAGTTGGCCTATTACTATTCTTTCCTGGGAACTGAACGGTTCGTCCGCGAGGAGTACCCCCAGGCCCAAGAGGCCTTCGAGCAGGCTCTGCTGATCATGCCGGAAGATCAGGCGCTGCTGTACAACCTGGCGACGGTTCTTCTGAAGAGGGGAAAGACGAGGGAGGCGCTTCAGTTCCTGGAACGTTACCTGCAGTACGAGACGGACCCGAAGGAACTCGAACGGGTTCAGCGGCAGATGACGCTGCTGGTGAGGCGCGCGGAACAGGAGAATCGAAGGAGAAGGGGAAAGACCATGTCCTCCGGCCTGGCAGCCATGGAGGAGAGCGCGGAGGTTCGTGAGGAGGACGCCCTGTATGACCGCAAGAGGGCCTATCTGCTCCTTCAGGCGGGACGATGGCAAGAAGCCCTGGAAAATTATGAGCAGTACTTACGGCGCGTCCCGGGCGTGGCCGCGGAGGAAGGCTTTCGGAGAGAGATGGTATCCGCATACCGTGAGGTCAGCCGGGCTGCGCTCGTAGAGGGAAGAATGGCGGATGCCCTGGAAGCTCTCGAGCAGGCGAGGGTGTGGGCTCCGGATGAAGCATTTCCCTATCTCTGGCGGGGCAAGGTTTACGAGCACCGCGGGGAATCGGGGGAAGCCTTGAGGATCTACGAGGAGTCACTGCGCAACGTGCGGGGAGAAGATGGACGCAGGGCGATTCGTAAACGAATCGCGGCCATTCTCACACAGCGTCTGCAGGCGGCGCTGCAAGAGAAGGACCTCTCCGATGCACTCTGGACCATGAATGCCCTCGAACCTTATCTCGGCGACGCCCAGGCAAGGGACGTGCACTACCAGAAGGCGCGTATCGAGGGTGCTCTCGGTCGCAAGGAGCAGGCTCTCGTGGACTACGGCCTGCACCTGTTCGAGGCTTCCCAGTCCCTCGAGCACGGGCGATTACGGCAGGAACTCCTGCACCTGATCCAGGGAGACCCGGATCTCGTCGCGAGTCTGCACGACCCTGGCAAGGCTTACCTGGAGGGCAAGGAATCGGCGGGTCGGGGCGACCATGCGAAGGCGCTCTTCTGTTACCTTGTTGCCAGGACCGGAGATCGATCCCCTCCCGACCTGGATGAGGAGATCGTGCGCACCCTCGAGGCCCTGCGACTCGAGGGGGAGGCCCTTGCGATCCTCTCACGCCGGTCGCGGGAAACCGAGCCGCTCGCCCTTTCGAAGACGCACATGGATCGGTTCGTGCGAAGGGCGGAGTCGATTCTGTGGGACGACTACCGAACCGGACAATACGAAAGAGGACTGGACCGCATACGAACCATTCAAGCCCGGTTGCCTGAGCAGGACGGCAGGTTGAGTCTCTTGCGGGCCGTTTTCGAAGAGATGATGGGAAGGAACGAAGATGCGATCGCCCGGTACGAAGCAGCTCTTCGCTCGGAGACCGTGCTTGCGGGTGAACAGGGATTGCAGGTCTCTCGAAGGCTCGGACCGTTGCTGATCCGAAAGGCCCTCGACGAGTACGAACGGGGTGCCTACGAAGCCTGCCTCGGGTTCTTGCAGCGGGCCGAAGAAGTCGTTCCAGGCCGAGCGGATGTTGCGTTCAATCTCGGATGCGCATACCTCCGCTTGAAGAGCCCCGAGGGGGCTCTGAAGGCCTTCTCGCGATACCTGGAAATCGTGACTGAAGACTCGCCGCGCAAGCAGCTCACCCGCAATGCCGTCCACCTGCTCCAGCGACAGCTGGCCCGCTCGCCGGTGGTTCGGTACGACGCGGAGGGTATAGCGGTGGATCTAATCTTCGAGCGTCCCCTTTCGCTGGGGCATCTGCTGTCGGGTGATGAGGGGGGTGCCGTGGAAGAGGAGATTCTCGACAGTGTCGTTCTCGCGCCGTACCTGGATGTCTCTCTCGGCGAAGTGGGTCTCACACCTGCACCACCCGGTTGAGCACCCCGCAGCATAGAGGGGAGGTTGTTGAAGAAAGCAGAGGAGGCTGTTCGAAAAGTTCCAGATGCAAGGCAGGCGAAGCATGTCCCCGCGAAGGCGGGGGATCCCTGTGACGATGAGGCGTACTTCTACACGTCGAATGACGAGGGATGAAGCCGAACGCCGTAGAGGGGACTTTTGGGGCAGCCTCCTAGAAGAGGAGGGTGAAGAGGAACTGGTTGGTGACTCTCGTTTCCGCTTCCCGCATTCCCTCCTCGTAGAGGAAGCGTTGTTCCGGTTCGTCCCAGACGCGGAAGCGCCAGGCGAAGCCGAGCCGAAGATCCCGCTTGTGAATGCCCGCTCCCATGCTGAACCCCATGGAAACGTTCGAGTCGAGCGGCTCGTCTTCCATGTTCGTGGAGTAGAAGAAGCCCGTATGGAGAGGGAATCGGACGGCCTTCTGCTGATAGAGATAGCGGAAGCCGAAGAAGAAGCTGTGAACGGACAGCGGATTGTCCGACCGGCCCTTCTCGAAGTTGGTCATGAGGCTCGATTCCCAGGTTCCGTTGTATTCGACGAGGTAGTCGATGGGCGTTTCGTACGAGTAGTCGAAACGCAGATTGACCAAAGGTGAGACCTGATAGTTGACACCGATCCCGTAAGACAACGGATACCCGGAATGCACGCCGTCATAGCCGGACGCGAGGGAAGGAGCGGGTCGATCTCGGAGGAAGTTCAGGGCATGCACCGTGCGGAACCCGAAATCCGTAAGATCCGGATCCGTCTCCACCACCGGTGCCGCCTCGACCGTGCCTTCGAGGGCGAGATTCCGGTTGAACTGGTAGATGAGGCTTTGCGTGCGAAGACCTTTCAGCGACTCGAAACGGTAGAGCCACTCCGCCGCCGCCTCCCCCTCGTCTTCTTCGAGTGCTTCGAACGCCGCCTTCGCCGCAACATCATTCAGGAGGGTCTTGTAGGTCTCCGGGGAAGCCTTGGCGGAGATCAGGTTCTTCGATGAGGCGGTTTCAAGGACCTCAGGATCTGCTGCCAGGGATAGGACATCGGGGGTGTCCTCTGGTTTCTGCTTCCTGCCGTGAGGCTGCCCGGCAAAAGGGAAAGAGGAGGACTTCTGCTGGGGGACGGAGGCGCGAGCCAGAACCTCGTCCCGGGGCTTCCTGCTCGAAGAAGGCGCAACGTACCGGCGCACGGAATGCCAGAGGCGGTCCACGAGGGCCAGCAACCCCTTCTCCTCGCTCTGCTTGACGTAGCTCTCCTGCTCGATCTCCGCGTTCAGGGCCTCCAGGATCTCGGTCCCGGCCTCACGGGGGGTCGCAGGATCTTCATTCTGCTGGAAGAGCTGCTCCGGCTGGTACATGGCCAGGAACGTGTAGGTGCTCAGGGACCATGAAACCATGAAGTAGGCGAGGGGCAGCGCAACGGCCGCTGCAAGCAGGTACACGAAACCCCTCTTCCTGTCTCTCGGAAACAGAGAAAGCAAATCTCCTCCCCGTTCGGGAATACGTTTACGCCAGGTAAGAGGCCGTTTCTTCATCGATTTCTGTACGGTCTCTCCCTGAATGTTCGGAAGATTCTACGTAAAGGCCAACGATTTGTCAAGAAAAATCGAGGGGTTTTCTCGGATGTCTCATCCTCTTTTTTCGCCTTTTCCCTGGGCGTCGCCGCTTTCGTGTCCGGCCTGCCCGAGCCGCGTGGCTCAGGGACTCTCGGACCTCATCTTCCGTTTTTCCGGCCACTGTCTGGTGAAACATGTGCCACGACACAACCTTGCCGTAATACGCCTTCTTCTGAAGGGATGCCGGGATCAGACGGTGTACCTCCAGGCATTCCATAAGGCGCATCCAGCCGGTTAGATGGGTCTTCAGGCGTTCCTGTTCCCTGCGGGGAAAGCCGAAAGGAGTTTCCACCTGACGCACGAGGTCTTTCAGCCCGGCCGGATCTTTCCGGGCCTCGGTGAGGGAGGGGTACGATTCCGTCACCCGGCATTCTACGAGCGGCAGGACCAAAGACATGACCCTTCTCTCTCGGATCAGATCCCTCTCCTCCTCCGAAGCGTCCAGCCCGGAGAGCGCGGTCCAGACCCAGGCCGGGCGGAACAGGGCGGTCGGTTCCGGATCCTGCCCACGAAGGTACGTGTCCAGCTCCGGAAAGATCACGGAGAGAATCCCCATCTCCCAATGGAGCTGGAGCACCGAACCGAAGGAGGGCCCCTCCAGGTCTTTCTGAAACTCGTCCTGGAGCCGGAACCGGTTGCTGTCCTCGAGAAGGTACACGTTCTGCAGGGCCGCCCTGTACGTCTCCGGCTCCATCCTGAAACCGGTTCGCACCGTGTATCGGACGGCGCGAAGCATCCTTACGGGGTCTTCCTGAAAGCGTTCATGAGCAGATCCTATGGTCCGGATGATACCCGACTTCAGATCCTCCATGCCTCCCACGTAGTCGAGGATCGAGAAACTGGCGATGTCGTAGAAGAGGCCGTTGATGGTCAAGTCACGCCTCATTGCGTCCTCATAGGGTCGGCCGAAGGTGTTGTCTCCCCGCCGGGTCGCACCGTTCTCCTCTTCCGGTTCCTCCGGTTCGAAAGGTGTCCTCCGGAACGTGGACACCTCGATGATCTTGTTTCCGCGGAAGTAGATGTGTGCGAGGCGGAAACGTCGTCCGATGATTCTGCAGTTGTTGAAGAGCTTCCTGATCTGGCCCGGTCGCGCATCCGTGCTCACGTCGAAATCCTTCGGATCCCTACCGAGCAGGAGATCCCGTACACCCCCTCCGACGAGGTAGGCCTTGTACCCGTGGCGATGGAGACGCAGGAGCACCTTGAGGGCGTCCGGGTCGATGTTCTTCCTGGACAGCCGATGCTCGGGTCTGGGAATGACGATCGGGTCTGGGGGTGACGGCTCTTGCATTTTCTCAAGTCGACCAGGGAGCTCCCGTCCCGGACGTGACGATCCTGTCCGAGGCGAGGCGCTGGGGCCAGGGAACTTTCTGGCGGAAGACGACCCGGCGGAAGAAGTCGATCTGCCCCTCCATCCGGGTCCTCTCCATGGAGGGCTTCGGGATGAGCTCGGAGATCTTCCACCGAATCAGGGACATCTCATAGTCCACGATTCCGCCGAAACGGTTGTTGATGTACCATGCGTAAAGAAGGCCGAAAAGGAGTCCGGGAGGCGTGAACGCCTCGTTTCCGTTGATCACCATTCGAAAGATCCCCGGGGCCCCGGGCGAGGGGCTCAGCTGGGCCAGTCGGAGGTACTCCCGTAATTCCCTATCCTTGAGGAAGGCCTTTCGGTCCTGCAACGGCCGTAGTTCGATCTCGAAGATCTTGCCGAGGATCTCACCCCCCTCGCGAACGGCACGCGTCGACTTCCTCACAAAGTAGTTTCCCAGAAGAGACTCTCCCAGGGCGATGAGCAGATCCTCTCGAAGGCGATGGGCCGGGCTCTTCAGAAGATGCTGGTGGATCTTGAGGGTTCGGTCTTCAGGGTCATAATACCCGAGAATGTTGTCCCACTCGGTGCTTCTCGCCCACCTCCGTTTCGGAATCATCTGGATCCTGTTCACGTAGTCCAGGTGTTCGAGCAGGATCTCTCGGTTGTTCCAGAGGAGATCCAGAAAGGTCTGACGGAGCCGGTCGTCGGCGATGTCCATTGCTTCCACCCGGGCTCGAGCCTGCTGCCAGTGATCGCAAAGATGCCCCTTTCGAGGGAAGGCGACGGCGGGACGGAATTCAGAAGGGGGGAGTGAAACGGATGGGGCCGGCTTTCTCCGGTGCTCGTGGAGGTAGTAGAGGGTCTTGATCACCTGGGCGAATTTCTCCGGGTCGTGCTGGATGACCCTTTCGGTTCGGAGCCGCTGCTCCGAGAATACCGGAGCCTCGATCGCCTCGAAGCCCATCTCTCTGACCCTGTCCTTGTCCAGGTAGATGGGAACCTTGCCCTCGAGAGCATAGTTGCGCAGGATGTCCCCGGGGATCGACTGCAGGTCCGTGACGACGAGGGACTCGAAGAGGCCTTTGGCCCCTCCCGGGACGTTGTGGTGGTACGCTTCGATCAGATCCGACACGTAGTATTCGCGGTAGTCCATGCCCCGTCGGCTGGGAGACATGTCGGTTTCGCCTCTCTGTGCCCAGAAATTCGCTCCGAGGACTTTCAGGGCTCTCCGATTCGCCCGCACAGCCCTGGTGATCGAGGGAATCTGGAGGATGGGAATGATGCTCGTGTACAGACTTCCCGGTGCGAAGACGATCAGGTCTGCGTTCCGGATCCGGTCCAGGAGCCTCTGGTCCACATGAGGCTTGCGGACGAAGTGCACCCACACGCTCTGTACGGGGAAGGAGCTGTGTCCCCGTGCGGACTTGTCCTCTCCGGAGCTGACCACGCCGTGACGGTACAGGACCTGTAGCTCCCCCTGGGTGGTGCAGGCGGGAAACACGGATTCATCGCCCGCCCCTACGCCCCCGGCGAAGGCGTGTATGCCTCGAACGATGTGCTTCGCGGAGGGGGAACGGGAAGCGCCCCTTCGCCTGGATGTCGCGGCCGGCGCATGTCGTCCCTGTCCGTAGATCGAGCCGACGAGCAGGAGGTTCCCGAGGCACTGCTCTTCGAGCGGTACCCGCTTGCACGCCGGGTTCGAGGCGAAAGCGGCGCCTGCATCGTCCAGCCAGGAGAGAAGGGTCTCCGGTATGGAACGTCGATCCGCCGGGCTCAGCAGCTTTGATGGGCGTCGAAGGATGGAGAGATCCGGGGAGCTGCCGAACCTGTGGTTCAGGATGGTCTGCAGGGCAGCGACGACCGTCTCCAGTTCCTGTGGGTAGAGGTATGGGTAGCGGGAGAGCAGTCCATGGGGCGTAACGGCAGACAGGATGGCGCGCCGAAGGTCCCCCAGAGCGACGCAGCGCAGGCTCTGAAGGAGCCGACCGGAGGATCCCCCGTCATCCGTGGTACAGACCGCCACCGTGAAGTCGGGGAAATACCGTTTCAAACCCCTGAAAGGGGACTTGGGCCATCCGGCCAGCTCCGTGTATCCTCCCAGGACACTCGACAGGCCGGTGCCGCCCCCGAAGACGACCGTCCGGACCCGTTCGGTCGAGAAGCGGCGAATCGCCTCGAGCAGGCGATCGAACACCGCGCCCAGCTCTCCCCAGGCGCCCTGTCCCTCCAGGACGAGATAGGCGATCTTCTCTTCGAGCGAATCCCTCGGGATCAGATCGAGATAGCGGAGCTGTGTCTCCCCGAGCAGTTGCAGCAACTCCCCGGCCGTGAGATCAGGGGGAGGGTGAGGCAAGCCGTTCCTCGTGCGACCCCCCTTCTGTTTGTTGCCTCCCGGCATGCAGACTCCCTGGCTAAGGACCTGCCGGTTCCTTCTCGCTGCCCAGGACCACGACACACGAGACCTGGGGCGGTCCTCCGAGGGTGTGGGCCAGTCCCGTTCGAGCCCCGCGGATCTGGCGTTTTCCCGCCTTGCCCTGCAGCTGCTTGTAGACCTCGTAGACCATGCGAAGCCCGGATGCGCCCACGGGGTGTCCAAAGCACTTGAGGCCTCCGTCCGTGTTGACCGGCAGAGGCCCCTCCGGATGGAAGGTGCCTTCGAGAACGTCCTGCCAGCCCTTGCCGGCGGGGCTGAAACCAAGGTCTTCGTAGTTGACCAGTTCGGTGATGGTGAAACAATCGTGCACCTCGGCGAGATCGATCTCCTCCCGGGGATCGAGGATGCCGGCCTGCTCGTAAGCCTGCCGCGCCGCATCCCGGGTGGCCTCGAAGCCAAGGTAGTCGAAACCGGCTCGAAAATAGGGCATCACCGGGTCCACCGAAAGGCCAAGTCCCTTCACGTACACGGGGTCCTTCCGAAACGCCTCCGCCCGATCGCCCCGGACCAGGATGGCGGCGGACGCGCCGTCCGAGGTCCCGCAGCAGTCGAAAAGACCGAGCGGCCAGGCGATGGACGGTGCCTGCAGCGCCTGCTCGAGGGAAATGGCATTGCGCAGATGCGCCTTTTCCGTTCGAGAGCCGTTCGTATGGTTCTTCACGGCGATGTGCGCGAGGATCTCCCTGCCTCTTTCCATGGACAGGCCGTGGGCGAGGAAGTACCGGCTTGCAATGAAACCGAAAGCGGTCGGCGCGGTCCAGTACTGCATCCAGGTGGGATGGGGGCCTCTGCCTACCCCCATGCCCGGGAATCCGGTGTCCTTCAGCTTTTCGTAGCCGATGGCCAGCACCCGGTCGTAGAGTCCCGAGGCAACGCCCAGAGCCGCATTGCGCAGAGCCTCGTGTCCGGATGCACAGTGGTTCTCCACACGGGTGATCGGAACATTGCGAAGCTTGAGAGCATCCGCCACGACCGCACCGGAGAGCCCCGACCTCAGGGTGCCGGCCCAGACGGCCTGAATGTCGTCCGGTTCCATGCCCGCATCCTCGAGGCACTCGTATGCGGCGTCGATGATTAGATCACCCACGCCCTGGTCCCACTGCTCCCCGAAGGAGGTGCATCCCATTCCCACGATGGCCGTCTTGTCTCGTATGGTGCCCATCCGGAGTTCTCTCCGAGAGGCGCGCCCCGCGCGAGGGGTCGTCAGCGCACGGGACGGCACTTCCAGAAGTAGTTGTAAAAGCCCTCTGCCTTGCGTATTCGCCGGAAGGTCATCTCCACTTCCATTTCCAGCTCTACCTCGGCGGCATCCGCGTCGGTCATGGAGGTGTAGAGCCGACAGCCCGGTTCCAGATCGACCACGGATTGTATCAGAGGAGGGTCGGTCTGGCCGGCAAGGTAGTCCAGGGTGTACGTGAAGAGCCTCCCCTTGGACTCGGAAAGGCCGATCTCGTCATACGCATCCTTGGACCTGCATCCGCTGCAGATCCGCTGAATCGGAAAGCAGGCCTCACCACAGGAGCTGCAGCGGGACCCGTTGAGCCGGAGAACCGAGCTGCTCTCGCGCCAGAGGACCGTGGCGGAGGACCCCACGAGGAGGGCCGGGGGAGGATGGACATCCAGGAGACGACGATGCCAGAGGTATCGATTGTAGTTCGGGAGCCGGCGTCTGCTTCCCAAGTGACCGGTTACCCCCCTGCGCCCGCCGAGGCGCTGTACGTACTCGGTCGTCTCGAGCAGTATGGCGTCCGCCCCGTCACCGTACCCGGCCACGAGGATCGTCTCACCGGGCCGGGCCTTTTCGAGGGCGCCGGCAAGCATCAGGGGAAGGTGAGCCGCCCCTGCAACACCGACGTCTTCCATGAGGGAATCCGCGATCTGCGTCGCCTCTCCGACGCCGAGACGGCCCGCGATCTGCCGGTGGCTTCTTGTATCGGGGGCGTACAGCACCGCTCGATCCAGGTCCCGTGCCATGAGCCCGGACTTGTCCAGGAGTCGATGGACGGCGGTCCTCGTCATGTCCAGAAAGCCGCGGCTCTTGACCCAGCGGTCCTCCCAGCCGTGAACGAACGAATCCTCCTCGGTGCGCCATGTGTCCATCATCTCGTTCGCCACAGAGACGAAGGAACCCCACATTGCGGCAGATCGTCCCTTTCCGATGAGAAAGGCGGCCGCACCGTCACCGAGCCCGGGTTCCTGAGGCGCCCCCGGATGGGCGGTCCGCGTGTCCGAAAAGGCCACGAGGATACGGGAGGCACGCCCGCTCTCCGTGTACGCGTCGGCCAGTTCCAGGGCGGTCGTACCGGCCCGCAGGCAATGAGAGAAATCCGCTGTCAGGATGTCGGAACGAAGGCCCAGGACCGAGGCGATCAGGCTGGCACCCTGCTTCTCCCGGTAGGGGGAGGTGGTGGAAACGAAGAAGAGGCCGTCGATCTCGGAGCGGTCCCAGCCGTGAAGACAGTCCCGCGCCGCCTCCACCGCGAGGGTGAGGCTGTCTTCGTCGTGATTTGCCACCGCCTTCTCGCCCCGGGGTGCTCTGCCTGCCCAGGCTTCGCCTATATCGCTCCTGGGCAATCGGAAAAGGGGGATGTAGGCGCCGTACCGGAGGATACCCGCCATGGAGGCTCCTTTGTGGGTCGGAACGGCCCATCTATAGCACAAACGAAAAAGGGGTGACAATGGCGGGAAAGGTCAAAGGTCAAAGGATCAAGGATTCGGGATCCGTATGTTCTCGACGGACCAGGATTCCACGTCAAAGATCGCGCATTCCCTCTCGAGGACCGAGCCGGCGACGATGATGTAGCGCTCGTGAGGGTCCAGGGCGATCGGCTGCGCTGCCGGAACGCTCTCGCGGGAGACCTTGTCGCCGGCCAGACGGAAGAGAACGGATCGGTGGGAATGGCCGCAGAACAGGATGCGGTGGGTGGTGAGTCGGAAGACCTCCTCGGCTCTCTTCGAAGAGCCGATGTCGATCGGTTCGTAGAAGGAGCGGAGATGGTCGAAGGGCAGGGAATGAGCGAAGCAGACCCCGTCCCATACGATTCTCATGGGCAGCCCTTCGAGAAAGGCGGCGAGATGAACGTAGCGGTCTCTGCTCTCAGGGGGCTGGCACCGAAGGAGGTTCTCCAGCATGAAGTCGTTGTTCCCCTTCACGACGAGCATCCGATGCCTGCGAAGAAGTCGAACGGAGTCCTCGAGGAGATCCAGCCGGAGGGAGTCGCAGATGTCTCCCAGGTGTACGAGGGACTCCGCGCCTCTCTGCTCCAGCATGCTGACCGCCCTTGCCAGGGCCTCCAGTTGATCGTGACTGTCCGCTACCAGACCGATGCGTTTCGGGAGTGGTTTTTTGTATTTCACTTTGTTTCCTGTTCTGGCCTTCTCTTCTTGCCCTGCGCTCATTATACGACCCCCGGCGCCGTTCTCAAAGCGGCCGTGCGTCTTGATTTCTCGATGAGGACTTGTATGCTTGACACAGAGAGGCGCAACCCTAAATCGAGGGGCCCATCCGATGGAGAAGACATCTCTCCGTTTTCTGGAGGAACTCACCGATGCGCCCAGTCCTTCCGGTTTCGAGACGGAGGTGCAGGAGGTCGTCCGGCGACGCATGCTCGTCTTTACGAAGGACGTGGAGACGGATGTGCACGGCAATGTAATCGGGAGGATCAACCCCGGCGCTCCGTTCCGCCTGATGCTGGCCGGGCATTGCGATGAAATCGGATTCCTGGTTCAGTACGTATCGGACGAAGGGTTTCTCTACGTCCAGCCCGTGGGAGGCGTCGACCTCGCCATCATGCCCGGGCGAAGGGTCCTGGTGCACACGAAGTCGGAACGGATCCTGGGGGTCGTGGGCAGGAAGCCGATTCACCTGATGACACAGGAAGAGAGAAAGAAGGTGCCGAAGGCCCACGAACTGTGGGTGGACATCGGAGCGAAGGACGGGAAGGATGCGAAGAAGCGGGGGGTCGGTGTCGGGGACAGGGTGACCGTTGCAGAGGGACTGGCAAGGCTCGGCAAGGACATCGCCGTGAGCCGCGCTTTTGACGACAAGATCGGCGCCTTCATCGTTACGGAGGCCCTTGGCCGTCTGAGCAGAAGGAAGGGGCGCAAGGATGTGGAGGTGGCCGCCGTCTCCACGGTCCAGGAAGAAATCGGCCTCCGCGGAGCGCGAACGAGCGCCTTTGGAATCGAGCCCCATGTGGGTGTGGCGGTCGACGTAGGTTTCGCCTCGGACCATCCCGGCACCGACAAGAAGATCGTGGGCGACGTCAAGCTCGGAGGGGGGCCGATTCTTCACAAGGGACCCAACATCAACCCGACGGTGGGGCGCTTGCTGGCCGAGGCGGCGGAGAGGAGGAAGATTCCCTACCAGACGAAAGCGGAGGCGCGTGCCACCGGGACGGATGCGAACGTAATCCAGATCACCCGTGCCGGTGTGGCGGCAGGCCTGGTCGGCGTGCCGAACCGTTACATGCACACGCCCGTCGAGATGATCTCCCTGAAAGACGTGGAGCATTGCATCCGACTGCTGGTCGCCTTCTCGGCCGCTCTGAAACCGGGAATGGATTTCACTCCCCGGCCCTGACCTTCAACCTTTGTCCTTCAACCTTTCTTTGACCACCTTACCCATGGGATTCCGGGGCAGGTCTTCGAGGAAACGAATTGCGCGGGGGCATTTGTAGGACGTGAGAGACCCCTTGCAGAAGGCGATCAACTCTTCCCCCGAAGGGCTTGCGGTTCCGTGCAGGACCACGGCGGCGCGGACCTGCTCGCCCAGGTCCGGATCGGGAACGCCGTAGACGGCCGCCTCGCTCACCGCAGGATGCCCCTCCAGCACGCTCTCCACCTCCTTCGGGTAGACATTGAAGCCGCCGGTGATCACGATCTCCTTTCTTCTGGACACCAGCGAAACGTAACCGTCTTCGTCCTGCCGCGCCATGTCTCCGCTCCGGAGCCACCCGTCCGCTGTGAAGGCCTCGGCCGTTGCATCGGCCCGGCCCCAGTATCCCTTGCACACACTTCCGCTCCGGATGAGAAGTTCGCCCGGTTGTCCAGGGGCGACTTCGTCGTCCGTGGCCGGATCCACGATCCGAACGGATACGCCGGGAAGGGGAAGACCGACCGATCCCGGCTTCCTTTTGCCCCGGAGAGGATTGGACAGGACCATGCCCGCCTCGGTCATTCCGTATCGCTCGAGAAGGGTGTGGCCGAACCGTTCCCGAAAGGCATGAAAGGTCTCGACCGCTAGCGGGGCGGATCCTGAAACGAAGAGACGCACGTGGTCCAGAGGAAGAGGAGTCGGATTCTCGAGGCATAGGAGACGCCGATACATGGTCGGCACCCCCATGAACAGGGTGGGCCGGTCCCGAACGAGTCGGTCCAGGACATCCTCAGGGTCGAACCCGGGCACCAGCACGGTTCCGGCCCCGGCATACAAGGCTCCCTGGAGGGCCACGAGCAGCCCGTGCACATGGAAAAGGGGTAGGGCGTGCAGCAGTACGTCGCGGGGCCTCCAGCCCCATGCCTGGTGCAGGGAGGCCGCCATGGCGGCCAGGTTTCCGTGCGTGATCATGGCTCCCTTCGGCCTGCCGGTGGTGCCGGATGTGTAGCAGAGCAGGGCGACTTCGTCCCGGGGTCTGCGGAGATCCGCACGGACGGGAGGCGAGTCTGCCGAGAGGGACCGAAGGGACTTGCCGGACGCCTGCTGCCGAAAACCCGCATCTTTCGAACGGATCAGAACCCGCCAGGGGCCGTACCCGGCAGATGCCGGGCCGCCTTGACGGAGGAAGAGCCGCGCCCCGGCGTCGTCCAGGAAATAGGAGGTTTCCTGTTCTGTGTAGCGCGGATTGAGAGGAACGAGGGTCGTGCCGCAGAACAGGCCGGCAAGGAAGCAGAGCACGGAATCGAAGGTCGGCGGCATGTGTGCGGCGATACGGTCCCCCGGGCGGAGACCGAGGCTTCGAAACCATCCCGCGGCGCGCAGGGCTCCGTCCAGGATCTCTCCGAAACGGTAGTCTCTGCCCGGAAGAACGAGTCCTGTCCGCTCCCGTTCCGCTTCGAAGACCCGGAGCAGGAGCTCCGGAAGGGTCGCCGGCATGTCGAGGGGGGCGCTCACGAGTCCATCCTTCCGTGTCAGGGACCGGGAACCCGCAGAAGAGGGACATCCTTTCGGGGCCCTCGATCGGAAAAGAATACGTTTCCTTGGATCTTCAACGCAACGATATGAATCTATGCAAATGGCGCTTCCCCATCAATGGCGAGGGCAAGGTCGCATCTGGGGAGCCGAAGGGATGCACCTCCACGTCGTGTGAAGGTTCTATCAAGTCAGGTTTTCGTTGTCTGAGAACGAACGCATGAACCGTCTAGACGTTCCCGAGGGTACTCCTGAATCGCTCGACCGGCCAACCCCTGCTTCGAGCGACTCGCTCGAGGGCCCCGTCCGGATTGACCGGTCTCGGGTACCCCACAGCCTCGAGGGCCGGCAGATCCCGAATGCTGTCTGTGTAGAAGTAGCTGTCCTCGAGGCTTGCCCGCTGCGACCTGCAAAACTCGATCGCCCAGTACAGTTTCCCTTTCCCGTAACAAACCGGCTTGCACAGTCTTCCGGTGAAGCGGCCGTTACGCACTTCCGGGCGGGTGCAGAGAAGATGATGGATGCCCAGGAAGCGAGCGGTCGGTTCAGCGATGTACGGCGTTGCCGCCGTGAGCAGAGCGACGATGTGACCCTCTTCCTGGTGTCGCCGGACCCGGGCAACCGCTTCCGTGTAGAAGTGTTGTTTGACGGTGTCCCGGAAAAGTTGCTGACAGAAGGAGATCATCTCCTCCTCCGAGTGCCCCCTGTACCAGGAGGCGGCCCTGTCCATCAGTCTCTCGGGGCGGACCAGGTGAAGCCCGTAGAGAGCGGAGGTGAGGAGGAGCTTCGTCAAGGTCCAGTTGCTCATGCGTCCCCGTTTTTTTTGACTCCGGATGTAAAGTTCTCCCGAGCTCCTTCCGATCAGGGTTCGGTCCAAGTCGAAAAAGGCCACCCTAGCTGGATGAAACGCTGCCACCATGCAACCATGCCTCCCCGGTCTCACGTGTCGTTGGTTCCGGCCAGCAACCGGTTACGAGAGTGTATCAAGTCCCGAGGCCATTTGGGAGCCTGGGGTCGAACTTGCTCGAGAGAGGTGCGTCAACGGAAGGTGACCGAGGAAAAAAGAACGGGGATATGTTCGGGTTGGTCTTCTCCTCGATTCACATGGTCGGGCCGGAAGGATTCCGCCGACCGCGGGTCGCCGGATCCGTTCCGGAACAGCAAAACGGGACCCAAAAAAAATCAGACTTTTTTATAGATTTCGCTTGACATAGGACCGTAGCTTGATATATTTAACCGAAATCTCAACGTTTTCCCTGTAACTTGTTGTGGGCTAAAAGGTAAATCGTGGTTCCAGACGGGTTGAGCATGGGGCGGCTGGGCCGTTGGCGAGAAAACGATTGTGTCAAGAACGACAAGAATTTGTATGTTTTCACGCAGACGGCAGCCGGAGAAGTCGTCAGAGCCCGAAAGAGTTCCCCCCTTTTGAGCGTTCCTTTTGGTGAAATGCTGTTTTTCTTGATACACAGAGACGGTTGCTGAGAAAAGGGGGTGGTAAGGCGATTCGATACGAGAGATGGTACCAGTTTGGGCTTGACATTGCTATAAGGTTGTTGTAGATACGCCACAGCGCCATCGTTTGAACCTGAATATATAGTAGACGTAATTTCAAGCGGATTGACTAAAACGAAAACGTAACAAGGAGGAGGCCTCACGATGATGCGATCGCCCACGAACAGGAAGGGGAAGAAACTAGAATATTCGGCCCCGGTCGCGGCAATGTTCCTGATCGCCGCAGTTTTGGGAATGCAATTCGGATGCACGGACACCGCAACCGGCCCGACGAATGCTGCGGAGGAGACGGGCATCACCAAAGACGTCTATGGCGCCATTTCCGGGGTGGTTCACGACCTGTACACGAACCAGCCCCTGAGGGGGGTCAGTGTCCAGCTGCAGGGCATCAAGAGGATGTACTCTGCCTCGACGAACATCAACGGCCATTTCCGGATCAACAACGTGTACCTCGGAACCGTGACGGGCGTCAGCGGGGGCGCGGGCTCGGGCTTTGCGGACAACAATGAGCCTCAGCGCGTGGAGTTCGACTTCCCGCTGTTCTTCCAGACGAACAACTACGCCCCCTGGAAAGAGCGCGTTGCCCTGGACTACGAGTACATCGTGGACAACGGCACGATCGTCATCCCCTCCGGCACCTTCTTCGAAGTGGGCCGAACCGGTATGATGCCGTACGTACAGAGCTTCAGCGGTACGGTGTATGCCGGGCCCGGTCGTACCCCGGCGAGTGGCGTTACGGTCATGCTCGATCACGTGGACTTCCCCTCCAGCAGGTCCGATTGGCCGGACTGCAACGGCAACTGCCCGGACTGTGACGACAACGACTGCGAGAGCTACGAAGACTACGTGGAGCTCGTGAACTCCTTCGCGGTCACGGACGCCAGCGGAGTCTTCACCTTTGAACTGGAAGATCGCGTGGTGGCTTACGACGACTACGAATTGATCGTGTATCCCTACGACGTGCCTGTCTTCGATTCTCCGCCCGGATGCGTCTCCTCCTGCGAAGGGTCGGAAGACCCGGAGTGCGTGGAGTGCGAGTGCTTCGCCTGTGTGGGGGACGGGGTTTACGAATTCGACAGCATGAGCATGGATTTGAATCTGGAGCCGCAGCCCGGAAACGGTTTCGATCTGATGGGCTACGAGCTGGACGCGAACGGGAATCCGATCGTCACGCAGAGGCAAGTCTTCGCGGCCAACCTGAAGCACGGCTCGAACAGTGTGAGGGTGATCTACTGCTCCCTCTCGAATGTCGGGGCCGGCATCATTCCGGCCAACTACAACGACTTCGTGGTCAACGTGACCTTCAACTATCCGGTGCAGCCCATCTTCCGGCTCTACAAGGACCAGTACTACCCCGTCGCCATAAGAGTGGAGGCGGTGACCCCCTTCTCCTTCGACATCACGCCCATCGAACGGCTCAACGTGGCGGGCAATACCTGGCGTTTCGAGGTCGTCACTGCTGAGGACGCCACCGGAGACTTGGGCTTCGCGGACTGCAGGGACGACAGCAACCTGGGCGCAAGCGGCGACTGCTACTGGGACTTCAATGTGGCGGGCTTCGTGCCTCCGACCGGGCCCATCGCCCCGGTCATCGACGTCAACACCGGCGGTCCCCAGCCCTTCGACATGGCGGTTCCGGACCGCAGGGCCATCTACCGCCTCTACAAGAGCTTCGGCCCGACCAGTCCCGGCTCGGTCCTGAGCGTCATGGAGTCGAGCGCGGACCTGTTCCCCTGGATCAACCTGGCCTGGCCGCGTCCGTTGTCGCCAGTCGGCGTCGACATGTACGGGAACAGCTACTACGCCTATGTCCGAGACGCGGGCATGAACACGGCGTGGGTCCAGCACGAGATCGGCAACGTCTTCGACGACGGCCAGGAGGTGGAAGGCTCCATTTACCTCCCCTCCAACTTCCGCCAGCCCGCCGGGGGCGACAACAATTACCTTGGCGACGGCAACCAGATCTGGGTCACCATCCTCCCGGTCAACGAGGACGGGGCCATCGATTCCAGCTTGCTGGAAGCGATCCTGCCGGGCAGTTACCTCGTGCTCCAGGATGCATGGGGCCCCATGATCGTCGGCGACAACCGGCAGATCTACGGCTTCTCCAACGGCACGGTGTCGGCCAACGGTGGAACCTACTACGACGAGCGGGCGAACATTGCGCTGCACGAGGTTCTGGACGGAACCGTTCCTCCGACGGCCACAACCCCCAGCACCAATTTCAGCGTGGCCGGTGTCTACATGGATGAGAAGCACATCTTCGTCACGGCCGAGTTCGATCCCGCGGTGACAACGAGTCTGGTGGCGCCCGCCTCTGAAGGGGACATCGTCCTCTTCGTGGACAGCGTGGCCGGCTTCTACCCGCGAGACAACATCGCGCTCTACCAGGATGCGCTGCTTTCCGTGAAGACGGAAGGCTCCGGCGGGCCCTTCGGGACCCTGTCCGTAGTCGGGTATGACCAGACGCTCAACGTCCTGATTCTGAGCAGGCCGCTGAGTGCGGACCACGCGGCGGGCGAAGTGGTCGCCATGCTCGGCCCGATGCAGCAGGGCGTGAGCGAGTGGGAGCGCGAGCTGCAGGATTCAACTCAGTACACCGCGCAGTTCATTGCGGTTGCACCGGACGCCTTGGGCAACCTGCCGTCCGGCGGCAGCCTTCTCATCATCAACGAGCAGGAGATCCAGCCGGTATCCTCGACAGGGCTGCCCGTTACCATGGGCGGAACCCTTCTTGCGTCCTATCCAGCCGGAACCAGTGCACGTTCGGCTGTGCCTGGATTCGGCGACGCGGACGGCGCGTGCTGCGATGTGGACGACGTGGACACCGTCGCCAATACCCTGCTTCTCCTGGATGCTCCGGGAGGCTCGAACAGCATAACGGTTGAAGACGGGACGGACATCGCCGTGGGCGACTGGCTCCGGGTCGGTGCCGACGACTACGTGAAGGTCGCTTCGGTCACCCCCGGCGCGGCTCAGGAAGCCACCATCACCTTCGAGGCGGGCCAGACCCTGCACCTCAGCTATGCTGCACGGGTGACGGCGGTTCTGGAGCTGACCGTGGTAACGGACAGCATCACGCTTCTGGCCTACCCGCTCATCGAACTCACCGACAACCCTGGGATCGACGACCTCCTGCCCGGCTCCTCGATCACCATCCTGGATCCGAGCGTTCCGGAGAACGTCTACAGCACCACAGCTCTGTCAACATTCTACGATGCAGGCGGAGACAACAACTGGGTGGGTCTGGAGGACCTCGCGCCCATCGTGTGCGAACCTGCCTGCCAGGTCAGCAACCTTCCTCCCGGCTCCGACGTCCTCTCGGACAGCACGCGGACCGAGGACTCGATCCAGATCAACGTGACCGACACGAGTGGCAACACCAGTCTCGCCACCGACAAGGACGGAGATGGCCAGGCCGACTTCGACGAGCTCGAGCTCTGGTCTGGTGGAAGTGTGAAATAAGGCCTGAGGTTGCTGGGGCGCTTTCAGCGCGAGCCTGAGCGCCCCAGCCGATCCTCTTCCGCAGCCAAGGATGAGGATCGACAACCGCAAGCGTCAAAGAACCGTGCATTTGAAGACCTAAGAGAAAAGCCTAAGGCGAAGTGATTCGGTAAAGAGAAACCACAGTCGGGAGGCGAAAAAATGACCAAAAGTAAGGGGAAGGCAATCTGCTTGGCAGTGATGCTGACGGTGATGCTTCCAGCCATCGCCAATAGTCAGCCTGCGACGCCGGTCTGGGGAGAATGGCTGACCGACCAGACCATCACAGGCTGCGTAGAGATCCAGAGCGGGGACACCCTCACGATCTATCCGGGAGTTACCGTATCCTTCGAAGCAGCCGGAAAACTGATCGTACGCAGCGGGGGGACACTGGTCGTCAACCCCACGAGCACCGGATGCCCTGAGCTGGTGCCCCGTGTCGTTTTTACGAGAACCGGCACACTTGGCGGATGGCAAGGCATCGTCGTGGAGAACGGCGGTAGCGCGACCCTGAACTACGCCGATATCGAGTGGGCGACCGACACAGGTCTGAAGATCATGTCAGGCGCCTCCGTTGGGGCGATGCAGTATGTGAACTTCACCAACTGCAGCGGCGTTGCAGGCGGCGCAATCTACACCGAAGGCAACCTGACCATCACCAACGCGCAGTTCGTCCTGAACAGCGCAAGCCTTTATGGTGGCGCCATCGAGGCAACAGGCGGCACCCTGACCCTGCAGGATGTCTGGCTGGAAGGAAACACTGCAGGCTACTCCGGTGGTGCCCTTGACCTCCTGGGTGCGTCCCTCGTCAAGATTCGTGGGCGTGTACAGGGGAACGGCAGCCCTGCCGGATCGGGGATTGCCCTGTGGAGCAGCGGCGCGGCAATCACCAACACCTTCTTCTACAACAACGAGAACGGACCGGTCATCCAGCGGGTCGGGGACACCGCCACGGGGATCCAGTACTCCACCTTCAACGGGAATGCGGGCATCGCATGTGTTGCCTCCAACACGGACGACAACCTGACGATCTTCGGCTCGATCCTGTGGGGGAACGGAAGCGCACTCGATCTTCCCTTGGACGGTGGGGCTGTCCCGTCGATCACCTACTCCGATATAGAAGACATCGGGACCTACCCCGGCGCATGGTTCGGCGCAGGGAACTTCGATCTGGATCCTGTGCTCGTCGCGGCCGGTGACTACCTGCTGGACGCTTCCTCCCCCTGCCTCGGCGCAGCCGCTGGCCAGGACATGGGCGTGACCGGCGGGGCGAGCGCCCCTGGGCCCGCTCCGGCCCTGATCGATCTCACCGGCACTGCGATTGCGGATCCGTATGATGTGGGCACAGCGAGTGTCGGCGGCTCGATCACCCGAACGATCCGCGTGGTCAACCAGGGCCAGGACGAAGCGGTCGTGCAGGCCGTTGATCTCGTTGGGGCCCAGGCCGCAGCCTTTTCTCTCGGCGCACTGGACCTGCCCATTACGATGGCTCCGGGCGAGTGCCTCGATCTTCAGATCACCTTCACGCCGCCCGCGCCCGGGACATATTCACTGGTGGACCTCGTGATCACCACGGTCGCGGCAACGATCGTGAACGGGTTGACAGGCGATACGCAGGAAGGCTCCGGTAACGATCTGACGGTGAACCCGGCCATCGTGGGCTTCGGAAACGTCCTCACGGGCACCACGAGCATGCCCATGCAGTTCACGCTCACCAACCCTCTGGCCAACGGCGGGATCGTGCCCGTGTCGCTTGCAGTGAGCGGAGCCGACACGGCGTTCTTCGAGTTGAGCGAGACGGATTTCACGATTCCGGAAGGCGGCGCACGCACCATTTGGGCCACCTTCTCACCGAACGCATTACGATCCTTCGAGGTCATTGTGACCCCGACCGTGAACGGAGTGGAGAGGCCGGACCGCTCGATCCTCCTGCAGGGTGCAGGAAACGACACCATCTTCACGGCGACCCCGAGTGAGATCGATATCCCGCCGACACCGGTCGGATTCACCAGCAACGGCACGATCACCGTGACGAATCTGCTTCCGGCGAACTCGATTCTCGTGAACTCCGAGATCAGCGGCCCTGGAGCCTCGAGCTTCAGCCTGGACATCCCGTCCCTTCCGCTTCCGGCAGCAGGATCGGCACCTGTGGTGGCGACCTTCACGCCTCCTGGAGACGGCTTCGTCCAGGCGACGGTGACCCTCACCTCCAGCTTCGGCGGCGCCGACTATGTCCAGACGGTAGAGTTGCGGGCCTTCGGCATTGCAACTACCGCCGGAATCTTCGTGACCCCCTTAGCCATAACATTCCCCGACACTTCGGTCGGGGGTATGGCCCAAGCCACCTTCAGCATAGTGAATCTGTTGAACGATTTCGTGGACGTAACGATCTCCGCACCGGCCACCGCCGAATTCGCCCTTGGCTCTGCTTCTTCGTTCGTGCTGTTCCCGACCGGAGACGCATCCTCCCGGCACATTCGGATCGTTACGGTCGATTTCATGCCGTCAGACGCCACGACCCTGTTCACGGACAGCGTAGACGTTGTGGGTGAGCTCGGCATCTCCACCATCGGTTCGGAGACGGTGACGATGCAGGGCAGGGGCGTTGCCTCGGACCTGGACGTTGCACCGCTTGCGATCGACTACGGAGACCAAGTGGTGGGTACTTCTTCCTCCACGGTTTCCGTCACCGTTCTCAACGAGGGGACGGAAGACGTGACCGTCTTCGGAGGCCTTCTCGGCGGTACGGACGCAGCTGATTTTGACATCGTCTCGAACAGCTGCCCCGTCCTGTCTGCCGGAGACCCGTCCATCGTACTCCCGCCGGCCGGCGCATGCTTCTTCGAGCTTGGCGTGACCGCCACGGCCGAAGGTGCCAGGGCGGGGACGCTCAGCATCTTCTCCTCCGAATCACCTCTGCCTGTGGAAGTGACCCTGGATGCGAATGGAACGCCCGCGGCGGCTGCAGGAATCTCGCTGTCGACGACCACCCTGGACCTCGGGGACGTGGCGGTGTTCATTCCTTCAACCACAGCACCGGGAGTCGGCACGGTAACGATCACCAGCACCGGCACGGCAGACCTTGAGGTCGGGGCGATTACGTTCGACGGCTACCATGCGGCGCAGTTCTCGGCCACGCCTCCGGGTCCCTTCACACTTCCCTCCGGATCCAGCCAGGATGTGGCGGTAGCACTCACCGGCACGGGCATCGGACCCCGCGGGACGACCATGACCATCCCGAGCAATGCGGGTGATGAGACCGTAGACGTCTCCGGCGTAAGCGAGGTCGGCTACCCGAACATCGACGGTTTCGGATGGAACCCCGACGCGACGAACGACATCATTCACCCGAGAGGCGAAACCGTGTACGTGGTCCCCGGTCTTGGCGAGTTCTACTGGCGTCAGCACGTCACCGCCCTCACCGGTTTTGCACTTCCCGCCGACTACTTCGTCTGGGTGGAGGGCGCTGGCTTCCTCCAATTCCTTGACGATACGGGCACGTGGGTCACCGCACTGGACCAGACAGAGTTCACAAGTTCGAACCTGGGTGCCACTCTGGCCCTCATTGGGTTCGACCCTCTCCCCGTGGCACCTGCGCTTCCTTCGGAAGGACAGTTCACCTTCCATGCAGGGTTCGACCTGGTCCGGGACAACGCGCTGACGGACATCCCCTTCTTCTACGTGGACGGAACGCGGACTGTCGTGTACGGACCTCACCCCCTGAACTCGGTGACTCCGAGTACGTTGACCGCGACGGTCTCACCGGATCCCACCGGAGTGTGGGCCAACCTGCCGGGCAGTTCGACCAGCAGCGTCGAGGTCTTCATATGGGCCGAGGACGCAACCGGCACGCTGCGCTACTACGACGGCCTGGGGACCTGGACCGCCGCCACCGCGCCGAGCTTCCTGCCCGTGTACACAGGCGACATCAGCGCCTGGGTTGGTGCGGGAGCAGGTGTCGGCAACTGGTACAACATCACGGACTCGAGCCAGGTCGGTACGCACACGATCTACTGTACCTTTGATCGCACCTCCGGTGGTGGGCTCAACGACCGTCTCTTCGAGAACTCTGTAGAGGTCGAGGTTCTTCCTGCACCATAGGGAAGCGATAGATAGTTGAGTAGGAAAAAGGGGCCGCATGGCCCCTTTTTCTTTTCTAGCGAGGTGTCGGGCAGGGACGCCTAGCGCAGGCGAGGCGGGTGCCTGGCTTCCCCAACCAAGTGCGAAAGCACCTGAAGAGATCCAGCTGCGTGAGGTTGGAGGCCTTCTGCGAGAAGGTGACGAGAGCAGTAACATCTCCCCGATCCCTTGTATCCTTCGCTCCGTTGAGCCTGTTCTCCGGTCGAGGGAGGTGCGCACCAGGGACCCGCTGTCGAGAGAGACCCTCTCATCCTTCCTGCTCCTCTTCTATCAGGGCCACCGCCCGGATCCATCCCCCGCTTGCCCCCTTGATCTTCACCGGAAAGCAGAAGAAGGTGAACCCGAAGGGCGGGAGCTGGTCGAGTCCCTTCAGTTTCTCGATGTGGCAGTAGCCCTTCTCGATCCCTGCGAAATGCCCTTCCCAGATGATGGACGCGTCCCCTGTCTGCTCGTATTCCTCGACGATGCTGGAAAAGGGCCTGTCCCAGCCCCAGGCGTCGGTCCCGACCACCTTGATCCCCTTCTCCAGGATCGAGAGGGTGGCCTCGCGGCTCATGCCGCAGCCCTTTGACATGTACTCGGCCGTCCCCCAGTGCTTGTCCGCACCGGTCATGACCAGGACGATGTCGCGTGGCTGCAGTCGGTAGTCTATCTTCTGCAGGGCCTCTTCGATCTCGGCGGGCAGCACCCTGTGTCCGTCCGGGCAATGGCGGAGATCCAGCACGACCCCGTTGCCCATGCACCAGTCGAGAGGGATCTCGTCGATGGTCAGAGCGCGTGTGCCCCGGTCCATGGTCGGGTGGTAGTGCCAGGGAGCATCCAGGTGCGTTCCGGAATGGGTGGAAAGTTGCACGAGTTCGACGGTCCACCCCTTTCCATCGGGCAGGTCCTCTTTCCTCAAGCCAGGAAAGAACTGCGTCATCATGTCCGCTCCATCTTCGTGGTTCACGTATTGAATCTGGGGGATCATCATCTCCGGATCGGAAGGGAGTCCCGGCTCGATGGAAACGCTCAAGTCAACGAAACGTCTTCTCTTCATTGCAGTACGCTCCTTTCTCTGTGTGGGTGCCTCCTGCATCTTCTATCAGGTTGATGGGACGAAATAAAGAAACGGGACCGCAGGGGGAAGGGGAGGGGAAAGGGTGGCCAGGTGGCCTTGGCAGGTTCGGCAAGATGCCTTGTTGACTTAAGAATTCCGGTTTGCTAATTTTCGTAGGCTGTGGTCCTGGCGTTGAGGAAGCGGCGAGATCAGAAGTGAATGATTGCCTGCGGAGGAAAGGGAAATGGCGAAGAAGGTCTTTTTGAACGAAGAGGACATCCCGAGGCAGTGGTACAACATTATGGCGGACATCAAGATGAATCCCCCGCTCAGGCCCGACGGCTCCCCGCTCGAGCCAGGCGACCTGGCTCCTGTCTTCCCGATGAACCTGATCGAGCAGGAGGCGAGTGCCGAGCGATGGATCGACATCCCGGACGAGGTGATCGCGAAGTATCTGATCTGGCGTCCCACACCGCTGGTACGCGCGGAAGCCCTGGAGAAGGCCCTGGGCACGCCGGCCCGCATCTACTACAAGAACGAGGGCGTGAGCCCTCCGGGAAGCCACAAGCCGAACACCGCGATCCCGCAGGCGTATTACAACAAGGTCTTCGGGATCAAGCGAATCTGCACGGAAACGGGGGCGGGGCAGTGGGGGAGCGCGCTCGCCTTCGCCTGTGCCCAGTTCGGCCTCGAGTGCAAGGTCTACATGGTGAAGATCAGCTTCCAGCAGAAGCCGTATCGTCGTACGATGATGGAAACATGGGGTGCCACCTGTGTCGCCAGCCCGAGCGAAGAGACCCAGTCGGGCAGGGCGGTTCTGCAAGACGACCCGGACTCTCCCGGCTCGCTCGGCATCGCGATCAGCGAGGCGATCGAGATGGCCGTCGGGCCGGAGGACACGAGGTATTCCCTGGGAAGCGTTTTGAATCACGTCCTGCTCCATCAAACCGTGATCGGCCTCGAGGCGAAGAAGCAGATGGAGATGATAAGCGAGTATCCGGATGTGGTCATCGGCTGCTCCGGCGGCGGGAGCAACTTTGCCGGGCTTGCTTTTCCTTTTGTGCAGGACGTCATCAACGGCAAGGAGATCGCGATCCACCCGGTCGAGCCGAAGGCGTGCCCCACACTCACCAAAGGCCCCTTTGTGTATGATCACGGGGATATCGCCAGGTTCACGCCCCTCATTCCCATGCACAGCCTCGGACACGCCTTCGTGCCCCCGCCGATCCATGCGGGGGGCTTGAGGTATCACGGGATGGCCCCTCAGGTCAGCCAGCTCGTCTCCGAGGGAATCCTGGAGCCTCGTTCTTATCATCAGATGGAGAGCTTCGAAGCGGGGATGCTGTGGGCGAAGACGGAAGGGCACATCCCGGCCCCGGAAACGAACCAGGCTCTGGCCTGCGTAGTGGAGGAGGCGAAGAGGGCGAAGGAAGAGGGCAAGGAGAAGGTGATCCTGGTCAACTGGAGCGGCCACGGCCTCATCGACCTCGGATCGTATGAGCGGTACCTCTCCAGGCAGCTCGAGGACTACGAATTGCCCGACGAGATGCTCGAGAAGGCGGAGGAGGTCTTCAAGGACTACCCGAAACCCGCTCTTCTGAAGAGCCGGTAGAGATCGGTTCCTGCGTCATGAAGTCGAAGAACCCGGAAGAAGACCTCGAGATCAGATGCCCCAGGCTGGGCGGCACGGTGCCGTTCCGCTACTGCATGGCACCGGGAGAGCCGGCCCCTTGTTTCAAGATTCTCGACTGCTGGTGGGAGGTCTTCGACGTTCGGTCCTACCTCGAGGTCCATCTTTCGGAAGAGGATTTCAACCGGCTGCTGGAGGGTCGGCGCGCCCCGAACCGGATGAGCTCGATTCTGGAGCTGGTGGAACGGTTCAAGGGCGGGGGTGCGGATCGGGAGGGCGGCTGACGCGAGGTCCTTGCATTCGTCACAAGCAGGAAGCTCGGGAGACCTTGGCCTGGCTCTGCGCATGGCAAAGTTGACATAATATATATTATCAGACACAAAGCCAGCGGCATGCTCCCGAGCAAGAGAAGATCGCCCGCGCCATGTATCGGACCAGAAATGAATATAATACAGTAGGATATCCGGGATATTTCATGTAGTGACTGATGTTTGTTGAGAAGTTACTTGAAGTCTACTTGAAGTTTTTGGAGCTTGCGCAGAAGATTCGAATGTGGAAGGAACCGGAAGCAAGTTCTGAGATCACCCTTTCAAGGGGCCATCGGCAAGTCGCGTGTAGACTGCACCGGTCGGCTTGAGGTCGCTGCGAATCAGGTGAACCTGTTCGACCGTGATATCCGCGAGGATCCCAACCTTCGGGATCTCCTGTTGGAGCCGTGTGCCGAGATCCTGCTGCTGGCGGGAAGCGAGTGCCTTGCTCACACGACCGATGGTCAGGTGGGGTTTGTAGGGTCTGGACTCAGGGTCGAACCCGATACCCTCCCGGAGACCCGAGCCGAGGTCTTTGTGGAGCCGGAGAAGTTGATCCGTCTCCCCGGATATCCCCGCCCAGAGGATGCGGGGTCTCCGGGGGTTGGGAAAACACCCCAGCGTCGCCATGCGAATGGAAAAGGACGGAACGGCGGCGGCCGCGTTGCGCAACACGCCTGCCACGACCTCGATGCGGTCCACCGGCACATCGCCGAGGAAGTGGAGCGTGAGGTGGATGTTCCTCGGGGGGGTCCAACGCACGGTCCTCGGGGGCAGTGACTCCTGGATGTGACTCTGAAGTCGAGCAAGGGCGTCTTTCGCCTCGTCCGGCAATTCGATGGCAAGGAACGAACGAATGGTGGGCGGGATTCCGTTCTTCAAGCGTGTTCCTTCTGCAGCCGCTCGAGTCTTTTCAGGTTGTCCTGCGCGAATTCGAGGGTCGGATCCAGGGAGAGTGCCTTCCGGTACATGGCGATCGCCCCCTCCACATCGCCCTTGTCGCGAAGGTTGGAGCCGATGTTCGCGTAGTCGATGCCTGACCCCGGATCGATCTCGAGGGCCTTCTCGAAGCAGGCAATGGCCGCATCGTGATTCTGCTGCTTGAAGTGGCAGAAGCCTTTCAGGTTCCACAGCTCGTAGCTGTCCGGCTGCGCCTCTTCCGCCTTTTCACAGGCTGCGAGCGCATTCTGGAAGTCTTCCATCTCCTTGTAAGCGTGCGCGATGTAGAAGAGCACGTGGAACAGGTCATCCGGGGTGGGCCCGCGCGACAGGGCCTCTTGAAGATAGACGAGGGCCTGGTCCGGGGCCCCCTTTCCGAGCAGGCACAGGCCTTGGTAGAACGGCAGAGGGCTTCCGGTCATGCCGGCGCTCTCCGCCTCGGCCAGCGGACCGAGGGCGTCCGCATACTCTTCGAGATGATAGTGGGACAGACCACGGTAATAATGTGCTTCCTTGCGAAGCGGGCCGGTGAGACCCAGTTCGATGGCTTCTCGAAAACGGTCGGCCGCCTCGATGTAGTCCCTCCAACCGAATTCACACTGGCCCATGTAGTAGCGGATATCGGCGGAAAGGGGGTCGATCTTGCGGGCCTTGGCGAGTTCCTTCATCATCGCCTCCAGATCCCCCTTTTCGTACCACGCAAGGGCGACCTGCAGGTGGAGCGACGATGGGACGGCCTCGGCAGGATAGGCATGGATAGAGCCCCGCCAGGCCTGAATGGCCTGGTCGTACATCCCCTTTCCCACGAAACGGGCCGCCATTCGGTCGCACAGCCGGTGCCAGCCTGGAGCGCCCTGGGGATTCGCCCGGTAGCTCGAGCCGGCGAGGTGAAGAGTCGAAAGGAGCGAGTCGACGGGAGCGCTTCGAACCTCCCCATGGGCGTCCAGGATCAGGGATCCCGGGTCGGACAAATCTCCGCCGTCCGAGAATCCCTGCGAGTCGTCTTCTACCAGCCTGTCGCAGACCTCTTGCACGTGAAGGATTTCAAGGGCCTTCTCCGGGTCGAAGATGGAGGCGTCCGTAGCGTAGATGCGCACCCAGGGGGGCGCGCCCTTTCCCGTCCGGAGGGCGGCCGCCTCTCCGATGACCTCTGAAGGAAGGAGAAGTGAAGGCAGAAAGAAGCTCTCTTCGAGAAAGGAAAGGAAGGGAATGGCTTTCCGGACCGCTTCGGCATTCTTTAGAAAAACCACAGGGAAGACCCGCAGACGGGCGATGATCTGTTCCCGGTACCCTTCTTCCTGGAAGGGCTTGCAGGCCCTCAGAAAGCGCAGGTAGGCGGCGACCCATTCCTCTGCATCTTCACCCGAAAAGGGGTGGACCGGGCGCAGGCTCACCTGGAGAAAGCGGTGCTCTTCGAGAAAGGAAGAGACCCTGCTCAGAAGGCGGTCGAAGCAGGTCCCCTGTTCCGGACCTTCCCGGCTGATGAGATAACAGGTGGAGGAGAAGTCCAGTCGGGACAGAAGCCGGGCAAACGAGTCCTCGAGCCCCTGCCCCTCTACCTCTCTCTCCGATTCCCTGCTGCGGTCGGCTCCCGGAGCGTCGCAGAGGCAGAAGAGCGTGGTGCAGACTGGAATCCGAAACGAGTCTGAAGGGTTTCGATCCGAATCCATCCTCCCTCTTCCATGCAGGCGGCCCTGCTCGTCAGGAGACGATGTGCTTGCCGCCGTCCTCAGAGGCCGCCTTCCATCGTCGGCCCATTTCTTCGATCTCAGGGGTCTTCATCCAATCCGTCTCGTAGCGGGACCCTATGGCCAGATACTCCGGAAAAGGCTCTTCAAAGGGCCGGATGCCGAACCGCTCCGCCTCTTCCTGGACCCGCGTTCCGAAGTAGACCTGCATCTGCTGCGCATTCGTGTTGCCTCGGACCGATACACCGTTGTCACGAACGAAGTTCAACGTTCCCTGCGCATCCTCGAGGGTTTCGCCCGGAAGTCCGTACTGGGAAAACAGCTCCACATCCACACCCGCCTCCTGCGTGATGCGGATGGCACGGACCACCTGCTCCGGATCGAGGGGCTTGCCGACTCTCTTCCGCACGTGTTCGGCCGCCGACTCCAGTCCGTAGGCAACGGTGTGCACGCCCGCCCGCTTCATCTGCCCGAGGAGTTCCTCGTCGACCAGATCGAAGCGCGTCTCGAGCCAGAGCTGCATGTCCAGGCCTTCGCACAGCAGGGCATCGAGGAGCTGGTGGATCCTGCCCGCCTGGAAGGTGAAGCTCGGGTCGGCGAACCAGAACCGCTGGAGGCCTTGACGGCGGATCCACCTCAGCTCCTCGACGACCCTGTCCAGGGAATGATAGCGGATTCGCCTTCCAAAAGCGCGGGGGGTGTAGCAGAAGGCGCACTCGTACGGACAGCCTCGAGAAGCAAGGAGGATCGCTTCGTCCATCCCCTTCGGATCGAGGGTCCCGTCCAGGTAAGGAGACGGGTATTCGTCCAGATCCTGAGCGGGGGCCAGCTCGGGCCCGTCCCAGAGGAGGCCGTCGGGGCCTCGTCCACTCCACCCGGGGACATGGGCCAGCGGCTCGCCTTCCCGTATCCTCCGGGCCGCCTCCAGAAGCGCCCCTTCGCCCTCGGCACGACAAATCAGGTCGATGGACGACAGGGCCCGAAGGGCCCGGGTCGGCATGAACGTCGCCTGCGGCCCCCCGATGACGACGGTCGTTTTGGGGAGAAGGCGCTTACAATGCCTCGCCCATCCGTCCACCAGAAAGATGTTGCGCTGATACGCGGAGAATCCGATCAACTGCGGTCGAATCTCTTGGAGATACTCGGAGAATCCTGCCGTCGATATGCGCGTGTTGTTGCCCACGTTCAGCAGATCGGCGGGGAAGCCGGCCGCCTTGGCAGAGGCCGCCAGGTAGCCGAGAGAGATCGGAGTGTGCTCGGGCTGGAAGGGGTTGAATTCGATCAGGAGGATGTTCATCTTCTCAGAAGGGTTCCAGTTCGGTTGTGCACCGGAGGTGATAGTAGGTGCGAAGGATGCGCCTCTCCCTCTCCTTCTGGTCGGGAGGAACCTGAAAGCCGGCCGCCTCTTGAAGTCTCTGTTCCGCCTCTTCCGGACGCGGAAAGGCCCGGTACCCTCGTCCCACCGTCTTCCCCGTGAGTGTGTCGAACACGACCGCCTCGCCCTCGGTCGTGACCGAGGAGAAGGGAATCGGCCCGTCCTCGTGGAGGCGGGCGAGGGCAAGGGAAGGCCGTTCCCGTGTGGCCATGTTGCCCCGCACACACTTGACGAGGAGCGCCGGCTTTCCGCCGAGATGGACGAGGATCTCGATCGGTATGACGAGTTCGTCGTCTCCTTCGCCGGCCAGGACGAAGGACTGATCCAGTTTCATGGCGTCCCCGTCATACCCGAGCTGCTTCAGGGTCTGGACGACCTTGTCCCGGATTCGGTTCCGGTCCGCCATGTTGAGTGCGCAGAAGTCGTCTCTTTCCATTTACCTGTTCTCCCGGGCCTGTGCCCGCTTCGAGGTCCGCCGGGCAGGGCCCTGGGCACGATTGCAGGTGACAACGGGGATGGAGACTTCAAGGATGTGCACGCTCGAACGCTCTCAGAGAGAGCCGGGGCAGGCCGTGTGGCCTGCGCAATGCCCAACCTGTGTCTCGAGTCACGGGCCCTCACGAAGAGTGTCAGGCCGCACCCTTTGCGGTGACCTTCGCTTCCGCTGCGGCGGTCAGATGCTTCGCGAGGCGCTTGGCCATGGCCACGACCGTGACAGTGGGCGGCAGGCCCCAGGCCTCCGGGATGACCGTGGTGTCCATGCAGTAGCAGTTCTGGATCTCGGTCTGGCAGTCCTTGTCGAGCAGCTCCCCGATCCGGACGGTTCCGCCCGGGTGGGAACCCACGACGGTGGTGGTGACGAGTTTGTTCCGATCCGCACCCGCCTTGGTCAGGATCTCTTCGGCCAGGGCGGCCCCCTTGTTGAGCTTCCACCAGGTGTCGTAATCCAGGGGCTTGGAAAAGGACTCGTCCTGGTTGATCCGACCGTCCATGCCGTCCCGTACCTTGATCATGATGCTCAGGGATTTCTTGTAGTCGAGCACTCTGGGCAGCGAGGCCCACCCCTTGGGTCCCTTCAAGGTGAGCACGGATGTGTACATCATCGGAGGGAGGCCCTGGTCGGTCATCATGATCCCGTCCTCGGCCAGATTCACTCCGGCCGTCATGGGCACATCGAAGAAGGAGCCCTGCCTTCCCACCGGGCCGGTCACGAACCACAGGGGATCGCAGAAGAACCCCTGACCCGCGTCGTGGATGCCGGACCGCTGCAGGATCGGCGGGGTCCCCTGCCCTCCCGCGGACAGGATCACCGTCTCCGCGAGAATGTCGACCCACCCCGAAGGGGTTCTGGCCCGCACCCCCATCGCTTTCCCGTTCTCGGTGAGCACCCGGTCCACCTTGGTCTTCAACAGCAGCTCGAGCCCGTTCGTTCTTGCCTCTTCGATGAACTCCCGGGCCGTCCACTTGGCTCCCGTGGGGCAGCCGAGGGCGCAAAGCCCACAGTCCTTCCTGCACTTGTCGGCACGGATCCACTTGTCGATCGGGTTCCAGTCCAGGCCCATGTCCTGAGCGGACTGCATGATCGTCCGGGCTGCGGGGCCGATTCTCCAGTCGGGCAGAGGCTGGATCGGGACTTCCCCGTACAGTTCCTCCACTTCCTCGCTGAGATCGATGCCGTATCTTTCCTTGAGCCAGGCAGGCGGTTTCACGGCCGTCCCGCAGAACACGACCGACGCACCTCCCGCCGTCTTGGGACGCATCACCCAGGTCCCCTCTTTCGAAAAGGTGAGGCCGAAGTTGTCCAGCATGGACAGAAGAAACGGCGAGTAGCCGAATCGGTCCTGGTACCCGCCCGCTTCACACAGGATGACCTTCTTCCCCTTCTTGCTGAGCTCTCGGGCCATGGTGCCTCCCCCGGGTCCGGAGCCTGCGATCACCACATCGGCCTGCATGATTCTTCTCGGTTCCGTCATGATTCCCACCCCCTTTTTCAGTCTCCCGGCTCTGCCCGGAGGGCCGCTTGCGTCCTGCCCGGTTTCCCGGAACCGGGTCGATCATTCCTTCGTTGCGAGCGCGGCCGATGATTCTCCCATCACGACCCGTTCCTGGAATTCGGCCGTATACCGGCTGACCGTCTCCACGATCAGCTTCTTGCGGATCAGCCCGATCACGCTGTTCAGGATGATCGTGCCTTCTTCGACCATCTTTGTGAGCTTGTCCACGCCTACTCTTCCGGCCACCCCGCTCATGAGGATCTTCGCCTCCTCCTCGACCAGGCGCTGCAGAAAATCCCGGTATACGGAGAAGATCGCTCCGTCCCATCCCATCTCTTCGGAGAACCCTGCTTCCCGCATCTTTGCGAAACACTCGACAAGGCGTATATCGTCCTCCCCGTAGAGGAAACGGTTGCCCTTCTTCACGGGATTCAGGACCCGCGCCTTTTCCATCTGCTTGATGTCCTGCAGGCTCACGCCCGTCTGTTCCGCGAGCTGGTTCGCCGTGACCGGCCTCACTTCCGGGTTTTCCACCAGGTTCGGGAAGAGCTTACCGTCGATCTCGCTGAGGGCCCGGATCTCGTCCACGCTGAGCCCTCCCCTTCCACCCCGCACGACCTGCTTGATCACAGAGAGAGGCAGAAAGCGCTTCTCCTGGAGCTCTCTGACGAGGCGGATGGCGTTCAGATGGGACTCGTTGTAGTATGCCATGTTGGCGTGTGTCTTGTAAGGCTTAGGCACCAGCCCTTCTTTGATGTAGAACTGAATGGTCCCCTTCGGCAGGCCCGAGGCGGCCGAAAGCTGCTTCATCCGCATCATTCCCGGTTTCGGTCTTGCCGTCAACGATCCCATCTCTTCCCCTAAAAGTGCGAAGTAGTGTTTATCGTTTTCATATAATGCATGGACCGGAGGGATGTCAACCCTGAACTTCACAAAGCGTTCCCTTCTTGACATGATTTCGGTTCCTGTGCTAATTCTCACTCGAAAAAGTGTAAAGCGATGCTTTTCGTTTTTGCCCTGGAGTCGGGCACGATCCTTCGGGAATCGAGGCTGGAACCGAGAGGAGGGAATGAAGATGGCAGTTCTCTACCCGAGCGACGGATGGATCAAGGAACTGGCGCGCATCTGCAACGAGGATCCGCAGTTCAAGGAGGCGGCCGGTGCATTCTCCGGCAAGTTCGTCTTCCAGATCGAGAATGAGCCCGGTAAGCTCGATGAAACGGTCTTGCTGACCGTCCGGGTCGAGGACGGCGTGGCGAGCGAGGCGGGGGCTCTTTCCTCTCTGGATGAAGCCCCGGACGCCGATTACATCGTCACGGGGAAGTACTCCCCATGGAAGAACATCGTCCAGGCGAAACTGGAGCCCCTTCGGGCGATCATGACCCGGAAGCTGAAGCTGATCAAAGGCAGCCAGCTCAAGATCCTCAAGGAGGTGAAGCTGACCCTGAAGATCATGAACAACTGTGTGAAGGTGGATGCCGAATACCCGGACGAAAAGTAGCCGGGCAACGACCGATGCCGGGGGCATGAGGGCGAAGACGGGTCCACCATCAGGGAGGATGAAAGGAGAATGGCAATCTTTGCAGGGGTAGACATCGGATCGACGACGGGAAAGGCGCTGCTGCTCGATGACCAGGACAAGATCCTGGCGAGCACGATCATGGAAGTGACGACCCGGCCGGAGAAGACGGCCCGGATCTGTATGGACAACGTGCTCGAGCAGGCAGGGCTGAAGGAGGAGGACATCAACTTCATGGTCGGTACCGGTTACGGGCGTGTGAAGATCCCTTTTGCCAGCGAGAACATCTCGGAGATCACCTGTCACGCCACCGGGGCGAAGTGGCTTCATCCGACCGTGAAGACCGTGGTGGACATCGGCGGTCAGGACTGCAAGGTGATCGGGGTGCGGGACGACGGCAAGGTGCGCGAGTTCGTGATGAACGACAAGTGTGCAGCCGGGACCGGGCGTTTCCTCGACAGCCAGGCCCGGGTGCTCGCTGTGGAAATCGATGATTTCTCCGAGCTCTCCAAGAAGGCGGACTCCCCTGCTCTGATATCCGCTCAGTGCAGCGTCTTCGCCGAGTCGGAAGTGATCACCCAGCTGAACGAGGGCAACAGCATTCCGAACATCGTCGCCGGCATCCACGTAGCCATTGCCAGCCGTCTCATCAGCCTCCTGAAGCGGGTCGGGATCGAGGAAGATCTGACGGTGAGCGGCGGCTGCGCCAAGAACGAGGGCCTGATCCAGATCCTGCAGGAGAAGGTGGGTGTCAACATCGTTCACATGCGGGAGGATCCCCAGATCGTGGGGGCCCTGGGCGCTGCCGTGCTGGCGAGGCAGAAATGGGAGAAGAAGGCGGCATAAGGAGATCCGTTATGAAGGAACTCGAGCGATTCATGGAGATCACCAAGGCGACCTGCAACGATACGATGAAGGCCTGGAAAGAAGGGGGCGGCAAGATCGTCGGTTATTTCTGCACAAACGTCCCCGAAGAGCTCATCATGGCTGCAGGCATGCTGCCCTACCGCCTTCGGGCGCCGGAGAGCCGCGACACGAGCGAAGCGGACCGGTACACGACCTACCTGAACTGTACCTACTGCCGTCACGTCGTGGACGATGCGCTGCTCGGCAACTACGACTTCCTGGACGGGTTCGTGGGCTCGAACGGGTGCGATCAGATGAGACGGGTATCGGACATCTTTCGCGCCGTTTCCTTCAAGGAGCGTGCCGAGAAAGAGGAGTTCTTCCTCGAGTATGTGGGAGCGCCGCGCGTCCCGATGGACGAGGCCTCCCTCGCCTACTACCGGGACGAGATCCTCCGTATGAAGGAGCACCTCGAGAGCTTCTTCGAGGTGGAGATCACGGAGGAGAAACTCGAAGAGGCGATCCGGGAGGTGAACGAATCGAGAAGGCTGTTGCATGAGCTGTACGCCCTCCGGAAGGCGGAACAGCCGCCCATTACAGGAGCCGAGGCCCTCAGCGTCACGGTGGCGTACACCTGCATGCCGAAGGATCTGTTCAATCGCCAGATGAAGGCCCTGCTGGGCGGCCTGGCGGGTCGGGAAGCGGCGCCGAATCACAAGAAGCGTCTGTTCCTCTACGGAAGCGAGCTGGACGACCCGGACTGGATCAAGGTGATCGAGGATCAGGGCGCACTCGTCGTAGCGGACGGCAGTTGCTTCGGAGGGCGGATGTTCTGGGATTATGTGGACGAGTCGGCCGATCCGATCGATGCGCTTGCGAAACGGTATCACGAGAGGTGGTCCTGTCCGCGGATGTGCGATCTGGAGCGGAGGCAGGAGAAGATCAGGGAGATGGTCCGGGACTGGAATGCGGACGGCATCGTGGGCGAGCGCATCGTCTTCTGCCAGCTCTGGGGTTCGGAAAAGGTGATGACCAACCTGGAGGCCCAGGATACGGGCACCCCTACCCTCTGGCTGGAACGGGAGTACCTTCTCGGCGGCACCGGGCAGATCAAGACCCGGGTTCAGGCGTTCCTTGAGAGCATGGAATAACCCAGAGGACCCGAAAGGAGGATGCGGGCATGGTAGCTCCCATACAGTTCAACCGAAACAAGTTCGACGAAGTCTTCCGTGATCATCTGGTTGCGGTGCAGAACATGGCCGAAGTGATGGAGGCGATCGGCGATCCCCGGGATGTCTGCGTCGTCGAGATCATGAAGGTGATCGAAACGCATCTGACGAACCTGTTCAATGCCGTGGACAGCGGAAAGAAGATCCTGTGGCACGAGTTCCTGTTCTTTCCCGAGATCTTCCGGGGGTTTCCGGACGTCTTCCCCTTCATGGCGGAGACCCTCTGCGGCTTCCTGCCCATGTTCGATCCGGAGGGTCTGAACCCGTACATCGACGCGGCGGAGAACATCGGCCTTCCCCCGGACATCTGCCCCGCGGACAAGGGTTTCCTCGGGGCCGTGCTGGAGGAGGCCCAGCCGCCGGTGGACATGGTGGTGGCCCCCACCTCCCCCTGCGACTCGGCGATCACCGCCTACCAGATCCTTCAGCAGCTCATTTCGGCCCCTGTCCTCCAGTGCGACGTGCCCTACTGGCAGGACGAGAGAGGGGTCGATCTCTACGAGCACCACGTCTGGAAGATGATTCGAACCGTGGAGGAGGTCTGCAAGACCAAGATGGACTGGGACCGGTGCAAGGAGTCGATCACGCTGGCGAACGACGCCATCGAGTCCTTCATCGCCGAAAACGAGATGCGGAAGCTCTCCCCCTGTCCGCACCCGGGGAAGCTCGGGTTCTATCAGTTTCTCACCATTTGTGCCGTATCCGGAACGGAGCTGTGCAGGGACATGTGCCGCCTCATCCTCGAGGATTCCAAGCGACTGGCGGCCGAGAAGAAGGGCGCCGTGGAGGAAGAGAAGGCCCGCATCCTGATGTACAACCCGGATCCCTTCTACGATCTGGGTGTGCACGACTGGATGGAGGACGAATTCGGCGCCGTCACCGTCCTGACCTTTTTCGGGCACGCCACCCAAACCATGATCGACCCGAGCACGCCCGAGTCGATCGTCCGGGACTATGCCTGGAAGATGATGAACATCTGCATGGCACGACAGTACAGGGGCCCTCACGAGTTCTTCATGGATGACTTCATCACCGCCCTGGAAGGATGGAACGTGGACGCCGTCATCGTCCCGGCCCTGATCCAGTGCAAGCACGGGCAGGCCACACACGGGTTCATCCGGGAAGCCTGCCGGGAGAGGGAGAAGCCGCTGCTCCTCGTGGAGTTCGATCCCATGGACGCCCGGCCCGTATCCATCGACAAGATTCACAGCACGATCGAGGAGTGGATGGAGACCCAGGTGATCGTGTAGAGGGAGCACCGGGAGTTCCTTTGGCAGAATTCGACGAGCAGATCCTGGCGATCCGGGGGTTTGTCAAGAAGAGAAAAGAAGAAGCCAAACCCTTCTCCAGCATCCAGTGCGCCTCCTCACCGGAGGAGATCCTGCAGGGGCTCCCGGTTCGTTTCGGATCCGGCAGCCCGCCCACGGTCATCCTCAAGGAGGACACCTTTGCCGAACTGGGCAACCCGGTGCGCGGCTCCGCCTCCATGGTCCTCTGGACCCGACAGTTCGAGTTGATCCAGGACGGCCTGATCACCTGCATCGGCCCGGACATTCCGGACGCCGAGGGGCAATCCCTTCCCTTCGGTCAGGTCCTCCTGCTGGGCGGAGCCGGGCTGGAAGAGAAGGCCCTGCCCGGTCTCGAGCGGGCGAGCAACCTCGCCTCCCTCCTCGAGGGCTACATGATCCGCCACGTTCCCCGAAAGCTCTGGAGCCGGGTGAGCCGCGAGGCGGCGGCAAAGGGATTCGATTTCGAGACCCTCGGGCGTGCCCTGATGGCCCACTACAAGAAGACCTTTCCCCTTCTCGAGAGGACCGAGGTTCTGTTCGTCACTTCTTCGAAGGAGGATGTGGAGGAACTCGAAGGCATCGGCCTTCAGGCAAAGGGAAAGAGCCTTGCCATTCGAAAGCTCAGCCGTACCGAAGACGGCGCCTACGAGTGCGACGACCTGAGCTGCGAAGAATGTCCGGAAAAGCCGACCTGTGATTCGATCCGGGAAGTGCTCGTGATCCGAAAGAAGGGCAGGGTTGTGGGCATCGAAGTGGTTCGTGACGGAGGGTGAACGGATGGAGAATCCTACGGGAAAGATGTACCTGGTGAACGCCCTGAAGGGGCGTCGTGCGGACCGCGTCCCCGTCACCGTGCTGCCCGGCCCGTATTGTGCCGGCTTCGCGGGCATCAGCGTCCGGGAGTTCCTCACCCATGCGGCCGGCAGCGCAAAGGCACAGGTCGCCTTCTACGAGCGGTTTCAACCGGACAGCGCCATCGTGGTGAACGATGTCTACCTGGAGAGCGAGGCCCTCGGCTGCGAGCTCGACTTTCCGGAGGACGACATCTCACACATCAAGGAGCCTTTCGTGAAGGAGAAGAAAGACCTGGGAAAGCTGAAGGTGGCGGACCCGAAGCGGGACGGCCGCCTCCCCTACTATCTCGAGGTCTGTGAGCGGATGGCCGCGGCGCTTCCGGACGCAGCCGTGGGGGGAAGCCAGGCCGGGCCGTGGAACATCGCGATGAACCTGCGTGGGCACGAGACGCTCATGATGGACACCTACGACGATCCGGCCTTCGTTCACGACCTGATGCGGCTCGCAACCGACACGGTCAAGGCCTTCTGTGACGCATCGCTCGGGGTGAGGGTCGGACCCGCCGTGCACGAGGCGTCCGCCTCGTGCAGCCTCATCTCCCCGAAGATCTACAAGGAGTTCATCCAGCCCTACCACAGGGAATTGAGAGACTATTTCCGCGCCAAGAACGTTCACGTGAGCCTCCACATCTGCGGATACATCGACCCCATGGTCGAGGACGTGGCCGATGTGGGCTTGAGCCCCCTGAGCATCGACAACCCCACCTCCCTGGTGAAAGCGATGGACGCGGCGGTGGAGAGGAAGCTCACGGTCATGGGGAACGTACGGACTTCCCTGTTTCACGACGGGACGCAGGAGGCCATGGAAGCAGACATCCGGCGGTGCATCGACACGGCGGCGTCTCACAGCCACTTCATCCTCGCCTCGGGCTGTGAGATCCCGAGGAATTCCACCGAGGATCGAATCGAGCACTATTTTGAATACGCCAGGCAGTACGGGCGCGAGTACATGGCCAAGCAGCAATAGAGAAGTCTTGCCGGCGTGCAACATGCCGGCCCGCTCAGGGAGGAGAGAAATGGACAAATACCCCGTGCTGTCCGAGGAGGAATGGCCGGAGATCCGCAAGGCGAAGGCCTCGAACAAGACCGGCTGGAGCTACTTCGAGAACCTGGTCAAGACCCTGCATCAGGAGCTCGGCGAGGAGAAGACCGCGGAGCTGCTGGAGGTCTTCATGAGGGGCAATGCCCACCGCTTCGTGGTGCCCGCCATGAAATCCTTCGGGCTCGAGGGGAACGATGCCTGGTCCCTTGCGAGCTACTTCAAGCTTGCCACCGGGGACATCATCGGCTACAGGACGGAGTTGTCGAGGCCCGAGCCGAACGTGGTCAGCTACCGCCTGTACCCTCCCTGCCTCTGGTTTCCGAAACTCGACATCCCCCCCAGCTTCTGCGAGGCCATGGGGTGCTTCGAGAAGGAGGCGGCCAGTATCGTCAACCCGAACATCGAGATCAGGCACACAAGGCTGATGACGGCCGGGGACGACTACTGCGAGCTCCTGTTCATCGAGAAATAGCTCTTCCCCTCCCCCGCCCAGGGTGAAAGACGGGGCATCCACATGGGAACGTTGGCGCGGTAGAGGTCGTAAGCCTCGCCCATTTCCTCGCGGGTGTCCCTCTCCTCGAACCAGGTCCCGATCAGGACATAGACGGTCACCAGCAAGGCGAACTGGAGACGGCCGCTCGTCATGACGGGGCCGATCCAGAGAGACGCGACACTGGCCAGGTAAACGGGATGGCGGCAGTGGCGGTAGGGTCCCTTCAGACACAGCGCCGGCGGCGGGTCGGGTTCCCCCCTGAAGTGCCGGACGATCTTCCGAACGCCAAGTACCTCCATGTAGTCGAGCAGGATCGAGCAGTAGAACACGGCTCCGAAGGCAGAGGCGAACAGGAAGGCGAGAATCCAATAGAGCGGTCCCTCGGCGTCCCAGAGCACTCCCTCCAGGGGCCGCCAGTAGTAGAGCATGAGGCACTGGGTGATACCGGCGATGACGGTGAAAGCCAGCTTGACGAAGCTCTCTCCCACGAGGCGTGCCAGGAACTCCCTGAAGAACTTCCTTGCCATGAGGGTGTGGCTGCCGCCCCAGAGGAGCACGAGCAGGGCGTTGAAAAGAGCGTCGGAAGCTCCACCGGAGCCCTGTTCCGGAAAGAGCAGAAAGAAGAACAGCCAGACCCCGGGGACATGAAAGGCGATGATGTTCAGCGCGATCAAGCCGTACAGCTTCGCCTTCTTCATGGGGCGCGCTGGCTGTCTGGTCGGGCAGTTGCGTGGTTGCCGGCCTGGAGCTTGGCGTGGCGTTCTCTGGCCAACAGGGCGGCGCCGAGAGCGCCGACGATCTGGGGATCGACGCCCAGTTCGCAGACCCGTCGTCCCAGGACCCCTTCCAGGGCTTGTACGACCGCTGTATTTTTTGCCACGCCGCCGGTCACGCAGACTTCATCCTCGATGCCCACCTTCGCAACCAGGCGGTTGACCCTCGTCGCGAGGGTCTCGGCGACTCCCAGCGCCACGTCCTGCATGGTACGCCCCTCCCCCAGGTGGACCATCACGTCGAATTGCGTGAAGACGGTGCAGATGCTGCTGATGGGAACGGGATCGACACCCTCCAGGGCCAATCGGCCTAGTTCCGAGACCGGCACACCGAAGGTCTTTGCGACCCCCTCCAGGAATCTCCCGGTTCCGGCGGCGCACTTGTCGTTCATGACGAAATCCTTCAGATCCCCTGCTTCGTCCACGCGGATCGCCTTGCAGTCCTGCCCGCCCACGTCGATGATCGTGCGCACGCGGAGATTCGCCCAACGGGCACCTTTTCCATGGCAGGAGATCTCCGAGATGTTGTGCCGCGCAAAGGGGATGCGTTCCCGTCCGTATCCCGTGCTCACGCAGAAGGTGATGTCCTCAGCCCTTAGGTCCGCCTGCTCCAGGACGGTGTCCATGACGGCGGTAGCGGAGTCCACGGGGTTCGGTTTGACAACCATGATCGAGGACGCAATCATTTCATCGTCCCGGATGAGGACGGCCTCGGCGCTCATCGATCCCACGTCCACGCCCGCAAAGATCATGTGGTTCCTCCGTTGGCGCTCAGCGCGGCGCCTACAGCAGCGATCAAGTCCGGTTCCGGCTGGAAGACCTGCGCCTTCATCCGGAGTCCCCCCTCGAGCAGTTGCCGGATCCTCCGGTTCTTTGCCAGGCCTCCTCCGAGGACGAGCGTGTCTTTCGCGTTGATCTTCTTGCAGAGAGAGGCGATGTTCTTCGAAAGGGATTCCAGTATGGCCGCTACGATGTTGGCCGCGGATTCCCCATCGTTGATCAGGCTCACCACTTCGCTTTCGGCAAAAACGGCACACTGACTGCTCATCGCAAGCTTCTTGTCGGCCGACCCTGCAATTTCTGCACACTCGTTCACAGTACAACCGAGTGCCTGGAGGATCACCTCCAGAAACATCCCGGCTCCGGAGGCGCATTTGTCGTTCATCATGTACCGCAGCACCTTTCCCCTGTCATTCACCGACAGCGCAAGGCTCTGCTGGGTACCGAGACAGAGTACCGATCTGCAGGAAGGCTCGGTCCACACGGCGGCCCTGGCCAGACAGTTGATCGTGGTCGCTGTCCTGTAGGCGACGTTGCCTCCAGAGGCCCTGCCCTGTCCCCAGCCTGTAACCACGATCTCATCGAAATCACTCTCCGTGAAACCCTTCTCGGCCGTGATGTGACCCAGGGCCTCGTCCATAGCCCTGGTCGGTCTCGCCCGCGTCTCCACACGTGTACCGTAAAGAAATGTCCCGTCCTCGAGGACGACCGCCTTGGTGAAACCCGTCCCGATGTCGCATCCCAGAATCAACATGGCCTCCGCTTTCTTCGGATGGGCCGGGAGCGGAGGCCTGATCCCTGACCCCTGATCCCGGACCCCTTTCGTTACATCAGCGTCTGGAAGAACTCGGCAAGCTTCGTCTTGATCGAAGCATGAGGTGCAAAGCGCGCGTCGATATAGTCCACCTCGTAAGTGATACTCGGGATTCCCAGCTCCTCCTCCAGCACGTCGCTCATGATCTTCGGCAGGGTCCAGGCATACTTGCAGGTCTGGTTGCCGCCGAAGAGCGCCGCCTCCGCGCGGTAGGAACGGGCCACGGTCAGCATGTCGTTCATATGGATGTCCGTGTGGCCCATGACGTTCCGATGCATCGGGAAGTTGAAGGAGCGCCAGGCGAGCCCCTCGACCATGGACTCCACGCTTCCGGTGTCCACGTAGCCCACATTCTCCGCCGGCAGGACGCTGAGGGAGCACTCCAGGTAGGTGCTGCCGAATTCCTCCTCCAGCCAGTCCGGCAGGGACAGCATATTGGGCAGATGAGAGTAGCTCCACAGGGTTCGAATCTCTCGCTTCTCCTTCGGCAGGAACGAGTTCCCCTGTTCCACCCTTTCCTTCGCCTCTTCGTGACAGATCCGCATGTAGTCGACGAGCTTCTCGTTCGTCCCGGCCATCATGACCGCCAGGGTGTCCAGGACCCGGTGCATCCCCGGATCCGGGCACGGGATCCGTTTGCGCAGCTCCTGCAGCCCGTAGAGGTGCTTCAGCATTTCGTTGCCCATTTCCACGTGTCTGCGGAGGCGCTCTTCGTCCAGGGTGGAGCCGGATGCCTGTTCCAGCTTTTCGATCATCCTCTTGAATTCATCCAGATAGTACCGGAATGCCTTGGTGTTGTTGTAGTAGGGCGAATCGACCATCACGACCGGGACGTTCAGCCTCTTCTGAATGAGCTGGTACATGATGTTGCTGCTGTCGCAGGGAGCCGTGTTGGTGACGAACAGGTCCGGCTTGGGAAGAAGACCCCTCTCCATCGCCTTAAAGGGCACCTTCTGAAATCCGCATACGTGTGCCGGCAAACCGTCCCGCTCCGCCTCGTCCAACTCCGACACGACGCCGTCCGTGAGGGCAATGGCGATCACGAAAGGAATCACCTCGGACAGGCAGGGCACCAGGCCCATACCCATTAAGATCTCCGGCGAGAAGAAGGGAAAGTTGCTGACCAGGGGCCGGCCCTCGTCCATGTTGTTCGACAATTCGGCCAAGTAGTCCTTGAAGGCCAGGATGAATGTGCCGATGCTGTTCCTGTTCTTCGGTTTCAGCAGCGCCTCGACCAGGTCCGGGTAGACTTTCGGCACGAGCGAGGCGTGATACTCGGGAACCACCTGTAGAAGGGCGGGAAGGTGCTCTCCCAGCTCTTCCGGCGTTTCGGCGCCCGTGGCGAGGACGCCCGTGATCAGATCGCAGATGGCGTCCACCCGTCGAAGGTAATCGTGCTTCAAGACGGCAGGGCCATTTTCCATGGTGTCTTCTCCTGTCTCGGGGGGCCGACCCGGCGACGGCGGTCCCCTGCGCGGGTTGGGCGCGGGCAGCTTACTTGCCGATCTTCTCGAGGAAGGCCTGAACGCGCGTCTTGAGCCTTCCTCGGTCCCCGCCGAGGTACTCTCGCTCGAGGCTCAACGTGGGGATTCCGAGCTCCTCCACGTCCCCGCTCTCCATCAGATTCTCGACGGTGTGGCTGTCGCAGAAGGTGATGCGTTCGAAGACGACCCCATCCACCTTCGCCTCCTGTGCGATTCGCCTGGTGAAGTGGATCCGTTCCGGGTATCCGTCCACCATGCGCGGGCAGGATGGATCCCGCAGGAAGTACCGTCTTGCGATCGCCTCCAGGGGATCCCCCGATTCGTCCACCATCTCTTGGATGTACTTCCTTCCGGTGCACAGCACATCGGTTACTACGACAGCGCCTGTACTCTCTACTATGTCGATGAACCATGGGTCATCCATGTAGCTGCCGCCCACCATGAGCCTCGCCCTGGCGTCCGGGATGCCGGGGCGCTCTTTGAGTTCCTGAATCGCTTGGGCCAGCCTCTCGTTGAAGACCTCTTTGGGCATGCTGTAGCCGGCCTGGGTGATCTGCATCGCCTCCGTGCCGGTGAGCTTCGGACGATCGATGGACCGAAGGGCATACAGCTCGAGCATCAGCTGCCGGTACCGGTTGTAGGTCCTGATGGCTCCGCGCAGCGACGCCGAGGAAGGAAGGTAGCCGTATTTCTTGCCGATTGCATCCGTCAATTGGGTGATCTCGTCCCTGTACCACTGGAGCTGACTCTCACCGTCGCGCCGATGGGGAACGGACAGCATGGTCACGAAGGGTGGCTCGACCTGGTCCCTCCAGATCTCGAAGGTCCTCCGCATGTGTTCACACCCGTTGGTGAGCACCACGCCGTCCAGGAAATCGTACGCCCCGCTCAGGGCGAGCTGCATCACGCACCTGCAGTAGCTGCACAGGAACTTGTGCATGTGTATGTCGGCGTCGTCCGTGGTCGTGCAGCCCTGGGCACCGAGACGGATCGGCAGGATTCTCGATGGCTGGCCTTCCGCGTACAGGACTTCTTCCGGGACGTAGCTGCAGGTGTAGCCGAACACCCTGCCGCCCCTTTCCTTCCAGTCCCGGACATACGGATTCTCTCCGCGGAGGGGCAGCGTCGTCAGCTCCTCCACGGCACTCGACGTTTCAGCCGAGCGGATGCTTGTCGCACTCATGGCAAGTCCTTTCTATATCCTCTCGGCCGACTAGCCCGCGCAGGCGCCTCCGTCTATGGGCAGGGTGACGCCATTCACAAAGGAGGCGTCGTCGCTTGCCAGGAACAAGGCTGCACCTGCGACGTCCTGAACCGTGCCCATTCGACCCTGCATGCTCATCAGCAACTCGTCGGCCGGAATGCCCGCGGCCTTGTAGCTCTCCACGAAACGGTCCCCCAGGTCCGTCTCGATCAGGGCGGGGCAGATCGCGTTGACCCGAATGTTGGCCTGCCGGTACTCGAGCGCCATCGTCTTGGTCAACTGGACGACACCCCCCTTGGTGGCGCAGTAGGATGCGAGGAGGGGAAACCCGATCAGGCCGGCCGCAGACGCCATGTTGACGATGCTCCCTCCTCCCTGGGCCAGCATCTGGATGACTCCGTGCTTGGAAACCAGGAAGAGGCCCTTCAGGTTGACGTTCATGACCGCGTCCCACTCCTCTACCGTCAACTCGTGGGTCGGCTTGATCAACTCGATGCCCGCGTTGTTCACCAAGACGTCGAGCCTTCCGTAGGTGTCGACGGCGAATTTCACGATCCCGGCTGCGTCCCCTTCCTTCGACACGTCGGCCTGAACGGATGCGGCTGTCCCGCCCCCCTTGATGATCGCGTCGGCCGCGGCCTTTGCCGTGTCGGCGTTCAGGTCGTTCACCACGACCTTTGCTCCCTCCTTTGCAAAAGTCTCCGCGATCGCCTTGCCGATGCCTGCGCCGGCGCCCGTCACGAGCGCTACTTTGTCGTGCAATCGCATGATGATCCTCCCCTTATTCGGTGTTCCATGTGGGATCCATGTCGGACATTGCGAGCGTGAGCGAAGCAATGTCCACGTTCAGTAGCCCCGGCCGGTCGTTTCCCAGGGCTTGTATTCGAGGCCGAAGTCCTCGGCGATCACCTTATAGGCGCAGTAACCAACTCCGGCGCTGACCCCTCCCAGAGGGTGCTGGCCCGAGCTGGCCAGGTACAGGTCCTTGATCTCGGCCCGGTACTGGGCGGCCTCCAGGAAGGGGCGGTTGTGAACCAGCTGCTCGGGGCACATGAGGCCGTAGCAGAAGTCCCCCTCCGGGATGAGCTTGTCGTCCTGCAGGTCCAGGGGGGTCTCGAAGAAGTCCGCGATCACGTTCGCCCGGGTCATGTTGGGAGCCCACTGTTCGAACCGCTCGATCACCCGATCGTTGTAGGTCTTCTTCACTTCGTACCATGCCTCCCGGGTCAGATCGCTTGCCTTGGGGAAGAAGATCCAGGCGGAGAGAGCGTGTTTCCCCGGGGGAGCATATGTGCGATCGAACACGGACAGGCACGAGTTGAACAGAGCGGGGATCGTGGGGATCTTGCCCGCCTCCACTTCCCGGCAATGCTCGGCCATTTCCTCCGGGGTGTCGACGCCCACGACCGTGATGAAGGTCCTGTTGATGTCCGGATCGTGTTTGGCGCTCTTGTAGTCGGGCGCCTCGTGGAGGGCCATGTGACTCGACCCGAGGACGCAGGAACGGCCGTACTGGAAGGCCCTGGTGCGCTCGACCCAGTGGGAGCTCAGGTTCTCCTTCCCCACCATGCCGAGCAAGGTCTGTTTGAGGTCCGCGTTCGAGGCGACGAGCTTGCGGGCGCGGACGCGGGTGCCGTCCGCCAGAACGACTCCCGTGGCCCTGCCTCCTTCCACGAGAATCTTCTTCACGTCTCCCCGTTCGTGGAATTCCACGCCCTCCCGCACGCACGCCATGACCATGGCATGGGCCAGGGTGTGGGTTCCGCCGATCATGATGCGCGAGTTGGTCTCGATGAAGAAGAGGCTGATCAGCCCGAAGGCCCCCAGCCCCCTCATCTCCAGAGGCGTTCCCCAGTCCTCGAGGCCCTTGTAGAGCAGAGTCCTCAAGCCCGGCGTCTCGAAGAGATAATCGATCAGGTCCTTGCCCGAGCCCTGCGCCAGGTGATGGGGCAGCCCGAAGAGGTCGAGGAGGGTCCGGTTCAGGGTCTGTAGCGGGTCCGGATCCTCCGGGGTCGGCATGGTCGGGGGGCTGTAGAAGAAGCTGCAGAACATGGGCTCCAGTTCCTGGGCCGTCCTGCGGCACCGCACCCACGTGTCCGCGTCCTTTTTCGAGTAGACGGAGATCGATTTGTGGGACCGCTCGTAGTTCTCTTCCGAGGCAATGCTGTAGAGGATGATCGGAGGGCTCCCGTCCGAAAAGGGGATTCCGAATTGGGCATCGGGGTAGAGCATTCTTCCCCCAAGCCGCCCAAGCCCGAAATCGTGGAAAAAGGGCATCCAGTCCATGAACTCCATGCAGACGGCGTGATTGTGCATGAACCCGGGTGCCGTGGTCTCGCGCGTGCAGACACACCCACCCTCTTCGTGCCTTCTCTCGAAGATCGCCGTCTGCATGCCGGCGCGCTGCAGGTAGGCGCCCAGGCAGAGTCCCTGAATCCCGCCTCCGATCACGATCGCGTCGTATTCCTGCTTGATCATTTGCGCGTCTCCTTTCAGATGTCCACCCACCACTTGTCGAGCCCGAAGTCGTCTGCGATCACCTGCAGCGCGTTGTAGCCCGGCCCGAAGGTGATGAAGCCGTGAGGGTGGGTCGTGGAACCGCAGAGATACAATCCCTTGATCGGCGTCCGGTACTGGGAGAGTGCCTGACTGGGCCGGTTGAGCATGAGATTCGACTCGGCGATTCTGCCCACCATCCAGTCGCCGTTGACCATGTTCACGAGCTTTTCCGAGATGTCCCGCGGTGTGTACGGCCGCTGCACCCAGATGTCCTCCTGCGTGAAGCCGTCGGAATGCTGGAGGAGCCTGTCGACGCAACGCTGGGCATATACGTCTTTGAAGGAGGTGGACCAGACGTCCGGCCCTTCACCGTCCACCGAATATGGCGCAAAGACCCGGATCATGCCCGTGGCCTTGCCCTGGGGCGCATCCGTGGGGTCGAACATGGAATTGATCGCAACGTTCAGTTTCGGCTCCGCCGGAGCCTCGCCTCTGCGTATGGCCGCCCAATCCTCGTTGAAATCTTCCAGGCACTCGTACCCGATGTTCAACACCCACGCCTTGTTGATGTCCGGATCATAGGCGGCCGCCTTGTAGGTCGGCACCTTGTGCATGGCCATGTGAACGGTGAAGAGCGATCCGTCCTGGTAGGCGTAGCGCTCCACCTCTTCCCGGGTCTCCCCGGGCACCGCCGAGGCGGGTATCATCTTGCCGAAGGTCTGCTGCAGGTCCACGCTGCTGGCCACGAGCTTGTCCGCGTGGAACTCGGTTCCGTCCTCCAGTCGGGCCCCGACGGCACGGCCGTCTTCGAGCAGGATCTCGCCCACGGGGGCGGCGGGAAGCAGCGTCACCCCTGCCCGCCGCATCTGCCGCCAGAGGGCGTGGGCCAGCCGGTGGGAGCCCCCGATGGCGATCTTCCAGTTGTCGATCTTGCCGAGCATGAAGGGAAAGGAAACCGCCAGACCCACCACGTCCGTGTAGTATCCGCACACGGCCGCGTGGAAGGCGAGCATGGCCTTCACCCTCTCGTTTTCGAAGTGCTGGTTCAGGAAGTCGTTGATGGTCATGGAACGGAGCCTGGCACGGAAGAACTCGGTCTTGTCTTCCACCTTCCATGTGGACAGGGCCTTGGTGATGTCGTTGACGTCGATGGGCGGAGCATACATCAAGGTGCGTATCATCAGATCCTGGAAGCCCTTCACCTCCTTGTACAACCTCAGGAACGTGTCCGCGTCCTTCCGGCTGAACCGGCTGAAGGAAGCGTGTGTCTTTTCCATGTCCGTGTGGACCGTCATGGCCGTCCCGTCGTAGAAGATGGAGCCCATCTGCACGGGCGGGTGGCCGTAGTCGACCCCGTCCGGTTCGCCCACCAGGTCCAGATCGTCGTATACCGGGCAGAGCCCGACAAAGGTGTGGTAGTTGCTGTGCAGGTTGTGAAGGAAGCCCGGCTCGGTATAGAGCTCGGTCGAAAGCCCTCCCCCTTCCTCCAGCCTCCGTTCCAGGACCAGCACCTTCCAGCCGCTCTTGCCCAGATAGGTGGACAGGGCCATGCCGTTGTGCCCGGCCCCGATCACGATGGCATCATAGGTTTCTTCGTCCATAGTCGCTCTCCCTCCTGCCTCGAGAGTCTTTCGATGGTGAAAGGTCAAAGAGCCGCGGCTTGTCCGCCTTGGGTTCCGTGAGGAATCATTCGTAAGGGGGCTTTCCGAGAGGCCACTCGGTCAAGCCGCTCTGGGCATAGACCTCGAAAATGACATTCACCATGTCCGCGTGCTGCATCAGGAGCCGCATGTCGCCCCGGATCGCCATCGTGCCGTTCAACCCCACCTCGACCGGGTCCACGATCTCGGCGGCCACGCCGTCGAATACGCTGGCAGGCCCGGTGATTCGGTAGTGAAGGCCCTTTCCCGGCACCTTGTCCGGGGATTCCCGGTACTCGGCGACCTTCCCGTGGAGAAAACGAACGTAGTAATGCTTGGTGGTTCCTTCCGGCACGTAGGGCGACTTGCCGTCCCCCACCACCTCCACGGCGATTCGCCATTCTCCCTGCGGTACCTTCTCCGAGATGTCGTCCCGGCTGTTCGCCAGAGCCAGCATCGCCTCGTACCACTCGGTGCTGTAGATTGCCGGCATGATGCAGTCCTCCTCAGTTTCTTGTGTGATCATGGTTCCCAACCACCCACGAATGGTGTGTCCGGATCAGGACCCACCGAAAAGCTGGAAGAGGTAGTAGACCAGCAGGCTCAAGCCGCCCACACCCAGGACCGAGGCCACGGCCCAGAGGAGATAGGCTCTCCTGTGGGAAGACGCCGCATCGAGGAGAAGCTCCGGCGGTATCTTCAGGAAGGAAAGGACCTTGAGCGACTGAATCGGTTTCCTGGGAAAGGCCTTGAGCTTGATGTTCCCCTTCATGACCTCGATGAAAGGGTTCGCCTTGCCGGAAAGGATGTTCGCGAGGAGCAGGTAAGAGCTCCGCAAGTAGAGATCGAGGTTCTCGCCCGCCCCGTTCTCGATGCGGATCTCTTCCCCTTCGAAGGAAACGGTCGTTGCGATTCCCTTTTCCACTTCGACACAGACCCGTCCCCGAATCCGACGACCTGCCTCCACCTTGTGCTCGAAATCGGCGAAGTTCTGTTCCAGATACTGCTGGATCATCATTCCAAGGCCGTTCAGGTGCTGTCCGTCCGCCGCCGCTACCGAAATACGAGGCGGATTCCCGGTGGATTCCTGAACGGTACCGGACACGGTCGGATCCGACTGCATAGCGACGATGCCCTCATCTCCTCTGAAAGGGGACCGGACCCTCTGTTTTTTTCTTTACGGAATCGCCCTCCGTGCGGCGCTTCTTTTCCTCGATGCTGTTCAGGACATACGCCTTTTCGTGCTCGAAGAAGGCGCGGACCGTCTTCGCCGCCATCTCGCCGTTCCCTTCCTCGGCAGCGTACCGCGTGATCCTTTGGAAGAACGCGGCGTTCTTCTTCAGGTTCCCGGCCTGAACCGAAACAGCGGCGTACTCGAGACGGCGCAGGCTGACATCCAGGTCCCCGAGGACCATTTCTTCGAGAAGGGGGTTCTTGGACCCCTGCATGCCAGCACGGGCATAGTCCACAAAGGCCTGGTAGTAGGCAAGGAGATCTCCCTCCTCTGCAGCCTGGTCGAGTTGTTGCTGGGTCGCGTGAAGTCGGGTTCGGTCTTCTTCTGTGGACCTCTCTGCAAACCGCCGGGCCCCCAGGGCGTAGAGCTCACCCAGGATGTCGAAGAGGGAGTCGACGAAGGTCGGGGTCATTTCAGTTACACGTGCTCCGTGCCGGGGGACCAATTCGACTAACCTGTCCTTGACGAGGATGCGTAAGGCTTCCCGGACAGGGGATCGGCTCACCCCCAGTTCCTGGGCGATTCGCTCTTCCTGGATCTTCTCCCCCGGTTTCCATTCGGAGCGTATGATCTTGTCGCTCACGTATTGAGCGATCTGAACGGCGAGGGTTTCTTTCGGAGCAAAGGTCACCGCGTTTCTCCATGACCTGGGTTCATGGCTTCAGCAGTAACACCATACGCTCATTTTGTCAACATAATTATGTATTTTGTATACACAATATGCGAGAATAAGGTTTACCATCCTTCTCTAAGTATTTGTCAATATTGTATATATTGTGTAAATGCTAGAAGTGACTTGAACGTTTCCGTGTGGGGAATATTGCAGGAAAGGGGACCAGGGGTGAACCCGGGTGGAGGCCGAACAGGAAGCTCAGCCGCGGAGTTCCTCCCGGGAGACGACGATTCGCTGGACTTCGGATGTGCCCTCGTACAGCGTGGTCACCCGCGCGTCCCGGTACAGCCTTTCTACCTTGTAGTGACGGGTGTACCCGTACCCGCCGTGAATCTGCAGGGCCTTGTACGCGGAGCGGTTCGCCATTTCCGATGCGTAGAGCTTTGCGATGGAGGCCTCCCGGGTGAAAGGGTGCCCGAGATCCTTCTCGTGCGCCGCCTGCACGGTCAGGAGGCGGGCCGCTTCGAGCTCGGTCGCCATGTCGGCGATCATCCAGGCGATCGCCTGGTTGCTGGCAAGGAAGCGGCCGAACTGCTTCCGCTCCTTGCTGTAGCGAACGGATTCCTCGAGACAGGCCTGGCCGATGCCGGTCGCCTGGGAGGCGATTCCGATTCGGCCGCCGTCCAGGGCCGTCATGGCGATCTTGAATCCGTCCCCTTCCTGACCCAGTCGCTGTTCGGACGAGGCCGGGCAATCCTCCAGCGTGAGAGGCACCGTGCTGGAGGCGTGGAGGCCCATCTTCTCCTCTTCCGGGCCGATCTCGAGGCCGGGCGTGGCCCTGGGGAGGAGGAAGGCGCTCAAGGCCCGCTTCCCGCCCTCCTGCGAGGTCCTGGCCACGAGGACGAAGGTGGTTGCGTAGGCACCGTTCGTGATGAAGACCTTGGATCCGTTGATCCGGTAGCCGTCCCCATCCTTTACGGCCTGCGTACGGAGGCTGGCGGGATCGGAGCCGGCCTCCGGTTCGGTCAGGGCGAAGGCGCCCAGCCCCTCGCCCGAAGCGAGGGGGGGAAGCCACGCCTGCTTCTGCGCTTCGCTTCCGTATTGAAGCAGGGGCTCGCAACTCAGGTTGGTCACGCTCATGATGACCGCGGTCGAAGGGCAGGCGGAAGCGATCTCCTGCAGGGCCAGCGAGTAGCTCACCGCTCCCACTTCGGCGCCCCCGTAAGCTGCAGGCACCATCATCCCCATCAACCCGAGCTCGGCCATCTTCTCCAGAATCCCGGCGGGAAAGCGGCCCAGCCGATCGTTTTCCGCCGCCACCGGTTCGATTTCCTTTCGGGTGAACTCGCGCACCATGAGCTGGATCATGCTCTGTTCGTCCGTCATGGGCCATGGCATCGATTGTTCGCTCCTGTGCAGTCGGGCACATCAAGGGGTGTAGAGGACCACGATGAGCTCGGTCTTCTCGTCCCCGGGGTTTCGCAGCATGTGCGGAACCGAGGAATGGAAGTGAAGGCTCTTCCCTGTGGACAGCTTGTAGTGGTTCTCGCCGACCGTAACCTCGACCTTGCCTGCCAGGACGTAGATGAACTCCTCGCCCTCGTGGCGGTACTCCACCATGTCGTGATCCTGCTGCGGATCGATCGACACGAGAAAGGCCTTCAGATGCATGGTCGCCCCGCCGGGGGACAGGGTCTTGTATGCGTAGGAGCGCCTTCTCTTCTGGAGGCCTTCCTTCCGCTTGCGCGTCCGGTCCTGGGTTTCCGCACGGGTCAGCAGCTTGCCTGCATCGAGGCTCAGGACCCGGGAGATCTGGAGCATCGCGCCGACGGGCGGCAGCTCCGATTCTTCCTCGATCCGGCCCAGGTAGTCCTCTGCCAGGCCGGTTTGCCGGGCCAGATCGTCGAGACTGAGCCCGGCCTTCTTCCGAAGCCTCCGGATCTCCGGCCCGAGCTTGACCGCCCTGCTCTTCTTTGCCTTGGTCATGGGCTTCCTTCTCTCGTTTTCGCGGCCCTTGCACGAACAAAGGCGCATCCCAAACCCACACCGGGATGCGCCTTCTTTTCCAGCCTTCGATGTCTTCCGAAAGGAAGCTCTGTTGAAACGCCCTCTCGCCTAGTTCAGCAGGTAGGCGAAGTTGATGCTGATCTGATCCCGGTCCCGGAACAGGCCGAAGCCGTCGAACTGCCCCACGATCCCACCGTACTGGAGCTTCACCCGGAAGGGCTCCCGCACGTACTCGACGCTGGGCAGGAAGAGCCAGGCACCGACCACGTCGTAGGCGATGGCGAGCTGGGGGTTGAGCATTCCGTTCATGTAGGTGGTGTTGAGCAGGGCCGTGAAGATGGTGGAGAACTCCTTGACGGTCGGGTAATGGGTGCCGTCCGGGATGGGCTCGCCCGTGATGCCGTTCGTGAGCCCCGGGTAGAAGATGCCGGCAAGAGGAACCGCGGTGTACTGCTTCGGGTCCCAGTCCGGCCACCACTTGCCGAAGTACTGGCAGGAGAGGAGCCACATGTTCTTCTTGTTCAGGGCCCGGATCCAGAGCTGCTTGTCGAACCCGATCATCCAGTTCAGGGAGTCCTTCACCGGGATGGGCCCGGACTGGGGGCTCAGGGGAAGCCCGAAGAGGCCCACCGAGCGCAGGTCCGTTCCGCCCAGGGCCAGCACGTCGAGGATGGGCGCGGGCAGGGGCAGAACGTCTGCGTAGAACGGCTTGTCGCTGATCCCGAAGATGTTGACCGGCTCCCGGATGAAATACGCCACCTCGGCCCGGAAGACCACGTCGAGCATGGCCTGCCAGAAGTTCATGCTGCCGCCCACCACCTGAAACTTCGGGTAGTCGTTGTGGATCTGGAGCAGGCTCGTGTCGAGCAGGGGCCCCACCACCGGCTCGGTGAGGATGACGTGGCTCGTGGGGTTGTCCTTGAAGGTCTCGAAGTAGGCCAGCGAGAAGTTGATGGCCGAGCCGAGCATGCCCTGGATGCGCGCCCCCCAGCGGCTGTTCGCCATGTCCTTGTCCGGCGGGTTCACGAAGAGGATGTCGTAGACCCCCTGCTTGTCCAGCGGAATCTCGTAGGGCGTGCCCCACGGGGCCCAGGGCCCCACCTTGACGTCCCAGGGGCCCGGCACCCAGAAGCCCTCAACGGTCAGGGACGCGACCGGGCCGACCGTGCCCAGGTTGTAGCTTCCCCGGATCATCCACAGGGGAATCCGCCGGTCGTCCAGGTCCTCGAAGGGGCCGCCGAAGGTGTTGTCCAGGGGGTTGATCTGGTCCAGCAGCCGGAAGATGTCCGTCTCGCCCCAGGCCAGGTTCTGCCGGCCGATTCGCAGAAAGGCGGGGCCCCGGGAGAAGTCGATGTACGCCTCCCAGAGGTCGTAGGCCTGCTTGAAGTCGTCGTAATTCTCTTTGTCGGTGTCCCGGACATCCCTGAACTTTTCCGGGCCCACGTTGTACAGGGCCTCGTACATGAAGCGCCCCACGATGTGGTACTTCGCCCGGATCTTGAATCTCTTCAGCGGGTAGAGGATGTCGAGTTCCCGGGTCAGGTCCTTCAGGTCGTGATCGATCTCGAGGAGCGCCAGGTTGCGCCACTGGACCAGGTCGCCGACCTCTACGGCCGGCTGCGTGAACCCGGAGGCGTCCTGGAGCCGGAAGGTCGCCCGGGTCTGAAGCTTGGCGCCGAAGGAGAGCGTCTTCCTGGCGTCGATGTAGAAGGCCTCCGCCGTTCCCGCCAGCACGACCAGCATCACTGCAGCGCAAAGCCCGATCCATGCCCGTTTCCGCACGTCCATCTTGTCCCCCCTTCTTTTCGGTTTTCCGGACATTCAGAAAACGTCGCTCACACGGTGACCCTTCTTACCACAGCAACCCACCCTCTTCAATACCTGATCAAGGCCCTGCCAGCAAATAAAACGGCTTTGGGCAGGCCGGGCACTTCCCCTTTCTTACATGCTTGAGGGCGCGTTCGTCAAGTTCTTTTTCGGGCCATATAACGCAGTGTATCAAGAGTCGGATCCCGCCTCGAGTCGGGGCGCGCACCCGAGTGCGTGGAGGTCCAGTGGGACCCCTCTCGACGGATCCTCCCTGAGCGTGATGGCATCCTCCGGGCAGAGGTCCGGACAGACCCCGCATCCCATGCAGGCCTCCGGGTCGACGACGGCCACGTCGTCCTCGATCGTGACGGCGTGAAACGCGCATTTTACCTCGCAGACCCCGCACCCCTTGCACGCCGCCTCGTCCACGGCGGCCAGAAAGCCGGAGGGAGCCAGTTCTTTGACCGGTTTCTGAAAGCCGATGGCTCGAACGACCCGGTCCACTTCGATGCCTGCGCAGCAGCATTTGCAGCAGTTGCAGATGGCGTAGAACTGGTCCCCCAGGGCGTCCTTGAAATAGGCATTGTGTACGTGCCCCTTCTGGTGGCAGTCCTCGAGCAGCTCGACCGCCTCCTGCTGGGTGACCCTCCTCGGGTGGAGGGATTTGGCATGTTCCAGGGCAAAGGTGGCGTACGGCTCCCCCACCAGCATGCAGACGTTGATGGGTCGACAGGGGCTCTTCTTCTCGCTCCTGCACGCGCAGTCCATGACCACGATCGAGTCCGGGTTCCGGATCGTGATCCGGTTGGCGAGCTCGAAAGGAATGACCCTCTTCGAGCTTTCCGGAGAAACGGTCACATCCTGGTTCAGGGTCACGATCTTCTTCGCATGCTCCAGGGGAACGACCTTGGCGTGATAGCGGTCCGGTATGAAGGCGAAGAGGGAGCGGATCGACTCCTTCCTGGAGTCGGGCACGTACTTGTCCAGCACACGCAATCCCGGGAGAAGAATCTTCACGTACTGATCCAGATGGGCGAGGTAGTAGTAGGCGTGCAGAAATTGCCCCACATTCCTCCAGCCGTGCAGGTTGAACAGCCCCCGGGTGGATTCCTTCATGGAATCTTCGATCTTCTGCCTGATGAAATCCCGAATCATCTTTCTCTTCCTCGTCTCGGATATGAAAGGAGCCGGGGATTTCTCCCCGGCTCCGGTCTTTGTTCACGGATCTCCGTTCCGCAAGCCGCGTCAAGCTGGCTCCTGAGCCGCCACCTTCGCTTCGGCAGGAACGGTCAGGTGCTTGGCCAGGCGCTTGGCCATGGCAACGACCGTGACCGTGGGCGGCAGGCCCCACGGTTCCGGGATGATCGTCGTGTCCATGCAGTAGCAGTTCTGAATCGGCGTCTGGCAGTCCTTGTCGAGCAACTCGCCGATACGGACCGTGCCGCCCGGATGGGCCGCTATGACGCCGGTCTGGACGAGGTCGTCCCGCTTCACGCCCGCCTTCATCAGGATTTCTTCTGCGAGGACCGCTCCCTTGTTCAGCTTCCACCAGGTGTCGTAGTCGATCGGCTTGGAGAAGGACTCGTCCAGATTGACCCTTCCGTCCAGGCCGTCTCTCACCTTGATCATGATGCTGAGGGTCTTCCTGTACCGGAGGACCTTCGGCAGGGACAGGATCCCCTTCTGTCCGGCATAGACCAGGCTCCCTGCAAACATAGTGGGCGGGGTCATCAGGTCGGTCATGCAGATGCCGTCTTCGAGATCGATGTTTCCCGCCGTCATCGGCACATCGTAAATGGATCCCTGGATGTTGCTGGGGCCCGCCACGAACCAGAGGGGATCCGCGAAGAAGCCCTGTCCCGCGTCATAGACACCGGAACGCTGGAGAATCGGAGGCGTCCCCTGTCCGCCGGCGGAGAGGATCACCGTTTCGGCCAGGATGTCCATCCATCCCTGCGGGCCCTTCGCGCGCACGCCCACCGCCTTGCCGCTTTCGGTGAGCACCCGGTCCACCCTGGTCTTGAGAAGGAGCTGGGCGCCCTGCTGTTTCGCCTCCTCGATGTATTCCCGGGCGGTCCATTTCGCCCCCGTCGGGCAGCCGAGAGCGCACTTGCCGCAGTTCTGCTCGCACTTCTCCGGCCGGATCCACTTGTCGATCAGGTTCCAGTCGTGCCCGATGTCCTGGGCGGCCTGCATGATGCTGCGGGCCGCAGGACCCACCAGGTGATCCGGGAGCGTCGAAATCGGGATCTCCTCGTAGAGGGCGTCCACCTCTTCGTCCAGATCGATCCCGTACTTCTCCTTGAGCCAGGCGGGTGGACGGACCGCGGTGCCGCAGTAAACGACAGACGCCCCGCCCGCCGTCTTCGGCCTCAGGACCCAGGTTCCCTCCTTGGAAAAGGTCAGGCCCATGTTGTCCATCATGCCGAGGAGCATGAAGGTGCTCTGGCCCAGTCGTTGATGGTATTTCCCCGCCTCGCAGATGATGACCTTCTTGCCCTTCTTGGCGAGTTCCAAGGCGGTGGTGGCACCCCCTGGTCCCGACCCGGCGATCACCACGTCCGCCTGTATGGTTCGCATCGGCTCCGACATCGCCTGTCCCTCCTTGTCCGGTTTGGGTTACCCTTGCACAGTACTCGAAATGCGGTCGTCGATCAATAGAAACGAAGACACTCATTCCGCCCGTCTCAATCCTTTCAGGATCTCTATGGCGGCAATGACGCTGGGCGAATCATCCGGAAGCTCGATCGTGGGTCTGCCCACCCGATCGTACTCGGCCACGTTGGGGTCGACCGGCATGACCCCGAGAACAGTCAGGCCCATCTCCTGCGCCTTCCGTGTCAGGGCCTCGATGCCCTGCTCTGCCCGGTTGATCACGAGACCCGTCTCGTAGGGCCCTGCCACACCGTGCTTCGAAGCGATGTCCTTCAAGTAGGCGGCGGTCTGCAGGCCCTTCATCGTCGCGTCGGAGATCATGACGAGCCGGCTGATCGAATCGATGACCCGACGGTTGATCTGCTCGATACCCGCCTCGCAGTCGATCAGGGTGACCTCGTACTGCTCGCTCAAGGACTCGATTCCAAACTTCAGGAGCTGGTTCAGGCCACAGTAGCAGCCGGGACCCTCTGCGCGACCCAGAACGAGCAGACTCATTCCGCCCAGGTCGATGAGCACCTCCTCCTTCACCACGTCGCGGGTATGCTTCTCATTGAATTTCCTTTTCTCCTCCGGGTCTTCGATCAAGCGGGACCGCATGTCCCCCACGGTCTTGGTCGGCTCCGCCCCGAGGGCGTAGGTGAGGCTCACAGGCGGGTCTGCGTCGACGGCCAGGAGGTTCACCCCCTCGTCGGAGAGGATCTTCGCCAGAATCGCCGTGAAGGTGGTCTTTCCGACACCCCCCTTCCCGGTCACGGCGAACACATCACGGGATGGTCTTGAGGGCAAAGGCCTTCTCGTTTTGCGCATATTTCCGGATGATTTCGGCCGCCGCGGCGGCGTCGCCCTTTTCGATGTGGCGGGCGGCCTTCTGAAAAAAGGTCACGTTCTTTTCAAGATCGTCGAACCGTTGCGAAAGGGTTGCGAACTGGGTGCGCCGTGTGGCCGGTTCGAGGTCCGCCAGGATCTGGTCCGCGAGCGTGTTCCGGCTCGCCTTGCGTATCGCGTCGGCGAAGGCGAAGATGGAATCGTAGTAACCGGCCGGATCCCCGCGCGATGCGCAGGCCTCCGCCCCCTCGACCGCCTCTTTGATCCGCTTCAGATCTTCCTGAGCGCGATTCTCGGCCGACTTCCCCGCCACCAGGGCGTACAGCTCGGTGAGGACATCGTACAGCGACTCGATGTCCTCCAGAGACATGTCGGTCACCCTGGCACCCCGGCGCGGCGTCAATTCGATGAGCCGGGTCTTTTCGAGAATCCGGAGTGCCTCCCGGATGGGGCCGCGGCTTACATCCATGTGCTCGGCCAGCTTTGTCTCCAGGATCCGTTCGCCCGGTGCGAGTTCGCCCCGTATGATCTGAACACGAAGATAACCGGCAATCTGCTCCGACAGGTTCTTGGCTACCTTGAACCGGGATTCCGACATCTCCGTCGGCACCTGCATGGTTCTCCTCCGGGATCCAGGTTGCAGAGCCCCTACAACAGGTTCCAGAGCCCCTACAAGATACCCTGGCCCGGCCCTTCAGTCAACTGTTTTTTGTTGACAATCCACTAAGAGGGGGGCTTCGTTTTCTAAGTTGACTTTCGAGTGGAAGAGGGGCGACCACGCACGCACTCTCCCCGGGCCGGTCCGCGGGCACGGATGCCGGGGACTGGAAACTTCCCGGGGGAAGTGCTAAGGGGTGGTATCTCTGTTGGTCCGAGTCCGTTCCACAGCCTTCGGAGGCCCCCATGGTATACGACGACAAGCCGTGGTTGAAATCCTACGATGCGGGCGTAGCGTCCGAGATCGAAATTCCGGATATTTCGTTGAAGGACGCCCTCGTTTCCTCCTTCGAGCAACACGCCGATGGCGCGGCCCTGCACTACCTGGGGTTGACCATGAGCTTTGGAGAGCTTCTCGAGCAGTCCGGCCGTCTTGCCGCGGCGCTCGAGAAGAAGGGCCTGGGCAAGGGGGACGTGGTGGCGATCGACATGCCGAACATCCCGCAGTACCTCATTGCCCTCACAGGCGCCCTGCGCGCGGGTTGCGCCACTTCGGGGATTTCGCCTCTCCTCACACCGGGCGAGATGGTCTATCAGCTGAACGACTGCCGGGCCAAGGCCGTGGTGATCCTCGATGTGTTGTTCGAGACGAAGTACGCGGGCGTGGCGGACCGGACGCCCGATGTGGGCCTGGTGCTCGTGGCCGGAGCCATGGACTGTCTGCCCCGGGTCACCGAGTACCCGTCGGGAAGGCCACTGGAGGGAAAGGAGGTGCGGCCCTTCATGGGGCTCGTCCATGAATACCCGAACGACCCACCGCAGGTCCGTTGCGGAAAGGAGGATCTCTGCTACGTGCAGTACACAGGGGGCACGACGGGACCTCCGAAGGGCGCGCTCCTGACCCACGGCAACCTGGTTGCCAACATCTGTCAGTTCGAGCACTGGGCCCGGCCGGAGCGGGGAAAGGAGATCTTCCTCACCGGATTTCCCATGTTCCATCAGGCAGGGCTCTACCTGGCGACCAGCATGATGGCCTGGGGCTGCGCGCAGGTCCTGATTCCGGACCCGAGGAACATCGAGCACGTCATCGGCGAGTGGAACCGGCACCCGCCCACCTTTGTGGGAAACGTTCCTTCCCTCGCCCTCATGTTGCTGGGTGAGGAGGCGTTCCGGAGCCTTCCCTTTTCCCAGCTCAAGGCCTGGGCGTCCGGCGCTGCGCCCTTTCCGGTGGAGGCCGTGAAGGCGCTGGAGGATGTGATCGGCGAGGGGAAGATGATGGAGGTCTGGGGAATGACCGAGACCAGCCCCCTCATTACGGTCAACCCCTATCGGGGCAGAAAGAAGGCCGGCTCCGTGGGCCTGCCCTTTCCGAACACCCGTCTGCGGGTGGTCGACCTGAACGACAGAAAATCGCAGGTTCCCCTCGGCCAGGAGGGAGAGCTCATCTGCAGCGGACCGCAGGTCATGAAGGGGTATCTGAACAAGCCGGAGGAGACGAAGAACGCATTGCGCGAGCACGACGGTGTCGTGTGGATGCACACCGGGGACGTGGGCCGAATGGACGAAGACGGGTATGTCTATGTGGTGGACCGTGCCAAGGACATGATCATCGTGGGCGGGTACAAGGTGTTTTCTTCCGAGGTGGAGGACAAGCTCTTCCAGCACCCGGCCATCGGCATGTGTGCCCTGATCGGGCTCCCCAACCCGGACCGGCCGGACAGCGAGATCGTCAAGCTGGTGGTGCAGAAGAGCGAGGCGTACGCGGAGAAGCCGGACGAGGAGGTCGAGGCGGACCTCCGGGCCTTTGCCAGGGAGAACCTGGCCCCGTACAAGGTGCCGAAGGTCTACGAGTTCGTGGAGACGATTCCACTCACCTCGGTCGGGAAAGTGGACAAGAAGGCGATGCGCCCAAGGCGCTGAACCGCCGGGTCGAGGTTATGCGGCGTACGCCGCAGCGGGCAGGTGCAGAGCCGAGCCTACAAGGCGAAAGGGTGTGAACCCATGGCCTCCCGCGCAGGTACAGCTCCTAATAGCCCACCTTGTCCAGTCCCTTCAGGCCGAGGATCTGTCTCGCCTCGTCCGGCTTGGCGGGCTCCGAGCCGAGTTCCCGTGCAATCCGGATGATCTTCTCCACCTGCTCTGCGTTGCTCGTGGCCATCCGCCCCTTTTCGAGATACATGTTGTCCTCGAGGCCCACCCGCACGTTGCCCCCCAGGAGGAGCGCGGCCGTGCACATGGCCATCTGGTGACGGCCCGCGGCGCAAACGGACCATTCGAAATCGCCGATGGCCTCCTTCGCCGTCCTGTAGAGGAACAGCAGGTTCTCGACCGAGGGCGGGATGCCGCCCAGGATCCCCATGACGAATTGCAGGTACACGGGCTTCTGGAGGTGCCCCTGCGCAATCATGAAGGCGATGTTGTTGACCATCGCCACGTCGTAGACCTCCAGCTCCGGCTTGGTGTCGTTCTCCTCGAAGAAGCGGCAGAACTCCCTCAGGGTCTTGAAGGTGTTCGAGAAGACCATGTCTTCGGTCATGGAGAGATACGGGGCCTCCCAGGGGAACTTCCACTCCTTGTACCTGTCGACAACAGGGAACAGGGCGAAATTCACCGAGCCGGAATTGAAGGAGGCGAGCTCCGGCTTGAAGGTGGGGACCACGGAAACGCGCTGCTCCGCCGTCATTCCGATGCCGCCGCCCGTGGTGAGGCAGAGGACGATGTCGCATCGCGCCTTCACGTCCGTGACGACCTCACGATACAGATCCAGGGAGGGGGACGGCTGCCCCGTCTCCGGATCGCGCACGTGGACGTGGGCCACTGCCGCCCCGGCCTCCCAGGACCGGACGACCTCGTCTGCGATCTGCTTCGGGGTGATCGGCAGGTGAGGCGTCATGGTGGGCGTGTGAATACTACCGGTGATCGCCGCGGTGACGATGGTCTTTGCCATGGGATTCTCCTTATGACCCGGATATGCGCGGGTAGGTCTGGATCAGCTTGTGCCCTCCGGCGATCGCAAGGGTCTCGTTCGAGCCGTCCTCGATGAGCATGGCCTTTGCGTCGCGGAAGAGCTTCTCGATCAGATACTCCTTGGTCAGGCCGTTCCCCCCGAAGAGCATGACCGCCTCGCAGCACACGTCGAAGGCGCCCTGGGTCCCCTGCAGCTTCGCCGCGATGGAGTATTCCTCTGCAGGGGTCTCCGTGTTCCGGTTGTAGATGAAGGAGGCCCGGCTGATCTGCCGGCTCACCTCGACCTGCTGGAACATGCGGAAGAGCTTCATCTTCACGTTCGGATGCTCGATCAGCGGCTTTCCGCCCTGAACACGCTCCTTTGCGTACTCCATGGACTCCTCGAAGGCGGCCCTGGCAATGCCGGTGCCGAGCATGCCCATGAGAGCCGTGGTGGTCGAAAGCGTCAATTCCACCATGTTCTCGTAGAGGTCGGTACCCACCAGCATGTACGACTTCGGGATGCGCACATTGTCGAAGAAGATCTCCCCCTGGTTCAGGTCTCTCTGCCCGATCTTGTTCAGCGGCTCTCCCTTGGAGACCCCGGGAAGATCGAGTGGAACGATGGCGATCCCTCCGCCTGCCAGGCCCATGGAGTTGTCGAGGGTGCAGAAGAGGGAGCAGTGGGTCGCGATGGTGCCGGCAGAGACCCAGGAGGCCTTCTGACCATTGATCACCCACTCGTCCCCCTCGAGGCTCGCGCGGCACTGGGCCTTGATGCTCGGGTCGTGAAAGACCGGGTGATGGGTCATGAGTGTGTCCGACCCGTGGTCCGGCTCGGTCACGCCCCAGCAGCCGATGACGCTGGCATCCGTGCAGTCGCAGAAGGGTTGAATGATCTTCTCCACGAGCTCGGGCAGAGGATTCATGCTGCTCATGAAGGCGGGAAAACAGGCTACCGTGAGTGCCACAGCCAGTCCGACACTGCCCCAGGCGAGCTCTTCCAGGACGATGGTCTGCTGAAGGGAGTTGAGGCCCATGCCGTACGGTTCCGGGATCAGGAGCTTGTGGTATCCCAGCTCGTAGCCCTTCTTCATGAAGTCCCAGAAGGGAGATTGCGGTGCGATGACCTCCCGGGGCGACATCTCGTCGAGCTGCTTTGCGACGGGTCGCATCACCTCCCTGGCGAATTTGTGCGTGCTCCTCCTCAGAGCGATATCCTCTTCCGTGAGGTTCAGATCCAGATCCAGGAAATCCATTTCGTTACCTCCTTGTATAGCGTGTTGCCGACTCCATGGGCCCTGCTCCAAAGCATCCTGAGCAACGGCGCCCTGGCCCCTGACCCCCCTGATCCCTATCTGTAGTCTTCCAGCTTGAACACGTTCTCCGCGTCCTGCCGAAACTCCTCTCTGAGAACCCGGTCGAGGTTCTTCTCGGAGATCGTCTTCGGGATCGAATCCACTACCTGAAGGTACGACGGGACCGCGTTCTTTTCGAGGCCGGCCATGAACTGTCGAAAGACGGACGCGGGGTCGATCGGTCGGCCCCCTCCAGGAACGACCGCAGCGACGAGATCCACCTCGCCGGGCGCGCCGGAGGCGGCCGGGATTCCGTACACACACACCTCGTTCACGTCCGGATGAGTGGCGATGACGGATTCCACGTGCTCGGGCATGATGAAATCCCCTGCCCGCCTGAGCCCCCCGCCCTTCCGGTAATCGAAGTAGAGCCACCCTTCCTCGTCCGTGTGGCAAATGTCCCCGGAACGGAGCCAGCCTCCCCGGGTCTTCTCCTCCGAGGCTTTCTTCTTGCCCAGGTACTCCACTTCCACCTCCTGACCTACCATCCGGCTCACGAGCTCGCCCGGTTCAAAAGGTGCGCACTCCGTATCGTCTTCACGAACCACCTTCATCTCCATCAGGCCCTCCAGGGGCTTGCCGAAGGAACCGACCGGGCCCACGCCGACCGGGTTGTGGGCGAAGCCGCCCTCCACCGCGCCGTACCACTCGTGGATCTTCACGTTGAAGCGCTTCTCGAAGGCTTCCCAGATGGCCCGGGGCGTTCCTGCGCTCAACACCACCTTCACCGGGTTGTCGCCGTCATCCGGTTTTTCCGGTTCGCTGTAGATGCCCATCATCATGCCGCCGAGGAGCGAAAAGGTGGTGCAACCGTGTTTCCTGCAGATGTCCCAGATGCGGCTCTTCGTGAACCTCCTGCTGAAGACCGACGGAACGGCAAGCAGCAGGGACGGCATCATCGTGACGGCCTGTGCGTTCCCGTGGGTCAGGGAGAGCCCCGTGTAGAGCTTGTCCTCCGGGGTGTACTGCCAGACCATCTGTCCGAGCAAGGCGAAGGGCGCCATCCGGGACCCCTTCATGACCACCCCCTTCGGATCGCCCGTGGTTCCGGAGGTGTAGATGACCTCGAAGGGCAGGTTCAGGTCCTCGCTTGGATCATCGGGGGGCAGAACCTCCGGCCCTGCCAGAATGTCTTCCAGCCGGGGATACCGGTCCGTCACCGGAACATCCATTCCGTCCTTGCAGGCCACGCCGAGGACCTTCAAGTCCGGAATGCCCCGGATCACGTCGTCGATGTCCGGCATCAGTTCGCTCGTGAAGAGGATCCCCTTGGACTGCGAGTCCTTCAGCACGTAGTCCAGCCTGGACCCCCTGGTGCGCGGATCGATCACGACAGCGGCCGCGCCGGTCACCGAGGCCGCGTAGAATGCGTAGAGGAACTCCGGATGGTTTCTCATCTGCACCGCGAAACGGTCGCCCCTGCCGATCCCCGCATCCAGCAGCTTCCGTGCGAGCTTCCTGCCGGCCGTCACGATGTCCTGATAGGTGAGAACCTCGTCCTGGAATTCTCCGTTTTCAAAGGTGGTGACCTCGAAATCCGGCATCGACTCGGCCTTTGCATCGAGCTCGCAGGCGAAATGCCCGACAACTTTCGGCTCATGAGCGCTCATGGAAGGTACCTCCTTGACGAAGCACGGGGTGGGCCGCCCCGGCCGGAGTGTGTGGTCCGTGGAAGCGGCGTTCCTGAAGCGAGACAGGATTCGGGAGCGTGTGACGCTGCCGGATTATACTCCAGAGGAGGCGCACAGACAACCCGGGCGGACAACGGGCGGACAACGGTACGAGGCCCGCCGCACACAAGGGTGCGGCGACCCCTCCGCCCGTCCCGAGGGGCGGGACGGGCGGAGGGGTCGCCTTCTGAAAAGAGGGGGAATTCTATTTGCAGAGTTTCTGGAAGCCGCCCAGGGAGAAGTCGTTTCTGTCGTGCTGGGCGATATAACGAGAGGAGTTGTTCGGGCTGTAGAGGACGAGTACGCAGGCGTGGTCGCTCCGGTCATCGAAGGCCATCATGTTCGCGAGACCGGCGAAACGGTAGCTGCCGTCCGTGGTCGAGATCCCCCCGATGGACTGCCACTCCACCTTCCAGTAAGCGCCCGATCGATCGGAGATCACCTTGTAGGTGGGGGTGTAACAGCCCGCGTCGACCCAGAGCTGTTGGGGCCCGTAGTTGTAGTACTTGTCCTTGGCCGAGCACTCCAGGATGTAGGTGGGCCGCTTCACGTAAACGATTTCCTGGGGCCACCAGGGCGCTCCCTGATACCCGTCCTTCTGGAAGCCGTAGGTGATGTTCTGCCCCTCGTTTACCGTCGCCCATTCTCCCGCCTCGTTCTTCTCCAGCTTCAGGGGCTTGCCCGGGTAGACCGGGAGAAGCTGGTCCTTCTTTTCGATGAGCTTCCAGTTGAAGGCATTGATCTTGCCGCCGTAACCCCAGGCGTCGTCCACGCAGAAATCCGTGCCCAGGAAGGCGTCCGACCGATTTGCCGGGCTCATTCTGCGGACCCGCCGGATGGCGGGCACGTAGGCAAAGGTGCTGTCCAGCTTCGCGTCCCGATAGCGCCACAGCAGAATGTTCGTTCCCTTGATGTCGAAGGGCGCGAGGGCGATGATCAGCGAGTGCATCTCCACGTTTTCCGGGTTCGACTCTTCCTTGGCCGGAGGAAACCCGTCGAGGGCGTAGGTCCAGTAGTCCATGTTGATCTCTCGCTCGAAGCCGGTCTTGCGTCCCACCCAGCTGACCTGGAAGGGGACCTGCGCGTTCCCGATGGCATACGAGTAGAAGTGCTTGTTGTACATGATCTTCGCTGCCACGTCCGGATCCTGCAGATCGATCTCAGGGAAGGGAATCCCATTGACGAAGTCCGGCAGCTTTCCGGTCTTCCGGTCGACGATCAGACCTTCTTCGTCCAGCCCGTACTTGCCCTTGTTGCTCTCCATGTACTCCAGGGCGTAAGGCGGCGTGAAATCGTCCAGATCGTAAGGCAACTCGGCCACCGTCATCGTGCCGTCGCCCTTCTTGACCCAGTTCAGGACCGGGTCCGGCACGAGTCCCCGGGCCTCCTCCGCGTTGGTCTTGTCGATCACGGTTCCGGGCGCCAGCTCGGCGAAGCCGGCCGAAGCCGTGAAGATCAGGGTTGCGAGAATCAATGAAGTCATGCCCAGATGTTTCGCTCTTGCCATCCTCTTCTCTCCTTTGCTTCTGGCGTTGTCCAGGGTGCCTTCCACCACCGACTTCCTCCGCTGATTTCATCGAATCAAACAGATTACAGGGAAAAGGAGAGCTTCGCAAGCCCCGAGGCTCGAAGCTCCAAAAAGGGGACAATGGCCTGTAGGTGTGCCGCCGCCCCGCCGCCCCGGTCCGAAGAACGCGGGGACCCTCTCCTGAGAGCTAGCCTTCCGAATTCTCGAGGGCCTTGATCATGTGCAGCAGGTCCCGTTCCACCTCGCGGGTCTGCCCGCCCAGCTCGAGGAATTTCTTCATGCGAGCCTGCGCCGAAGGTGTCTGCAAAGATTGGGAAAAGAGCACGGTCTCTTCCCACAACCCTTCCACCAGGGGCAGGTCCTCGGCGTTCTGGACCGACTTCTTCGCGAGGGCGATCGCCTCTGCAGGGAATCCTGCGATCCGGTAGGCAAGGCCTTCCACAAAGGGGGTCAGTTCGTCCGCGGGAAGGGCCCGGTTGATGTAGCCGTATCGCTCTGCAACCTCCGCCGTAAAATCGTCGCATCCGAGAACGACCTCCAGGGCCCGGGACCGGCCGAGGAGCCGTGGGAGACGCTGTGTGCCCCCTCCCCCCGGGATGATGCCGACCCCGACCTCGGGCTGGGCGAGCACGGCCTTCCCGATGGCCCCGAAGCGCATGTCCAGCCCCAGGACGAACTCGCTTCCCCCGCCCCGTGCGCGGCCCTCGAGCTTGGCGATGCTCACCTTCGGCATCCGGCGGAAGGCTTCGGCCGCCTTGTTCAGATCATGCAACTCGATGGTTGGGGGTATGGGCTGGGATCCCAGCATTTCGAGAACCGACACATCGAAGTGAGCGATGAAGAAGTCCCGGTCCGCGCTGTCGAAGAGGATGACCTTTACGGCGTCGTCCGCCAAGATCTCGCCTGCTAGCCGAACGAGCTCGGCCGACAGCTCGAGGGTGAGCAGGTTGATCGGCGGGTTGTCGATGGTGACGAACGCCACTCCGCGGTCATGCCGGATCTTCAGAAACTGGTAGCCGTCATAAGCCATGAGATGCCTCCTTCTTAACGCTGTTCTTGACGGTGGAGATCGTGGATGTCCCCTCCGTCCGGATCAATCCGCAAGGTGATTCCGGAAGAACCGAATCGCTTCCGCCGCAGACCGGTCCGCCGGCTCCCCCTCGTAGAACTCGAAGTGCCGAGTGTTCTCGAAGAGGACCCATTCCTTTGGCATAGGCGCTCTCTCGTAGAGCAGCTGGTAATTCTCCATGGGGCAGATCACGTCCAGCTCTGCCGCAATCAGCAGCAGAGGTCGATTTCCCTTCTTCTCGATCACCGACACGGGTGAGAACTGCAGGTGCGCCTCCAGAAACTGGACCATGATCTCCCGCCCCTCCAATTGCGGCAGAGACCCGGCTACCTTCTGCATGTACTCGGTCATCTCCACGTCCCCCGTGAGGGCCATGGGGTCTCCGTACATCGGGTCGTTGCAGAGCACTCGCCTGCGCCGGTCCTCCTCGATCATGCGACGGAGGGCCTCCAGTTGCTCGGGAGGGATGTTTCTTTCCACGGCCGCGGCGCCGTCCCCGAAGCCGAGCTGACCCACAGCCGCCCCGGCACGGTCGTCGACGGCAAGGACGTAGGGAGCGAGGGCCCCTCCGTATGAGGTTCCCCAGAGACCGATCCGGCCGGGGTGGACTTCCTGCCTCGTGGACAAATAGGTGATCGCGTTGCGGATGTCTTCCACCTGCTCATACCAGAGCAGGCGGCCCCGCTGGCCGTCCGACTCTCCAAAGCCCCGGTAGTCGAAGGTGAGGGCCGCGAATCCCGCCTCTGCAAAGGCGCCTGCATACTGGGGCAGGATCAGTTCCTTGATTCCGGTGAACCCATGACACAATACGATGCCCGGTCTCTTTTCGGATTCGCTTGCCGCATCCGGAAGGTAGAGAATGGCGGCAAGCCTGGAGCCCTCGGAGTAGAAATGGACACGCTCGGTAAGCATTGGTGGCCTCCTGTTCCCTTCCGGAAAACCCCGCGTCGGGGCCCGTTCATTCGAGACCTTCTACGGAGAACTCCATGAGCGCCTGTCCGCAGTCCCCGTAAGGGAAGGGGGCGCCGAAGCAGTTCATCCTCACGTCGATGACCTCACCCTCGAAGGTGCCGTCGCCCAAAGCACCTTCCGTTTCCTCCGCCATGCGATCGAGGATCATGATCAGCCTGTACCAGGCCCGGTTCAACAATCTTGCGCAGACCGGCTTTCCAACCTCCTCCACCCGGAGCCGCCCTGCCGAGTCGAAGACGATCCGGTCGCCCACCTGGTGGCCGGCGATACACGCCTCGGAGGCGGCGATCGTAGCCACGATCCGCGCGTCGCGGTACTTTTCGATCCCGAGAATCTTGTCCACCCGCTTCCGGGAGAGCAGGAAAGTGTCCCGTTCCTTCTGGGTGAGCGGGTAGCTTTCCAGACATCGGGAGGCAAGCTCCTCGCGCTCGGAGGGTGAAAGGGTTTCCCAGTTCCGGACGGCCGCCCGGTCGACCTCGTGTTCGGCATCCCTCTTCTTGCCCTTTCCCATTATTCCATCCCCCCTGGATTCGGACCCCTGGCCTTGCTCGAGCGGAACAGCAAATGGGGGGTCAGCGTCTGGCCGACCGTGGTGCGGACAAACTCGTGAAGGGGCATCCGCTCGTAGGAGACCCTCATCAGGTTGTTGCCCAGGCCCTTGTGGTCAAAACCCGGGTCGGTACAGCTCACGTACTCGACCTGCATCCTGGACGGGTCCGCTCCCCTTCCCATGCGGTCGAGGCAGGAGTAGAGTACGGGCGAGAGCGATGCGATGGCATGGGGGCATATCGTCTTGGGACACTTTCGCCTCATCAGCATCCCCAGGGAGTCGAAATAGAGGCAATCTCCCTGTTTCCACCCGACGGTGCACCGGTTGGTCTTGACCATCTCGACCCGGAACCAGTACAAGCTCTTGGAGATTTCCGACACGCCCCGGGCCCACTTCGCCTCCAACAGCTTCTCGATCTCCCGGTCGGTGTATCCCCCCCGATTCCGAAGGATCCTCCAGAACATCTTTGTGTAGCTGTTTTGCACGAGACCCATCGTCTTCCCCCTGCCACGGGTCGAGCACCGAAATTCCGGGAAAGTGGCAACCGTTCAGTCTTTGTCGAAGAGCCTCGGTGCCGTGAGCGCTCCCTGGTCGATGGTCCGGTAGTACTTGCTGAACCTGTAGGATTTCGTCAGTCGGATGGCCCCTTCCGGGCAGATGGCCACGCAGTCGCCGCAGGCCATGCACTCGTTCTTCTTCCCTTGCTTGATCAGGGGCTTCTTCTCTTCGAAGAGGAGCGTGTCGGCCGGACAGGCCTGTACGCAGAGGGAGCAACCGGTGCATTTCTCGTAATCGAACTCGACCTCGCCCGAGGCGATCTCCCCGCGGTCGTCCACCGTTGGAATCAGGATTCTTTCGAGAAGGCTGAATCGCGCCATTTTTCTTCCTCTCTGTCGCGTTTTGACGAACGCAATCACTCGAAGACGATCTTCTTTCCATCCTCGTACCAGTCCACGGGGTGGGTCGGCCTTTCGACCATGCCGTCCGGTTCCCCCTGGGGCCAACCGATCGCCAGGCTGTTGGCCCACGTGTAAGGGTATTCGAGATTGAAATATTTCTTCCACTTGTCCGTGTACTCGAAGGCGAGTTTGCCGAAGCCCACCCAGCAGGTGCCGAGCCCCATGCTGTGGGCGGCGATGACCATGTTCTGGCCTGCTATGCCGCAGTCGAGCTCAGGGCTGGACACGCCCCGGATGTCCTTGAAGATGAGGATCACCGTAGGCGCTCCGTGCCAGAGGCCGAGCCGTTCCTCCGAGATCATCTTCATGGCCATGAAGGGGACGGGGTGCAGTTCGTTGTGTCGGAGCCGAACGAAGGCTTTGACAAGGGGTCGGGACCACTCACGGCCGGGGCGCCGGTAGTCGACCATGCGATTCATCTTCCGGACGGTTTCGACCACTTCCCGGGTCATCTCGTCGATGATCTCCGGGTCCCGTAGGACGATGAACTTCCAGGGCTGGCAGTTGCCGGCCGACGGGGCGAACCTGCCCGCTTCGAGGATCCGCTTGATCATGAATGCGGGCACCTGCTCCTTCTTGTAGAGTCGCACGCTCCTGCGGCGCAAGATGACCTTCTCGGTCTCGGTCCAATCCTTCCGGAGGCGCTCGATCAGCGCAGCCTGCGCATCCCTTCTCGGTTTCTGCTTCGCAACCGCTTTCGCCTTTTGTGCCATCCCTTCCTCCTTCTGAGACAGAGTGCTTTGCCCATCCCCTTCCTATACACAAGGGAAGCGGAAAGATCAAAGAGACAGGGGTGCGGCCCTTCCCTGTCAACCCTCTGTGATGATGATTCCCTCGCCGTGTGCCTTCGCCACCGCATGCGCCTTCGTGGAGACGCCGAGCTTGCGGAAGAGGTTCTTGATGTGGGAACGAACCGTGTGCTCGGAGATGTGCAGCGACCCGGCGATGGTCCGGTCGCTCTTACCCGATGCGATGTGTTGAAGAATCTCGAGCTCCCTCTGGGTGAGGCTCGTCTCCCTTTCGGACGCGCCCGCCCCCCCCTTCAGGTGGTCGAACAGAGCGGGGGCCACCTTCGGGTCCAGGAAGACCCGGTCTTCCATGACGTCCCGGACGATTCGGATCAGCTCTTCGCGGCCCACCTTTTTCAGCATGTAGCCTTTCGCACCCGCCTGGATCGCCTCCCGGACGTACCGGTCGTCTTCGTAGATGGTGAGCACGATGACCTTGACGTGAGGATGGCGCTGGCATACCACTCTGCAAGCTTCGATGCCGCTGATGCCCGGCATGCGAAGGTCCATGAATACCAGATCCGGGAGGACCCGCTCCATCATCTCGAGGCATTCCAGGCCGCTGCCCGCCTCTGCAACCACCTCGATGTCTTTCTCGATCTCCAGGAGCTGCCTCAGCCCCTCTCTTACGAGGAGATGGTCGTCAACGATCATCACCTTGAGCCTGTCCATCTCTGCCGTGCCCCGCGCTGCGTGGTATGGTCACTTGGATCGAACACCCCTGTCGCGTGGCGGCCTCGATTCGCACGGTGCCGCCGATCGATTCGATACGTTCCTTGATGGAGAGGAGGCCCAGTTGCCTCTTCTCTCCCGTGAAGGGGACGTGGGAGTCCAACACGAACCCCTTGCCCATGTCGGAAACGGTGAGCCGGATCTGCCCGTTCTCCGCTCGAAGGCCAAGCTCCGCCTCGTCCGTCTCCGCATGCTTGTATACGTTCATCAGGGCTTCCTGCGCGACCCGGAAGAGACATATGTTCACTCTGGAGGACAATTCCAGATTCTGCTGGAGACGGGTCTTCACGCGGATCCCGGTTTCTCGGGTGAAGCCTTCTACGTGGCGTTCGAGGGCCGGCACGAGCCCCATGGTGTCGATCAGGTCGGGCCGAAGGCTGGAGATCAGGTTCCGCGACTGGTCGATCGCCTGGTCGATCTTCCCAAGGAGGATCTGCAACTGATCTTCGAGCATGCCGGGTTGCCGGTTGCCCAGTTCCTTGCAGAGCTGGACCTTGTAACTGATGCCGATCAGGGCCTGCGTCAGGGTGTCGTGTATGTCCGCGGCGACGCGTCTCCTTTCCTCTTCCTGAATCGAAATCATCTTTCCGGTAAGCTGGCTGAGCGCTTCACGGGCCTGCTGCACCTCCTTCAACATGAAGGCGTTCTCCAGCGCCAGGGCCATGATGTACAGGAACTGGTTGAGGAATTCCAGCTCGTTGTAGGTGAACCGGAAGCCTTCCCCGCGACTCCGGAGACAGAGTACTCCGTAAATGCGTGCATAGGCCTGCACCGGAGCCGCAACGGAATGCTTGAGCGGCATTTGATCGATATTCCCGGACACATCGCCGCTTTCACCGGTGAACAGCACGGTCTCTTCCCTGTAGGCCCTGTCCATGATGCCGATGATCGATCCGTCCTCCTCGTCGGCAGGATGATGATAGAACCCTTGAACCACACCGTCCCGATACATACAGAAGCTTGCAGCACCCACCCCGAAGAGGGCGGCCATCCGGCTCAGGATGAACCGGGCGAGCTGCTCCGGTTCCAGGAGGGTGATGACCTCCTGGGCAAACCGCTGCAGCTCCTGGAGCTGGTCGACCTTTTCGTTGATGCGCTCTTCCCTGACCTTCAGGTAGGAGCCCATGATGATGCTGTATGCCTGGAACAGGATGCTGTTCAACACCTGGATTTCCTCGCACAGGCCGGGGAGCCGGACGCCGTCTTCTTCCGCTTTCTCCTTCACCTTGTTCCAGACGATCCGAGGCACTTGCCAATAGGCGCGGGTGAGGACCTCCGAGCCGAAGCCCTCCATCAGCGCGCGGGTGTAGCCTACTCGTGCCTGGTCCTTGAAGAAGACCTCCTGCTCACCCCGCAGGGCCCCGCAGAAAAGGTCGAGGAAGACCCGCAACCTGGCTTGGCCCTCCGCTGTGCCGAGAAGGAACTCCTGGTAGGGAGACCGGGGCAGGAAGCGCAGATAGTCGCACACTTCCTCTAAGATCTCTTCTTTGTGCCTGTCGAAGACGTCCTCGACCGTGGGAAGGTCCATGTCGAACTCCCCAGAACTGGTGAGAAGGAAACCCCCGGTAGGGGGGATTCAAATCAGTGGAACAGTCTACTATATTATGAGATTTACGATCCAGTCGATCCCCGGAAGGAAGGAGGTGCCATGAGCAAGTCGCTGGAAGAGAGGATCCAGATCCTGGAGGACATCGAGTCGATCAAGAAGTTGAAGGCCTCCTACTGCTACTGGGCGGATGCAGGGACCGCTGGGGATGCCTCCGCCATGGAACGGCTGGTCGACCACTTCACGGATGACGAGCCCTGGGCGGATTTCGGGGCTTTCGGCCTGCACAAGGGCAAGGAGGCCGTGGGGGCCTTCTACAAGGAGGTGGTCCCCTCGACCCTTTCCTACTCGGCCCACATGGTGGCCAACCCGGTCATCGAGGTGGCGGGCGACCGGGCGAAAGGCAGGTGGTACGTAGACGTCCCCTGTACGCTGCGGGGAGCCGAAAGGGCCCTCTGGTTGCAGGCGAAATACGACGAGGAGTATGTGAGAGAGGGTGGGAAATGGAAGTGGCAGTCGATCACGGCGAAATTCGACTTCATCAGCCCCTTCGACGAAGGTTGGGTGAAGACGCCGATGATCTCCACGGAATGACGCGACGCGAAACGGTTGGCGAACAGAGGAAAGGAGCCGTTCCATGCAAGAGGTAGCGGTCATCGGTGCAGGCATGACCCGTTTCGGCAAGTTCCTCGACAAGGGCATCAAGGACCTGGTGCGGGAGGCGGCAGAAGAGGCGATCCGGGATGCGGGAATCGACAAACGGGAGATTCAGGCCGCCTATGTGGGCAACGCGGTCGCAGGGCTGATGACCGGGCAGGAGATGATCCGGGGACAGGTCACCCTGACCTCCCTCGGCATCGACAGCATCCCCATATTCAACGTCGAGAGTGCCTGTGCCAGCTCTTCGTCCGCGTTCCATCTCGGCTGGGCGGCCACCGGCGCGGGCCTCTACGACACGGTTCTGGTGGTCGGCTTCGAGAAGCTCTACGACAAGGACAAGAAGAAGTCCTTCATGGCCCTCGGGACCGCCGTGGACCTGGAGATGGTCGTCGAGTACTTCAAGAACGCGGAAACGCTTCTCGGCGGGAAAGACAAGATCATGCAGGAAGGCAGCGGCACGAAGCGGAGCATCTTCATGGACATGTATGCCTGGATGACGAGGCGGTACATGGACATGTACGGTCTGACCCAGGAGCATTTCGCCAAGCTGTCGGTCAAGGCCCACAAGAACGGGGCCTTCAACCCCCACGCCCAGTACCAGGAGGCGGTTACCCTGGAGGAGGTGCTCCAGTCCGGGGATGTATCGTTCCCCTTGACCCGCATGATGTGCTCCCCCATCGGTGACGGCGCCGCTGCCGCCGTCCTGAGCAGCAAATCGGCCGCCGCGAAGAGGACGACGAAACCGGTCTGGGTCGCCGCGTCTGTGGTGGGCAGCGGAAAGGTCACCAACGATCCGGACGACACGCTCACGCGGCGGCTGGCGCCCAGCGTATACGAAGCCGCCGGAATAGGTCCGGAGGAAGTGGACGTGATCGAGGTCCACGACGCCACGTCTCCGGCGGAAATCATGGACTTGATCGAACTGGACATCTGCCCCGGAGACGATGCGGCCAAGTGGATCGATGACGGGGTCCTGGAAGTGGACGGAGAGAAGCCGTCGAATCCCTCCGGTGGTCTCGTGACCAAGGGGCATCCCGTGGGTGCGACCGGTTGTGCGCAGATCTACGAGATCGTCAGGCAGCTGCGGGGCGAGTGCGGCAAACGCCAGGTGAAAGACCCGAAGGTCGGCATGACCCACAACGGCGGAGGGATCATCGGTATCGACGCGTCCTCCATGACACTCCACGTATTCAAGAGGTAGCGGGGAAAGGAGTCGGACCATGGCGCAGGCCGAAGAGAAATACTTCGACATGGAGATCGAGCCTTTACTGAACACCCCCCAGATCAAAGAGCTTCAGTGGGAGAAGCTCAAGGCTTCCATCCGGTATTTCTATGAAAAGGTCCCCTTCGACAGAAGACGGATGGAAAAGGCGGGGGTCAAGCCTGAGGACATCCGTTCCTTCGACGATTTCGCACGGGCGATTCCGTACGCCGGCCAGGCGGAATTCAGGGAGCTGATCGAGGAGACCGGTGCAGACATGGACGCCTTCTTCCTCCAGCTGTTCGGCAAGGAGCGATACGAGGACCTCTATCTGCTCACCACCACGTCGGGTACGACGGGCATTCCCACCCCTTATCCGATCTTCAAGAAGGCCCTTGACCGCCAGGCGGACATCTTCGCGCGCATCGGGTGGCGGATCGGGCTGCGGGCCGGCGACCGGATGGGGCTCTGCTTCGGCCTGAGCATGCACGCTGCAGGGACCCCCACCCTCTTCTGGTACCAGAAGGTACCCGGACTGACGCTCATCCCGATCGGGGCCGAGGCCGGGACCGAACGCATTCTCAAGATGATGCAGCTTTTCAAGGTGAACGTCTTCGCCGGGACCCCTTCGCTGGCGCTGCACCTGGTCGAGCGGGCACCGGACGTACTGGGGGCGCCTGTCAAGAGCCTCGGACTGAAGACCCTTCTTTGCGGGGCGGAACCGGGGGCGGGCATTCCCGAGGTGCGGGCACGCCTCGAGGGCGAGTACGGGGCGAAGCTCTTCGATGTGGGCGCCGGCTACGGTTGCTCCTGCGACCACCCTGTTTACCAGGGCATGCACTGGGTGGCGGACGACTATTGCTACTACGAACTCGTGGACCCCGAAACCAAGGAGCCTGTGCCGATGGAGCACGGGGCCACCGGCCTCGCCGTCTTCACCCCCATCGAACCGGAACATCCCCTCTTCTTCTTTAACCTTCGTTTTACCTTGAATGACATTCACCAGGTTTTCACCGAGCCCTGTCCCTGTGGAATGAGCGGGTTCCGGTACAAGATCGTCGGGCGGGCGGACGACATGCTGAAGGTGAAGGGAGTGCCCGTATACCCGGCGGCGATTCAAGGCGTGATCAACGGGTTCGTCCCACGTGTGACCGGTGCCTTCCGGATCGTGCTCGAAGAGCCTCCACCGCGAGTGGTCCCTCCCCTGAAGCTGAAGATCGAGTACGGCGAAGGCGTCAAGGAAGAGGATCTTCCGGGCCTCGAGAAGCAACTTCTCACGAAGATGCACAGCGACGTGAAGATCGGGCCGACGATCGAGTGGCTGGAGCCGAACACCCTGGAGCGGGCGACGAAGAAGACCCAGCTGCTGGAAAAGGCCTACGGGAAGCAATAAGTGCAAAGCGACGCTTCCCCTGGAAGGGGCGAGCTGGCGTGCCGGAATTCCAAAATACTGTTCTGTGCCAGCCCTGCGTTCTGGTCTGTTTACGTTCCGTTCACAGACTTGACCAAGAGTAGTAGAAGAGTGTAAGAAGAGAATTCACACCCAACCGCGGCCGTGTACGCCGACACACTCACAATCCCGTTGAGTCCGACCTGGAGGCACCTGATGAGGCAAACCGAGGGAGCTTGGCGAAGAGCGAGAGGATGCGCAACAATCATTGTGATGCTGTGTATGCTGTTCTATTCGTTTCCCGCCCAGGGGGAGACGGCGGAGGGATTGCTGACGCCTGCGGAAATCCGCGAGAACATCTATTGTTCCGAAATGATCTCGGACTCCGTGTACCTGCTGGCCGGGGACCGCGGCCACATGTACCGGTCGGAGGATGGAGGCAAGCTCTGGCGGGAGGTCGACAGCGGTGTCCGCCTGCCCCTGTTCTCTGTGAGTTTTTCGGATGAGCAGAACGGCTGGGTTTGCGGGAAAGGGGGCTTGGTGCTCCACTCTTCGGACGGGGGAAAGACATGGGAGTCCCAGAAGAACCCTCTGAAGCGTCACCTGTTCAGCATCTCTTTTGCAGATTCCCGGAACGGGTGCGCCATCGGAGACTGGGGTGCGGTGGCGGTCACGTCCGACGGAGGCAAAACGTGGCAGGACGCCACCATGGAAGAGGATGTGAACCTGTACGGTGTCTGCCTTCGGGAGGGGGGGGTCGGCTATCTGGCGGGTGAGTTCGGGCGGATCTTCAGGACCGAGGACGGCGGGCTGACCTGGAAGGAGATCACCTCCCCGGCGGATCAGACGATGTTCTGCCTGAGTCGGGACGGCGAATCCTGGTTCGCTGCCGGCCTGGACGGAGTGATCATCGCCTCGTTCGACGACGGCCAGACATGGGAACGCTTGGATACCGGGCTCAAGGAGTCCTTGTACGCGATCAAGGTACGCGGTGACGACGGCTGGGTCATGGGTGATGTGGGAACGGTCCTGATCACGTCCGACGGAGGCCGCACCTGGAACCATTTAGAGGTGCCCGTGAAGAAACGGCTCTACTGGATCGGTACATTGAGTCTCAGCGCGGGCAGCGGTCAGACCGGATTCGGTGCCGGGGCCAATGGGCTCTACGTAGGCATAGAGGAAGGCGAACTCATCTGGTAGCAGGAACGGGGGAACAGAGACCATGGCCGAACGCAGGACGACGCTAGAAGGTTACATCCGGTTTTTGTTACGGCACCGAATGGCGGTTTTGTTGCTGGTGGCACTGGTGACGGGGGTCTTCTGTTACGGGGTCTACTCGTTGAAGATCGCCACCGATTTCTTTGCCCTCTACCCTCCGAAGCATCCGTACATCCAGCTCTACAAGGAATACAGGAAGATGTTCGGTTCCGCCAACGTGCTGGTCTGTGCGGTGGAGGTGAAGGAGGGGGACATCTATAACCTGGACACGATGGGCAAGATCGACCGGATCACCCAGGGCCTGCTGGAGACGGAGGGGTGCAACGCCACCCAGGTGATCTCGCTCACCCATCCGAAGCTGAAGAACGTGAACGTGACCTCGTGGGGAATTCAGATACGGCCCGTCATGTGGCCTCAGTTCCCGCAGGACGAAGCGGACCTGGAGAGGATCCGCAAGGCCGTCTACGCCAACGAGGGGATCCGCGGGTTCTTTGTCTCTCCGGACGACAAGGCGGCCGCCATCATGGCAGGCTTCTGGGAGGAGGGGGTCAACCCGATCAACCTCTACGCCCGGATGATGGAGATGAAGGAGGCGGAGACGGACGAAAACACCAACATCTACTTCACGGGGTATCCCGCCCTTTACGCCTACATCTATGACCTGCGGGTACAGGTCTACACGGTGCTGACGGCCACGATGATTTTGATGGTCATTCTTCTCGGCTGGTATTTTCGAACGTGGCAGGGGGTGGTTCTGCCCGTTCTCTCTGCGGTGGTCAGTGCGATCTGGGGTCTGGGCTTCGCCAGCTTCATGGGATTCCCTCTCGACCCTCTCGTCATGGTCGTGCCCCTCATCATCACCGCCCGAGCCTTGAGCCATTCCGTGCAGTCCATGGCACGGTATCACGAAGAGTACTTGCGACTGCAGGACAAGGATGGTGCCATCCTCAAGGCTTACGGGGAACTCGTTACGCCGGCCACCCTGTCGATCATTACGGACGGGCTGGGGGTCCTGCTCATCTCCATCGCCACGATTCCGATCATGCGGAATCTGGGTATCTTCTGCTCCTTCTGGATCGTGTCGATGTTCGTGAGCGTTCCCACCCTCAATCCCGTGGTTCTCTCTCTGGTAAGGCCTCCGAAGCCGACCCGCATCGCCCACGAGACGCAAGGGCGTTTCTACAAGTGGCTGGCGGGGCTCCTGGTCAAGCCTTCCGAAGGGAAGAGCCGCTGGGCCGTGGCGGTGTTGATCGTCCTGGTCCTGGTGATCGGCGGCCGGTATTCCCTGAACCTGAAGGTTGGCGATACCGAGGCGGGTGCCGCCCTGTTGTTCCCGGACCATCCCTACAATGTATCCTTCCGATACTTCAATCGCACCTTCGTGGGTGCCACGCAGCTCGTGATCATCGCGGAGGGCAAGGAGAAGGGGGCGATCAAGAACTACGAGAGCCTCCAGGCCATGGAGGATTTCCAGCGATACATGGAGACGGACGGGGGTGCAGGAGGAACCCTGACCTTCACCAACATGATCAAGAGGATCTACCGGATGTTCCACGAGGGGCACCCGAAATGGGAGATGATCCCCGAGAGTGTGGAGCACCTCGGGCAGATCGGCTTCCTGATCGCCTCGAACACATCCCCCGGAGAAATGGACCGGTGGGTGGACTACTCGTGGACGAACGGTACGATCACCTGCTTCTACAAGGATTACAACAACGAGCTGATCCACAACTGCATCGCCAAGGCCCAGGAATTCATCGACGCCAACCCACTCGAGAAGATCAATTTCCGGCTCGCCGGAGGGTTGCTCGGGATCCTGGCGGCCGTGAACCAGGAGGTGGAGTGGTCCTACTGGGCCTCTTTGATCGCCGTCTTCGTCGTGGTCTTCATCCTCTGCGTCCTGACCTTCCGGTCCCTTACGGCGGGACTGATCCTGATCATACCGCTGGCGATCTCCCAGGTGCTTTCCGAGGCGTTCATGCTCTGGAAGGGCATCGATCTGAACATCAACTCGCTGCCCGTCGCAGCGATCGCCGTGGGTATCGGGATCGACTACGGAATCTACCTGCTGGCACGGATATCGGAGGAATACGAGACGTCCGGGAGCTACGCCGTGTCGAACCGCAAAGCGGTCGAGACGACCGGAAAAGCGATCATCTTCACGGCTACGACGCTCATCGCGGGTGTCGTCTTCTGGATCTTCATCGATCTCAAGTTCCAGGCGGAGATGGGCCTGCTGCTGGGGCTTCTCATGTTCCTGAACATGGTGAACGCCCTGGTCTTCATCCCGTCCCTGGTGACGATTTTCAAGCCCAGGTTTGTGACGGCCCGGAACGTCTAGCCCTGAGAAGATCGCTCGGTTTCGGGAGGGAGCTCGTTGCCGGAGCTGGCACGGGCTCCCGCTCCTGAATGGGCTCGGACTCCCTCTTCCCTTTCCTCCGCAAGGTCACCCGATGCAAATCTCCGGGGGACCCGGGGCCAACTCCGGACGATCGGACCTCTGCCCGTGCAGTCGCGTGACGCCCTCTTGCCGGGACCGCGGGCGAGAGATCGGACGTGAACTTCACAGGGGTCTGTTCACCCTCTGTCCGGCGGAAGCAGCATGGGGGGGCAAACATGGAAATCTGGGCCTATGTGGAGACCGCCGAGGAGAAGATCCTCCGGTCGTCCCAGGAAGCCCTCTCCGAGGCGGTTCGGCTCGGCAGGCAGATGCGCGCGGGAACGACCGCCCTGGTTCTCGGCCAAGGGGTCCCGGAAGCGGCCCTCGAGGCGATCGGTCGCTTCGGACCCGACCGGGTCCTCCTGCTGGAGGACGAAGCGCTTGGCGAGTACGGGAACGAACTCTACACGGAGTGTGTCGAGGCCCTTCTTGAGAAACACGGGCCGGATTTGCTTCTCATGGGGAGTTCCGTCCGCTCAGCGGAACTTGCCCCGCGACTCTCCGCACGCCTGAAGTGCAGCCTGACGACCGAAGCAACCTTCCTGAACCCGAGGGGTGGCAGGTGTCGGGTCACACGGGGCGCCTACCGGCCTCACGCCTCCATGATTGTCGTCCCGGAGGCGGATGGCCCGCAGATCGTCACGCTTGCTCGGAAAGTCATGGACGCGGAAGAGGTCGGGGTGTCGGAAGGTTTCTCCGTCGAATGGCTGGAAGGGCCCCGCCCGACCGGAACGAACGCGGTGCGGTTGGAGGAGAAGATCCGGGAGATCCCGTCTCAGCTCGACATCACCGATGCCGAGGTCATCGTGGCCGGTGGCAAGGGGATGCAGAGCGAGGAGGGGTTCGGGCTCCTGGACGATCTGGCCGAGGTGGTGGGCGGCACGGTGGGCGCAACCCGAATGGCCGTTGACCTGAAATGGCGGTCCAGGGAGAGCATGATTGGCGTAACGGGAAGCGTGGTGTCCCCGGAGGTCTATTTCGCCTGTGGCATCTCCGGCGCGATCCAGCACGTCATGGGCATGCGGGCGTCGCAAACGATCGTTGCCATCAACTCGGACCCGAACGCCCCGATCTTCCGGATCGCCACCCTCGGAATCGTAGGGGACGTGCAAGTCGTGCTCCCCGTGTTGATCCGGTCCTTTCGTGAGATGAAGGCGAGGGCGGGGACGGGAGGACGCACCACATGAGCGGCAGCGGCCTCGAAATCGTCGTTCTCATCGCGCCCGTGCACGACTGCCTCAACCCGATCAGGATCGAACAGGGCGGGAAGGGGATTGCACCCTCCTCGCTTCGTTGGCTGATGAATCCTTACGATGCCTTTGCCTTGGAGGAAGCCCTTCGTCTCCGCGACGTGCGCCCGGAGAAGCAAATTACGGCGATGACCGTGTCACCGTCCTCGGCAGAGACCGTCCTTCGGGAATGTCTGGCCGTGGGTGCGGACGAGGGCGTACGGATCTGGGATCCGCAAATCGAGGGGTCGGACCCGTATGCGACGGCCCGGGCGCTGGCGGCTGCCCTGGCGAAGCGGCCCTTCGGACTTCTCCTTTGCGGATGGCGGCGTGCCGACCTCGAGCACGGGCAGGTGGGGCCTCTTCTTGCCGAGTTGCTGCGTCTGCCTCAAGTCACGGGGGCCCGGAAGGTCGAACCGGACCCGGGAGAGAAGCGTTTGCTGGTGACGAAGCGCGTCCCGGGCTTCCTCACCCGGTTGTCCTGTCCGATGCCCGCCCTCGTCACCATGGAAAAGGGACAGGTCCTGCGCTACCCGACACTCAAGGGTCGCATCCGCGCAGCGAAGGCGGAACTCTCCTTGCCGGATCTCCGGGGGATCGGTCTTTCCCGGGACGCAGTGGGCCCGGCCGGTTCGCTCAATCGCCTGGAACGCTTCACACCGCCGAAACCTACCCGAAGGAGTGCGATGGCCTCCGCTGCCGGAACGATGACGGCCGCGGCGCGTCTTCAGCGGATCATGGGCGGGGGCGTCCAGGAGAAGAAGGACAGCAAGATCTGGGAGTGCCCGGACGAGTCTTCGGTCAAGAAGGTGGCGGAACACATCGTCAAAGAGAAGATGGTGGTTCTATGAACGTGGCCTACCTCAAGGCATAGATGGAATAATCCACCGTATAGGGGTCTCCTTCCGTATTCACCTCTCCGATCCCGACGCACACCAGCCGATTCAACCAGCCATATTTCTCATGACCCGTCTCGAACCGCGGTGTCGCGTGCACCGGTACGCGGAAGGCCGGGAATTCACCTCGAGCGATCACATCGAGGTGTTCCTCGTTGACATCGACGATCCCGTCGTAGTGGGTGTGGATGAAGGCCCCGTCGTCGGTCTCGATCACGAGCCGAACGTCTACGATGAAGACACCGTCATGGCGAATCACGAACCAGTCCGCCCCAAAGGGTCGGGCCGTACCCCGGACCCTCGGCCCCTCCACTGTGCCGCCTGTTACCGGCGCGATCACCCTGTTCCCCCAGCCGCCGTCGCCTGCCGGCATGAACCCCGAAGAGCTGGTCACCGTAAAACGGGCGTCGAATAAATGTTCGGTCTTCAGTTCACGCATCGATCACCTCCCTGGCAGCTTTCTTCAGAGCTATTGGACGACATTATGAGGCGAACGCCTGCTGTTCTATGCAATGAGGTTCACGCCTGTCCGGGGAAACGTGTCCTTCAGAATATGACCGCCGAGCCGGTTCAGCACCGAGTTCTCCCCGTCCGCGATCGTCATGGGCCGGACATCCCGCCAGAGCTTCTCGATGAAGTACTCCTTCGTAAGCCCGTTCGCTCCGTGGATCTGCAGGCCCTCATCCACCACCTCCAGGGCCGTCTCGGTGCAGTAGGTCTTCACCGCGTACGCATACTCCGACAGCGGCGGATACGCCCGTGCGTTCACCTCCCACACGGCCCGGGTGAAGGCCCGGATCGCCTCGACCTTGGCGAACATCCGGTGGATTCGGACCTTGATGGAATAGTGGTCGATCAGAGGCTTCCCCCCCTGAATCCTCTCCTTTGCGTAGGCGAGTGTCTCTTCGAAAGCGGCGCGGGCAAGGCCGAGCGCAACCAGGCCGACGGAGGTGTTGCCGAAGCCCAGATTGTTGATGACCCATTCGCCGTAGTTGTCCGGATGGGCGAACATCCACCGCTTCGGTATCCGGACATCGTCGAAGAAGAGCTCTCCCTGGGGCAGGTCCCGGGCACCCAGTTTGTCCAGGGCCTTTCCCCTGCTGATCCCCGGTAGGTTCAGCGGCAGGATACATACCCCTCCTCCGGCCGGACCCCTTGCCGTGTCGACTTGAACGTTGACCATGGAATGGGTGGCTGTGGGACCGCATGAAACCCAGGCGGACTTCTGGCCTTTCAGGACCCACTCGTCGCCGTCCTCGCGGGCGCTGAGCTGCATCTTGATCGTCGGGTCGGTCCAGAACTCCGCGTCTACGTTCAGGGTGTCGGAGCCGTGATCCGGTTCGGTGATCGCCCAGGACCCGGTGACGGACGCGTCCGTGCATTGACAGAAGGGAACCACGAATTCCCCGATGAGCTCTTCCTTCATGGTGTGGAGGATTTTCACGTAGGGCCAGGCGGCCAGCAGAAGGACGGCGCCCAACCCCGCGCTCCCCCAGAAGAGCTCCTCCATCAGGATGTGGCTCTGCAAGGGCGTGAATCCCAGACCGCCCACCTCCACCGGCATGGCCGCTTTGTGGTAGCCGAGGCCGTAGGCCTGTCTCAGGAAGCTCCAGATGGGCGAATTCGGGGCCACGACTTCCTCGGCGGACATCCGGTCCAGTTCGGTGCCCAGGGGCCTCATCTCTTCCTTGGCAAACTTGTGGGCCGCCTCCCGGATCGCCTTGTCGTCTTCGGTCAGGTTCAGATTCAGGTCGAAGTAGCTCATGGTCCAGCCTCCCTTTCTGAGGGTGAATCAGCGACGCACATTCCATCACACACGAATTCAAGATCGTATATAACGAAAGGCCGGGTCCAGTGGAATCCCTGAACCTGGGGAAATCTTACTCACCATATTCGGGGATTGCAGGGCCCCACCCGAATGGATAAGATGCAGGGGCTCGGATGAACCGTCTCAGGAACACGACAACCCATGCCGGAGGATGACCATGGAAAGGTTCGATCAACTCAGGGGTGAGGAGTACATCAGCGAATGGCCCCGCTACTCGCCGCAGGACCTGAGGAGGAGGGAGGCCACCTTGATCGCTGCAAAGCTCGCCGTGGGGGCGGCCATGACCGCCCCGGTTGCAGGCGGCGTACCTCAGGCCGAGGCTCATCTGGTGTACGGCCAGGAGGAGATGGAGAAGGTGGCCCGGAAGATGGAGGAACTCGCCTACACGAACAAGAAGTGGCAGCGGCAGTTCCTGAACGAGGCCGTCATGGTCCGGGAGACGGACGTCATCCTCTTCCTGGGCGACTACAGGGCACACGAGACGCCTCTCGATGCGAACTGCGGCCTCTGCGGCGGCGCCCTCGGCTGTTCCTTCCTCTACGAAAGGCGCGAGACCCACAAGGGGCTCGTGGATGTGACGGATCGACGCAGCAAGACGCCGATCAAAGGCCCCTTGTGCGGAGCCCGGGTGGACGACCTGGGCTGGATCATCGGGTCGGCGATCTGGATGGCCCAGTCCCTGCTCGTCGACGCGAGGCCCTTCATGAGCGTGGGGCTGGCCGGCCAGAAGCTCGACTACTGCCCCCATTCCGGCATCGTCGCCGGGATTCCCATGGCCACGATTTCGAAGAGCCCCTACCAGGACGTGCCGATCGACTATCACCTGGTCAATATGGACAAGATGCTGGACAATACCCGGAAGAACTACGTGGTGATCCGACAGACCGGATCCGGCATCCACTTCGACTACCGGACGCAGTTCCCGAAAACGAAGCAGGAGGAGGAATAAGATGGCCAGGATAGACGGACAGGAGGCGGCCCAGGATGCCATGATGGATATCGCCAGGCTGGCGGTGGCCGCGGCCTACAGAACCCCCCAGATGACGGGGAGGCTGGATCTGAAGACCGAGATCGTGACGGGAGAGGACATCAAGCCCATCGTCGACGTTTTCGAAGCGGTTCATCCGATCTCACCGGTCATGTATTTCGACTACCAGACCCTGAAGCACTACCTCGACCACGGCATCTCCATACCGATCATTCTCCTCGGTGCGGACCTGACCCGCGCGGAGATGGGATGGGACTGCGGTGCCTGCGGGTTCGAGAGTTGCGGCAAGTTCAACGCCTACGCGAAGAAGAACAAGAGCCGCTCACTCCTTTGGGGCGGTCCGACCTGCAACTGGAAGCTTCTCGATTTCGGGGCTGCGTGCGATTTTGCGTGCGCGGCCCTCAATCAGTACCGTATCGACGCCCGGGGCATGGGCACGGTCGGCGGTGCGGCGGCGACCGCCGGCTTTCTGCCGGATTGCAGTGCCCACATCGGGATTCCGATCGGCCCTCCGGGTGACTTCAAGTGGTTCAGCCGCGCCACCAATCTCGACACGGCCGACTACGAGACCCATCGGGAGTGGACCATGAGGACGTCCCCCACGAACTGGCAGGCCTTCCCCGGTAGCACCAAGCCTTGTATCAAGACGAAGGACGACTGGTGGAACAACATGGAATACGTGAAGTGGGAACCCCTCTCCCCTGAGGAGCAGCAGTTCGTGGACGCCACCATTGCCCGCGTGGGCGAGGTTGCCATGAAGCACGTGCCGGAGGTCACCGCCTGGTACAAGAAGAAGGGCAAGAAGTAGAGGATTGGGACAGGATTGCCGGGGGTGCTCCACCCCCGGCAATCCTAAAGTGCCATCGCGGCCTTCGCCCCTTCGTGGATGGCGTCTAGAAGTCTTCTCGGTTTCACACAGTCCCCTATCTCGTACACCTCCGCGATCGAACCGGTAAGGGAGTCCCTTTCGGCCCCGGCCGTCTCGAGGCCCGCGGCAATCACGACCGTGTCGGCAGGGATCGCCTCAGTCGCACACACCACGCCCTGATCGTCGATCGCCTCGACCTTGGCATCCGTCCGGACGTCGATCCCGGCCCGGGCGAGACGAGGCATCATGAAGATCTTCGAAGTCAGTTCCATGTCCTGGCCCGCCTCGGGCAGCATCTCCAGAACCGTGACAATCCTCCCCCTTTCCGCGAGGAATTCCGCCGTCTCCAGCCCGGTCTGCCCTCCCCCCAGGATGACGACCCTTTGTCCCGTTTCCGCCTCGCCGGTCAGCACGGCCGAGGCTCTGAGGACTTCGGGGCGTTCCACACCGGGGATTTCAGGGACCGCCTCCTCGGAACCGGTCGCCAGGATGAGCGCATCCGGTTTCTCGGCGAGAACATCCTTGCTCGTCAGCCGCCTGCTCAGGTGGATCGTCACCCCCAGCTTGTTCAGTTGTGTGGCATAGTACCCGATCAGCCCCCGGATCTCCTGCTTGTGGGGCGGAATGCAGCCGACCGCGGCCCAGCCGCCCAGTTGATCCGCTTTCTCGTACAAGGTGACCCGGTGGCCACGCAAGGCAGCGACCCGCGCCGCCTCCATGCCCCCTACCCCCCCTCCTGCGACCAGAACCTTCTTCGGCTTTGCGGCGGCCCTGTACTCGAATTCCTTTTCCCGGCCCAGCGCGGGATTGACGGTGCAGGTGGCAGGTTTGCCCGAGACGATGTTCCCGATACATCCGATGTTGCATGCGATGCACTTACGTATGTCCTCCAGTCTTCCCTCCCTCGTCTTGTTGCAGAGCTCAGGATCTGCGATCAGGGGCCTTCCCATGAGGATGATGTCCGCCGCCTCCTGTTGCAGCAACTCTTCCGCGAGTACAGGGTCGTTGATCCTGTGTCCGAGCATCACCTTCGCCCCCTTGAGGCTCTCCCTGATCGCCCGGGCCCGCTCGGCGTGCACCCCCTTGGGCACCACGGCCGGGGGCACCACGTACTGGTAGGTTTCATACAAGGCCACGTGGATCCGAAACCCCTGGATGCCAGCCCCTTCCAGCATGCTCGCCATCACCCGGCTTTCCTCCACCCGGATTCCCCCCTCGATCAACTCGTCCGCAGGGAGATCGAAAAGAAGGGGGTAATCCGCGCCGACCCTCCTTCTTGTCTTCTCGACGATTCGCAGGGGAAAGCGCATGCGCCCCTCGAGGTCGCCGCCGTATTCGTCTCTTCGCCTGTTCACGAAAGGGGACATGAACTGCCCGATCAGGTACCCCGCACCGCCGTCGATGAGAACCGCATCGAACCCGGCCCGCTTCGCCCTCTCCGCTGCGTCCGCGAAGGCGTCTTCCAGTTCTTCGATTTCATCGAGAGTGAGCGCCCTCGCGCTGGGCATGGGGAGGACCCCCATGAACATGGTGTCCACGTCGGAAGCGGAAACCGGCTGGAGCCCTCCCGTCTTTTCCAGGGACGTCTGTCTGCCGGCATGGTAGAGCTGGGCGGCAATCCTTGCCCCGTGGTGATGAACGGCATCTGTGAGCCGTTGGTACCCCTGGATGGAATCGTCTTCGTCGATACACAGGAGATGAGAAGGCACGAAGAGCTGTCCGATCTTCCTCTCTACGCACACGCCTCCCACAATGACCAAACCGACTCCCCCTTTCGCCCTTTCCGAGAAGTACTCGATGTGCGTCTGACTCACCCCGTTGCTTTTGTCCGCGTAGGCCATGGTCATGGGAGGCATGGCGACCCTGTTTCGAAGCCTGAGGCCCCCCATGCTCACGGGCTTCATGAGTTTTTCGATCGGCATCATTCTTTCTCCTTTCTCCGGGCGTAAGCCATCGAGAGCTACGTCCCGTTGCGCTGCTGCCGTGTTTCTTCGATCAGGGATCTCGCGAGACGGATGGCCCCGGCCCGATCGGTGATCTTGCCTTCCACCCGGGCCTCTTCCAGGAGCCGGAGAAGGCGTCCAACGGCCGGGCCCGGCGGAATCCCCAGGGCGTCGATGAGATCCTTGCCGGTGACCAGTCTCTTGCCGGCGATCGAGGCCGCGTCTCTCCGAAAGTAGAGTTCGAAGAGCGAGTCGAGAAGACGCTGGAAGGCCTCGTTCCGGTCTTCCGTGGACGAAGGCCCGCCGGTAGCGGAGAAATCCGCGAGGGTAAGCAGCAGCATGCCCGGCGCATCCGTGCCCAGTCTTCTCAAGAAGCGGATCTTCGCCTTTTCGGTCAGCCGGCCCCCTTCCATGGCCCGCATCATGTGGACCGGGCCCATGTGAAAACGAACCCATTTTCGAATTCGTTCCTCATCACGGCGACGCGTGCGCAGCCTTCGCATCGCACCCGCGGACAGGTCGGCCCCCTTGTCCGCATGTCCGTAGAAATGGACCTCGCCCTCTGCATCGACCGAGAGGGCCCCCGGCTTCCCGATGTCGTGGAAGAGAACGGCAGCCTTCAGCAGAGGCAGGGTCTCCTTCCCCGAGGCGAGCCATGTCCGCAGCTCGGCGTCCCAAGGGGCGATTCGCCGGAAGCCCGTCCGGGAATCCTCTTCCAGGGTGCGGTACGCCTCCAATGTGTGGTCCCATGCGTCCAGATGATGGTATCCGCCCTGCCTCAGCCCCTTCAGGCCCTCCAATGCCGGAAAGAGGGTCGTGAGCAACCCCGCCCCGTCCATCTGCAGGATGCTGTCGAAGCTCCGGGCGCAGGCGAGGATCTTGAACCATTCGTCCCTCGTGCGTTCCGCAGCGACGGTGTGAATGCCCTCTCTTGCCGTGCGGATCCAGCGGAACGTGTTCTCTTCGATCCGAAGCTCGAGGTTGCAGGCGAGCCGGAAGGCCCTCAGGAGACGTAGGGGGTCTTCACGGAGCCGTTCTGGGTGGATGGCCCGTAACCGTCCGGCCCGGATGTCCTTCAGGCCGCCGGTCGGATCCTCCCACACCCGTGATAGGGCGTTGTCGTCGGGGTGGATCGGCATGGCCAGGGCGTTACACGTGAAGTCCCGAAGCAGAAGATCTTCCTGGATCGTCTGTCCGCGCATGGAGGCGAAATCCAGCCGGAGAGGTCCCTGTTCCTCCCCGGGTGGCGACCAGACGAGTCTGGCCACGCCCCAGTCCTCATCCAGCAGCAGAAAGCGGGCGCCCAGAAGGCCGGCAAGCCGCTCCGCCGCAACGCGGGCCTCGCCGCGCACCACGAAATCGAAATCCGTTGTATCGAATCCCAGCAGCCTGTCGCGAAGGGCTCCTCCCACGAGATGAACAAACGGAAGGGAGGTCTGTACAAGAGCCGACCTCAGCCGCCTCACCGCAGGGTCCCGTAAGATCTGTTCCGACGCACTTCGCATTCGCTCATCGGTCATGGGGCGGCGATCCTTGGATTCAGTCCCCCTCTCCGGGAATGCACTCGATCCGGACCCGCTGGTCCTCTTCCTCACAGTAGAATCGGACGTTCAGGAAGTTCTGTATCACCCACATGTTCGTCCGCATGTGCCGGGTCAGGAAAGGCACGCTCACACAGGAGCGGCCCCTGCTCAAGGCCATGTACGGAAGGATTTGATCACCGAGCCAGGGATCGAGCGCGGCACGGGTGTGATAGGTCCTGAGGAGCATCTCGACGGCCCGTTCCGCCACCTCTTCGGCCGGCCGCTTCGCCTGACCGAGTGCGCCTGCGCCCACGACGGAGTCTTCCATCCTGGCCCAGACCAGAAGGCCCGACCCCGTTGACAGGGAAGCGGCGTATTCCACATCGATTCTGGAAGGTATGTGCAGGAAGTCGGTGAGGCCTTTGACAGCGTGCCTTCTCTGTCGTTCGGCCACCTTTCTCTCCGCGAGCTGCGACGAGGCGTGGGACACGCCGCCGGAACCTGTGGTGTTCGTTGCAGCCGGGAGGCTGATGGGGGCGAGCAGTTCCGCCTGGGGGGGCTCGATGCGTGCCCGCACGATGCCTCCCCCCTTTGGGAAGTAACCTCTCCGCACGACGCGCAGATGCACCCTGTAGCCCATATCCGCAAGAAGGACGAGCTTGACATGCTTGATATAGTCGCAGCTCGGCGCACTCGGCACGTCCGTCCCTCCCCTGACAAGGGCGGTCCACGTCCTTCCGGGTACCCCTAAACCTGCAAGAAGCAGAGACTGCAGGACCAGACCGATCGAGCCCGCCGTGCCCGTATCGACCTCGATCTCCGCAGCCCGCAGGGCACCGGGAGTGAAGATTACCTCCGTCTCGCCCGTCCTGAGACGGCTCGTCTGGGCGCTGCACAGGGAAGCCAGTCCCCGGAGAGCTGCGCAGTGCTGCGCCCGGAGCCCGGGGCGATTTCGGCGTGCCCTGATGTTCGAGATGCGGCAGGAGACCCCCGTGAGTGCAGAGAGCGCGCAGGCGGTCCGGACGATCTGCCCTCCCCCCTCCCCATAGGACCCGTCAAGTTCGATCTGTCCTTCCTTGAAGCGAAGCCTGTCCGCCGGTACGTACACGGAACCTCCGGTGTGCAAGTCCCCTTCGAGCCGTGGAGAAAAAAAAAGATCGCGGTTGCGATCTCTTCTTCTACGCCGGTTTGTGGTGGCGGTGCAGGGATTTGAACCCCGGACGCTGCGGATATGAGCCGCATGCTCTGACCAACTGAGCTACACCGCCAGAATCACGCTTCATGGAAACGAATTCGTGCTAAACATACATAAATACCAGAAAATCGGGAACATAGCAACTTGCCAGCCGCTTCCCCCTGTCGGGGGCGCCGGCTCGATTGTTTCTCCCGCCGTCAATACCCGAGCTTCTCCCCGATCAGGACAACCGTTATGTCGGTGAGCATGGGCCTCCGGTGGAGAATCAGCGTGGCCCTGCAGATACGGCCCGGGTCGTTGCAGTCCACACATCCTTTGCCCCGGGTGCAGGGCAGATCCATGTTCAGACTCCTGGCCCGCATGGGCGCGGCCACTTCCCGGATTCTTCGAAAGGCCGCGTGGAGGTCCGGTACGATCTTCTGGGTGCCTGCCAGAAGAAAGACCTTTTCCGGGCCGAAGGTCATGGCGGAGGTACGGTTGCCGATCCCGTCGCGGGCGAGCAACTCTCCCTTTTCGGTGAGGGCGTTCACGCTGCTGAGCAGGACGTCACAGAGCAGTTGATCCTTGCGGACCTGAAGGGTGTCCTCAAAGGTGAGGGTTTCGTCCCAGTGATCGAGCAGAACCGCCTTCTTCTGTCGGAGACCCTCCACGAGGCCCATCTCCCGGACAGTCGAGGAACCTGCCAGCCCTACACGCGTCCCGGGCCGGATGGTGTCGAGGACGAACCCCTTCGCCTCTTCCGCGGTGGGAAAGTACTGGGCTAGGAATTCGTTCTTCTTGAGTGCTTTCAGGGTTTGCGAAACCCGGTCATGGGCCGTTTCCGTATGTTCAGTGGTCACCGTCAAGCCTCGTCTTTCCTTCTTCTCATCACATGTTTTCGATGGGACCGAAGATCTTCCGGGCGAACTCGTCGTCCTGATAAAAGGCCTTCGCGATCCGATAGGGATTTGCATCCTCCTCCTGAATCTGCTGCAGGAAGTCCCGGAACCGTTCGTCCTCTCGTGCAAGAATCTCCACCTTCTTTGCGAATCGATGGCGGAGAATCTCCAGGAAATGGCGTCGTCGGATCTTCGCCTTCCGTTCCGCCTCGCTCGTCTCCTTCGACAGGAACTCCCTGTGCCTGTTCAACTCCTCATGGACCTCATCGACGCCCTGGTCCTGGTTCGCCTGGGTCAGCAGGACCGGGATCTTCCATTCCCTTTCCCTGCTCTCGTTCAACTCGACCATGCCCTTCAGATCGGAGACCATTTTGTCGGCCCCCTCCCGGTCCGCCTTGTTCACGATGAAGATGTCGGCGATCTCCATGAGGCCCGCCTTCATGGTCTGCACCGTATCCCCGGACTCGGGCACCAGGACAACGAGGGTCGTATCCGCGATGTCGACGATGTCCAGCTCGGTCTGGCCCACCCCCACGGTCTCGATGATGACCACGTCCATCCCGAAGGCGTCAAAGAGCCTCAGGACCTCGCCCGTCGCCCTGGAAAGGCCGCCTCCCGTTCCGCGGGTGCCCAGGCTGCGGATGAACACCCCCTCATCCAGGGCATGGCTCTGCATCCGGATCCGGTCGCCGAGAACCGCGCCGCCCGAGAAAGGGCTCGAGGGGTCCACGGCGATCACTCCGACCCGCTTCTCCCGGGCCCGAAGGCGGGCGATCAGCTTGTCCACAAGGGTGCTCTTCCCGGCTCCGGGAGGACCGGTCACTCCGAAGGAATAGCATCTGCCGGTCTTCGAATAGATCTGCTCCATGATTTCCTGGACGAAGAGGGCATCGTTCTCTACAGAAGTGACCAGCTTCGCCAGGGCCAGCTTCTCGCCGGCAAGCATACGGTCGAGTAGAGCCGAATGCCCCGGATCGTGTGTCTGGGTCTTGCGTCCGTCTTTGTCTGCGTCTTGCATCAGGGCCTCCAGCAATGGCGCCACCGTATCAGAGGGCAGGCTCCAGAACCACGATCTCCGTCTCATCCGGCAGCGAGTCCTTGTCGATCTCGACGGTGGAATCCCCGACCTTCCTGACCGCGGACTTCCCCTCCAGATAGGCGCCCACCTCCTCGATCGGAAAGGCGCACTTGGGCGTCTTGTAGTGCATCGGGATGACGACGCGGGGCTTGAGCTGATCCGCAACCCGGGAGGCCTCTGCCGGGCCGACCGTGAAGGTGCCCCCGACGGGGATGAGCATCACATCGGGGCGGCCGATTTCTGCGACCTGCTCGTTCGACAGCACGTGGCCCAGATCCCCCATGTGGCAGACCAGCATGCCGTCCACCTTGAGGCAGAACACGAAGTTCTCTCCCCTCTCCTTGCCACCGCTCTCATCGTGAAAGGTGTGCACCCGCTTGATTTCGATACCCTTCACCGTGTCCCGGCCGGGACCCTTGGTGATCACCGGGTCTCCCTTCACGGTGCTCGTGTAGTTGTGATCCTCATGCTGGTCGTGGCTGACGGTGACGATGTCCGCCTCCGTATCGATGGGTCCGTAACCGAGTGCGCCTCCGTACGATCCCGACTCGTACGGATCCATCACGATGCGGACGCCGTCCCTTGTCTCCAGCAGGAAGGCTGCGTGTCCCAACCATTGAATCTTCATTCCTGTTCTCCTCTGTTCGGTTCCCTGTCCGTGACCCTGCCCGAAGAAGGGTCGGCCCTCTTGCTAGAACAGCTCCCCCTGTTTGTGCTGAGGCACCGGGATCTGGAAATACGCGAAGGCATGGCGCGTGGCGACCCTGCCCTGCTTCGTCCTTCCCAGGAACCCCTGCTGAATCAGGTACGGTTCGTGGACATCCTCGATGGTGTCGGGAGACTCGTTCACCGCTGCGGAAAGGGTGTCGATGCCTACGGGGCCCCCCTGGAACCCCTCGATGATGGTGAGCATGATCTTCCGATCCATCTTGTCGAGTCCCTGGCCGTCCACCTCCAGGAGCCGAAGCGCCAGGGATGCGGTGTTCGCATCGATTTTGCCCTCGCCCCTCTCCTGGGCGTAGTCCCGCACCCGGCGGAGCAGACGGTTCGCTACCCTCGGGGTTCCCCGCGACCGACGGCCGATCTCGAGGATTCCTTCTTCGGTGTACGGTACATCCAGGAGTCGGGCGGAACGGGCAAGGATGGTCTGAAGATCCTCCGGCGTGTAGAAATCCAGGCGATCGATCACGCCGAACCGGGTGCGAAGAGGTGAAGTGAGAAGTCCCGCCCGTGTGGTGGCGCCGACGAGTGTGAACCGGGGGATGTCGAGCTTGATGGCCCGGGCGCTCGGCCCCTGGCCGATGATGATGTCGAGCTGATAGTCCTCCATGGCAGGATACAGAACCTCTTCGACGGCCCGGGGCAGCCGGTGGATTTCATCGATGAACAGGACGTCGTTCGGCCCGAGGTTGGTCAGGATGGCTGCCAGGTCCCCCTGCCTCTCCACGGCAGGGCCCGAGGTGGTGTGTATCTGTACGCCGAGTTCTCTTGCCAGAATATACGCGAGAGTCGTCTTGCCGAGTCCAGGCGGGCCGTACACCAGCACGTGATCGAGGGATTCGTTCCGCCGCCTTGCCGCATCGACGAAGATGCGCAGCTTCTCCTTCAGGGAATCCTGGCCGACGAACTCCCGAAGCAGAGACGGCCTCAGGTTGACCTCGGCAAAGTCCTCCTCCCGGCGTTCGGGGCTGACCGGGCTGTTGTCTGCGTCCTGTGCCATGACGGTTTCGTCACCCTGTGCGCGTATCGTCAAGTCTCCTGAACAAGCTCGCGAAGGCTCGCCTTGAGCAGACCCTCCAGGTTCACCTCTTCCGGGTCCGAGTGTTTCCGGAGCGCCCTTTCCATCGCCTTTTCCGATTCCTTTCGTTTATACCCGAGATTCAACAGGGCCGACAAGACCTCCAGGTAGAGTTCCTTCTGCTTCGGGGGCAGAGGTTCTGCCTGGGCGATGGCCCAGTCCCGGGGCGGGATCCGGTCTTTCAGTTCCACCACGATTCGTTCCGCCATCTTCTTTCCCACTCCGGGGATTCGTTGAAGCCGCTGCGTATCCTTGCCGACGATCGCCGCCAGCAGTTCCTGGGCCGGCAGTCCGGAAAGGATGTTCACGGCCAGTCGGGGGCCGATCCCGTTCACGGTCGTGAGGAAACGAAAGGCGTCCTTCTCCTCCTGGTGGAGGAAGCCGACCAGAAGGATCTGGCTCTCCCGAATGTGCGTGTGGATCATGAGCTGGACGTGAGAGCCAGCATCCGGAAGCTCGTAGAGGGTCTGCACGGGAACGAGCACCTCATAGCCGACGCCGTTCGCCTCGATGACGACCCCTTCCGGTGACTTTTTGAGCAGCAAACCCTTCAAGCTGGCGATCAAGAGAAGTCCTTCACGAGCTGTTCCGATGATTTGTCAAACCCACGGGTCCGTTCCTTCCACCCCACGGGGCAGGCCCGCCTTCCTTGCATCGAGGGTCCGAAAGGAGTGGGCGTGGCAGATGCAGACGGCCAGCGCGTCGGCGGCGTGTGAAGCGAGCCTCGCGTCGATTCGAAGCAGCGCCTTGACCATCTCACAGACCTGCTGCTTCCCCGCCTGCCCGTAGCGGCACACCGCTTTCTTGATTTCCGTGGCCGCATACTCGTAGACCGGGATGTCGAGCAGGGCCGCCGAGAGCAAGGCGACCCCTCTGGCCTGGCCCAGGAGAAGGGCCGAACGGGCGTTTCGGGCGAAGAACACCTGCTCCACGGCCATGTGCTGGGGACGGAACTCCCGAAACACCCCTTCCAGATCCCGGTGGATCTTGGAGAGCCTCTCCACGAACGGGGCTTTCGATGCGGTGCTGATCGACCCGTTCGCCACGTGCACGAGTCGGCCCCTCGTGTCCGTGTCGACGATGCCGTACCCGGTATGGGAAAGACCCGGATCGATACCCACCACCCGCATGGTCCGTCTCCTTTCGAGCAGGGGTCCGCCTTCTACGGAACGGTCTTTCATCGGGAAGGGAACCGGCAAAGGGGAATGCTGCAGGGAGGGGGGCCGGCACGGGTCCTGCCCGCCCGTCACAGGCTTTCCATGACCTCCTTCGGAATGTCGAAGTTGGAGTAGACATGCTGAACGTCGTCGTTGTCTTCCAGCGCGTCCATCAGCCGGAGAGTCTGTTCAGCCTCCTTCCCCTCGAGTCGTACCGTATTCTTCGGGATCATGGTGATGTCTGCGCTCTGAAAGGCAAACCCTTTCTCGGTCAAGGCCTCTTTGACCGCCTGGAATGCCTCCACGGAGCAGTAGACCTCGAACTGCTTGTCCTCGGTGTCCTCGACGATATCATCTGCGCCCGCTTCCAGGGCGATGTCCATCAGCGTCTCTTCATCCACGCCCTCGGCCGGAACGCTGATGTAGCCCTTCTTCTCGAAGATCCACGCGACGCACCCGTTCTCGCCGAGATTCCCGTTCTGCTTACTGAAGATGTGGCGCACCTCTGCAGTGCAACGGTTCTTGTTGTCCGTCATGACCTCCACGAGAATGGCCGTGCCTCCCGGGCCGTATCCCTCGTAGGTATATTCGTCGTACCGCACGCCCTCCAGTTCACCGGTTCCCTTCTTGATGGCCCGGTCGATGTTGTCGGCAGGCATGTTCTCCGCCTTCGCCCGGTCGATGGCTGTCCGCAGTCGAGGGTTCATGGCCGGGTCCCCTCCGCCGGCCCGGGCGCTCACCGTGAGTTCCCGGATCAGCTTGGTGAACGCCTTTCCCCTCTTGGCGTCTTCCCTCGCCTTCTTGTGCCGAATACTGTGCCATTTCGAGTGTCCGGACATCGGCGCTCCTCCTCGCCTTGAAGCCCTTACGGCCTATTGCTTCTTTTCCCGGAACCGGATTCGTTCCATCGATATATTAGATCATCGGCCAGCACGAAAGCAAGCTCGCCTCAGGTCTCCTCCGGCCCGATCCGCCCCGCCTCCCCCGGGTTCGGATAGGGACCGTAGAAGCGTGTGACGGCCTCGGGAGGGCGCAGCTTGCTCCACTCCGCCTCGAATGCATCGAAGGGCTTTGCGGCTTCCAGGCGCGCCCTCCGCCTGGCGGCCCTGCGTTCCTCCGTCCCCTCCGGGTCGAGCTTGAGGGTCTTCCCGTCGTAGCAGACACAGTACACGTTCCTCGCGGCCCAGTCGGTCGTGAGACCGTCGCGGAGATCCCTGAGTACCCGCTCCGGGTCCCTCTCGAGGGCGTCTCCATATCCTGCTCCGCCGCCCACCAGATACGTGAAGGTATCCCCGTTCATAAGGGGGCGGACGACCATGCAGATGTGATGATAACCCTCCTCACCGCGCTCCGGATTCTTCGAATCGTAGATCTCGTCCAGGTCATGGGCGATCGGTGTCTTCCCCTCGGCGAGGAGGGCCTTCACATTGCTCCCCACAACGGTCCGGATGAAGGTGGTGGGCGCTGCGTACCCACCGAAGATCCCGAGGGTGGAAGGGAACTTGGATCCGTACCCGAAGGCCCCCACAGCCACCCAGGGAACGTGATGGGTCGTCATGCTGAACCCCACCCCCGCACCTCCGCGGAACTTGCCGTGTCCGTAGGAGCTGTTGAAGTAGTTCCGAAGCAGATAGAGGAAGGGCCTGTCCGATTCGGTGGTCTCCACATCCGAGCAGTCGCTCATGGTGGCGAAATAGGCGCCGGCGCCGTCCACGCCGTCCATGTCGGGTCTTGCCCCGGCGCCGGTGGCGTTGAGCTCGGGTGAGATGTCCGCCATCGGCTCGTTCCACTGGTTCACACCCCCGAAGACGGGCGCACCGAAGCCCTGGTACCAGGCCGCCACGGCACGTAGAGGATCGAGGCAATAGCTCATGCGTGCGCCCACAAGGAAGACACCGTGGGAGAAGCAGGTCTGGGTGAAGGGAGCGAGCGACGTGGGTGCGTCCCCACTGGCGTTGATCATGGATTCCTCGGGGAATTCCCAGTCCAGCGTTTCCAGCAGGCCGTTGTTGGCGGGCAGATCGTGAAAGAACCATCCGCAGAAATACACCATGGCGAGCCCGATGAGCCCCTGAAAGAAGGAGTTCATCGGCTTGTCCCGGAACATGGGCGTCGTGCCGTCAAAGGTGAATTTGATGGTCTCCCCCTGCTTGACCACGACGAGACCGATCCGGGTCAATCCGGGTTCCGGCCCCACGGTGTCCATGAAGCGTGGCTGGCGGAACACGCCGTCGTTCAGGAGTCGGACCTTCTTCTTCGCCGCCGTGGACGTGACGGTCAGAATCCGCCGAAGCCCGCCCACGAAGAAGGAGACGCCCTTCCTCTCGATCTGCTCCACGATCCGACGTTGTGAGATCCTGCAGGCGGCCAGCCGTGCTTTGATGTCCAGGATCAGGGTCCTCGGGTCCCGGGTCATGGCGGCGAACATGTTCAGGAGGTCTTCACGGAGGGCGTAGTTCTCGCCGATCTTGATGGGGGGCACGAGCAACCCCTCGTCGTACTTCGACTCGGATGTGCTGATCAGCCCCCCCGGATCCTTGCCTCCGGCCTCTCCTGTGTGAACGACGGCCCCGGTAAAGCAGACCAGCTTTCCTTCGTAGAACACGGGCACTGCCAGGCCCATGTCCGCGCCGTGCACGCCGCCGTAGAAAGGATCGTTGAAGAAGAAGGAGTCGCCCTCCCTGACGCCCACGGAAGGGTCGTCGATCCAGTGCTTCACGATGTACTTGACCGGAATCTGGCCGAGCACGGCGTGGAACCAGATGCCCGTGGCCACTACGGCCAGGTCCCCCTGGGCGGTGTAGATCCCGAACGCCACGTCGCCCCAGCGCATCCCCGTCGAGGCCCCCAGCTTCATGGTCGTCTCTTTTCCTTCCTGGGCGATCATGCTCATCTTGTGCTGGAGGATCCCGAAATCCACATCCTCGATCGTGTCCTGTGCGGCCTGCTCTTCGGCCGTCATCGGCTCCGGCTTGAGCCGTTGGACGACTTCCGTATCTCTGCCGTAGGTTCTGCCTATCATCATCTCCCTCCCATAACGGGGCCGTGTCTTGCCGACCCCCACCCTGCCAGGCGAAAGGATGGCTTGCACTTTCCCTAGGATGCCCCCGGGGTCTGCTCCAGGATGCCGTTCCGGTACTCATCCAGCGTGAATTGCCAGTCCGGCTCGATCACGTACGTCGTGTGCGGGGCTTCGATCAGGGCCGGCCCCTCGATCCGGTTGCCCGGTTCCAGTTCCAGAAAGGCGTAGACAGGGGTGTCGAAGAACTCCGTCGCGTCGCCCCAGCAGGCCTTTCGCGAGGGAAGACGGGCCGCATCCGGCGGTTCGGGCCCTTTCATGCCGGTCCGCTCGATGGGGGGCTCCCTCGTCTCCACCGATGCCGTGAGATAGAAACACTCCACGTTGATCCCCCCCACGGGAAAGGTCGCCTCCGGGGTGTAGATGGCGGAGTACTGGTCCGTGAAGGTGTCGCAGATGTCCCTGAGGTCCTGCGGACCCCGAACCTCCAGGTGCGGCGAGACGATCTTGGTCAGGTTGTACTGCATCCCATAGCGCATCTCGAGTTCGAGCTGAAAACGGACCCGCTCCTCCGGGAAGCCTTCGAGACGGAAGTCACGGACCGCAAGATCCCTGAGTTCCCGGACCACCACGTTGAACTCCTGCCAGTTCTCCATGTAGGACTGGGTAGCCCACTGGAAAATCTTCAGGGTCCTCGATTTCTCCCATACCTGCTGAAGGTTGACCGTAGAGGCGCCGAAGGCCCCGAACACGGGAGAATGCCCGGAGACGACCACCTTGTTCACCTGAAGGTAAGGTGCGAAGCCACAAGCGTGGGTGGCCCCGGCCCCGCCGCATGCGAAGAGGACGAAGTCCCGCGGGTCGTGCCCCTTCAGGGCGACTTCATTGAAGACCTCCTGACCCATGCGGGCGTCCACGAGGCGGCGGATGTGCATGGCGGCTTCCCGTACGGTCACGCCGAGAGGCTCTGCGATCCTCTTGCGGATCGCCTCCTCGCTCAGTTCCGGGTCGAGCAGCATCTTCCCGCCCAGGTAGTTGTCCGGGTTCAGATACCCCAGCACGAGATCCGCGTCCGTGACCGTGGGCTCTTCGCCGCCCTGGTCGTAGCAGGCCGGCCCCGGCATGGATCCGGCGGAGTGAGGCCCGACCTCCACGGCGTTGCCCATCCATTCGTTCACCCGGGCGATCGATCCCCCCCCCGCCCCGATCGACTTCACCTCGATGGACGGGATGTTCGTCCTCCAGCAGTCGATGACCGGGATGAAATCGTACGTCCTCAGGCGGCCGCCCGTGATCACCCCGATGTCGAAAGAAGTGCCCCCCATGTCCGTGAAGATGATGTCCTCATAGCCGTATCGATTGCCCAGGGTGAGAGCGCCGTGGAGCCCTGCCACAGGCCCCGCGTTGTGGGTCAATACGGCGCGGGTACGCGACACCTTCTTCATTCCTCCGGTACTGTGTACGAGCAGGAGGGGGCGCCTGAAACCCTTCTCACGAAGATCGATGCCGAGCTTGTTCAGTTCTTCCGACATGACGCCATGTATGTAGGCGTTGACGATCGTCGTGGTGAATCGTGTGTATTCCGCTGACTTGGGCGACACATCGCTCGAGAGCATGACCGGCATGGAACCCAGATAGTCCTCCGGGTACTCCTCCTCGATGATCGACTTGATCCGCCGCTCGTGCGCCGGGTTCTGAAACGACCAGAGCAGACAGACCACAAAACCCATGGCACCGCGGTCCACGAGCACCTGGAGCTTCTCCAGGACGTCCTCGAGTTCCAGCGGGCGGACCACGTTGCCGAAGCTGTCGATCCGCTCTTCCACGCCGACGACCATATCCCGGGAGACGAGCGGGTCCGGCTTCCGGATCCGGGCGAGGTCCTTGTTCTCCTTTGTGGAGCCTCCGTCCGCCCAGCTGCGGGCCCTTCCGAGGTAGATGGTGTCTTCGAAGCCCGCGGTGGTGATCAACCCGAGCTTCGGTCCCGTTCTTTCGATCAGAGCGTTCGTGCCCAGGGTGGTGCAGTAGCGAACCCCGGCCGCCTCCTGCAGGAATGTGGAAAGGTCCTTTCCGTGCAGGCGGGCAAGCTCGTTCATGCCTCTCATGAATCCCACGGACAGATCGTAGTGCGTCGTCGGGACCTTGGCCCGGGCCGTACGTCCCCCTTCTTCGGCCACGAAGAAGTCGGTGAAGGTGCCGCCGATGTCGATGTTCACGGTCAGGCTCATAGCACACCTCTGCTTGGAGTCGGGTTACAGGCCCACGATCTCCTCCGCCAACGCGCGAAGGGCCTCCAGATCGACATCCCGTGTGACCGGTCCCGGGCTCGTGAGGAAGAAGCCGGGTCGTCCTCGTTGACGGTAGCGTCGCTGGCCGTCACCGATGACCTCTCTCGCCCTGAGCCGGTCGTCCAGGGGCACGGCAAGGCCCACGCCAAGGGCCTGCTCGCCGAGTTCCCACAAGGCGGAGGCGGCCGGGAGCGAATCGCCCACGGACGCGCCGAGAACATAGACATCCAGGTCGAACGCAGAAAACCCGTTCAGGTTTGCGGGGGCCGCCCCCTGCAGGTAGAGACCGGAGCGCACATCGTAGTAGGAGACAATGTTCTTGAGGGTGTTGTAGATGCGGCGATCTACCGGGGTCGGGCCGCTCCACCCGGGGCTTTCCTCCAGGAACAGGAGCAAATCGGGACGGGTGGCGCAGAACGCCTCCACCGCTCGAACGAGCAGGGGTTTCACTTCCCGGCTGCGCTCCGGTCCCTGCCTGGATCCGAAAAGCTGACAGGAAAGGGTGATCGGTCCCGTGAGGACGGCCACGCAGGCGAATTCTGAGCGACAGGTCTCGAACAGCCTGCGGGCCGCCTCCAGGGCGTGTCGAAGACGACCGGACTGCTCCGGAGCCTCGTTGAGCGCCCCCTGGAGGGAGCCCAGGATCGGTCGGTCTCCCTCCCAGGTGACCGGGCAGCCGCAGGCCTCTGCCATGAGCGTGATATCGAGCCCGACGACCACCCCGTCGAGTCCAAGCAGCTTCGAAGCCTTCACCAGGCTGTTCGCCCAAAGGGTAGGATCCGATGTCAGGGTCTCCATCGACTGTCCCTCCACCCGGGACAGCAGTCCACGAATCATCGGTACGAAGGCCGGTCGCCTCAGCGGCGCTCCTTTCAGGAAATCATCGAAGAGCTCGCGGCCCGTCACCTCATCCCCTTCCATACCGCTTCTTGAGACGGTCTATGTCGAGTTCAATGTCGTGGGTGATCGGATGGCCCGGGGGAAGGTACTCGTTCTCGATCATGACCCCGCACGCCGGACAGTAGAACTCGAGGATCCGGCAGTAGTCCGGGTCCGGGGAGAAGCTGTAGGCCTGTCCTTCCACCATGGGAGGGTGGACTTCCTCGAGCGGCCGTTCCGCCACGAGACACCCCTTCTTGTAATTCTCGCGCGCACTGATCAGCGCATGCTCGCATCGCCGGCAGAGCCATTTCTCCTGATCCAGGTCGATCTCCAGGTATTCCGTTATCCGGACCTTCATCTGGCTTCCCCCCGCTCCAGGAGCGCGTTGTTGTAGCGGTCAACGAGCATCCTCCACCCTCGCGGAACGAGCAGCGTCGTCTGCTCCGACTCGACCAGCGCGGGGCCGACGATACGGTGCCCGTTCGTGAGAAGGGATCGGTCGAACACGGCGGTCGGGTGCGCTTCGGCCTCCGCGTACAGAACGAGGCTGCGGCAGCCCTTCTTCGCCCGCTCCACTCCTCCTGGCGCGGCAGCAACCTCCGGCACCTCGTAGTGAACAACGGCGGCCTCCGCGACCAGACACACCATCGTCAGGGTCGGGCCCCCCGGCCCTTCGCCCTCCATGGTGAGCACCTGTCGGGCCTCGAGGGTGATCTCTCGGACCTTTTCCGGATCCCGGAAGAAATCCGGGTCTGCAAAGAGCCTTGCCTCCGAACCCTCCTCACCGGACCGAACGAAGAGTTCCAGGCTCAGGTGCACTTCGTCCTCGGCAAAGCCCTCTCCCCGCATGTCACGACCCGCCTTCCTCTTCATGGCCCCGGTCGCCTCCTCGAGGGGCCGAAAATCCGTGGTCTCGCCGAGGGGAAGGTCTACCCTTGCCTCGTACCTGTGGCCCACATCCATACGGGAGGAAGAAAAGGCGGAGAAGACGGCCGAGAAGGGGGTCACCACGATCCTCCCGAGACCGGCCGCCTCGGCCATGTGGCAGCAGTGGGCCGGCCCGGCACCACCGTAGACCACGAGAAGCGGATCCCGGTCGCCTCCCATGCGGTCTCGAAGCCGCTTCAACTCCGCTCCCATCTCCCCGTCGATCCGGGACTTGACGGCCAGGGCTGCAGCCTCCACCGAAAGCCCGAGCGGATCCGCCACCTTCTCGCTCAGCACTTCCCTCGCCCTGTCCGGATTCAGCTTCATGGACCCGCCCAGGAAGTAACCGGGATCCAGAATGCCGAGAACCAGGTCCGCGTCCGTCACCGTGGGCTCTGCGCCTCCCAGGTCGAAGCAGGCCGGACCCGGCAGGGCGCCGGCGGAGCGCGGGCCGACCCGGAGCTGCCCGGCCGCTACCGAGGCGATGGACCCACCCCCGGCCCCGAGGGCACGGATCTGCATCATCGGCACGTTCACCGGGAAGCCTTCCACGTCCGGCCTCAACGTGTGGCTCACCCCTCCCCCGTGCACGTAGCCCATGTCAAAAGAGGTGCCGCCCATGTCCGCAGAAATCAGATCCTCTTTCCCGCAGAGCCGGCCTGTCAGGTGGGTTCCCAGAAGACCGGCGGCAGGGCCTGAATGGTAGGTTTGGATGGCCCGGGTCTTGGCGACGCGGGCGACCGATCCGTTGTTGTGAACGATGAAGAGGCTCCTGCGATAGAGCCTTTGCCGAAGATCCTCTCCCGCCTTGTAGAGCAACCTCGCGAGTTTTCCGTGAATGTAGGCGTTCAGAACGGCCGCGTTGATCCGCTCCGCACGGCCGGAGCGGCGGGAGATGTCCGATGAGAGGAAGACCGGGACCGAACCGAGATAGTCCCGCGGGTACTCCTGCTTGACGGCCTGTCGCACGAAACGTTCATTCTCCGGGTTGAACTCCGAATGCGTGAGCGCGACCACCAGGCAGCGGGCACCCCGGTCGATCAGGGTCTGTGCGGCCGAGAGGGTCGAATGGCCGTCGGGCCGACGGAGGACCTCACCGGACCGGCCCATTTGCTCGTCGAGGCCGAGCACCATTTCCGGCGCCACGAGCGGCGGCTTTCCGTCGCCGCTCTGCGTAGGAGCCAGATCCTCGCATCCAGCGGTGACAAGGAGTCCGATCCTGCTTCCGTCCCGCTGAATGATCGCGTTCGTGCCGATGGTGCTCGAAAACCGGATCACCTCTGCTTCGTACAGCAGGTCCTCCACAGAAAGGCCGAATCGCTCCGCACCCGACTCGATGCAATGGAGGAAACAGACGGTGAGGTCATGGGGTGTCGTCGGCACCTTGACGGAGGTCACGCGCTCGCCCAGGACGAAGAACCCGTCGGTGAAGGTGCCGCCCGTATCGATATCAATCGTGCAGCCCATTTGCGATCCTCTCTGCCCCGAAGGTGTCGTAGTACCCGGTCCCATACATAAGAAAAGGGATTAGGTTTTCAGCCTAACCCCTTGATTTTCCTTGGTGGGCGATACTGGATTTGAACCAGTGACTTCCACCGTGTGAAGATGGCACTCTACCCCTGAGTTAATCGCCCGTTCCGGTCGCATCGCGTGGCGAAGGAAAGTTTAGCAAAAAGGGGCGGATAGGACAAGAGGCCCGGCCAGGCGAACGGTTTCGCCGGCAAACCCGCATCCGGAAGGGATTGACCTTTTCCGTTTCGCTGCGCTAGGAAGAGACCAGGAAGCTTGCCGCTGCGCAGCCTGCCGGGAGGCCATGCTGCCTCGTGCTCCCGGACTGCATCCAATCATACCGGGATACGAGGTCCTGGCGCGGACAACCTGGAACCGATTCTCGCCTGTGAGGTGCCTTCCCTGTGAATCAGGAACGGACATACGCGCATTCCCGCCGATGTGCTCGGAGACCTGCACTCGACGGCCTGTACGACCCTGCCTTCGAGCACGACAGCTGTGGAGTGGGGTTCGTAGCTCGCCTGGACGGCAGGCCGGAGCACGGCGTCGTAGCGGACGCTGTGGAGATCCTGGTCAACCTGGAGCACAGGGGGGCCATCGGCGGGGACAAGGCGACCGGAGACGGCGCAGGCCTGCTCGTCCAGATCCCGGACGCCCTGTTCCGCGAGGCTTGCCGTGAATCCGGTTTCGGTCTTCCGCAACAGGGGGACTACGGGGTCGGCACGGTCTTCCTGCCGAAGGCGGATGCTTTTGCCGGCAAAGCCGCACGCACGCTCGAGAACCTCTTCGAGGAGGAGGGATGCGTCGTTCTCGGGTGGCGGGAGGTTCCGGTGGATGCGGGGCCACTGGGTGAGTTCGCCCGTGAGGCCCAGCCGCTGATCCGCCAGATCTTCGTGGCCCGAGGGGATCTCGACCCCGCAGGGTTCGAGCGAAAACTCTACGTGATCCGTCGCCTTGCAGAGAGAGCGCTCGCCGAGGACGGAGAGGGAAGACCGAGCGGGTTCTATGTCGTCAGCCTTTCCGCACGAACGACCGTCTACAAGGGAATGCTGATCGGTACGCAGCTTCCTGTCTTCTACCCCGACTTGCGTGACGAGAGGTTTCGAAGCGCCTTTGCGGTGATTCACCAGCGCTACAGCACGAACACGTTTCCGAGCTGGAGTCTGGCGCAACCCTTCCGTTTCCTCGCCCACAACGGGGAAATCAACACGCTGCGCGGCAACGTGAATCGCATGCGTGCCCGGGAGGCGATTCTGGCATCGGACCTCTTCGGCCCGGACCTGGAGAAGATCAAGCCGGTGATCGACGAAGGCGGCAGCGATTCGGCTATGCTGGACAACGCTCTCGAGCTGCTCGTTCTCGGAGGCCGTTCGCTTCCCCACGCGATGATGATGCTCGTGCCGGAGGCCTGGGGCAGCATGTATCTGATGGGACAGGACCAGCGGGCCTTCTACGAGTACCATTCCGCTTTCATGGAGCCCTGGGACGGCCCGGCGGCCCTCGCCTTTGCGGACGGCAGGTACGTGGGCACCGCCCTGGATCGCAACGGCCTGCGCCCTGCCCGTTACACCGTCACCCGGGACGGAAAGGTGATCCTCGCCTCGGAAACCGGTGTTCTCGATGTCCCTCCCGATCAGATCCGGAGCAGGGGAAGGCTCAGCCCCGGCAGGATGCTTCTGGTCGACCTGGAACAGGAAAGGATCATTCCGGACCATCAGATCAAGGCCATGATTTCCAGACAGCAGCCCTATCGTCGCTGGGTCATGGAAAACCGGATCGGTCTGCGCGGTCTCCTCATGCCTTCCCATCCCCCAAGCGAAGACCCCGAGGTCCTGCTGCAGAAGCAGCACGCCTTCGGGTACACGGAAGAGCAGCTCGGCGTGATCCTGGGTCCGATGGCGTCCCGGGGCCAGGAACCCGTCGGTTCCATGGGCAACGACGCGGCTCTGGCGGTGCTGTCGGACCGCCCTCAGCTGCTCTTTGATTACTTCAAGCAACTCTTCGCCCAGGTGACGAACCCGGCGATCGATCCCCTGCGCGAAGAGTTGGTCATGTCCCTGATGGGCTTCCTCGGCCGTCAGCGCAACCTGCTCTCGGAGACACCGGAGCATTGCCGGCAACTCAAGCTCAACCACCCGATTCTCACCCCGGAGGACATGCACCGGCTCCGCTATGCGAACCATCCGGACGTCGTTGCGGCGAACATCGACACGCTCTTCCCCTCCGGCGGGAACGGTGAAGGTCTGGCAGACGCCCTGCGTTCCGTCTTCGATCGAGCGGAGCGGGCGATTTCCGAAGGGGCCACCCTGCTGATTCTCACGGACCGGGACGTGAACGCGAAGCAGATGCCGGTCCCTTCCCTCCTGGCCGCTTCCGGGCTGCATCACCACCTCATCCGCAGGGGGCTGCGGACCCAGGCCGGCATCGTGGTCGAGACAGGGGACGCACGGGAGGTCATGCACTTCGCCCTGCTCATTGCATACGGTGCGAATGCAGTCTGCCCTTATCTTGCTCTGGCCACGGTCAGAGAGCTGTCCGAGGCGGGCCGGCTGGAGACTTCGTCCACCCCGGAAGAGTCCCTGGACGCCTACATCACCGCCGTGAAGAAGGGGCTGCTCAAGACCCTCAGCCGCATGGGCATCTCCACGATCCGGAGCTTTCACGGGTCCCAGATCTTCGAGGCCGTGGGCCTCGGCGAGGAACTGGTGGATCGATACTTCACGGGAACCGTGTCCCGCATCGGAGGGATCGGGTTGGACCATATCGCCCGGCAAGTGGAAGCGCTGCACCGAAGGGGCTTTCCGAACAACGGTCCCGCTTCCGGGCTTCTCGACATGGGCGGATCCTACAACAACCGAATCAACGGGGAGAAGCACCTGCTCAGCGCGGAAGCTATCTACAAGCTCCAGCAGGCGTGCTGGACGGATGACTACGACGTCTTCAAGGAATACGCCCGCATCATCGACGAGCAGTCGAGCGTAGGGGTGACGATTCGAAGCCTTCTCCGCTTCCGGGAGTCGGAAACCGTCCCGATCGAGGAGGTCGAGCCGGTGGGGAAGGTGGTTTCACGGTTCACCACGGGGGCCATGTCCCTCGGGTCGATCTCGAGCGAAACGCACGAGGCGATCGCAATCGCCATGAACCGCCTCGGGGCGAGCAGCAACTCGGGCGAGGGAGGGGAAGATCCGCGGCGCTATCTTCCTCTGCCGGGAGGAGACAGCAGCAGATCGCGGACGAAACAGGTCGCCTCCGGTCGTTTCGGGGTCACGATCGAGTATCTCGTGAACGCGGACGAGCTTCAGATCAAGATCGCCCAGGGCGCCAAGCCCGGAGAGGGAGGCCAGTTGCCCGGCCACAAGGTGAGCGAGGAGATCGGCCGGGTCCGCCACACGACACCGGGCGTAACCCTGATCTCCCCACCGCCCCATCACGACATCTATTCCATCGAGGACATTGCGCAGCTGATCTTCGACCTGAAGATGGCCAACCCGCGGGCACGGGTCTCGGTGAAGCTGGTTTCTGCAGCCGGCGTTGGTACCGTCGCTGCGGGCGTGGCCAAGGCGAAGGCGGATATGGTGCTCATCGCCGGACACGACGGAGGGACGGGCGCATCCCCGCTTACCGCTATCAAACACACCGGACTGCCCTGGGAACTCGGCCTGGCCGAGACGCAGCAGACCCTGGTTCGCAACCGGCTTCGGGATCGGATCCGGGTTCAGGTGGACGGCCAGTTGCGGACCGGCCGAGATCTGGCGATCGCAGCGCTCCTCGGTGCGGAGGAGTTCGGCTTCGGCACCATCACACTGGTGACCCTCGGCTGCGTGATGATGCGAAAGTGCCACCTCAACACCTGCCCCGTTGGCATCGCAACCCAGGACAAGGAGCTTCGAAGCCGCTTCCCGGGAAAGCCGGAGTACGTCGAGCGTTTCATGCGTTTCGTCGCTCAGGAGCTGCGTGAGTGGATGGCACGACTCGGCTTCCGTACGGTGGACGAAATGGTCGGCCGTGTCGATCGGCTCGAGCCGATACCCGCTTGGGATGGGGGCAAGGCGGCCAGGGTCGACCTGACAGGGATGACAAGGCCGGAGGGCGGCTCCCCCGGGTCCGGACGCCCGATTCGTTGCCTTCGAAGCCAGGAACACGATGTAGACAAGTCCTTTGACAGCCGGCTCCTCCCGAAGATCTCGCCCGCCCTGGAGAGGAAGGAGCCGGTCCGGATCGAAATGCCGATTCGGAACGTCCACCGGAGCATCGGGACGACCCTCAGCGGTGAAATCGCCCGACGTTTCGGACTGGCCGGCCTGGAGGAGGATACGCTTACGTTGTCGTTGACCGGCTCGGCGGGCCAGAGTCTGGGCGCCTTCCTGGCCGCAGGAGTGACCATTCGGGTGGAGGGAGATGCGAACGACTATATAGGCAAAGGGCTGTCCGGCGGCAAGATCATCCTGGTGCCCCCCTCGGGTGCGAGATTCGATCCAAGGTCGAACATCATTGCGGGCAACGTGGTGCTCTACGGGGCCGTAAAGGGAGAGGCTTACATCTACGGGCTGGCGGGCGAGCGGTTCGCCATCCGCAACAGCGGTGCCAGGGCTGTCGTCGAGGGGATCGGAGACCACGGTTGTGAGTACATGACAGGGGGCGTGGTGGTGGTCCTGGGCACCACGGGGTACAACTTCGCCGCCGGGATGACCGGGGGCATTGCCTATGTGTACGACGAGTCGGGCGCCTTCGACACCCGATGCAACCTCGGCACGGTCGACCTGGAAAGCGTCTGGACCGACGAGGACCAGGAGGAACTCAGGTTCCTCATCGACCGTCACGCCCATTACACCGGCAGTGTTCAGGCAGCTCGGATTCTCGATGACTGGGAAGCCTGTCTGCCCTCCTTCGTGAAGGTGATGCCGATCGACTACAGGGAATCCCTGCAGCGTATGCGGCTCCAGGAGGACCGGGATCGGGAAACGGTGTCGGCAACCGAAGAGGTCTACCATGGGTAAGCCTACGGGATTCATGCTCTACACGCGCCGGGACCCTCGGAAACGGCCCGTAGGAGATCGTATCCTGGATCACCGTGAATTCACGGCGCCTCTGCAGGAGGCCGAACTGGAACGCCAGGCGGCTCGCTGCATGGACTGCGGCATCCCCTTCTGTCACGTCTATGGATGTCCGGTGAAGAACCTGATTCCGGACTGGAACGACATGGTTTACAGACAGAATCACCGACGTGCTCTGGACCTGCTCCACGCCACAAACAACCTCCCGGAGGTAACCGGCAGGGTGTGTCCCGCCCCTTGCGAACCGGCCTGTACGCTCGCAATCAACCAGCCTGCCGTCACGATCAAGCAGATCGAGCTACAGATCATCGAGCGGGGATGGGAAGAAGGCTGGGTGCAGCCGGAGAAGGCGGCGTTCCGAACCGACAGGAGGGTCGCCGTCGTCGGCTCGGGGCCCGCCGGCCTCGCCGCAGCGCAGCAGCTCGCACGGCGCGGCCACGAGGTGGTCGTCTTCGAGAAATCGGACCGTGTGGGAGGACTCCTCCGATACGGGATCCCGGACTTCAAGATGGAGAAATGGATCCTCGATCGTCGGATGGAGCAGATGGTCGCAGAAGGGGTCGCCTTCGAGACGGGCGTGGAGGCGGGGGTGGACATCTCGGGCCGCTACATGCTTCGAAGCTTCGATGCCATCCTGATCGCCACCGGCGCCGGTGCGCCGAGGGATCTCGACGTGCCGGGACGGGACCTGGAGGGAATACACTTCGCCATGGAATTCCTCGAGCAGCAGAACCGTCGCAACGCGGGCGAGATCATCCCGCCCGGGGACGAGATCCTCGCTACGGGGAAGAACGTGGTGGTCATCGGCGGCGGGGACACGGGCTCCGACTGTATCGGTACGTCCCGACGGCAGGGGGCGAAGGAGATCGTTCAGATCGAGATCCTGCCCCAGCCGCCTGCCGAAAGGGAACCGACCAATCCCTGGCCCACCTGGCCGAGGGTATTCACGACGTCCTCCTCTCAGGAGGAAGGGTGCAGCCGCCTCTGGAGCGCGGCAACGAGGGGATTTTCCGGAACCGGAGGGAACGTTCGGAAGCTGAGCTGCATTCGTCTGGAACTCTCCGAGCCGGATGAAGCCGGTCGACGGAAGCCGCGGGAGGTTCCCGGCTCCGGTTTCGAGATCCGGGCGGAGCTCGTCCTGCTCGCCATGGGCTTCCTGCATATGGAACACGGCCCCCTCGTTGAGGAACTCGGACTGGAGCGCGACGAGCGGGGCAACATGAGGGTGGGGCCCGACTACATGACTTCTGTTCCCGGGGTGTTCGCCGCCGGCGACTCGATCCTGGGAGCGTCGCTCGTGGTCCGGTCGATCGATTCCGGCCGTCTCGCAGCCGCCGCGATGGACGCCTACCTCACGAAACGTTGAAGCTACTGCGTTCCACGGAATGCGCTTGCCGTTGGTAAGGACAGGCGAAAGGTCAAAACTCTACTGGTTCGAGGCTTTCTTCCCTTCTCGTCTGCGCCTTTTGATACGCTGTCTCTCCGCAAAGGCGAGGCGGTTTCGCCAGCCGCGCATGTTCGCTTGGTACTGATTCTTGAAGTTCTCGATGAGGCTTCTCTGCTGTGAATTCGGGATCAACCTCTGTCGCTCGAAAAGCGACTCGATGGTCGCCTCCATTTCTCGCATGGCCTTGATTTCGCTCGCCCCGAGCCTCTTCCCGACGCGACAAACCGCGATCTCCTTCTCCTTGGTGAGCCGGAGGCGCCGGAGCATCTTCCGGAGTCGATCCAGGTCTCTTCTGGTCTCGGTGTACAGATCCTGCATGGCCTGTTTCCTCACCCCTCCGGACGCTGATCCAGCCGAATCGATCCGATCAGTTCCTTCACGTCGCGGATCCCGTGCCGCTCGAGGTAGCGCTCGATGCCTCTCGTGACTTCCATGCAGGCGGCCGGGTTGCGAAAGTGCGCTGTGCCCACCTGCACCGCAGAGGCGCCCGTGACCAGGAACTCGATCGCATCCTCTCCACGCAGAATACCTCCCACACCGATGATCGGGATGCGGACTTTCCCGGCCACTTCCCAAACCATTCGGAGCGCGACCGGCTTGATGGCCGGTCCGGAGAGGCCGCCGATCACATTCGCCAGGTGAGGCCTCCTGGTCTCCGGATCCACGGACATGCCTCGAATCGTATTGATCAGCGTCAAGGCATCCGCCCCTGCCCTTTCGGCCCGTTCTGCCATGTCTACTATATCGGTGACGTTGGGCGACAACTTGATGATCAGGGGCTTGCGCGTTCTTGCGCGGAGAAATCGCACCAGGTCCTCCAGCATCTCCGGGTCGGAGCCGAAGGTGATCCCTCCCTTTCGGACATTCGGGCAGGATACGTTCACCTCGAATCCGTGTACGCCTTCCCGCTCACCCAGCCGATCGATCAGTGTGGCGTATTCGTCGCGGGATTCGCCGAGGATGTTCACGATCAGGACGGTCTCATGGTTCTCGAGGCGCGGGAGGATTTCGGAGATGAAGGCCTCCATGCCCACGTTTTCGAGCCCGATGGCGTTGAGCATCCCGCCGCAGGTTTCGATGAGCCTGGGCGGGGGGTTGCCTTTCCGGGGCTCTACGGAGAGGCCCTTGACCACGAGGGCACCCAGGCGGTCGAGGTCGGTGTACGGGAGCAGCTCGAGGCCGTATCCGCAGGTTCCCGAGGCCGTCATGACCGGTGTCTTCAGCTGAAGCCCGGCCACATTCACCGTGGTGTCGACTCCGGGCAATGTCTCCAAGCCTCCTTGGGTCGTGTGGACCCTCATTCAGGGATCGCGTCCCAGGCAATCTGATCCGGGTCGAATACCGGGCCCTCGGTGCAGACCTTCCTGTACCGGACCTTGGCGGGATCCCGCTCGTCCCGAAAGGGCAGCACACATCCCTGACAGACGCCGTACCCGCAGGCCATCCGTGATTCCAGGGAGAACTGGGCCCGGAGGCCGAGACCACGAATGCGGCCGGCAACCGCCCGCAGCATTCCGGGGGGGCCGCACACGAAACAGGCGCGCGCCTCCGGCGGAGGCCCGACGTCCCCCGGGCCGAGGTTCGCCTCCAGGAGGGGCTCTACGGTGCCTTGAACCCCCTTGCGGCCGTCTTCGGTGGCGATCCGGACCACAAGCCCCTGCCGCTCGAGCGATTCGAGGGGAATCAGCTCCTTGCGGGACCGTACGCCGTACAGCAGGGTTGTCGGCTGGGACCTCCGCTGCAACAGGCGGACCAGGAGGAAGTGCACCGAGGCGATGCCGATCCCCCCGGCCACGGCGACCGCACGCACGTCCGGATCGGGCAGGGTGAAGCCTTGGCCCAGGGGGCCGAGAACTCTGAGCGGATCCCCTTCTCTTGCTCGAGAGAGCTGTCCCGTCCCTTTCCCGACCCTCCGGTAGACAATCTCCACACGGGGCCCCTCCACGTTGAATACGGCGAAAGGCCTGGGAAGAAGAGGATCGTACAGGGGTGGAACGGAGAGCATCACAAATTGCCCCGGGACCGTCTCCTCGGCCAGCCGGGGCGACGCAAAGGCGATCAGGAAGATCTCGGAAGCGATCTCCTGGTTCGACAGAACATGGACGACCGTGGCCTCTGCGTCTAGTTCCAAACGCCACTCCGTTGCATGATCAGGGCATCCTCACCCGTATCTCCATAGTATCTTCTTCGAATGCCGCATACCTTGAAACCGTATTTCCTGTAGAGGGAAATGGCCCCCTCGTTCGACACGCGGACCTCGAGGAAGTAGCGAAGGACCTTCTCCCGGTCGCAGACTTCGAGGAGATGGTCGATGAGCTGCGAAGCGAGGCCCATGCGACGGAAAGAAGGATGGACCGCCACATTCAGGATGTGACACTCGTCCAGGGTGAGCCAGCAACAGACATAACCGAGGACCGACGGGGAGTCCTGTTGGCCCAGGACCAACGGGTAAGCGTGGCGCGCCTTGAGCTCGCTTTGAAAGGCCCGCTTGCTCCAGGGAGTTCTGTAAGAGGCCTGCTCGATGGCGAGGATCTCATCCAGGTCCTCTTCCGTCATCCTTCGTATGGAGAACAGCATCCGAACTTCCCGGCCCCTTGACCCGCCCCGGATTATTCTCGGTCGGGCTCTTCCTCGCCCCAGGGCTTCGCATACCCGAAGATCGTGGAGAAAGGCTCCCGTTGCACGACCCAGAAGCAGGGCCTTGCAATGCCGTAGTCGAGGAGTACACCGACAGGGTGGACGATGTAGGCCACAATCCTGACCGGGTTTGCCGCTTTCTTCGGATCGTACGTATCGGCTTGTGCGTCTCCGACCGTCGCCGTGAACAGGATGATTCCGGCCGCGGCTGCCAGGCAAAGGGCTTGCCGGGCCCTCGTACAAAGCCTTGAAACGGAGCTGGAAGACCGGTTCTTCATGTTCCTCTCCCCATGGTCTGTTAAAGAGAAATGGCGGCCTCCTTCCAATGATAGGGCCGGGAGCGTGGCTCGTCAATGGTCTCGGCCGTCCTGAGACGGGGACATCCTGGCGATGCTCGCCTTTGCTTCCCCGGCCTTGGAATGCTGCGGAAAATCGGCGAGCAGCGCACGATACGCCTCCACAGCCTCTTCGTTCCGGCCCATCTTCTCGTAACATCGGGCCATTCCCAGATAGGCCCAGCCGTGAAGGTTGGTCATGGATGTCCGGCTCATCTTCTCGTAACAGGATGCGGCTTCAGCAAAGTCCCCCTTTGCTTCGTAGGAATAGGCCAGCCCTTCCCATGCCATGGCAACCAGTTCAGGCTTCCGCTTTCCCTTCTTGAGAAACCCCTCGTACGTCTCGATGGCCGCCTCGAAGTTGCCTGCCTCGTAATAGCGTTGGCCGAGAAGAATCCGCGCAACGTGACTCGCCTCGGTCCGCTTGTAATTCCGGACCAGATCCTCCAGAAGGGCCTGGGCCTCGGCCGTCTCTTCCGCACTCGGCTCGGCAGATGCTGCGGCCTGCCCTTCCTCCAGGCCGGCGGCGATCGGATGGAGCAGCGACTGTGCCCGCGCCAGCATGCTCGATGCTTCCGCTTCTCTCTTTTCCGAGTAGGCGCTGACCGCCCAGAGGATCAGACCCAGCAGGATCAGCGATGCGACCCCGATGATGATCTCGCGGGTGTGGGCCTGGGCAAACTGTATCGCCCGCGCCGAGAGGGTCATGAACTCGTCCGGTTGCTTGATTTCTTTTCGGGTGATTCTCTTCGTGGTGGCCATGAAACCTCGTCCTTTTTTCCTTGGGGCTAGTAGGCGTCGAGAACGTCCACGACCTCATCCAGGGCCATGGTATTCGCGAACAGGGAGGATCCGGTTACACGATGGGCAAGGGACAGGTACATCTGTTCGGCGACCTTGCGGAACTCCGCATCCACCTTCTTCGGGCCCCGACCCAGACGGGCCCTCACCTGTCTGCGGATCGACCCGGAAGAAGCGTCGTCCTCCTTGATCGCTTCCATCGCTTGATGAAAGCGTGGGTCCTCGCGTTTGTAGTACTGGCGCAGCGGCTCTTTGCTCAGCTGCCTTCCCCGGAAGGTGATGCGCAGCTCGTCGGGCGTGATCGAATCGGCGAGCAGGATCTCCTTGTTCGCCTTCACGAACTCGAACTTTCCGTCCCAGAGATCCAGGCCTTTGTCCCTGAACAGGTCGAAGAGAAAGACGGCCGTGAGCAGAGAAAGGTCGGCCAGGTACCGGAATTCCTCTCCCGTAAGGCCGCAGAAGTTCAGCGCCTCCTCCAGCCGGAGATGCCGATCCATCGGTTCCAGCTTGCTGAAGAACTCCAGCACCGGCCTTGGCAGCCATTCCCCCTCTTCCGGGAGGGATGTGAGTCCGATCTCCCTGCCGTAGTCAGGCTGCTTCCTCAGGCGGCCCAGCAGAGAGCTTCCCTTCGGCACGCCGAATCGGAACACGTTTTCCAGGGGAATGAGAAACAGTGCACGCCCGGGGTGGAATGTGCTGTAGTCCCAGACCTTCTTCCCCTCTATGGAGACCTGGGTAGGTGCGGGAACGGGTACGGCCTGCACGAGGAGTCTGCGGGACGGGGTGCGCAATCGATCGAAACGTACGCATTTCCCCTTTTCGTCGAGCAGTCCCAGGTAGTGGGAGGCCAGCCCCTGCTCGGCGAGCCGCCTTCCCGCGGCCGATTTCCGGAGACGATCCTTGACGGACTTCCCGCCGACCCGCTCCCAGACCGGCCTTCTGCGAAACAGGGCCTTCCAGGCGGCCGGCTTCTCCATCGTCTCGAAAAGGTAAGCACTCATCATGGCGATGGCCGCGCCCTTTCCACGAATCGGGTCCGGCATCTTTCCGTAGTCGAACACGGAATAGTCATCGGTGAACTCGAACACATACCGACCCGGGCGGTTCCTCTTCGGCTCCCTGGCCATCCGGATGTTCTTAACCGACCCTTTGTAGACAATAGGATACGTCTCCTCTTTCATGCGTCTCCCTTCCGTCTCTCTCCTGGATGGTTTCTCTCAGAACGAGAATGGCGTGTCCGCCGAAAAATCGGGAATCCCCACGTCCGCCGAGGCCGGCTCCTGACACCAGAGATTCTGAAAGCCGAGGGAAAGGGCGGCTTCCACCACCTCGTCGTACTCTCTCTCCTGCAGCGTGCGGCCCAGGGGCGGAGTCCGCCCCGCTCTGTGCAAAGGAGCGTACTGGGCCATCAAACTCATGCACAGTTCGGTCGAGAAATCCTCCTTCAGATAGAGCAGGGACGCCTTCGCGCCCTCGATCCTCTCCGGGAGGATGAGAATGCGCACCATGAGACCCCGGGTCGCCAGGCCGGTTTCCGGGTCTTCCTGCAGGTGCCCTACCTGGTCAAACATGACTCGGAGAGCCTCCCGGTTCACCTTCGTGTATTCCCTGATGCCGGAAACGCGCTCCGCCCAGGCGTCGTCGGCATATTTCACATCCGCCAGGTACACGTCCACCCTGCCCTCCATCCAGGAGAGGGCCTCGGCCGTGTCGTATCCGTGCGTGTTGTACACAACCGGAATCCCCATACCTCGTTCCCTTGCCCCGTCGATGGCCGACGCGATCTGCGGGGTGTAGTGCGTGGGCGAGACCAGGTTCACATTGTGGCATCCGTCTTCCTCGAGCTCGGTCATGATTCCGGTGAGGGTCTCCTCCGATACTTCCTCGCCCTCGCCGAGCTGACTGATCGTGTAATTCTGGCAGAAGAGGCAGCGCAGGGAGCACCCTGAAAAGAAGATCGTTCCGGAGCCCCGCGATCCGACGAGACACGGTTCTTCGCCCATGTGCGAAAGCCAGCGCGCCACCTTCGGGCGCATTCCGGCCCCGCAGGCTCCTCGGGCCCCGGCGATGCGGTCCGCGCCGCACCTGCGTCCGCACAGGATACACGCCTTCAGAGACGACGTCATCGGATCGCAGGCGCCCCTCTTCATTGTTGGACCGGCCTCTTCGAGATCTTACAGGGTTCGACCTCCCCGAGAACGTCGAGCAAAGAGTCGACGAAGAGGCCGTTCAGGGTCTTCGTCGCTTTCCGGCTGCGGAGCAGCAATCCGAGCAGCTCTGCGAGCTTTCGGGGACGAGAAACGACAAAGGGGATCAGCTTGCCATACTCCTTTTTCCGATACCACCGGAAGACCTCCATCATGTCCGGCAGGGTAAAGGAAGCCTCGTCCAGTACGACCCGCACCACGACGAAGGGAACCGCCGCCTCGTCCGCAATCTCGGCGATCACGGCGCTCTCCATCTCCACTCCGGCCGCATCGTAGGTATCGCCGAGTTTCTGTTTTTCCTCACGGGCGAATACGACGTGATCCGTGGTGATCATGCGACCCGTGTGAACCCTCCAGGGCCCCCTCCCTGCGCCCTCCAGCACGCGTTCACGGAGATCAGGATCCGGTCGAAAGCAACCTTCCGCCAAGGGGGGAATGGATTGTATCGCCTCCGGTACCAGGATGTCCCCAAGCTTACACTCGTGCCGGAGGCCGCCGGCGTATCCCGTCGACACGATTCCACGGCAGGGAACCTCACGAAGGAGGGGGGTGAGCCTTTCCCTCGCCCTCTTAGGCCCCACACCCGTACGAACCAGGATCGCGGTGCTGTCCCTCCACCGGCCCTGCAATGCGTTCGCGTGAAGAGGCGACAGGGGACGCTGTGCGTCCAGGGCCTTTCGTAGCCCCTGGATTTCCTGTTCCACCGCCGCGGCGATGAGAAGGGGTGGGGTTGCAGCACTCATTCTTTGAGCGACTTCCCGGTGTTCTGCCTGGCGATCCTGTCCAGAATGCCGTTCAGAAAACCTGTGCTTTCTCTTGTCCCGTAGGCCTTTCCCATCTCGATCGCCTCGTTGATGCTGACCTTCACGGGAATATCGTCGCAGAACAAAAGCTCATAGGCGGCGATACGAAGGATGTTCCGGTCGATCAGGTTCATTCTGGAGAGGGTCCAGTGCTCGGCTTGAGCCGCGATCGCCTCATCGAGCCTGTCCCGGTTCTCAAGAATTCCTGCGACAAGCACCGCTGCACGGTCCGCGCTCGAGGGCCAGCGGTCTCCTTCGTAGAGGTGATCGGAAACCCCCTCTTCCCAGCGGTCGACCAGGTCCATTGCATACAATACCTGCAGCGACATTTCCCTGGCCTTTGTTCGAACGCCCATCTCGAGCTCCGTGGCGGCTCCTTCTGCACCGGGATGGCGCCTACTTGATCGCCTTCAGGAGATTCACGAGCTCGATGGCGGACTCGGCCGCCTCCCACCCCTTGTTCCCCATCTTGGTGCCGGCCCGTTCGATCGCCTGCTCCAGGGTGTCGGTCGTAATCACACCGAAGGTGATCGGCACCCCGGTTTCGAGAGAGGACTGGGCCACCCCCTTCGTCACCTCGGCGCTGAGCACATCGAAGTGAATCGTGCCTCCCCGGATCAGGGCGCCCAGACAGATCACGGCATCGAAGCGGCCTGACGAGGCCATCTGCTTCGCCAGCAGCGGGATCTCGAAGGATCCGGGCACCCGGACGATCTCGATCGATTCCTCTTCGCCGCCGTGACGCAGAAGCGCGTCGAGGGCCCCTTCCAGCAGTCGCTCCGTGATGAAATGGTTGTACCGACTCACGACCAGACCGAATCGGAATCCCTTCGCATTCAAGACGCCTTCCTGGATCTTCGGCATGACCTTCTCCTGCATTCTGTTTGTGCTGCCCTTCTTCCGTCCCCTTCCGGCACCTCACCGCTTCGAAGGAGACAGAAAGCCATATTTCTCGAGCAGGTCTCTGCTGACGGCCTGCCCGTCCTGCTCCGCAGTCCCCTGCAGGGAGAGCAGCTTCTCCACGTACTTGCCGATGATGTCCGCCTCGAGATTGACCGGATCACCGGGCCTCAGGAACTGGAGGGTCGTCTCCTTCAGCGTGTGCGGGATCAGGTATACCGTAAACGTCTCCTTTTCGCACACGCCGAGCGTGAGAGACACCCCGTCCACACAAATGGACCCCTTCTCCACGAGGTAGCGGGCAACGGACGGATCGGCCTGGAACTTGAGGTCAACGTTTCGCTCCGTCTGCTTGATGGACACCAGACGGCCGACCCCATCCACGTGGCCTGTCACCAGGTGGCCTCCGAGGCGGTCGGACAGGCGAAGGGCCCTCTCCAGATTCACGGGGCGTCCCGGCGGGTAGGAGCCGAGTGTGGTTCGATCCAGTGTCTCCTGTGAGACCTCGACCTGAAGGGTCCCCGCTGAGAACCCCACGGCGGTCAGGCATGCTCCCTGGACACAGAAGCTGTCTCCGATCTTCGAATCGGAGAGATCCAGAGGTGCGGCGAGGGAGATCTCCACGATCCCGGACCTCCTCTGGGTCGATCGGATCTCCGCCATGCACTCCACGAGACCGGTGAACATCTCAATCCCTTCGATTCCGGGCGGCGCCCTCGGACACCGCGGGCCGTTCAGCTGATTCCGGATCGCGACAGTAGGCCTCCAGCATCAGATCCCGATCGGAACGCCTCCACCGCAGGTCGAAGACCGGAAGCCCCTTCCGCGGGCTCCCGTACCCCTCCCCATCGAACAGAGTGGGAGCTTCTCTGCCTCCGAGCAGGAGGGGCGCCACGAAGAGGAGGAGCTTGTCCACCTCCTTCGCCTTGAGGGCCGTGGTGTAGATCCCCGACCCCCCCTCCAGGAGCACGTGCTGGATTCCCCTCCGGGCCAGCCGCCTCAGCAGAGCGCCCAGAGGAACCCTGCCGGATCGATCCGGAGCGAGGACCTCCACGGCAACACCCCTGTCCTCGAGAGCCCGAATCTTCCTCTTCGAGGCCCGGGGAGTCGTCGCGATCAGGGTTTCCGCCTCCGGCTCGAGGATGCGGGCGGTCAGCGGGACGCGAAGCCGCGAGTCCATCACCACCCGGCAGGGACCGGCGGCGGCACCGATCCCCCGGACCGTCAGCTGCGGATCGTCCTGCAGAACGGTTCCGATGCCTACGAGGATCGCACCCACCTGATTGCGCAGCCTGTGAACCTTCTCCCGGGAAGCCGGAGAGGAGATCCACTGGGACTGCCCGGTGGACGCCGCGATCTTCCCGTCCAGCGTCAGGGCCGCCTTCAGTGTGACAAATGGTTTGTTCGTCTCCACGCTCTTGAAGAAAGCCTCGTTCAGCCTCCGGCATCTCTTCTCCAGGACCCCGCAGGTAACCTGGATCCCCCTGCGCCGAAGGGTTGCGATGCTCCTGCCGCTCACGAGGGGATTCGTATCCCTCGTGCCGATGACCACCCGGCGGATCTTCCTGTCCAGGATGAGGTCGACGCAGGGCGGGGTCCTTCCATAGTGCGCGCAAGGTTCCAGGTTGATGTAGAGGGTCGTGTCCTGCAGACCTCCCTTCGCACCCTCGATGGCGACCACCTCTGCGTGAGGGGCCCCCGGCTTCCTGTGATATCCCGTGCTCACGACCTTGCCGTTCCGGACCAGTACCGCTCCGACCATCGGATTCGGCGCCGTGCGGCCTCGGCCACGGAGGGCGAGCCTGCACGCCAGATCCATGAAGGTCTCGTCCGTTTCGGTCCGGCCCTCCCTACTCATCGCTTTCCGAATCCTGCTTGAGGATCTTCTTCACTTCATTCATGAAGTCGGTCACGTCCTTGAACTGGCGGTAGACGGATGCAAAGCGGACATAGGCGACCTCGTCGATTTCATGAAGCTCGTTCACGACCTTCTCACCGACGGCGGAGCACTCGATCTCTTTCTCCCCCTTGTCCTGAAAAGCCTGTTCGATCCTGTCGACGGCCCGTTCGATGGTATTGATGCTGATCGGGCGCTTCTCGCACGCCTTCTTCATTCCGGTGAAGATCTTCGTACGGTCGAAAGGCTCCCTCCGTCCGTCCTTCTTGATGACCAGCGGCAGGATCTCTTCGATCCGTTCGTACGTGGTAAACCGTTTGCCGCATCCTATACACTCTCTGCGTCGCCGAATCACGTTGTTGTCCTTGCTCAGCCGCGAATCGATCACCTTGTTCTGAAGATCGGAGCAGAAAGGGCATTTCACGGCTCGTCCTCCATTTCGACCCGATGAAGCTCCATCCCGGATTCCCTCAACATCTTCTCCGACAAAGGATCCGGGTAGCCTTCCAGATAGAAGATCTCTCTGATTCCGGCATTGATGAGCATCTTGCTGCAGATCACACAGGGGAAATTGGTGCAGAAGAGTACCGATCCGTGGATGCTGACACCGTGATAGGCGGCCTGCAGGATCGCATTCTGCTCGGCATGGAGCCCTCGGCACAGCTCGTGTCTCTGTCCGGAGGGAATGCCTTCCGCGTCCCGGAGGCAGCCCACATCCGTGCAGTGGGAAATGCCGGAAGGAACGCCGTTGTACCCCGTGGCGAGGATCTTCTTCTCTTTGACCAGTACGGCCCCGACCCGTCTTCGAATGCAGGTGGATCGGGTGGATGCGAGCTGGGCTATCTTCAGAAAATAGACTTCCCAGGCGGGCCGGTGCTGGTTCGCGTCTTGAGCCACGGTGGTCACCCTTCTTTTTCGGAACCGTAGATGCAGCTGAACGATGGGCGTCCGGAATCATCGACCCGAGGGCGTGCCCTTGCCGGCGCTCTCCTCCAGCGCCCGGACTTTGTCGAGTCTTCTCTGGTGTCGTCCTCCTTCGAATTCGGTGTGCAGCCAGGCCTTGACGATCTCCTCCGCCTCCGCCTTCTCCATGGTCCGGCCCGGCAGCACCAGGACGTTCGCGTCGTTGTGTCTACGGGCCATCTCGGCGGCCTTCGGGTCGGAAACGAGGGCCGCGCGAATCCCGGGAAACTTGTTGGCCACGATGCTCATGCCCACGCCGGAGCCACAGACGAGGATGCCCCGATCCGCCTCCCCCGACAGGATGCATTCGAGGGCTGGCTTCGCGTAATCCGGATAGTCCACCGAGGCCACGGAGTCCGTACCGAAATCTTCCTGCGGGGTTCCCTCCTCCTCGAGAATCGCTTTCACGATTTCCTTCAGTCGAAAGCCGGCATGATCGGAAGCAAGGGCTACGGTCTTTTTCATTTCAAGGATTTCCTCGGCGAATCGTCATTCCCGGGTCTTCAAGCCGCATCCTGGAGCCTGGCCACGATATAGTCGATCGCTTCCTGGACCGTCTGGATCTTCTCCGCCTCCTCGTCCGAGATCTCCGTATCGAACTCCTCTTCCAGGGTCATGATCAATTCGACGATGTCCAGCGAGTCGGCTCCCAGATCTCCGAGGAAGGAGGCCTTTTCCTTGATCTCCTCTTCCGGCTTTCCCAATTGCTCGGCGATGATCTGTTTCACCTTCTGTGCGACTTCTTCCACCGGTACGCTCATCTCTTTCGCTCCTTTCTCCCTCCATCGTTTCGCTATGGTTCGAAATAGGCGATGCCCCGCCTGCTTCAGCTACGTATCAGACGTAGAGGCCGCCGTTCACATGGAGAACCTGCCCTGTAATGTAACTCGCCTGGGGCGAGACGAGGAAGGCAACCGCGTCCGCCACTTCCTCGGACGAACCGACCCTTCCCATGGGGATGTGTTCGCGGATCTGTTCCTGGACCCGCTCCTCCAGAGAAGAGGCCATGGCTGTTTCGATGAACCCGGGGGCCACGGCATTGACGGTAATGCCTCGCCTTGCATACTCCCTGGCCGCTGTCTTGGTCAAGCCGACGATGCCCGCTTTCGCTGCCGAATAGTTCGCCTGGCCCACATTGCCCGTGAACCCGACCACGGATGTGATGTTGACGATCCGGCCGTACCGTTTCCGGGACATGGCCGGGATCACCTGGCGCAGGCAGAAGAAGGTGCCCGAGAGATTCGTTTCCAGCACCTCCTGCCACTCTGCGTCCCCGGTTCGGACCAGGAGCTTGTCTTTCCGCAAGCCCGCGTTGTTCACCAGAATATCGATCCGGGAGGCCTCGGCCAGGATTTCCTTCACGGCGGCTGCCACGCCCTCTCCGTCCCGTATGTCCATACGGACCGCAGTCGCCTCCCCTCTTCTGGCTCTGATTTCCTCGGCCACGGCTTCAAGTGCCACCAGGTCCCTTGAGCAGATGTAGAGCTTCGCGCCCCGGGCGCTCAGGGCGAGGGAAATCGCCCTGCCGATGCCTCGGCTGGCTCCCGTCACCAATCCGATCTGGCCGTCCAGATTCACGGGGTCTCAAGCCTCCGTCTGCGGGTCGTCTAAGCCCTCGGGCGCCCGTGGCGTGTCAGGCAAGGGCCCGCAAATCCTCCGGGGTCTCGGCTGTCTGGCAATGGACGGAAGGGTCGATCCGCTTGCAGAGTCCCTTCAGAACCTTGCCGGGCCCCACCTCGATGAACCGTGTCACCCCCGACTGCACCATCCCCCGAATGGAAGCCTCCCAGAGAACCGGCGACCGGACCTGCAGAGGCAGGAGGCGCCGGCATTCGGCTTGCGTTGCCACCGGTGATGCGGTCACGTTGGACACCCAGGGCGTGCCCGGGTCCCGCAGGGCCACGTCCCGAAGCGCCTCTCCAAGCATCTCGGAAGCACGCACCATCAGGGGGCTGTGGAAGGGAGCGCTCACCGGCAGGCGAACCGTCTTGCCCCCTCTGTCTCGGGCCAGAGCGATCGCACGGTTCAGGGCCTCTTCTTCACCGGAAATGACGACCTGTGCCGGCGCGTTGTAGTTTGCCGGCACCAGGACGCCTCCATCTGCGGCCTCCCTGCAAATGGACTCGACCCCCTCCGAGGCGAGGCCCATCAGTGCCACCATTCCCCCTTTTCCACTCGGGACGGAATCCTGCATGAAGGCCGCCCTCTTCCGGACGAGGCGCAACCCGTCTTCGAAGCTCAGGCTTTCTGCAGCCACGAGTGCTGCGTACTCTCCCAGGCTGTGGCCGGCGACGAAGGCGGCCTGCAGGGTCCTCTCTTTCCTCAAGACCCTCAGCACAGAAACCGTTACGATGAATAACAGGGGCTGTGTGTACAGCGTCGTGTCGAGCCGTTCCTTCGGGCCCTCGAAACAGACCTGTTCCGCGTCGAAGCCGAGCAGGTCTGTCCCCGTCTTGAAGAGGTCCCGAACGTCGGGATAGGTCTCCCAGAGGGCTTTGCCCATCCCCACGTACTGGGACCCCTGGCCGGGGAAAAGCAAGGCAGTCTTCATGGCCCTGATAAGCTCCCGCCCGATGCTCGGTCCGGGCCTTTAGCCCACCTCGACGATCCCTGTTTTCTTGTAGTATCCGCAGTGGGGGCAAATGCGATGGGGAAGCCTCGGTTCATTGCACTGAGGACAGGGGACAACCGTAGGGGCTGCCAGCTTGTCGTGGGATCGCCTCTTGTCTCGTCGGGACCTCGAGGTCCGCTTCTTTGGAACTGCCATTTAAATTCCTTTTCAAGATAGGAAGTTATCTCTCCTTTACCACAAAATCCTTTAAACAATCAAATGGGGACTTTCTCGGCACCTCCGGACAGGAGCAGTCCGCGTGGTTCCGGTTTGCGCCGCAGCCGGCACAGAGCCCTCTGCAATCTTCACTGCAGAGGGGCCTCATGGGCAGGGCGAGGAGAAGGTGCTCCTCGACGACCCTCTCCAGCAGGATCTCGTCTTCGCCGTAGGTAGCAGCTTCGAGGTCGTCCGGGGCGAGTTCGAGCTCCCGCGCCTCGATGCGCTCGCTTTCCTCCGGACGCAAGATCTGACGGATGGCCACCTCTATGGGGTGCTGAAAGGCTTCCAGGCAGCGACTGCACTCGAAAGACACGGTCATACGGGCTTCGCCCTCGACGAACACGTCCTGTCCGTGCCTCCGTACGTGGAGTTTCCCCTCCGGTGCGTCCTGGACGGAAAATCCCTCCAGACCCTCCCATCGGGCGTCCTCGCCTCGAAAACGGATGTGTACGCCGTCCTCCGGAATGTCAGAAAAGGCTATCTTCACGATCTGCAGGATCCCGTATACGTGGGTATGAGAATCCTCACTTATTATCTATTTATGCGGCCTTATGTCAAGCCGAACCGGCGGTTGACACCCCTTCTTCGGTTCTTGATACTGGGTGTGGGTATGCGGAAAAGGCCCACGGGAGGGAGGCCGATCATGCTCCGAAGAGCCGCCTATGCAGGAGACTGGTACCCGGGGAGCCCGGAAAGGCTTCGGGATGCACTCGCGGCCTACATGGGGGCGGGCGTAGCGGAAAACGAGGCCGTGGGCGTTGTCGCCCCCCATGCGGGTTACCTCTACTCGGGTTCCGTGGCCGGGGCGGTGTACGGCCGAATACGCATCCCCGAGACGGTTGTCGTCCTCTGTGTCAACCATCGAGGACTCGGGGCCCGTGCAGCTCTTCAGGCCACCGGGCAATGGGAGACCCCGCTGGGAAGGGTCCCGGTCCGGCAGGATTTTGCCGAAGCTCTGATGGAGAACGTGGGCTTTCTGGAAGAGGATTCCACCGCCCACTCACAGGAGCACTCTCTCGAGATGCAGGTCCCCTTTCTGCAGTACAGGAACGAGGAGGTAAGCATCGTCCCCGTCTCCCTCCAGCTGCTCGACTACGACGAATGTGCCACCCTGGGAGAGGGGCTTGCCCGGACCGTTCGGGATTTCTCGACCCACGTGCTCCTGGTGGCGAGCACGGACATGACTCACTTCGAGAGCAGAGAGGAGGCGAGACGGAAAGACATGCTTGCCATCGACCGGGTGCTCGAGGTCGACCCGCAAGGCCTCTACAGAGTGGTAACGAGTCGGCGCATCTCGATGTGCGGGTTCGTTCCGACCACAGCGGTTTTGTGCGCCTGCAGGTCGCTCGGCGTCTCGAAAGGAACCCTCGTGGAATACGCCACCTCCGGCGACGTGACCGGTGACGATTCGAGCGTGGTGGGTTACGCGGGGATTTCTCTGCCGTAGCCAGCCCTCATCAACTGCTTGAAAATCTCAGACCAACCCCTTATAATCACGCTACTGGAATGCTTCGGGAGATGGATAGCCCGCCCCGAAGAGCCGGGTGGGGTGTCGTCCAACGGCAGGACTCCAGACTCTGGATCTGGCTATCGGGGTTCGAATCCCTGCACCCCAGCCAACACAAAGATCGCGGCACGCACAGTTCCTGATGGGTCCCATCGTCTAGCGGTAAGGATTCCGGCCTCTCACGCCGGCGGCACGGGTTCGAGTCCCGTTGGGACCGCCAAAAGGACAAAGAGGGGTTGGCAGTTCTGCGCCAACCCCTCTTCCTTTTCCGGTCGTCAGCCGGATCGTTCAGGATCCGGAGGCGTGCGTGATGTCCTGGATCTGCTGCTCCGTGTCCCGGTAGTCTTCCGCTTCCCCGCGGATCTCCCGAAAAATCTGCAGCGCTTCTTCGTCCCGACCGGCTGCCCGGAGGGTCAAGGCCTGCTCGTACCGGATCCCCCGTCGCTGGTCCTGATCCAGTCCCTCGGTCACGAGGACCTTTTCGTAGCAGTCCAGCGCCACGTCGGGACGCTCAAGGTCCCGGGCACAACTGCCCATCAGAAAATAAGCGTCGTATTGCAGTGCCGGATCCATGCAGGCGATCTGGAGCTCCTCGATCGCGTCCTCGTAGAGCCCCATCTCGTGGTAAGCCACGCCCAGGTTGTAGTGGGTCTCGTAGTCGTCCCTCGCCACCTGCCCCTGGATGCCCTGCTTGAAGTTGTCGAAGAGGTCCTGGAACTCGAGCCGCTCGAGGGGAGACCCCTCGGGCACCCCTTCTTCTCCGTCTTGAGCCGGCTGCGGGGACTGCACCTGTTCTTCCAGGGATTTCTTCTTGAGCAGGTCGTAGATGTTCGCCTCCATCTTCACCTTCACCTGCTCGCTCGTGGCCTCCTGCGAGGGTCCGGGCGCATCGTCGAGGCTTCCTCCGGCAGGGCTGTCCCACGCCGATGCCTCGCGATACTGCTGCAGGAACTCCTCCTTCTCCTTCAGAAGATTCTGTTTTTCATAGAGGGCCTCGAGCTGCCGGACGGCCTGCTGAAGTTCGACCCGTTGTCCTGCCGTCTGAAGCAGGGAGACGAGGATCTCGTGCCCCTCTCTTTCGTTGGGCCAGAAGGATGTGATCCACCGGGCCAGAGAGAGCGCGCCCCCGAGCGATCTCTCTTCGCTGCCCATCTCCTTCGTTACCTGACACAGACGCTCGAAGGGATCGACAAAAGGGGCGTCCGGCTCGGGGAAGATGGCCTCGAAAACGCGAACCTTCTGTTTCGTTTCTTTCAGGGGAAGATGTGAGAGTTCCTGGAAGATCTCCCAGAGCTTCTCCTGCTGCTCCTCGTCACGAAGGATCTTCGCCAGGCTCTCATAGTAGGGATAGGCGTCTGCGTACAGGCCGTACTGGTAGGAAATCTGAGCGGCCTTGCGCAGGGCCGGAATCGAGTGGGGCTGTATCTTGAGGATCTGCTTGAAGAGGGCGATGGACTTGAGGTGGAAACCCGCCTTCGCAAAGATCTCGGCGGTTTCGGTGTACTGCTCCACCGCCTTTGCGATCTGGTTCTGCTTGGTGTAGAGATCTCCCAGCTTCAGCCTGCTGCGGGTGTCTTTGGGGTTCTTCTCAATAAGATCCTCGTATCCCTTGCGGATCTTCTCCCATTTCCTCCGCTGAAAGAGATCCTGAATCTTCTTGATCATAGAGCCGACCTTTTTCTAAACGGTTCCCGCCTGCTGAAGCCTCGTCACGAGGCCCTCCAGGGCGAGATGATAGCTTTGCGGCCCGAACCCGGCCACGATGCCGACGGCGATGTCCGATAGATAAGAGTGCCGCCTGAAGGGCTCCCGACTGTGAACATTCGACAGGTGAACCTCCACGAAAGGAACGTCCGTTGCCAGAAGCGCATCCCGCAGTGCGACGCTCGTGTGGGTGTACGCAGCAGGGTTGATGACGATTCCGTCGATACCGTTCCGAGCCGCCTGAATTCTCTCGACGAGTTCGGTCTCGGAATTGCTCTGGAGGATCTCGTCGATGTCGACATCCATCCCCCTTGCCTGTTCCCGCAGATCCTCGTTGATTTCATCCAGTGTCTTGCGGCCGTAGATGTCCGTCTCCCGCGTTCCCAGCAGGTTCAAATTCGGACCGTGCAAGATCAGGATTCTCATCGTCCCCTGCTTCCCCGTTTTCTTCCCTCAATCGCCTCCCGACTCATGACTGCGCAGAAAGTCCCTTTGTGTGTTCCTTGGTCTTCGCGCGGGGGCTCCTCGGTACGATCCGCTGTTTCAAGTCGGCAAGACGTTCGTGCAGGTTGCGGTTCTCCGGGTCCCGAAGGGACAGCTGTCTGTAGATCTGAAAGGCTTTGTCGTTGTAGCCCTGGGAGGCATAGATCTCCGCCAGGGTCTGTGTCACGATCTCCCGGGATCGGTCCTCGCTCGGTGCATCTGCCGGGTCCTCTTCTGCGTGCCCCTGGAGCTTCTTCCAGGCTCTCTTCGCCCTCTCGTCACAGGGATCCACTGAGAGGATCCTGTGCACCGTCTTCTCCAGGTCATCCCAATCTTCTCTGTCCTCGTAGATGCTCAAGAGCAGTCCCTGGGCGATCAGGTTGTCGGGCGCCGTGAGAATCACCCTCTCCAGCTCCTTGACGGCACGATCGGTCTCTCCCTTGCCCACATAGGCCCTGGCCAAGGCGACCCTGCCGCTGACAAACTCGGGATGATGATGCAGGCCCCTCCTGCAGACCGCGATCGCCTCATCCGGCAGGTCCTTTCGCCTGTACGCCTCTGCGAGGGCTGCGAAAACCAGAGACGAAGGTTCCCTTGCGAGGATCTCCTTGTACCGGGCGATGTCATCCGCCTCTGCGGCTCCCTCCTGTTGCAAGTCCGAGGCCTTGCTTCCCTTTTTCCCTCCTTTTTCCTTATCGGCCATTCGGGCCGTCTCCTTTACCTCTGAGAGGCCTGCTCGCCCAAACAATTCGTTCGGTTCTCATCAGACTGGCACACATCTTGCCACATACCCGTGTGCAGGTGCGGTAGGTCCCTGCAAGCGTACCATGAGGGCCGTAAAGGGCACAACATCTCCACACGGAAAGGGACACCAGGAGAACCGCTCTTTCGGGTTCATAAAATACATGAGAAAGTCAGAATAATCAATTGAAATAAAATAGTAAAGTAGAAAAGAAAGGGCAAGAAATTCTCGCGACAGCTTTTCCGAACATCTCTGAAACCAAACCCATCAAGGATGAGGAAAGCGCGAGCCATGGAAAGGAATCCCACAAACAAAACGACAGGTTATGTGAAAATGGCCCCTTACCGTACTTCCTGGTTTCGGTTTCGTACTCGCCGTAACCACACAGACTGCCCGGGAACGGCGAAAATTGTCAAGGGAGGGCCGTTCTACGGCACCCTGGTCGCTTTTCTCCTCGCCTTCCAGGTCCTCGCTTCGGGCGCTTCGGCCGATCCGCAGACGCTGGCGGACTACACCGCTTTTCCCCCGTTCATCTCGGCCACGGTGGAACCGAACATCCTTCTGATCCTGGACAATTCGGGAAGCATGAACGAGTTCGCCTACAAGGAGGTCACGGGCTATCGATGCGCGACGACCGAGGCCTTCACCGGGTACGAGGAAGGAACCAAATACTACGGACTCTTCGACCCGGACCTCTGCTACAAGTACGACAATTCGGGGCACTACTTCTATCCGTCGGGGGCCGTGGTGGACGACCCGGCCACGCCCAACATCCGGGAACGGTCGGCCGGCTTCGCCGCGGACCCGATGCGCTTCTCCGGCAACTGGCTCAACTGGTGGACCATGCGGCGACTCGACGTGGCGAAGAAGGTTCTGACGGGTGGAAGGCTCGCGGACGACCCGGGCGAATACGTGCTGCTCGGTACGCCCACCGAGCGGGACTATCGGCGGATCTACAACGACCACACCGCGGCCACCGACCCCTTCGGTGTCGCCACCAAGAACGTCTACTACACACCCTTCCGCCAGGGCTTGTATTCCTATTTCTTCAACGATCGACGGAACGGTGAGTTCGCGATCCTGTTCAATTTCGTGAACGCGGTCTTCGACCACCCGGACGATCTGGGCCCGGCCGGCTGTGCGGACACGGGGGCCTACACCGTCCTGACCAACGATCCGGCGTACCAGAACGTGGGCGAGTCCGGCTACGCCTATGACGCCTACTTCCTGGCGGTGAAGGACGGCACGGTCGGCGTGGACCTGGCCCCGGCCGGGATCGTGCAGGACATGGCGGACCAGGTCCGGTTCGGCTACATGCAGTTCAACATCGGCTCCGGGCCTGCGGAGGGATACAGCGGCGACTACGGGACATGGGACATCGACGGAGACGGCGTCGTCGACATCCGGTGGGGCTATGCGGACGGCGGCCGTGTCCGCAACTACGTGGGCGACACGGCCACCGTGGTTTCCCCACAGGGGGAGACGGTCCTGCAGCTCGTCGACAACATCAACCGGCAGATGATCAAGATGAACACACCCCTCGAAGAGGTGCTGAACGAGGCGGTTCGCTACTACCGGCAGGTCCCCCCCTGTTACGTACCCGACTATCCGGACACCCCGCCGAACAACAACGTGGACTTCGAGGTGAACGACGTCTGGGACCCGTACTACTTCAATGACTTCTACGGGCCCGGGTCCGGTGAGTGGATCCCCTGCGCCAAGTCATTCGTCATCATGATCACCGATGGAGAGCCGAACAACAACAGCGGCGCGGGAAGCTGCGGAAACTACAACGCGGACTTCGACGGGGACGGTGGGGGCTTCCTGGAGGACATCGGCTACCTGATGAACACCGAAGACGTTCGGCCCGATCTGCCCGGAACGCAGAACATCTCCCTCTACACGATCTGGACCTTCGAAGAACCGGGAGAGGCGCAGGAAGCGGTCAACTACCTGAAGCGCGCCTCGCGCGCGGGCGCCTTCACGGACATGAACGATGACGGGCAGCCCTGGTGCGAGGTGAATTGCGGCGGATGGGGAACGGAATTCTATCCCGGGTCGTGCGGCTCGAGGAATGCCATGAACCAGTGTACGGCCCACACCATGTGTCAGGAGTGGGACCGCAACTGCGACGGGATCCCGGATACCTACTACGAAGCCCAGAACGGTGAGCAGATCTCGGAGAGCCTGCTGCTGGCCATCACCGACATCCTCCGACGGAGCGCGTCCGGCACGGCGGTTTCCATTCTGTCGACGAGCGCCCACGGCGAGGGGTCCCTGTTCCAGGCGTATTTCAAACCGAGCGAGGTGACCTCCATGGGCGATCAGTCGGCGGAAACCAGGTGGCTCGGCTATCTCCACGGCCTCTGGGTGGACGACCACGGCAACCTGCGGGAAGACAACGGCGACTTCAGGCTCCTGTACGAAGAGGACAACATCATCCAGTTCTACTTCGATGAAGAGAACGGGACCCGGGTGCGAAGGAACTACGTGTCCGCGGGCAATCTCTACGGAGACAACACCTGGGACGAGACGAACATATCGATGAACGACGTACACTCCATGTGGGAAGCGGGCAAGAAGCTTGCCATACGAAACCTGAACACGAACCCGAGGAAGATCTACACGACCCTGGACGGAACCAGCCTGGTCGACTTCGACCCCGGTCAGGCGGCCACCTTTCAGCACTACCTGCGGGCCGCCACGGTGGATGAAGCGGAAGACATCATGCACTTCATTCACGGCGATGAGGACCAGATCCCGTCCATGATGCGGCAGAGGCGGGTCTATGTGGACACGGACGGGGACACCATGGCGGACGAAGAGACCGTGTGGAGGCTGGGGGACATCATCTACTCCACCCCGGCCGTGGTCTCCCGTCCCATGGAGAATTACGACGACATCTACAGTGATCCGACCTACGGGGAGTTCGAATACCTCTACGCCCGGGGGGCGGGCGTATCTCCCTCTCCGAGGCCTACCGTTGTGTACGTGGGGGCCAACGACGGAATGCTCCACGCGTTCAACGCGGGTGTGTACCGACCGGGAAGTGACGTGGCAACCCAGGACAGGGAGCACGGCCGCTACACGCTGGACTACCCTTCCTACTACACGGGTGCACTCGGCAGGGTGCCGGATCGCGGGGAGGAGATCTGGGCCTATATCCCGAGGTCGATTCTGCCCCATCTCCGCTGGCTCACCGACTCGAACTACACGCACGTGTACTACGTGGATCTGAAGCCGAAGATCGCAGACGTGAGAATCTTCCCGGACGACGCAACCCATCCGGACGGCTGGGGCACCGTTCTCGTCGGCGGCCTGCGCCTGGGCGGCGGGCTCTACGAGGTGGACGACTTCAATCAGGACGGGAACCCGGGCGACACCGAGGTGTTCTCCTCCTGCTACTTCGCCCTGGACATCACCAACCCCGGGGCCCCCGAGTTGCTGTGGGAATTCACCGACCCGGCCAACCTGGGATTCACGATCGCCTATCCTACCGTTGCGCGTGTAGGCGACCGGAACGGGCCGGGGGACTGGTACGTCGCCTTCGGTTCCGGCCCCACCGATTTCGACGGCACGAGCGACCAACAGGCCTCCATCTACGTGCTGGACCTCCTTACCGGCAACCTGGTGAGGCGTATCGGGGCGAACCCGGGAGGCGACGGGTTCCCGGCGGACCCGGTACTGGAGAGCCGTGCCTTCATGGCCGGAGCCGCCTCCATGGACATCAACCTGGACTACCAGACGAATGCGATCTACATCGGCGAGAGCTTCCAGGTCCCGGGCGTGGACAACTGGCGCGGGCGTATGTACCGGATCCTGATTGCGAGCCCGGACACGGAAACCTATCCGGCACCGAACGGATGGTCCGCCTCGTCCCTTGCCCTCACGAAGACCGACCAGGCGATCATGGCCCCGCCGGGACTGGCCACCGACTACCAGCACACACCGTGGGTCTACTGGGGCACGGGCCGTTTCTTCACGGAAGACGACAAGGTGGCCCTCCACACCCAGAGCTTCTTCGGTGTGAAGGACACGACCCTTGCCGAAGGCAGTTCCGCGCCCGGCGTCCTTCCCAACGACTTGATCGATGTCACGAACGCCCTCGTTACCTACGGGGAACCGAGCACCGTCACCGGCATCCCGGACGTTGCCGCGGGCAGCTCCTGGCAGGCGATGCTCTCCGAGATGCGGGGAACACAGGCGGACCCCACCTTCGGATGGATTCTCGACGTGGTCGACATTGCCGGGTGGGGCTCCGGGGAACGGATCCTCGAGAAGCCGAGTCTCTACGGCGGCCTGGCCATGTTCACCTCCTTCAGGCCGAACGAAGACATCTGTGGGTTCGGTGGGGACGGCCGACTGTACGCCATGTACTACGAGACCGGAACGCCTTACAGCCGGGACGTGTTCAGCCTCGGCAACCCGGCCCTGGGGACCCCGCTCAGGCGGTCGGTGAGCCTCGGCCAGGGGCGGCCCTCCAGTCTGGCCATTCACGTGGGCCAGGAGAAGGGTGGAAAGATCTACGTACAGCAGAGCACGGGAACGATCGAGGAGCTCGTGATGCGGACCCCCTTCGGTCAGAAGAGCGGAAACGTGCTCTGGTATGAGGATTAGGCGCGTCCACGAGAACCAGCCGGAAACGGCGGCACGAGGAAAGGGAGAAGACGATGAACCTCCGAGGACTTGGTCGGTCGAAGAAGCTGCGAAGGGCATTCCTGGCCGGGGTTCTGCTGCTCGCGGTCGCCTTTGCCCGGGAAGGCCCGGGCGCGAGCGAGAAATACGGGATGCCGAGCGAAGACGAGGCCCGGCGATACGGGTACACGGGTTCCGGAAGAACGGGGGAGCAGCTCGCACGCGTCCGTTCCCTGGCCACCCAGGAAGACAGGCTCTTCGTGAACGGCGAGCCTTTCGTCCTCAAGCGCCAGACGCGCTTCGAGGACGAGCGGGGAGCACGCATCCGGCTGGAGGAGATCCCTGCCGGCGCGCAGATCGCGATCGAATACCGGACGGGCTCCAACCTCGAGGACAGCGGATACGGTCCCGAGGCGAAGATCCTCACGAGGGTTCGCATTGTCGCACCCCCTCCGCAGCAGAAACCCGCACCTTGAGGAAGGTTATGAGATTTTCCGGAACACTGACCGAGCGGAACGGAATCCGAGGCTTCAGTCTCGTGGAGATGATGGTCGTCCTGGCCCTGATCGGGGTCACCACGGGCGTCGGCGCCGTCTACATCGGCTCGAACGAAACGGAACTCCGGAAATTCACGCGGAACGTACGTTTCGACATGGAGCGGGCGAAACAGGAGGCCGTGTCCAGGAAGGAGGCGATTCATCTGGACCTCTCCTACGATCCGCCGTCCATCGATTGCAACGAGGACAGCGCGCTGACGGCCGAGGACCAGTGTTACGTCCTCTATGAGGATCTGAACGGTGACGACCAGTACACTTCAGCCGCAGACGACAAGATCAAGATCGAGATGGCTTCGAAGAAGATCCGGTTCATCAATGACGAAGGAGTGGGGGGGCTCGCGTTCTTCTTCACCCCTACGGGAGAGAGTCGTGCCAGAGAGGTCGAAATAAAGGCAGCCGTTCCCGTGAAAGAGAGCTGTTGCATCTCCCGCTGCATGGCCGTGTCCTACCCCCTCGAGGTCAGCCACGTGGGAAGGGTAACGGTCGGCAAGAAGCAGGAGGGTTGCATGGGACAGCCCGAGGAGAGCTGTATCGCTTCATCCTATTGCTACATGTGAGAGGTTCGACATGAAGAAGGAGACAAGGATCTGTTCGGTAAGACGGCGGGTGCTCGGGGCCGCGGCGCTTCTGCGTTCCACCAGGGCCTTCAGCCTGCCAGAGCTCATGGTCACCATGGTCGTCTCCGGCCTGCTCGTCAGCGGAATCGTGGGCGGCTACATCGTCCAGAAGCGGAGCTACGAAGACGAGGCAGGATTGATCGACATGCAGCTGAACGGTCGTGTGGCCATGAACCGTACGGCAGAGATCGTCCGCAACGGCGGGCTGGGCTGCAAGGACAACTTCCCACCGAAGAACACCGGTGTGCTGGAAGGGGTCTTCAACAACTACACGCAGGTGTTCACGGCGCGAGACCGGAACGACGGGCCGGACACCTTGACGGTGGTGACCGGCCTGCGTCCCAGGACCGTGGTGGAGACCCTCGCCACCGATCACGTTGTGGTGGAGGAGATCAAGAATCCGAATGGCGTGGCCCACTTCGACCTGGACAAGAGCCGATACATCTTCTTCTCCCCCCAGGGAGAGAATGAGTTCATCCAGGTGCAGTCCCTGGACGAAGTCACGCGGGAGGTGAGGCTCTCTGCGCCCTGTGACACGCTGGACAACGACTTCTGCACCATCAAGGAGGGGGACAATGTGTTCCGGGTGAACGCATACACCATCACCCTCGACCAGAACGGAGCGGAAATCATCGATGTGGACGACGACGGCACGGTGGCGGACCGGGACGGCGACCAGACACCGGACCTGTACATCTACAGCAATACGCGGGACCTGGTCCCGGATGCCGACACGGCGACTGCGGGGCAGGCGAATGTGAGTTCTGCCGAGGTTGCGGAGGGCATCGAGGCCCTGCAGTTCCAGTACGGCTGGGACGCGAACGAAAACGGCGAGATCGAGGATGCGGAATTCGTGGATGACCCGACCGGCAACGAGGACGACGTTCGGGCGGTCCGCATCTACATTCTCTCCCGAACCCTGACGCCCGACCCCGGCTACGAGGACCCGAACGCCACCTACACCGTTGCAAACCAGACCATCAACCTCACCACGGATGAACGCCGGTACCGCCGGCAGCTCTTCGTCGAAACGGTGATGGTGCGGAACATGAATCTGTAAAGGGATGCAGGAGAAATCGAAGATGAACGAACCGGCTGGGACAAAGAGCTACCGTCCACGGGGTCGCTTCCGACTGCGGACCTGTCGCCGTACCGAAGGATTCACCCTTCTGGAGGTCCTGATCGCGATCGTGATCCTGTCGATCGGCGTTCTCGGCTACATGGCGGTCCAGTTTCAGAGCGTCAGCAGCCGGGCCTTTGCCAAGACGCTGCACACCGCCATGACCACCGGAATCACCAACCTGGAGGAGTTGCGGACCCTCGATTTCGCGCAACTGGGGGGCACCGGCGTCGAGTATTTCGACAAGATCACGGGCCAGGCGGCCACGGAAACCGACTACGACGAAGGCAGGGCCTACAAGGCCGAATGGAGCGTCTCCGACTGGAGCCATGTGTCGGACAACCCGAACTGCTTCATCAACGAGATGAAATCGCTTCACGTCGTGGTCCGCTGGAAAGAGAAGGGAATGGACTACTCATCCGCGTTCTTCACCTTTGAAAGGGGCAGGAAGACAGGAGACATCTCATGAGAGACCATCACCGGGTATCGGTCAAGCGAACGCTGGGGGGCCAGGAGGGCCTCGTTCTGCTCTCGACGCTGCTCATTCTGTCCGCGGTGTCGCTGGTCGCCGTCGGCATGAGCGGGGATACCACGACCGCCCTTCAGATTGCAGGAAACCGGAGACTCGCACAGCAGTCCTTTCATCTCGCCGACGGTGGAGCCGACATCGGGACCCACGTGGTTCTGGACTACCTCTACCCGGACGCCGTGGACCCGAATTCCGATTTTCCGCTCTACGACGACGTGGTCACCCTGATGGGCGGCAAGCTGCAGATGACCCACTTCCGGACCGATGCGAACATCATGGCGGACATCAAGGGGTATCCGACCAACGACAACCAGCAGGACCCGGACCTTCAGGACCTGGCCGCCTACCCTGCGGACCTCTCGTTCGATCTGCTGCCCGGATCGGGCATCCCTTTCGAGGATTCGACCGTCCTCGTCGACGTGGACCGTCTCAAGGCGAAGTACCTCGTCGGCTCCAGCATCGAGTTCGCAGCGGGCTACGAGGGAATCGGAAAGGGTGCGGGCGCCGGGTCGGTCGCCGTCTTCTACGGCATCCGCTCCAGAGCGGCGGGCACGGTTGCCGCCGGAGACCCGCAGCCGAGCATCCACGGGCAGATCGGCACGGTCTACCGCAAGGTCTCCCAGGTCGTGGGTGGAGGTGAATAAGGGGGGATCCCCTGTCGCGTCTTGATTTCCTTGCCCTCCGTGTTCCGGCAACGTAGTCCCTCGTCCCCCGCAGCGGTACGAATGCGCCGGAGGCGTATGCCGATGCACGGCCGAGGGGACTCGGGAAGCCTCCACGAGTCGGGCTGCGAAAATCCAGCCGCGACAGGGGATCCCCCACGAGAGGCCCTTCCCAACCGCCCCTCCGTCAGCAACTCGATTCGGTTTGCTTGGGCTCCGTGTTCCGGCAACGTAGTCCCTCGTCCCCTGTAGGGAAACAAAGGCGCCCGGGGGCGTGGGACGGCCTTTGACCTTTGTCCTTTCACCTTTATCCTTCGCGATAGCACGGTCCTCGCCCGTGAAACAGAAAGGGCCATGCACGCGGTGCATGGCCCTCGATCGTTCCGATGGGCAACTGCCGGATGCTTCCTCTCTGCCTACGACCCCGTGTCCGCCTTGACGGTGATGTAGGACGAAGCCGTCTCGCCCGTGCGCATGTCCCGCAGGCTCACCGTGAAGTTGCCCACGGCAGGCGGCACGAACAGGAAGGTCGCACCGTAGAAGGTGCCCGGGAATGCACTCGTGGTCCACTCGTAGGAGCCCGACCCCCCGATGGCCGTCACTCTCTGCGACTCGTCCGGTTTGATGGACGCCTCGGCCGGGTCCACCTTGAGCTGGGCCCAGAAGGTCTGAGCAAACGAGATCTCGCCGGGGCTCCCGTTTCCGGCCTGGCCCAGGGCGTCCTCTTCGGAGTTGACCGTGAGCGTGAAGGTGCAGACCTCCGACTCCTCCCCGACGTTCTCGTTCAGTGCGGTGAAGGCGTAATCGGTCTGTCCCCGCAGGGAATCCTGCATCGTGTATCCCAGGTCGCCGGTGAGGGTGACGATGTCGGACCCGCAGTCCGTCTCCAGGGTGAAATGACTTCCCCCGACGAGAGGGTTTCCGTTGCTGTCCGAGATGGTGAAATAATACGTCTCGTACCCGCCGTGTTCCACCGGGTAGCTTGCCCCGTAGTTGTTGCCTTCCAGACGGACGCCGTAGTCGTCGTCCGGTCCGAAGAGGTGGTCCGGGTTGTAGATGAGCAGCGGGAGGAGCCGTACGAAGGTACTGCCCGAAAAGACCGCCTTTGCCGTTGTATAGACGTCGTTTTCGATCCGATGGATGCCTATGCCGCTGGTTTCAATCCAGGTGGCGCCGGAATCCGCACTTCGAATCACGTACCGTCCGTTGCCTCCGGCCATGAGGACGTTGTTCGGGGTGAAGGCGAGCGCGTATGTGTATGCCGAGGGATACCCGGAGATCACATAGTCGATCGAGATGGCTCCTGAAGACGGAGGGTCGTAAAGGCTGATGGCCTGAACGCCCTGGAAGTTGTAGGCGCCGTAGGGCAGGTCTACGTCACCGACAGACACCCGCGTGGAGAGCTTGTCCCGGTTCGAGGCCCTCGACAAGGGGAAGATGTAGGTCACGCCGTCCGCCGTGCCCAGGGATTCGCCGAACACGTTCGTCAGGGGCGTCCACGTGCTCCCGCTGTCCGAGGACCGGAACACGCCGCCTTCGAGCGTCGAGGCGTAGAGCACGCTGGAGGTCTGCGCAACGATGTCGGTCACGTCGCCGTTGGTGGTCTTCTGGGCGTTCACGTTCGTCGCGGCCTCGGTCCACCCGGATTCGATGTCGCCCGTGTAGTAGATCCCCCGCGTGGCGGTTCCGGCTACGATCCGCGACCCCGCCTCGGCCAGGGCCTGCACGGTCCAGTCGCTGAGGCCCTGCACGTGCCTCGTCCACTCCCCGCCGCCGTCCTGGCTCCGGAACACGCCGCCGCTCGTGCCTGCGTAGAGACTCGTTCCGGACGAATCCAGTATCAGGCAGAGCACGTCCTGGTTCGAGAGGCCCCGGTTCACAGCGAGCCACGTGAAACCGCCGTCCTCCGACTTGTACACCCCGCCGCCGCCCGTGCCTGCATAGATGGTGCTGCTGTCAAGAGGATCGCCCTCGTCCGTGTCGATGGCGATGGCGTTGACCGGGTACTGTGCGGGGAATCCAAGATCCAGATCGTAGTTGATGGTGATCACGTCAGTACCGTTCAGCGAGCCGATCATCCGAACGGTAGAGGGTCCGGTGTAGAAGTAGTCGATCGTCTCCACGCCGTTCACGAACACGTCGGTCCGGGCCCGCTGCCTGGTGCTGGCGTATTCGAGTGAATAGTCCGGGGACGCCCCGTCCGAGTCGGCCGTCGTTCCGTTCCCCAGGAACTCGCCCGTGATCCGCTTCCAGCCGGTCAGGTCTTCCCAGGCCCCTCCCCCTACGCTCTTGAACACGCCTCCGTCCGTGGCTGCATACACGATACTGGTGTCAGAAGGGTCGAGGGCGATGTGACGAACGATACCGTTCGTCAGGCCCCTCGAGAAATCCCCCACGTGGAGCCAGTTGCTTCCCCCGTCCAGGGTCCGATAGATGCCGTCTCCGTCGGTGCCCACCAGATCGTGTTCCCTGTGGAATCGCTCGGGTCCGGGGCAATCGAGAGGATTCTCGAGAGGGGACCACTCTGGGTGGAGGCCTGGTAAGTCACGTACCCGTCAGGCGGCAAAGGCCTCTGGGACGTTAGTGTGGAAGTGGCCTCCCCCTCGCTCGTAGTTGCCGCAGCGCTGATCGTTCCATACTGTGTTGTAAAGTAAAGGGCGGTCATATCCGGCACAGGATTCAGGAATACATCCGAAGGAGACGCTGTAACCGGATCGTCCAGGTTGAAAAAGCGCAGGCCCGCGATATTCACCAGTTCCGCCCAAACGCCGAAATTGAGCCCGTCCGGGAGACCGGCATGGATGGTTATCACAATCGCATTCGAAACGACCGTCGGGTTGTCCCGGAAGCGGGCTACGATCCGAACCGTACCTGGCTGTGTCCCCGGGGTGAACACCGCGGAGGCAAGGCCGGAAGAATCGGTCTGGGCCAGAGCTGGAAACATCTGCTCGCCTTTGTTCGGTCCGGATAGAATCACAAATTCGATCGAATACCCAGCACCAGCGGGATTGCCAAACATATCTCGGGCCAGGAAAACTATTTCGCTTGTCTGTGAATGCCAGGACCCAAGTAGTCCTACCTCACTCGTTTCAAGACTCGACATTTCTAGAATGCTCACGGTGGGCGGCAGTTCGGTGAAGTTCACGTCCACCGTTTCCGAGGTCTCCAGGGCCGTCGCCTCGACGGTCGCCGTTCCGGGCAGGGCGGAGCTGGTCAGCATCACCGAAGCGAGACCGGTCTGGTTCGTCGTGGCCTGCGCAGCCGAAAGGATGCCGAGGGTCGTCTCGAAGGCGACGATCGTGCCCTGTGGAACCGGGTCTCCGCCCGAGTAGCGAACCTGGGCGTTGATCTGCGTCTGCTCGCCCCCGGACTGAACCGCGGGGGGATCCGCTGTGAGCGTGATGGTCACGCCCTGAAGGGTCATCGTGATCGTCGAGCTGATCGTCTGTCCGTCCACCTCCGCGGATGCCCGGATCTGCACCGCGCCCGCGGTCGTCCCTGCCGTGTAGCTGACTTCCGCCTGTCCGGCGACGGTGGTGACCGAATCCTCGGAAAGCCTTCCCGGGTCCAGGGGCCCGTTGAAGATCTCGAAGGTCACGGTCGTTCCGTCCACGACCGGGTCGTTGCCCGCGTCGCGGACGACCGCCTCGATCGTGCACGTGCCTGCGCCGTCGGCGGGCATGCTCTCAGCGGTGGCCGTGAGCTGGATGGTCCCCCGCGGGGGCACCGCGGGGCCGCCCTGCCCAGGCTCCTTCGCTTCCTGGCCGCCGCTGCAGGCGCACAGTGCAAGTGAAAGGATCGACAGAACCAGCAGGCTTCTCAGAGCGTGTGTACGCATGATTCCTTTACCCCATGCTGTGGATTGGGTGTTCCGGACCTTTGACGATGCCTTATCTATCGGACGGAAGGATCCTTAACTTAAGACTTTTTGTTCTTCCCGTGAGCCGGGAAAACACTCCGGCAAGACCTGGTCGGTTTTGGAAGAAAAAACAACGAAGCAGGTGGTGAAATGCAGTGTCGTCAGCCGGTCCTTTTCCGGCTTCACGAAGAGTCCTTGTGCGTCCTCGGGAAGACCCCGGCCGGAATTCATGGACGGACCGGGACAGCTCGCCTCGAGCCGGAGACGCCTCGACGGCGAGGGCGCCTCCGGTGGCGGGTCGGTTACCCTTCAGGGGCCGTCATCAGTTGCTGCAATTGTCGTAGTTCGAGGCGAGGAAGTACGTCGCACCGTCGGCCGACACGTCGTATCCGTAGTCGTTCTCGCCGAAGAAGACGTACCTGATGTTGTATTCGAGCTGACTGATCCCGGTGTCGAGAATGAACTGGGCCAGCTCGTTCTTCAGCCGGACGGGGACGAACTCGACGCCGGTGATCATCTCCCCTTCGCACACCGCGCCCACGTCGCAGGGAAGGATGCCGACGTAATCGTCGATGGTCGTGACGGTGAAGGGAGTGAGAACCGGGGAGCCCTGTGTCAGAGGCTGGTAGGAAACTTCGTAACGCGTGAGATAGATGGTGCTGGCGGTCTGCTCCTCGCTGTTCGGCAGGGGCCGGTTAGAGAAGATGACGTTCGCGAAGTGATCCGTGAAGTCTTCCGGGTCCGGGTCCTCCGGATCGCCCGAGCAAAAGGCGTTCTGGAAGACATCCACCTGACGCGTAGGGTTTTCGAAGTAGATCGGTTCGATGCTCTCCACGTTGAAGAGCGACCCGCTCTTGTCGCTTCCCCCGCCGCCGAACTCCCGGTCGAAATCGCCGCAGCCGAGACAGACCCATGGCGTGCAGAGGAGAAGCACCGCTGTGATGACCGTGTTCCTTCGAAGAAGCGCGTCCATTTCTCGATCCTCCTGAAAATAGGAATGCCGCCCTATTCCGGTTCCTTCTGATCCGCCCACTCGTCCACCTCCACGAACTGGTTCGGGATGATGCGCGGCGTGATGAAGATGATGAGCTCTGTTCGCTGGTTCGAGTCCCCTTTCTTCTTGAACAGGGAGCCGGCCACGGGCAGATCCATGAGGTAGGGGACGCCTCCCTCGGTCTGAGCGTCGTTGTTCGTGTAGATACCTCCGATGACCGCGGTGTCGCCGTCCTTCACCAGGACCGTGGTTCTCGCCTGTTTCGTTCCGATGATGAAGCCCACGGTCGGGTCACGGATCGGCGTGTCGTTCGTGACCAGGATGTTCATGATGATGCTTCGGTCGAAAGTGATCTGCGGTGTCACCGAGAGCTCCAGCACCGCCTCTTTGAACTCGGTCTTGGTCCCTTCGTCGGACGTGGTCTGGTACGGCACCTCCTGGCCCTGGTTGATGCGGGCCTCCTGGTTGCTCAGGGTGGCCACCCGCGGGCTCGATAGCACACGGGCGTGGTTCCGCTTCTCCAGGGCGCTCAGCTGGGCCTCCAGCTGGAAGGAGTTGGTGATCGAAGCGAGCGAGAACCCGAGGGCGCCTCCTCCCGATTCGTCCACAGCGGCCGGAAGGTTCACCACCGGGTTGGCGATTCCCGGCACCACTTCACCGGAGATGTTGTCCACCACGCCCCCGACCCCCGCCGTGTGCGGGAAGTTCAGGCCCGTCGGATTCCCGGTGGCCGGCCCGGCCCGGTAGAGCGTGCCCCACTGGATGCCGAGTTCCTTCTCGTAATCGACGTCCAGCTCCACGATCTTCGCCTCGATGAGCACCTGCGGGGTCTGGGTGTCGAGGGAGCGGACGAGCTCCACCATTTCCGAGATGTTCAACGGCAGGTCCCGGATGATCAGCGAGTTGGTACGCGAATCCACCAGGATGGTCGCATCCGGCCGCTTGCTCTTGAGCCGTGCCAGAACCGATTCCAGGTCTTTCGCCTTCGCATAGTTCACGGGCACGAGCCGGGTCTGGAGCGACTCCACTCTCTCCAGGGCCTCCTCCGCCTTCAGCGCCTCCTCCCGCTCCCGCTTCAACTGCGAGTAGGGGGCGACCCGGAGGATGTTCGGCCCGAGTTCTTCCTTTTCGAGCGCGTACGTCTTCAGGATGACGTCGAGGGCCATGTCCCACGGCACATTCAGGAGGCGAATGGTCACCTTGCCCTTGACCGCCTCGCTGATGACGATGTTCTTGTCGCTCACCTCTGCGATCAGGCGCAGTACGTTCTGGATGTCCGCATCCTTGAAGTCGAGAGAGATCTTCTTGCCCCGGTACTGCTTCGGATCGAGGGTTCGCCGATGGGGCACGGCCTTGGTCACGCTTCCGGGCGCGGGCCGCCTGTCCGCCTTTTCGCCAGGCGGCTCGATCTCCGGCGCTTCCTTCTTCGGTTTCACGGGCTCGGGCGCCGGCGCCGGTTCGGACACCGGCTCCATCTCTGCGCCGGGTGCCGGTTCCGCCTTTGCAAGCTCATCGGTCGCCGGAAGGTCCGGAGGAGGCAGCAGGGGGATTTCCGGCGGCGTTTCGGGGAGCAGCACACTCACGCGGACGCCCTTTTCCTCTTCCAGCACGTTGTAAGGCCGCTTCTCGCGAAGCCGAATGGTGATCTTCACCTTGCCGGTCGGTCCAGTGCCTACCTGCTCCGGATTCACCGCCAGGATCGCAGAGGGGAAGGCCTTGGTGTCGATGGGCCACTGAAGATGCTCCGGAATCTGAGCGCCCGGCAGCACGATGACGATCGAGTCGTCCTTTTCCTCCACGTCGATGGGAACCGCGCCGCTCGTTGCAATGATCACATCGGAGGCCGCTTCGGTCTGGCGAAAGTCGATGCCCTGAACGCGAACCGGCTTCCAATCCGCCTTGGCCACCACAAGGGGCTCTTCGGGGCCGCCCATGGGCACGGGCTGCGGATCCGCCTCTTCCATTTCTTCCGGCGGCACCTTCGCGCCGGCCACCTCAACGGCCGGTGTGTCCGTTTCCGGGTCCGTCCGTTCGGCCGTCCCGTCCTGCGACGATTCGTCGGTCGGGGCTTCCTGCAGGACCGACGCGTCGCCGTCTGCCTCGAGATCCTGGACCGCGTCCGGCAGGTCCGGGCGTTCGGGAATCACGCCCGCCAGGACGATCAAATCGTCTTCCATCGGTTCCACCAAGGGCTCCGGCTGTCCCTCTTCCCGAAGGTCGAGGACGAACCGAATCTTGTCGGGATGCCTTCCCACGCGGATCCTCTCGAAGGCACCTCCCTTCAGATCGAGCCGGTTGAACCAGACCTCCCGCGACGGGTCCTTCACATCCACCACGAGACGAGGGGGATCCTCGAGATAGGAGTATTTGTACCCGTCCTCGCCCAGGATTTCCGAGAGGACGACCTTGGTGTACCCTGCGCCGAACTCCTCACGAATGCCGTCTTCCTCCCAGACCACCTGCTGCGGCTGGATCGCCTCCGGGGGCGGATCCGTGGAGGCCGGATGGCCGGGCTCCGGGTCATCCGAGGATTCGTCCGCGGCTTGGGTGAGATTCGATTCCGTAACCTCTTCCTCGGTGATGTCGGGTATTTCCGCCCGGGCGTTCAGCTCGTCGGTCGTCTCCTGTCCGCCCGGGGGGGTATCCGTCGTCTCGGTCTCCGCCGGACGCTCCTTCCCGGCAGCCGTACTGACCTCCGAGCCTTCAGCGAGCACCGGATCGGCACTCCCCTCCAGCCGGCCTTGCCCGGAAGAGCAGCCGACGAACATGAGAACCAGGAACAAGACGAAGTGGAGGCTCCCTCTTCGCGGAGACGCCACGAACAGACGGCCATATCGCCTCGTCATGCCTGGGCCTGTGCGTGACGCTTGCCTCCCGTTCCCGATCGGTAAGCAAAGCGGACCTGAGGTCATGGATTCTCTCCTTCCTCCGATACATAGAGCTTCTTGGTGACGCGTCTCACCTTCTTGTTGCCCAGGACGTCCACGTAGGAGCTTTCGATGACGATGCGGTCTTGCTGGACAGAGGCAATGATACCCCCCTCGCTGCCCACGGCGTCGCCCGGGGAGACCACATATCCCTTGCCTACGTCGTCCTCCAGCAGTGCCTTCCTCATCGATCCGCCTGCAATGATCCCGACGACCTTGAGCTGGTCGAGGCTGTACCGCTGCAGAGGCGTCCTGATCTTGGGTGTCTTGGCCCTGGTGACCGTTTCAGCGGCTCGCGCGGCGACAAAGGACTTGAACGGGTCCCGGTCGGACAGGGGACGGAACTCCGGGGCCTCCCGGGGCTCGGCGACCACTTCAGCGGCCGGCTTCTCCTCGGACGCTGTGTCGGGTGCGGCCGCCTCCGGGTCGGAGGGCGCGGCCGCCTGCTTCGGCGGAACGACGATCTTCTTCGTGACCTGTCGCGGTGCAGGCTTTTCATCCTTGCACCCGATGGCCGTAAAGGAGAGGATCACCAGGAGAGCCAGGCCGATGATAAGGGAAGGCCCCCACGCTTTCTTGTGCCTTCTTGTGGAACAAGCAGCCATCATCTTCTCTGCGACCTCCTGCTCTTTCTCGTCCGTCCTCTCCCAGGCTTACCGTCCTCATCCTGCCGGGGGCGTTCCGACTCCTCGAGGAACTTGTAGGTCGTTGCCTTGCACACGGTGTCCAAAGAGGACAGGGCCGCTCCGTCTTTGGTCTTGTTGATGCTCAGGTCGGATATGTTCACGATGCGGGGAAGGTTCCCCACTCGAAAGAAGAAGGTGAGCAGGTTGTGGAAAGAACCCACGAGCTTGATGTCCACCGGCACCTCGGCGTAGAAGTCCTTCGGCTTCTGTGCCCCCGGCTTGAACAGGGCCACGTCCAGGCCCGCTTCACGTCCCAGATTCGAAATGTTCTCGAGGAGCGAAGGGATCTCCTTCTTGTCGGGCAGCTGGGCCATGGCCTGCTTGAGAGACAGTTCGAGCTGCTGATACTCCCGCTTGAAGGCGGCGAGGTTCGCCACGATCGCCTCTTGTTCCGCCTTCTTTATGAGGAGCTTGCTCAGCTCCGCATCGAGCCTCGTGATCTTCTCGTGGGCCGGCAGGAACAGGAGCCACACGTAGAGGGCGGTCAGAAGTACGAGGACACCGGCAAGAATGAGGATCTTCTTCGTCCGGTCCAGCGCAAGGATCGTGTCCAGGTTGATATCCAAGGCCATCGCGACATCCTTCTATGGGGATTTCTTCGCCCCCTGCCGGGGGCTCGTGGCATCCTTGTTGGGGCCCTGTCCATTGCCTTCCGTCTTGGGCGGAGCCAGGGGGGCCATCAGGGAGAAATGCTTCATCCCTACACCTTCCACTTCCTTTCTCTCGGTCAGGACCAGCTCGACGGTCTTGAACGAATCGGTTTGCTCGAGCTTCTTCATGAAGGCCGCAATCGTCTCGTTGTCGACCGCATACCCCTCCATGGAGAGTTGCTGACCCTTCAGGCCGAGCTCATCGAGCCACATCTTCTCCGGAATGGTCGCTCCGATCCGGTCCAGAAGCTCGACGACCAGCATCTTGCCCTTCTGGAGCCGCTCGATGATCTGGAGCTTGGTCTCCAGTTCGTTCTTCGCCTCCTTGTACTTCTCGACTTCGCCCACCTGCTTCTTGAGCTCGGTGAGCTCCTGCCTGACGTACTTGATCCGCTGCTCCAGGTCCCTCTTCTGGCGGTACTGGTAGAACTGAATGCCCCCCAGGATGACCAGGATCAGGCAGATGGAGAGGATGAAGATGGACACCTGCTGTCGGGTGGTTTCCTTTCGGATCGCCTCGCGATCAGAAAGCAGATTGATCTTTATCATCAGTCCCCCACGCTCCTCAGGGCGAGTCCGACGCTGACGCCCATGAACGGCTGAATCTCCTTCAGGTATTCAGGCTTGAACTTGCCCGGGTCGGCAATCACCCTTCGAAAGGGGTCGGCCAGCTCGACCGGGGTTCCGAGGCGCTCCTCCATCTTGGCGGCGAGCCCGGGAAGGGCGGAGCAGCCTCCGCAGAGCACCACCTTGTGGATCTTCTCGCTGCCCGAAGTGGCGGAGAAGAACTCGAGGGACCGCTGGGTCTCGTTGAGCAGCACCTCGGTGATTCGTTCGAGAATCTCCTGGACCTCCCGCTGGTCTTCCTCTCGACCGGATCCGCCCAGCTTCAGGTACTCCGCCTCCTGGAAGTTCAGGTTCAAGGCCTTCTGAATCTCCTCGTTGAACTGATTGCCGCCGAAGTGGATGTCCCTCGTGAAGAGCGAGGCACCGTTCTTGAAGATGTTGATGTTGGTGATGCTCGCGCCGATGTTGAAGATGGCCATCACCTCGTCCTCATCCACATCCGCATTCACCTCGTACATGTTCTCCACGGCGAAGGAGGCGACGTCCATGATCACGGGGCGAAGGTCCGCTTCGCGCAACAGGCTCGCATAGTCCTCCACGAGGTCCTTCTTCGCGGCCACGAGCAGCACGTCCATCTGCCCGCTGCCCGACTCCTCGCCCTTCTCCGCCACGGGAGAGAGGACCTGATAGTCGAGGTTGACATCGTGGATGTTGAAGGGAATGTACTGCTCCGCTTCCCACTGGATCGACTGTTCGAGTTCCTCCTTGGACATGACCGGCAGGCTCACCTTCTTGATGATCACGGAGTGCCCGCATACCGAGGTGGCCACGTTGCGGGATTCGGGCTTGTGTGTGTCGAGCAGGCTTCGAATGGCATCCACCACGGCGGGGGCGTTCATGATCGCCCCCTCCACGATCGCCTCAGGGGGAAGGTGCATGACCCCGGCGTTCAGGAGTTGGTACCCCTTACCGGTCTTTCGAATCTCGGCGAGTTTCAGCGCATTCGAACCGATGTCGAGGCCAAACAGGTTCGTCTTCTTCCCGAATAGCATGGAGCTGTCCTTTATGGCGGCACGTTTTCCTGTGAATCTCTCCCCTTCAGAAACACGAGTCGTTTCCGGGAGAAGTACATTCCTGTAATTCCCATCTTCGAACAATAGGGCGAAAAGCTTTAGGTTTTTGTCGGATTTTTAATAAAATTGACATTATTGTCAAGAAAAGAATTGATTTGTTAAACCACATTTTCAGAAATTTCAACTAGTTACCCTAATAAAAAGGTCTTTTTCGGTTCCGGATTGCATTTCGGGAGGCTGCAAACGCCGTACCAAGGCGGTTCTTCTCCTCCGAGAGCGAAGAGGCGGGTTCGGCGGCGGCCCCCGGCGGAACCGGGCTCAGTCCGGCTCCCACCAGGCAACGGGAAGACAGGAAGGCGGGTCTTCGAGAACCAGGCAGGTCCGCCTTCGGCCCTCCCCGTGGAGGCGGGAGGTGGCGACGAGGAGGATTCCGGAATCCCGGTTCACAAAAGGCTGTTCGTCCGTTCTCAGCCGGAATGCCTCGACGCGGTACGCACCGTTTCCAAAGGGAATCCAGGTGTCGAAGGGGTCCTCGGGGTGCCACCCGCTTTCCCCTTCTTCCCCCTGCTCTTCCGGAGCCAGCAGAGGAGAGCTCGTACCGTGGGCCGCGCAAAAGGCCTGTCCGTGGGCGAGACCGGCCTCGGCGATGTAGAGCATTTCCGTCGAGGCCTGTATGGACTTCCTGGCTTTTGTTCCTAACAAAACGAAGTTTGTTGCAAGGAGGAGAAGGACCGACAGAAGCGACAGGAGCACGACCGCCAGCAGGAGGATGCTTCCACGATGACCGCATCCAGCCGTTCCGCCTCCCGGTCTCCAGGGCCCCGTGTTCCGGAATCGAAACAAAGCGTTCGGATGCGCACTGAACAACCTCTCCATCATGGCGATTCCTCCACCGATCGCACGGTCTGCGGTCCCATCGGAAGCCGGGTCATGAGAATCCCCGGTCAGGGGACCGTGTTCCGGATACAAACCGCACTCGAGAGGGCCATGCTTTCCGTCCCGTCCCGAGCCGTGACGGACACGCGGATCAATCCCCGCGACCCTTCTCGAAGAAGCCGGAAGAGGGGCACCTCTCCCGCGTTCCGAACGATTTTCATGGCCACGGGCTGGTTGTTCCTCCGGAGTACGTGGTTGCGGTCATCCCAACGGTACTCGACGGACTCGTCCGGGTCCGTCATGTCCCCGTCCGGAGGAGTCCCCCGGCCGTTCCCTCGCTTGTCCATCCGTACCCGCACCCTCTCCGGTCTGTCTCCGCCGTCCTCCAGGACCGCCGTCTCGTCCGGTACCGTGCCCCCGAGCGGGTTGCATCCTGCGACGCGGAAGTCCCGACACATCCGGAAGAGCGATGCCGACAGGGTCTGGCGCAGCCGGACGGAGGTCTCCCAATGGCCAAGACTCCGTTGAAGGGCGACGGTGGCCTGCAACAGCACGACCGAGAAGAAGCCGGTCAATACGACCGCAACGAGGAGCTCGGCCAGCGCCCATCCGCTCCGTGGGTTCCTTTCCCGACCCCTGACCCCCGGCCCCTGATCCCTGTCCATTCATTCCCCCTCGAAGAGCAGAGTCGAAAGCTCGAAGCGTTTCATGTTTCCCCTCCACGGGTAGTCGCAGGCCACCTTGATCTCCATCATTCCGCTGAGGTCGCTGGAATCCTCTGTGCTCCACTGCCTGCGCATCTGCCGGTAGGGGCCCGCGGTCAGGGTCTCCTCCCCGTCCGTGGTTGGGCCCTCCCCCGTGATGAACGAGAAGCGGAGTTCCTCCATCCGTTCCTGGGCACAGAACGTGGCGCGGGTGGCCCATGTGTCCTCCGCTTGAATCCTGCCCATGGTTGCAAGCAGGCCGCCGAAGCAAAGAATACCGGACCCGGTGAGCACCATGGCGACCAGGACCTCGAGCAGAGTGAAGCCCTTCGATGGCTCACAACGGCTGCCAGGCACCGTCATCTTCGCACTCCGATCCTGCAAGGGGATCGTAGATCCAGGTCTGGAGTCTTCCGGTGGCCAGCAGAATGCTCAGGGCCCGCATGCGGTCGGCGCGGTGCGGAAGGTCCTGTTCCGGAATCAGGTAGAGGGACCCGCAGCGGTCCGCCGTGCCGGACGGAAGAAATCGTACTTCATGATCTTTCAGGTGCACGCCCGAAGGATCCACGGGCCTGCACCCGCTGGTTCGCACCACCCCCTCGGCGGTTCCGAAGACAACGCCCGGGTGGTTCGTCTGAAGGTCGATCCTCTTCACCATCACCATCTCGTCCTCGCCCTCGTCGTTCCGGATGGTTCGGAAGACGCTGACAGCCGATTCGTCGGAATCGATGGCGACCCGGAAACTCGCCCCCATGCGAACGGCGCTCCACCGAGACCATTCCATCAGGGCGACGACTTCGCTGATGGCCCTGTCGACGCGGGCTGCGGGCAGAAGGCCCTGAAGTCCCCGCACACAGACCAGGGTGAGCAGCCCGATGAGCGCCAGACAAACCACCCCTTCCACGAGCGTGAACCCGCTGTGCCTCTCAACGGGTCCGCCAAGGACACGGCGTTGCCGGATGCCCGTGTACGCCCCGTCGCGGGCGTCCATCCGTTCCCTCTCGATTTGCACGGCGCCCTCTCCTGTTTGCGGTGAAAGGTTCGCCTCCAGGAGAGCAAGAACCGTACCCAGGAACGAAGACGGCACCCGGCGGACGGTCGGGACACTGTACTGGCAGGAACTTGCGCACCGCAAGGCCGGGAGGGACCCTGGAACGGGGAGGCGTGTCGGCACGCCGAAGACGTGGAGACCGGTACACGGCGGACAGCCGCGCCGACACCTGAAAGGCGGGTCATTCACCACGGGGCAGGAGGAACCCTTGGTTACGAAGGGGCTGTGGCGGTTTGGAAGCACCGCAGGAAAACTAAATGCCGTACTCTTCGATCTTGTACAGCAGGGTGCGGTGGCTGATTTCCAGCAGACGGGCGGCGTGCGTTCGGTTTCCCTTCGTTCTCTCGAGGGCCTTGGCGATCAGTTCCCTTTCGATTTCCCTCGAGGCCTTCTTGATGGACAGGTCCTTCTCCCCGACGGCGGGGGACCCGGGTCGATTCCCCTCCAGGATACGCTCCGGCAATTGCTCCATCTGGATGTCCTCCGTGTCGCTCAGCACCATGGCACGCTCGATCGTATTCTCCAGTTCACGGACATTGCCCATCCAGGCATGGTCCATGAGCGCGTCGATCGCCTCGTTCGCGATGCCCTGTATCCTCGTTTCCAGCAGGCGATTGCATTTCTTGATGAAGTGCTGGACGAGCAGCGGGATGTCCTCACGCCTCTCCCGAAGGGGCGGAAGGTGGATCGGAATCACGTTGAGTCTGTAGTAGAGGTCCTCCCGAAAGGTGCCTTTGGACACTTCCCGTGCCAGGTCCTTCACCGTGGCGGCGATGATGCGAACGTCCACCTTGTGTGTCTTCGTATCCCCTACCCTCCGGATCTCCGAATCCTGCAGGACCCGCAGGATCTTCACCTGAAGGAACTTCGGCAGGTCCCCGATTTCGTCCAGGAGCAGGGTTCCCTTGTCCGCCTCCTCGAACAAGCCTTTCTTGTTCCGCGTTGCATCGGTGAAGGCGCCCTTCACGTGCCCGAAGAGCTCGCTCTCCAGGAGGTTGTCCGGAATCGCTCCGCAGTTGATGGCCACGAAGGGTCCGTTGGTGCGATCGCTGTGATAGTGGATCGCCTTGGCGATCAACTCCTTCCCGGTGCCGCTTTCTCCGGTGATCAGGACCGTTGTCTTGTAGTCGGCCACTTTGCGGACCGCATCGAAGACCCGGTGCATCTCCTCGCTCTTCGCGATGATGTTCTCGAAGCTGTATTCCTTCTTGATTTCCCGCCTCAGATGCAGGTTCTCTCTTCGAAGACGCTCCCGCTCTTCGGCCTTCTTCAGGGTGAGGAGGATTTCGTCCGGCTTGAAGGGCTTCGACACGTAATCATAGGCCCCCATCTTCATCGCCTCGATCGCGTCGTCGATCGTGCCGTAGGCGGACATCATGATCACGGTCGCCGCCGCGAGCTGCTCCTCCTTCATCTTCTTGAGGAAGGTCATGCCGTCCATCTCCGGCATCCGTATGTCGCACAGGACGACGTCGTACGGGTGCTCACGCATTCTCTTCAGCGCGTCGACCCCGTTCTTCACCATGTCGGTCTGGTAATTGTGCTTCCGCAGGAAAGCGGAAAGCATGTGACGCATGTTTTCTTCGTCATCCACGATGAGCAGCTGTTGATCCATCTTGCGGCATCTCCTGTCCGTGCGAAGGGAGGGTTTCTTCTTCCGTCTCCAGAACGGGTATTCGGATCGTTACCCGAGTGCTCTCGTGCGGCCCGCTGGTGATTCGAATGTCGCCGTGAAAGGATTCAATGATACGCTGGCTGACGGAGAGGCCGAGCCCGGTACCCCGGCCCGCTTGCTTCGTCGTGAAGAAAGGATCGAACACCCGCGGCAGGTCTTCGGCCGATATCCCCGGACCCGAGTCCATCACCTCGAGTTCGACGATTTCCTGGCCCTCCAGAAAAGGCCACTTCCTGACCGCGCTCTGCTTCCGGAGAAGACGGTAGTCGATCCCGGGCGGGTCGTCCTCCCGTCGTGCCTGGCCTGCCACCCTCTTCTGAGGAGGGAAGGCATACTGGCTCTTTCGAGAGGTGACGCGAAGAGAGCCCTTGCCGTCCATGGCGTCCTTCGCATTGAGGAAGAGATTCACCAGGACCTGCTGGACCTGTCCCGGATCAACGGCGACCGGAGGCAAGGGGTCCTCCAGCAAGGTTTTGAGCCGGATGTTCCGAAACTCCCTTTGCCGTTTCAGCATGCTCACCGTCTCCCGGACGATTTCATTCAGATCGGAGGGTGCGATCTTCCGCGGGGACGGTTTCGAGTATTCGCGGAGATCCCTGACGATGCGGTCGATCCGAAGGATCTCTCGCTCCATGCGCTTCAGGTAGTCCATCCTCTCCTGGGGTTCCTCCACGCCCTGCTCGAGCATGGTGATGTAGCCGAGGACCGCGCCGAGGGGATTGCCGATCTCGTGGGCGATCCCTGCGGCCAGAAGGCCCACCGAGGCGAGCTTCTCGGACTGGATGACCTCTTCCTGTCTCTCCTTCAATTCCTGGTTCATCTTTCGGAGCCGTTTCAGATTCTCGTTCAGGGCCTTCTCGTGGGCCTTGAGCTTCTCGGCCATGGAGTTGAACGTGTGAGCGAGCAGGCCCACTTCGTTCTCTCCGGTGGGCTCCACATTCTGCTGCAGATCGCCTTCCGCCACCCGCTGCATGACCCGAATCGTTCTGTCCAGCGGCTGGACGAGGGTCCTGGAAATCAGGATCGTGCCGAAGATCAGAAAGACGAGGCTCCCGAGGGTCATGTAGATGAGAATGAACTTGACCGTCTGCCGCGCACTCCGCAGCACACCCTCCAGCGACAGGGTTGCAAGAACGCCGCCCACCCGCTCCCCGGAGCGCAGCAACGGCAATGCAAAGGTAGCCTGATGGAAGGACCCTAAAAGATGGGGCTTTCCATCCAGCCTCGTGCACGGTTCCGCGGTCTGAAAGGCCCTTCGGAGGGCTTCCTCTCCACCCGAAAGAACCGAGACGTTCTCTCCTGTCGAAGCCAGGACATGCAGGGCGGAATCGACGAGCGCGAACTGGATCCGTGCATCCTTGTCCCGGTATCGCAGCATCAGTTCTTGCACTCTCCTGCGGTGATCCGGCTCGTCGAGTGCGTTCTTCAGGTTGCCACCGGCCGGCAGGATTTCGAGCACCTCTTCCGCAAAGGATTCGACCAGGAGCCCGCCCTGGAGCATATGCTGCTGCAGCACGTGCTTCCCGTTGATGAACCAGACGCCGAATCCTGTCAGGAACAAGGAGATCAAGGAGACGACGGCAAGGTTCCCGAGGATCTCGAAACGAAGTCCTCTGAATGGCCCGACGCGCATGGCGGGGTCCTTCTCCCTTGAGATCTTGCGAAGTCCGTATGAAAAATTTTCGGTCGGAAGGTGCAAAAAGTTTAGGGCAGGAGGGACCAATACGCCTGGATGAGGGGGTCTCCGACCAGGATGTAGAGGAACGAGGCCCCGGAAAGGAAGGGGCCGAAGGGGATGGGAACCTGCCCGTTCTGCCGGCGGAGGATCATCAGGGTGATGCCGACAACGGACGCGATCAGCGAGCCCCCGAAGATCGTGAACAGGACGCCCTTCCACCCCGTAAAGGCGCCGATCATGGCGAGCAGCTTGATGTCTCCGCCGCCGATTCCCTCCTGCTTGCGCACTGCCTCGTAGGCCATCCCCACGAGCAGCAGGGAGCCTCCTCCGAGGGCGAGCCCGAGCAGGGAATCGAGCCACCCCGTCAAGGGCGTCGCCACCGCGAGGACGACGCCGATGACCATGCCCGGAAGACTGATTTGATCCGGGATGATGCGGTGGTCCAGATCGATCACGCTCACCGCCAGGAGTGCGGCCGCATAGGGGAAATAGACGCAGTAGGCGATTCCGAGGCCGAAGCGGAGGAAGACCAGCCACGAGACGAGGCCGGTGAGGGCCTCGATGAGGGGATAGCGGACCGGGATCCCCGCACCGCAGTGCCTGCACCTGCCCCTCAGAACGAGATAGCTGAGAAGAGGAACGTTGTCATACCATGCAATCGCCCGGCTGCAGGAGGGGCACGCGGAACCGGGCCGTACGATCGACATCTCCCGGGGCAGACGATAGATGCAGACATTCAGGAAGCTTCCCAGGATCAGTCCCAGGAGGACGGTCAGCAGGTCGAGAAACCAGGGGGGCGTTGCCACAAGCTCGTTCACGGGCTCTCTCCGGTCGCATTCGCGAAACAACTATAAAGAAATCTTCGGGATTTTCAAGGAAGCTCTTCTCTCCGGCAGGTGATACAGAGCGATTTGGGCAGGTTTTTCGGCATGGAAGAGGTCGAAAGTGAAAGGTGAAAGGTCAAAGGCCCGTCCTCCCGTGCCTGCACTGCCCCGACCCTTCGGGACTGGAGGATCCGGTGGCCTGATCCCTGAACCCTGCAAGTTCCATCATGGACAGGCGGCGTCTTCGCCCTTCTGGTTGTCCTGGTCGATACAGAACTTCTTGCCGAAGTCGGGCCCGCCCGCCTTGCCCGTCGCAACGGCGGTGAACTGCTGTCCGGCCAGGAAGGTGACCACCGAGTACTCGTAGAGCAGGTCGAGCGGGTTGCCGGGCCGGAAATCGGGCAGGGCCAGCATCAGAGATGCAGTGTCCGGCGCATCGATGTACGTCCCCTGTTCGGCGCGGCGCTTCTCTTCGAGGAGCTTTATGATCTCCAGGTTCGACTGGTACTCGACCCGCTTCCCCTTCTTCTGGATGCCCAGGTAGGTGGGGATCGCGATGGCGGCGACGATGCCCAGAATGGCCACGACGATCATCAACTCGATGAGCGAAAACCCTTTGTTATTCCGTTTCATTTTCCAATCTCCATCGCAGACGATTCGTTTCGGCCCCTAGGGAACTGTCTTTCGCGCCCTGTAAACAGCCAGAATCCCGTCGCCGTCCGGGCCTCCGAACCTGTTGTCGTCGGTGACCACGACGGTTGCGGCAATGCCGACAGGGTCCGGTTCCTCCAGGGGGATAATGTGAATCCTCCCGTCCCGGCTGCAGAAGGAGGGCAATGTACCGGCAGGTTCGACGACGACGGCTGGGGCCTCCGCAAGGAACCGCCGGTTGTAGAGTTCCGCATAGCTCTCGAGGATCTTCCGGGCGTCCGAAGCTGATGAATCCGTGAACGCCCCGGCGCGGCCTACGTCGCCCCCGAAAGTCTGGCCGGCCGGGACGGCTTGAGCAAGCCACTGAGGGAGTTCTTCTCGACAGGAGCGGGCCGACGCAATGAGCTTGTCGACACGGGCTCGGGCCTGCATCTGCATGAGGCTCGGGACGGCGAGAGAGACCAGTATGCCGACGACGGCACACACGGTGGCGATCTCGATGATCCGGATCCCTTTTCTCCGCATTCTTGCCCCCGTGGGTACTCGAAAACGTCGGTGGTTCACAAGAAACAAGAGGCAGACGGGGAGCTTCCCCGTCTGCCTGCTTGTGGGTACCTTGCCTTCCCGGCATTTCACGACCGGGCAGAACGGTTGAAGCGGTCCTATTCGGTGGTCACGACGTGGACAACGAGGATTCCGTCGTTGTTCGGACCACCCGTGGCCTCGACATGCGTACCGGTGATCGTACAGCCCACCGTGTCGCCGGCGGCGTTCGCGATGGGGTTCAGGTAGACCTGACCCGTGTTGCCCACAGCACCGGTGATGTAGAGAGGCTGGGTGCTGTCAAAGGGGCTCACATCGTCGAAGCCGGGGTTCGTGGGGTTCCCCTGCCCGCCTGCTGTGCTGTGCAGGGCAATGTAGTCGGCGACAACGGTGGCGTTTGCCGGGGCGGTGTCCGTGTTGTCCAGGGACCCGTCGCCGTTCGTGTCCACCACGCCCGTCTCGCCGGTCAGGGAGGTGGCGATCCAGTTGTGAAGCTCGCCCCTGGCGGACTGGGCGGCGCCCATGACGGCCCGCATCTTCGACTTCTTCTGCATACCGAGGTAGTTCGGGATCGCGATGGCGGCCAGAATGCCGATGATGGCCACAACGATCATCAGCTCAATCAGGGTGAAGCCTTTCTGGTTTCTCATCTTGCTCAGCATGTTGTGTTCCTCCTGTTCGGTTTTGGATCTCAATGTGGGAGTAGGATGCTCGTTGTTCTCCGTTTTCGTTTCGTCCTCCGAGGGTTTCTTTCACCTCCTTTCTTCAGGGATGGTTTGCTTGTCGAAATCGGGCAACTCTCTTCTGGCTTGTTTCGAACTCTTTGCCCGCGGACATGTGCAAGGGGTATGCCACGTGACAAGGTAGGGAGTCGACTTGGCTGTCCCTGCGGGCGACCGGGTCCTGCGTCCGTCTGCAGGGTGCTGTTATTCATGAAGAATCCGTCGCCTGCCGACTCGGTCTCTTCCAAGGATCGCCGAGGCGGGTGGCCTTTGCCGGGGTGGTGGAGCCCCGGCGGCGGGGCTCGAGAGTGACGGGATTTGTCACCCGGTTGACGTGGGACCGCCCTCACTCGTTCACAGCCGCCGGGTGATCGCGGTCGTTCATCGCATATTTCTCGAGCCGGTACCGGAAGGACCGGAAGCTCACGTGAAGCAGTTCCGCCGCCCTCTTCTTCACGCCGTGTGTCCGCTCGAGGGCCTGCTGGATCATCCTCTTCTCGATGTCCTCCACGAGGTCTTCGAGATGGACTCCGTCCTCCGGAAGCCGCAGGATGTCCTGACCTCTTCCCTGTGAGGCCCACTCGCGTCTCGCACCGTGGACCATGTCCGAAGGAAGAGAGGAATCCTGAATCGAGGACGTGCTCTCCAGGGCCACCGCCCGCTCCAGAATGTTCTCGAGTTCTCGCACGTTGCCCGGGTAGGCGTAGTTCCTGAGCCGTTCCATCGCCTCGTCGGATATGGAGTGGATCTTCCGGTTGAGGGCGGCCGCGTATTTCCGGACGAAGTGGTCGGCCAGGAGCGGGATGTCCTCCCTGCGCTCGCGCAGCGGAGGAAGCATGATCTGGATGACATTGAGACGGTAGTACAAGTCCTCCCGGAAGCTTCCGTGTTCGATCTCTTCCTCGAGGTCCTTGTTCGTGGCGCAGATGATTCGGACATTTACCGAAATGTTCTCGGTGCAGCCGACACGTCGGAAGGTCCTCTCCTGGATAAACCGTAGGAGCTTCACCTGCATGGGCAGCGGGATCTCTCCTACCTCGTCCAGGAAGACCGTACCTCCGTTCGCCATCTCGAGAAGACCGATCTTGTTCTGGATCGCCCCGGTAAAGGACCCCTTGACGTGCCCGAAGAGCTCGCTCTCGATCAGGTTTTCCGGAATCGCGCCGCAGTGGATCGTCACAAAAGGCTCGTCCTGTCGCGAGCTCTCGTGGTGGATCGCCTTTGCGACCAGCTCTTTGCCTGTCCCGCTCTCACCGGTGAGCAGAACGTTGGTCGGAGTGTCGGCGATCTTCTCGATCAGGCTGAAGACCCGGTTCATGGCCGCGCTCTTGCCGATGATGAGGGAGCGCGAGTCGGAGACGTCGAGTTGCTTCTTCAGAAGCTTGTTCTGTCGTTCCAGGCATTTCCGCTCCAGGGCACGCTTGATGACGATGCGGATCTCTTCGACCTTGAAGGGCTTCGTGATGTAGTCGAGGGCACCCTGCTTCATCGCCTCCACCGCTGTTTCCGTAGATGCGTATGCCGTGATCATGATCACGGCCGTATCGGGCCACGTGTCCTTCGCCTTTCGGAGCACACCGAGACCGTCGATGTCCGGCATCTTCACGTCGCAGATGATCGCATCAAAGAACCGCTTTTCCACCTTCTCGACCGCGGCGGCGCCGTTTTCTGCGGTCTCCACCTCGTAGCCGTCTTGACGGAGCATGATCTCCAGGAACTCCCGCATGCTCTTCTCGTCATCCACAACGAGGATTTTGTTCTTTGACATAATCCCGTGCCTCCTGTGCGCGTATGCTTCTTCCTTGCTGAACTCGGGTTCCCTTTGGGTGCGGGTGCTCTTCCGGTGGCGTGTCCGGGACCTCCCTCATCGAGTGGGTATCGTTCGATTCCACGGACGCCGGGGCATCCGATCTCCGGATCGAGCGATTGCCCGTGTCATACGCAGACCCGTCATCCGCCCCCTGGTCCGGCAGATCGAGATCGAAAACCGAGCCCTTTCCCGGCTCGCTGTACACGTGAATTCTGCCCCCATGGTTCTCCACGATCCGGTGAACGATCGCGAGGCCCAGGCCGGTTCCTTCCGGCCGGCTCGTGTAGAAGGGGTCGAAGATCCTCGGAAGATTCTCGGGAGCGATCCCCCGACCGGTATCCCGCACCCTCCAGGTGACGGACCCTCCGCCCGTCCTGTTCTTCTTTCGTTCCGCCTCCACCCGGATTTCGCCCCCCTCCGGCATGGCCTGGACGGCATTGAGCAGCAGGTTCCAGAGGATCTGCTGAATCTGCCTCCGGTTTCCGTCGATCCGAACCGTTGGCTCCATGTCAACGTGCACGTCGAGGCCTTCCCTGAAATGGGGGCCTTTCTTGAAGAGCTCGAAGGTCTCTTCCACCAGGTTGCGGAGGGGTATGGACTCCCTTTCTCCTACGTGTGGGAAGGCGAAGAGCAGGAAATCGGTAATCAACGCATCGAGGCGCTCGCTCTCCTTCAGCACGATCCCCATCAATCGCTCCTGGGTTCCCTCCAGAGCGACCTCCCCCTGAAGGAGCTGAATCGATCCGTAGAGCGAGGCGAGGGGGTTGCGGATTTCGTGGGCGAGGCCGGCCGCCATCTCGCCGATGGCCGCCAGCTTCTCCTTCCGCCGGAGGGCATCCTCCATCTGCTTGTAATAGGTCAGGTCCTGGAAGACGATCAGGTGACCGAAAGGATCTTCCTTGTGGTCGCGCAGGATGGCTCCGGAGCAGCCGAGCAAGAGCGTCTTTCCGTCCCGGCGCTCGTAGGATTGTTCCCAGCGGAACGGACTGGTGGAGGCGGCATCCTGAATGTCGAGTTCGTCAAGGGGAATCTTTCCCAGGAAATCCTCCACCTTCTGGCCGAGGAACTCCTCGCTCTTCCGGTCCGAGATCGCCGAAGCCGCCTCGTTGACCGACGTGATCCGCCCGTCCAGGTCGAGGGTGATCAGCCCGGACCGTATACACCGGACGATCGATTCGTTCAGGTGAAGCAGGCTCTGCATCTTGTCCGACTTCTCCTGGAGCAGCAGGTTCGTCTGGGAGAATCGCTGTTTGAGGGACCCGGTCAACATGGCGGCCGAGCCCATCGCGGCGAGGATGAAGATCAGGTTCGCGATCGGATAGCTGGCTGGGTACGTGACCACCGCGGCCGCGATGGGCGAGGTCCTCGGGAAGAGGGCCCAGTGATACTCCAAGTGGAGTTCGAGCCAGTAGAAGAGCCCGCAGACGAAGGCGATCAAAATCGCGCCGTACAGCCCCAGCAGGATGCTGCCCTCGATGATCACGAAAAGATAGAGAAAGATGAAGAGGCTGCCGGTTCCGCCGGTCGAGTAGATCCAGACTGCCGTGAATGCGAGGTCCCAGCCGACCTGAAGCTTGGCCAGGAGATCTCTTGAAACCCCGGCCCGCATGCTGAACCATGTGAGCAGGCTGAACGCGTACGCGTAGATCAGGAGGTGGATCAGGAGAGAAGCGTTCAACATGTGACCGTGTTCCGTCCCCTTCACGGCCAGCATGGCGACGAAGAGGCACAAGGCCGTCGTGAGGGCGACCCTTGTCCAGAGGCACCCGTGCAGCAGCGTGGCCAGGCGTTCCTCGCTGGTCCGCAACAACGCATGTTTGGAGGTCGACTCCCCCTTGAGAGCGTCCCGGGACATGGACTCCGAGAAGAGAGACGGTTCCGCTTTCCCGCTCACCGGCACTCCTCCGGGCAACCCCGTTTCATCCAATCCTCCACCATCGACATCCGCTGCCCCTTCACCTTTACCCTTTGACCTTTGCCCTCTGCCCTTTGCCCTTTGACCTTTGACCTTTATCCTTTGTCCTCCAATGCCCTCCTATGCCACGACGGAAGCCATCTTGAAGATGGGCAGGTACATGGCGACCATCATGCCGCCGATCAGAACGCCGAGAATGACCATCATGAGGGGCTCGAGCAGAGACGTGAGGGCGGCGACCGTGGCGTCGACTTCCTCGTCGTAGAAATCGGCGATCTTGTTCAGCATCGCATCCAGGGAGCCGGTGCTCTCCCCGACGCCGATCATCTGGACCACCATGCCGGAGAAGACCTGGGACTGCTCCAGGGGCTCTGCGATCGTTTTTCCCTCGGAGATGCTCACCCGCGTTCTCATGATCGCCTCTTCGATCACCTTGTTGCCGGAGGCCTTCGCCGTGATCAGGAGCCCGTCCAGGATCGGCACACCGCTCGATACCAGTGTGCCGAGCGTACGGGTGAAGCGTGCGGTGGCGATCTTCAGGAGGAGATCGCCGAAAACGGGCAGCTTGAGCAGGGTCCTGTCGATGACCTTCTTTCCCGGTTCGGTCCGGTAGTAGCGTCGCAACATGAAGACGAGTGCGATCACGCCGGCGATCATGTAGAGGATATTCGCCTTCATGAAGTTGCTGAGTGCGATGATGAACTGGGTGGGGGCCGGCAGGGCGGCGCCGAACCCCTGGAACATCTTCTCGAAGACGGGGATGACGAAGACGAGCAGCACGATGACGACCAGGACCGACACGCCCAGGATCGCGGAGGGGTAGACCATGGCGCCCTTGACCCTCTTCTTTAGGGCGATCGATTTCTCCATGTACTGGCTCAATCGATTCAGAATGATGTCCAGTGTACCGCCGATCTCACCGGCGGTGACCAGATTCGTATACAGATCGTCGAAGGCCTTCGGGTGCTTCCGCAGGGCGTCCGAAAACGTGGCCCCCCCTTCCACTTCCCTCTTTACGGCGAGGAGGGTGTCCTTGAAGGTCTGGTTCTCCTGCTGATTGGCGAGGATCTCCAGGGACTGGACGAGCGGGAGGCCGGAGTCGATCATCGTGGCAAGCTGGCGCGTGAAGACCGCCACCTCCTTCTCCGTAATCCGTCTGCTGAACTGGATGTTGAAATTCAGGGATTTCGCCTTTTCCGGCTTCACCTGAATCGGAACGATCTGCTGTTTCCGCAGATTCAGGACGGCCACCGCAGCGTTGGCCGCCTCCATCTCTCCGCGGATGATCTCTCCCTGTCGGTTCTTTCCCTGCCACTTGAACAAAGGCATTGGAATTCCCTCCTACCGGTTCCGGTACTGTGTTTTCGGCGGTTGCCTGTAGTTGGCCCCGTGCGTTCCGGTTGCGGCGACCCCCATCTCCGTGGAGGGCCCCTTGCCGGCGATCATTTCGTTCAGTTCGTCCGGCGCGGAGGATCGTGCGATCGCATCCTCGTAGCCGATCATCTTCCGCAGGAACAGATCGCAGAGGGACTGGTTCATGGTCTGCATCTCGTATTTGGACTGCCCCATCTGCATCTGGGAGTAGATCTGGTGAATCTTCTCTTCCCGGATCAGGTTGCGGATCGCAGCGTTCGGCACCATGATCTCGAGGGAAAGGACCCGCCCTTTGCCGCCCGCCCGGGGGAGCAGGATCTGGCTGAGCACACCCTCCAGGACCATGGAGAGCTGCGCCCGCACCTGGGGCTGCTGGAAGGGGGGGAAGACGTCGATGATTCGGTTGATGGTCTGCACACAGGAGTTCGTGTGGAGGGTCGCCAGTGCCAGATGGCCCGTTTCCGCGATGGTCAGGGCGGCCTCCATCGTCTCGAGGTCCCTCATCTCTCCGATCAGCACCACGTCCGGGTCCTGGCGGAGGATGTGCTTCAGCGCCTTCCGGAAGGTCTCCGTGTCCGCCCCCACCTCCCGTTGATTCACGATTCCCTTCTTGTGGGCGTGCACGTACTCGATCGGGTCTTCGATGGTCACGATGTGGAGGGGCCGGCTTGCGTTGATCTCGTCGATCATGGCGGCCAGGGTCGTCGTCTTGCCGCTTCCGGTCGGCCCTGTGACGAGGATCAGGCCCCTCGGTTTCTTGGTGAGATCCTTCACCACGGGGGGGAGGCCGAGCTCCTGAAAGCTCCGGATGTTGTACGGAATGGTTCGGAAGGCGCCGGCCACCGTTCCGCGCTGCAGGAACATGTTCGCCCGGAACCGGCTCAGGTCCTTGATCCCGAAGGAGAGGTCCAGCTCGCTCTCCTCCTCGAACCGTTTCTTCTGGACCTCGGTCAGGACGCTGTAGCACATCTGCTTCGTCTCGACCGAGCTCAGGGGCTCCATGTGGAGCCCCACCAGGTTCCCGTCCACCCGTATCTGGGGAGGAGAGCCCACGGTGAGGTGAAGGTCCGAGGCATCCTTTTCGATCATGATCTTCAGCAATTCCGGCAACGAAGCCATCGCACTCCTCCTGCGTGCGCGGTCGCTACTCCGCGCTTCCGCCTAGTCCGGCAGCGTGTTTTCCATCTCAGAGGCGGGCCCGTCAGGGCTCGACCCGTTTCCGTTGTCATCCGGAGCGGTCACCCGCAACACCTCTTCGGCGGTCGTGACGCCCTCCCGAATCTTGTGAAGACCGCTCTGCCGGAGGGTCTTCATGCCCGACAGCGCGGCCGCGCGTTTCAACTCGCCCGCAGACCCGCCCTCCAGGATGAGCTCCTTCAGATCCTCTTTGACGGGCAGCACCTCGTAGAGGGCGATGCGCCCCTTGTAGCCCGTCTTGCTGCACTTCTCGCAGCCCGCCCCGTAATGGACCTCGGTCGACTCCGCCTCCTCCCGTGACATGCCCATCTCCACAAGGGCCTGGGCGTTCAGTTCGCCGCGCTCCTTGCAGTCGCTGCAGATTTTTCGAACCAGGCGCTGGGCCAGAATCAGGTTCACCGAAGAGGTGACGAGAAAGGGTTCGACGCCCATGTTGAGCATTCTGTGAATGGTGCTCGGAGCGTCGTTCGTATGGAGCGTGCTGAGGACGAGATGGCCCGTCAGGGCCGCTTTGATCGCGATCTCGGCCGTCTCGAAGTCCCGGATCTCACCCACCATGATGATGTCCGGGTCCTGGCGGAGAAAGGCCCGCAGGGCGGCCGCGAAATTCAACCCGATCTCCTCGTGCATCTGTACCTGGTTGATGCCGGGGAGGTTGTATTCCACCGGGTCCTCGGCGGTGGAGATGTTCTGGGTAACCTTGTTGAGCTCGCTCAGGGCGGAATAGAGGCTCGTCGTCTTGCCGCTTCCGGTGGGTCCGGTGACCAGCACCATCCCGTACGGCTGGTAGATCGCCTCCTTGAAGTCCGCCAACGCCTTCCGCTCGAACCCGAGTTTCGTCATGTCCAGCTGCAGGGCGCTCTTGTCGAGCAGACGGAGCACGAGCTTCTCGCCGAAGAGGGTCGGCAGGACGGAGACGCGGAAGTCCATTTCCTTGTTCGATGTCTTCATCTTGATGCGACCGTCCTGCGGAAGCCTTCGCTCGGCGATGTCCAGGCTGGACATGATCTTCAGTCTCGAGATGATCGCGTTCTTCAGCCGCATGGGGGGGTTCATGATCTCGTGGAGGACCCCGTCGATGCGGTACCGAACGCGAAACTGCTTCTCGTAGGGCTCGATGTGGATGTCGCTCGCATCCTTTGCGATCGCCTCGGTCAGGATCACGTTCACGAGCTTGACGACCGGCGCCTCGGAGGTGGATTTCTGGAGTTCCTCGATGTTGACCTCTTCCTCGTCGTCCACCACCTCGAGTTCCATGTCCTCCAAGTCGCTCATCACGTCCATGAGCGTCGCGGAGTTGTCGTAATACCGGTTGATCGCGTCCTTGAGGGCCGTTTCTTCCGCCACCACCACGTCGATGTTGTAGCCGGTCAGGAACTTGATATCGTCGATGACCAGGTAGTTGGTCGGATCGCTCGTGGCGATGACCAGGGTGGAGCCGGCGCGACTCACCGGGAGGACCTTGTGCTTCTGCACGACTTCCGAAGGAATGAGCTTCAGCAGTTCGGCCGTGATCTCCACTTTGCTCAGGTCGACGGCCGGGAAGCCGAACTGCTTGCTCAGGAATTGGAGAAGGTCCTCTTCCTTGATGAATCCGAGCTTGATCAGGTTGGATCCGATCAGCCCGCCGGTTCGCTTTTGTTCCTCCAGGGCCTTGTCCAGTTGCGCTTTCGTAATCAGACCGGCCTGGATCAATCGGTCGCCCAGCCGCCCGTTCGGCATCCCCGGTTGCGACGGGACGTTCTCTGCCAGCTGTCCGCTCTGCGCTTGTGCCAAGGAAACTGCCCCCTTCCCGAATCCGAACATTGTCACCAGGAGCCCGCCTGCATGCCCTGGAGCGGCATCGAGGCGACGGCGGGTGTCGATCCAGACCGTAGCTCGAGCAAAATTTGTACCAAGGGTGACAGGAATTGTTGTCAGGCGGGTAAGGGGCCGGAGTTGTGCTGAAAACAGATCAGGGGGAAACGGGCCCGCTGCACGGGAGCCGGGCAGGATTGAAAAAAGATCAGCGAGTCGAAAAAATTTGCACGGCCCGCAGGATCAGGCGGTCCTCCCCCTTCCGCAGGGTCCGCACGTCCAGGATCACCTCGTCCTGCTCGATCCGGGCGATCACGGGCGGCGCGGCAGTGCGCAGACGGACCAGGATTTCCTCGGCAGGGAACTGCGTGCTCCGCAGACTCACCCCCACGCCCGGGATCGCGTCCATGGGCATGGAGCCTCCTCCGGCCCTTCCGGTCACCGACCGCAGGGAAACCGAAAAGGATGCGGGCAGGTCTTTCCGAAGCCTTCCCGCGAGTCGCTGTGCACGTCTTCGCAGGGTCGCCTCCGGTACGGACAGCATCGCCACGGCGGGGATGCGGTCCCGGGCCGTCCGCGGGTCCCGATAGAGGAGCAGGGTCACCTCCAGGGCCGCTAGCGTGAGCTTGTCGATCCTGAGAACCCGGTTCAGGGGGTGGCGCTGCAGTCTCTCCAGAATCTCTTTCCGTCCGAGCAGGATACCCGCCTGGGGGCCTCCCAGGAGCTTGTCCCCGCTGAAGGTGACGAGATCCGCTCCGGACTTCACCACGTCGGCCACGAGCGGTTCACGCACGAGTCCCGGGATCCCGGGCTCGATGAGACAGCCGCTGCCCAGATCCTCCATGACCGGCAGGCCGTAACGCCTTCCGAGGGCCACCAGATCCTGTGTGGATACTTCACGGTGGAAGCCCATCACCCGGTAGTTGCTCGGGTGGACTTTGAGCAGAAGGCCGGTGGAAGAGCCGATGGCCTGTTCATAGTCCTCGAGGTGGGTTCGATTCGTGGTGCCCACCTCCACGAGAGTTGCATCGCTCTGCCCAAGGATGTCCGGGATGCGAAAGGATCCCCCGATCTCGATCAACTCCCCCCGCGAGACGACCACGCCCTTTCCTTTGGCCAGAACCCTCAGGGCGAGGAACACGGCCGCCGCGTTGTTGTTCACCACCAGGGCCGATTCGGCGCCGGTGAGGCTGCAAAGAAGCTCTTCCACATGTGCGTACCGGCGACCCCGCTTCCCGGTGTCCAGGTTGAACTCGAGGTTGGAGTAGCCCACGGCCACCTCCCGGAGGGCGCGGACCGCCTCATCCGCCAGAGGCGCCCTGCCCAGGTTGGTGTGCAGGATCACGCCCGTGGCGTTCACGACGGGACGCAGGCTCGGGAGGAGGAGCTTCCGGGCCTCCTGCAGCACCTCTGCATGCGTACGATCCAGCCCTTCCGGCTCGGTCCGGTCTCCACGCAGGATCGCTTCCCGCTGAAGGTCCAGAACGTTTCGGGCAGCCTGTCGAAGGGCCCATCGGGGGAGCCTCTCCCGCTCCTCCGCATCCTTGATCTCCGGACCGTCCAGGATCTCGTGGACGGCGGGAAGACGGCTCAGAAGGGCCCGGGTATGGGTCGTGTCGCTCTCCATGTCGCGAAAAGCTCCTGCGGCCAAGGCCGCGGGACAGGGTCCAAAAGGTTCGGCCGAAGCAGAAACGCAACCTTTTTACCATCTTAGAGGGCGGACCGAAAAATGACAACTCACGGCGGCACCGCCCCTGCCGCGGGAAGGAAAGCAGCCCCTTCGGACACCGTCTTTCCTTGCCATTTCCCAGGGGCCTGTCTAGAATTGTCTTTGAGAACGCCCTCTCCAGGGAATCCTGCCCCGGGTCGACGGCCTGGACGCACGAGACACCATGGATGTCAATCGATAAGGAAACCCATGAATCACGAGATTCCCCTCGGCGTGCGGAGGCCGGCCCGCTACATGGGTTCGGAGCTTCACGCCGTCCGCCACCCGGACCCCGGCGACCTTCGGGTTGGGCTTGCCTTTCCCGATCTCTACGAGGTCGGGATGTCCCATCTGGGCCTGAACGTGCTCTACGCCTGCGTAAATCGGGCCCCGGGCCTGTTTGGCGAACGGGTCTTCATGCCGGACGAAGATCTGGAGCAGCTTCTCCGGCAGGACCGGACCGCCCTGACCACCCTGGAGACCCGGCTCCCGCTGCATCAACTGGACGTCCTCGGATTCAGTCTTGCCTATGAAATGACCTACACGAACGTCCTCGGGATCTTGGATCTGGGAGGGATCCCCCTGCGGTCTTCCGATCGCTCCAGGCAGCATCCCGTCGTCATCGCGGGCGGCCCCTGCGCTTTCAATCCCGAGCCTCTCGCACCCTTTGTGGAAGCATTTGTGGTGGGAGAGGCCGAGTTTCTCCTCGTCGAGCTCTGCCGCACCGTGAAGGAGTGGAAGGCAAGCGGCAGCTCGCGCCAGGACCTGCTGCGGGCCCTGGACCGCATGGAGAGCGTGTACGTCCCGTCCCTTTTTGAATGGAGGCCTGCCGGGGTCGAAGGCCGGGGCCGCCTCGTCTCTCTCACCAGCCGCGAACGGGCCGTTCGAAAATGCGAAATTCCCGATCTGGATCAGGCGCCCTACCCCGAACGCCCGGTGGTGCCCTACGCCCGCATCGTGCACGACCGCATCAGCATCGAGGCGGCCCGGGGGTGTCCCCATGCCTGCCGTTTCTGCCAGGCAGGGAACCTGTACCGCCCCTATCGGCAGAGGAGCCCCGAACGTCTCAGGGAGATCGCCCTGAGAAGCGTCGAGGAGACCGGATACGAACAGGTCTCCCTGCTCGCTCTCAGTATAGGGGACTACGCGGGCCTCGCTCCGCTGGTGCAGGATCTGATGTGCCAGCTCGCGCCCAGGAGGGTCTCTCTCTCCCTCCCCTCTCTTCGGGTCGGGTCCCTCCAAGACTCGGTGGTGGAGGAAATCCTCCGGGTGCGTAAGACCGGCTTCACCCTTGCCCCGGAGGCGGCGACCGAACGGCTCCGGAGCGTGGTCAACAAGACGATTTCAGAAGAGGAGCTTCTTCGAACGGCCGAACGGATCGCACGCCTGGGCTGGCGATCGCTGAAGCTCTACTTCATGATCGGCCTGCCCGGCGAGACAGAGGAGGATGTGGAAGAAATCGTGCATCTCGCCCGGCGGATTCGCCAGCAGGCGAAGGCGGCCCGTTCCGGCGGTTTCCAGCTGACCGTGAATGTTTCATCCTTCGTGCCGAAGGCCCACACGCCCTTCCAGTGGGTTGGGCAGCAGCCCAGAGAGATCTCCGAGGAGAAGCAGCGGTTCCTCCGTCAGAAGCTCAAGCAGCCGGGCTTCAGGCTGAAGTGGCACGATGCCCGGCTGAGTCTTCTGGAAGGCGTGTTCGCCAGGGGCGACCGTCGTGCGGGCGATCTTCTGGAGAAGGCCTATCGGCTCGGGTGCCGTCGGGACGGCTGGAGTGAATTCCTCCGGTTCGACCTGTGGGAAAGGGCCTTTGAAGCAGTGGGCGTGGACCCTTCCGACCTGCTCGACCCCTGCCCGGACCCGTCCGGGCCCCTGCCGTGGGACTGGATCGACACCGGCATGCCCAGGGAATGGTTCCGCCGGGAGCACCGAAAGGCCCTGGAGGCGAGGTGCACGGAATTCTCCTGCTCCGGCGACTGCGACGGATGCGGTGTCTGCGTAAAGGATGCCGAAGGAGGAGACGGGCATGAAACCGCGCCGTCCGTGTCTTTCCAGGGCCGGCCGATCCGGGAGACTCCGGGGACCCCGTGCGTACGGGGGGCCGGAGAGCGGCCTGCCGCCCGCATGCGGCTCCATTACGTTAAGAAGCGTCCCGCCTCCTGTTTGAGCCACCTGGAGACCCTGAGCCTGTTTCACCGGGCTCTGCGCAGAAGCAGGCTTCCGATCCATTTTACAGGAGGAGAACATCCGCACCCGAAAGCGGCCTTCAGTCCTGCCCTTCCGGTGGGGGTAGAGAGCCTCGCCGAGTATCTGGACCTGTGGTTTTCCCGGGTGCCGGAGGAGAAGGAAGTGGAGGAGGGGCTGAACGCGGTCCTCCCGGAGGGCCTTTCGGTGGTGGGGGTGCGAGCGGTGCCCTTGAACGCCCCTTCTCTGGAGCAAAGCATCGCCTGGATGGAGTATGAGTTCACGTTCCCGAACGGATCGTCCCAGAACCCCTCGCAGGTGGATCTGGAAGCCGCGGTCCGGACCTTCTACGACGAGCAGGTCGCCACGCCCGGGGGTGCCGGCGCAAGAGGAAGGTGCCACGGAAACCTTCTTCGTGCGGTGCGACTTGCAGGCAGGCAGGAGGGTCACGGTCTGGTCTGCAGGATCCACCGCCTGTCCGGATCGACCCCTTCGGCCATGCGGGTCGTGGAGAGGCTCTTCCCATCGAAGAGCGGAAACGGATGGAGGCCCCGAATCGTCAAGACCGGCGCGGCTCTCCTTGTCTCCCCTCCTCCGGCCCCTGCGTCGAAAAGGAAACCCCACCATGGGAAATGAACTGGTCATCAACGTCACGCCCCATGCCACGCGGGCGGCGCTGATCGAGAACGGGGTCGTCACCGAGCTGTTCATCGAGCGGAACCGGAGAAAGGGCTTCGTGGGCAATATTTACAAGGGCCGGGTGCTGCGGGTCCTTCCGGGCATGCAGGCCGCCTTCGTGGATATCGGTCTCGAGAGGGCCGCCTTTCTGTATGTGTCGGACGTGTTTCGCGACGACCTGCGGGATTACAGCTTCTTCCTCGAGGATGCGGAAGAGGAGGAAATGGTGAGCGACGGTTTTCCCGGGTCTTCGGAGGAGGAGGCGGAGGAGGAGAACCACGAGGAGAACCTGTACGATTTCGCCTTCCCGCGCAAGGCGGCTGTCCAGGAGGTCCATATCGAAGACGTCCTGAAGGAGGGGGAGGAAATCCTCGTGCAGGTCACGAAGGACCCCCTGGGAACCAAGGGGCCCCGGGTCACGATGCACGCCTCTCTCCCGGGCCGCCATCTGGTCTTCATGCCCACCGTGAACCACATCGGGGTTTCGCGGCGTATCGAAGAGGAAAAGGAACGGGACCGGCTGAAGAAGATCATCGAGAGGATCAAGCCGCCGGACTCCGGCTTCATCGTACGGACGGTCAGCAAGGGGAAGTGGGAGAAGGACCTCAAGGCGGACATGGACTACCTGATCAAGCTCTGGGACGACATCCAGAAGCGTCAGCAGGAAGCGACCGCCACCACCCTGCTCCACCAGGACCTGAATCTCACCCTTCGGCTCATCCGGGATATCTTCACGCCCGACATCACGCGTCTGGTGATCGACTCCGGAGAGGAATGCGCCAAGATCCTCTCCTTTGTGGAGACCTTCATGCCGAAGCTGCGGAATCAGGTCTTTCACTACGACAGGGACGAGCCCATCTTCGACGCCTACCGGGTGGAGGTGCAGATCAGCGAGGCCCTTCGCCGGAAGGTGTGGCTCAAGTCCGGAGGCTACATCGTCATCGACGAAACCGAGGCCCTCACGGCGATCGACGTGAACACCGGCAAGTTCGTGGGACAGCGCAACCTGGAAGACACGATCCTGAAGACGAACCTCGAGGCGGTCAAAGAGATCGTCTATCAGATCCGGCTGCGGAACATCGGGGGCATCATCATCATCGACTTCATCGATATGGAGAAGAAAGAGAACCGGGATGACGTCTTTCATGCCCTCGGCGAGGCTCTCAAGGCGGACCGTGCCCAGACCAATATCCTGAAGATCTCCGAACTGGGTCTGGTGGAAATGACAAGAAAGCGGACGCGGGAGAGCATCCTGCGCACCCTCTGCGAACCCTGTTCCTACTGCGAGGGAAAGGGATACGTGAAATCCCGACAGACCATCTGCTACGAGATCTTCCGCCAGATTCGGAGGGAATGCCACGGCCTGCAGGGCCAGAAGATCGTACTGAACCTCCACCCGGACATCGCCAGCCTCCTGTACTCGCAGGAGCACGAAGGACTCGAGGGGCTCGAGAAGGAATGCGGCAAGAGGATCCTGATCAAGACCCGATACGACTTCCACATCGAGCAGTTCGAAATCTCCGCTTATTAGTGTCCTGTCCCAGAAATAAGGCTGCACAGACAGGGCACTTCGACGCTGGGGCGTAAGGCCCCTATGAACGGTACACTATGAAATGTTTTGCGAGGTTCGAACATTCTGCGTGTCCACCTGCCGTGTTTCCCTCTTCCCGTTGCCTTTCGCCTTCTCGCAAGGCTTTGATTACAAAGAAAACTTGAGGTCTGGTGCTTGCCTCTCGCAAAGCGGCACCCTGGTATGGGTCTTGCACTCACTCCCCCGAAATCAGTCAGAGGAGGGTCCGGGACCGTGAGTACGTTCTACCGCAGCATCGAGGTTCTGCGTTTCGAGTCGGCAGGTCGAAGCTTCTGTGTTGACGTGGACCAGGTCCTGGGCGTCATTACGCTGCCCTCGAGCATGAACGAGACCCCTTCCGTGGTGCCCTTCCACAACGAAGAGATTCCGGTCTACTCCATAGAGGCCCTCCTCGAGGTGGAAGAAAGGCCGCCGTCCTGCCCGCGGGAAATCATCGTGCTTTCCGGCACCCGGGAGAACTACGGCATCTCGGTGGACCTGATCGGACAGATCTACAAGGTCCCCATGCACCGGTCCGTGTTCCGCTTCCCCGCATCGAGCCGGTCCGGGATCAGGATGTTCGGCGTCTGGGGCATGGCCGTCCTGGCAAACGAACTGGCCCTGATTCTGGAGCCCCAGCAACTCCTCGAAGAGCAAGCCGCTTCCGACAATCGTTCGGAAGCCCTCGCCGGGTCCGGAGTTCCGGTTCCCACGTAGTCCCAGCCCTCAGAGGGAGCGGGGCGGGGACTTTCACCTTTCACCTTTTCCCTTTCACCTCCCGTTGCCAGCCTCTCTGCTCCCCTTCTCTGTATTCGGTTGACTTTGCCCGAAAAAGTCTTTATTCTAAGTTGTTTCAACGCACCAGGGTGCGAAGCCGATCCATCTTCCAGCAACAGGCGAGGACCCGATCATGTACGCGATTGTCGAGACGGGAGGGAAGCAGTACCGTGTTTCTGAGGGCGACGTCGTCCGGATCGAGAAGACCGACGGCGAACCGGGGGAGGAGATCCTGCTCGACAAGATTCTTCTCGTCGGAACCGGTGAGGAAGGCGTGCGGGTGGGCACCCCCTTTCTGGAGGACGTTCGCATCCGTGCGGAGATCCTTGGGCAGCGAAGAAGCCGCAAGATCCGCGTCTTCAAATTCAAGCGGCGAAAGGATTACCGGAAGAGGCAGGGACACCGCCAGGACTACACCGGTATTCGAATCAAGGCGATCGAACAGGGTGAAGCCACCCGCTAGGAAAGCGAGAACGGAAAGATGGCACACAAGAAAGGGGCCGGGAGCTCACGAAACGGGCGGGACAGCGCCGGGCAGCGACGGGGCATCAAGATCTACGACGGACAGCAGGTCAAAGCCGGCAGCATCCTGATCCGGCAGCTCGGGACCGTCGTGCACCCCGGGGTGAATGTGGGAATGGGCAGGGACTACACGCTCTTCGCAAAGGTCGACGGGGTGGCGAAGTACCAGCAGAGGGGGAAGAAGAAGAAGAAAGTCGTTCACATCCATCCGGCCTGAAACCCGTCTCCCGTTGAACCCCCTTTGCCCCTCCAATCCTGATCGGCACACGTTGCTCTCATGCGATTTATCGACGAAGCGGAGATCCTCGTTCAGGCCGGGCACGGCGGCAACGGCTGCAAGAGCTTTCTGCGAGAGAAGTTCCGGCCCAGGGGCGGGCCGGACGGAGGCGACGGCGGCAAGGGCGGGGATGTCATCCTCCTGTCCGACAGCACGAGGAACACCCTCCTGGGACTCCACCTTCAGAAACACTACCGGGCCGATCGCGGCAGCCACGGCCGTGGCAAGAATCAACACGGCCGGAAGGGGCGGGACCGCGTGATCCGCGTTCCCGTAGGGACCCTGGTGCGCGATGCGGAGGGAAGGCAGGTCCTGGAGGACCTGCAGGCTCCGGGGCAACGTTTCATTGCCGCCCGCGGCGGTCGAGGAGGGAGGGGAAACGCCCGGTTCGTGACGACGGATTGCAGGCTGCCCGACGTCTGTGAGCAGGGCGCTGCCGGAGAATCGAAAAGGCTCCACTGCGAACTCAAGCTGCTGGCGGACGTTGGGCTCGTGGGCTTTCCGAACGCAGGCAAGTCGACCCTCCTTGCCAGACTCTCTTCCGCCAAGCCGAAGATCGCCGACTACCCGTTCACCACGCTGGTTCCGCAGCTCGGTCTGGTCCGTGTGGACGAAGACCGAAGCTTCGTCCTTGCAGACATCCCGGGCATCCTGCCCGGCGCGGCGGAGGGCGTGGGGTTGGGGCTTCGCTTCCTGAGACACATCGAACGCACCTCGGTGCTCCTGTTCCTCATCGACCTGGCAGATTCCACCGGGGAAGAACCCGTTCAGACGTATCAGGCCCTGCGCGAGGAACTTGGCTCCTTTTCAGGAGGGCTCCTGGCGAAGCGCCTCGTGGTGGCCTTCAACAAGATCGATCTCCCACTCGCCCGGGAAAGGGAGTCGAGCGTTCTGGAGACGCCGGAGTTCCGGGACCAGGAGGTCTTCTTCGTTTCCGCAGTGAGCGGGCGCGGCCTGGGCCCATTGATACGCCGCCTGTTTCGACATGTCCGGGATTCCGGACAGGAACCAGAAGTCTTTTCGTCCAAAGGGGTGAGAGGGGGCGCGATGTGAAGAAACGATCCGGAGGCGGCCCAACAGGATCGAAGGGCATCGGCCTGTTCGGCGGAACCTTCGACCCGGTGCACAACGGCCATCTCCGCGCTGCGGAGGAGGTCCGCCAGGCCTTTTCGCTCTCATGGGTCGAGTTCCTGCCGGCGAGGACACCGCCCCACAAGACGGACCGGTGCCTCAGCGATGTTGCCCACCGGCTCGCCATGCTGAGGCTGGCCGTCCGCGGGAATCCCTATTTCCGCGTCTCCGAGGTGGAGGCGACCCGCGAAGGCGTCTCCTATCTGGTGGACACGCTGAAGGCCTACCGCGAGCACTACCCGTCGGACGTGTCCTTCCACTTCATCATGGGCATGGACAGCTTCCGGGAAATCGCGACCTGGCACAGGTATCAGGACCTGTTCGCTCTTTCTCACTTCGTGGTCACAACCCGTCCCGGTTACGAAAGGCCCGTCCTGTCCGATGTGGTCTCCGAGGAAGTGGCGACCGCACTCCGGCCGGTTCAGGATGACGCGGAATGCCTCGAACACGCGAGCGGGCATCGTATCCATTTTCAGGAAACAACCCTGCTGGACATTGCGGCGAGCCGGCTTCGGGCCTGGATCCGTGAAGAGCGCTCGGTGCGATATCTGTTGCCGGAAAGCGTCCTGGCCTACGTCCGGGAGAAGGGCCTGTACGTGAAACACGAGGAAGGATGAATATGCCGGACCCGAAGGCTCGTAGCAGCGATGATGCACCCGCCACAACGATCGACGCGAAGCGGAAAGCGGATCTGTGTGCCCGCTGGGCCCTGGAAAAGAAGGCCTTCGACATTGCGGTGCTCGAACTGGGCGACCTGACCCCGATTGCGGAGTACTTCGTCATCTGCTCCGGGAGATCGGTTCGGCAGACACAGGCGATCGTGGAACACATCCGTACGAATCTCAAGCGTGCCCTGAAGGAGGTGCCCCTCGGCGTGGAGGGGGAACGGGAGGGGTGCTGGGCCCTGATCGACTGCGACGATGTGGTCGTCCACGTCTTCGACGAGCCCACCCGGGACGTCTACCGTCTGGAGAAGCTCTGGTCCGACGCGCCGGTGGTCACCGCGCCGGAGATCCGGGAGGAGGAGCAAAAGGCGGCCGGCTCCTGGCCCGGGGAGGAGGAGGATTGGGAGGACTGAGCTTCACGATCGTTCAGATCGGCAAGCCGAAGGCCCCCTTTGTTCGCTCCGGGATCGAGCACTACCGGAAGAGGATCGAGCCCCTCGCCTCCCTCGCATTCAAGACCGTGCGGGAAGAACCCCTTCGCAAGGGCCTGGCCGTCGAGGAGATCCACAGGCGCGAGGCGGAACGCGTGCGGAGGATCCGGGATCCGCAGGTTCTCTGGGTGGTTCTCGACGAGACCGGCGAGCCCCTCGGGTCCGAGGCCTTTGCAGCGCTGCTGGAGAAGTGGATGGTGGGGGGACGGTCCCGCATCGCCTTCCTGGTGGGCGGCCCCTCCGGCCTCTCGCCGGCGATTCGGGAGGAGGCGGACCGGGTCCTTTCCCTTTCTCCTATGACCCTCTCCCACGAAATGGCCCTCCTCGTCCTCACGGAGCAACTCTATCGTGCACTCGCCGTTCTGAACCGGCTCCCCTATCCGAGGTAGAAGCCGGGAGCCGACCGAAGCCGCCTCTCATCCTTCCAGGACCTCCCAAACCTTGGCAGCCAGTGCGTTCACGGAAAAGGGCTTCTGGATGAACTGAACGCCGGGGTCCAGTACGCCGTGACGCGCGATCACATCGCCGGTGTAGCCGGACATGTAGAGCACCCTTATGTCCGGATGCGAGGCGGACAAGCGCTCGAAGAGTTCCTTGCCGTTCATGTCGGGCATGACCACGTCGGTCAGGAGCAGGTGAACCGGCCCCCCGTGCCTCTCCAGGATACGCATTGCCTGCTCACCGCTCTCCGCGACAAGCACCTCGTACCCCTTCTGCCGGAGAACCGCCATGCCGAGCCTGCGCACCTGTTCGTTGTCTTCCACGAGCAGCACGGTCTCCGAGCCTTCCAGGTCCCCCACCGGCCCGGCAACGCGCTCTCTGCCCACCGGCGCCCCGTCGGACACGGGCAGATAGACCTTGAAGGTGGCGCCGCGGCCCGGCTCCCCGTATGCCAGGACATTGCCTCCGTGCTGCTTGACGATACCGAAGACCGTGGACAACCCCAGTCCGGTGCCTTTCTCTTTTTCCTTCGTGGTGAAGAAGGGCTCGAAAAGGTGTTTCCGAATCTCATCATCCATACCGCATCCGGTGTCGCGCACAGTGAGCACCACGTAACGTCCGGGCGCTACGTCCGGATGGGAAGCTGCATCGGCTTGGTCCAGTTCCACGGTCTCTGTTTCGATGTTCAGGTCCCCGCCCTCCGGCATGGCGTCCTGGGCGTTCACCGCCAGGTTCATGACGACCTGCTCGAGTTGCCCGACGTCGCCTCGAATGAGCGGAACCGCCCCGGCCAGGAGCATTCGGATCGCGATATCCTCCCGGACCGTACGACGCAACAGCTTCTCGAAATCCCGCAACAGGGAATTCAGGTCGATCGGTTTGAATTCCATGGTCTGCTTGCGGCTGAAGGCGAGAAGCTGGCGCACCAGGCCCCGTGCCCTTCTCCCGGCGCTCAGGATCTCCTGCACCGCTTCCCTTCGGGGATCGGCACGGTCCGTATCTTCCAGGAGCAGCTCGGCGTACCCGAGGATCGGGGAGAGCATGTTGTTCAGGTCGTGGGCCACACCGCCGGCCAGGCGGCCGATGGACTCGATCTTCTGGGCCTGCTGGAACTGCTCCTCCAAACGTTTCCGCTCGGTGATGTCTTCCGCGATACCAGCAATTCGGCCGATTTCGTTCGTCTCGTCCTGAACCGGGAACGACCGTGCCAGAATCCAGCGCAGGGAACCATCGGGTCGGACCACTCTGTATTCCGGAAAGTCGGGATCAACGCTCCTTCCTTGAACCTTCTCTTCGATTGCCCGAACCACTGCGGCCCGATCCTCGTGGTGAACGGAATCCAGCCAGGAGAGGGGCTCGTCGTACAGGGAGTCGCAGGACCTGCCCCAAACTTCCTGGTAGGCCGGGCTCACATAGAAAACCTCATTCCAGTCACGGGCTCCGAGCCAGAAGACCTCCCGAATATTCTCGGCAATCTGACGGAACCGCTCTTCACTAGCCCTCAGCTCTCTTTCCGCCCCCTTCCGGTCGGAGATGTCCCGTGAGACGCCGTGAATCCCGGTGATCTCCCCTTCCGCATTCCGCAGCCACTTCATCGTGTTCTCGCACCAGACGGTGGTGCCGTCCTTTCGGTGATACTCGACCTCCATATTGATGGAACGGTCGGGATCCCCTGTAACCGACTTCTCCCTGGAGAGCTCCTCCGACAGCAATCGCCGCGCTTTGTCGATCGAATCCTGCGTGAGGATTTCGTCGAGGGGCTGCCGCATCCGCTCCTCCGGCGTGAAGCCGAGAACCCTTTCGACGGACGGGCTCACATAGGTGGTGCGAAGATCCAGGTCCATGGTCCAGATGATGTCCACCATGTTATCGATCAGAAACGTCAACCGCGTTTCGCTTTCCCGGAGCGCGTCCTCCGCCTTCTTCCGCGCCGTGATGTCCCGGGCGATTCCCTGGACGCCCACGATCTCGTCGTCCTGGACGATCGGGGTGACGCTCACCTCGATGGGGACGGACGAACCGTCTTTGCGCCTGCCCTCGAACTCGAGCAACTGCAAGGGCTCGCCCGACACGGCCCTCCGGAAAGCCTCCTCGGCGCGGGGAAGGTCGGTTTCGAAGAAAAAGGCACCGAATCCGAGTTCCCCGGCCTCCTCGCGGGTGTAGCCGAAGATGCGCTCCACGGCCGGAGACACATAGGTGACATTTCCATCCAGGTCGAGCTGCCAGATGTCTTCCGCGCTCGATTCCGCGATGAGACGGAACTTCGCTTCGCTCTTCCGGAGGGCCTCGTGGGCCCGCCTCCGCTCGGTCACGTCGTTGTACACGGCGACCACGTTCCCGGAGGGCAGCCTGTAGGCCCAGGCCTCCCGCCACGTCCCGGGTTCACGATCGTCCCTGTAGAACGACTCCGGAAAGAACTCCGGCTCGCCCGTCTCCCACACCCTCCTCAGGACCTCCAACAGACCGAACTGCTTCACCCCGGGAAAGATCTCCGTGAGTCGTCTGCCGAAGACCTCTTCCCGTTTCAGCTTCTCGATTCGCTCGGCCGCCCTGTTGAAGTCCTTGAAGAGGAAATCCCCGCCTCCTTCCAGAGCTTCGTACACGGCCACCCCGCTCGGCATCCTCTCGAACAGGCTCCGCAAGCCGCTTTCGCTTTCCTCGAGCTTCCTCAGGACCGGGGCGGTGACCCGGAGGAAGGCGAGGACACCGAGAAAGATGGCGATCAGGCCGATCCCGCCCGCCGTCATCCCGGCCCGCACGAAGGGTGCCCGGATCTCCGCGAGATCGATCTTGACGACCGCACCCATACCGAGAACGGCCACCGGTTCGTACGCGGCGAGCACCTGTACGCCGCGGTAGTCGGCACCGACCATCGATCCGGAGCGCCCGGACAGGGCGCGGCGCATCGGTTCGGCCCGTCCCGCGGCGAAGGGTACGCGTTTCGGTTCGTCCAGGTCTCCATGTCGATGCCTGAGGACGAAGACGATCTCCTCTCCCTGCCTCGAAGCGAGGGTGAACTCCCCGGTCCTGGCAAATCCGGGGAAGTCCTCGTGGGCTTCCCGGATCTGGGAGAGCGTGGCCGCGGTTGCGCCCCCGGGGTAATCCCCGCTCTCGAGGGCATCGAAGCGGGCGATCGCCTCCAGCATGCGCGCCCGGCTCTTCACGATGTCGGTCAGCCGCTCCCGCTGCTGGTCCATGCCCAACGGGTAAAGGAAAAGGATCGAGACGCCGGCGACGACAGCCGCGACCAGAACCATGATGCCGACCAGCACTAGGATCCTCCGTCCCGCACTCATACCGAACTTTCTCCCCTCCGTTCCCGCCTTGTTCAGAAAGCTCCCGGTTGCACTCGAGAACGTCATAAACAAAAGGATATAGCAAAGCGCCCGGCAGCAAAAGATCCTCCAACTGCGGGCGATCGTTCACATTCCCGCCCCCTACCGCCGAGGGTGACCGCTCTTCCTGGCCGACGGAGAAATCCCGAAGGGCAGCCTCGCCGGCCGTTGAAGAGTACATCGGTGCGGCGGGCGTCACCATGGCACGAAGCCTGCTTCCTGGAGAACCCACCCGGAACCATGAAGGAGAGCGCATGCCGGCCGGACTCGGCCGATTGCTCTACGGCGTGCTGTACACGCTGTTCCCGCCCGTCTGCCCCTTCTGTCGAACCGCGCTCCTGGACCGGGCGGCGGGTTTCTGTACATCCTGTCTCGCAGGATTCGTCACCCTGCAGCGCCGGGTCTGCTCCGGTTGCGGGTGCCCTGTCCCCGACACCGGCAGCGTTCGGGACACATACCTGTGCCCCTCCTGCCTTTCGGAAGGACCCGGGCAGCCTTGCCCGCCCTCGGTCCGGTCGGTAGGTCTTTACGCCGGTTCCCTCCGGGAGGCGATCCTTCGGGTCAAATTCGGCGGACAGTTCCCCCTGGCCCGATCCCTGGGCCTCTTCACGGAGGACCGCTTCCGACGGCTCTTCCCGGCGGCCGTGTTCGACGTCATCCTGCCCGTGCCCCTCCATCCGAAACGCCTCCGGGAAAGGGGGTTCAACCAGTGCGTGCTTCTCGCACGGCCCCTGGCCGCGAGGCTGGGCGCACCCATGCGTCTCGATGCGGTCGAGCGCGTCCGTCACACCCTTCCCCAGAGCGCCGCAGCAGAGGCCGACCGGAGAAGGAACCTGAAGGGCGCCTTCGTGGTCCGGAGACCGGAGCGCCTCACGGGCCGCTCGATCCTGCTCTTCGACGACGTGTACACGACCGGTGCCACCCTTCAGGAGCTGGCGAAAGCGGTCCTCTCGGCCGGTGCCCGCCGGGTCTGCGGCCTCGTCCTGGCCCGGTCTCCCCTTCCGAGGGCCTTTCCGGGAACGTAATACCCTCGGATAACCGCCTCGAACGAATTCTCCAGGTCCACAACGCCTACAAGCCGCAGTCCCGGACCGACATGGAGAAGGGTTTCGACCCTTCGGAGCGCTTCACCGAGAAGGACGTGATCCTGATCACCTACGGGGACCTGCTGAAAGGCCCCGAGCGGTCGCCCCTCAGGAACCTGGCAAAGTTCTGCGACACCTACCTGGAAGGTACGATCAACACTCTCCACATCCTCCCCTTCTCCCCCTACCCCTCGGACCGCGGGTTTTCGGTCGTCGATTTCGAAACCGTGGACCCCACATCTCCTATTTCGACAACGGAAGGGAGGATGTCCGCGACCCTGGAGGCACTCGCCCTTCGGTCTTCCATCAGCGCCAGGAGCCTGGGCAGGACCGACGGAAGCGTGGGCAGTTCGTCGATCCGGGTGTAGATGGTGGTCCGCAGCTTGTCCGTCTCCATGTCCGAGACCTCCCCTGCTCCTTCCTTACATCGGACGATTCGCCCCTGAAGTGAACCCGAAGCGAGGCCGGGGAAAGACGTAAAGACAATGCCTGAATCCTCCGATAAGACATTAGAGTGCTGTTTTGCATTTCGTAAAGCCGCTGTGCAAGCGTGCCTATCCACGCATCCGATCAGGGGGGGCGACATGGCCACGTCCGACCCCGATCAGCCGACCGGCGTTCCGCAGGGGAGCGGAACCCGGGCAAATGACCGGCTGGACGCCGAAAGGGTGCGGCTGCTCTACTTGAACGCCCCCCTGAACATGACCGCGACCCTGGTGAATTCCGGGATCCTGGTCTACCTTCTCTGGAACGTGTCCCCCCCCGGCTACCTTCTCGGCTGGCTCAGCTGCAATCTCCTTTTGACGCTGTTCCGGTATCTGGACATCTTACTCTACCGGCGCGCGACGGTCCCGGTCCCGAAAGCACCCGGCTGGGGCAGACGCTTGTGCGTCGGCCTCGTTGGCTCGGGGATTCTCTGGGGAGCCGGTGCCTTCGCGTTCTTCCCGGCGGGCTCGGTGTTTCACCAGGCCCTGCTCATCCTCGTGCTCGGCGGCATGGTGGCCGGTGCGGTGGGGGCCTATTCGGTCATGATGACCGCCTTCCTCGGCTACACGCTGCCCATTGCCCTGCCGTTGACCCTGCGGCTCTTCCTGGAGCGGACCGAGATCCACCTGGCCACCGGCGCCATGGTCCTTCTGTTCACTCTGGTCATGATCGGGACGGCCCGCCGGGTGAGGTCGGTGACCGTCTCGTCCATCCAGGGGGACTTCACGAGCAGGCAGTTGATCCAGGCACTGCGGGTGGAGAAGGAACGGGTGGACGCGCTGAACGCGGAACTGGAGCAGCGGGTAGAGGAAAGAACCGGTGAACTGACGGAGACGAACAAGGCCCTGCAGGCCGAGATCGAGGACCGAAAGAAGGTGGAAGCGGCGCTGCGTGACTCCAGGCGCCGGTACCGCGAACTGGTGGAAGACATCGACGACATGATCTACACCGTGGACTCCGACGGGATCGTGACCTATGTGAGTCCCGCGGTCGAGCGACTCGGAGGCTACAACGTTTCCGATGTTCTGGGCAGGCCCTTCACCGAGTTCTTCCTTCCGGAGGACCGGGACCGAATCGCTGCAGGCTACAACGCACTGGAGAGGACACAGCCGAAACCGGTCGAGCACCGCCTGAAGGCCAAGTCGGGTGAAACGCGGTGGGGCCGGATCCTGAGTCGTCCCGTCTTCGAGAACGACCGGTTCGCCGGGGTGCGGGGGGTCCTCTCCGACATTACCGAACAGAAGCGGAACGAAGAGGAGAGGGAGAAGACCGAATCCCAGCTCCGGCAGCTGCAGAAGATGGAAGCGATCGGCACGCTCGCAGGCGGCATCGCCCACGACTTCAACAACATCCTGGCGAGCGTCATCGGTTACTGCGAGCTGGCCCTTCAGGACACGGAAGAGCAATCGCTGCTTCGCGACAACCTCGAGGAGATCCTGGCTGCAGCCCTTCGTGCGAAGCACCTGGTCAGCCAGGTCCTCTCCTTCAGCAGGCAGACGGCACAGGAAAGGCGGCGGGTCCGCATTCAGCCGGTCGTCGAGAACGCTCTCCGCTTCATCCGCTCCCTGCTGCCGGCCAGTGTGGAAATCCGCGAACGCCTCGAAGCGGAGGCCTGCCCCATTCTTGCGGAGCCGGGGGAGATCCAGCAGGTCCTCGTGAATCTGTGCACCAATGCAAGCCGGGCCATCGGGTCGGAGAGCGGTCGCATCGACGTGACCCTGAAGGAGGCACTCGTCCCGGACGGAGCCGTACCGCGAGGAGCGCTCGCCCCGGGCCCGTATGTGAAGCTTGCCGTCCGTGACACGGGCCACGGCATGGACGAAGCGGTGTTGCACCGTGTCTTCGACCCCTTTTTCACGACCCGGGGACCGGGCGAAGGGACCGGGATGGGCCTTTCGGTGGTCCACGGCATCGCGAGCAGCCTCGGCGGACGGGTCCTGGCATCGAGTCGACCCGGCGAGGGAAGCACCTTCGAGGTCTGGCTTCCAACCCATCCCGACGAGACCGACGGACCGCCGGGAAGGCCGCCCGAGGAGTTCGCAACCGGAAAGTCCCGCATTCTCTTCGTGGACGACGAACCCGCACAGGTCAAGATGCAGACACAGGTGCTCCGGCGGCTCGGATACCAGGTCCTGGGATTGACGAGCAGCGAAGAGGCGCTCGAGGCCTTTCGCCGGGACCCCGAAGCCTACGACCTGGTGATTACCGACATGACCATGCCGACCATGACCGGCGCGGACCTCGCCCGGAACCTCCTCGCCCTGCGCCCGGACGTACCCATCCTCCTTTGCACGGGCTTCAGTGAGGCGATCACCGAGGAGAAGGCGGCGGACATGGGGATCCGGAGACTCCTCCTGAAGCCGATCCTGACCGTACAGCTTCGGGAGGCGATCGAGGAGTCGATCGGTTCCTCCGGAACACGGAGCAAGGACGGGCCGAGCCGGGAAGACGGCATTGAGGATCCGGCGTTCCCTTGATGTGCTCTCACGCCCCGAATTGGGATCCCTCAACGTCCGGTACAGTTATTGGCAATACACGCCCGGATGAACCCTCACGCCGTGGGGCCTCGGACGCGGCGGACCTCCCGGATCGCTTCCATCAGCTTCCCGCGGTCGAGCGGTTTGGCCATGATCCGGTCCGCACCGAGCATTTCCGCGTAGGGAAGGAGGTCTTCCTTCACCGTCTTGCCGCCGCCCGAGATGGCGATGATACCGATTTCCGGGGATCCCTTGCGGAGTTCGCGGATCGTCTCGAAGCCGTCCGTCTCCGGCATGAAGATGTCCGTGATCACCAGGTCCGCCGGTTCCGTGGCGTGCGACCGAAGCGCCTCCGTTCCATCCGCCGCCTCCAGCACGCGGAACCCTTCCCTTTCGAGCATCTGGCGAAGCATCCTTCGGATCTGTACCTCATCGTCCACAACCAGGATGGTGTGAGCCCTGCCACCGTTCTGTTTCACCTCTGCAAGCTCCTTCTCCGTGTTCATCGGCTGCCCGGACGCGTCCATGACCGGAAGCCAGACACTGAACGTGCTTCCCTTCCCTCTCGCCGTCGCGACCGAGATCCGTCCGCCCATCCCTTCCACGATGCCGTGGACCACCGAAAGGCCCATGCCCGTTCCCTCTCCGGCGCCTTTCGTCGTGAAGAAAGGGTCGAAGACCCGTTCCGCGACGTTCGCATCCATGCCCGGACCCGTGTCGGCGACCACCAGCTTCAGATACGCCCCGGCACGGGCCCCGCCGATTTCGTCCGCCCCTTCCGGGTCCAAGTGGTCTTCGGTCAGAGAGACCTCCATGACGCCGCCCTCCGCACGCATCGCCTCCTCCGCATTGCGGCAGAGATGCAAGAGCATGCGGTGGAACTCCACTGCATTCCCCAGAACCCTGCGGGATTCCGCCTCGAGCCTCTGCTCCAGCCGGATCGATCCCGGAAGCTGGTCCCTCACGTGCTTCAGGGTCCCTTTGACGATGCTTTGAAGTTCCACCGCGCCTCTGTCACACTCGTCCTGCCGACTGAAGCTAAGCACCTGTCCCACCAGGTCCCGGCCCCGCTTCGCGGCATCGAGCACTTCCTCCAGGTTCTCCTTCTGCAGGGAGCCCTCGACCGACTCGGCGGCCGCCAGTTCGGCGAAGCCCGTGATGATGGCAAGGATGTTGTTGAACTCGTGAGAGACCCCGCCGGCCAGGGTGCCGATCGCTTCCATCTTTTCGGAACGCCGGAGCCGTTCCTCAAGCCGATTCGCCTCCTGCTCAGCCATTTTCCGGGCGGAGACGTCGAACCCGAGCCCGATGAGCAGTTTCCTTCCCCCGATGTGGGAAGTCACGCCGAAGTAGTGATAGGGGATTTCCTTTCCGTCCTTCGTCCGTATACGAGCCTCGAAGTCCACCCCTTCGCCTGCAAAGGCCTTCCGGACCTCTTCCGCAACCCGTTCCCGATCCTCTTTTGCAAAGAAGGTTTCCGGGCTCATGACCGCCAGCTCGTCGGGACCGTAGCCGCTGACCTCTTCCACCCGCCGGTTCCACAGCAGCGTCGCGCCTTCCTCGCCGAGGACGTAGAAGTTTCCGGGCAGGCTCTCCATCAGGGCCTCCAGGAACTCCTTCCCCTCGCGAAGCTCCTGCTCTACCTCCTTCTGCCTGGTGAAGTCGACCATCACGCCTCGCAACCCGATGACTTCGCCATCCCGTACGATCGGCTTGGAACGCACCAGGATCGGAAACCGGCTCCCGTCCCTGCGAAGGGCCGTATACTCGGTCTTTGCGAAGTCCTCACCCTCCAGCCGCTTCCGCACGTTCGCCCGGGCCCGCGGGACGTCCTCCGGCGCGATCAGATCCAGCACGTGAAATCCGGCGGACATCTGGTCTTTGCCGTATCCGGTAACGGCATACGCATTCTCGTTCACGAAGGTGAGCACACCCTCTGCATCCGTCTCGAACACGACCTCAGGAAGCAGGGCCGCCGTCTCACGGAACCGCTTCTGGCTTTCCCGGAGTGTTGCAAGGTTCTCCTTCTGCACCGACATGTCGCGCACGACGGCGAGGACGTGCGGCGCTTCGCCGAGGTCGATCCGTGTGAGGACCACCTCCGTGGGAAAAGGTTCCCCGCTCGAACGGCGGTGGACCCACTCGACCCGCTGCGGGCTCCCGGAGACCAGCTGCGCGATCAGTTGTGACCTCCGGTCGGCGAGGTCGAAGCCCGCAACTTCCATCGGAGCATCGAAGGCTTCAGTCGTCCTTCCGATCAGCTCCTCCCTCGCCCCCCCGAACAGGCGGCACCCTGCCTCGTTGCAGTCCCGTACGAGCAGCCCCTCTCCCTGGATCTCGCAAAGGAAACAGGCATCCCCTGCAGCCTCGAAGAGGGTCCGGTACATGGCCTCACTCTTCTCGAGGTCGCGCTGGATTCGCTCCCGTTCCCAGATCTCCGTCTCCAGGTTCGCCCGCTTCTCCTCCATGCCGCGCTCGTACTCCCGCCGGATGGATTCGAAGGCGTAGGTCATCCCGGAGACGACCACGAAGGTCACCACGAAGCGGAGCACCAGTCCCGTGGGAAGCGGCGTGGTACCGAGTACGGAAACCGGTACGGTGAGGATGGGGACCCAGAGCCCGAAGAGGCCGAGGACCCAGAACAGCCCCTCCTTCTTTCCCAGGGTGAAGAAGGAGAAGAGGGGAAGAATGGTGAAGAAGAGCAGCCGGTCACCGTTCCCGAGCCTTGCGGACAGACCCACCAGATAGAGGGAAAAGACCCCCATGAGGACGATGCATGCACGGTAGACCCAGGCGGGACGGTCTGTCGTCCTCAGCACCAGCAGCAGGCCAAACATGCCGGCACCGATGCCGGCCAGGACCCATCCGCGAAACGCGTCTCCCTCCGCGAAATGAATCCCGGCAAAGACCACCAGAAAGGGGGCGGCCAGCACCAGGTAGGCGGCGCAGAACAGCCGGGTGCGCGCCCCGTCCAGATCGGAGACGCCCGAACAAGACGGTATCACTCCAGGTCCCACGTACTCATTACGTTCTCGAAGTCCTCCCGGATCTTCTCCAGAAGGCCGGGGTAGTCACCCGGTTCGATTCCCAGGGCCTGCAGGGCCGTGGGATCCGGCTCGTGTTCCTGTTCCGTTCCGTTGGTGGGAGGAGACTTCGCCACTGCGTCTCCCTCAAAGAGGCTGTAGGCCAGGCGGATCTCGGGCTCGTCTCCGTCCGCCTTGTTCCTGCCCGGCGAGTGATGGCATTCGATGGCCCTGCAGTAAACTTCCGGGAAGTTCCACCGCCTCGCGATCAGGCCCCCCACGTCGGCATGGTTGAAGCCGAGCACCACCTCCTCCGCTTCCCACCAGGATCGGCCCTCCTCGGTGAGAAGCTCCCTGCTCACCCGCTTCGTCTCCTCCGGCAGGTTCAGGGCGATCACGATCTTCCCGATATCGTGGACAAGACCGCAGATGAATCCCTCTTCCGCGAGGACGGTTCCCATGTGTCTCATCATGCCTTTGGAAGCGACAGCGCAGTAAAGGCTGTGGAACCACAGTTCCTTCGCGTCCAGCACGCCGTTCGAATCTCCCCGGAAGAGCTTGCCAACCGACACCGCCATGGCGATGCTGCGTATGGTGTTCAGGCCCAGGATGAGGACCGCCTCCTTGACGGTCCGGACGTCCCGTGACATGCCGTAGTAGCTGGAGTTGGCCAACCGGAGTAGTTTCGTGGTCAGGGAAGGGTCCTTCTCGATGATCGACACGACGCTCTCCAGGGAGGCCCCGTCGTCCTGCAGCACACGGTTGATCTGCATCACCACCGAGGGGAGGGTCGGGATGTCTTTGACCCGCTCCACCAGTTCTTCCGCGTTGTTCGTCATGCTCTCCCTCTCTTTCTACGAGACGCTCTTGTCCGGCTCCCTTTCGAATTCCTTGAGTATATCGGACACGTCCTCTTTCGAGCTTTCCTCCACGAGGATGAAGCCCTGCTCATCCTTTTCCAGGTTCGTGATGCCGGGGAACCGCTCCTCGATCGCGCTGAGCTCGTCGGCCTGGCGTTTCACGGTCAAGAGGAGCCGTCGGTTCTCCGCCTCCGTATCGTATTTCTCCACGGCGGCACGTATGGTCTGAATCAACTCCAGGTCGTTCCACGGTTTGGTGAAGAACCGGTAGATGTCCCCGTAATTGACGGCCCGCATGGCCGCGTCCAGGCTTGCGTGTCCCGTGAGCATGATCCGGACCGTTTCCGGAAACCGGTTGCGGACGAGCTGGAGAAAATCCGACCCGGACATGCCCGGCATTCGCTGGTCGGAGATCACGACCTTGACCGGGTGTGCCTCGAGCAGGGCGAGTCCCTCCGACCCGCTGGTCGCCGTGACCACCTCGAAGGGCTCGTCCGAGAGGGCGCGTTTCAAGGCCTCCAGGATGTTTTTTTCGTCATCGACGATCAGCACGTGACCTTCCATTTGGGCTCCTCCTCTATGTATCTTCCTTTGCATGCACAAGAACGACTCCGTTCGAGGTCTTGTCCCGGTAGTGCTGCTCCAGGGCCTGCACCGCCCCGAAGTTGAGGTTCGTGCCTCGTTTCAGGAGCAGCGTTCCGGTCTTGGTCCGGATGTCCATGGCCAGTTCCATTCCCACGGCGAGGTCCCCGAGCGCCACCTCCTGCACGCATCTCGGCCGCGTAAGGGATACCCGAACCGAGGAGTCCCGGACGAGGTTCTGGAGATAGGGGAAGAGGGCCGGGTCGAACTGCGTGCCGAGCAGGCTTTCCACCTTGCTCAGGAGCCGCTCCGCCTCCTTCTCAGCCTTGAAGAACTCCACGAACCGGCTCACGTAGTCGGCCAGGGTCATGATCCGGGAGCCGAGAGGTATCCCCTCCCCTTTGAGACGGTCCGGAAACCCGCTCCCGTCAAAGGCCTCGTGGTGGTGCCGCACGAGGATCCCGACTCCGTTCATTCCCTCCATCCCGTCAATGGCCCGCTGTGCCCGGATCGGGTGGAGCTGGTATTCGAGGAACTCCTCCTCCGTCATTTCATCGGTACGCCTCGCCAACAGACCGTCGGGCAAGCTGATCTTCCCTATGTCGTGCAGCAGGGACGCGAGGGTGATGGACTTCATTTCGTCGGAGGCGAGCCCCATCTCGCTGCAGAGCTCGGTTGCGATGTTGGCCACGTATCTGCCGTGAGCCCGATCCATCCCCCTGCGGCCCTCCAGAAGATCCACCATCGGCAGCAGCGCCCTGCTCAGCAACTGGGGACCGGCCGACGGTCTTTCCACCGGAAGGGCCTCGAGCCTTGCCTCTCTCTCCTTCAATTCCTCCTGCTGCTGCCGTACGAGCTTCTGGAGCTTCAGGTTCATTTCCTGAAGGCTCTTCTGCTCCTCCCTATCCGCCTCCTCCTGTCTGCGGTTCATCAGGATTTGACGGTAGGTTTCCACGGCGGACCGCACGACTTCGAGGATCTCCTCTTCGTCCCAGGGCTTGGTCATGTAGCGGTGGGCCCGCCCCTTGTTGATCGCGTCGGCGGTTGCGTGGACGTCCGCGTATCCGGTGAGCATGATCTTCATGGCGTAGGGGGCCACTCTTCTGGCCTGTTCCAGGAACTCCACGCCCGTCATTTCGGGCATTCGCTGGTCCGAGATGATCACGCCCACGTTTCCCTTTTCCTTGAGGATCTCGAGCCCCTGCGGACCGGAGGTGGCGGTCAGGACCTCGCACTCCTCGTCGATGAGCAGCCGCCGGAGTGCCTTCAGCACGTTCTCTTCGTCGTCCACCAGGAGCACGGCGACGGGAGGGCCCCCCGTGGCTTCTTCAGGCGTCGCATCCATCTGCAAGGCTCGCTCTTTCAAGGGAATATTTCTGTATCTCCGCGGAGAAGGCGTCCAGAAGGGCCGAATCCAGGACCGTCCCGCGCATGCAGCACTGCATCTCCTCCAGGGCCTCCTCCGGCCTCAGGCCCTGCCGGTAGGGGCGGTCCGTGGTCATGGCGTCGAACACGTCGGCCACGGCCACGATCCGGGCCTCCAGAGGGATGTCTTCACCGGCCAATCCGGCGGGGTACCCGCGGCCGTCGAAATGCTCGTGGTGATGCAGGATGATGTTTACGATCATTTCGGACAACTGCGCCTGCCGGGCGATGTCCGCACCCCAGGCGGGATGGTTCCGCATGATTTCGAATTCCTCTTCCGACAGGGGCCCCTGTTTGTTCAGGACCGTTTCGGTGATCCCGATCTTGCCGCAGTCGTGAAGCCAGCTTCCGTGCTTGATCTGCCGCCGGGCGTCCTCCGACAAGTCCCTGCTCCCGGCGAGAAGCAGCGAATAGGTCGCCACCCTCTGGCAGTGGCCCCGGGTGTACGGATCCTTCAATTCGATCGCCTGCCCGATGGAAAGGAGGGAGGCCTCGTCCGCCTTCCTCAGCTTCCCGATGATCCGGTGGCGCTCGATCCCCTCGGTGATCGTCTGCCGGAGATCCTCGTTGTTCCAGGGCTTCGTAACGAACCGGAAGACCTCGCCCTTGTTGATCGCGTCGATCGCCGTCGGGAGGTCCGCCCGGCCGGTCATCAGGATCCGGATCGTGTCCGGGGCGTGGCTCTTCGCCAAAGAAAGCATGTCGACCCCGGTCATGCCCGGCATCATGTTGTCGGAGAGGATCACGCTGATCTCCTCGTTCCGGATCAGATCGAGGGCTTCCCGGGCGTTACGGGCCTTCAGTATCTTCAGGTCCCTGTCGATCAGCATCCTTTCGATGGACCGAAGGATCTTCTCCTCGTCGTCCACGATCAGCAGGGCCTCAGCCATTCCGGTCCCCGTTCTCCAGCATGAGTACGACGCCCCGCTGCCCGTCCGGGTACTCCATGAACACGCCGCGCGCGTTCAGGCTCGTATCCCGGATGGACAGCACCTCCGAAGAGGCCCCCTGTTCCTGTACCCGGTTGATGAAGGGGTCCAGACCCTCGGGAAACAGGTCGCTCGCATACCTGCCGATGACCCTCGTCCCGTCCCCGGTAAGGAGCCGCGTTCCCTCCTGGTTGCACTGCACGATCAGGCCTTCCGGATCGACCCCGAGAACGCCCACGGGAAGGGTGTCCAGGATGTTCTGGGAATGGGTGAGGACCCGGTTCTGAAAGCGCAGTTCCGCCGTCCTCTCCTCCACGAGCTTCTCCAGGTTCTGATTGATTTCCCGAAGCTCCTCGTTCCTCTTCTTCAACTCGTCGGTGAGCTGGTTGTTCTTCTTGTGAAGAAAGTACCGCTCCAGTGCGTTCGAAAGGGTGATGCGGAGCTCGTCGTCGTTCCACGGCTTCGGGATGAACTTGTAGATCTGGCCCTCGTTGACGGCGGAAACCACGGCGGCCATGTCCGCATAGCCGGAAAGGACGATGCGCACCGTGTCCGGCCAGTTCTCACAGACGTCCCGCAGGAAGTCGACGCCGTTCGTGCCGGGCATCCGGTAGTCCGAGATCACGATCTGGATGGGCGCCTTGTTCCTCAGTATCTCGAGCCCTTCGCCCGCCGAGGTGGCCGTGTGGATCACGTAGTCGTCGTCCAGAAAGATCCTCTCGATGGAACGAAGGACGTTCTTCTCGTCGTCGACGCAGAGGATCTGGATCTCCTCGTTCATGCCGTCATGCCTCCACGACCGGAAGCCGGACGGTGAAGGTGCTTCCCTTGCCCACTTCCGAGTCCAGGTTGATCTCCCCATCGTGGTTCTTCACGATGTCGTAGCTGATGCTCAGCCCGAGACCGGTCCCCTTGCCCACGTCCTTGGTGGTGAAGAAGGGGTCGAAGATACGGTTCCGGACCTCCGGGGGGATCCCCGACCCCGTGTCCGCGATGGAAACGAGGATGGACCCGTTTTCGTTCCAGGTCCGGATACGGATCTTCCCCTGCTTCTCGATCGCCTGGGCGGCGTTTACCAGAAGGTTCATGAAGACCTGGTTGAGCTGCTGGGCATAGCACTTCGTCATGGGGATCTCGCCGTACTCCTTCTCCACTTCGACCTTGTACTTGAGTTCGTTCCAGACGATGTTCACGGTGCTCTCGATGCACTCGTTCAGGTCGGAGAGCTTGTACTCCGCCTGGTCGACCCGGGAGAAGCTCTTCAGGTTCTGCACGATCTTCTTCACCCGGTCCGCCCCGTCCAGAGACTCCTGAATCAAGTCCTTCACGTCCTCGGTGATGAAATCGAGCTTCAGCTTCCTCCTCTTCTCCATCAGCGCTGCCACGGTGCCGACCTCGTCCAGGTCCTTCACCACCTCGTCCTGGGCCTGGATGAAATCGGTGAGCTTGTTCACATACTTCTCGAGGGAGACCAGGTTGCTGAGGATGAATCCCATGGGGTTGTTGATCTCATGGGCCACGCCGGCTGCGAGCTGCCCGATGGAGGCCATCTTCTCCGACTGCAGGAGCTGCATGTGGGCGTTGCGACGCTCGTCTTCCAGTTCGATGATTCGTTCGCCCGCCTGAACCCTGGCCCGGAGCTCGCTCGGGTCGAAGGGTTTCACCACATAGTCGTCCGCGCCCGACTCGAGTCCGAGGACCGCGTCTTCCTTCGTTTCCTTTGCCGTCAGAAGGATGATGTAGACGTATTGCGCACGGTCGGAGGAACGGATCTTCCGGCAAAGGGTCGGGCCGTCCATTTCCGGCATCATCCAGTCGCTGATGACCATTCGGACCGGCTCTCTCTGGAAGACCTCCCAGGCCTCGAGGCCGTTCTCCACCACGTGGACCCGGTGTCCCATATCGCTCAGGGTCTTTTCGACAAACTTGCTGGCGTAGAAATCGTCGTCGGCGATCAGTATGTCCATGGTTCAGCCTGCCTCCAGCCAGTCCGGACGGTTCACGTAGTCGCTCAGCCGGGCCATTTCGTCTGCGAGTTTGGAAAGCAGCGTCTTTCCCTCCGACAGTTCCTCCCTCTTTCCCGATTCCTCCAGTTGCAGTGCCACCGACGCGACCCCGGCGGCCCCTAGGGTCGCGGCGGACCCCTTGAGGCTGTGGGCCTGGCGGACAAGCCCGCCGGCGTCCCCGGCCTCGAGGACGCTTTCGAGCCTCTCCAGCTGTTGGTTGATCTCTCCCACGAAATGGTGAATCATCTCCTCCAGGAAGGCCTTGTCGCCGCAGGCACGGGCGAGGGCCTTCTCGAGATTCACCGGAACCGCGTCGGTCACGTCCGCGTCCCTGCATTCGGGGTCCTCGCCTTTCCGATCTGCCTCTGCCATCTCCCTTTGCCTCCGTTTGCCCCATCTCTCCAGCATCTTTCTGAGGCGTTCCGGGTCGATCGGTTTCGAGATGTAGTCGTCCATGCCCGCCGAGAGAAACCGTTCCCGGTCCCCCTTCATGGCGTGGGCAGTCATGGCCAGGATGGGGATCCGGCCCCCGGTCTTCGACTCCCGGGACCGGATGATCCGGGTCGCCTCCAAGCCGTCCATGACCGGCATCTGACCGTCCATGAGGACGATGTCGAAGGCATCTTTCGCGACCCGTTCGACAGCCTCCCTGCCGTTTTCAGCGATGGTCACCTCGTGGCCGAACATCTCCAGGGTCTTCTTCGCCATAAGCTGATTGATGTGATTGTCCTCGACGAGCAGGATACAAAGCCTTTGCTCGGGCGGATCCGACGCTGCCCGCCGGTCGTTCTCGCGAGCGTCTCCGTGGCAATCTGCGTGGCCCTTGCCCACCATTACGTCGAGCAGGACATTGTACAGCTCGGACTGTCTGACCGGTTTCGACAAGGTCGCGACGATCCTTTGTTGCCCCGCGTCGCCTGCGGGCGGCGCGACCTGCATCTCGGAAAGCAGGAGAATGGGGCATTGCCTCAGCCTCCGGCTCTCCCCGATACGACGAGACAGGGCGTACCCGTCCATGCCGGGCATCCGGGCGTCGACCAGGAGCAGATCCGGTACACGCCCGTCCTCCGCGGCTGCGTCCTCCAGGAGCCGGAGGGCCGCTTCCCCGCTGCCTGCCGTGTACGAAACCAGGCCCCACGGTTCCACCATTTGCCGGAGGATCCTTCGGCTCTCCGTGTTGTCGTCCACGATGAGGAGCCGCTTTCCCTGCAGGCGGTCGCGGATTGCCTCGAGGGGCGTTTCCCGCGGGTCGGGCTGAAGCCCGAGTCGTACCGAGAAGTGAAAGGAGGTGCCCTTCCCCGGCGCACTCTCCACGCGCACGCCTCCCCCCATCTGCTCGCACAGGGCCTTCGAGATCGGCAGTCCCAGGCCCGTGCCCCCGAAGCGCCGGGTCATGCTCCCGTCCGCCTGCTGGAAGGGCTCGAAGATGCTCCCGAGCCGGTCCTCCGGAATGCCGATCCCCGTGTCCGACACCACGAACCGCAGATCCACCAAGCCGTCCTCTTCGGTGGCCGCCGAACAGCTCAGCTTCACCTCCCCGGCCTCGGTGAACTTGACCGCGTTGTTCAGCACGTTCAGGACGACCTGGCGGAGCCTTCCCGGATCCCCCACCACCCGGACGGGTAGGTCCGGAGGAAGGTCGCTGAGCAGCTCGAGCCCCTTTTCGTGCGCCTTGAAGGCGACTTGGTCCAGGGTGAACTCCAGGGCGGAGCGCAGGTCGAAAGCGACTTCCTCCACCTCCAGGCGTTTCGCCTCCACCTTGGAGAGGTCCAGGATGTCGTTCAGGATCTGGAGAAGGTGATCGGACGAGGTCTTGACCGCCTCGAGATACCGAATCTGCTCGTCGTTCAGCTCCGTCTTCAGGGCAAGGCCGGTCATGCCGATGATCCCGTTCAGAGGCGTGCGGATCTCGTGGCTCATGTTGGCCAGGAACTGGCTCTTCGCCAGGTTCATCTTCTCCGCCCTCTCCTTCGACGCCCGCAGATCCTCCTCCATCCGTTTCCGGTCGGTGATCTCCCGGAGGACACCGATCGCGTTCCACCGCCCCTGCAGCTTCACGGCCGACAGGGAAAGCTCCACCGGTATCTCTTCTCCGCTCTTCTTCAGTGCAGCCAGCTCCAGGGTCTTTCCGATGGCGGCCCCCCCTCCGGTCTTCTGGAACCGGGGGAATGCCGCGAGATGCTTTTCGTGAAACCGTTCCGGGGCGATGAGCCGGTGCAGGTTCTGTCCCAGAACCTCGCCCGTCTCATACCCGAAGGTCCTCTCGGCCGCCTCGTTCCAGAACGAGATGTTCCCGTCCCCGTCCATCATCACGATCGCGTCCTGGGCCTGGCCCGTGATGCACCGGAGCTTCTCCTCACTCTCCTCCACCCGCTGGACCATCCGGCTCCGTTCCGTGATGTCCCGTACGAAGCAGAGGACGGCCGGCTGGCTATTCCAGACGAGGTGCACGCTGTTGATCTCCGCCCAAAGGGCCTCGCCCGACCCGTGGATCACGCGAAAGGAATAGGTGGAATCCACCTCCTCCCCCTTCGTTCTTCTCATATAACGGTCCACCACCATTTCCTGGTCTTCCGGAGCAATGAACTCCACAAACGTCCGGGACTCGAGTTCCTCCCTCGTCCGACCGATCAGTTCCTCGGTCTTTCGATTGTGAAACACCATCCTCGCGTCCTGGATCACGAAGATCGCGTCGTTCGCGTGGTCCACCACCTGCTTCCACCGCTCTTCCGACGAAGCCAGGGCTTCGTGCAAGGCCCTCTCCCGGGCATACTCGCCGAGTCGGGCGGCCACGGCGTCGAGAAGCGATCTCTCTTCCTTCAGAAAGGGGCCCTCGTCCCCTTCCGGCATGGGCTCCGTGTAGAGCACCTCGACGAACCCCTCTGCCCTGCCTCGCACACGTATCTCGGAACGCATGGACCAGCGCGATTCCCTGTACCCTTCGCTTCGATAGTCCTTTCCTCCGAGCTGAACCCTGGCCTGTGCAATCGGGGGGTACTGCCAGGCAGGTGGGAGGATTCGCACGACCTCTTGGCAGACCAGAGCGGGATCGTGTTGCAGCCCTTCGGTGACCTGGGAGAGTCGGTACAGGCAGTTCAACTCCTTGACCCGTTCTTCCAGGGCCCGGGCCCGGTTTTCCAGCTCCTGTTCGACCCGCTTCCTGTGGGTGACGTCCAGGTGGTGTTCGATCACCTTTCGCACGTTCCCGTGGCGATCCAGAATGGGATAGGCGTGGACGTCCCGCCAGATCTTCCTTCCGTCGTCCCCTTCCAGGCAATGGAGGATGTTGGCCGGCCTTGCCGTCTTCTCGACGATTGCCATCGGACAGGGGCGATCCGCCTCGTCACAGGGTCGGCTCAACCCGTGCAGGGCCGCGTAGCACGCCGAGGCATCCGAGATTGCCTCCGCGGCCCCGGCGGAATTGGTCATCACGATGGCATAGGTGTCCGGATCGATCACCCGCAGGGGATGTGGGATCGATTCGAGCACGCCCGAGAGAAAGGTGTGCTCCGATCTCCTCTGCCGAAGAAGAAGATAGACGAAGCAGCAAGCCAGTGCGACCCCAATCGCGGTTCCGGCAGAGACGAGGAGCAAATTGAACTTCATCGTGTGGGCTGCGTGGCTCCGTTCGAACAGCGCCGCGCGCGTTACAGCGAATGCCTCTTCGTAGGTGCCTCTTCTCTTCTTTGCTTCCTCGCTCTCCAGCAGTGCGGCGGCCTCCTCGTTGTTTCCTGTACGCACGAGCCCGCTTGCCTCTGCGTACAGGTCTTCGAGACCGAGAGAGGCTGCTCTGAAGGCCTTCAGCCTCTTTTCCGGGAGGAGGGTGGCTGCGCGCTCCATCAGCTCCTCGACCCCATCGCGATGCCTCGACAAGTGCACGTGTATCCGGTCTGCCGGAAAGGCGCTCACTTCACGGCCGACCGCGAGCGGCACCGTTTCTGCGAGGTGATGATCAAGGTTCGAGATCTTCCCCACGAGCTCGATGATGCGGTCCTCGCCTTGCTCGTCGCTGTCCAGGCTGCTGAACAGCATGGACAGCAGCAGCCCGCTGCCGCCCAGAACGACAAGGGCCAGAACAGGCAACACCACCAGGCTGCGGCCCCGTAGCGAGGACGCGAAGCGCCCGAGCCGGTGCAGGCCGGACCCGGGCCGGAAACGCCGGAGGGCGCGAGTCGTTTCCTTCCGGGGTGTCATCACGTCCCCGTCCCCTTTCCCCGCAGTTGCCGTTCCCGATCGATGTTCGGCAACTGGGACGTAAGATTCGACCCGGCGCTCCAGGGCGGATGAACGGGGCCGGGAGCCGCGCCGTGATCGTCGCGGCAAAGGGCCTTGTCGGTCCCGGCCGCTCGCACCATCTTCTCGAGCACGGCCGACACCTCCTCGGTACCCCCGTCCACATAGCCCAGGAATCGTGGGCGAAGCCGATGCCCGGTCCGGATGCTCTCCTCCTGCCTGTCCGGCAGAATCAGGAGGATCGCCGCCCTGTCGAGCAGATCCTCGATCGACACCAGCTGCCGGAGTTCCTTCCTGGAAGAGGCGAGAAGCACGGCGATCATGGTTTCGTCACCGGGCCGGCGCAGACGCACGGCAAGGGCTTCCAGGGACCGATACGTCTTCATCGTCACCTCTTCGGAGATCCGGGCCCGGATGGCCCGTTTCAGGTCCTTCTCGGGACCTCCCGGAGCCGTTGCGTAGAAGATCAATTCCATGTGACACTCCGAGGTCTCAGTCCATCCTGATGGTCCGCCTGCTCTTGCGCGGGAAGAATGAAGCAATCCGTATACCAGTGCCAGACCGGGCCTCTGCCGCTGAGCAGCCAAGATCATGGAAAGGGGGAGGGGTGTAGAAGAAGCGCCGTTTCGGGCCGGATCGGGGGGCTGGGAACTACATAGGGACTTCTGAGAGCCTGAAACGTCATGAACCGCCCATTGGACCGACCCGCCGCCGCCGGCTTCTCTGTCTACTTTGGCGAGACACGTTCTTGCCCGGCAAGATTCTGTCTTATCCGAGTGGATCGTGCTGCGAGACGGGCGCCTGCACCCTGCCTGCACCGGAGAGGCCGTATTTCCTGAGAAGTGCGTAGAGGCGGGCCCGGGAGAGGCCCGATACGCGTTGCGCCTCTTCGATACCGCCTTCCGTTGCCTCCATGAGCTTGCGAAGGTACTTCTCCTCGGCCTCCGCAATCGCCGCCTCTCTCACGTCCCGAATAGGGGGCAACCTTCGCTCCGGACCGCCAGAAACTGCGCGGGTCGGACACCTGCCAGAGCCGCCCTCGCCCACAGCAGAGCGGGTCACCTGGATGCGGAGGTGGTCCGGGAGATGGTTCGGAAAAAGCGTCGGCTCGTGGGAGGCGACCGAAATGGTGCGTTCGAGGGTGTGGACCAGTTCGCGCACATTCCCAGGCCAGTCGTAGCAACAGAGGACATCGAAGAAGTCGGGGGAGAAGCCCTTGGTGCCGAGTTGGTAGCGGTCACAGATCCTCGTCGTGTGGTGGATGACCAGATCCTTGATGTCCATCTGGCGCTCCCGCAGGGGCGGCAGCTCGATGGTCATGGCGCGAAGCCGGAAGAGCAGGTCGCTGCGAAACGTCCGCTGCCGGACCATCTCTTCCAGGCTTCGGTTCGTGGCGCACACGAGCCGGAAGTCGCTCGCCACTTCCTGTTTTCCGCCGAGGGGACGAAACCGGCGTTCCTCCAGGACCCGGAGGAAGGCCTTCTGCATGGGCAGCGGCAGCTCCCCCACCTCATCCAGGAAGAGGGTCCCCCCGTCCGCCTGCTGGATCAGGCCGATCTGGCTCCTGTCCGCACCGGTGAAGGTCCCTTTCTCGTGACCGAGGAGCATGCTTTCCACAAGCGTTTCCGGGAGGATCGTGCAGTCCACCACGACAAAGTTCTTCCTCGCCCGTTCGCTGTTCTCGTGGATGGCCCGGGCGAACAACTCCTTGCCCGTGCCCGTTTCTCCGAGGAGGAACACGTTTGTTTCGCTCAGGGCGGCTTTGGCGAGGAGCTCGATGCAGGCCTCCATCTGCGGGCTATCCCCGATGATGCCGTCCCGCTTGAGCACGATGGAGCGTTGCGAGGCCCGCTTCTCGTCACGGTACTGGAGGGCCCGAACGAGAGGAAGGGTGATCTGTTCCAGAGGGGAAGGCTTCTCGATGTAGTGCCAGGCCCCGTTCCGGATCGCCAGCTCCGCCCCGTCCGGATTCCCCTGCGAGGTCATGATGATCACTTCGGGCGAAGAAGGAGCCTCGCGGATCATGGGCAGAATGTCCAGCCCGTCTCCGTCCGGCAGGAGAACATCGAGGAAGACCACATCGAAGCTGCCCGACTGGGCCGTCTCCAGCCCCTCCCTGATCGTGTGTGTCGAGGTCACAGCGTGCCCCAGCCGCCCGATCACGTTCGTGAGGAGCTTGCAGACCTTTTCTTCGTCGTCGATGATCAGAACGTTCGCCATCCGGACTCCCCGGCGATTTTCCGTCTTGTTGAGCAGAGACCCCGTACACATACATCGGATTCGAGGCCTCCCCTCTTTAGAAAGAGCAGTGCGTGATGCGGGAGCGGGCCGGCCGGGAACACACTCGGAGTCTTGGCGCAGAGTTTGCTTGTTATCTGCTCGACACGGGTTTCACAACCACGGAAGGCCTCGAACGCATGGACGCGATGACGGGCACGGCCCAGGCACCCACCACCTCGCCGCACGGGGCAGGAGCCCCCGGGTGCCACGACGCGGGTGCAGTGCGCGCGAGGTTCGCCCGACCCGATCCCCCCGCAGGTGCATCCGCCTCCCGCCGGGACACGCCCACGTCGCCCTCCCAAGGTCCCAATGTCCGCTTTCATCTGGAGTTTCGAAAGGATACAGGCAATCTCGTGGTCGAGGTTCGAGACCATCGAACCGGCGAGACGATCCGTCAGTTCCCCCCCGAGGCCCTTCTCGAAGCATGCCATCAGATGAAGGACCTCCGCGGCCTCCTCGTGAACGAAAGAGCCTAGACCGCATAGCACGAGCCAAACGCGTTTGACACGGCCCAGCCGGTTGATTAGCATCCTATGAAAACGCAACCACGGTAAGAGGAAATGCTCGAGTCCTGTCCCACGAGACACAGCCATCGGGGCGAAACCGCGCGGATCTGCTTTCTCGCCCTGCTGGTGGCCGCTTCCCTGCTCTGGGGCTGCGAACTCTGGACCCTCGAGCAGGGCATCCGGCAGGTAGGTCGTGGAATCGACGAGGCGGAAGCCCTGGGCATGGAAGAAGCGGCCCTGTACCACCTGACCGTGGCGAGGCAGCTGCTGGACGCTGCCTCGAAACAGTACGAGCAGGCGGATTTTCCAGCCGCAACCCAGTTCCTCGATCAGTCGGAGAGACAGCTCGCCGTGGCCCGAAGGATTCATTCCATGAACCGGTCGGCTCCCCGGCCCGACCGGGGCGCACAGCGATAGGAGACCTCCTTGCGGTTCTTCCCGGCCTTCGGGTGCCTGACCCTGCTCCTGCTCCTCGCCTTTCCCGCGGCGGTTCCGGCCTATCCGGATCCGGAGAAGCTTCGCGAAGAGATGGAACGGCTGGAGGAGTATCTGCGCAAGGCCCAGTCCGCAGAGGGTCCCCAGTGCGCCCCCGATTCCCTTGCCGCTGCGCAATCGTATCTCGCCCGTGCCAAGGAGGAGTTCCAGGAAAAGGACTTCTGGGCGGCGGAGGATGCGATCCGGCGGTGCGAGCAGGAGGCGGACGGTCTCTGGGCCAGGATCCTGGTCTGCGGCAAGGACCTCGACCGGGACGGTGTCCCGGACCGGAAGGATCGGTGCCGCGAGAATCCGGAAACGTACAACGACTACATGGACGAGGACGGATGCCCGGACCAAATCCCCCGGAAGGCCGTGCTGACCGAGGACAAGATCGAAATCCTCGTGCCCATCGTTTTCGACGGGCAGACCCAGCAGCCCCTGCCGGATTCCTATGAGGTGCTCGCCGAGGTGGCGAAGATCATGGAGGAGAACCCTGGCTCCAGGTTCCAAATACGGGCTCACATGGACGATCGTATGCCTCCCGCCCAGGCCGAGCGCGTCACCGCGCAAAGGGCTGCCTCGGTCCAGTCCCTCCTCGTTCGTCTCGGTGTCCCGGACGAACGCCTGGATGCGGAAGGCAGGGGCAGCCGGGAGCCCGTGGCGACGAACGACTCTTCCTGGGGAAGGATGCTGAACCAGAGGATCGAATTCATCCGGATCCAGCAGCCGGAGGGTTCATCTCAATGAACGGGAAGATTCGGTTCCTTCCGGTCCTTACGACCGAGCTCGCGGTCCGTCGAGACAAGGGCGAGAGGGTCGTCTTCACGAACGGCTGCTTCGATCTTCTCCACGTCGGGCACATCCGATACCTGCAGGCGGCGAGGCGGATGGCCGACCTCCTCGTGGTGGGGATCAACAGCGACGATTCGGTGCGTCGGCTGAAAGGGCCCTCACGGCCGGTGCAGACCGAGAGCGACCGCGCCGCAATCCTGGCGGCCCTCGCCTGCGTCGACTTCGTTGTCTCCTTCGACCAGGACACCCCGATCGAACTGATCGAGGCCCTCAGGCCGGACGTGCTGGTGAAGGGAGCGGACTGGCCAATGGACCGGATCGTGGGGCGGGATGTCGTGGAGGGCTCCGGCGGAAGCGTGGCCACGATCCACTACGTGGAGGGAATCTCCACCTCCGGGCTGATCGAACGAATCTGTGAGGCGGGTGGGGCCGAAGCCTGATCGGGGCACCCGGCCCGTCACTCCGGGGCGCTCTCCTCCACGATGTCGACGAAGCCGGTGAGCCACCCCCCCACGAAGAGGCGGTTCTGCGCGGGGTCGGCCGCCAGGTGCCTGCCCCCGCCGGACACCGGAACCGCGCACATCGTCATTTCCGTGCCGGTGACGACGTCGAGGACCAGGATCTCCCCCCGGTAAGAATCGATTCCGTAGACGAGACCGTCCTGCCGGACCGAAAGGTCCCAGATGCTCGAGCCGAGCAGGAAGTCCCTGCCGGGGCCTCCCAGCCAGTTCTTCGGGAGCACGAAGATCCTGGACTCGACGGTCCCGGAGGTCGTATCGAGACCGCCGGGGTTCATGACAACGTAGATTTCGCCCTCCTCCTGATTCAGGGCCATGGACCAGGCGGGCCAGAGACTCGACGGATCCTGCAGATTCCGAAGCCGAACGAAATCCAGGACGATCTCCGTCACCACGTCCAGCTTGATGACCTCGTTCAGCCCCCCGCACAGGACGTAGACGAACCGGGGGTTGCCCGGATCGACCAGGACCTGGAGTGGGCTCACCCCCGCGGTGAGTCCGGGTACGAAGAGGCTCACCGGCCGAGCTTCACGGGTGTCCAGGTCGAGGATGAAGATTCTCGGCCCCCTCGAGTCCGTTACATAGACCTCGTTCCGTGCGCCGTTCACGGCGACGTCGCCCGGAGACGTCCTGCCCAGCTCCCCGGTCGGGTTCAACAGGATCGTGTCGTACAGCACGTGGTCCTGATCGATCAGGTGGAGGGCCTGAAGGGCGGAGTCGGCAACGAGCATCTCGACGCCGTCCGGGGCGGCGGCCACGCCAGCTGGCTGGACGAGTACTTCCGGGACTTCGATCTCCGGTTCGACCACGGCCCCTGCCTCCACATCGATGACCGTCACCTTGTTATCTCCCGGACTCGTCACGTAGAGAAACCTGCCGTCCCCCGTCAGGGCCATGTCGCGGGGCGAGACGCCCACCTGCACATGGCGTGTCCAGGACGTGGGAATCCCGTCCGGGCAGACCACATTCAGGTAGGCGTGCCTCCTCCCCCGGAGCGATACGGTGTCCTGCTCCGCGGAGACCACGTCCAGCAGCAGGCTCACCTTCCCCGGAGCCGCGGTGGAGACGACCTTCAGCCCGGTAAACACGTGCACGCGGGACCCCAGGCCCGGCACGGCCACCCGGGCGGGGCTCTCGCGCCAGCCGTCCCCGGAGATCCGGAGGCGCAGGAAGAAGGGGTCCCCGGTCAGCGCCACGACACGGTACCGGACCGCCACCCGGACTTCCTCGCCGGGCAGGAAATCCGTTTTCGCCTGGTTGTCGCCGCCCAGGATGGAAACGTCCTCGAAGACCACGTCGATGTCCGCGCCCGGAGCTGCGTGGGGGAACAGGAAAAGGACCGCCAGAGCGAATCCACAGAGCAGGGGCCGCAACTTCGGGCCGCCTTTCATGGGGGGCTTCCTCGTAGACGTCATTCGCTTCTTCGCTTCGTGCTATCCGCCCTCCGGGGCGGCGTAGATTTCATACTCCGCGCGCAGCACGTTCGAGACGAGTCCGCGGCCGTCCGTGGCCGACAACCGTACTGCGTACTCACCGATGGGACAGTCGGTGTCAATCTCCACCAGGAAGGGAATCTCTCCGGTCTTGGTCCTTTCCCGATCCTCTTGAACCACATCGTACTTGTTGACATAGGCACCTTCGCAGTCCTGCCAACCGACGGTGAGGATCGCAAGATCCCCATCCGGATCCTGGAAGCCGACGGTGCCGATCATCACAGGATTATCGCCTCGGTATTTGAACCCGGACATATATTCCGGACTCTGGTACCGAAGGTCCGTGAGGACCGGGGGCGAGCCTTCCTCGTCCCCGCATCCCGGCAACAGGAGAAGGAGGAGAAGGGAGAGCATGCATACTGTCCTCCGCCCCTTGCCTGCCACAATCGACAGCTGTTCGAAACCGGAATAACCGCCCATGGCCGGAGACCTCGCTCTACGCTGCTCGAATCGGCTACCATGCATGCTTCATTGTAGCGACTCGAGGGAGCCTCTGCCAAGGAGCATTATAGAGGAGAGACTTTGCATGTCAATACGGTGTTCTATCAACGCCGAGGGGTCGATCGGAAGGGTGCTGTCGGGCTCAGACATTCGCCAGGGCTTGCTGAATGGCCTCTTCTAGGTCCCCTTTCAGGGTCGGCTTCATGAGCATGTCCCGAATACCGATTGCCCGCGCCTTTTCCAGATCCACGCTCTCACTGAAACCGGTGCAGAGGAGGATGGGGATGTGGGGCCGGATTCGGAGAATCTCCCTGGCCATGTCGGTGCCCGTCAGGCCGGGCATGGTCATGTCCGTGATGACGATGTCGAAACCGGCCGGGTTTTCACGGAAGGACTCGAGGGCTTCCCGGCTGCTCGTCAGGGCCGTGACCTCGTGGCCAAGCCTTCTGAGCAGCTGGCTGTGGAGCTTCACCAGGGATCCTTCATCGTCGACGTACAGGACTCTTGCTGACCGGGGTGCAGCGCACGGTTCCCCCACTTCAGAGGAAGCCGTCGCTGGCTCGTCGGATTCTGGCAGGAGAACCGTGAACCGTGTGCCCTGCCCCACGGCGCTTTCCACCCGGATGGCACCGCTGTGGGCCTTGACGATGCCGTGGACCACCGCCAGCCCCATACCGGTGCCCTCCCCGTGTCCCTTGGTCGTGAAAAAGGGCTCGAAGATACGGTCCTGGGTGGCGGAGTCCATACCATGGCCCGTGTCGTTGACCGTCAGGGTGAGATAGGTTCCGGGAGGCAACTCCGGATACAGGGACCGGGAACGGGTGTCCAGGGTCTGCCGGCTCAGGCCTACAACGAGTTCGCCTCCGTGCTCCATCATGGCATGCCCTGCGTTCGTGCACAGGTTGATCAGGATCTGGTAGATTCCGGTGGGGTCGCCCGAGACCCTGCCGGACTGCAGACGAAGGTCTTCCCGAAGCTGGATCGTGGTCGGCAGGGAAGCGCGAAGAAACGGGAGGAATTCCTTGATGATATTGACCAGATCCACGTCCTTTGTCCCCTGTTCTGCGTGGCGACTGAAGGTGAGGATCTTGCCTGCCAGGTCCCGCCCGCGCTTTCCTGCAGTGATCACCTCATCCAGGAGGGCCCGAACCGAATCGTTCGCGTCCACCTCCTGACAGAGCAGCTCTGCGTACCCCAGTATGATCTGAAGGATGTTGTTGAAATCGTGCGCGATCCCCCCGGCCAGGGTGCCGATCGCCTCCATCTTCTGGGACTCATGGAGCTGCCGCTCGAGGCTCTTCCTCTCGGTGATGTCCCGGGCGAAATTCAGGGTGGCGGGCCTTCCTCTCCAGACGATCCGCGTACCCCCAACCTCCACCCACAAGCACCCCCCCTTCTTGTCGATGACCCGGAAGGTATGAATAGACCCGTCTTCCAGCCCCTCTAGCCTTTTCCGATGCACCTCCAGCACCCGATCCCTGTCCTCCGGGTGAACCAGGTCGATGAAGGGCACCCGGGGCAGAGTCTCCCGGTCGTACCCGGTGATCGATGCAACCACCGGGTTGGCAAACTTGATGAGCCCGTCCTGGGAGATGAACATCCCGTCGATGGTGTTCTCCACAACGAGCCGGTACTTCTCCTCAGAGTTGCGGAGGGCGTCCTCGACATGCTTGCGCTCCGTGATGTCCCGCGTAACGCCCAGAACCCGCTCCGGCTTTCCGCTCTCATCCCGCAGGAAAGAGGCGGTGATCTCGGTCCAGACCCGGTGTCCGTCCTTTCGGATCTGTTCGACCTCGACCACTTTCGACCGGTCCGTCGACGCCCCCGGTTCTCCCTCCGTGCGGAGCTCTTCCTCGATCACACGGGACATGAACTCGAGGGATTCCTCTGTGAGAGGAAACCCGGCGTCCAGTGCGATCATCTCCTCGGGACGATACCCGAGAATCTTCTCCACGGACGGGCTCGTGTATATCATCTTCCGGTCACTGAGCCGCATGATCCAGATGTTGTCCGAGACGTTGTCCGCGATGATCCGGTATTGCTCTTCCCTTTCCCGGAGCACTTCTTCCGTCCGTCTGCGTTCGGCGATTTCCCGCTCCAGCCGTTGATTGGTACGCCGCAGTTCCGCCGTCTGCTCCCGGACCCGGTCCTCGAGCATGGTCCGGTAGACCTCCAGTTCCTCTTCCGCCCTCTTCCTGGCGCTGACGTCCCAGAACATGCCGAGGATCCCCTTCATGCTCCCCTCTGCATCACGGACAGGGGTCTTCACCATCTGCAACCAAAGGCCTTCTCCGTGCAGACCGTATTTCTCTTCCGTGGTGAACGTCTCACCCGAGGTGAGAACCTGCTCGTCTACATCGCGGAATGCCTCGGCCATATCCGGGGGAAAGAAGTCGTGGTCCGTCTTCCCGGCGATCTCCTCTGCCCTGATTCCCAGGTCGCGGGCATACACAGCGTTGCAGGAGATGTAGACCGACTCGCAGTCCTTGTAGAAGATCCGCTGCGGCAGCGCCTCCAGCAGGGTCCTGTATCGCCTTTCGCTCTCTTCGAGGATCTTCTCGCTCCGCCGCCCATCCACCGCCATCTGCAGGGCCGCGTGAAGCCCGTCCGACCGGAAGGGCTTGAGCACATACCCCTGCGCAGAACTCGCCTTGGCCCGATCGAGGAGTTCCTCTTCCGCACTTCCGGTCAGATACACAACGGGGGTCTTCCGCGCGTCCCGGATCCGGGTCGCCGCCTCGATCCCGTCGATCTCGCCCGGCAGCCCGATGTCCATCAACACCAGATCAGGCTCCACGGCCTGCGTCATCACGATTGCTTCCTCACCGGAAGCGGCGCTGGCAGCGACTTCGTAGTTCAGAGCGTCCAGCGTCATCCGGAGGCTCTCGACTACGGCAGGTTCGTCATCTACAACCAGAACGCGTATTCGTTCCATTCCTCGTCCCCTCCCCGGCACCGGGGTTTGGCCGTCTTATCGGCCGATTCGCGACAAAGGTTGATGCGGTCATCGTCAAGGGTCGCCTTCTTCCCTGTCACGACGTTGACGATTCCGGGGCGGGACGGCATTGGATCCGTTGGAATTACAGGCAGTTGGAACTGGTATGGTCCTTGCAGTTCCTCCGGTCATCCGTAGAATTCTGTTTCCCGCGTTTTGCCTGCAGGGGGAGACGAAAGGCGCACGAAAAGGACGACGCAGTGAGTACACACCGAATCGCATCCCTTACGGAGACGTCGACCCCTCGTTCCTGCGGCAACGGGGTCGAAGCCGTTCTTGCAAGAAGAGCAACCCCTGCACCTACTACCCCGCCCATGCCCGTCTGTGTAACAGGCATGCATCGCTCCGGCACCTCCATGGTGGCCAATCTCCTGCATCGCTGTGGTCTCCATCTGGGAGAGGAGGAGGAGCTCATCGGTCCTTCTGCACACAACACCAGGGGGTACTGGGAAAACCGAAGATTCCTCGAGATCAACGAGGAGATTCTGCGGCACAGCGGAGGCGGCTGGGACATGCCTCCGGAGGTCCGAATCGAAGGCGGTCTTTCGGAGGTGTACGGGGCTCTGAAGGCAAAGGCCGAGCAGACCGCGATGGCCCTGCGTCATCAGCCCGTGTGGGGCTGGAAAGACCCTAGGACTTGCCTCACCATGCCTTTCTGGAAAGCCCTGTTTCCCGAGATGACCGTTCTGGTTTGCGTTCGCAACCCCCTGGAGGTCGTCTTCTCCCTCAGCAGGCGCGGCAGCACTTCCAAGGCCCTGGGGTTGCGGCTCTGGAGGATCTACAATCAGCGCCTTCTCGACGAAATCCCCCCTGAGCGGCGAATCGTCACGCACTACGATGCATTCTTCAGCAACCCTCCCGGGGAGTTGCGTCGGATCGTCGACTATCTGGGTCTGCACGTGACGGACGAAACGGTCGATCGGGCCTGCCGGGCGGTAACGAACTCCTGTAGAAACCACCGCGCCGACAGATCGGAACTCTTGAAGGTGGATGTTCCGTCCGACGTAACGGGCCTGTACGACCGCCTCTGCGCCGAAGCAGGCCTTGTGTACGAACGGATGGCCGAAAAGGAGGGATGGGCCTTCGAACGGGAAGATCAGGACGGACTCGCAATCGCCCGGGCGGAACTCCGGGAGAGGGCGGATCGTCTCGAACCGACTCGGACGGGTGCCACGGAGTCGTTGCTCGAATTGGGCGAGACCTGCTTTCATTGCGGGCTCTACGACAGCGCGAAGCGGCTCTTCGAGCAAGCTCTCCGGTCCGGAGCGTACGATTGCGAGGCCTTGAACAACCTGGGTGTCCTCTACTTTCACCTCTCCGATTTCCGTACGGCGAAGAGCTTCTTTCTGAGGGCCCTGGAGAACGATCCCGATCATGGGGAGGCCCGATTCAATCTCGGACAGGTGCCCGATGTCCCGGAGGACGACAAAACGAATAGGAGCTGCGTTCGGGAAGAAGTACTCAGCGATACCCGGTTGGATCAATTGAAGCGGAAGCACGGGTATCCCTTCCGTGTGGACCTCGGCTGCGGCGAAAAACCCGCGCCCGGCTACCTCGGGATCGACAGGCTCGAACTGGACTGTGTGGACATCGTCTGTGACGTTACCCGGGGCATCCCTCTTCCCGACGCTTCCGTACAAGAGATCAGGGCGATACACTTCTTTGAACACATTCCAAGGGCCGACATCAACCGACTCGTCGATGAGATCTTCCGCATCCTGGTGCCGGGGGGATCACTCTTCATGCGACTTCCGTACTACAGCCACAGGACCGCCTATTACTCGTCCCACTTGACCTTCTGGAACGAGGACTACTGTGAAAACATGTTCATAGACTCTCACGGGTTCGAGAATCCAGGAGTGGATTTCAAGTATACCCCGGAAATCCAGGACCCGAACAACCCGTTTCACTTGATCTTCAAACAAAATCCGGACTGGTGCAGGATTCATCTTTCGAACGTCGTCCAGGAAGTCCATTATGCCTGCCGAAAACCGACCGAGGCTTCCGGTGGATAGGGCAAGGATCCTATGAGCGCGATCTGTGGAATCGTCGGGCCCGTGGGTGCCGTGACCGAGCCGCTGCTTTCCCGCCTGCGGGACGCGATGGTCCTTCACGATCCACAGCAACAGGGACTCCACGTTTCGAGAGACAGGAGAGCGGGTCTCGGCCACGTCTGCCGACACACGGGAGGTGGGGCACGCAGCGCCCTTCGGCCTCTGTCGAACGAGGACGGCACGGTCTGGGCGATCGCCGCCGGAGACATCTTCAACGCTTCCGATCTCAGGAAGTCGCTCGAGACGACGGGCCACGCCTTCAGGTCCTGTGACGACGCCGAGGTCATTGTCCACCTCTACGAGGACAGGGGCGAAGCATTCCCGTCCGAGCTGGACGGAGAATTCGCCATCGCCCTGTGGGACCAGAACAACGGGGTATGCTGCCTCGTTCGAGACAGGATCGGTAGGCGGACGCTTCACTACGCATGGGATGGAAGCCGGCTGATCTTCGCTTCCGAAATGAAAGCGATCGCACGACACCCGGACATCGGCGCGGAGACGGACCCTGTCGCCCTGGACGACTATCTCAGCCTTGGCTACGTGCCCTGCCCGAGGACCATCTTGCGGGGGGTGCGGAAGGTTCGCCCGGCCCACATCCTCCGATATGAGAACGCTCAGGTCTCTTCGCGCGCCTACTGGTCCCCCCTGCCCGAGCCGAATGCCGGATACAAGGAAGACAGGCTCCATCAGGCGGCGGTCTATGAGCAGATCCTGTCCTCTTTGCAGAAGCGGTCCGCGAGCGATGACTCCGCCGGAGTCCTCCTGAGCGGCGGACTCGTCTCGAGCTCCCTCGTCGGGCTGTTGGGCATCACGGGAAGCAGGAAGGTCAGGACATTTTCCATCGGCTTGACGGGTCAAGAGGACCAGGATGTTCTCTTTGCCGGGAGGGTCTCGAATCGTTTCGACACGAACCACGAGTCGATTCTCCTGGAACCGCAACCGGCGGGGGACCTTATTCCGGGCATGGCACGCATGCTCGACGGACCGATTGCCACTGTTGAGGGACTGCCCCTCTATCTGATTTCCACCGCCCTGCAGGGCAGGATCGGAGTGTGCATCTCCGGTGAAGGCGGGCGGGAGTTGTTCGGAGACCCTGTCAGACACCGGCTCGGTTTGCGTCGGATGGGCCTCCTCGAATCCGTGCAGCTGGGAAACGAAGCTCTGGACGGGCCGTTGCAAGATGCCCTCTCCCCTTCGTTGCACGACTATGTCATACAGACATCCGTCTTCACAGCGGAAGAGAAACGCAGGCTTCTGCACACGGATTGGAACGTGCCGGTGGAGAAGCGAAGGGAAGATGACCGGTTCCCCTTTCGAAACGAATTCCTTCTCTCCGGGAGGGAGGGCTTCTTCGAAAAGCTCCAAGGCGCGGACCTGCACACGCGGCTTCCTGACGGAATCCTGGCGACCATCGATCGCGCCGGAGTGTTCGCTTCTCTTGACCTTCGACTTCCGTTGCTCGATCCGACATTGGTTCGTACCGCCCTCGCCCTGCCTCTCCATTTGAAGACCACGGGCGGAATCGATAAGTACGTTCTCCGAAAAGCCATGGCCGGGGTGTTGCCCGAAGAGGTGCTATGGAGACCTTCTCGATCGTTTTCGTTTCCCCTGACCCGACTCTTCTCCAGGGGCCTCGAAGACCATTCGAGGGATGTGCTGCTGGGCGGCGGTTCCAAACTCTTCAGACGGTCAACCCTCCACGCACTGTTGCGCGGAAACTGGACAGAGAATCCTCTTGCCTTCTCGAAGATCTGGACCCTCGTCATGTTCGAGGAATGGAGGAGGGCCCTTCAGCCATGAACACCTGTATTTGCTGCGGCCGGATCGGGCTCGAAAGCCGGTCCGGAACCCTTGTGCGATGCGGCGTCTGTGAAACCTTCATGCGGACCCCACGCCCGGACTCGGGCCTTGCCGCACGGCTTCTGAACGAATACAGGAAGCGGATTCCCGAATACCACGAAGCATTCGACTGGCGGGTGTTTCTCCTTCGAACACAGCTCCCGGGCGGGGGCAGGATTCTCCACTCAGGAGATGCTTGCGACCGGTTCTCACGCGTGCTTTCTGAGGACGGCTACGAGGTAGAGACGTTGGATCAGGCCTTCGCCTCCAACAGCACTTCCTTCTATGACGGAATCGTGCTCTGGGACGTTCTGGAAAACACCGCGGACCCGAGGGTCCTCGTCGAGAGGTGCAGGCAGCTGTTGAAGGACGGCGGCCTGCTCCTCATACGGGTCCTTGACAGCGGTTCGGTCCGAAACAGACGGGAAGACGGCAGCCCGCCGGACTGGGGGCATGCGAACTACCTCTCACAGACAACTCTTGAAATGCTGGCCCGCAACGTCTTCGGCGTGCTGCCCCTGTTCATACAGATCGAACAACACGGACAGGATTTTCTCGTTTGTCTCCTCCATAAGGGAAACAGGGAGCTTCTGCAACCTTCCCGCAGGATCCTCATGGCCGCCCACGGGGATGCCTATCTCTATCTGGACAGTGCACCTGGACCGAGAATGCGGATATTCAAGACCCTTCTCAAGCTGCGGGAGAAAGGGCTCGCCGTAGACCTCGCGGTGACGAGGCAGCCGCGGGTCGAACCATACGATCTTCTTCACATTTTTCATCATGCCTGGAAAACGATCGATCATGTCCAGCAGGCCCTTTGTGCAAAGCGTCATGGGAAGCCCTTCGTCCTCTCCACGGTCTATATGGATCTCGCCGAGGCGAACTTCGCCCAAGTCGCCATTCCGAAGATCTTCAACGTGCCCCTTGAGCGCGAACGAGAGGCCTATCTCAAAGCACTGGCGGACGGCACCTTGACGCTCTCGGAGGTCCCTGAGCGGGACAGCCTTCAGGTCTACCCGGGTATCGAGCGCGATCAACAGGCCCTGTTCGACCTCGCAGATCATCTGATCGGGCTCAGTTTCACCGAGATCCGACAAATCGGGCTCACCCTCGGCATTCAAAAGCCCTTTACGATCGTTCCGAATTGCGCGGACCCGACGATCTTTCACGGTGGAGATCCTGGGTCCTTTGTGGAGAAGTACGGAGTCGAGGATTTCGTGATCTCGGTTGGGCATCTGGAGGTCCGAAAAAATCAGCTCATGCTCCTCTACGCGTTGAAAGACGCCGACCTGCCGATCGTTCTGATCGGGAATCCGTACCGTAGCATGCCGTGGTATTACGAACTGTGTCGCGCCTATGCCTCGTCCAAGGTGATGTTCATACCGCAACTGAGTCAGCAGGAGCTCGCCTCCGCCTTTGCCGCGGCAAGGGTTCACGCGCTGCCCAGTTGGGCAGAGGGGGTGAGCCTTGCCAATGTCGAAGCCGCCATGGCCGGATGCAATGTCGTTGCGAGCAACCGGGGCGGAGAGCTTGAATACTTCGGCAACGAGGGATTCTATTGCAGCCCTGCGAGTGTTTCTTCGATTCAGAATGCCGTCCATCTGTCCTACAGGCTCGGCGACGAAGCGAGAAGAGAGAGGCTTCAGGAGCGGGTCATTCGACGGTTCACATTTGAGGCCGCGGCCGAAAAGACGATGGAGGCGTACGAGCGGACACTGAGTGAGGTAACCTATGGCCGGCAGAAGCCTTCGAGTGCTGGTGGTCGTCCCGGGACCGATCACGTCCACCGATATCAGGATCTATCTTCCCCTCAGCCGACTGGTTGAGAAGGAGGACCTCCGGTACAGCGTCGAACATCTGCATGGACTGCCTCGAGACGCGATCCACGGATGTGATCTCGTTCTGATACAGAAGACGAGCAGCCAGAAGGCCCTGGATCTCATGGACGAGGCGAGGCTCTACGGCAAGCCCGTGATCTACGAGATCGACGACAACCTGGTGGACCCCCTGCCCCCCTACCATCCGGTTCACGATTACTATTGCAGGGCCATCCGAAATCTGGTGGAAAGATCTATCCGTAAGGCGGACCTCGTCACCGTTTCCACCGAGGCCCTGGGTGAACGTTTTTCGACTCTCCAGGACCGAGTCGCGGTCATACCGAACACGGTGGACCTTCGGTTTGTGAACCGTTCCAGGAACCGGACCGGAAAGACCCGCATCGGCTACTCCGGGACCAAGACGCACGACGGCGATTTCGAGGTTGTCCTGCCCGCCCTGAAGAGGCTCGCCGACGAGTACCGTGGAAGGCTCTCACTCGTGTTTCTCGGCTATGTACCAGAGGCCCTGCGGGGCCTGGATGGGATCGAGGAATGGCAATACACCTACGCCTATTCCGAATACCTGAAGAGACTCGGTCGACTCGGTATCGATATCGCCATCGCACCCCTCACGGACGAGCACTTCAACTTCTACAAATCAAACATCAAGTACGTGGAATACTCGGCTTCGGGCATTGCGGGGATCTACACGCGGTGCAGGGCCTACTCCGACTCCGTTCAACACGAGGTAACCGGGTTGTTGGTGGATCACAAGGAAGGGGACTGGTACGAGGCGACAAAGGCCCTGATCGAAGATCCCTTGACGCGGAAGAAACTGGCCGCATCCGCAGAAAGAGATGTAGGGGAACGGTTCGTCATCGACAAGGCCTGCGAGGCATGGGAGGACGCTTTGTCGCATGCCCTTGAATGCGCCCCCCGGCGCCGGCCGGCCAAGAGTAGGGCCGTGTCCAGGGCCACCAAGAAAGTCTTCTTCATCGGTGCCGGGTTCCTCTGGCCACATACCTATATCGATGATTTTCTGGTCAATGCTTTCACCGCCCTGGGACTGGAAGTAGTGTACCACCCTCTTTCCCCGACCCCCTTTCACAAGGAAGCGCTTGCCCAGACCCACCGTTTCGACAAGGAATACCTCAAGTACACACTGTCAGCCGCGGTTCAGCCCGATCATCTTCTGCGGCACATTCGCAGGGAAGAGCCGGACTTCATGTTCTGCATACAGGGCTACATGATTCCACGGGATGTACTCTACGAACTGAGCAGGAGCGGAATACCCTCTGCGGTCTGGTTCCTGGACGAACCGTATGACGCTACTCGAAGCGTTCCCTTCGGCACCTTCTTCAACCACGTTTTCCTTCAGGATGCCTCGACGGTCGACATTCACCGACGGTACGGGAACCCTAACGCCCATTACCTGCCCCACGGTTTTGACGACCAGGAAGTGCACGTCGCAAAGGAAGACGAGTCGTTTCTGTGGGATCTCTCCGTGGTGGGAGTGGGCTTTCCGGGCAGACAGGAGGCGGTGAATCGGTTCATCGGAAAGGCCGACCTTCTGCTGGCCGGAAGCAACTGGGACCGGTTCCGGAAGCGGAAGAAGGTTGAAACGAGGGCCGTAGTTCCGCCCCACGAGGCGGCGGAAATCTACCGTCGCAGTCGGATCAACTTGACCATCCATCGGGCGGAAGAGGATGAGGCAACAAGCCCTCTTGCCTGCCGCGCCGCCTCGCCGAACGGCTCCCTGTTCTATGTGGCGGGATGCGGCGGGTTTCAGGTGGCGGATGCGGGCCGGAAGGAAGTGGGGCATTGTTTCGAGCCGGGCAAGGAGATCGTGCTCTACGAAGACATGGAGGACCTCGAGCAGAAGGTGGCATTCTATCTGAAGCATGATGAGGCAAGACGGGAGATTTGCAGGGCCGCCCATAGAAGAGCTCTCGCGGAACACACCTACCGCCATCGTCTGAAAAGGGTGCTTCAGGTGCTGCTGTCCGGAGCGGACGCGCCCTCTCCCCGTTTCTACCCGACTTCGATTCTCCTTCCCTCCGGTTCGGACAGGCTCCGTCTTTTGGAGGGGGAAGACGTACAAACCATCACCTTCGACCATGCGGAGGAGCCGACGGTCAACATCCTCCCCGGCCCGGATACGGACGCATCGACGGCCCTGAACGCAGCCTTCTTCGAGGCTTCATCGCCCTGGACGGCTGTGGCGACCGCTTCGGTGCGGAGGCTCCATGAGAAGGTGTGCCTCTCGATGGGAGACTTCAACAGGACTCCCGACCTCGGGGCGGTCGCCTTTCGAACCGAGGACGGAAGGCTGACCTTCTCTGTGGTGTCGAACCGGATCTTGTGGAGGCTGGGAGCCTTCAAGAGGACCTACTGGGGAACCGAGACCGCCTTGGAGGATCTCCTTCTCAGATTGCGGGAAAAGGGGTTCGGTGTCGTCAGCCGCACAGATACCGAGATGCCGGAGACGTACGCAAATGAAATCCGGGGCGACAGAGCGTCCCTGGACGCGGAGACGTTCTCGAGAGCCTGGGGCGTCGATCCGGAAGCCCGTCTCAAGTCGAAGAAGCTCATCGGACTGGGCTACGCGCTCAAAGGGAAGGAAGCCAAAGAGGTGGTCCGGGCCCTGTACGAGAAGGCGGTGGACATGGATCCGGATTACACCGATGCGTGCAGGGAATGGGGCTCCCTTCTGCTCGAGGACGGAAAGCTGGAACCGGCTGGAGCGTTCCTCGAAAAGGCATGGTCCGACAGCGAAGGGGACGTGCCGGCGGGCATCCTTTACGCCCTTTACCATATCGCCTGCAAGCGCGACCAGGAGGCGATCGGCCTTCTCCAGCGCCTCGCCGAAAAGGAAATGAGCTCGAGGGAGAGAACCAGTGTTCTGTTCAACCTCGGAAGATGCCATCGAAAGCTCGGCGACAAGCCGCAGGCGGTGAGGTGTTTCGAGACAGCCCTCGAAGTGGACCCGAACTACGACCGAATTCTCAAGGAGCTCTTCTCGATCCATATGGAGTCCCAAGACCTTCTGGCCGCCCTCGACTGCTCCGAGAAGATCACCAAGATCCAGCCCGACAATGCAGAAGCGTTCAATGACACGGGCGTTCTTCTTTTCACGCTCGGGCGGAGAGAAGAGTCTCTCGAATTCCTGAAACGAGCGGTAGCCTTGGACGCGAACTTCCCTGACGCCCTGGAGAACCTCCGGCAAGTGAGCGAATCGCTCGGGATGAAAATTGCCTCAGGATTGGTTCAAAACGGCCACAGCAGAGCAAACGAAAGGGGTTAGGTGTCTGTTTGCAATTCGAGCCCTGCCACCGTCCTGAAGACGCGAACGGGTCATCTCACCTTGAGAGTAAGCGGTGAGAACGGAGCCTCGAAGACCCTGCACAGCCTTTACGACCCGGAAGCAGAGGCGAGAGCCCTGGTGGAGGCGTTCCGGTTCGACGGGGACGGGGTCCTCGTCGTCCTCGGCCTCGGCCTCGGCTATCACCTCCATTACCTGGCAGCAAGATTCCCGAGGGCGGAAATCGTCGTCGTGGAGGCGCAACGGGAGATCTACGACCTGTGGAAGCGGTATGGGGAGCACCCTGCAAGCGAGGGGAAGGTGGATTTCCTCGTCGCGTGGAGGCCGGAGGAGGCGATCCGGGAGATCACGCGGCGTCAGTTGAGGGCCGGGATGCCGCCCCTTGGCCTGTTCTCTCTTGCGCCCGCGGTTTCCTTCTTCCCCGACTACTACCAGCCCATCGTGTCCCGGCTGGGCCGTGCCGCCAAGGTGCGGCTCTGGGACAAGCTCAAGTACGAGAAATTCACCGAAGAGGCCGTTCGCGTCGCCCTGATCGATTTCGGCTACTTCCTGACGAGAGAGATCGAGAGTGCGTTGTGCCGACTGGGGCAGAAAGTACACCGCGTTCCCGTGCGGAAGGGCGAGGACGGGCACCGGATTACATCGAGGATGATCGAAGAGATCGTCTCCTTTCGACCCGACTTCTTTCTCACCATCAATCATCTCGGCTTCGACGAGGAGGGAATCCTCGCCTCCTTCTTCCAGTCCATCGAAATGCCGGTGGGCTCCTGGTTCGTGGACAGTCCGAACCTGATCGTGAAGGCCTTCCGCGAAAACGTATCGCCTTACGTCACGCTCTTCCTCTGGGACAAGGGATACGTATCCGACATGGAGGCCCTCGGGTTCGAATCGGTCTGCTACCTTCCGCTGGCCACGGACGAGACCCTGTTCAAGCCTTTGGGTCGAAACGGGAAGAAGGGGCGGGTCCGTCCCTGCGAGGTGGGCTTCGTGGGAAACTCCATGGTGGAGCCGACAGCGAAGTGGATGGCCCGGTTGCCTCTCTCCCTGCACCCTCTGGTGGAGGCTCTTGCGGAGGAATGCCTCCGGCGCCGGACCTCTTTCGACGATCTCGTAAAGACCCGGAGGGAAGAGGACCGGCTTCGCATCGATGCTCTCGAGCCCGCCGGCAGGGCGGACCTCGAGGCGGCGGTACTCTGGAAGACCACGCAGCGCTATCGACTGCAGTGCGTCAGGACGCTCACACCCTTCGACCTGAAGGTCCACGGGGACAAGGGATGGAAAACCCTGTTGGATCGGCCCGCCGCGCTGTCTCCACCGATCGACTACTACAGGGAACTTCCCGGGTTCTACAATCAGTGCGCGATCAGCTTCAACGCAACGAATCTTCAGATGGGTGCGGCCGTCAATCAGCGGGTCTTCGACGTGCCCGCTTGCGGGGCCTTCCTCCTGACCGACCATCAGGAGGCGTTGTGTGAGGCCTTCGAACCGGGGCGAGAAGTGGTGGTCTTCCAGGACGTGTCCGAGATACCGGACCTCATCCGACACTATCTGAAGCATCCGGCGGAGCGAAAGGCGATCGGTGAGAGAGGGAGGCAGCGGGTGCTGCAGGAGCACACCTACAGACACCGGTTGGAACAGATCATCGCACGAATGCGTTCCCGCTATCGTTCCGGCCCTTGAAGGGCCCGTCCGATGCCGGCGTATCCAGACTTTCCGGCTCCTCTTCCGCCATGGGGGGAGCGTGGTCTCGCCGGGGCGTCCGGATCCTTCTCCAGGCTGCATCCAGCTGCCGGATGTGGTGTTCCTGCTTCAGGTAGTCGAGGTAGCGGTCGAGCGCCTCCTGGCTTTCCTTGTCCATGTCCCGGAAGGACAGACCGTAGCGGACAGGACCCTGCCCCGGCCGATCCGGTCCGACCCGCTCCCAGACGATCGTGGCCCTTGCGACGGAGGCGTCCTGTCTCGCGGGCACAGGCAATTCGAGGGACAGGATCGATCCGACGCGGCCCAGCGGTCGGGTGCTCTCCACAAGGCAGCCGGAATGCGAGATGTCCAGAATGCGGTAGGGAGACGCCCCCGGAGGACCGGAAGGCGCCAGGGGGCACGCGGGCAGCCGTTCTTGTTGTCGCTTGTCGGTGTTCACGTATAGCCTTTCAGGATCTCGTCGGCCCAGGCCTTCCTAATGGTTCTCTTCGTCCCCCCGAGGGGTTCAAATCCTGTGCCAATGAAAAGATTTCCACCGGCTCAAGAAAACTCGAATATATTTCTATTTGTATTTTATATGCTTATGTTAAGCATTTAAAGTACTGCTTGACCATGAAACCGGGCTCCGGAACCCCGAGGGGAGGACCGAAATGAAGGCACTTTCTTATCTTGGGGACTTTTTTTCCTCTGCGAGGGCCTCCCTGGCACGGGACCGCCATTCCTCGTACACGGCCGACCGAAGCGGGCGGCTCTCCAGACCGAGCCGCGCCGTGGTCTCCACGCCCGCCCAGTCCCCTTCCTTCGCTTGTTCCCGGCACAAGACCAGGAAGGGATCCACCCCGAGCCTCTCGGCCGCCCTTCGAGCGTCCTCTTCCCGCCCGCCCCACAGCCGGACGATCTCCTCGGCCGTCTCTTTCGCAGGGGTCTCGTACGTCTCCGAGTCCTCTTCGTAGAGGCTCAGCAGATACAAGCGAAGAACCGGGCTTTCCGGATAGGCTTCCACTTGTGCTTCACATTCCCGAACGGAACGCGCCAGAGACCGAACCCGCCCCAGGTATTCCCTTCTCACCTCCTCGACCGTTCCTTCGGCCCAGCGGGGCTTCAGAAAACGGACGATCTCCGCCGCCGCCCGGTTCACGGCCTCCGGGACTTCCTCGATCGTCTCCGCCGACTGGCTGGAGGTGAAGACGGCCCCCTGTCCAGGCCCCGGTTCCGTGATCTCGATCACCAGGCTCTTCCTCCTCCCGGTCGAGACCACCCTCCCGATCGCGTGGTAGTCTGCGGGAAAGCGTGCCCGTGCCTTCTGCAGCAAGCGCTTGCGCAGCCAGAAGAAGACCTCCGCATCCCGGGTCTCCCCTCCCTCTTCCCAGAGGCCCTTCACCAGCCATGGCCGGGGCTCCAGGGAATGGGTCCACTCGTACACGGTCTTCGCAGGGATCAACTCCAGCCATCTGTACCGGGAGAGTCCCGCCTCGAGAAGAGGAGCCAGGTCCCCGTCCAGGCTCGCCCTGGAGGTGGAGGTGTAGAAGGGCAGGATGCACATCCGGATCACATGGGGAGGACGCGGATGCACCTCCGCAGGAGCGGCCTGGCCGCGAAGAGCAGGAACGATCACGCCCAGCGTCACCAGAAAGGCCCCAAGCTTCGCGTGCCGACTGCACATGCGCTTTCTCCTGCAGGCCATGGGATTTCCTCCATCGAAAACCCCTCCGCTGTTCGAAGACACCGAAGAGGACCTGCCGCCGACGGGCCGTCAGGCGGCCTGCGACATGCCTTTGAGCAACCCGTCCCAGCCGCCCAGCTTCTCGGAAAACTCGTACTCCAGGATGTCGGCCAGGTGCACCCAGTCCTCGCTTTCCTGGGCACCTACGGCCATCTTCAACAGGTCGGCCATCTCCCGGGACTCCTGGTCGAGGGCCTCGATGGAGCCCTGTTGTCCCTCCTCGGTGAAGGGCCTGCATCTGCGCACGTCCTCGAGGAAGGAGACGAGTATGGCGAAGTCGTCCAGCACCTTGGAGAGCAGTTCGTTCCCTTCCTGGATCTCTCCGGACCGCAGGTGATGGGCCGACTCCAGAAGGAAGCCGGACAGGGTCGTACAGGCCTCGGCCGCCTCCTGCAAGGTCTTCAGAATGGTGTCCCGCAGTTTCACGTCATCCATGAGATGTACCCTCCTTTCGGTTCGGACCGAATCCGAAACGGTGATGGATTTGCTCTGCAACGCCGCCATAGAGAGAGGAAGACTCCCGGAGGAAGACGAAGGGGTCGCGTACCGGCAATGCCTCTCTCCGCAGCAGGAGATAGTGTATGACGGGCGAGAGGTCTTCCGCTTCCAATGCCAGCCGCTTCATCTCCTGTTCCGTAGTCCCCAGGTTGCTGCGCAGCACCTCCACCTGGTCGGTTGCGGAGCCCTTGCCGTTCCCGGCGGCTCCGAGCCGGCGCATCAGCCCCGACGACCTTCGCAAGAGGGCTTCGAGGCGTTTCCAGCCAGGATCGTCGTTCAGCGGCGACGCCTCCGGCAACTCCTCGGGCCGGGAACGGGTTTCGAGGAGGGCGTGCCAGAACCCCTTGTACACCGCCAGTCGTCGGTCTTCGAGGGTCGGGCTCTCCGTCGCAAAGGAGAGGCAGCCCTCCTCGTCGAAGCAGGCCCGGTAGCAGGCGACATCCGCCGGAAGGCCCGCCGGCACACCCGTCTCGCCGTTCATGAGCCCCAGGATCGCCCTGTATACGAATTCCGCACGCACCCGCTCTTTGCAGACCGGCTTCATGCAGGAGACGTGAAAGGAGCAGGGCGCACAGGCCGTTCGGGCCTGAAACACGAGATGGCCTCTGCCGTAAGGCCCGGTCTCGCGGAAGAAGACCGGCCCGACGGAGACCACGATAACGGGCGTCCCCACGGCAGCCGCCACGTGCTGCGTACCGGTATCGTTCGTCACCAGGACCCTGCAGTGCTCGAGGACGCCGCCGAGTTCTCCCACGCCCGTTCTTCCGGCGAGGCTGATGGAACCCGGGATCCGGCCGCCGATCCGCTCGCAAAGGGCCGCCTCTGCCGCAACCCCGAACAACAGAACCCGCGCGTTCAGGCCGTGTTGGAGCGCCTGCCCCAGCCGCACGAACTCCCTTTCGCTCCAGCACTTCTCCTTCTGGCTCGCAGACACCTGGAACCCGACCAGGAGATCCCGCTGCGGGTTCACGCCGGAACCCGCCAACAGGGCCTGTGCGTTTTCACGATCCTCTGAAGACAGGGACATGCGAAGCCGGCGGGGCCCACGTACGTCCATGGCGCGCAGCCATATGTCGACCAGATGGAACGGGTTCGCTCTGCGGTTGGACATCATGGCCACGAGATAGGCGGACCAAGGATCCACGGCCTGAAAGGACCCGTCGTCACCCAGCCACATCCCACGGCAGGCCTTGTGCGCGATCAGCGAGCAGAAGGAAGCGGCGGATCGGGAAGGGGTCAGGTTGAAGACGAGGTCGTACGGATCCTCCCCGTTGACGGACCGGACGAGCTCGGCAAGGCGACGATGGCCCTGGATGAGACCCTCTTTTCCCGAAAGGGTCTGAAGAAGGGAGTGGACCGGAAAGGGCACGACCGCGTCCACGTCGATCCTTTTCGCCACATTCAGGAAGGATTCGTTCAGAAGCAGGGAGATCCTGGCCTCGGGACGCGCCTCCCGCAGGGCCTGAATCAGCGGCGTCATCTGAAGGATGTCCCCCATGCGCATGAGGTTCACCAGGAGGAGATTCGGCACCCTGCTTCCTCCTTGAAGGCCATCAGCGTGAGGAACACTCGATCCTCCCAGCAGAGCTGTTTCTTTTCACCGATCAACCGGACCACCTCCTCCAGCTCCGGAAAGGGGCCTGCGGCGAAAGGCGCAAGATACTCCCGAAGCTCAGGGGGACACGATGCAGCCTCCCCTCGGCCCCGCCCCTTCTCGCGGCTCCTCCCCTGGAACCCGTGTTCGAACAGCGTGCCGAGCAGCTCCTTCATGCGGAGCAGGTAGGTGTGCTCCGCCAGGACGCGCCTTCGCCCCCTTTCTGCAAAGGCGAGCCGCTCCTCCTCGCGGTCGAGGAAATGGTCGATCTTCTCCCTTGCGTCCTTCAGCCCCTCGAAGACCACGACCTCCCGGTCGTCGAAGACCTCCGGAAGCATGCTTCTCTTGTCCACCAGCTGAAAGGCCCCGCAGGCGGCGATTTCGAAGGCTCTGGGATTCACGAAATCGCCGTGCGGATCGATCGCCTCGTGGTGCGAGGAGGAGTGGACGTTCAGGTTGATGCGCGAGGCGTTGAAGATCTTCACGGTCTCCTCGGTGCTCACTCTTCTGCCGCCCTCCTGCACCACCTCCGCCAGGACCGCCGGCGATCCCCCCCACTCGTTCCCCCAGACCTTCATGCGGGGCGAGGCGAGCCGCGCCAGGACGTTCCGGCGGTTCCGGTAGCCGGCGCCCACGAAGGAGACAGCGCTTCCGTACCGCTCCCTCTCCTCCTGCGACAGGAAGCAGGGCCTGTGGACCCGCGGCTGCGCCGCCAGCGGCAGGCACCTCACCAGCGGTGCGCCTGCGGCCTGAACAGCGTCCTGTGCCTCCCGTTGAATCACGAAGAAGGCGTCCGTTCTTGATGCGATTCGCTTCCAGTAGGGCATCCGCAGGAAATCCTCGACGAACCAGTAGGCCACGGTCGTGCCGCGGTCCCGCATCCTGCTGAGGCTCTCTTCACCCACCGGGGCCTGGGCAAGTATGAGTGCCACGTCCGGAGAGAAGACCTCGGCCCGTCGCTCGACGAGCCGGGAGAGGAGCGTCTCCATGGGCCGAAGGAGGTCGTTCCCCTGATCCCAGTCCTGCAGCTCGTTGTACCCGGGGTGGAAGGCGGCCAGGTCCACGAAGGAAACGGTGTGACCCAGTTCTTCGAGGCCGTCCCGGACGAAGCAGGCGATCGGGTAGGACCCTCCGTACACCGGACCGACCACCAGCACGCGCAGGGACTCGGTCCCGTGGGCACGGTAGGAAGAAAGGGCCTCGAGGGTCTCCAGAAACCTGCCGTGGATCTGTCTCGACGGGGGATGGACGTACCAGTCTTCCCGGTCCAGCGGGATCTGCTCCGCCACCTCCGCCGGGGCGGCCTGCACGAGCAGGCGGGTCCTGTCCAGCACGTGGCCGAGGTCCCGGTCCTCCAGTACGGCCCGAAGCAACGCCGCGTCCGGCTCCACGACGACCAGGTCCTCTGCCCGCCCGACGTCGAGAAGCGACTCGAGGTGGTAGCCGTCGCCGAAGCCGATGACCCACGGATGGAGGGACGGGTGTCCTGCGGTACACCGGGCCGCCTCCCTGCACGGGTCGAACTCCGAGTGGAGCAGCCTGCCCCGGTAACGGTGCACAGGCAATCCCGTCCGGCCCATCCGGAGTTCCACTTCGGTGGGGCGATCGAGGCTCTCGATCAGGCGGGCCGCCTCAGGCTGCCGCCGCCTCAACACGGAAAGGTTCTTTTCCAGTAAGCGCATCCCTCATCTCTCTCAGCTCTGCCCAGCCTCTCTGAAGTACGTCCTGAAGACGAAGCCGGTCCGGAACGGGCAGGGTATCCGGAACAGCGGACCCGAGGTTCTCGCCGACCTCCATGAGCAGGGACCGGTCCACCCGGTAGTGATCCAGGAAGAGGCGCAGGGTCCCGGCAGGGGACGGCATGCTTCCGTCGGCCTTCCCAAGGTATTCGCCGGCGCATGCCCGATAGAGAAAGCCGATGATGTCCTCCCGGCCGGCCTCCTTTCTCGTCAGGGGCCGATACCAGAGCCACTCCTCGGAGAAATCGGAAGCGAAGAGCCGGATCCCGGAACAGGGTTCCACCGGCTCGTCCTTTAAAAGACGCACAACCGTATCCGGACGGACCGCCCTACGGCAGTCCTGCCCGTCACAGGAGTCGTCCTCCCTGCAGGGACCGCAGGAAGGCGTCGCCTGCAGCACGACGTGACCGTGGCCGTAGGGGCCCGTCTCGAACAGGTAGGCAGGGCCGAAAAAGAGGGCCAGACAGGGAACCCCCCGTCGAGCGGCCAGGTGCAGGGTGCCCGTGTCGGCGGAAAGCAGCCGGTCGCAGGCACCCAGCATCTCCAGGAGATCCTCCAGGGACGTCTTGCCCACCAGGTCGTGCAGCCGGGGCGACCCGGTCAGACGTACGATCCGTTCGGCCAGGGGCCTCTCCCGTTCCTCGCCGAACAGGATCACCTCGCAACCGACCTCATCCCGGAGTCGGCGGATCACCTCGATGAAGCTCTCCACTCCCCATGTCCGTTTTTCACATCGGGTCGCGACCTGGATACCGAGGACGCTCCTTTCGGAAAGAGGGGCTCGCTCCTTCGCGCCGAGAAGCGCTGAAGGGATCCTGCGACGCGAGTGAAGCCGAAAGAAGTCGACCAGATGAATACGGTTCCAGCGCCTGTCCGATTGGAGCAGCCGGGAGACCAGATCCACCCAGGGGTCGCCGAAGGAGCCGTCCAGACCGTCCCGGAATCCCTGCACATGCGCCTTTCCACGAATCGTTTCCGTCACGGTGACAGGCAGCCTACCAAAGTTGAGGTTGATGATCCGCTCGAATCCCCGGGTGGAAAGAGGCCGCAGTTCCTCGGCCAAGTCCGTCCACAGGCCCGTCCAGGGTCTGCCTTCCCGGAACCCCCGCAGTGTTCTTTCCAGGTCCAGGGTATAGACCGCCTCGAGGGACGGGACACGGGCCCGGAGGAACGTCTCGAGCCTCTTGTCGACGAGGACCGAGACCCGCTGCCTCTCCGCCTCCACGAGGTCGTCGAGCAGATACAGGCTCTGGGTGAGATCACCCATCCGTGCGAGCTGGGAAACGAGTACACCGGACAACCTTGCACCTCCCCCTGCTCCGCGCGTTCGGAGCGGGGATCCGCCTCGAGGATTTCGGCCCGGGGCCGCGCTCTTGTCTTCACCTGGGAAGGGGAACAGCAAGTTCTGTACCACCCCCTTGCGCGGCTCGATCGCGGTGGGAGGCGGGAGGTGCGACGCGCTCCGCCGCGTCCGACTGCAGGCGTACGGAAGTCGGTCCACATAAAAACTATAGAATGGTTTCAAATGCTTAGAACGAGAGGCGGTGCCTGTGGACGGTCTGGGCGCGGCGCGGTCTGCAAGGAGGCGGATGGGCAGAGGCGCGGGGAAAACCGTCAAGGAATTGGGGGCGCACGCCAAGGAACGTGTGGAACCGGACAGACCGTCAACGGCAGGAAAGCCTGTGGAGTCCCGCCTTCGCTTCTTCGTGCTCGGGCAGGAAGAGCAGCACCCGCTCGAGCCTCTGCTTCGCCTCGTCGAACCGTTCCCGTTCCGCGAGAAGCCGGGACGAAGCAAGGAGCAGGTCCACGTTCGCAGGGTGTGTGGACAGGCACCGGTCGATGACCGCGGACGCCCTCTCCTTCTGCTCCGCCGTAGCGGCGAGTTCGACGAGTTTTCCGGTCACGCTCGGGTCCGCACCGTTTCGAAGGAGGAGGGCTTCGCATAGCCGGAAGGCCTCGGAACGATTTCCTCCGGCTTCCAGACGGTCCGCCTCGGCGTACAGGAGGTCCCGCCTCCTTACTCCCCGCACCAGATATTGAAAGACGAAGAACTCTCTGAGATCCTCCGGGCCGAGATCGTGAACCGTGATGCGCCCCAGCCGCAGGTCGGTGGTCCCTTCTTCCGGGAGTTCGGGGCATCTCCGGTCCACGTTCGCGCGAAACTCTGCGACCTCGAGACCACAGGATGCGAGGAGCCGCTCGATCTCCGACCATGTGAAGAACCTCACGTGATCGCGGTCCAGGAGCCCCTCGTCCTGGTAGGTCCAGTGTCCCTCGGCCAGGTGCTGCACGACCCCCCAGAACCGGACGTTCGGAATGCTCATGACCACGGAGCCGCACGGCTTCAGCCAGTTCAGGTACCGCTCCAGGACGGCCTTCGGGTCGCGAAGGTGCTCCAGCACGTCCGCGAATACGAGTACGTCGAAGGTTCCCCTGTCCACAGGGGGCACCCACTCCCGGGCGTCCGCCTGGAAGACGCGATCCAGCCACCGTTTCGCTTCCTCACAGGCGTCGGGCTGGATCTCGACGCCCCAGATTTCCCCTGCCCGGAGATCCGCCCGGCCCTTCAGAAGGCGACCCAAGTGTCCCCCGCCGCACCCGATGTCCAGGATCCGCTTCGACCCCTCCGGGATCAGCGCCTCCAGTTCGGCCCGCTCTTGCTTGTAGTAGTCGGGAAGCCGCACCTGCGTCGTGTCACGGCCTGCGTCCTCCGGACCCGTCGCAACCAAGTCCCGCGAAGCCGTCCTCTGAACGCCTCCTCTCCGACGGCCCCCCTTCGCCTCGAGGCCCTGGATCGCGTCCAGGATCTTCTCTGCCCGGTGCCGGTAGGTGTGCCCCGCCAGCACTTCCCGCCGGCCCGCCGCTGCGATGGCCTCCCTCTCCTCCGGGTGCGTTGCCGCTTCGAGCACGGCGTTCCAACGCTCGATGAACCTCCCCATGGGGAAGCGGTCGAGCGCGCATTCCCTCGATCTTCGGCCGATCCGGGTTGCCAGGGGCCGATCCTGCAGGAGCGTCTCCAGCCTGGCACGGAGCTCTGTTTCGTCTTGGCCCAGGTAACCGTTCCCCCCGTCCTCGATGGGGGAGGTTCGGTTGGCGATGGATACGACGGGCATCCCCGTTGCCATCGCCTCGAGCATGGCCAGGTTGTACCCGTCTTCGTAGGGCTCGAGGGTGGTGTTCAGATACGTTCGGTGACGCCGAAGGAATCCTCGGTACGCATCCCAGTCGCCGGGTATCGTTGCCTGGGGAAGAGCCGCATTCAGACCGAGGATCGTAGACGGAAGCCCCCTGGTCACCCTCTCCTGTACCGAATGTCCGAGCATGATGTCCCGCTCTTTCAGCCCGTTTCCGACCCGCAGGATGGAAGCCTCTTCGCCGGAATACCCGTGGTAATCTTCCGGATCGATGCCGGGGAGGATGACCTCACCGTGAAAGCCCCAGTCCCGCATCTTCCCCGGTGAAATGAAGACAAGGGTCAGGTTTCTCATCTTCTCGAACAGCACGGCCACCTGCCCGAGGTACTCGTTTCTGTCCACCGGTGCCGTGTTGAGCGCGATTTCCGTGGACAGCTTGTTGTGGAAAACCAGAATCTTGGGCGTCTCCGCATCCCGGACGGACAACAGGTCTTGCAGGTTGTGGGCGACAATCCGGTCGTACTTTCCGGCGCCGAGCCCTTCCCTTCCCTCCTCCTCGCTGATGAGCCGGCAGTTGGTGGGAACGGGCCGGATGGCACGAATCCAGCCCCGGATGCCCGCCTTCTCTCTCTCCACCACTTCAAAGTGATGGCCGGTCTTGGCCATCATGTGGATATAGGACTCGTGCCAGTTGAATGTAAGAACCCTCAGCGGCATCCGCCGGTCCTCCTCGAGGGGAGTACGAATGTTCCCGTGATGAACAGCAAATCCTGTACCAGGATCAGACGTGCCTCGAAACGCGTCCGGGCGGGGGTGTACGGTCGGACAGGCGGCTGCGCAGGAGTTTCTTCAGGGAGCGGACGGTCTTCAATTTGTCATTCGCTTCAGCCAGTTCCACCAAGAGAAGACATCCCAGTTCCCTGTCGAGTCGGTTGATCTTCGCGAGGATGGCCCGGGTGGGCCTGTGCCCCTTGTCAAGGGATTGAATGCCCTCCAGCAGTTCTTGACGCTTCTGCTGCAACGCCTGCACCGCTTCCAGGTCGCCCCGGGCCAGGCATGCGCGTTGCTCTTCCGCGATCTCCAGGACTCCGGTGAGTGTTTCGCCGGCCTCGTCGAACCCGGTGGGACGCTTCACGGCGAGACCCCGTTCTCCACAAGGCTGTCCCAACCCTCTTTCAATTCGCGCAGGACCCGCAAGGCCCCGTCCATCATGTCCGGATCCCGCCGAAGGTTCGCCTGGGTGAACGTGTGGATCACGTATCGATACAGGATCTCCAAACGTTCGGCGATTTCTCCGCCCCGCTCCGTGTCAAGGGAGTCCAGAAGCTCGGTAACGATGGCGGTCGCCTTGCTCAGGTAGATCCCTTTCTCGGCGAAGTTGCCCTTCCTCATTTCCTCCTGCGCACGTGAAGCGTTCGCAATGCAACCCTCGTAGCACATCACCACGATGCGAACCCGGTCCGCCGTGGTCACGTTCGTCTTCTGATACCCCCTTGCCACGTTCAACTGCATGGGTTCTCCTCCCTATCGATAATCCCATCAGGAATACAAAGCAGACAGGTTGGTGGACTGAACGGAAGCAATCAGATTCTCCAGGGCCGCAAAACGAGCCCTCAGTCGTTCCTCCATGCGTTCCAGAGCCGCCTCCTCCGCTTCGATCTTCGCGTTCAGCACCCGGACCCGGTCCTGCAGCCCGTCCATCCGTATAGCGAGATCTCCGTCGCCGGATCGGGTGGCGACACTGGCGAGCTGATAGAACTGTTCGGCAACCCCTTCGGTCGCGTCGCCCTTCACGAACAGGTTCGTCACGCCTTCCAGGTCCGCGTCGAGGGCGTCCTGAAGCCCGGCCACATCCAGCGACAGCGTCCCGTCACGATTCGTCGAAATTCCGATCTGAGAAAGTGCCCGCATATCCGACGGGAGCCCGTCCACGCTCGTGGAGACGATCCCGCTCATGCGGCGCTCGATCGATCGAACCGTGCCTTCCGCAAAGAGCGGGTCTGCCTCGTTCTCTTCCGTGTCGTAGTTGCTCCGGTCGGATATGAAGTTGATCACGTCGTTGTAGCTGTCCACCAGTGCCTGGATGTCCTCCTGGATCGCGTCCCGGTCCTCGCTTACCTGGAGCGTCACGGTTGTTGCAGGATCCGCCTTGTGAAGCGAAACGCTGACACCGGGGATCAGGTCCGATACGGTGTTGCTCGACCGGGAAACGGTGAGACCGTCCAGGACGATTTCCGCATCCTGGGGGGTCTGGAGGTGCAGTTCCGAGGAAAAAGTGCTGTCGTTCACCGGAAAGCCCAGGTCTGTGCCGTCCTGGGTGACGATGATCTTGTTGTCTGCGCCGGTCTCGTCACTCGAGAGAACGAGCTGATAAGGGTCCGTGTCGGATCCGTCGTTGACGATCACGGCGTGAATCCCGGCATCCAAGTCGTTGATGGCATTCTTGAATTCCGTCAGCGTCGTCGTGGCGTCCACGGCAACCGTGTACTCCGTTCCGGTGTCACCCACCTTGAAGGTGAAGGAACCATTGCCCGAAGCGACCGTGGCATCCGCTGCTGAGAGCCCCACCCCCGCTTTGAGCTTGTGTGCCAGGGCAAGCTGGTTGACCGTCATGCTGTAATTGCCGGTGGTGGCCGAAGAGGAAACGTTTGTAGTGACGATCGTCTCGTCGCTCACGGTCGTTTCCTTGCCGCCGAAGCTTGTGGACAGGCGCAGCGCATCCGCGGCCGACTCGAGTCCTTCCAGCTTGCTCGAGAGATCGCTGAAGGCGGCGTTCTTCGCTTCGTAGGTGCTCTTCTGCCTTTCCAGACGATTGACGGAGATTCGCTCCACCTGGAGCAGTTGCTGGATCAGGTTCTCGTAGTCGATGCCCGACGATACCCCGGAAACGGTCAGGGTTGCCATGAACAGCTCCTCCTTTCCGCAGGATCAGGGGACCCGGTGATGCGCTGGCAAGAGAAGACCGATCCGGATGAGGATGGGCGTGAGCCCCTTCCCCACCGGATCGGCCGGTCATGCGAACGACTCGGAGAGCCGTCATGGAGTTCCCTATGGCTGATTCGCTGTCGCATCCGCATTCTGTATCCGCACCTTCGTTCGACCTTCACGCCTCAGGGAACACGAATGAGTGGTTGCGTTCTCCCCTAGGACAACAGGGTCAAGGCCGACTGAGGCAGAATGTTCGCCTGGGCCAGCACCGCCGTACCCGCCTGCACGAGGATCTGGTTCTTCACGTAGATGGCGGTCTCCGCGGCGAAATCTGCATCCTCGATCCGCGAATTTGCGGCAGAGAAGTTCTCTGAAGCGGCGGCGAGGTTGGAAATCGTGTACTCCAGCCGGTTCTGAACCGCACCGATGTCGCCCCGTCGATCGGAGAGCACCGCGATGGCGCTCGCGTCGATCACCGAAAGGGCCGACTGGGCAAGGGCCGCCGTGCTGATGCTGTCCGCACCGGTCGTGTTGAGACCCAGAGCAGCCGCGTCCGTGTCTTGTATGGAAACACTCAAACGGTCGTTGGCGGTGTTCTGGAATCCGACCTGGAAATTGACACCCGAACCGGAGATCGTCCCGTCCAGGAGTTTCTTGCCCGCAAACTCGGTCACGTCCGAGATCCGGTTGATCTCGCTCTTGAGGGCCAGATACTCGTCGTTCAGGTATCCGCGTTCGGTATCTCCGAGCACTTCGTTGGCGGCCTGTTCGGCCAGTTCCCGCATCCTCACGGTGATGTTGCTCATCTCGCCCAGCCCGCTTTCAGCGGTCTGCAGCAAGCTGACAGCATCGTTCGCGTTCCGCGATGCCTGGTTGATACTGCGAATCTGGGCCTTCAGGGTCGTCGAGAGGGCCAGGCCCGCAGCGTCATCCGCAGCACGGTTGATCCGCAGACCGGTCGAGAGCCGCTCGATCGATTTGGTCAGGGTGTTGTTCGTGTTGTTCAGGTTCTTCTGTGCAATCAATGATGCGATGTTCGTGTTGACGGTCAATGCCATGGTTCCATCCTCCTTGATGGTGTGTTGAGTTGCTTCCTTGCCTTGCTGCGTGGCGATCCGGCATCGGGCTCATAAACGGTCACGTACGATCCTCCTTTCCTGCCCAGGCTTTTGCCGGCATCACCCGGTCCGAACGAATACAAAGATCGTCATTCCTATCTATCGGTTCGTGACGGGAAAACTTTAGGGGGAAAGCATTGAGAGCAAGAGGCTTTTCAGGGGGCCTTCAGAGGAATCTGCACGGTAGGGTGCTCCGAGTCCGTGATCACCTGGACGCCCTTTCGGGTCACCGGATCGAGCAGCAGCGGCGCCTGAACGTGTACGTGGAGGCTCCGGGTCGAACGATCTACTTGCAGAATCGTCAGGATCTCGAGCTCGCTCAGGTCCGGGCCGCTGGAGGAGGCACCGGTCGGGTGTGATTCCCACAACTTCAGTTCGAAAGAGGGGAGATAGGTCTTCGGCTCGGACACGAGGAAGGCCGTTTCCGGGTCATCCACGGCCTGGAGCCACTGGACGGTGTCCCCTTTTACGCTGTCCAGACGGGCGTATCGCTTCAGGTGTTCGAGACCGATCAACCCCCTTGGAAAGGAGAAGATCCTTTCCTCGGGAACATCGATCTTGCCGAACCGGGATGTTTCGATTTCAACGCTCATAGGGACTCGACATCTTCGCTCTTGGACCGGGATGCCTGCAGGTTGAGCTTTCGGATCCGGTCGTAAAGCTCGTCTCGGTAGATTCCCTTTTCCTCCGGGGCCTTGACCCCGATCCGCACCTGCCCGTCTCGAACCTCCAGGACCTGAATCCGGATGTCATCCCCGATCCAGAGCCCCTCTCCCGACTTCCTTGTCAGAACGAGCATCGCCTTCCCTGGCCGACAGACGGTTTCTCTACTTACAGGATCCCGATGGTCTGGAAGATCCTCTGGGTGGAAAGCACAGAGGCCTCGAGCACGGTCTGGTAATAGGTCAACGCGGAGGCCGCCTGGATCAGGTCGAGGTCTTCTTCATCGGAAACCAGCGTCTCCAGGGTGACCCAGGTCTCCTCCATACGCGCCTGGGTCTGGTCGAGCCGGTTGACACGGCCCCCGATTTCCGCTCTGTGTTTTCCGATCTGGACGATCGATCGGTCCAGATCGTCGAGCGTGGCCTGCACCCCGTCCGTGTCCCCTGCCGCCAGGGCGGTCTCCAGGTCCCGGAGCACCGAAAAGGTGTCCACGTCTCCCTGGAAGACCCTTGCTCCGGACAGACCGACCGTGACCGACTCTCCTGCGGCGATCTCGACCTTGTACTCGCCGTCATCGCCCTGGTAAAGGCCTTCCTCGGTGAATGCGGCTGTATCGCTCTTGTAGCCCGAGAAGAGGTATCGGGCTCCCTCGATTCCTCCCCCCGAATACCGGGCATTCGACAGGGAGACGAGCTGGTCATAGAGTCCGCCCGCCTCTTCGGTCAGGCCTGCAAGGGTGTCCGCGTCCAGGCCTCCCGACGCGCCTTGCATGGCGAGTTCCTTCGCCCGTGTAAGGATGTTCGCCGCCGTGTCCAGCGTGGATTCCGCCTCGGCCAGATAGCCGCGGCTCGAGGATATGTTCCGCTCGTATTGCAGCATCTCACTCTGCACGCTCTTGTAGCCCATCACCCTGCTGAAGGCGGCCGGGTCGTCTCCGGGCCTCTCGAGTTTCTTGCCCGACGCGACCCCCTGCTGCGCATCATACACCTCCTTCAGGTTCTCCATCAAACGGCGGTTCGCCGAGTGGTAGAGCCCTGTGGTGGAAACCCGCATTCCCATCGGAACCTCCCGGCTACAGCTGAATCAAGGTGTCCATCAGGTCTTCTACGACGGTCATGAACTTCGCGGCCGCCTGATACGCGTGCTGGTACGCGAGGAGTCGGAGTTCTTCCTCCTCCAGGGAAACACCCGATACGCTGTTTCGATAGTCCACGGCCGATTCATAGACCGCTTCCCCGGCCTCCGCCTTGCGGGTCGCGGTCTGAAGGTCGGTCCCGACTCGTCCCACGAGGGACTGATAGAAACCCCCGAAGGTCGTCGCGCCGCCGTCCACGACCGTCTCGCTCCTCAGGCTCGCCAGGGCCAGAGCATTCCGGTTGTCCCCGGGCAGAGCGTCCGGATCCTGTGCAGCCGCGATCCGGTTCGTGTCCTGGATGTTCACCCTCATGTCGCGAGCCGCGTCCTCGGTCACGCTCACGCGGAAGGTATCGCCCGCCACCGGCGGGCCCGTCAGATTCGAAAGGGCGACCCGGATCCCCTCGAACGCGATGTCCGCCCCCGACGCGTAGGCGCCGCCACCTGAGACCGAACCCCGGGTCGTGTTGATGATTTCGTAGTTGCTTCCATCGGTGAAACGGATTTCGTACTCGTCGAGGGTCAGCAGGGAGGGGTCGATGATCTGCTGGAGGGTGACCTCCGCGCCTCCCTGGTTCGTCGAGAGAGAGACCACCTTCGCTTCCAGGGGGGCGAAGAATTCAAGGCCGGCATTCCCGTCCAGGTCGTATCCCCCGGCGTGGACTCCATTGAACTCCCGGACCAGCTCCGCTGCGAGCCGATCGAGATCCGCCTGATACGCCACCATGTCCGCACGACTCTCCACCACACCCTTCATCCTGCCTCCCCGCAGCGAATCGGTGATGTCCGTGCCCCGGAGGGACAGACGGTAGAATCCGTGGTCGTCCGGATCCTCGATCAGCTCCAGGGGAAAGCTGGATGTGCCGTCCACGAGAGGCTGGCCGCCCGAGACGAGGACCGTCGTCATCCCCCCCGGATTCTCGATGGCCGTCACATCCAGGTAGCCCGACAGCTCTTCGATCAGGGCGTCCCGCTCGTCGAGCAGCGTGTTCGGGGAGGCCCCCTGGTTCTCCACGCGCCCGATTTCCTTGTTCAGCAGGGCGATTTCCGAGGCGAGTCGGTTCACTTCGTCTCGGTGTTCCTCGAGCAGGTTGTTCGTCTGCCGGATCTCCTCTTCCAGGGAACCGTGCAGGTGATTCAGATTCGAGGCGAGTTCCTCGGCCCGGGTCAGAACGACCTGACGCTCGACCGCACCGTCCGGGTTGTTGGCGAGGTCCTGCAATGCATTGAAGAATTCGTCCATCAGGGTGCCGAGGTTGCTTTCCTCCGAGGGGTACAGGATCGACTCGAGGCGCGTGTAGGTCTTCTCGCGCAGCTGGTAGTCGCTCATTTCCGACTTTGCGCTGATGACCTGGCGTCCCAGAAAGGCGTCGTAGACCCGTTCGGCCCCCTCGATGGCTACACCCGATCCGCGTATGTACGCCCCGATGGAAATCGGTTCCTGAGCGGTCTGCACCGCACGCTGACGCGTATAGCCGGGCGTGTTCACGTTTGCGATATTGTTCGCCGTGACGTCCAGCCCGTACTGGGCGGTCATTAGGGCGGAACGGCCGATATCGAGGAGGTGGCTGATCGTCATCTTCGGTTGAGGTTCCCTTTGCTGTCATAGGTGGACGGCCGGCAGCGAAGACGCTGCACAAGACCGAGGGCCTGACGCACGCGGTTTCTCTGGGACTCGATGATCTCCTTGTGGGTGCCGCTGAGATGCCGTATTTCGTGGAGCAGGGTGTCGCGGGCGCGAAAGAGGCCGGGAATCCCCGGCGTATTCGAAAGGGAGCTCCTGTCCTGATCGGTCAGGCCTTCTCGCCTGGCGTTCAGCTTTCTCATGCGCGACGCCAGGGCCTCCTTCTCGCGGGTCAGCCGGATCAGGGCCTCCCGGTCCATCCGCGCCAGACAGTCCCTCTCCTCGTGCAGCAGGCTGTGGAGCTGCCCGAGCTGCTCCACCTCCTCTTCCAGGATCCGTTTCCAGACACTCGCCATGAATCAGTCCTCTCCCCGGCTCTTGGACGCCTCCGCGATCATGCTCTCCGCGACCTTTCGGCTGTCCGGCCGGTAGACGCCCGCATCGATCTCCCGCCTGAGCCGGTCCACGAGCTCGGCCCTCGCCTCGGGACCTTCCGAGGCTCGGAACCGCTTCTCCATCTCGAGCAGCTTCTGAACGTCCTTGGAGAGCTGGATCCGGTCCGCGCGGGCTTCGCCCCCCTTCAGAGGCTCACGGCCCTCCTTGCGCGAAGGCTTCTCCAGGTTCTCGGGGAGCTTCACGTCGCTCTTGCCGATGTAGGGTATCTTCATCTCTCTTCCTCCTCGCCTTGGCCGGCGCGACGGCTTTGGCCCTCTCGGTGGACAGGCGATGCAACGTCCCCCGAGAGGGACGAAGGAACCTCGTTATTTCTATCGGTTCCCGCCCTCGTAAACTTTAAGGGCGCACCGTAGGCCGAAGGGCGAATCCCCCCTGTCCGCCGGCCCTGCCGAAGACACCTTTTCTGCTGGAAAAACCCAACCTTGCAGCTGTTCCTTCAAGCCGATTCCACCGGCCTGGACGACCGCTTCGGACAGGGCCTGATCGAACCATCCGGCGTAGATGTTCTTGCCGAAACCGGCGCCGGACCAGAAGTCTTTGCAGAAGCTCTCGCGCATGCCCCGAATGAGCTGCGCCACGAAGACCGACTCGAAGGATTCCGCCGCCTTGTGAAAAGCCGCCTTTCTCACCTCCGGCGCTGCATCCGGCCCGACGGCATGAACCCATGAAAGAGAATCCCCCATCTCCCTCATCCCCTTTCCGGACAGCTACATGATGACCAGTTCGGCGCTCAGTGCGCCCGCCCCTTTCATGGCCTGCAGGATGGCGATCAGGTCCCTCGGGGTCACGCCGACCGCGTTCAGCGCCTGGACCACGTCTCCCAGCGAAACGCCTGCAGGAAGCACCATGAGATGGGAAGGCTCCTCCTCCACCGACACCTCCGTGTCCGACGTCACAACGGTCCTGCCCTCTCCGAAGGGCGCAGGCTGGGAGATCACGGGCTCCTCCTGGATGACCACGCTCAAACCGCCGTGAGAGACGGCGACCGTGGAGATCCGGACGTTCTCTCCCATGACCACCGTGCCGGTCCTCTCGTTGACCACCACCCGGGCCGGCGTATCCACGGAAACCTCCACCCTTTCCAGCCGGGCGATGAAGTCCACCACGTGCTCCTGAAAATCGGCGGGCACGTCCACGAAGACGGTCCGGGAGTCCTGTGAAAAGGCGACCGTCTCCCCGATTTGACGGTTCATCGCCCTGGAGACCTCTTCGGCGGTGGTGAAATCGGGCTGGTTCAGTACGAAGTGAATCCGTTCGCGAAGCTGGATCGGCACCACCACGGATCGCTCGACCACAGCGCCGCTCGGGATCATGCCCACGGTGGGGTGGTTCTTCCCGGCCGAGTCCCCGCCCTGGCCCGCGGAAAAGCCGCCAAGGGAAAGGGCTCCCTGGGCGAGGGCGTACGTCTCCCCGTCGATTCCCTGCAGGGGCGTCATCAACAGGGTGCCCCCCTGAAGGCTCTTCGCATCCCCGATGGAGGAGACCGTCACATCCAGCCGCATGCCGGGCCTGGCAAAGGCGGGCAGCTCGGCGGTGACCATGACCGCCGCGACATTCTTCACCTTCACCGCCATCGGATCCACGTTGAGCCCCATCTTGGTGAGCATGTTCGTCAGGGACTGGATCGTGAACTCGGTGCCCTGCTTGTCTCCGGTTCCGTTCAGCCCGCCCACGAGACCGTATCCCACCAGCTGGTTGTTCCGCACGCCGACGATCTTGGCGATGTCCTTGATGCGCGCCCCGTAACCGGGTTCCGGGACACACAGCAGGGCGCCCACGAGCGCCAGCACGAGTACGATCCATCTCGGTCGTGTCAGGAGGTTTCCCGCGATTCCCATGTCGTTTCCCGTCATCCTTTCTCATTCGCGTCGCGCGCGCTTCCCGGAGGCCCGACAGCCTCGTGCACCCTCAGAGGGGCCAGATCCAGTCCATGATGCGCGCAAACCAGCCCGGGCCCTGCGTGTCTCCCAGAACGCCCTTGCCCGTGTAACGGATCCGTGCATCCGCGATCTGGGTGGAAAGAACGGTGTTGAATGCCGTGATGTCCACCGGCCGGATGATGCCGGTCATCGTGACTTGCTGTTTCTCCCGATTCACCTTGATTTCCCGGTTCGCCTCGATCCGCAGATTGCCCCCGGGAAGCTTTTCCACGATGGTCGCTGTGACCGTCAAGGCGAGCTTGTCCTTCCGAACCGTGGTTCCACCCCCTTCGAAGTCTCTCTTGTAGTTCCCCTTGAAGGTCGGAGAGAAGGACTGGCCCGAGGCGAGGAAGTTCGTCATGCCGTAATCGTCCGGAAGTCCGAAGGTGTCCTCCAGGGCTGCGTCGAGGTCGGAGGTTCTGCCGGTCTCCGTGCTTGCCTCCTGGCTCGCCGACGACTCCTCGATGATCCTCACCGTAACGATGTCGCCCACGTTCCTGGCCCGGCGGTCCAGGTAGTGGTCCGCCATTCCCTGCTGCCAGATCGAACCGTTGAACCCGTCCCTTTCTCCTTCGCCCGGGCCCGCAACCTCGGACACGGTCTGGGTCGTGTGGGCGCACCCGACCAGCGAAAGGACCAGACAAAAAACGGTGCAGGTCATCCGTTTCACGGCACACCTCCTAGAAACTGACGAGCACGGTGTGGGCGTCCACCACCGTGGCGTAGAGTTCTTTTCCCGACGCGCGGTTCAACACCCGGACCCTTTCGCCCGGATTCCCCGATTCGAGGAGCCGGCCCGGAGCCTCCACCCGAACGGCACCGCTCTCGGCCACGATGACCACCGACTGCCCTTTCTGCATGTCCCGTCGGTCACGGACGTGCCAGCGTTTCACGCACGCTCCCTTGGAAACGGGCCGCCAGACCTTCTTCCCGACGATCTCGCCGGTGCTCACGTAAAGATCTTCGTGATTCCTCCATCCCTCGCGGACCTCGGTCGAGACATCCTCCGGTCCGATACGGTGCCCCATGGGCAGGGTCCGCCGCGCCACCACGACCGGCCTCGCCCGTCGAAGCTCCGCGGCGATCCAGAGGGTCCTCTGCCGTCCGGATGCGGTGTTCACCTCCACCTGAATCGGCGTCCTGGCCCGCCAGCCCGCACCGCGGGCGAGCCGCACATCCACGATCTCCCCCTGAAGGGGCAGCACGTCCCCCCGGCGAAGGTCCCACTGCTCCATTTCGACCCCTGCCGGTGCACGGTCTTCGATGTACGCCTCCAGGGCCGCTCGCAGGCGGCCTTCATCCACCTCCCCCGCCAGACAAACACCGGCCGATGGCCCGCCCACCGCAAACAGGAGGAAGAGAAGAAGATCCACCAGCACTCGGCCCCACTGTGGACGGATCGCAGCCCCCCAGGGGGAATGCGAGGAGGGGCCTTTGCCCTTTGCCCTTTGCCCTTTGCCCTCACGGCGCTCCTGACGATCAACCTGCCTCACCTGCACCATCCGATTGCACGTACGCATCATTACCTTCTCAGCTGGTTCGCGGTCTGGATCATCTCGTCCGCTGTCTGAATCGCCTTCGAGTTCATCTCATAGGCCCGCTGACTGATGATCATGTTCACCATCTCTTCCACCACGTTCACGTTCGACATCTCGAGAAAGCCCTGCGACAGCATCCCGAGTCCCTCCTCGCCCGGGACACCGGCGATTTCATCCCCCGAGGCCTCGGTGGCCACGTAGAGGTTCCGGCCTACCGGACGCAAGCCGCCGGGGTTGATGAACTTGGCCAGCTCGATGTTTCCCACCTCGGTGGGGATGTCCGAATCGCCCTGTGTGACCGAGACGATCCCGTCGGAGCTGATCGTGATGTTCCGGGTGTCCTCCGGAATCGTGATCTCCGGGTCCATCGGGTGCCCGGTAGGGGTCACCATCCTGCCGTCTCGATCCAGTTTGAAGGAGCCGTTCCGTGTGTAGGCGAACTCTCCGTTCGGCATCAGGATCTTGAAGAACCCGTCCCCCTCGATCGCGAGGTCGAGGGCGTTGGCGGTCTGCTCCATGTTGCCTTCGGTGAAGATCTTCTGCGTGGCAATCGGGCGCACGCCCAGCCCGACGTGGAGTCCCGTCGGGATCTGGGTCTCCGGAGAGGAAGCGGCGCCGGGCAACCGTTCTTCCTGATAGAGCAGCTCCTCGAAGTCGGCCCGGCTCTTCTTGAACCCCACCGTGTTCACGTTCGCCAGGTTGTTGGCGATCACGTCGAGGTTGAGCTGCTGACTGCTCATCCCTGTGGCTGCCACCCAAAACGTTCGAATCATTCCGGTATGCCTCCCTTCTTGCCTCTCTTTTTTAGATTCTGCCCAGGTCCTGGATGGTCTTCCCCTCCAGGTCGTCGAAGCTCTTCATGACCTTCATGTAGGACCCGTGGTCGCGCACGAGTTCCATCATCTTGACCATCTCTTCGATGGCGTTCACATTGGACCGTTCGAGATGGCCCTGTACGATCCGATAGTCGGCCGGATCCACCGGGCGGCCCGCCTCGTCCGCGATGAGAAGCCGGCCGATCCTCCTCTCACCGGACCGCACCTCTCCGTCTTCCGATATCTCGACCCCCTTCTTCGGGTCGACCCGGATTTCGAGCCCCTTGTCGCTCTGGACAGGATAGCCCTCCGGGGTGACGAGCCTGCCCTGTCGGTCCAAGGCGAGCCTTCCGTCGCGAACCCCCTGAAGGCCATGGGGCGTCCGGGTCTGGAGGGTGCCCCTCCCCACAATGGCCATGTCGAGCGGTCGGCCTGTCGGCTCGACGACGCCCTGGGCATGGTCCACCACGGGCGGTCTCACCTGAACGAAGGCGATGGGATCCGCACCGTTCCCGTCGTTGGCGGGCACGGAAAAGGGAAAGGCTTCCCTGGCAACGAGTCTCTCCTTGAATCCGGGCGTGGAGGCGTTCGCCAGATTGTGGGTCACCTCCTCGAGAACCCTCTGGTTCGCAATCGCTCCGGATGCAGCGATGAAAGCGCCGATGTCCATTCCTGCTTTCTCCTTCCTTTCACGAGATAGGCTCATCCTGTTGCGTTAGCAAGACCCGTACCATCCCACCATATGAGAAATACACAACGTGGACAGCCAATTCTACCTCCGGCCGGGGTTCCGTACCCCCGGCAATTCCTGCCTACCCGGAAGTGCTTTCCCCGTGTTCCGGGTTGGTCTCCCCTACCGCAGGGGCCTGACCATCCGGGAATGCCTCGCTCTTCAACTCGTAGAGAAAGGCGTAGATCTCGGCGATGACGCGGTAGAGTTCCTCCGGGACCTCCTGATACAGGTCCAGGCCCATGAGGGCTTCCACGAGCAAGGGATCCTCTCGAAAGGGAAGGCCCTTGCCCCTTGCCTCCTCGATGATCCTTTCGGCGAGCCACCCCTTCCCTTTCGCCACGACCCGCGGAGCATCGTCCCGGTCCCCGTCGTATCGCAGGGCGACGGCCCTTTCACTCTTCTTACCCGTACGACTCGACAAACCGGACCCCTTCCAACTCGGCTCGCAGACCCTCGGGCACGCCTCGCGAAACACGCACCTTCGACCCGGCAACGCCACCCTCGGCGAGCCGTTCCTCCAGTTTATGGGCCCCCTTCCGCAGGACGGAAAAGGCAACGGGACCTGCACAGAAGTGTACGTCCACCCTCCTCGGGCTCCAGGTCACGGTTACGAGCAGTTCTTCGACCTCGAGGAAGGGGACTCGAAACACCACCATGACTTCACCGTGCCGGGCGCCCCGGAATCTCTTGAGGGCCCCTTCGACGACCGTGTCCTCCCCGAAGGGAAGCCAGAAGGGGATCGGCCCCTCGGGGCCCCCCTGGAGAGAGAGGAGCTGCTTCACCTCCACCTGCTTCAGGGCGGCACGAATCGTCTCCCGAATGGACGGGACGGGATGATTCTCGGACTCCCGCAGCAGGAAGCCCTTCAGGTCCTCCGACACCGAAAGGGGGGCTCTCTTTCCCAATACCTCCCGTACCCTCGCCTCGTAAAAAAGGCCGCAGTTCAACAGGGCCCCGCGCACCGCTTCTGCGGTGCGGCAGTCCGTCACGAACCCGGGAGGCAGGGAGCCGGTCGACAAGAGCGTTCTCAGCAGGGAGAACAGGGGGGTCTTCAGGGTTTGCCTCTGCGCAAGCAGCGATTCGACCGCATTGGCCGGTATCGGCCTGGACAGGAACTGAATGAGACCCCTTTGGATTCTCACCTCCGCGAGATACCGTCCTCCCTCCTCCAGGGGAAATCGGCTTTCCACCGAAAAGGACTCCTGCCGGACCTGGATCAGGTACCGATTACCGGGCAGGCTCTCCAGGACCCGGAAGGCGACCCTGTCTCCGTGCCTGAAGAGACCGCCCCCGGAAAGACCCGTCTTCCGGACGGACGGCACCTGGAGTTCACCGACTGCCGCTGCGCTCTTCTCCCCTGTGGACATCATCTCCCTACCACGGCTCTATGGATCTTGGTCCCCAGCCGGTTTTCTTCGAATCGATCTTTGCACCCGGAACCCCTCAATGGGTATGCGCCATCTCCGGCTCGAGAGAAAAGGAGGCGACCGGCCCACAGGCCGGCCCCTTCCCCCTGGCCATCTCGGAGATGGCCAGCATCGTCTCCACTTCCCGTGTGGGCAGCTGAAGACGCTGGGCGATTTGCTCCAGGGAGCAGCCTTTCCGCTTGAGCGACACCGCCTGTTCCGTGACGCCACCGAAGGCCCACTCATGGCGCTCCTCCTCTCCGGGAGAGCGCCCCTTCTCCGCGCTCTCGCGCGGCGGGGATGTCACCGTCGGCTCGGTCTTCCTGTGGGCAAAGGAGTTCAGACGGGTCTGGACGCGGGTCCAGACCACGTACATGGCCAGCAGGATCAACAGGGCCGACACGACGAGGTCGAATCCGACCAGGATCAGAGGATTCATGGGAAACTCCCTTCGAGAGGATCAAACGCGCCTGTCCAGACGATGGTCCTCGGTTGATTTCTTCTTCTTGTTCTTCCCTTTCTTTCCATTGGATCGATCGCGCTGAAGGGTCTCTCTTCGCTGCCGGGTCTTCTGGATTCGATCCGGGTTCGCTATCGGATACGTCACGTTTCCGACTTTCTCCGAACCTTCGATCATCTGGCTCACCTCCCTTCTGCTTTCGGGTCGAGGGGCGTTGTTCACCGATGACCGGCCTGTCCGTCGGGTGCGCGGTCTTCATTCCGGCCGCGTCATCTCCTCCCTGCAGACCTTGCCCTTGAGTCGCATGAGCGCCTGTGCCTGAAGCTGGCAGACGCGGGATTCCCCGATACCCAGAACCTTCCCGATCTCCTTCAGGTTCAGCTCTTCGAAGTAATAGAGCTGGATGATTCTCGCCTCCCTTTCCGGAAGCGAATCGATGGCTTCTGCGAGCATGTCCCTTACTTCGTTGAATTCCGCAGCCAGGCCGGGGTCGGTTGACTTGCTGCGGGAGGACTTTCCCGCCATTTCCTCCACGGCCTTCGGCGAAAGGTGCAGGTCTTCCAGACTCAGAAAGGAAAGAGGCCGGGCCCGTGCGAGGAAGGCTTGGTACTCTTCTTCCGAGAGCCCGAGCTCGCTCCGTATTTCATCGTCATCAGGAGGCCTCCCGAGGCGCCTGCTCAATTGCTGTACGCTGTGGACGTACTTCTTGTAGCGATCCCGAAAGGAGCGCGGGGTCCAGTCCTGTTCCCGAATCGCATCCAGCATGGCGCCCCGGACCCGGATGGACGCGTAGGTTTGAAAGCGGTTCTTCCGGGAGGGGTCGAAGTCCCTCATCGCCTGCAGGAGACCGAGCGAACCGGCGCTGATGAGATCCTGAACCTCGAGATTGTAGGGCAAACGGACCGCGAGCCGGTAGGCGATCCATTTCACGAGGGGAAGGTGCTCCAGGATGGTCTCTTCCTCTTCCCTTTGGAGGTCCCGGAGAGGCTGCGCCGATGCTTTGCTCATCTGCTCTTCTCCTCCATGATGCCTACCCGATTCCGTGCATGTACGGCCCGGGTTCCAGACGCAAAGGCCCGTCCCCCGTCGTCTCCGCTGGCCGTGCCCGGGCGGCCAGTTTCGACGCCAGCGAGCGGATATCGCGGGATGCCCGGCTGCACGGCTCGAACTCGAGGAGGGGCCTCTGAGCGGATACGGCTCTCGGCAGGTTACGGTCCTGTGATATGAACCCCAGCCAGCCGGGACGAATCGCGAGAAAATGCTCCGCCGCCCTGCTCAGTGTCTCATATACCTCTTTCCCCTGTTGTTCCGACTTCACCCGGTTGACGAGGATCTGGAAGTCGTGATCACCCGGCACTCTCGAAAGCACCTTCATGGTGGCATAGGCGTCCGTGATGGATGTGGGCTCCGGCGTGGCAATCAAGAGGACCTGGTCCGCGAAACTGCTGAAGAAGAGCACATTCGAAGAAATGCCGGACGCCGTGTCGATCAGGATCGTGTCCGCCTCCTCGAGAAGGCTGTGAAAGAGGGAAAACACCTGGATTTTCTCGCCGGTCGTGAGCCGGGTGAGTTCTTCCACCCCCGACTCGGCGGGCAGGATCTTCACCCCCATCGGCCCTTCGAGGAGGGCCTCCTCGAGCGAGCACCTTCGGCCCAGGATGTCGCCCAGGGTGTAGTCGTGCTGGATGCCGAGAAGCACGTCCAAATTGCCGAGGCCGAGGTCCGCGTCCAGGATCAGAACCCTCCTGCCGGCCTCGGTCAGTGCCATGGCAAGGTTCAGCACGACGTTCGTCTTGCCCACACCTCCCTTTCCGCTCGTGACCGTGTAAACACGCACAGACTTCTTTCCGTGTCCTTCCCGAACCATCGATTACGCCTCCATCATCATGTCCAGCAGCATTCCCTTGTTCACGGGAAGGATGTCGTGAAGGATGTCCTGCCCCGTGGTCATCCAGGACAACGGAATCGCGTGCGACAGGACCGCGTCCATCAGGCCCCCCACGCGGCGGCTCTCGTCGACCTTCGCCAGAATCAGGCTCTTCAGGGAAAGCCGGCTGTACTCCTCGAGGTCCTGGAGCAGCACGTCTCTCCGGTAGTGAGGGTTGAGCAGCAGATGAAACTGGGCGTGGGGACAGAGGGTCATCACATCGAAGAGCTTCTCCCTCAGGCCTTTCTCACGAAGCCCCTTGCCCGGCGTATCGACGAGCAGGGTGTCGACCCGCGAGCCGAGTTCGAAGACCTTCGGAACCTCGCTTCGCTCATAGGCGATAGACACGGGGATGTCCAGGATCCTGCCGATTCTCTGCAGCTCCTCGCTCGATCCAACCTTCTCGCCATCGAGACTCACCAACCCGACCCGTCTCTTCCTCTGGAAACGTTCCATGGAGGCAAGCTTCGCGAGCGTCGTTGTCTTTCCCACCCCGGTGCGGCCGAGCAGCCCGATACACATCTTCTCGTCCTGCAGGGGCTGGGTCGTCTCGATACGGGAGAAGAAGAACCTCCTCAGCTCCTTCTCCAGGGCCTCCCGTTTCATGAGGTCTTCGGGTGTCATCCCCTTGGCGAGGTCGTGGACGATCTGATAGGCCACCTTCTCGCTCAAGCCCTTCTCCTTGAGCTCCTCATACAGAAACAGGGCCGCTTTGCCGAGGCCCATGACCTCCCGTTCCTCGACGAGGGAGAGCAGCATCTTCTTGATTTCACAGAGCTCGTTTTCAAGCCCGTTCGCATCGTACTCCCGGGCCGCCAGAGGAGCATCGACGGCGACGGTGAGCTCGATCTCCCCCCCGGTGCGTCGCTTCTGTGAAAGGATGACCACGTCCTCACCCAGTTCCGCCTTCGCCTGCTTGAGGACCTCTTTCATCGTGTTTCCGTACAGTTTCTTGACCACCATCGCCCACCCTCTAACGGTTAACGGCTAAGATGCGCGTATCCGGCGAGATCTCGTTGTACGAGAGAATCGAAAGTCCCGGCAGAAAACGGCTCAGCAATCTCCTGACGTGCCTGCGGAGTTCCGGCGTGGTCAGAAGAACGGGCACCTGCCCTTTCTGGCTGACCTCCTCCATCGATTTGCTCACGTCGCGAACGAGACGCTGCACCTCGTTCGGGTCCAGGGCGGCGAAACTGCCCTGATCGGTCGATACGAGGGTCTTGGAGATCTTCTCCTCCCAATGGGGCGCCATGACGATGGCGGGAAGGGTTCCGTCCTCGTTCTTGTGCTCCCTGCTGATCTGTCTCGCCAGGGCCTGACGGACGTACTCTCCGAGCAGGTCGGGGTCCCGTGTCGCAGCTGCGTGATCCCCCAGGGTCTCGAGAATGGTCAGCAGGTCCCGTATGGAGACCTTCTCCTCCAGCAGGTTCTGCAGTACACGGTGGACCACACCCAGAGGCAGGGGATTCGGAACGAGCTCCTCCACGACCTTCGGATGCTCTTTCGCAACCTCCTGGAGAAGGCCGTGTACGTCCTGCCGGGTCAGCAGATCCTTCGAATGGCGCTGGAGAACCTCGGAGAGATGGGTCACCAGCACGGTGACCGCGTCCACAACCGTGTACCCCATCATCTGCGCCTTTTCCCTCTCCTCCTCCGGAATGCAGGTGGCGGCCAGGCCGAAGACCGGTTCCTGGGCCGGAAAGCCGTCCAGCCCGGGCTGTGCGTTACCCGGGTTGATCGCCATGCAGGTCCCCGGCTGGACCTCCCCTTTCGCGACCTCGGTCTCCTTCACGTAGATCCGATATTCGGAGGGCCCGATCTGCAGGTTGTCCTTGATGTGAATCGGAGGAACCACCACCCCGAGGTCCCGCGCCAGCTGTCTGCGCAGGGTCTGGATCCGCTCCAGCAGGGACCCTCCCTGGGATCGATCCACCAGGGAGACGAGCTGATAGCCCAGATCCAGAGCGACCAGGTCGATGGGCTCGACCTGCACCGTGGGCTCCGGTTCCGCTTCCTCCTCCGCCGCCTCCTGGACCTTTTCCGCTTCCGAACGGGACGCACGGTAGCCGAGAAGTCCGGCCATGCCTCCCAGAAGCAGGAAGGAGAAGTGGGGCAGACCGGGAATCGCGGCAAAGACGATGAGGATGAAGCTGGCAAGGTAAAGGACCTTCGGGTTTCCGAAGAGCTGCTTCTGGACCGTGACCGAGAAGTCCCCCTCGGTGGCGGTCCGACTGACCACGATGCCCGCTGCGGTGGAGACGAAGAGGGCCGGAATCTGTGAGACGAGGCCGTCGCCCACGGTCAGGAGGGTGTACGTCTGGGCTGCGTCCCCGACGGCCATCCCCTTCTTGAGCACGCCCACGGCGAGTCCTCCCAGGATGTTCACCGCGGTGATGATGATTCCGGCGATGGCGTCCCCCCGGACGAACTTGCTCGCACCGTCCATGGCCCCGTAGAAATCCGCCTCCCTGGAGACCCTTTCCCGCCTCTCCCTTGCTTCCGCCTCGCCGATGAGGCCGGCGTTCAGGTCTGCGTCGATGCTCATCTGCTTGCCGGGCATGGCGTCCAGGGTGAACCGTGCCGCCACCTCCGCGATCCGGCCGGCGCCCTTGGTAATGACCACGAAGTTGATCACCACCAGGATCACGAACACGACGAGACCGACCACATACTCGCCGCCGATCACGAACTGGCCGAAGGAGGCGATCACCTTTCCGGCCGCTTCCGGACCCTGTTCGCCCCGCAACAGAATGAGCCGGGTGGACGCGATGTTCAGGGACAGCCGGTAAAGGGTGCACACCAGCAAGACCGCGGGAAAGACCGAGAACTCCAGCGGCTTGTCCACAAAGAACCCGATCAGAAGGATCGTAATCGCCAGGGTGATGCTGAGGCTCAGAAAGAAATCCATGAGGAAGGGCGGCACGGGAAGAATCATGATGCCCAGGACGACGATGACGCCCAACGGCAGGGCGAGCTGTGCGCTCTTCTGCCAGTCGTCCAGTGCGGGAAGGAGGGTCTTAGCCGTGTTCTGTGCCATCTTTCACCTTTCCCCTGAGCCGGTACACATAGGAGAGAATCTCTGCAACGACCCGGTAGACCTCGATCGGGATCTCCCGACCGATGTCCACCTGCTTGTACAGGAGTCTTGCCAGAGGAGGCCTCTCCATGACCGGTACACTGTGTTCACGGGCGACCTGCTTGATTCGCTCGCACAGCCAACCGGCGCCCTTCGCGACCACCACCGGCGCCATCTCCTTGTCCCGGTCGTACTTGAGGGCGACGGCCACGTGATCCGGGTTGGTGATGACCACGTCCGCGTTCGGGACCTCCTGCATCATCCTGCGCCTGGCCAGATTCATCTGGACGCTCCTCACCCTCGCCTTCACCTGCGGGTCCCCTTCCGTTTCCTTCGTTTCCTCCTTCACCTCCTGTTTGGTCATCTTGAGTTCCCGTTCGTAGTTCCAGCGCTGAAACGCATAGTCCAGGACCGCAAGAAGGACCAGTGCGATCCAGACCTTGGCGGCCAGCTTGAAGGCGATGACAGCGGCATGGGAAAGGGCCCCGCCGAGCGGGAGGTTACAGAGATGGGCAAGCAGAGGGACTTCGGGTCGAAGGGTCGTATAGGCGAGCCATCCGATCAACAGGACCTTGCCGCAACTCTTGACCGCCTCCACCAGGCCGCTCGCGGAGAAGAGACGCTTCAAGCCGGACAGCGGACTGAGTCGGTTCGGTTTCGGTATGAGCACCTTCGGCGTGATCTCGAACCCGACCTGCGGTACATTCGCCGCGAGGGCGAGTATGGGAAAGAGAATCAGGAAGGGAGTGAGCAGAACCAGAATGCTCCGCATCCAGTGCCGCCCCAGTTCACGCCACCCCATGTCCATCTCGAAGAACGCGAAGGGGTCCAGGCCGGTGTGTACCGTCTCCGTCCAGAGCCGCATCCAGGAGCCGCCGAAGAGGGCGAAGAAACCGATCGCCCCGCCGAGGAGCAGGACCGAGTTGATCTCGCGGCTCTTTGCAACCTGCCCGTCTTCACGGGCCTTCTTCCGCTTGCGCGGGGTTGCTGGATGCGTTCTTTCCTGACCCGTCTGCTCTGCCATATCAAGGCCTCAGGGCTGCCAGGATTCCCTCCACGGTAAGGAAGGCATCCTGGAACATCCGTTCCATGGTCACGGTAAAGGTCGGCACACCGAACATGATCACGATCAGGCCCATGGAGATCGTGATCGGGAATCCGACCATCAGCATGTTGATCTGTGGAGCCACCCGGACCAGCAGTGCCATCGAAAGATAGACCAGCAGAAGGGCGAGGCTGATGGGCCAGCCGATTCTCATAGCGAGCCGGAACATTTCCCCCCCTCCCGAGAGCACCACATCGTGGAAGACCCCTCCGCCAAGGGCCGCCGAGAACGGCGGCAGCCATTCAAAGCTCTTCGCCACGGCCTGAACCGCCATCAGGTGTCCGTCCATCTCAATGAAGACGAACATGGCGATCAGATTCAGGAGTTGTGCGATGATCGAGTACCGGTCGCTCGTCGCAGGATCGATCACGTTCGCAATGGCCAGACCCATCTGAAAACCGGCCAACTGTCCCGCAAGTGTGACCGCCGCCAGGAAGAGGCGCGCAATGAATCCGATGAGGGCCCCCGTGAGAACCTCCTGGATCCCTCCGATGACGAGCACCTTCATGGTGGCCGTCCTCGGCAGCACCTCGGGCGGGACCACGTGGCTGAAGAGCACGCTCAGCCACAATGCCGTCAGAACCTTCCAGACCACCGGGACGCGTCCGCTCCAGAGGGGCAGCACGAACAGGATCGACATGATCCGTATCAGGACGAATCCGTAAGCGAGGGCAAGGCCCGTGAGCTGTTCCACCATCGTACGTCACCGAATCATCACCGGAATCATCTGAATCAGGCCCTGTGTGAACCCGAGCAGGCGATCGATCATGTAGTTCGAGAAGAAGAAGAGCCCCGCCATGAGGGCGAGGATCTTCGGGACGAAGGTCAGGGTCATTTCCTGAATCTGCGTAATCGCCTGCGCGATGCTCACCAGGAGCCCCACTGCGATTGCGATGCAGAGCAGAGGTGCGGAGACGAAAAGAACCGTCTTCAGCGCCTCGGTCCCCACATGAGCCACAACTTCGATACCCATTATCAGAAGCTTTCAACCAGTGATTTGACGACCATGTTCCATCCGTCGGCGAGCACGAAGAGCATCAGCTTGAAGGGCAGAGAAATCATGATCGGGGGAAGAAGCATCATGCCCATGGACATCAGGACGCTCGCAACGACCATGTCGATGACGAGGAACGGAATGTAGAGCAGGAAGGCGATCTCGAAGGCGGTCTTCAATTCACTCGTGATGAAAGCCGGGACCAGCACCGAGGTGGGAACGTCGGCGGGCTCTTTCGGAGCCGCCGTGTTCGAAAGCTGGACGAAGAGGCCCAGATCCTTCTTCCTTGTTTCCTGGAACATGAACGACCGGAACGGAACGAGCGCCTTTTCCAGGGCTTCCCCTTCCCGGATCTGCCCGTCCAGGTAAGGGGCCAGGGACTGGTCGTGCACCTCCGTCCAGACGGGGCGCATGACGAAAAAGGTCAGAAAGAGAGCGAGTCCGACCATGACCTGGTTGGGCGGCGCCTGCTGCGTTCCCATGGCGTGGCGCAGCAGGGAGAAGACGATCACGAGACGGGTAAAGGAGGTCATGGTCAGCACGAGGGAAGGCAGAAAGCCGACCAGGGTGAGGACCAGGAGCACCTTTACGGCGGTCGAATAGCCGGAAGACTCGATCTGCTCGAGCACGGAGGGGTCCTGCGCCCAGGCGTTCCCGGGACACACGAGAGAGAACAGGCAGAGGCAGAGGAGGACAAGACCGAACCGTTTCATGCCGTCTCTTCCTCCTCCATGAGTTCCGAGAACCGGGAGGGTCCCTGGGAAAGCAGGGAAATACGGTGCGCCGTAACGCCGAGCACCATCCTCTCTCCGAGGACCTCGAGAATCGCCACTTTCTCTTTCTGCCCGAGAGGCTTCACCGCGACCACCCGTATCGTCGATCCGCGGGGCCCGCTTCGCTTCTTCTGCAGATACACGGCACCGTAGGCGAACCCCCCGAGGAGAAGGAAGAACCCCAGGATCTGTGCGCCTTTCCGGTGGAAGCCGTCCTGCCCGGTTTCGGATGGTGCGGTCAGGAACCCTGCGGACCCATCCTCCCCTCCCGCCTCGCACGCAGCCGGCAGGGAGAAAGCGAACAGCAGGATGAGCAGACCAAGTCTCTTCAACGCCTTCATCCGAGCCTCTGAATTCTTTCCACCGGACTGATGATGTCCGTGAGACGGATCCCGTACTTCTCGTTCACCACCACGACCTCCCCCTTGCCGATGGGCCGTCCCTGCACCAGGATCTCCAGGGGCTCCCCCGCCAGCTTCTTCAGCTCCACCACCGAGCCCTGGCCCAGCCGGAGGATCTCATCCACCTGCATGCGGGTCCTGCCCAGCTCGATCGAAACATTCACCGGAAGGTCCAGGATCAGGTCGAGGTTCACGGAATTGCCCTCCCGGCCAGGCTCCTGGAGGCCCTCAGGCTGCGTCGGCGGTGCGGTCTGTGAAGATGCTTCGGTCGAGGGGGTCTCCTCCCCGGTCATGGACTTTCTCGGCTCCTCTTGCGGCTCCACTTCTCTTCTCCTTGCTCGGGTTTTGTTCCACGGAAAGGACCTCGATGGCATAGTTGCCGTTCCTCTGCCCGGCTACACACGTGCCTTTCGGCACCTCCTGCACCTTCAGGACCATCGGGTCCTTCGGGCCGACGGTGAGGGGCAGGATGTCGTCCTCCTTCAGGTTCAACAGTTCCCGGAAGGTGATCTCCGAATTGCCCAGCTCCGCACTCATTTCCATCGCTATCTCGCGGAGGTGAGCGGACAGGCTCTGTTTCCAGGCCTCGTCCGTATCCGTGTCCTCGGAGGGGAGGCGTCCGTACAGGATGTCCTTGACCGGATCGATCGAAAGGTATGGGATACAGTAACCCATCACGGCCTGATCCAGCTCCATGTCCACCTTGAAGGTGCTCGCCATGACCAGGTCCGGTGGCTGCACGAGATTGACGAATTGGGGGTTCGACTCGGACCGGATCTGTTGAAGGGACACCTCCCCCACAACCGACCACGCCCTTTCGAGGGCCCGGAAACAGACCTGGAGAAGCCGCCGGATGAGGCGGCATTCCATGGTGGTGAAGTCCCTCCCCTTGATCTCCGCGACGAGCCTTCCGGACCCTCCGAAGAGGATGTCCACCATGAGCGAGATCATCTTCGCCTCGAAGAAATAGAGACAGGATCCACGAAGCGGGTCTGCCCTGTACACATCCAAGGAGGCCCTCTCCGGCATCTTTCTGAGGAACTCCTCGTACTTGAGCAGCTCGAAGCTCTCCACCGAGACATCCACGATTCTGCCCATGAACTCGAACAGGGCGTCGGTCGCCTCGCGGGCGAACTTCTCGTTCACGACTTCCATGGTGGGCATGCGGGCGTGGACCGCCCGGTCCTGACTGAAGAAGTCGAACGAGGTCGCTTCCGGCGTCTCCGGCTCCACGGGGGCTTCCGTTTCGATGTCGCCGTCCGACAGCCCTTTCAGAAGGGCATCCACTTCTTCCTGTGAAAGCAGCTTTCCCATTTTCTACTGCACCACGAAATCGGTGAAATAGACTTCCTTCGCCTTCCCTTCCCCCAGAATCCGATTCAGACGGAAGAGGATCTCTTCGCGAAGCCTGGCCTTCCCCTCGAGGGTACCGATCTCATCGTACTTCTTGCTCGAAAGGAGCACGATGAGGCTGTCACGGATCTTCGGCGTCTTCTTCATGATCTGATCTTCCGTGAGGTCCCACACCTCTACGTCGAGCCGCACCTTCAGGTACCGGACCCCTTTCTCATCGAAGAGATTGACGATGAAGGGGTCGAGCTGGAAGATGAATCCCTCTTCTTCCTGCACGACCGTCTGTTCCGGCACGGTCGTCTTCGCGTCCGCCGGATCGGTGGAAAGCACCTTCCAAACCAGTACGCCGTTGATGCCGGCCAGGATCAGAAATCCGACGGCCAGTCCGATGAAGAGCATCTTCCTGCTCTTGGGCGGCGGCGTATCCTGGGTCGCCGCTGCAGTCTCCTCCGGTGCCATGACAGCCTCCTTACGCCGTATGGAATTTCGTACCTCTCGAGCGCACCTCAGGAGAAAGCAACCCCTATGCCAATTCCGGCGCAGAGGTATCTGTTTGATACTGTTGAGCAATTTGTGCAGAGGCGACCACGGGGGAGTCAAGGTTGTTCGGGTGGGCAGTCAGAATAATGACGGGGCGAACGGAGTAGGACAAAGAGGAAAGGTCAAAGGGGAAAGGGCGAAGGACAAAGGACAAAGGGGAAAGGGCGAAGGGGAAAGGGCGAAGGACAAAGGACAAAGGGGAAAGGGCGAAGGGCGAGGTGCCGGGGTGCGCGCCGGTACTCGAGAGCTTTGACAGGTAGACGCGGAGACGCCCCTGGGGAACGGCGGGGCGCATTTCAGCGCCCCGCCGAAGGAGCGAGGACTATCGCTTCAGGTTGACCAGTTCCATGAGCACTTCGTCGGTGGTGCTGACGATCTTGGAGTTTGCCTGAAATCCACGCTGCGCAGTGATCATCTTCACGAACTCGGTCGCCAGGTCCACGTTCGACAGCTCGAGCGTGTTCGGCCGGATGAGCCCCATTCCCTGTCTTCCGGCACTTCCGACGAGCACCGGCCCGGAGCTCGGGGACTCGGCGTACCGGTTCTTTCCGATGGACTGCAGGTTCGAGGGGCTCGCGAAGTCCGCCACGGCGATCTGCCCGAGGGTGCGGGTCTTTCCGTTGTCAAAAGAGCCGGTGAGGGTGCCGTACTGGTCGATGGCGATTCCCTGCAGGGCGCCGGACCCGTAGCCGTTCTGATCCAGGCTGTAGACCCCGGAGTCGGCTGCGTACTGGGTCACGCCGTCCAGCCCGTCGCCTCCGCTCGTCGTATCCGACCCGAAGTTGAATTCGATCTGCTGGTCCTGTTCCGCGCCTCCGGTGAAATTGAACGCGCTGGCGGGATCCGTGGTCTGACTCACGAGTGCACCGTTCGTATCGAAAGAGAGCGTACCCCAGGCACCCTCTTCGGCAACGCCGCTCGCAGCGTCCTCCGATCCGACCACCGCGTGCCAGGACCATTCATTCCCGCCGGCGCCCTCCAGGGTCTTGCGGAAGCAAAGGGTGACCGGGTGCTGGTTTCCCAGGGAGTCGTACACCGTGATGGTGGTCTGGAAATTCGTGGTTCCGTCCATGTCGCTGACATCAAAGGGATCCGCGAGCAACTCCGAGTCGGAATCCAGGTTGGCCGCCACCGACATGTTCTGGCTGACCTGAGGCGGGTACGTGGTGCTCAGGATCTGCAGGCTGTCCACGGCGCTCGAAAGGTTCCCCTGCCCGTCCACGCCGTATCCCTGCAGCCGCATCCCGCCCGGATCCACCATGTAGCCGTCTTTGTCCAGCTGGAACCCGCCGAACCGGGTGTAGTAGTTCAGGCCGTCCAGGTCCTTCACGATGAAGAACCCGCTGCCCTCCAGGGCCAGGTCCATGGGGCTTGCCGTGGTCTCGAAGGCGCCCTGTGTGAAGGTCTTCAGCACGCCGTTCATCTCCACGCCGGCACCGATCTGGTTCGGGCCGGAGATGCCCTCCAGGCTCTGGGAAAGCAGATCCGCGAAATAGGACCGGCTCCCTTTGAACCCGTAGGTGTTCATGTTCGCGATGTTGTGCCCGATCACGCTCAACTCGTCCATGTGGGCGTTCATTCCGCTCACGCCCGTGAACAGGGAAGTCATCATCTCCGCCTACCTCCTTTTCCATGGGTTGGTTTCATGGTCGTTTCTGTCTTCAAGATGTTTGAATGCTCCGGATGTCCGGCAGGGAGAGCCAGCGGTCACCGACCCGCACGGACGGCACGCCGTCCTCGAATACGACCTCCTGAACGACGCCCCGGGCCATCAGCTGCACCGGGATGCTCGCGTCGGTCGCATCCCGGGCGACCACCTCGCAGGAGTAGGTGCCGGACGGAACCGTTTGGCCCCCCTCGGTCACGCCGTTCCAGAGAACGGACTGGTTCCCCGCCTCCATGGGTCCGCTCCGGAGGGTGCGCAGCAGGTTCCCGCCTGCATCGTACAGATGGACCGTGACCTCGGACGCTTCCGAGGGAAGAAGGAAACCGATTTCGGTCGAGGTCCCCTCCTCGTGCGTCACGTGCTCCCCGGAGAACTCGACCGCCTTGCCCAGAAGGGAGACGGCGGCGAAGTTGTTGAGGGAGGCCATGTAGTTCTGAAGCTCTTCCTGCCCGGAGGAGAAAGACCGCATCTCATCCAGCTCGCTGAACTGGGCGAGCTGCGTGACGAATTCGGTTCCCTCCATCGGCTCCAGGGGATCCTGGTTCTTGAGCTGGGTAATGAGCAGGTTGAGAAACACGTCCTGGCCCAGTGAATCGGTTTCAGTCGTTGATTGCGTGGTGGGGATGCTCGTCGCCCCGATCTGCGGAACCATCCTTGCTTACCTCCCTGACATCCTCGTCTGTCTTGAGATTGCCTCGCTCGCGTTTCACCGTTTCAGGCATAGAGATCGAGTCCCGTCCCTTCACCCTGTGGCAGGGTCCAGACGACCGGTTCCGGGTCCCCGGCTTTCCGCACACCTTCCTGCGAACGCCGCCCGCGGCCGGATCCCCCCGGCTCGGAAGAAGCGCTGAACTGCTGGGACCCCTGGTCCACCGAAACGTCGAAGGATTCGATCTCCTCGCCGATGTCGTTCATCCTCGCCTGGAGTGCATCCTGGTGGTTCTGCAGGATTTCCTGGATGCGGGACGTCTCCACGATCGCCTCGGCGGTTATCCTCCCTCCGTTCAACTGGAGGTGCCAGCGCATGGGGCCGAGTTCCTCGTCCTGAATACGCATGTGCACGGAATCCCCCTGAATCCGGAAGGCCGTCCTCGAAGAGGCGTGTGTCGCCTGGGCCGGCATCGCCTGATGGGAAGCGGACGGAGGAGGCGACGGCTTGGAGGGCGGATCCATCTGGGCTTCCTGCCTCCACGTTGCGGCCTCTTTGCCTGCCAGGGGCCCGACCGTTTCCCCGGGGGCCGTCTGGCCGGGCAGCCGCATCTCTCCACCGACCCTGTCCCCCGGCTGCTCCATCCCTTTCGGCAGCTCGTTACGGGAAGGAAGGGTGCGAGGCCCCGCTTCCCTCGGCTCTCCTTCCGGGCTTCCCTCCCCCGCCTTTGAAGGAGCGCCTTCGGCGACCGTCTCATCCGCCCCGGCATCCCCGGAGCGGGGAGCCCTGTCGCACCCCGGGCCGCCCCCATCCCTGTCCACGCGATGTTGAGGCGAGGAGGCCGTCTTCCCCGATCCCCCTTCGGACGCACCGTTGCAGAGGTCCGCCGTGCCGGCAGCCGGGGAGGCCGCTGCCTCCTCGACCCCCAGCAGGCATTGCTCAGGAGCCCCGCCCTCCACCACCGCTGGTTCGTTGCGCCCCTCCTGCTCTTGCACGAGCCCGGATGGAATCCACCCCCCTTCGCCGGAGCAATCGACAGAGGCACCCTCCTCTGCTGCGAGACCGGATCCGTCTGCACCGAGGACGGGAACGGGGTGATTCCTGTGAAGCTCCTCTTCAACGGAATGGGGATGATTCTCGTGACGCTCCTGCCGAAGGGAACCTGCGTGCCCTTCCGGCGGATGCTCCGATGCTCCATCGCTCGCATTCTGTTCCCGGTCGCAGGAGCCGAGAAAGGCCGCGAAGGGTCCGCTCTTCGAAGGGGGTGATCCATCCGCCGCCAGGGTATTCGAAAGGCAGCCCCCCGCGACACGGTCCGCCGAGGGAGGTGCCGGCGCGGCATGTGAGGTTCCATTTGTCAGGGGCAGTTCGATCATGTCCGTTTCCGTTCCCGCCTCGTCCTGTCTGCGACGCCCGGTGGGGAGATCTTCGAAAGCCATGCTCTTCAAAACACATGCCAAGATGCGAGGTCCTGTAACGTGCTGAATTTACAGAGGACGCATCCTTTTCCGGACGGGACTCCGAAGGAAATTCTTTCCGGACGGGAAGATCGTTCCCTGCACGGGCGCTACGGCTCTGCGCTCCTCCGGGACCTCGGAGGCGAGGGTCATGTAACCGGCCGCTTCTTCCGATCCTACCTTTGTGGGGGAACAGCCCCGCTGCGTCGACGATCCCGCGTAGGGGGAGAGGATGCGAATTCTGGTCGTGGACGACGAACAGGTGAGCCGGAACGTGCTGCGAAAGGCGATGGAATCCTTCGGTCCGTGCGAGGAAGCCGAGGGCGGGCGGGAGGCCACGGCCGCCTTCGACAGGGCGTGGGAGGAGTCTTCGCCCTTCGACCTTCTCCTGGTCGATCTCTCCATGCCGGACATGGACGGACGCGAAGTGATCCAGCAGATCCGCAGCCGGGAAGAGAGCATGGAGGTGCCTGCGGCGGCTCAGGCGAAGATCGTCGTCGTCACATCCCACTCGGAAAAGGACACGGTCCTTTCCTGCCTACGGGCCGGGTGTGATGATTTCATCGTGAAGCCCTTCGAACGCGACGTTCTCTCCGCGAAACTGGCGGAACTCGGTTTCTAGCAGCATCTATACATCGGCCGCGGCGGCCGTCCGAATCATGATGCCGCGATACCCTTCCTTCTTCTCGAGCTTTCCCTTCATCTCCGTGGCCTTGTCCGCATCCGGGAAGGGGCCGACAAAGACCTTGTAATAGGTCTTGCGGGGCTTCCCATGGATCCACTCCTTCTGAAAGGAGGCATACCCCTTCTGCCTCAGCGCTTGCACGACGCGTTCCGCCCTTTGCACCTCGCTGAAGGTTGCGATCTGGAGGACTCTCTCCTTTGACGCGACGTTCGTTCCGCTCTTCGCGACCTTCCTTCTGTCCGCCCTGGAGGCCTGCGCCTTGCGGCTCTTGGAAGCTGTCCCGGACCTGCTCGATTGCCACGCCTGCTCGATCCGCTCCGCCGACGCCGGATCCTCGCCCCGCAGCCTCGCGGTGATCCGACCCGCCTTCGCCGGGCTCAGGGCACCGAGGATCTGGCCCGCCTTCCGGACGTTCACGCGAAGGAGCAGCCACGAGCCGAGAGCGTCGTCCATCGCCTCGAGCCTCTGGGCGGCATTCTCCGGCTCCATCGCATCGTAGATCTTGACGAGTCGCTTCTCCTGCTCGTCCTCGTGCTCGATAATTTCTTTATGTTCTTTCTCAACAGTTAATCGCAACTTATTCAGATCATTAATATTTTGTCTTATCTCACGGCTCAGAATCTGCAGGCGCCTTTCCTTCTCCTCCAGGGCGGTCGCTTTCCGCTGGAGACGCCCCTCCTCTTCCTGGATCCGCTTGATCAACCCGCCGACGCGAAGCTCGCACTCCGCATCATAGGCTTGGGGAGCGGCCCGGGCAAAAGCCGCGTCCGGGGACACGGATTCGGCTAGACAGGCTCCTCCCTCTCCCTCCCGCAACAGGGAAACCAGCACCCACCCCTTCAGGATGAGGAAGACGAAGAGCAGAATCAGGAATCCCCTAAACGTCCCTCTTTCTCTGAGCAAATTCATCGGTCACCTTCTGTTCCAGCCGTTTCGTGTGTCGATCGACCAGCCTGATGTGCCGTTGCTTGAGCTTTCCGAAGCGCATCCTCTCTGTCCGAACGGCCCGCAGTGCCGCAAGCTTCCCTTCCACCTCTCGGCTCAGGTCCGCTTCCCGGACCCTGGACTGCTCGATCCACCGCCTCAATCCTTCCACGTACCGGACCACGGTTTCCAGGTCCTCCCCCCTGCCTCCCTCGCCGAGCGTTTCGGTTGCATCACGGCATTCCTGCAGAAACTCTTCGACTCTTGTCTGCAGGCCTTTTCGCTCTCTTTCGAGAGAGGCGATCTCTCCCACGAGGGAGTCCTCCTGGGTCTGGTACACACCGATGAGCGCATCGAAGCGAAAGGCTCCGGGTTTCATTCCGCCTCCCCGGCAAGTCTGCAGAGCGTCTGCACCGTCTGCTCCAGGGAAACGCTCTCATCGATTTCCTGTCGAAGAAAGGCGTCGATGGCAGGCCGGAGGCGAATCGCCGTATCCACCTCGGGATCACTCCCCTCTTTGTAGGCGCCGATGGCGATCAGGTCCGCGGCTCTGCGATAGGCCGACATCAATGCCTTCACCCTTCGGGCGGCCTTCTCGTGTTCCCTGGTGGCCACATGCGGCATGACCCGGCTCACACTCTCCAGGACGTCGATGGGAGGATACTGCCCCTGTGCGGCCAGTTCCCGGGAAAGCACGACGTGGCCGTCCAGGATGCTTCGAACCGTGTCGGCCACCGGATCCGCGAGATCGTCTCCCTCCACCAGGATGGTGTACACGCCCGTGATCGATCCCTCGTGGGCAAGACTGCCCGGCCGTTCCAGAAAGACGGGCAGCATGGCGAAGACGGAAGGAGGATACCCTTTCGTTGCCGGGGGCTCTCCCACGGCGAGACCGATCTCCCGCTGCGCCATGGCGAAGCGGGTGATGGAATCCATCATGAAGAGCACCTTCCTGCCCTCGTCCCGGAAAGACTCTGCGATGGCCATGGCGAGAAAGGCGCCCCTCTTGCGCAGCAGCGGGGGCTGATCCGAAGTGGCGACGACAACCACCGACTTCCTGAGCCCTTCCCTGCCGAGAGAACCCTGGATGAATTCGTTCACCTCTCTTCCCCGCTCCCCGATCAGGGCGATTACGTTGACGTCCGCCTCCGTGTTGCGCGCGATCATGCCGAGGAGAGTGCTCTTACCGACCCCGCTCCCTGCGAAGATCCCCATGCGCTGTCCCTGGCCGCAGGTCAGCAGGCCGTTCACGGCACGCACGCCCAGGTCGAGGGGGCTCCGAATCCTGGTTCTCTCCAGGGGATTCACCGGTCCCTGGTAGAGCGGGTACGTCCGGTCTTCATGGACGCGCCCCTTGCCGTCCATTGGATGGCCCAGCCCGTCGATCACCCGGCCCAGCAGGTCCGGCCCGGTCCGCACCGTGTTCTCCCCTGCCTCGACCTGAATCAGGCTTCCCGGTCCGATGCCCAGAATTCCCTCCAGGGGCATGAGGAAGAGGTGTCGGTCCTGAAAACCGACCACTTCGGCGTGGACGGTTTGCTGCCCGTCCGTGGACTCGATGCGCGCCTTTGCGCCCACCGGGGCCCAGACGCCCGTCCCTTCGATCAGAAGGCCCACGGCCTTGCGCACCTTTCCACGGGTCGGCAGCGGCTCGATCGCTTCCAGCCTCTCTCGGTATTCCGCCAGGTTCACGCCTTTCTCAACGCCTCCTCGATCGCTTGAAGGGTCACCTCGATCCGGCCGTCCACTTGACACTGGTCCGACTCGAGCACACAACCTCCCTCCGACACCTCCGGATCCTCCTGCACCGTCACCTGTCCGACCATGCCGTTCTGCTCCTTCAGCGCGGGCAGCGCCGCCCGCACCGCTTCGAGGTCCGTCGGGGCGACCCGGACGACGACCTTCTCGCTCTCCCTGAGCCTGTGTAAACCGGCTTCCAGGATGGAAAGCCTCGCAGCGTCATCCGAACGGATTTCGGTGTGGATCACCTTCTCGGCGATCCGAAAGATCAGATCCAGGATCTCCTGTTCCAGCTTCTCGTAGAGTTCGGCACGGGTTCTGTCGAGCCCGGCAATGAGGCCCTCCAGGCGCTGCAGCGTTTCGGCCGCCTTCTCCAGTCCCGTGTCGAAACCGGCCTTCTCTCCGTCCTGGTATCCGGCCGCATACGCCTGCTCCTCCAGCTTGTCCAGATCACGGAGTCTCTGCTCCTCCTCTCCTTCCTGCGCAAGGACTCGATCGAACCGGAAGGGCCTGACCTCGTCCACTCTTCCCCCGCGTCCTCTAGACAAAGACATCCTCCCCCCCCTTGCCGAGCGTGATCTTGCCCGCCTGCTCCAGCCCCTTGGCGGTGGCCACCACTTCCTGCTGCGCCTGCTCCACCTCCTTGAGCCGGACCGGCCCCCTCATCTCCATTTCTTCCTTGATGATGCCTGCAGCCCGCGACGACATGTTCCCGAAGAACTTGTCCTGGACGGTCTGATCCGTTGCCCGGAGGGCAACCACCAGGACGTCGGTGCTCACTTCCTTCAGGATCGTCTGCAGGGTCCGGTCGTCCAGATGGACGATGTCTTCGAAGACGAAGAGCTGTTCCTCGATCTTCTGGTAGATGGGCTCCTCGATCGCCTTGATGTCCTCCAGGATCTGCTCCTCCCGGGATCGGTCGACCCGGTTCAGGATCTCCGCGGCGAATTTGAGCCCACCCAGGTTGGAAAGGCCTCCGGCGAACTTTCTCGAGACGTGACTCTTGACCGCTTCTTCGAGCTCGTCCACCACGTTCGGGTGAATCTCCTCCAGGGTGGAAATGCGATAGAGGATTTCACCCTGGATGCTTTCGGGCAGGTATCCGAGAACCTCGCCGGCCCGGTCCGCATCCAGGGATGCAAGTACAAAGGCGATGACCTGCGGATGCTCCCGCTGCACGATGTTCGAGATGGTCCGGGGCTCCATCTTCCGAATCGCCTCCAGGCCCACCTGGCTGCTGTTGAGCAGAAAATCCTGCATCATCTCAGAGGCCTTCGCCTCGCCCAGGGTCTTGGACAGGGCCCTCTGCATGTACTTGCCGCCGTCCAGCCCGACGAGGGACGGGTCTCTCATCGCCTCCTCGAAGTCGGCTGCGAGGGACTGCACTTCCTCGCCGCTCACCTTCCGGAGCCTTACCATCGCCTCGGTGACCTTGTGGATCTCCGACGCCTGGAGATGGCTGATCACGTCGCCGGCCAGGTCTTCTCCCAGGGCCATGAGCAGAGCAGCGGCCTTGTCGATACCGTTCATATCACGCCTCTCGCAGCCACATCTTGATAATCCCCGCGGCCCGCCCCGGATCCTGCTCGACCAGCCGCATCAGCTTGTCCCTTTCGGTCAGCTCCGGAATCACCTTCTCCATCTGCTCGAGGCTCTCCGGAAGCTTTCGTTGAAACTCTTCGAGCCGTTCCCCCTCCTCGGAAAGTCGTTTGAGAAGGGGCCGGAGCACCGCAAAAATGAGAAGAAGGACGCCGACGACGAGCCCGCCGTACTTCAGCACCGACGGGAACACCCTTTCGAAGACCTCCAGGAATCCGGGTGAAGGAATCTCGTCCGGTCCTTCCTGGGTGCTCCTGTCAAAGGGTGTGAGAACCACCTCGACCTGGTCGCCCCGCTTCTCATCGAATCCGACCGCTCCCTTCACGAGGGAGGTGAGCCGCGCCAGGGTCGCCTCTTCGGTGTCCTCCTTCTGGTGAACCAGTACGGCCACGGACAGCCGCTGGATCGCCCCGGGCGATTCGACCTGGCGCCTCACCACCTTGTTGATCTCATAGTTGAGCACCTGTTCCTTCTTCTCGGAAGGCGTCCCACGGGCACCCCCGCCTGCCCCTGCGCCTCCCGGTTGCTCCGCCCCGAGGCCGGGCGTGCCGACGGCCACCATGCCGCCGGTCTTCTCACTCCTCTTCTGTTCACTCCGAACGACCACGGATTCGGGGTCGTAGAGCTCTTCCTCCTTCTCCACCTTGCGGAAATCCACGTCCGCCGAAACCCGGACGATCGCGTTGCCCATGCCGACGATTCTCTCGAGCATCCGCGCGACCCGCTGCTCCAGATTGCTCTCCAGCTCCCGCTTGTACTCCAGCTGGTAGGAGGAGATGGCCGTCACACTGTCGGCGTCCTGACTCGCTCCGGTCAACAGGTTGCCCTCGGTGTCGATGACCGAGACATCTTCCGGCTGAAGCCCCTCGATGCTTCCGCTCACGAGATGCACGACCCCCTTGACGTGTCCGGGCTGCATCCGACCGGAGCCACGCATCTTGAGAATCACGGAGGCCTTGGGCCGCGCTTCTTCGGCCCCCACGAAGGGAGACCTCTCGGGCATGACCAGATGAACCCTCGCCCTTTCCACCTCCGCCACGCCCATGATGGTCCGGGCCAGTTCGCCCTCCAGGGCGCGCCGGTAGTTCACCTCCTGGGCGAAGCGGGACATGTTCCAGCTGTCCTTGTCAAAGAGCTCGAACCCGACCACACCGCCGAGCGAGATGCCCTCGGCCGCCATGGCGAGACGAAGTTCGGCAACGTTCTCCCGAGGCACCTCGATGACTCTCCCGCCGGCCCCCAGCCTGTACGGAACCTGCTGCTCCTGCAGCTTGGAAACCACCTCGGCCGAATCGGCTTCCTCCAGGTTCGCGTAGAGGATGGCGAAATCGGGGCGGTTGGCCACAAAAGAGAAGAGGGCGATCCCCCCGACGGCGGAAACGATGAGGAAGAGCACGACGAACTTCTTCTGCGGGGTAAGCGACTGGAATCCCTGGAGCAGGTCCTGTGCTTTCATGGTCCTTCCTTACGCCTGCATCTTCATGATTTCTTCGTAGGCCCGCACGATCCGGTTCCGCGCCTCCACCATCAATCGAAACGACGTGTCCGCCTTTTCCATGGCGATCATCGCCTGGTGGACATTCTCGACCTTGCCCGTGGCGAGTTCGTGGGCCGCCCGGTCCGCCTCCTTCTGCAGGTTGTCCACGCCCTCGATGCAGGACTTGAGGTACTCTTTGAAGCCGGACCCCCGGCTCGCCTGCTTCGACTCGGGCAGTTCGAGCATCTGCTTTGCCTGGCCGATGTCTTTGATTTGAGGCATCGTTTCTACCTCCAGATCTCCAAGGCCTTCTTCATCATTTCCTTCGAGGCGTTGAAGGTCGTCAGGTTCGCCTCATAGGACCGGAAGGCCTCCATCATGTTGACCATCTCCTCGAATCGCTCCACGTTGGGGAATTCCACGAAGCCCTGTTCATCCGCATCCGGATGTCCCGGCATGTGCAGACGCCGGAAGGGGCTCGGATCTTCGACCACCCCCACGGTGGCAACCTTGCGCAGCGCCTCCGTCCCGTCGAAGTCACGGCCGCCCGCCTCCTTCAGCGGCACCGCGGAGAAAAGGATGTCCTTCCTCCGGTAGGTCCGGCCGTTGACCGATCGTGTCGAACCCGCATTCGCCAGGTTCGACGCGATCAGTCGCATCCGCCTCATCTGCGCGTCCATCCCGGAAACACTGATTTCGAATCCATCGAATACGCCCACATCAGCCTCCCTGTACCGCGAGTTTGATGGTCTGGAACTTTCGGTGCACGTGTTTCAACAAGGCCTGATAGGTGTAGTTGTTCTCCACCAGACGGGCCATCTCTTCGGACAGGTTGACCGAGTTTCCGTCCAGGCCCTCGGCCGACGCCTTGACCACCACCGCGTTCGGTGCCCCCCCCGGAAGTCCCGGCAGGTGAACGGAATCGGTTCTCCGGAGCACCTCTTCGCTCCGGGTGCCGATCTGCTCCATGACCTTCCTGAAGTCCAGATCCCGGGCCAGGTACCCCGGCGTGTCCCGGTTGACGACGTTCGAAGAGATCAGACGGTGTCGCCTGACACACCAGTCCAGGGCCGTCGAGGCCCATTTCAGAGACGGGTCGTCCGGAATTCCGCTCATGGGTCTTCATCCTTTCCCGGGTCGGCCGACACAACGGTTCGCGCCGGCTCCACTCCGCCGAGGTGTGCAATCAGCAATCTCCGTGCCATGCTTCTGCCCGTGGATCGAGGCAAATGAGCCCCTGATCGAGCCGAACTCACGGGGCAAGGCTTTCCCACGGGGAAGAATTTTCCTCCGAGGCATCGTCGTATTCCTTGAGTTTGTTCCGAAGCGTCCGAACGCTGATTCCCAGAATCTTCGCGGTCTGTGTCCGGTTGCCGCCCGTCTGCTTCAGGGTTTCCAGAATCGCTTCCTTCTCCATGGCCCGAAGGCCCCTCACCGGAACGGACAGCGCCCCCGTCTCCTCCTTGGAGACAGGGGATTCCCCGAGGAACAGGTCCGACGCCTCGAGCAGGCTGGGCCGGGCCAGAACCACCGCCCGTTCCACCACGTTCTTGAGTTCACGCACGTTCCCCTTCCAGGGTCGCGAACGGAGGGCCTCGAAAGCCCCCTGCGAAAAAGACTTCGGCGGCATTCCGAGCCGTTGCGTCACCTCCTTGCTGAAGTGATCCACCAGCAGGGGGATGTCTTCGATTCTTTCCCGCAGCGGGGGCAGACGGACGGGCACCACGTTGATCCGGTAGTAGAGGTCCTCGCGAAATCGTCCGGATGCAACCTCCTTCTGCAAATCCCGGTTGGTGGTGGCGATCAAGCGGAAATCGACCGGCACCGGCCGCTCCGAGCCGAGCCGCTCCACCTCCTTCTCCTGCAGGACCCGCAGGAGCTTCGCCTGAAGCGCCGTCCGCATCTCGGCAATCTCATCGAGGAGGAGGGTACTCTGGTGGGCGGTCTCGAACTTACCGATCCGTCGCTGGGAAGCGCCCGTGAAGGCCCCCTTCTCGTGGCCGAAGAGTTCGCTCTCGAGAAGCGTGTCCGGAATGGAGGCGCAGTTCACTGTCACGAGAGTCCGGGTCCTTCGGGGACTGTTTTCGTGTATGTAACGGGCGAGCAACTCCTTCCCGGTGCCGCTCTCCCCCGTGATCACCACGGCCACATCGCTGACCGCCACACCCCTGGCCATTTCCAGGGTTTCGAGCATCTTCGGATCCCGGGTCACCAGCTCACGGTCCTCTGTCCGGGGGGAGGCCTCCGATTGTGCGCCGCGGACCTTGTCGAGCAGGATATCGGCCGTAAAGGGCTTGAGCAGGTAGTCCACCGCCCCTTCCTTCACCGCCTCCACCGCTTCACTCACGGTGCCGAAGGCGGTGACCAGCAGAAAGGGCAGCCGGGGGCATCGTCTTCTCGCCTCGCGCAGCACCGTCATCCCGTCCACCCCCGGCATGCGGACATCGGTGATCACCAGCCGAAGCCCTCCCTCGTCGATGCGCGCGAGGGCCTCCTGGCCATCCCGGGCCGAGACGGTCGCGTAGCCCTTCCTGTGAAGGGTCTCTTCGATCGCCTTCCGCATATCCTCGTCGTCATCCACCACAAGGATGGGCCGCGCATCCATCGTACGCTTCCTCCTGTTGACAAGGCAGGGACATCACGAAACAGGACCCGGTCCCCACCCGGCTCTCGACTTCCACGATCCCCCCGTGACTCTCCACGATGTTGTTCACGATGGCGAGGCCGAGACCCGTCCCCTGGGACTTGGTCGTGAAAAAGGGATCGAAGATCCGGTCCAGTTTCTCCTCCGGAATGCCCTTCCCGTCGTCCTGAACGAACACCTTCATCACCGCAGAGCCGCGCCACACCCCGGCGGACTCCTCCTGCTTCACCGTCCCGATCCGGAGGCATCCTCCGGCGTCCATCCCCTCCACGGCATTCACGATCAGATTCAGCAGGGCCTGCCGCAAAAGGATGCGGTCCCCCATGACGCTGCACCCCTGTTCGGCATAGTCCTGCTGTACGCGAACCCGGTGCTCCCGAAGCAACGGTCCCGTGAAGTCGAGGGCTTCCCCGACCAGCACCGGAATCTCCAGTGGTTCCCACCTCGGATCGATCCCCTTGGCGAAGTTGAGGAGGTTGGAAAGGGTCTGGGTAACCGTGCGGACCCCGGAAGCGAGCCTGCCTGCCAGGGCATACAGGGAAGGGTTTCCCTCCAGCTCCTCCAGGAGCATCGCTGCATTCAGTTCCATGCTTCCCAGGGGGTTCCGGATCTCGTGGGCGATCCTTGCACCCATCTCGCCCATGGAGCTGAGTCGTTTCTGTCTGTCGGCCAGGGCCTTCCACCTTCCGATCTCGGTGATGTCCTCGATCAGGATCACCCATCCGCAGCCGCCTGTGCCGCATCCGTTCAAGGAAGAAACGGAGCAGCTGTAGAGTTTGCGCCCTTTTCGCCGTTCCAGGGACGCGCCCGACCGGAGGGGGATCTCCTGCAGGATCTCGAAGGCGCCGTGCCTTGCACCGAGGAGTTCCGTCTCCTTCTTCTCGAGGAACCCGCTCGCCTTCTGATTGGCAAGGCGAATCCGGCCCGCCTCGTCCGTGACCAGGATACCTACCGGCAGGTTCTGCAGAATCCCTTCCAGAAAGCCTTCCAGCCGTTCCTGCTCCTGCAGAGACACGACGAGCTTTGCATTCTTCTCGACCAGTTCCTGTTTCAGTGCTTCCGCCTGGTCCCTGAGCCTCTCGTAGGAACGCTCCATCTTCTTCGAAACGGACGTCAACATGTGAAAGGCCTGCTTGAGTTCCGCAAGCTCGAAGGACTGGGAACTAGTAACCATACCCCTTCCCTCTGAGGCGCCCGATGAGATGGTCTGCATCGAGGATTTCTCCCACTACGTTCGATTCTTCATCCTTCGGCATTCTGCCCAGCAGGGTGCGGGCTTCGCCAGGGCTGCCGGTTCTTGCAAGGCAAAGGGCCTCCATCGGTTCGGCCGAGGGGTCCGGTTCGCCTCCGTCTCCGACTCTCGCCTGACGAAAGCACTGCAGGGCCTCCTGAAACCTTCCCTGCCGGTAGTTCAACTGCGCAAGCAGATGGAGCAGATGCCGCCTCTTCTCCTCGGAGAAGACCGCCTTCTCCATGGCGGTCTCGAGATGTTCGATCGCCAGGGCCTCCATTCCCATGGAGGCCTCGACCTTGGCCAGTGTGATCAGCATGGACGGGTCGTCGATCCGTCCTATCCCCCGCAGGCACCGCTTCGCCTCCGCCAGTCGGTTCTGTCGGGCATGTACGCACGCCAGCAGGAGCCTTGCGTCGTTTCTGCGCTCCTCTGTCTTGGTGCCCAAGAAGCGCTCCAAAAGGGTCCGGGCCACCGGGTATTCCCCGCATCTCCAGGCGAGCCGGGCCCCATGGAACAGGGCTTCCGGGTCTTCGGAAAGGCGGCTGTAGACAGCGAGAGCCGCACCCTTCAGCCCCGCCTCTTCGTAGGCCTGGCCGATGAGGAGTTGAACCTCCTGTCGCAGGCTCCCCTGGTGATCCCTCCATTTTTCCGCGAGCATCAACAGCTCTTCGTGGGCGTCCTCCTGCCACAGGCGCTGGATCCCCTCTTCCATGGCCTTCGCCGTCCTCCTGTCCAGCCCTTCCCGCCAGTAAACCGGAAGAACCAGGCCCTTGCCTTCTTCCGCCAGGCGGAGGGACTCGGCCCATTGCTTCAGCTGGGTATTGAGCGCCATCAGGTAATTCAGGGCGATCCCCTTCCAGGTGTCCCGGCGGGTGGTCCGAAGCAGGTGCTCGAGGCTCTCCCGCGCCTCTTTCACTTCCCCCCGCCGCGCCCTGTATTCTGCCATTCCGAGCAGGCCGAGAGGGGACGCTTCCTTGGCCAGCGATTCGTACAGGGGTTCCGCTTCCGCCCACTTCTCCAGGGCGACGGTGCAGTCCGCCAGACCCAGGACCCCGAAATCGCGAAGGGCGGACCATGGGGAATGCATGACCACACGAAAGACGTTTCGTGCATCCTCGTAGCGGCCGGTCCGGAGCAGAACGTGCCCGGCAATGCCTTCGATGTTCGCCACCAGGTGCCAGTGGGTGCCCCCTTCCCTTAACCTCTCCAGGGCCTCGTCAACCTCCTGATCGATTGCGGCCAGGATGCCGTCGACCAGCGTGAGCAGGTGGTCGTCCGCCGCGTCGTGCTTGCTCGAAAGACGAAGAAGAAGGCTCTTCGCCTCTGCAAACCTTCCCATCGCCACGTCCGCTTTCATCATTCCGACCCTTGGGCGGCAACCCTGCACCGAGTCCGGGCAACCCTTTTCCGCCGCCGTCATGTATTCCGCCAGGGCTTCGGGAAGAAAGCCCGCGGCGAGGTTCTTCTCTCCCCTGCGGCAGCGTCCCGCACAGTCGATCGCTCCCTCCTCGGCGCCGCCGTCCCTTTCTTGCTCCGTCTCGTCGTAGGGAGAGAAGGAGGTGTCCGCCCGGAAGAGGTAACCCGGGAGAAAGGTTTTCAGGTATTCATGCCTCCAGACCTGCGACATGGCCTCGAGGGAACGGAAGGATGGGGCGCCGGCCCCCTTTGAGGGCATCTCCCCGTCGACACGGTCAGGATCTCCGCCCGTCTTCGCCGTGACGCTCGTAGCGAAGAGGAGACCGCACATTGCGATCCAAACAAGGCCGCCCGATCCAGGCTTATGCTTCATGGGCTCGGTTCCGCTCGCAGGGACCCTCCTGCGGCTCGAAAAGGGCTCTCTGGTTTTCACGCCCCGCAGCAAACGGCCCGCTCCGGGACCGCGGCGCGACGCACTCTCGCCGACTCCAGGGTTTAGCAACTTCTGTGCCCGTAGGGTGCTTGAGTGAAAAGTTTTTCTAGAATAGAGGGTTGTGACGGTCCGGGATTCGGGGGAGAGTCAATAGAATGACGAGAAGAAACAAAAAACCGTCCCTTGCGGTTCAAGTGCCGGAGGCGGCGGCCGGAGCCTCGAGGAGATCCCTCTCGGACACGACCCTGTTGCGTCCGCTTCGCTTTGCGTGATACAGGGCCTGGTCCGCCCGTTCCACCACGGAGTCGATCGTGTCGTCCTCGCGGACTTCCGCGACGCCGCTGCTGACGGTGATCGCGCCGATGGTGGTCTGGGTCCTCGCAACCTTCAGGGTCTTGCTGGAGACCTGCCTGCGAAGGCTCTCGGCCAGCTGGCATGCGCCCTCGCACGAAGTGGCGGGCAGCAGGATGATGAACTCCTCTCCACCGTATCGCGCCGGTACGTCTCTTCCCTTCACCGAGGCGCTGATCGTCTGGCCGAGGAACTCCAGCACGGAATCCCCCACCTTGTGCCCGTAGGTGTCGTTCACCCTCTTGAAGAAGTCGATGTCCATCATGATGACGCTGAAAGGGACGCCCTCGGCTTTGTAATGCTCATAGAAGGCCCGGAGCGCTCTGTCCAGGTATTTTCGGTTGTACAGCCGGGTCAGCACATCCCGGATGGCCTCCCGCTCCGCCTGCTCCAGCTTCAGACGAAGCTCGTTTCCCTCCTGCTTCGCCTTCTCCAGCTGCTGCATCAGCTCCGAGTTGGAGCGCTCGACTTTTCGGGTGTCCAGAATCACCTCTTCGATCAAGGACTTGAGGGTGTCCTGGTCCATGTCGCCCCGTTCCAGACGGGCTGCGAACACGCTCAGCCGCTGGGAGTAGTCCTGGGTGACCGTCCCGGTGGCGATCAGGCCCTCCAGCGCCTCCTTGAGCATCCTGAAGGTGGCCTGGGAAACCTCTTCGAGCAATTTCCGCTGGTTGTCTGCACCGAAGTACTTCTCATAAAGCGAACGGCTCTTCTCTTCGTCGAAGGTGCCTCCTTCGGACAGAATGCCGTCCATCTCCTCGCTCAGTTCCGGCATGCTTCCGGTTGTGTACTCGTACCAGACCTGATAATTCTCCGGCGACATGGGGATCCCTTGCCGGCTCATGGTCAGTAGGACCTTTCGAGCCACTTCCATGACGTACTCGGAACACCCTGCCCCGGTTTCACTGCCAGTAGAAGCACTCACTTCGTCTTCACTCCTCGAAACGGTTTTCTTCCTCCGCCTTCGGCCGGATTCATCTACTTACTCATTTCGATCGGTTCGTGAAAGTACTTTAGCCCCGGGCGCACATTTTTCCGGAAGCAAGCGCGCCGAAGACTGCGAGCGTGGGGGAGCAAGCGTCGGCCGGGCACGGGCCTCCTCGCCTTTGACAGGGTTTTTTCCTCTTCGTTAGACTCTTCCGGATGGATCCCTGGAAGGCCTCATGCAGGTCGGGTGCTGATCCGGGGTCGGAGGGAACGGGCAATGAGCCTCCTGGACGGGTCGGTCGTCGTCGCATACCTGTCCGCCATGATCGGGCTGAGCGTCTACCTGGGCAGGTCCCAGTCCAGCGAAGTGGATTACTTCGTGGGGGGGCGCAGACTGCCGTGGTGGGCCATCGGCCTGTCGACCATGGCGACCCAGACGTCCGCCATCAGCTTCATCTCCATCCCCGCCTTTGTGGCGTTGCGACCCGGCGGAGGTCTGACCTGGCTCCAGTACGAACTCGCCGTTCCGCTCTCGGTGGCCCTGGTCATGGGCTTGTTCCTTCCCTTCTTCCGGAGGCTTCAGCTGGTGAGCGTGTACGAATACCTCGAATACCGCTTCAGCCCTTCCGTGCGAACCCTGGTCAGCCTGATCTTCCTGGTGAGCCGGGGCCTCGGCACGGGCGTCGCCGTCTATGCGAGCGCCATCGTTCTGTCCGTCTGTCTCGGCCTTCCCCTCTGGACGACCATTCTGATCATCGGCATCGTTACCCTCGTCTATGACACACTCGGCGGGATCTCGGCCGTGGTCTACTCGGACGTCATTCAGATGGTCATCCTGGTCGCCGGCATCCTGCTCTGCCTGGTCTACGCGGTGGGCGATCTCGGGGGCATCGAGGCCGCACTGCACTCCTTGCCGAAAGAACGACTTCGCGCCATCGATGTGAGCACCGGATTGGGCGACGGTGGAGCCGTACCGCTCTGGGCCTTCCTGGTCGGCGGGTTCTTTCTCTACGCCTCCTATTACGGCACCGACCAGAGTCAGGTCCAGCGTGAATTGTCCGCCGCTACAGCGGATGAAACGAGGCTTTCCCTGATGTTCAACGGGTTTGCCCGTTTTCCCCTCACCGTCCTTTACGCGGCCCTGGGCCTCGTCGTCGGCGCCGTCTACGGCCTCTCGCCCGAGTTGCGCGCAAACATTCCCGGGGACAGACCGGACTATTTGATTCCCCAGTTCATTCTCCTTCATCTTCCCCCGGGGATACGGGCCATTCTCTTTTCGGCCATCCTCGCCTCCGCCATGTCGAGTCTGGACTCGGCCCTGAACTCCCTCTCCGCCTCCACCCTTCGAGACTTCATCAAGCCCCGTGGGAAGGACGCCCGATCGGTCCTGATCCTCAGCAAGCTCACGACGGTCGCCTGGGGAACTGTGGTCACCGCCTTCGCCTTCCTGGTCGGCCGGATATCGCCGACCGTCATCGAATCCATCAACAAGATCGGATCCGCCTTCTTCGGGCCCATCCTCGGCGCCTTTCTGGTTGGGGTGCTGTCCGTGAAGGGCACCTCGGCCGGGGTCCTCGCCGGCATCCTTGCGGGCGTGATCCTGAACCTCGCTCTCTGGTTCCTCGTCCCGGTCGTTCACTGGATGTGGTGGAACTGTTTCGGATGCCTGACGACCGTCGGCGTGGCTCTCCTGGTCAGCACCATACACCCCTCCGCCCCAGCGAAGAGGGCGCGGCATTACGTGCTCCGCGGCACGGGTCTGCTGCGGGCAGAGCGCCGCCGGCTTCCAGCCTATCTGTCGCTGGCCGTCTACTTCCTCCTGATACTCGCCTTGCTCTCCTTCTCGGGAACCTTCAACCACTGACGCCGGCATCAAAACCGCAAGGAAAGGAGTGTCCATTGTACACGGAACAGGCCGGAGACCACGAGGGCGGTGCCCTCCGCTTCGAGGGCTTGGAAATCGGGGCCGTCTCGGTCAAGTGGGTGGGCCGGGCTTCTTCGGGAACCTCCAGCATCGAAGTGGAGCGCCATGAAGGCAACCCGCGAGAGACGACGAGGAGGATCCTCGCCCGGCAGGAGGCAGGACCGTCGTCTCGCATGGTGGTCACCGGTCAGCCCGCCAGGCTCCTCATGGACCTGCCCTACCGCCCGGAAACGGAGTGCATCGAACGGGCCCTCTCCCATCACGGCCTGAAACCGGACATGCTTCTCTCCCTCGGCGGAGAGACCTTCAGCGTCTACCCGCTGAAGGAGGGAGCCGTGAGGAACGTGATCTCCACCTCCAAGTGTGCCGCCGGTACGGGGGAGTTCATCGTCCAGCAGTTTCAACGAATGGGCATGACCCTGGAGAGAGGCCTGGCAGAGGCCCGCTCCGGAAGCCTCGTACAGATGGCGACCCGATGCTCGGTCCACTGCAAGTCGGACGCCACCCATAAGCTGAACAAGGGCGAGTGCGGTCCCGGTGATATTGCTCGATCCCTGGTGAACGATCTTGCGAAGAAGGTGAGCGAACTCGTTGAACGGACTCAGTGGCCGGTCGGTTCGATCGTGCTCTGCGGGGGGGTCTGCAGGAACGGCCTCTTCGTGGAGCGTCTGCGAGGATTCCTGCACCGGTCGGAAGTGATCATCCTCGAGGAAAGCCCCTATCTGGAGGCCTTCGGGGCCAGCCTTTTCGCCTCCGACCCCCCCCACGACCCCTCCCCGTCCTCGCCTGCCGGACGGTTCCGAACCGCCAGGCCCACCTTCTCCAGGTTGAAACCCCTGGCCGAGGCGGAACCCCTGCTCGACTTCAGGGTGGGTTCGGGGCAACGAGACGCTGTTCAAGAAGGAGGAACGTACGTCCTCGGCATCGATGCGGGGTCGACCACCACCAAGGCCGTGCTCTTCAACCGCGACGACGGCTCCATCGGTGCGAGCGCCTATCTTCGTACCCTCGGAAACCCGGTTCGGGCAACACGGGCGTGCCTGGAGCAGCTGATCGAAGAGGTGGGCGAGGCCTCCATCGCCATGGTTCAGGCCGGCGTGACCGGTTCGGGCAGGGAACTGGTCTCTGTCTATCTCGACAACTGTCCCAGCTTCAATGAGATCCTGGCCCACGCCCGTGCCGCTGCGGAGGAGGTCGCGGATGTGGACACCGTCTTCGAGATCGGCGGCCAGGACTCCAAGTATATTTCCTTTCTCGACGGAGTCCCGGTGGACTACGCCATGAACGAAGGGTGCTCGGCCGGCACGGGGAGCTTCGTCGAGGAGTCCGCCTCTGTGGACATGGGTGTGCCCATGGAGCAGATCAGCGACATGGCCGCGGCAAGCCTGCAACCCATCGCCTTCGGCGAGCGATGTGCCGCCTTCATCAACACCGACTTGAGGAACGCCCTGCAACAGGGGGTGCCCCGCGAGGATGTGATCGGCGGATTGGTCTACTCGGTTGCGGACAACTACCTCTCCCGAATCGTCGGCGGGCGCCACGTAGGCGGGAACCTCCTCTTCCTCGGTGGTGTCGCCCTGAATCGTTCCGTCGCCCTCGCCATGGCGGCCCGCACCCGGAGGAGGTTGGTCGTGCCCCCTCGCCCCGAGCTCATGGGCTGTGTCGGCGTGGCTCACATGCTCCTCGACAGGCTTCGGGAACAGGAACTGCCAGAGCGACCCATGGCGCTGGCGTCCCTCCTGCAAAGCGGGATGGAGGCGAAAGAACCGTTCCGGTGCTCATCGTGCGAGAACAGCTGTGAGATCCGGCGGATCCATGTCCGTGGCAGGACGTATCCCTTCGGAGGGCTCTGCTCCAAGTATGAAATCCTGCGACATCGGGGGACCTCCGGGGAGGACGGCAGAGACCTGGTAGCCCTCCGCAACCGCCTGATGTTCGAGGAGTACGGACCCGATGCCGCGCATACGGGTCGAGGCACCATCGGCATCCCCATGGCCCTGACCACCTACTCTCTCTTCCCCTTCTACGTGAAGCTCATCCAGGAGCTGGGCTATGAAGCGGTTCTGTCCAGGCCGTCGAAGTCGGGCGAGACGAAGCGGACCGCCTCGATCTGCTATCCCTGCGAGATCATGCACGGCGCGGTGCATGATCTGTTCGAACGCAAAGTCGGCTACGTACTGCTTCCCCATGTGATCGAGATGGACGGACCGGAGCGATCCCTTCACGACTACACGTGCCCATCCACTACCCAGATTCCGGACATCATAAGAGCCGCTTTCGACTCGACGACGGAACGTTTGCTCGCTCCCCACATGGGCCTTTCGGAGCCCCTCAGGAACACCACGGTGAAGGAGGTCGGCAGGCTTGGCCCGAGACTCGGACTGCACGAAGCGCAGGCGCGCGAAGCGGCCGAAGTGGCGCTGGCCCATTACGACCGGTTCCGGCAGGCATGCCTCGAAGAGACGCAAGAGGCCTTGAGAGGCCTCGGAGAGGAACCGACCGTCATCCTCGCGGGCCGGCCCTATACGATCTGTTCCTCGGAGGTGAATCTCTCCCTGCCGAGGAAGATCGCCAGCAGGGGGTACCACGTCGTCTCCGCCGACATGCTGCCCCGGCTGGACGATGCATCCCCTCCGAGAGACGTCTGGCACTTCACGCAGCAGATCAGCAACGCAGTCGCCCACGTTCGGCAGAACCGCCATCTGTATCTTTGCCTGGTCTCATGCTTCTCCTGCGGCCCGGACAGCAGCATGTACCATTTCTTTCGCCACCGGCTTGCAGGGCGAACCTTCTGCTATCTCGAGATCGACTCCCACACCGCTCACGCCGGCTTCGAGACACGCCTCGGGGCCTTCCTGGACCTCATCGAAGAGCAGCACCGCAGGAGTGAGCGGCCCTCACGAACGAAGACCTCGTCGCCCCGGGCCACGGCCCCCCCTTCTCCTCCACAGGGGAGACAGGCCCGCCTTTCGGACACCCTGGATTTCATCGTGGACGAGCGAGGCAGCCGGGTTGAGTACGATGACCCGCGCATCGTACACGTATGGACGACCCCTCACAGCCCGTACGCGCTGCGTATGATCGAAAAGGTGTACGAGACCCGCACACCCGGCTTCCGGGGTGCGGGCAGGACGCGTCCGGAAACCATGCAATATGCGAGAAGACTCTGCTCCGGCAGGGAGTGCGTGCCCATGACGGCCACCGCAGGGGCTGCGCTGGAAGACATGGAAACCCGTCGCGGGGAGGACGAGATCACGATCTACTTCGCCCTGGATCAGGAAGGGCCCTGTCAGAACGGGGCCTGGCCGCTCGTGTGGGAAACCATCGGAAAGAGACTCGGCCTGGGAAACGTGATCTGCGGCGTGTGGCCTTCCGCCCGGAACAACTACCTGGGGCTCGGCAACGACTACAACCTTCTCACAAACGCATGTCTGTTCCTCGGCGACATGTTCGATGAAGCGAGGAACGCACTGGCCTGCCTCGCCCCGGACAGGGCGTCTGCCCTGCAGGTCTTCGAGGAGGCCTTCGTCACCTTCCTGAAACGCTTCGGAGAGAACGGCGACAAGGCCCTCGACCCCGCCCTGGCGGAGTGGGCCGATAGGGTGTCCCGAGTTCCCCTCAAGGCAACGCCGCAACGGACCCCGAAGGTGCTCATCCTGGGCGGGTTGAACCTGCTCTTCGTTCACGACCCGGTCACCGACTACCTCCTGGAGCAGGGCATCCTGCCGAAACTCGTCCCCTACTCGGAAAGCCTCTGCTGGCTCGCCGCGGAAACCGTCGTGCGGCACGGCTTTCGTCACGGCCTGATCACGCCCCGGGAGCAATATTCCCACAAGCCGCCCAGGGCGAGCCGGGAAGAGGCGCTCGCCTTCCGGCAGTCGCGATTCAACGTAACCCTGGTCACTTCCGTGGAAAGGCGGTTTCGAAACGTCATGGATGCGTCCGGCCTGATGTTCGACGAGCCTGTTCCCTTTCTGGAGATCGCCGAAGGGGGGCACCCGTACGCCTCTCACATCGGGTTTACCGAAACGACGGTCACCACCGGCCGGTTCGTCTGCTCCGTCGACAGGGGCCTCTATGACGGCCTCGTGAACCTCGGATCCTTCAACTGTCAGCCTGCCATGAACGCCCAGGCCATCATCCGTCCTCTTGCAAACAGGGCGGACATGCCCTATGTGGCCCTCGACTGTGAAGGGCCCTGGCTGTCCACCAGCCAGATCAAGCTCCTCGAGGCCCTGGTCGTCCAGGCGAGAAGGAACCACAGGAGGAAGAGCCGGCCGGCACCATCGCCCGGGTAGTGCCCTGTCCCGGGACACGAAGCCGGACCCCGCATACGGATCTCAGCCGGCGAGCATTTCGAGGAAGGCCTGTACCCGGGTCCCGATCTGCCCCGAGCCGGCCGTACTGTATTCACGCTCCAGATCCAGCAGGGGAATCCCCTCCTCCTGCAGTCTTCCGGTGAGCATCTGGCGCCTCCCGGCCCAGTGGTCGCAGAACTTCAAACGGGCGCATACGACACCGTCGACCTTCCAGTCCCGAATCGTTTCCCTCATGATGTCGAAGCTCATATCGAAGCTGTTGATCACAGCCGGGCAGGGTTCCCGACTCGTGTATCGCTCGGCGATCGCTCCGAAGGGGTCCTCGCAGTCCTCCTCGATCATCCCCCTGTAGTGGCGCATTCCGAAACAGAGTCCATCGGCCACCACGCATGCGCCCCTCTCTTCGATGAAGCGGATGAATTCCGGGACATCACAGGCACCCCCCACCACCATCAGCCTCGGCCTTCCCGCGTCAACAGGGCGACGATTTTCCAGTTCCGGGAGAATCGCCTCGAGTCGCTCGTTGAACCGTTCCCTCGGCATGGACAACCCCGCCAGCACCATTCTCATGTGCTCCGCTCCGGTCAATGCGGGCGGATCCGACCTTCGGCTTTCGTCCAGCCGGCCGAGCAGTGCGCGCGTCCCGTTGTAGACGCGAACCGAACGTTCCAGGTCCTCCTTCCGTATTCGCACCCCCATGGAACGCTCGATCGCCTCGACGAGGCCCTTTACCTCGGAGGCGAACCACTCCTTCGCAGCGTCGCTGATGGTATGATACATGGAGAAGTAGTGAACCAGAGGGACCTTCGCCTTGTCTTTCAACTCCCCGGCGAGCCGGAGCATGTGATCGCAGGTGTTGGTCGTCACGAACCCGTCGAGGAAATCGAGATCGCCCCGCAGGACGGCCTCCAGGACGGATCGGCTGTAAGAGCAATTGAACAGGTGCAGATGGGCATCTCCCCTGGAGGTGTCCTCGAGCCTCGGGGCCCGCACCCGCAACGGAAGCAGTCCGGCCGCATGGATGATCTCTTCGGGTATGTCCGAACAGACGGTGCCGACCACACGCCCCCCACCGCTTCTCCATGTTTCGATCTCGGCGTTGGGCAGGGTCGAGGCGATCTCCTCGAAGTATTCCAGTCCCTCCATCTTCGTCTCCCTATGCCATAATCGTTTCAAAGAACTCTTCGATCTGGACCCGTGCCTGCTCCGGGGAGAGCACACGGCTGTCGTTGTAATCGAACTCCAGGAAGAGGACCGGCACATCCCGCTCCCGGCAAACTTTTTCGATCATTCCCCGTGCCCCGCAGATGCTCTGGCAGCCCACGTGCTGCGTGACGAAGAGACAATCGGCTGCATAATGGTCGTAAGCCCAGAAGAACCACTCTATGAACGTGTCCGTTTCGATCCTTTGCAGGGACATGGTCATATCGAGACCCTGCCATGCAATCCCCTCGAGCATGCCGTCCAGGCTGGATGTGTCGATGGGCTCCAGAACGGGCGGAACGGAGAGATGGGCCACCACCATGGCACCCAGATCCTGTTCCATCCACTCGAAGATCGAGGGGTCGTAGATGGTCGGGACGTGGACCCAGAGCACCCGATGTTTCTCTTCGAAGGGCCCGCCTGTGCGGCCGTCCCTGGCCCGGGAAAGGGCATCCTCACGGAAGGTGGTGAGCACCTCGGTGACCCGTGGGCTCCCAGCCGCCTGAATGTATCGCATGAACGGCATCATTCTCAGATAGGCGGAATAGGGCATCGGCCGGAGTCGATACGTCTCATTGATATCCAGCATGCACTCGAAGGCCCTGTTCGACTCTTCGACCGTCTCTCTCAAACGGTCGATGTCGAACCTCCTTCCCGTCGCCTCCTCCAGAAAGGGAATGAGCTGGTCTCTGAGTTGCCCGGCGTAGTACCGGACCGCATCCCTGCCGTGCCGGAAGGGGGCGTCGAGAAAGATCGCGGGGCACTCGAGAATCTCCTTCATGATCGGGTAGGCGATGCGGGTCCCGTCACAGGGGCAGGAGGATGTGGCGAAGAGTGAGTTGTTCGGAAGCTCATCGCTCAGCGCCGCCCCGACCAGGAAGCGATCCGTGGAACAGACTTCCGGCGGAAGGCCCGCCTCTTCCGCGCTCTCCAGGAAGGCGTGCACAACGCTCTGGTCGAGGCCGGAAAAGAAGGTGGGGTAGAACTCGAGCGACAGGGGCTTGCAGCCGAAGGCGTAGAAGATCTGGGGCATCAGGCCGAACTGGATCATCGCGACCTTTCCGCTCTCATCCACCATGGCCGCGGCCACCTCTTCGTAGTGGACCACCATGTCGTTCAGCATCAACCAGACGAGATCGCCGTAGGGCGCGAGCGCCGGGGGGGGATTCCTCTTCATTTCCTCGGCCAGCAGGGACAGGCCGTTCGTTACGTTCATGGTTCGTTCAAAGGGTGTTCCCATTTCGACATGCTCCCTCATATCATCCGTTCATTCTCCTCTTTCCGACCGCCTGTGTGCATCTCCTTCAGGGCCACGATTTCGGCAGCCCCTGAAACTGCATGAGCATGTTGCGGCTCATCTCGTTCGAGATGGGCGAGAACTGGATCTGCATGGCATCGCGGAGGCACCTCTGCATGGCGTACTCGTTGCAGATGCCGTATCCGCCCGGAATCTCGTCCCCGTGTGTGGTGGCGTGCAAGCGTCGAAACGGATGTGAGCGATGCCCTTCAGGGGAATGCGGAAGGAACCGAAAGGTGCCTGACCCGACAGGGTCGTCTCTCCGTCCACAAGAACATCCACCGCCCCGCCGCCCGACAGCCTGGCGGTGGCCACGAACCGGCCGTCCTTCTGCGAAACCTCCATCCCGCTCACGCAGGCGAGTTCCACCTCCGCCCACCCCTCTCCGACCCTGCCTGTCAGATGCGGAAGGCCCTCGATCCGGATATGCTTGATTCGAACCGTTACGCCCCGGTTGTCCCGGAGGAATCCGGAAGGGCCCTCCACCTCCCCCGATCCCGTGGCACACGGTTCGGCCCGCCTGAGCCCGGAACCGAACATCTCGGTCAGTGTCTTCATCCCCTCGTCGACCGAGCATGACGGGTCCATCAACCGCCAGTAACCGATCCCCTCGGCCATGACCAGCTCGAGGTAGGCGAGAAGGTCGACATTCACGTCCGGCTTGACCACCCCCTCCGCGATGGCCCGTCTCAGGTCTCTCGCCATGGGGGCGGCCAGCGTTCGGAAGGCCTCCCCCCCCTTCTGCGCCATCGCGGGGTCGCGCCCCCCCAGGGCGGCACGGAGCAGGTTCAGAATCCCGCGGAAGCCCGGAAAGGCGTTCAAGAAGGCGATGCCCCGTTTCCGAGTCCTTTCGTCGAAGTCCTTTTCGCTTCGTATCTCCGCCCAGGCCTCCTTCGGCACCATCGTGACCGTGAGCCGATCGATGCACTCCATGAACAGTTCCTTCTTGTTCTTGAAGTAGACGTAGAAGGTGCCCTTCCCCATGTGGAGGGCCTCCGTGATGTCGCTGATCTTCGTTCTCTCGTACCCCCTTTCGGAGAAGAGCTCGATTGCGGCATCCAGGATCGTCTCCCGGTTCCTGTGCCCTTGAGGGCTCGTACCGCTCCGCTCCCCCCGATGGGCGGACGACCCCGGGCCCGGAGAGACGGCACGGCCGTCCACACTGCGCTCGCAGGCTTCCTTTGGTTCAACACGATCCAGGAGTTCCCTGATGCGCGCCAGGGGAAACCCTTCTTTTTCGCGCAGCCGGCGGATCTTTCGGAGCCGGTTCAAGTGGCTCTCGTCAAACAGGTGGACGTTCAACCCCACCTGTCGGGGGCGGTGAAGCAACCCTATGTTCACGTAATGGTGAATGGTCGAGCGGGTGAGCCCCGACGCCTTCGAGAGCTGCGCGATCTTCATCCCCGGTGGAACAGGCAGCTGCTCGGCAGGTGTCATCCCGGATCCCTTCCCCGCATTATATGTTGCATGATAATACTGACGAGTCGGCACCTGAAAAGCATAGATTGCCCAGCCCGGCATGTCAAGAAAAAAGCCAAGAAGCCTGAAGATGCGACAATATTCTTCCAATAGTATGTTTTTAAACGTTTTTTACGGCATGGTCGTTGCGAGGCGACTTCCCGGGTTATGGCAATTTGTTAGACGATAATACCCATTGGTCGGTTATTGCCGAGGAGAACAGACGAGACGCTTATCCATTCGACGTCGAGTTGCAGCGACGCTGGGTCACGCAAGCTCCCGTTTCAGCAGGCCCAGGGCCACGAGGAAGAACACCCAGGGCGCAAGGAATGCGAAGAGGCCTCGAACGGGCCCCTGTACGGGGATCGTGCCGCAATTGTCCTGGCCGTTCCCATTGCTGTCGATGTCATCATCGTCCCATTCCGCGGAACCGCCGTCGAAACCGTCACAGTCCCAGTCCGTTTCGTCGTCAAAGGGGTCGCCCGCGCCCGGATGAACGAGGGGGTCCTGGTCATCACAGTCGTGTGTGCGCATCACGCCGTCCCCGTCCTCGTCCTGGCAATCGTCCCCCACGCCGTCCAGATCTTCATCGACCTGTGCGGTGTTCGCGTGCCGGGGACAGTTGTCGGATTCGTCCGCCACCCCGTCCCCGTCCGTGTCGCCCTCTGCGGGCGGTCCCATGGAATAGAGTCTTCCGCCCAGGGGGCCCAGATCTCCGACAGCCACGAAACGATCGCGGTAGACGATCGGGGCGGCGACGGCACGGTGCCGCTCGCCGAAGCCGGCCTCGTTCACGCGGCTCCACCGGTCCTCGTGGAGTCTCCAGACCTCGCCTCCCGTGAAGGGGTTGGTCGTACAGATGTACAGGTCTTCCTCGTAGACGACCCCGGAATGATACGTAACCGCCTGTGTGTTGCGCATCGGAATGCCTGCGAAAAGGACCGGTCCCCAGACCGCTCCGTCGTAACGCCACAACTCCGCGCCCGTGTACACGTTCTCTGTGCCCACATAGAGAAAGCCGCCGTGGGAGATCATCATCAGGGCGTTTCGATTGAAGACGTTCGACGCCCCCAGCCCGAAGCCGTCCGCGTTGACCTGTCTCCACGAGGATTTCATGCGGGAGAGAGGGGCCCCCTCCGAGCGCCAGATCTCGGTCCCGGTTCCTACCCGCAGGGTATCGTAGAAGTAACCGTTTTCGGTGCCCACGTAGAGGGCTCCCTCGTGGACGGCCATGGTCGTCGCGTCGGAATTGAACAGATCCAGGAACCCGACCGGGCTGACCCTGGACCAGGTGTATCCGTCGGCGCTTCTCCAGACCCCGCAGGGCGGATTGAGGATCGGAACGCCCTGTGTGAAGACGCCCGCGTACAGCTCATCCTCGAAGGTCGTCATCGATGTAACGGCAAACCCGTGAAAGGAGTTCTCGTCCACCCTTTCCCAGTCCTCGAGGACCAGCGGGTGCTCTGCCTCCCGGCGTGTCCTCCAGAGTTGCGCCCCTGTGTGGCGGTTCCAGGTGCCCACGTAGAGCCGATCCTGAAACACATGCATGCCTGCAACGCTGAAATTCTGCCACCCGAGACCGTCACCGGTCTCGTATCCCGTGGGGCACGCCTCGTGCCACTTCCAAACCCCGTCCTCCTCCTGGATGCACAGCACCTGAAGCCCGCCCGGCACCGGTGGCTCCGCCTCCAGGTTGCGCACCCGCTGGGTCCCCGCATACAGGCGCCCGTGATACTCGACCATGGAGACGACGAGGAACTTCTCCTTTTCCCACGCTTCTCCCATGTGGATCGGATCGAATCCCGCATTCGCCTGGTCGGGCTGTACAGAAAGGATCATCCAGAGCAGACAAACGCCCACGGAAGACCGAAGGAGCCGGTGAAATCCCGAAACACAGGGAAAAAGATTCATGATTTCCTCACCGTTTTTCGCCTCTCGCCGCTCCGTGGGTGACGGGGTATGACGGCGAAGGGTGAGGGACGGACGAAACAACCGCCTGGAATCAATGTCGAAATAGAGCCAACGCGAGGCAGGCGAATCGCCCCGTCGTACCTCCCGCACCATCTTCGGGAGCAACGGGTGTGCCAGCACCGGCCGGCCCGCAAAGGGTTCCGGATTTCGCCTTGGGAAGGTTTAGGAAACGGCTGCGGCGGCAAGGGGCGGTCGCTGCGCCTCGATGTGAAGAAGGAGCTGCTCGCGGGCCCTCTCGAACTCCAGCTTGAGTTCGTGCACCAGCTCTCTTGCCATGCCCGGCTCCGCCGGGACGGTGATCTGTTCGATCCTGACGGCGATCTCCTCCAGGGTCTTCGCCCCGGCGTTCGAACTGGACCCCTTGATCGCATGGGCCTCCAGCCTCAACGTCTCGCCGTCCTTTTCTCGAACCGCGGCCTCCAGCTTTTCGATGTGCTTCTCCATGTCAGCGAGAAAGGACTCGATGAGCTCCTGTTCGAAATCGCTGTCTCCCTCGGTAATGTCGTTGAGTCGCTGGAGGTTCACCGGCACCGAATCCGCTGGTGCCGGCGACGGAACCGCACGCCCTCCCTCCCCGTCCTCTTCCGCCCACTTCCGGAGAATATCGGAAAGGCCCGAGGAGGTGACGGGCTTGCTGATGTAATCGTTCATGCCCGCTTCGAGGCATTTGTCCCGGTCTCCCTTCAGTGCGTGTGCCGTCATGGCGATGATCGGTATGTCGCGCCGCCGGACCCTCGACAGGGGGTCCCGTATGGCCCGGGTGGCCTCGAAACCGTTCATCTCGGGCATCTGGACATCCATGAGCACGAGGTCGTACGGGAGGGTCTCCAGGGCGGTGACGGCCTCCTGCCCATTGGCGACCGCATCTGCGTGGTACCCGAGCCGCTCGAGAATCCGAATGGCGACCTTCTGGTTGACCGCGTTGTCCTCGGCTACGAGTACGCGGACCTTCTTCCTCCTGCCCTCCTTGATGGTGTGGCGCGTGATGATCCGTGGGGGGGCATCCGTCTGCCCGTCGGGCCGACTCCCGAGAACCATACGGAGGCAATCGTGGAGGTGAGTGCTTCGGATCGGCTTGTTCAGGTAAGCGGAGAAGCCCACCCTCTGCAGGTCCGCAACGTCCCCGCGCCGCCCCGCAGAAGTGAGCATGACGAGGCGGGTGTCCGAGAGGAGGGGATCCGCCTTGATCTTCTCTCCGAGCATTCGACCGTCCATGCCCGGCATCTGCATGTCGAGCAGGGCCACCCGGAACGCGTCCCCTTCCGACTGAGCCATGCGCAGCATCTCGAGGGCCCGGCCCCCGTCCGCCGCCTCCTCGAACCGGCACTCCCAGGAACGGAGCAGCTCTCGCAAGACCATGCGGTTCGTCTCGTTGTCGTCCACCACCAGAACACGCACCTCCCGGATGTCCCGGGGCAGGATCCGTTCCGCCTCCTGACTCCCCTCGGGCTGCTTTTCCAGAGCAACGGTGAACCAGAACTCCGAGCCCTCCCCCTCCCGGCTCTTCACCCAGATCCTTCCGCCCATCAATTCCACCAGCTCTTTGCTGATGGCGAGTCCCAGTCCCGATCCACCGTACTTGCGGGTGATGGAAGCATCCACCTGGGAGAAGGACTGGAAGAGGCGCTCCACCCTGTCTTCCGGGATGCCGATCCCCGTGTCTCTCACGGAGAACCGGACGTTGACGCACCCTTCCGTCTCCGTCTCCACGGTGACGTCTGTGTGAACCTCCCCGTGCTCGGTGAACTTGATGGCGTTACCGATCAGATTGATCAGGATCTGTCTCAGCCGCCCCGGGTCCCCCCGCACCAGGGAAGGCACCTCGGAACGGATGAGGCAGCTCAGCTCCAGCCCCTTGTCGTTCGCACGCACCGCCAGCATCTCGGTGACGTCCTCGACCGTGGTTCGCAGATCGAAGTCAAGCTCTTCCAGCTCCATTTGCCCTGCCTCGATCTTCGAGAAATCCAGGATGTCGTTGATCAGGGCCAGGAGCGAGTCGGCGGAAGAACTGATCGTGCGCGCGTATTCCCGTTGATCCGGCGAAAGGTCGGTGTCCAGGAGCAGGCCGGTCATCCCGATCACGCCGTTCATGGGCGTACGGATCTCGTGGCTCATGTTCGCGAGGAACTGGCTCTTCGCTATGTTGGCGGCCTGCGCCTTCTCGGCCAGCTTCTTCGACCGCGCGTTGGCCTGTTCCAGCCTTCTGTTCGACTCCTGCAGTTCCCTGTTCGCCTTTTCGGCCGCCTCCTTCGCCCTCCGAAGAGACTGCTCGATACGTTTTCGCTCGGCGATCTCCCTCTTCAGTTCGGCCGTGCGTGCTTCGACCCGAACCTCCAGCGCGTCGTAGGCCTGGCGTACCAGTTCCTCGGCCCGTTTCCGCTCCCGGATGTCGCGAATGGTCATTTGCAGGGTCGGCTCGTTCACCAGCGGAAAGGCCTTGAGCGTAACCTCGGTGTCCAGAAGCTCTCCGTTCTTCTGTCGCATCTGGAAGTAGAAGGTCTGGGAAGCACCTCCGAAGGCCCTTGCCATCCTCTCGCACATCGTTTCCGCGGAGCCGCGTCCATCCGCCTGTTCCGCAGGAAAGAAGGCTTGCAGGGACTGGTCGATGATCTCCGCCCTGTGGTAACCCAGGAGACGGCACGCCTGGTCGTTGCAGTCGAAAACCACCTCCGTCATCAGGAACAGTGCATCCGGAAAGCTTTCGAAAAGGGTACGGTACTGCTGCTGGTTCTCTGAAAAGGATCGCAGCAGGGCGAGTCGTCTCTCCGAGTCCTGGAGGAGCTCGAAGGGGCTCTTCCTTTCCATGCCCTTGACGCCCAGAACCCCTGCGGTATCGCAGACCTTGTCGGTCAGCCCCTCGGCGATCCGGCTCACGTCCTCCTCGCTCAAGGACAGGGGGGATCTCATCTCGTCCTGTATCAGCCTCGGTGCCTCATCCCCTCCTGAGCCGATCTTCTGGACGTGCACAACCGCGTTGGCGAGCTGGAGTACAGCCGCCAGTCGCGTAGATTCATTCGGACCCGCATCCGAAGTCGTTGCGGCGTGATGCAGCCCGATCGCCTCACAGATGTGGTCCGGGATCTTCCAGCGCCTGAGCAGTTCACTGCCGACCACCCCATGGTCCACACCCAAAACGGTCTGCTCCGCCTCCGCCAGGCTCACCTTGTTCCTGTCCGCGTGTTCCACGACCCTCTCCCACTCCTCAGGGAGGTGCTGGAACAGAAGGACCTTGCCCACGTCGTGAAGCATGCCGCATACAAAGGACTCCTCCACCAGGGAGTTGCCCCACCTGATCTGGACGCTCAGGTCCCTGCAGCAAGCGCCGCAGGCAAGGGAATGGAGCCAGAATGCATCCGGATCGAAGAGGCCCTTTCCCTTCTTCGCGTCGAAAAGGCCCATGACCGACAGGGTGAGAACCGTGCTCTTGACGGCGTTGAAGCCGATGAAGCGCACGGCGTCCGTGATGGTTCCCACTTCACCCGACTTTCGGTAGACCGACGAGTTCGCCATCTTCAGGGTCTTGGCGGTCAGCGAGGGGTCACTCTCGATGAGTCTCGCCACGTCCTTGGCGGAACTGAGTTCGTCTTCTGTGATTTCGAGCAGTTTCACGGCAACCGCGGGCAGCACGGGAAGGCCTTCGATCCTGTCCAGCAACTGCTCCACTGCCGCCCGATCGCTGGCGCTCACCACAAAAAACTCCTCCCTTTCGGCTTTTTCAGCGAGGAGAACAAAATGAATCCTGGTTCAAGTCATTGAATCCCTTATCGGCTTTTTCCCTCCTTTCACTTAACAAGTCGGTGAAAAAATCGGCCCCGGAGAGGCCGCTCCTCACGGGGAGGCGACGACGTGTCCTTTCGGTTGACAGTGAAGGATGCCTTCCTCTATTCTGCCTTCTCAAGTAAAGAGTCGAATCAATTGGCGAATCCCGGATTCTGGGGAGCCTTTCCTCCGGTCTGCAACGCCCATCAGCCGAGGCTGTAAACCCCGTGAAGAACAAAGTCGTCTTGTTCATGCCCCTGCGGTACGACAAGGAGATGACCCACCTGAGCAGCAACCAGGCTTTGCCCCTGGAGTTGCTGGCCCTCTCCGGACCTCTTCTGGCCCGCGGCTTCGAGGTTGTGATCGTCGACGCGAATGTGGAGGAGGACTATCTTGCCAGGGTCCGTGACGAGTGCCGGGATGCCCTCTGCCTCGGCATCAGCTCGATCTTCGGGTATCAGGTGTACGACGGCTACCGCACGGCCTCCGAGGTTCGGGGGCACCATCCGGAGCTGCCCATCGTATGGGGCGGCTGGTTTGCATCCACCGATCCGGACATCCTGTTCAGAGAGGGCGTGGCCGACTTCGTGGTCGTCGGCCAGGGAGAGGGAACATTCCTGGAGCTGGCGGCGGCTCTCGAGAACGGACAAGAGCCGACCGACGTGAAGGGGATCGTGTATCCGCAGGAGAAGGGGCTCGTACGAACCGAACCGCGTGCGCCGTCCTCCCTGGAACGATTTCCGCCCCTTCCCTTCCATCTCATCGATTATGAGCCTTACGTGGACCTGGATCCCGAGCTGGTCCTGCCTCGAATGACCTTCGCCTCCTACGGCTTCGAGGTCTTCCGAAAGGAGAGGATCCGGGCCTTCTGGTACTACTCGAGCTGGGGATGCCCGAACGACTGCAAATTCTGCTCTTCTGCCGGCGTCACGGGCAGACGCATCGTGTTCCTGCCCATCCCCCGCATGCTCGACCATCTTGCGGAGCTGCACGGGGAATACGGTTTCGACATGCTCTTCCTGGCGGACGCCAACTTCTTCCTCGTGCCCTCCAGGGTCCGGGCCTTCTACCGGGGGCTGATCGAACGGAACCTCCCCATCTCCTGGTCTGCAACGGCGGAGGCGAGAACGCTCCTCCGGCTGGAGGAGAAGGACTGGGAAGAGCTCAAGCGAAGCGGATGCATCGGTATACTGATCGGAGCGGAGTCCGCCACGCCGGAGACGCTGAAGCAGATCAGGAAGCCGGTCTCACCGGAAGAGGTGGACGCCTGTGTGCGTGTCGCCGAGCGGCACGGAATCGCGATCAACTGCAACTACATCATCGGGTTTCCGGGAGAGTCGGAGGAGTCGATTCAGGCTACCTTCGAGAAGGCACGCGATCTGAAGAACCGGTATCCAAGGCTCCCGATCGCCCTCAACCCCTTCTGGCCCCTTCCCGGGAGTGCGTCCTACCCGGAGGCGGTGAAGATGGGCTATCGGCCTCCCCAGACCCTCGCGGCCTATGAGGACATCCTCGACTGGAGGACGAATCCGGACCTCTACCCCTTTGCCGACCGGTTCATCAGGCAGTTGTCCCTCATGGAGGCTTATCAGTATTGGGGTTACTACGCGCAAATGGGCAACGGTGCAAAGGGCCTCGTCAAACGAGGCCTTCGTTGGGCGGGTCGGTTGCGCTACAGGATCGGATTCTTTTCCCTGCCTTTCGAGCTGATCGCATTCGAAGCGTCCCGCAACCTCTATCACAGGCTGAAGAGAACGGCGGGCGCATGGTAGGAAAGCGAGTCGGGACCCTTAGACGACCATGACCTCACGGAAACAGAGCTTCCTCTCGCTGCTGGCAGGCGCCTTTCTTCTCGCCGTCGCCACCGGGGCCCTGGTCTCTCTGGCGGAACTCCTCAATCACGGCTATATCGGCCAGGGGATGTTCCGCCTGACCGCCCTGAGTCTCCGGGACGGCCTGAACGTGAGCTTCCTGGCGTTTCCCTTGATCCTCCCTCTCTTCCTGCTGGCGGCCCTCCTGCCGGGGCGCTCCAGAGAGCGCCTGTTGCTCCTGGGCACCCTGTACCTCGCCTGTTCTCTGCTCGTCTTTTCCGTGGGGCTCCTCTTTCGGCGCCTGACCAACTATTCTCTGCCCGCCGCTCTTCGCTTTCTGGACCGTTCCCTTTCCGACCCGGAACGGAGGGAATTTCTGCTCGCCTATTTGGAAGACTTCGTCGCCCAGAACACGGTTCTCCTCGTTCAGGTCGGGGCGATCCTCTTCGGAATTCTCCTCCTCCTTCCGGTCCTGTTCTTCCTCTTCCGAAAGATCGACTGGGCACGGGCGGCCGAGCTCTTCAGCGGTTCCGCGATTCGGATCGCCGCAGCCGGGCTTGTTCTGCTCGTCGGCGCTCTGAATCTGGGCCTATGGGTCTACACCGAGAGCAACCGGCCGACCGGTCCGGACATCATCCTGGTCTACATGGACGCCCTGAGGGCCGACCATCTCGGGTGCTACGGCTATCACCGTGAGACCTCCCCCTTCATCGACCGCCTCGCAGAGGAAGGGGCGCTGTTCCGGACCGTGGTGTCCCAGGCCTCCTCCACTTTCCCTTCCGTCCACAGTGCTCTGACCTCGAAGTATGCCTCCCGTTTTCTCGACGCCCACGCCTGCCTGCCCGCGAAGCACCTGACCCTTGCGGAGTGTCTGAAGAATCAGGGATACACGACCCTCGCCGTCTCCAGCAGTCCCGTCGTAACCCGCTCGAACACGGCCTACTCGCTGGGAGGTTTCGAACAGGGCTTCGATCGGTTCGACGAAAGTGTCGCCCACGGAGAGGAATGGAACTGGCAGTGGAGGAACCCCGAGGGCGTCGTCGCAAAGGCCCTGGAGTGGATCGGAGAGGCCGAGCGGCCCTTCTTTCTCTTCCTCTACATCATGGATCCCCACAGCGACTACCACTGCCCGGAGCCCTTTCACAGCCGTTTCGACCCGGACTACTCCGGCAGGGAGGAGGTGGAGAAGGGGCGGATGTCCTTCTTTGCGGATGAAATCCTGAAGGGCTCGGAATCCAGGATCGACGACAGGGACATGCACCACTTCGAGGCGCTGTACGACGGCGAGATCGCCTACGCAGACCACGAGATCGGCAGGCTGCTTCGGGCCCTGGACGAGGCGGGTCGGATCGACGACACCCTCGTTCTTCTCACGTCGGACCACGGTGAGGAGTTCCTCGAACACGGAGGGGTTCATCACGGTTACACGCTCTACAACGAAGTGATCCGGGTGCCTCTCATCCTTCGCTACCCGCGCGCCATCCCGAAGGGGAAGACGGTCGACCGGAGAATCGTTCAGTCCATCGACATGGTTCCCACCCTTCTGGAGATCGCAGGCATCGACCAGCCGGAGACCATGGAGGGGGAGAGCCTCATGCCCCTCATCCGGAACGAAGAGGCGTCCTGGCGGGAGTACGCGCTCAGCGAGACGCCTTTCACCGACATGAAAGCCGTCACGAAGGGAAGATGGAAGTACATCTACTGCCTGGGCACCCGGTCTCTTGCGCCGGTCGAGAGGGTCCCGCAGAGCCGGGGGGGCCGCCTGTACGACCTGGCACAGGACCCCGGGGAACACCACGATGTCCACGCCGAGCACCCGGAGATCGCCGAGGACCTTCACAACCTCCTTGTTCGGCTGCTGCCCGAGGCGGAGAGGCGGAGGCTGCTTGCGCAGCAGGAAATCGAGATGCACGAGGCGGTGAAGGAGCAGCTGAAATCCCTGGGCTACCTTCAGTGAGCGGCATCCCGCCCGGATGCATCGATGAAGATGCTTCTCAGAAGCTGCCTGTCTTCCTTCTTCCGCGTCGCGATCAACAGCAGCGACGTTCCGTACAGCGACCAGAAGAGAAGTTGACTCGCCCAGGAGGCGCCCGGAAGCAGGACCGAACAGATCACCAGGCTCCCCACGCCGGGCAGGACGGCCACCAGCAGAGACTGCATGTGCACGAACCCGATGGCGGCCAGGGAGGGGTAGCTGCTCATCCCGATCACGCAGACAGCGTAACTGACCACGGTTGCCAGCCCTGCCCCCACCGTGCCGTAAGCAGGAATCCACAACAGGTTGAGACAGACGTTCACCGCCGCGGCGACCCAGCCAACGGGGATGAGGCTCTTCTGGCGGCCCATGACGATGAAGAGGCATCCCTGCAGCAGGCCGGTGAAGAGCAGAGGGAGAGAGGCCGCCAGCACCCTCAGGGAATCCACGGCCGGAGCGAATCCTCCGCCGAAGAGGATGCGAATGCCCGGTTCGGCTGCGAAGAAGAGAAAGAAGAAGAGTGCCCCGCCGAGGAGGGCGAGGTATTTGAAGGCCAGTCGCCAGGTCCGCTCGAAGGAGGCCGGATCCTGCGCATGATACCGGGACAGGAGCGGGAAGAGGGAGCTCAAGGCGGCAACGGCAAGGATCAGGAATGCCTCGCACAATCGTGCGGCCGCAGAGTAATACCCCAGCTCCGTGTCACCCAGCAGGCTTTCCAGCATGACCTGATCGATGCGTTGCATGAGCAGCATCGGGATCAGCACCAGGGTCAGGGGCCAGACCTCCCTGAGGATCCACTTCCAGAGGCGGGGCTGGATCCGCAGCCGGGGTCGAAAGTAGCGCTGGGCGTAGAGGACCTTCCAGAAGGCCTCCACGACTCCGCCGAGGACGATGGCCGCGAAGACCAGGGCGAGCCCCTCGCCGGCCCAGATCAGTAACGCCACCGCCACCAGCACGAGCATTCGGGAGCCCCCCTCCACGAGGGAGGGCAGATGAAGATTCAGGGTTGAGAAGAAGGCGGAGGAGTAGCACGTCAGGGGGGCCAGAAAGAACCCTGCTCCTGCGATCGCTATGTAGAGGACCTTTTCCGCCCCATACCCAGCCAGGCTTGCCGTGGAGACCGTGGCCCCGTAAACGACGAAGGCAAGGAGCGTCTTCAATGCAACCCCGTTCCCGACCAGGCTTTCCGAACCTTTCAGGTCCCGGGACGCCTCCCGAATGAGGATCACGTCCACCCCCAGATCGGTCAGAACGCCGAAGAGGGCCAGGTATGCCGTGACAAAGGCGAATTTTCCGAGCCCCTCGGCCCCGAGGGCCCTCGCCAGAAGCAGGACCATCACGAAGGAGCAGGCCTTGCCCAGGCCCCGGGAACCGGTGATCCAGAAGAAGTTGGCTGTGATCCGGCGAGAGAGATTCATGTCACAGAGGCGAAGACCACGACCCGGTCGAGATTCGCGTATTGCTCATGGGCACGCCGGGGGGGGATGCTCAGATAGAGGCGGTGGAACCCGACCGCATAAAGAAGCCGATACAGGGCGTCCAGGGTCGGCACCAGCACGACCGACCGGTCTCCCTCCACGTGGCCTTCGTCCGCGGGCATCACGGCCATGGCCGGTCCCTCCCGTACGCCCGGGCTGCTCCCCCAGAGACAGGACAGCGGAGCCGCGGACCGCGCCACCTGTGTCTCCAGGACACAGAGCTCTCCGGTCACGGATCGGAGGGTACGGAGCGCCTCGAGAGGGTTGTCCAGATGGTAAAGAACCCCGAGAAAGAGGGTCAGATCGAACAGCCCGTCCTCTTCCGGGTCGACCTCGTACAGGTTGCGCTTCTCGAATCGAATGTTCTGAAGGCCGCTGATCTCTGCGATGGCGGCGGCCTTTTCCAGGTGCTCATCACGGATGTCGATGCCGCAGACTTCCCGGGCGCCCCGCAGGGCGACCTGCACGGCGAACCATCCCTGATGGCTCGCGACATCGAGACATCGAAGGCCCGGCCAGCGGCCCCCGAACCGGCCGTCCAGAAAGGGAAGAATCATCTCGGCCCGCGTTTCGTGAATCTCCTTTACGACCGGATCCGTCTGCGTGGACACGCCGTCCTGAAAATCGAAGGCATAGAACCAGTCCGTCCACCTGGCCAGCAGGGTCCGCAGGCGGCGCTTCGGGTATGCGCTCGGCAAAGGAAGGATGCAGTTGCCCATGGTCTCCGGTGCTGGCATCTCTCCATCATCCTCGACGGAGCTTCGTGAGTCCACGGTTGAAGAAAAAGCAGGCTCTTGCGGAGCTTCAAAAGGATAGGAGAGACCCGCAGGGTTGTCAATCTTCGTCGCCCAGTCCGACGGGTTCTTCCCGGAAAGGGGCCGCTCCGAAGCCGCCCAGGTCGGTCCAGAGCCACCACTGTTCCGGGTGTGCAAGAATGTGTCCCTCCAGGACACCGAACAGATAACCCATCTCCTCCTCCACCTTTGCCCCCCCGGGACTCCCTTGACGCGTCTCCACCATCGGAGGGTGGATCTTGATCCGGCACAGCCTCCCCTCCTGGTGGGTCACATAGGGAAGACAGACGGCACCGAGCCGCTCGGCCAGACGAACCAGACGGGAAGAAAACACGCATTCTCTCCCGAGAAACGGCAGGTGAACGGCCTGTTTCTCTCCCCGGGTCAGCGGGACATCCAGGGTCGCGCAAACGATCTCCCCCCTCTTCAGGGCCCTGGGAACCTCCAGGAGGGATCCGCCCACGTACTGCATGTGCACGTTCGGTTCCTGCTCCAGCCTTTCGAGGAGTCTGCGGTAGAGAACCGAACCCACTCGGTCCTCCCAGATGCCCTGCCGGGCATCCTCGGGCCGCATGGTGATGACATGCAGCCGATAGCCCCTGCGTGCGGAGGCGAAGATGGCACGGTAGAAAGGCCCTGCGTGACATCCAAGGAGCATCACCCCCTTGCCTTCCGCCTGAGCCGCATCCACGCGGGAAAGCCCTTCGAATCGGACCGCACGGTCCACCCTCTCCGGGGAACATGCCAGGAGGAGCTGCGTTTCGAAGCGGATGGACGACAGGAACGCTGCGTGCTTTCGGGCGAGGAGCCGCGTCCTCTCCGGGGCCGCTCCCTGCCGCGTCGCCTGTGCCAGGTGGTCCAGGATGAGCCTCTTGCGTGAAGGCCTGAAGAACAGCCACGGAATCCGGACGCTGAAGATCTTCCACGCAAGGGGAAGCGGCAGGGAGAGGACGGGGGGGTAGACGAAGAAGACCTCCACGTGCTTCAGGGCCCACCCGACCCGCTTCAGCAGAGGCTCGGTTCTGCAGTAGAGGAGCTTGGCCCAATGTCGGAGCCGTTTCTTCACGGGCAGTTCAGCTTCCCATAGCGCGTGCCGTTTCGACCGGAGGACGCGTCCCATCTACCTCAGGGCATGAATCACCACTCCCAGGGCCACACAGAAAAGTGCGACCCGCTCCCTCCTGACCCCGCCATAGCCGAATCGAAGGAGGGTGTAGGCACCGAAGACCAACGTCAGAAGGGGCACGAGCACGAGCAGGGGCGGTGCCAGTACCCCCCGCTCTCCCGTGGCCCGGGCCAGAAGCAGGCCGGTGCCCCACGCCGAGGCACCCCAAAGGGCCAGCGAGGCAAACACGCAGAGATCAAAGAAGGCCCACGCACCTCTCCTCCTGGCGATCCACAGCAGAAGCCCGCCAAGAACCGCCAGTGTCCCGGCCATCGTTGCGAAGGTCAACGACGGCATCCCCTCCGCCAGGAAGAAGGCCTCCGCTGACTGCCAGGCATGCTGCGTGAACGTATAGACCGCATAGACGGTGAGGCAGGCGACGGCCTGGAGCGTCCTCGTCCTCTCCGGTTCATCTTCCGACAGGGGTCTGGCAACGAGCCGGAGGAGGGCACATCCGAGGGACGCCTCGAGGACTCTCATCGCCAGGGTCCGCTCGGTTACGGGCACGAGGAAGGAGACCAGGACGATGCCGCTCAGCAGAAACGTGAGCCCCAGAGACCCGGCCCGCGTGAGAGACCTTCCCGATCGATGCGCCGGCCCTTTCCGACCATCGTCGGCCGTGGCGCCGGGCTCTCGTTGGATTCGAATGGAGACCATCAGTCCGAGGAGCATGTAGACGAGCATCAGGACCTCGGAATCCCCCCAGCAATACTCGGTCAAGCCGCAGACGAGGAAACCCGAGAGACCTGCAAGGACCCCGGCTGCAATCCCCCGGTCCCATGGATCCCTGCAAAACCTGAAACGCCGCAGACAGGCCCGGAACGCGGCTGCGAGGATATAGATCAGTCCCGTGAGACCGAACAGGCCTCTGGTGACCCCGATCTGTATGTACTGGTTGTGCAGATGCCACTGATTCGGCTCCAGGGCCATGGGGTGGCGGAAGGCAGGGTAGACGCTCTCCATCGCATGGAGGCCGATCCCGGTGAGGAGATGGTGCGCCGAGATCCGGAGCCCGGACCACCACATATAGAGCCGCCGGGTGTTGGAGGCCATGGGACCGTCCGTTTCCTGTGCATTCACCTGGAATTGAAAAAGGATGTTGTGGACCGGGTCCCAGGACTTCAGGGTGAAGACGACGGCCCCGGCGATCAAGACGGCGACGCACAAGCCGACGAGCGTTCTTCTCCCTCGCAACCCGAGGAGTGCCAGGGCGCCCGCCACGAATCCGAGCACGGACCCCTTCGAGCCGCTCGCCACGATCCCGATCATCAGCAGCATCGACACCCCCACCCCTGCCAACCGCAGCGGTACGGACAGATTCCCGAAGAGGACGAGCCCTCCGACCAGGCACGTCGTCAGAACCAGGTACTCACCAAAGGTCAGGTGCAGACCGAAGAAACTGCCCGCCTTTCCGGAGGCGGGATCGTAGTGGCCCGTGTAGTCCCAGCCGGTCGTGTGTTGGAGGATACCGAAAAGGGCGGCCACGATCGTCGCACCCACGAGACAGAAGACCAGCCTCTTTCGCTCCTCCCCGCCTTCGATGTTCCAGCAGAACAGGAAGTGAATCACCATGAGCCCCAGGGACCGGAACTCCACGACGCTTGCCCGGAGATCGAGCGAAGCCCACACGCTGAGAAAGGAAGCGAGGAGGAAGATCCCGAATCCCGCGTTCAATTCGGTCTTCGGAAACAGATCCCGCGGTCGGGGTCGTTCCTGGTATGCCCTGTAGCCCCAGAGAAGCAGCGTGATGACCCAGGCTGCATTGGTGGCGGCGATGGAGATGGGGGAGACGAGAGCGAAGATGACCAGCCCGAAGAACGGACCCCTTCGGTCCGCCAAGAGCGCTTTCATGATTTCCCGGTCCCGAGCAGCGAGAGGCGGTGACTGCGTGGCGTCATCATAGCGCGGGGTCTTCCCTTTTTCCAGCCGCGGGCATCACTTCGATCGTGGGCCACGGCAACGAGATACCAGGGTCGGTCTTTCCCGCTCTTCCACCGGGGATAGACCCGGTAGGGATTCACCCATGAAGCGAGCAACCGATCCCGGGTCAGCGCGGCCCTCACCGGGGACCTCCGGTCGCCTTCGTCGAGCCGGCGGACGATGTGCGGGCAGAGGAGGGAACGGACCCACTCTCGCACACGCCACCCTCCACGCAATCGTATCCACCATGCATCGGTTGCGGCAAGCGTCCTCGGGCTCCACCACGGAGCCGTCTTCGGAATCTGCGCGTATCGTCTCGTGCGACGGAATCGCGACGCGAGCAGATACAGGATCTCCGGTTCGTCCATCTCCGACAGATGAAAGGGGTTCCGGTGAGGGGACTCGCCGTGCACCTTCCGGTTCGGGGTGGACAGGATGAGGACGCCCCGCGGTGCCAGGACCCGCACGCACTCGTCCAGGAAGAGCGCCGGCCTCTCGATGTGCTCGATCGTTTCAAAGCTGACGACCACATCCACGGACCGGTCGGCAAGCGGGATGGCCTGGGCGTCGCCGGCACAGAAGAGCTGCCCGTACTTCCTTCGGGCACCCGCACAGGTCGTGCAGGACAAATCGATCCCCACCACGCTCCTCGCCCCCGCCTCTCTCAGGGCGTCCGTACCGTACCCTTCCCCGCAGGCGATGTCCAGTACACGTTTGTCCCGCACGTAGGCGCTTGCGAACCCGTACCTGTAGGCATGTTCCCAGAACGACGCGGTGTCCGCTGTCGCCGGATCCATCCGCTCTTCTGCCATCGGATCCCGGCCCTCCACGGTCATGATGGCATCGCTTTCTTTCACGTATGAACAGGGCTTGTCAAGGCCGGCTCCTATCGACACTCCGGAAGGCCCCGTGCTATGGTCAGGAACGTCGATCGACACGCCCGCCCTTGTTGAACCCGAGGACGCGCCCGTGACATCCCGAAGGGAACCCTTCGAGTGCATCTTCCTCGAACTCACCAACCGCTGCAACTTCCGCTGCCTCTTCTGCCCCGACGCCCGCATGCGCCGTCCAAGGGGGCAGATGGACCCCGCCCTGGCCCGGCGTCTTCTCGATGAAATCGCCGAGAAGAAACTGGCTCGATGGGTCAATCTCTCGCTGATGGGGGAGCCCCTCCTCCACCCGCAGCTCATCGAGATCGCCGCGCACGGGGCCGGTCTGGGCATCCCCATTCATCTGATCACGAACGTGAGCCTGCTCAACGCGGAAAACGTACGCAGGCTGCTCGATCTTCCGATCGCCCATCTCGCGCTGAGCCTTCAGACCCCTTCCGCCGAGAGTTTCCGGCTCAAGAACGCTCCCGAACGAACCACGCTCGAACAGAGCCTGCAGGCCGTCGACCTGGCGGTCCGAACCAAGCTCGAATCCGGATCCCCCACCGACATTTCGATCCACCTTCTCACGACCCGCCTCGAGAGGCCGAACGGATATGCCCTTCTCGAGAGGACGGGGGAGCGGCTCCGTATCGCCCGGAGGTTCCGGGAGCGGGCCCGCTCCTGGACGCGGGATGCTTCCCTCCTCCTACCGACGCCCCCGCCCGTTCTGGACCGCCTCCGCTTCTGGATCGGACTGGATGGATACGTGCCCCTGCTGCCCGGCGTGTCCGTCTGCTTCAAGCGAGCCACCCTGTGGGCCAACACCCTCCTGGTGGAGGGCGCGGAGGTGGAGGCACGGGAGCAGGGAACCTGCCAACTCGCCCTCGACACCCTCGGCATCTTCTGGGACGGCAGCCTCACCCTCTGCTGCCTCGATTTCGACGGGGCCCTCACCTTCGGGAATGCCTGGGACCGTCCCCTCGGCGAGCTCCTTCGATCCGGTAGCTACCAGGACCTTCGCAAGCCCTTCGCCCGGGGGAGGCTCGCGCATCCTTTCTGTCAGAGGTGCCGAGGCGTGGTCCGGGGCCCTTCGGCCCGTCACCTGGTTCCCGGCTCCATCCCCGCGTTGATCGGCGAAGGGTTGAAGTACCTGGCCCGTTTTCAACTCAGGAGGACCCTTCAGCGGATTCCGCAGGAAGTGTCCAGATACCTACGAACGTGAGGCCCTACCGAAACCGGCTGAATCCAAGAAATTTGAATAAACCTTTGAATAAACAATCAATTGAAAACGGTTGTTTACGATCGTACTATAAGGTTAATTATAGAGTTTTGATATAATAAATTGTAATTCCTTTCACCTCCCGAACGGCTCTGCCTTGTCAGGGAGGATCGATCGGCGTATCCTTGTCCAGCCGCGAAGAGCAACGGGAAACGAATCGCTCCGGTCGAGGTCTTTCTGCGTGGCAGCCCCCAGGACGAAAGCATCAAGAGGCAAGTCAGGACCTTCCAATAGAGCCAGGGCCGATCTGGATGTCCTGATCGTCGGGGGTGGTCCGGCCGGCTGTGCCGCCGGAATCCTCCTCGCCAGGGAAGGCATTCGGACGACCCTTCTGGAGCGGGAGCCACGGGGGCACCACAAGATCTGCGGAGACCTCCTCGGCGTCCGATCGCTCCGGATCCTGGAGACCCTGGACATCGGGTGGGCATCCATGGTGCGAGATGGGTGGCCCATCGAAGGCATCCAGGTCCTGGACGAGAAGGGCCTGAAGAGTGTCGCCTACCTGTCGGACAAATCAGCCCCCGATCCGGTGGGAGTGACCCTGAAGAGAGATCGACTGGATCGGTTTCTGCAGGAGAAGGCGATCGAGGCGGGCTGCGAAATCCTCTACGGCGTCCGGTTTCAGGAATTCGTGGCCCGGGAGGGGGATGCGGTCCTTTGCAGGGCCTCGAAAGGCGAAGAGGATCTGCTCTTTCGAGCCAGGCTCGTGTTCGGCGCGGACGGCGCCTCGTCCACCACGGCCCGGGCCGCCGGTTTGTTCCGCCGAACCAACGAGGGGATGCTTCTCGCCGTCCGCGGCTACTACCGCGGCATCGACCGACTCCGCAATACGATCGAGCTCTACCCTCTGTCCAGCCTCCAGCCCGGATACGCCTGGGTCATCCCCTTGAACAGGGAAAGCGCCAACGTGGGGCTCGGTCTACGTGCCGACGTGTGCCGTCGCGACGGTGTGCGGCTCCGAAGGGAGCTTCGTCGCTTCATCGCCGAACACCCTGTCCTTTCCAAGAGAATGCGGCACGCGTCGCAGGAAGCAGATTTCAATGGCTGGCCCTTGCCGGCCTACGGGTCCGTGCCCAGTGTGTCGGGAGAGCGCGTCCTGCTTCTCGGGGATGCTGCCGGCTTCGTGGACCCCATCTCAGGGGAAGGCATCTTCAGCGCCATGCAGAGCGCCCGGCTTGCCGTAGAAACCGCGCGAGACGCCCTGCGGCAGGGCGTGTTCGGAGAACGTTTTCTTGCGCGCTATGACGAACGATGCAGGCGCTGTTTCGGGCCGGACTTCGGTTCGGCCGCCTTCCTGACCGGGTTTCTCGCCCATCCGCCCTTGGGCAGGCCCCTTGCCATGTGGGGATTGAAGCAGGTGGAGAAGAACTGCCTGCTCGACCAGAGCTACGCCAGGATGGTCGCCGGCTTTTTCACCGGGACGTGCCCGCGAAAGCGGTTTCTGAAACCGAAGTGGCTGGTCAAGACCCTTCTGGGGTAGCCGGCCTCCCTGATTCCCAACAACCGGAGGTGGAACCGATGCATCAGGAGAAGGTTGTCCTCATTACAGGCGCTGCGAGCGGTATCGGGAAGTACCTGGCCCAGACCCTCTACAGACAGGGGGTTCGGCTCGCCGCCACGGACGTGAACGAAACGGGCCTGAAAGCGACGGCGGCGGAGAGTGGGTGGGACGGCGGAAGGGCGATCGTTGAGGCCCTCGACGTGACCCGAAAGCAGGAATGGGAGCAGGTCATTCAGGCGGCCCACGACCGATGGGGCCGGATCGACGTGCTCATGAACATTGCCGGCGTCATTCGTCCCGGATTCATCCATGAGACCGATTTCGACATGATCGACTTCCACATCGACGTGAACCTGAAGGGGACGATCATCGGCACGAAGCTCGTGTCGGAGCGGATGGTGGAACAGAAGAGCGGCCACATCATCAATATCGCGTCCATGGCGGGCATTTCGCCGGTTTGCGGTTTGAATCTCTACAGCGCCTCCAAATTCGGGGTCCGGGGCTTCACCCTCTCCATCGCCCCGGAACTGAAAGCGCACAACGTAGCTGTGACGGTTGTGTGCCCAGACCTCGTTGAGACGCCGATGCTCACCCTGCAGTTGGACTATCCCGAGGCCGTCCTGACCTTCTCGGGCAACCGTCACCTCACGGTGGAGCAGATCGGCAATGTCATTCTGGAGCAGGGCCTCAAGAAGCGGAAGCTGGAGATCGTCTGCCCTGCGTACCGGGGCCTGACCGCGAAGATCGCAAGCTTCCAGCCCAGGTTGATGGATGTGCTCATCAAGTCCCTTTCGGACAAGGGCAGAAAGAGGCAGACCCGGCTCAAAGAGGGCAAGTGACCGCCCCCGCGGCACGTGCCGAAGAGGAGAAGAACATGTCAGAGGAAAGACTGTACTGGAACATGCAGATCGAACCCTTCCTGAACACCCCCCAGATGAAACAGCTTCAGCTGGAGAAGCTGAAGATCATGCTGAAGCGACACATCGCGCATGCGCCCTTCAACAGGAAGCGGCTTGCCCAGGCCGGTCTGGATGCGGACAAGGTGGGCAGACACTCGGGAAGCCTCGAAGACCTCCTCAAAGGGATCCCGGTCTATGACAAGGCAGGATATCGGGAGCATGCGGAGGCATGTGGCGGAGACCTGGTGCGGTTGATGGAGGAAGAAATGCCCGTCTCTGTCGAGGATCTGGTTCTGGTCAACAGCACGACCGGCACCACCGGAGAACCGACTCCCTATCCGCTGACCATGAAAGACATCTACGATGTCTGGGGGGAAACCCTGTGCAGGGGACTGTGGCGCGGCGGGCTGCGAAGGCACGACCGGGTGCTTCACTGCTTCGCGCTCTCGATGGTGATCGCCGGGACCGGCACCCTCATCGGCCTGACCAAGACGGGCGCCATGGTGATTCCGGTGGGTGCGGAATCCGGGACGGACCGAATCTTCCAGATGGCGAAGTACTTCAAGCCCACCGTCTTCTTCGGCACCCCGTCCCTGGCGACCTATATCATCGAGAAGGCGCCGGAGAAGATCGGCAAGGATGCGAAGTCCCTCGGCATCAAGCTCCTCGCCTGCGGCGGGGAACCGGGCGCCGGCGTGCCCGAGCTCAGGAAGCGGCTCGAAGAGAACTTCGGTGCCAAGCTCCTGGATACGGGCGCAGGGCACGGTGTGTCCTGCGACCACCCGGAGTACCAGGGCATGCACTGGCTCGGCGACGACCTGTGCGTCTACGAGCTGGTCGACCCGGACACGAGAGAACCGGTACCGCTGGAAGACGGCGCGAGGGGAGAGGCGGTGTTCACGAACATCGAGGGGGATGGATGGTCCTGGCTGCGAACGAGCCTCGGTGACATCCACGAGGTCACCATGTCGCCTTGCCCCTGCGGCAGGACGGGGTTCCGGTACCGGATCGTCGGGCGAACGGACGACATGCTCAAGGTCAAGGGGGTCATCGTCTACCCGGCCGCGATCACGGGCCTGCTCGAGACCTTCGCTCCGAGGGTGACCGGAGAGTTTCGCATCGTCCTGACCGAGAGGCCTCCCCTCGTCGTTCCTCCCCTCAAGGTGAAGATCGAGCGGGGTCCCGAAGTGCCCGAAGAGCAGCTCGGGGAACTCGAAAAGGAGCTCCTGGACGCCTTCCACACCCGGATGAAGATCAGCCCGCAGATCATCTGGCAGGAACCGGGCGAGCTGGAGAGGGCCACCTACAAGGGGAAGAAGTTCGAGAAACAGTACGAGGACAAATAGCCTCTGGAATCTCCCTCAACCAGAACGCTTTTTTGTTATCGGTCCACGCCCCTGCTCTACACCGGTAATGAGACATGTTACTCTCCGCTTGACAGGTGAGAAAGGCTTGACTAACATTTAGGACCAACCGGTTGGTACTACACGTTCGATCGTCCCGCTATCTCCCGAACGACCAAGAGGGACACATGAGCAGCAGACAGAGAATCCTGGACAGGGCGGCCGAGCTCATTCACGAGAGAGGATTCAACCACACGAGCATCCAGGACATCCTTCAGGCCGCCTCGGTCACAAAGAGCAATTTCTATTACCACTTCGAAAGCAAGGAACAGCTCGCATTCGAGGTTCTCGGCGAGAGGATGCGCCGGTTCTACGCCCTCGCAATCGGTCCCTCCTTGGACGACCCGAGCCTCGAACCTCGGCAACGCATCGAGTTCTTCCTTGACAGGATGCTCGCCATCGGCCGGTCAGAGATCGGTCAATGGGGCTGTCCCTTCGGCAATCTTGCACAGGAGATCAGCTCCCTTCACGAGCCATTGCGACAATCTTTGAGCATGTTCTTCGAGGCCTGTACGGGAGCGCTGGAACGATGCTTCGACGAGGGCAAGGAGGCGGGCCAGTTCCGGCCGGAACCGGCCTCACGACAGCTCGCCGAGTTCGTTCTCGCCCAGATCCAGGGGGCGTTCCTCCTGCGCAAGACGCATCGGGAACCCAGGGTCCTCGAGAACAGCTTTCAGGTCCTCCGAGCCCTTCTGAATCAGTGGTCCGCCTCACCGCTCGCGGCACGAGATCGATAGCTTCACCCTTTTTGTCGACCCGAACACCTCGAAGAGGAGGAACAGCATGAGCGACGACGTCTATACGAGACTGAGGGAATTCCTGGACAACATGCCCGGCTGCTTTCCGACCACAGAGAGCGGTGTGGAGATCAAGATTCTGAAGAAGCTCTTCACACCCGAGCAGGCCGAGATCACGATGAAACTCTCTCCCATGCCCGAACCGCTGGCGCAGATTGCGCCCCGGCTCGGCATGTCCGAAGAGGAGGCCTCCGAGAAGCTCGAAGAGCTGGCCAGGGAGGGCTCGATCATGCGCGTCCGGTTGGGCGACGTGGCGCATTATTCCGCCATATCCTTTGTGGTCGGCATCTACGAGTTTCACCTCAACACGATCGACCGGGAACTCTCGGAGTACATGGAGGAGTACTTCCCCTACATCGCCAAGGCATGGGAGTCCGTGGACACGAAACAGCTCCGTGTGGTCCCGATCGAAGCGTCGCTGCAGGACGACAAGAAGGTCGGGACCTATTCCCAGATCCGGGAACTGATCAAGGACAAGCAGCTCATTTCAGTGGCCCCCTGCATTTGTGCGAAAGAGAAGAACCTCGTCGGTGAACCCTGCAGCCGTCCTGAGGAGAGGTGTATCCAGTTTGACATGGCGGCCCAGTACTACATCGAGAACGGGCTCAGCAGGGAGATCACGCAGGAAGAGCTGAAGGATATCCTCAAGATGGGTGAGGAGAAGGCCCTCGTCCTCTCCCCGGGCAACTCGAAGGAAATCGTGAACATTTGCCTTTGCTGCGGCTGCTGTTGTGGATTCATGACCGTCCTGAAGCAGTTTGATCGCCCCGCCGACCATTGCGGCAGCGCCTACCAGGCCAGGATCGATCCGGACGCCTGTGTGCTGTGCGGGACCTGCGAAGAGAGATGTCAGATGGATGCGATCAGCGAAGGCGGCGAATCCTACGAGGTGGACGAGGCCCGGTGTATCGGATGCGGTCTCTGTGTACCCACCTGCAACGACGAAGCGATTTCCCTGGTGGAGAAGCCGGAGGCCCCTTCCCTTCCGGAGAACCTGATCGACATGAACATCAAGATCGCTCAAGAGCGTGGCGTGACGTAGATTGCAGCCCACAGCCTGCGGGGACGCCCATGATTTTGTGCGTTTCTGCTCGTAGAAACGCACAAAATCATGGGCGTCCCCTTCACTTGGCTCCCCTTGACCGCGAAGCATTCCTTGCCTATCCTTCCTTGAACACCGCTCACTGCATCCTGCATGGGACACGGGAGAGACATCCAAGGTGAAACGAGTAGAGGCGGTATTCTTCGACGTCGGCTGGACGCTGAGCTATCCTCACGACTCCCTGTGGCATTGCTTCGCAGAGGTGATCCGGGAGCAGGGAATGGAGACGAGCGCTGAGGAAGTGGAGCGAACCGCCCACGCCGCAATCTCCAAACGTCGTGAAGGAGCCATCCGTGAGTTCCTCGAGGGGGCCGAGTACAGCGACTCGGACGAGCAATTCGAGGCCATCTTCTTGGCCATGGGACGCTACCTGTTCAAGCAGGCGGGCGTGGAGGGGAATCAAGAGGCCCTCACCCGGGATGTGCTCGAGCGGTTCTGGTTGCTGGAGAACTGGCACGTCTACCCCGACGCCCTCGAAGCGATCGAACGCTTGCGCCTGAGAGGGATCCGGATAGGAATCCTGTCGAACGCCACGTCCGATCTCGTCGGGTTTCTCGAGGAGATCGGTCTTCTGAAGTACTTTGACTTCACCCTGGTGTCCGCCATCGTTGGGACCCGGAAGCCGGACCGCCGCATCTTCGAACACGCCCTCACCCGTGCCGGCGTGGAACCGGCAAAGGCGGCACACATCGGGGACATGTATCTCGAAGACATCCTCGGCGCCCGGAACGCGGGGATCCGCCCCTTTCTGATCGATCGGGGAGCGGACTCCCTTTTTCCGAGCTTTCCGGAAGCCGCCGACCACTCCCCCGAAGAGGTGGAGATCGTGAAGGGACTGGCTCCCATGCTGCACGCCATCGGGTGCTGAAGGGGACGCCCCTCGGAGGCGAAGAACATGGACATCTTTCGAGACAAGACGGCGATCGTGACGGGCGGTGCCTCGGGGATCGGAAAGGGCCTTTGCTCGGAGCTGGCCAAGAGGGGGGCCCATGTGGTCGTTGCCGACCTCAACGGGCCGGACGCACAGGAGGTCGCCGCAGCACTCCGAGAGTCGGGCGCACGCGCCGAGGCCGTTGGACTCGATGTGACGGTCGAACCGGATGTGCGGGCCCTCGTCGAGAAGACCGCCGCCGAAAAGGGCAGACTGGACTACATGTTCAACAATGCAGGCATCGGAATCGGCGGCGAGGTTCAGCACATGGACCTGGACCACTGGATCCGGATCGTGAACGTCAACCAATGGGGCGTCGTCTACGGCACCCTGGCGGCCTACAAGACCATGGTGAAGCAGGGGTCGGGACACATCGTCAACACCGCCTCCGGGGCCGGTCTGGTCCCCACGCCCCTGCTCACGGCCTATTCCATGACCAAGCACGCGGTTGTCGGTCTGTCCACCGGGCTCCGCGCCGAAGGTGCAGAACTGGGGGTACGGGTCAGTGTGGTCTGTCCGGGTTACATCGACACGCCCATCTTCGATTCCTCGGAGTACGTGAACACGAGCAAAGAGGTGACCATGTCCGTTGTGCCCTCGAGGCTCAAGGCGATGAGCGCTGAGGACTGCGCCCGCGCCGCACTGCAGGGCGTGGCCCGCAACCGGGCCATCATCCCGGTGCAGGCCCCGGCCTACATCCTGTGGTGGCTCCACCGGCTCAATCCGCGCATCATGGACGCGCAGTCGCAGAAGACCATCCGGAAGTACAGAGAAGCCGCCCGAAAGACGACCCCGACCCCGTAACAGCCCGTTCAGAAGACGCCTGTCGGAGGCTGTTCAAACAGTTCCAGATGCAAGGCAGGCAATATCCATTGGGGAGAATCATACAAGGCGTACTTCTGTACGTCGAATGACGAGGGATGAAGCCGAACGCCGCAGATGGTACTGTTTCAACAGCCTCCTAGCCGCAGAGCCAGATATCGTACGGCAGATCGACCCCGATCCGGTCCAGCCCCTTGTCCGTCACCAGCCAGATGTCCTCGGGCATGTTCCCGTAGTAGACGAGCTCCGGATCGTAGCACCCCACCTCGATGCAGAGGGTCATCCCCGGCTCGAGTTCGGTGAGATCGTCCTCTGCCAGCCAGGGAGGCTCGTGGTTCATCGTCCCGATGCCGTGGCCCACGAACTCGATCGGAACGAACTGGTTCCAATCCTGTCGGTAGGTCTCTTTTTCCGCCAGCTTGAACACGTCACACGCCCTCATGCCCGGGTAGATGTTGTTCACCGTGTTCAGGTAGGCGTCACGGCCCCACTTCGACAGGTCCGCCAGCTTTGGCGGAAGCTTGTCCCCCACGTAGAAGGACCGTTGCAGATCGGTCCAGTAGCCCTTGTACGAAGGCCCGCAGTCGGAAAATCCCTGATCCCCCTTCTGGATGACCCGGTCGTAGAAGGGCGTGGTGACGATGCGCCATTTCCCGGGGCCGTCGCAACCGCAGAGGAAGAGGACCGGGTTCGACATGCAGGGGGTCTCGAACATGTCCTCCCGGACCCACTCCTCCCAGATCACACGATGAACGTCCCGTTCCGTCACGCCCGGTCGGATCGCTTTCCACCCCTTTTCGAGTACCCGCTTCGCCTTGTCGCACATCTCGCGCATGAGAGCGATCTCCCACTCCGTCTTGACCGCCTTCTGCTCCCAAAGAACCTTCTCCGCAGACACGAACTTCGCGTTCGGAAGGGCCGCCTCGATCTGACGGATCTCGTCGAATCCGACCTGCAGCATGTGGTGCGCTCCGTACTCCATGCCGATCACCTTGTTGTCCAGCCCGAGGGAGGTCATGGTATCTACGAAGAGATCGATAAAACGGATCGGAAGGCGCCAGTGCTTGACGCCGCACCAGTAACGGGTATCGGTCACCCATGTGGTCTTCTTGACGTTGCTGTCCAGCACCGACTCGCCCACGAAAACCACATCGTGGTCCTGGGAAACGACGAAGCAGTGCCGCCAGCGGTCCGTGTACATGAGCGCCGCATCCCGGTATCCGCCATAGTAGTACTTGTTCTCCTCGGCGAACAGGACCATAGCGTCGATCCCGTGTTTCGCCAGCAGCTTCTTCGCCCTGTCGATTCGCACCCCGAACTCCTCCTTCGGAATGTGGGGGCTGAAATCCTCGTCTGCCTCCGACTGCTCCCACGTGATTCCCTCCTGCTCCAGCCAGTGATCCTTGGACAGGTGCTTCTTCTGTTTCTTCTTCGCCATGCCCTCCTCCTCTCGTCCGGTTGACGTTCATCCGTTGTGCATCTTCACGCCCTCAAGATTCGCGCCCCGCAGGTCCGTTTCCGCAAGGTCCGCCCCGGTCAAATCGGCCCCTTCCAGGTCGGCCCCTGCCAGGCTTGCGCCGGTCAGGTCCGCCCCCCTCAGATCCGCTCTCCTTAGGTCCACGCCGGAAAGGTCCAGGCCCCTCAGTTCGAGCCGCCCTCTCGGCACACATCGGAGGCGCTCCACCAGTGACGGCACATCGCAGTTCTCTCCGGTCTCGACACCGATCGAATCGCCGATCTCGATCAACCGTTCCGGGTCAGGGGGAGCGGCTAGAATCTTCTCGAAGAACCGCCCGAAGTAGAGCCGTGTCGCGAAATAGGTCTTGAAGTTTCTCAGCAGGTACCTGCAGAAGTCCGGTTTGCACGTCTTCGGATAGCACTCCTCCAGGTTGCGGACCATCGACTCCTCATCCGCTGCGGCCCGCCCCGCATAGCGCCGGATGAGTTCGAGCAGGAATACACGGTTCTCCACGATGGACTCATCCGGGATCCCAAGCTCCATGGCGTAGAAGGGAGGGAAGTAGTGATTGGAGAAGGCCATCCCGAAGTCGTAGGAGATCGAAATCCCCTCCTCCAGATGCTGCCGGTTCAACGACACCTGGTGATCGAAATCCTCGGTCAGACAATCGTGAACCCAGAGGCCGATTCGGGACAGGCTTCCCGTTCTGTGGGGCACCTCCTCCAGGGAGTAGCTGCCGCAGTACCTCGAGTAGAGGGATCCGAACAGTTCCTTCACCTCTGCCAGGTTGCAGAGCCCCTTGCCCAGGGAATAGCTCACGATCTGCCGGTCGGGGCGCTCACGGACGGCGAAATAGGGGACGACGTCCCTCCCGGATCCGGTGCCCTGCCTTCGCAGCAGGAACAGCTGCGGGCAGCGATGGTCCAGAGAATCGGTGAAGACCCAGATCTCCCCGTCCACCCTCTTCACGTCACGAATCTCTTCGGAATGAAGAGGCAGGTCCGGCCTGCAGCGGCAGTACGCCTGCACACGCCGACGGACGTGCCGGTCCGGGGTCAGCGGGCCGTTCACGTCCAGATCCCGACGCCCGGCGCTCATGCGAGCCGATCCCTCAGGCTTTTCAGGTCCTGCGGCCCCACCTCGACCCCCATTGTGTCGAGTGCCTCGAGGATCCGGCACAGGGTCTCCTCCACGTCCCCGACCGCAACCGCATCCCGGCGAAACCGAACCTGTCCGGCAGGGATCTTCCGCACATACCCCTGAACCTCCAGCATCACCCTGTCACCGAATATCTGCCGGTAATCCCTGTCTTCCTCCGGCAGTTCCTCGTCGAAGAGCGCCTCCTCCATGCACCCCGGTGCAAGGACGACCCGTTCCGGATCCGGAAACCCTCCCAGCACGGCCCCACCCCCCAGAAACGTGTTCCGAGAACCGCTCAGCTGCCCCAGGCGACCCAGACTCCGCTTCAAGGGGCCCAGCAGCCCGTGGGAGAGGCTCGTAATGACCGTGCAGCCTTTGAAATCGAAATTCCCTGCCATTTTCTCCTCCCTGCCGCTCAGCAGCCCGCCACGAGCCTTTCGGCAAGGGCTTCGGGAAGTCCCGCCCGTCTGATCTTGGCCGAAGCCCCTTCCACGTCGTAAGCCACTCGATGCAATGTGTAGGCGCCGCGTTCGGGATCGAGGATCGCGTACGCGGCCCGCGGGTCACCGTCCCGCGGCTGTCCCACACTGCCCGCATTCAACATGTATCGAACTCCGGGTTGGAGGGTGAGGGAGTCAGGGGCAGCAGCTTTTACCCTCCTCATCACCCCGGAGAAGATCCGCTTCGCCTCCACCTCGACATACGCGGAAGGGATGTGGGAGTGTCCGACCAGCGTGAGCCTGCTCGAGGTGGCGCCGAATCCCGTTTCCGCGTCCTTTTCCGACAGGACGTAGGTCCATCTCTCCGGTCGGAACGGGGACCCGTGGACGAGGTGCAGCTCCCCATCCTGGCTCTCCAGGGGAAGAGCCGCGAGCCTGCCCTTTTCCGACTGCGACAAGGCACTCCGCGTCCACCGGATCCCGTCGGCCGCGTCATCCTGGAAACCCTCCAGCCCGAGCCGGTCGTCCGCCGCGGCCATGTCGTGGTTTCCCGCGATGCACCTGCAGCCTGCGTTCTCTATCAGCGCGAGACAGGGTCCCGGGTCGGCTCCGTAGCCGACCACGTCTCCCACAAACAGAATCCGGTCGACCGATCTTCGTTCCACGTCTTCCAGAACGGCGCTCAGGGCCTCGAGGTTGGCGTGCACATCCGACAGTACCGCGACCTTCACGTTCTCAACCCCGACTCGATGATTCCGAGCTGTTGTGTGAGCAGGTCTTCGAGGCTCAACCCCAGAGGGTCCAGATAGCCTCTCTTGTGGATGTAGAGCGCCCCTTCGATGACGCCCCACAGGCCGAAGCTCGTGATCCAGCTCTCGTCCCGGCACGCGATCTCCCCCTTCTCCACGCCCTCATCCACCAACGCCTTCAGGAACGAGATCGTTTTCTGCGAGAGTTCCTCGAGCAGCTCGTGAAGCTCCTCCGGAAGGCCCACCTTCTTGAAGCCCATGTCTTTGAACGAGACGATGTCGAAGTATTCGGGGTAGCCCCGGTAGAAATCGACGTAAGCCCAGGCGAGGGCCCTCAACCTCTCCCAGAAGCTCCCTTCTGCAGTCGCCGCCTTCTCGAGCAGGCCGATGGCAATGTGGAACGCCTCTTCGCAGATCCTTCCGTAGATCTCGTCCTTACCGCGGAAGTAGAAGTAGATCAGCCCGGGCGACAACTCCGCCTCGAGGGCGATCGCACGAATCGACGTCCCCAGATACCCCTTCTCGAGGAAGACCCTTCTGGCCGCATCCAGAATCCGGGTCCGTCTCTCCTGACGTTCCGCCTCTTGTCTTCTCGCCAGGGCTTCCTTCAGTTCCGCTCCCACGAACGCTCCTCTTCTGAACATCTAGATATTATTGAACGATGTTCAAAATGTCAACCGGATTCCCCTGCGTGGCCGTGAATTGTTACAACCCTGCCGCAGAGCGTCCGCCATGAATCGAACCCACCCACTGACCAAGCAACCATTTGTTTTTATTAACGAAAGCTTAGGCCTCTCGGGCTCAATTGGCTCGGAAATTGCATAAAACCCGCGCAGAACGACAGGCCTATCCGCCCGTTTCCGACACATAGGAGATGAGAAGTCCCGTTTTACGGCTCTGCCCGGCGCTACGGCCGTTCTGCGCTCTTCCGATCTCGGCTCCGCGGCCTTCCGTGTTGGATCAGCTTCTCGCCACAGCACCCAGGCTCGAGCGTCCTGTGTCCGCACGCTATGCCATCGCCCCGCTGCTGCTCTGATCGCCCAGGATCTCGGCGCCCAAGCTGGAAAGGGTCGAGCCTTCGTCATGGCCCTTTGACGCAAACCACACACCGTGCGACTCGCACAGAAAGGAGGCTGCATTGTCACCTTCAACCCTGAACGGTACGTCGGCTGGCTCGGGCCAGAAGAGAGGCCCGGAAAGGAGGTTCGTGTACCGGAAAGGAGGTGAACGCGACAACTGATTCCTGCTGTCCTTGACAGGAGCGAACCATCGTTCCGTCTTCACCTGTCTTTCCAAATTCGGAGGAGAACCAAAATGGGAAGGAACCTTCTTGAGATCAGCATCATCGTTTTGTCTCTTCTGGTTGCGTCCACTGTTGCGGCTGAAGAACTGATTCAGAACGGAGGGTTCGAATCAGGCGTCCTCTCTCCCTGGGAGGAGGTGGGTGACCACGACGCCTGGAGTGTCGCTGATTCCTATGCCTATGACGGCGCCTTCAGCGCTCTCGTGCGAGGCCCCTACCCGATTGCCCAGGCCTTCGAACCTACACCCGGCGTTGACATCGAGGCCTTTTCCCTCGCGGTGATGACCGGCATGCCCGGCTGGATCCACGTGGAGGTCGGCTACGACGACCTGTTGGAGCCCACCCGAACGAGCCTGTTCGTATCCGCTGCGATGCAATGGCAGGTCTTTGATCTGCTCGAGTACATCGACCCGGACCGGGACGTTTACCGGGTCGTGCTCAGAGGTCACCAGAACGGCGACGCTCCCGACGACATGCGTACCTTCTACGACACCATCACCCTTCAGGCCGTTGGGTCCCACGACGATCCGGTCGCGGACCCGGAGGCGGACGAAATCCTCGAAGCGACCACCAAGAGAGTCAGGGTGAAGTTCAACACCAAACGCTCGAGAACCCGAGTGGCGGTCGCGCTCAAGGCCGATGAGCTTCCGGAAGGCATTCATGAAGGTCCTGTGGAGATCAAGGTTCTGCTCTCGCAGGACGGCTTCACCACCTCCTTCGAGGGGGTGGCCGAACTCGTGGATGTCCCCCACCGAAAGGATCACATCATACGGTTGATGGACGAGGCGAGTGCCGAGAAGGTGAAAAGCAGGCAGTAGGTCGGTCCGGTAGCGGCACCCCATGAACGAGTCGGCGGGGTCGGCAGGAAGGCCGACCCCGCCGATCCTCTCCGGTCCATCCCCCGCCCTTTTTCTCGAGCCCGCATGTTGCGCCAAACTTCGTTGCGAGCGCGCTGTAGAGGGCTTCGTGCAATATGCGGGCTGGCTTCGCCCGGCCCGTTCAGGGCAGCATCACTCCTTCTGCTCTCAATCGTGTCATCAGCTGCGTCCTGCTCTCGAAACAGATCCCACGGACTCCGAGGCTTCCGGCGGCCGACGCATAAGCGGGTATGTCGTCGAAGTAGACAATCTCCTCCGGCAGGGCCCTGGCCATGGAAACCGCCTTCTCATAGATAAGAGGATCCGGCTTCTGGCACCCCAGCCGAAAGGAGAGTGCGCAGTCGTCGAAGAGGCTCACGACAGGGTATTCCTTCGAACAATGCTCGAAGTGCCACTCGTTCGTGTTGGACAGAAGGACGAGCCTGTAGCTCGACTTGAGCACCCTCATGAGTTCTTCCATGCCTTCCACCGGCTCGAAGATGTCCGACCAGATCTCACGAATCGCCTCCCCGTCGAGCCGAAGACCGAGGCGTTTCGCGCACCCCTCGGCGAAATCGACTGAGGAGATCCGACCCAACTCGTACTCCTGAACGAGCCCGGACGAAAACATGGAATCGTAGATCTCGTGCGGGGCCAGGGCACAATGCTCCGCCAGTCGTCGGCATGCGTGCATGTGGTCGAAGCGGAGAAGGACGTTCCCCAGGTCGCTGATGATCGTGCGGATCATGAGAGCGGATTCCGGCCCAAAAGAAGATGGGTCGGCAAGGCCGCCGACCCATCTCTGTTCCGGTCGAACAAAGGGGCTTGCCCCCTACTTGCAGAGTTTCTGGAAGCCACCCAGCGAGAAATCGTTCCTGTCGTGCTGGGCAAGGTAGCGTGTCGTGTTGTCCGGGCTGTACAGGATGAGCACGCAGGCGTGCTGGCTTCGGTCGTCGAAGGCCATCATGTTGGAGAGCCCCGAGGTGCGGTAGCTCTTGTCTTCCGACTGAAGAACGCCCAGGGCCTGCCACTCCACCTTCCAGTACGCGCCGGACCGGTCCGAGATGACCTTGTACGTGGGCGTGTAGACCCCGGCGTCCACCCACAGCTGCTGGGGGCCGTAGTTGTAGTATTTGTCCTTGGCCGCGCACTCGAGGATGTAGGTGGGCCGCTTGATGTAGATGAGGTTCTTGGTGGGCCACCAGGGCGCCCCCTGCCACCCTTCCGTCTCGAAACCGTAAGGGATCTCCCGACCCTCCGACACGCTCTTCCATTCGCCCACTTCGTTCTTCACCAGCTTCACGGGCGGTCCGGGGTAGATGGGGATGTACTGGTCCTTCTTCTCGAGCAGCTTCCAGGTAAAGGCATTGATCTTGCCCCCGTATCCCCAGGCGTCGTCCACGCAGAAGTCGGATCCGAGGAACGAGTCGGACCGGTTCGCAGGGCTCATCCTGCGGACCCTCCGGATGGCGGGCACATAGGCGAAGGTGCTGTCCAACCGGTCGTTCCGGTACCGCCATAGCAGGATGTTCGTTCCCTTCACGTCAAAGGGCGCCAGGGCGATGATGAGGGAGTGCATCTCCACCTGCTCCGGGTTCGGCTCCTCCCGGGCGGGCGGATACCCGTCCAGGCAGTAGGTCCAGTAGTCCATGATGATCTCGCGCTCGAAACCGGTCTTGCGGCCCACCCATTTCACCTGAAAGGGGACCTGGATGGGGCCCACTGCGTAGGAGTAGTAGTGCTTGTTGTACATGATCTTGGCGGCGGCCTTCGGGTCCTCCATGTCGATCTCGGTGAAGGGCATGCCGTCAATGAACTCGGGCAGCTTGCCGGTCTTCACGTCCACCAGGAGGTCCTCGGGGCCCACGTCGTACTTGCCCCTGTTGCTCTCCATGTACTTGACCGCCGGAGGCGGCAGGAAGTCATCCAGCTTGTAAGGGACTTCCCCTATGGTCAGCGTACCGTCGCCCTTCTTGACCCAGTTCAAGACGGCGTCCGGCACCCAGCCCTCCGCCTTCTCGGCGTTCGTCTTATCGATCACCGTTCCGACCTCGATCTCCGCAGGATATTGGGCCATCACCGCCGGGATCTGCGTCCCGAGTACCCACAGGACGGTCAGGAAGGCAATTGCCAGAGGTGTACGTCCTCTCATGCTTGAACCTCCTTTCGATTGTTCATGTGAGAGTCTGTTGGCTGCCCAATTCGTTATTCTGATCCAAACATAATGTATCTTGGAGGTGGATGCAACAAAAAAATCAAACAGTATCAACGCATTGCGTCATTTGCTGTTGCGGTTCGTTTTATTCAAAGAAGTTCACGGATTACAAGGATAAACGTCCCCTCTCCTTCTCCATGAACATCTTCCGCTCGCGAAGGGCCCGCAGAGCCTCAACAGCGCGAGACATGCTCCCGAATGCCGCAACACCCCGATCGTGAAAGTCGAGAAGGTACTGGTCCGTGAAGGGGCCGTACAGCGAAAAGACGACGAGGGGCTTTTCAGACTGTCGGTTTTTCGTTGCAATGATATTGACGAGCCTGCTCGATATCCCCTCCGGTGCAAAGAACGCCACCACCAGCACCGCGTCCACCTCCGGCGCGCGAATGAGGATGTCCAGGGCCTGTTCGTAGGTCTCGTCGGTGCAGGCGGCAGTGAGATCGACGGGGTTTCGAGCCGATGCGAAGGGCAGGAGCACCCCTCGAAGGCGCTCGAGGGTGCTCCCCCTCAACTCCGCAACCCGAAGCCCTACCGGCCCGGCAAGCGAGTCGAGGGAGTCGACGGCCATCACCCCGTACCCTCCAGCCGGGGTGACGACGGCGACCCGGTCACCTTCCATGGGTCGACACAGGGACAGGACCTTGCACAGATCACAGAACTGCTGGTCGTCCCGTGCGTGATGAATACCGAACTGTCGCCACGTGCTGCCGGCGACCCGGCCCCTGTCCGCCAGAGCGCCCGTGTGCGAGGAGACAGCGTGTGCCCCCGCAGGGGTTCGCCCCCCTTTGAGCAGGACAACCGGCTTGTCCCCGCTGATCCTCTTCAGAAGACTCAGGAAGGCGCGGGCGTGGGAGAACTCTTCGAGGTAGAAACCGATCACCGCGGTTCCCTCGTCCTGAGCGAACCAATCGGCCAGCTCGATCTCGTCCACGTCGCACTTGTTCCCCAGTCCCACGAAGGCGCGAAGGCCGAAGCCCGAGGAAGAAGCGTACCCAAGGGCCTCCACGCCGACCGAGCCGGACTGAGAGACGACCGCGACCGACCCGCCCGGCAGCAGGGAACGGTCCCCGTGTTCCACGAAGATGGTGTCGAGGCCCGTGCTCGGCACAAAGATGCCCAGGGTGTTCGGCCCCAGAAGTCGTGCTCCCCCTTCTCTTGCCATCGACACCAGCCTCTGTTCCGCTTCCGCCCCTGACGGGCCCGTTTCGCTGAACCCCGCAGCCAGGATGACGACCGCCCTGACCCCGGCCGTCAATGCGTCGCGCAAGGCCGCTTCGCAACGGTCGGCACGGACCGCGAGGACCGCCAGATCGGGTGTCTCGGGCAACGTGGCCGCACGCCTGTGCAAACGAATGCCGTCAACGGCATCCAGGGTCGGATGAATCCCGTAGAGAGGCCGGCCGTATCTTCGGAGCAGCGTGAAAATGCGGCCTCCGGGCTTGTCGCTGTCGTCTGTGGCCCCATAGACCACGATGGATTCAGGGCAGAAGAAGGGCCGCAGAGACGATCGGTCGGTCGCCACGGTTCGTCCTCTACAAGACCGCGCCGGCCAACACCTGTGCCGACTCAGGGCGTGTCGTCTTCATTACGGACACCTGCCCACCGGCTCGGGAAGGCCGGGTCCCGTGATTCGGGTGGCCCCGAATCTGGAGCCGTAGATCAGGATGATGTCCGACTTGAGGATCTCGAGGGGCAAGGGCAGGACCTGTACGTAGCCCTCGATGCCCCCGCAAAAGGAATCCGGCGAGGTCGTCTTCGCCGTGAGCACGAAGTCTTCGAGGCTCAGCGGTATGGTCTCGTCGATCACCGGGTAGGCGGCCGCCGGCAGGGACCGGCTGCCGAAATCCACGGTGAAGCTTCCGTCCGCCTCGATCGGGACGCCTCGGACACTCCAGGCATCTCCCACCGGAACGGCTGTTCCCCCCTCCACATAGGCCGCCCTTTCGAGGGGCTGGAGCGTGAAGTCGACCGACGTCGAACCGTTTACCAGAACCTCCGCCGTGAAGTAGACCGGCTCCGAAGGCCAGATCACCGGGGACATGGCGAGCAGATGCCGTCCGCTCACATCGAAGACCTCGGTTCCCTCGGGCAGCATCGCAGGCTCACAACGGCTTTCCGGCTCGGGCGGCACGCATTCGGTCGGTGCCTCGCTGAAGTCCACATCGGCAAGCCAGATGTCACTCGGCGAGAACTGGCCCTCCAGCCAGGCGAGTTCCTGATCGACAGGGCTCGAGTACCAGGAGAGGAGGTACTCGTCTCCGCTCAGGGGCACCAGGGCCGTGTAGGCGGTGTCGCCCGAGCTGGCCACATCCTGGATCTCGCACACTTCTATGTTCGCATCCGGGTCCGTCAGATCCCCGCGCAGCTCGTAGGCCGTTGTCCTCTTGAAGGTGCAGGGCAGGTGCTTCCGGGCGAAGACGAAGTTCCGGACCCGCGCCCCCTCACGCAGAACGACCCACGTCGGGCCGTCCAGCCGTTGCTCGATCCGGCGGCCGCATTCCCAGGCGCGGAAGGGCGCGCTCGAGGTGCAGATGGCCGTCTGGCCGTCGGTCAGGTTGCCCTGATTGTCCATGCGGATCAGCGCCACCGCCTTCTCATTGTTTTCGCCGAAGAACTGCAGTTCCGCCTCACTCGGCACGTCCTCCCACCCCGTGTAGATGTGCGTGACCTTGCGCCAGTTCCTGCCGTCCTCGGATGCGAAGAGGCCCACGTTGATGTCTCCATCATCGTACGCCGTTGCATACACGGTCACCTTCTCCTCGCCGTCCTCCTCGTACTCCCGCTTCATCAGGCGCCAGAAACCCCAGTACGTTTCGTCGAAGCCCAGTAACCGTGCGAGCAGGCCGCTCGGGTCCGTCAGCGTCTTCACCGGCGTGGTCCAGGTGGTTCCCCCGTCGGTCGATTCGGCTCGAACCGTCCATGCCTCGCCGAAGAGGTCACGGTATTTGAAGCCCGGAACCCTGCTGATGGCGTACATGAAGAGCGTGTCCCCGAGTTGAACGAACTTCGGATCCCGGATGTCCCGGTCGTCGTCCGGGTCGTCCGGATCATCCGGCATGGTGACCTCGCTGATGAGCGAAAACGTTTCTCCCTCGTCGAGCGATTCGAAGACCATGATCCTCGCACGGGCGGACCCGGTCTGCCCCTCTTCCCCGCCCCGGAAGCAGAGCAGGATTCGGTCCCCCAGCCGGATCATCTCGGTGTTCTCGCTGTGGAGCCCGTCGGAGAAGATGATCCGCTGGTTGGTGATGAAGGCGGAGCCTTCCGGGCCCCCGTTTTCCGGGAGCGTCTCCCCTTCGGGAGCCTCATCCGAGCAGGCCGCAAGGGCGAAGACCGAGACGAGTGCCACATACACATACAGGATTCGCATCTTCCTTTCCTCCGGGGAGACAAACCGGTTCAAGCCACGCACCCCTCCAAGTACACCACGACTTTAAAAGGGAGCACGATTCCATGTCAAACCTTGCCTTGCAGGAAGAGGTCCGGCAGTGTAGATAGGGAACGAACCGGAACGGGCCCCGCTGCCCGGAACCGAAGGAGGAACGCGTGACAACCGAGCAACCGAGAAGCAAGCCACCGAACTTCCTCGAGATCCATGCTGCAAACCACCCCCACAAGCTGGCCGCCATCGGCATGGACCGGACCCTCACGTACGGACAGCTCAGGGAACGGGCCAGAACCCTGGCCAGAAGCCTTTACGGCCTGGGCGTGAGACCGGGGGATCAGGTGGCCCTGATGACCTACAACAACCCTGTCCATGGCGAGGTCGCCAACGCGCTCCAGTACCTCGAGGTGGGGCTGGTCATGGTCGGCTACCGGATGAAGCCCCGGGAGATCGAGTACATCGTGGACAACTCCGATTCCCGGGTCTTGATCTTCTGGCACGAGTTCGCCGATCGAATCCTTCCCTACAGGGAGAACTACCCGAAGGTCCTGCCGGGCGGGTTCATCTCCTACGGCGGGCCTTCCCTCCAGGGAGCACAGGATTACGAAGGCCTGTACGACCACGCTCCGGACTTGGAGCTGGACGCACTGCCGCCCGCGAGCGAGCCGGGAAGCTCGATGATCTACACCTCCGGCACCACGGGCAGGCCGAAAGGGGCGGCGAGGAAGACCGACTTCGTGGCCAAGCCGGGGGTCATGGATTTCATCTTCAGCACCGTCGGCACCCTCAGGATGGACCCGGAGGAGGTCCATCTCGTCTGCTGCCCTCTCTATCACTCCGCCCCCACACTGTTCAACACGATCAGCTTTCTCCTGGGCGGGACGTCGGTCCTCCAGCCCCGGTTCGACCCCGTACAGTTTCTCGAATGGGTGGAACGACACCGGGTCACTTCCACACACCTGGTGCCCACCATGGTCCGACGTCTCCTGGACGTGCCGGATGAAGTGACCGACCGCCTCGACCTGTCGAGCCTTCGGACCGTGATCTGCGGGGCCGCCCCTCTCTTCCCGGAATACAAGCTCGCCTTTCTGGATCGTTACGGTGACTGCCTCTACGAGTACTACGGATCCACCGAGGCGGGCATGAACACCCTGATCACGCCTCAGGAGATGCGGGAACGGCCCGCAAGCGTGGGAAGGCCGTTCACCGGCAACGAGTTCATCCTCTTCGACGAGACGGGCAAAGAGGTCCCCGACGGAGAGCGGGGGATCCTCTACATCTACAACGGGATCATGATGGACGGCTATTACAAGAACGAACAGGCCACGGAAGAGACCCGCCGGGACAAGTACATCACCGTCGGCGACGTGGCGATACGGGACGAAGAGGGCTACTACTTCATTGTCGACCGGGTCAAGGACATGATCATCCGGGGAGGGGTGAACGTTTACCCGGCTGAGGTCGAGGAGGTTCTGGTCTCCATGCCGGGCATTGCCGACGCAGCGGTCGTGGGCATCCCGGATCAGGAGTTCGGGGAGGCCGTGGCCGCCTTCGTGGTCTGCGACGAGGGGATCCCGGTTTCCGACGAAGAGGTGAAGGTCTACTGCGCCGGTCAGATGGAGAATCACAAGATCCCGGTCGCCGTCTTCCCCGTCGACGAGATTCCAAGGACTCCCACCGGAAAGATCCTGAAGAGGGAACTCCGGGAGAGGTTGAAGGGAGCCTGATTCCCACAACAGCATTAAAAAAATTCCGGGATCGTCCGATACATTGGACGAGATGAAGATCCCATTCATGAAAGAACGGCGCAGGAGACGAAGGGCTGGATTCGACCTTCCCGTCCGATTTCGCATCTATCTGCCCTCCTGTCCGGACATTTCCTCCTCCTACTTGCCCGGGCAACTCCACGACCTTTCTCAAGACGGCGTGGCGCTGCTCACGCAGGCGATCCACGCCAGCAGCCTGCATATGTTCCACCCCCTGGCGACCACTTCGGAGCAGTGTCTTCTGGAGATCCGGATCCCCTGTCCCGAGGGGGATCTGATCCTGCACGGGAATGTGATCTGGTACGATCGAATCGAGGAAGAGGGCCCCTTCCTGTTCCGGGTGGGAATACGGCTGCTGGAACAGCCGAAGGACCTGAGAGGCCGGATCGAGTCCTCCCTCCGCGAGCACCGGTCCACGCAGCAGCCCGCTCCGTAGCGGGCCCGGGAAGGCTCACCGAGTTCCCGAGCCTCCGCCGCAGACTTCCTTCTCGAGTGATCCGATCCTTTCGCGCAACGACGCGTCCCCGATGTCCGGGTGGAGAACCCGGATCATGGTGACGACCTCACAGGCCTCGCCCGCTCTGCCCATCCCGCTGTGAGCCCTGGCGATGCGAAACCTCGCGTCGAGCCACTCGGGGCTCCCCGGCTCGCTCTCCTCTGCATATCTCCGCCACACATCGAGGGCATCGCCCCATCGTCGCTGCTTCTCGTAGATCTCGCCCAGGCGGAAGAGCGCATCCGCCGCTTCCGGGGTCCTTTTCAGGATTTCGCGGTACGCCTGCTCCGCCTTCTCGATTTCATTCAGGCCCATGAGAATCCCGGCCATCCTGAACCGAACGTCGTCGAGATCCTCCTCATAGCCCAAGTGGCTGGAGGCGATCGAGGCCATGCCCGTGTAGGCCATCAACGCCGACTCGGCCATGTCGTCGCCACGGTCGGGATTTCCCTCGATCCTCAGCCTTTCCGCTTCCCTTTCGTACGCTTCGGCCCATTCGCCCAAGACAGTCCAGAGTTCCTCGTCGACCGGATAGGTGTCCAGCATGAACCGGATCTGTTCCCGCGTCTGCTCCACCATGCCCCTGTCACGCAGGCACTCGAGTCTCAGGTTCATCGCGGTGAGCCAGAGGGGCTTGTTCCGGGGGAATCGCCTCTCGTAACCCTCGAGGACCTGCAGCACCTCTTCACAGGCGCTTCCGGCGGCACACCGGTAGAGCCTGGCATGCAGAATCGTCATGTACGGTGCGATCTCCGCGATCCCCGCTATCGATTCCTCCTTGCCCGGCAGTTCCCGGAATTTCTCGAACTGCGACGCCATGGCCCGATAGCGTTGCTTCCAGGCACTCCCGATCCGTTCTCCCGCCTCCTTCCTCCTCTCGAGCTCCTCCACCTCGTGCTTCAGAATGTAGTATTGGGCCGGCCAGTAGTGTGCAGAGCCCTGTTCGACGGCGGCGAAGTGCCGACGGGCCTCCTCGGACTTCTCCTGCTTCTCGAAGTCCTTCCCCAGAAGGTAGTGCGCCCCGCTCTTGTCCCTCGGGTTCGGGCATTTCTGCAGATACCTCCCGGCCGTATCCACGTACCGCTCGTAATTCGTCCGGCTCGAGGCCTTTCTGTAAGCCCCGGCTGCCGCTACGTATTCCAGGCACACCGCCTTGCCCGCCAGCGTCGAGCGCGGAAACTCCTCGTAAAGGCGGTGGAAGGAGGCGAGCGCCTCGGTCCACCGGCCGATCTGGCAGTAGACATAGCCGGACCGAAAATAGACATCGTCCATCCTCTCTCGAAGGTAGGGGTCGGAGGAGGCCCATAGACGCCGGTATCGTTTCCCCGCTTCTTCGTATTCTCCCTTCCGGAAGCGGTCGTCCGCGATGGCCAGGGTGCCGATCGCACCCACCTCTTCGTAAGCCAGCTCGGAGTAGAACGACGCATGCTCTTCCACCAGTCGATAGAGCTTCGTCGCATAGGTCGCATCGAACCGGGAGAGACGACTCAGCACGTCCAGGGCATCCATACACAACCTCTTCGCGTTCTCCCCGCCCCTGTCCTGCATCTTGTCGATCCTCTCGAGCAGATCCTTCGCCCTCGGCTCGAGAACCACCTTCTCCCGCAACCGCTTGTGCTCGTTCCCCAGCACCTCGGTCACGGTCTCTTCCGCGACTCCGGTGTCCAGCTTCTCCAGATGGCCCAGGGCCTCCGCATGCTTTCCCTCATCATAGGAAAGCCTCGCCCGTTCGTACACGCTCCACATGTAGAGCGGGTCGTTCTGTCTTACGTTTTCCGAAATCGCCTCGAGGTCCTTGGCGGCCCGATCCTGGTTGCCCATCTCTTTGAAACAGAGTGCACGTCCGAACAGGCTCTTCGCGACGATGGTCTGCTCCGCAATGTCGAAGAGGGTGAGGGAGAACCCCGCAATCGCCTCTTCCAGGAGCTCCTCGCGCTTCGTGCCCTCCCCGGAATAGAGGAAGCTGCGGTAGTACCTGCTCCAGCTCATCCAGTACCTCGCAAGGGAGATCAGCCGGTGCGGCATCTGCCATTCCGCGGAATCGAGAAAGGCCTGCGTATCCTCCACATGGTCGAGCTTCTCCTCCTGCAGCGTTTCGATCACCTCCTCATTGGATCCTATGATGAACTCCAGGATCGTCTCGTTCCGTTCAAAGGCGGCTCGAAACGGCTTCGAGACCTTCGGGTCGGAAAGCTCCGCACCCTTCTCCAGGGCAACGATCCTGCTGATCGCCTCGCCGGACTTCTTCAGGATCTGCTCCTGCAGTTCGAAGGTGAACCGGTTCCGCCCTTTCGCCTTCACGCTCTCCCCCTGGAGATCATCGAGCCAGGCATGCATCTCGCCGACGGACGCGATTCCGGCAAGATCGACCGAAAGGACCGGAGGAGGTCGGGAAGCCCCGCGCACGTTCTCGGGCGTCAGAAGGAGGGCGTTTACGACCAGGAGAACCCAGGCGACTCTTTTTGCCACGTCGAGCAGTCTACGCATTCGGAAGAACCCCAGCCGTCATTCTCCGCCCTGTGCCGGACTGCCGCGGGGTATGGTGAAGGAGATGTTCGTCTTCTCCGCCTTGACGCACGTATTGAACACGCTGATGACGTGCTTGTACGCCACCTTCGCTTCGGGCTCGATCACGATCACGATATCCCTGGGAAGCCGTTGCAGGTTCATGAGCAGGTCTGGCAACCCGGTCACCTTTCTCTCCTGCAGGTAGATCTGCGGCACTTCCCTGCCTCGTGCCACGTGGATCCTCACCACCTCCCAGTCCTTCTCCCGCTCCGACGTGTCCGCCCTCGCCTGATCCGGCAGCCGGTTCTCCAGTACGCCCTCCGGCACGAGGAAGTTCAAGGTCATGATGAAGAAGATCATGAGCAGGAAGATGACATCGATCAGCGGTGTCATCATGATCACAAGTCGGCGGTTCTTACTCGTCGCCTTCGTCGGTGGCTTCATCCTTCCTTTCCCGATCGTATGGTCTTCGGGTGGCAAAATGGACACGGCCGATGCCCGCCTGGGCCACCTGCTGAAGCACCTTCTGCACGATGTCGAAAGGGGCGTCCTGGTCTCCGCGCAACTCGACCGTTTGCCCGCGAGGCTCCGGAAACATCGTCCGGAGGACCCTGCTCAGTTCGGTGACGGAGATCTTCCGGGTTCCCAGGATGACGTATTCCTGCGCCGTAACCGTGATGGAACACTCCTTCAGATCCGTATTCGTCTTCGCCTCGTCCGCACTCGGTAGGATGACGTTCTTCGGAAGGAACTCGTAGAAGCTCATGATCATGATGAAGAAGATGATGATCAGAAAGACCACGTCGATCAGGGGTGTCATGTTGACCACGAAAGAGGCCCACTCTCTCTTCCGAAAGGCTCGCACGATCAGGTCCCCTTCGGGGCGGCGTCCGACTTGAAGGTGGAAAGGATCTGCTCCGCCGCAACCGAGGCCTCTCCGGCGAGCTCATCCAGTCGGTTTCGGAAGATGGCGTAGAAATAGAGGGTCGGTATGGCAACGATCAGTCCGAGGCAGGTGGTTACAAGCGCCTCGAAGATGCCTGCCGCCAGCAGCTTCGGATCAATGGATCCACTCACTTGCGAGATCTCGTTGAAGCACCGGAGCATGCCGATCACGGTCCCGAGGAGCCCCATCATGGGCGAGATGTTGCCGATCACGTTCAAATGCTCGATCCGGCGGGCCTGCTTGGCCGTGAGGGCCTCGGCCGTATCCTCCATCGCCTTGACCATGGCCTGGTAACCGAGGTTGACCTCCTCCAGCCCCGCCGTGACGACGTGCGAAAGAAAGGTGGGTCTGGCCTGTGCCGCCTCCCTGACCCGGGTGAAGTCCTTTTTCGCCACCAGATCCCTGAATTCGGCGATGTCTTCCACAGGGGCGAGCCTCGCACGACGGATCGTCATGGCATAGTCGATCACCAGGCCGAGAGCCACGCACGAAAGAAGGATGATCAGTCCCCCCACCACGCCCCCCTTCATGATGAGCTCGAACATGGTCATCTCTTCGTCCAGGAGCAGGGCGTCCAATGCCTCGTCCTCCGGCGCAGCCATGATTTCGTCGCCGGACGCCCCGGCGGGCACGGTGCCGGCAGCCCGTTCCTCTACCTCCGCGGGGAGGGCCACCGGCTCCTCGGGTCCCTCCTCCTGAGCATGGACCGGGCAAACGCTCATCACCAGTGCCATCACGAAACCGAGCGCAGGGACTTTCCACCGGTTCATATGCCTTGCCTCCCTTTCTGATTGAGAACCCCTACAGGTTCTTGACGAAGATATCCAGGTAGTCTTTCCAGTCCGATCCGAAGATGAGCATCACCATCATCTCGTTCATTCTCTCCATCTCGTTGAAACGCAGGCACTCCCCTCCCCCCTTCTTCGCAAAGGACTTGAATTCCTCCATCAGCTCGCCGTGAAGAATGACGTCGCACGGCGGCTCCACACCGACCGGGCAGCCGTGATACTGGCCCCTGAGCGGAATCGGGCGGTTCGTGTCCACGGCCGCCAGGGTGCCGCCCATGTCGCGGAATTTCTCGATCAGTCGATACGCTTTGTCCACGTCTCCCGGGTGGGGCGGCGCATCTCCGATGAGCACGATCACCTTGGCCGAATCCTTCTTCCAGTTGAGCCCTTCGATGGCAACCCGCAGCCCCTCGTAGACCGCCTCTTCCCTGTCGCCCCCCCCTTCGTAGTCCGTTCCCTCGAGGAACAGCTCCAGCCCCCGGGTTCCATGGGTGAGCTGAACGGCCCGGGTCACGAAATCCATCCCCACGTCACGGTAGGTCACCAGGCCGACCCGCGCCGCCGGCACGAGCTTCCGGATCGCGCGGACCAGGCTGCGGATCTTCTTCTTCACGTGCTGCACATAGAGGCCCATGCTGCCCGTGGAGTCGAAGACGAAGACGATGTCCAACCCCCGTTTGCGCATCCGTTTGATGTGCTTTGCGAAGGCGCCGGCAAGCTCTTCCTCTCCGGTGTAGTAGGGCTGGCGGTTCGCCGTGAAGCTGTGGAAGCTCCGGTCCATCCGGTCGACGCGGATCAGATCCAGTTCCTTCCGCAGCGTGGGATCCAGCTCGAAGTCGATCTCCGGCAGGTCGGGAAAATGCTCCACCTCCGGATGGGGATACATCACATCGTCCCGCTTCCGCATGCGATCAACCAGGCTTCGGTCCTGGTACTTCAGGCGATCCCCGCTCCCGCCCTCCTCGTCGAAGAGGATCGAGGCCGCGGCTCTCTCGTCCCTCGCCTTCGGGATGTAGTAGGTCATGTGGATGAAGAGGATGAGGATGAGCAGGTGGATGAGGATCGAGAGAAGGAGGGATTCGCGGGACCGGATGGCGTTCAGGATGTTCTGGAGGCGTCTCATTCTGTCCAGTCAGTAGAGGCGATGGGTTCTGCACCGTTGGGAAACGCATCCTCGCTTTCGGCAGAATCCCACAGCCCTTTCGGATCTTGTATAGTGTCCACTGCCCGAAGGGTATTGTTTACTTTATCAGCCTCACCGGCCCCTTGTCAAGGCATTCATTCGCGGTACGGCGGTCGGAGGGAGAGCGCACGTCGGCTATCGACTGCGCAGCTTTTCGAACTCCTTCTCGTCCACGACCTTGCTCTGGGTGAACACGTCGTAGACGAAGACACACTTCTCCACGATCCGCTTCGTTCCCCTGAGGTGGATGAACACGGCCTTGCCCTTCGGTTCGTCCGCCTCCAGATCCTCGTAGATCTTGTATCGATACGTGCCGGGCGCAAGGGCCAGGGAAACCGAGGCGCCCGGTGCAACGGAGACGCTCCGCTCCTTCTTGCGTCTCACCTTCACGATCAGGGTTCTGGACGTCTGGTTGTTGACGACCAATCCGGTCTCCGGATAGTGGGAGGAAAGATCCGGCTCATCGAGCTCGATTGCCTCCATGTCCTGGATCATCTCGTTCGCCCTCAGGATCTCCACCTCGTAGGAGGAGATGCATCCTGCCGCCCCGAAAAGGGCCATGAGGAGGACAAGCGGAAGCGGCCGGCCCCTCATCCTCTAAAGCCTTTCCCAGATGGACGCCACCTCACCCGGGTCCACGTCGAAGACGCTGCCCGTGGGTGCGAGAGGCTCATTGCGTACGAACTCCGGGTCCGGACCGTGGACGGTACTGAATTCGGCCGCTTCGTTGAACTTCAGCTCGTCGCGCAGGGTCTGCTTCCCGATCTCCATGAGTTCCTCCGCCGTCACCTCGAGGCCGTAGCGGGCCTTCAGGAGCCCCTGGAAGAAGCTCATGGCGGCTCCGTGATCCGCTGGAGAGGCGAGGAGGCAGTACCCGAGGCTGTCGACCATACCCATGACGACCTGCATGTTGAAGGACTTCTCCACCTGGCCTTCCTTGTTCATCGGATCGTCGTAGGAGAGGCCCGCCGTGTGGTCCGCACCCATCGGGCTCGTCGCGTAGGTGACGCCGCAGGGCTTGCAGACCCGGCCGTCGTGGGCCGGAATCGCCTGTCCCTTGAAGGCGGGAACCCGCGTCACCCCCAGGGCCTTGCTCGTGGCGACCACCCCGTTGCCCAGAATCGTACCGAACTCGGTCCCCTTCTCCACCTCGTCCAGAAGGGCCCAAGCGGAGGCCACGTTCTCCATCTCCATTTTGCCCGCACTGGCCGCAACGCCCATGGCGGAGCCCAGCTCGATCGTGTCCAGGCCCATCTCGTCACAGAAGCGATCCATCTTCGCCACTTCATCCGGGTCGGAGATCCCGAGGTTCGTTCCGAGCAGGGCGATCGTCTCGTATTCGAAGGCGGACGTCACGTGATTGCCGTCCGCGTCGTGGAAGATGATCGAGCATTTCACGATGCACCCCGGCATGCACGCGTCCATGCGACCGCCCCTCTCCTGGCCCAACTTCTCGAGGGCCTCTCCGCCCAGCTTCTCGAATCCGGGTGTGTCCTCGCTGCTGTAGTTCTTCGAGGGCATGCTGCCGAGGCCCCGCAAGGCGACGATGCCGGCGGGCGTGCCGTGCCGGCTGAAGCCCTGGAGCTGCGGATCCTCCTTCACCACCTTGGTCCAGTTGCCCAGGATCTCACGGTAAGCGTCCTTGTCCGCCATGGCGACAGGGGCCGCGCCCTTGTCGTCCACCACGATCGCCTTGAGCCCCTTCGCACCCATGACGGCGCCCAGGCCCCCTCTTCCCGCGTGCCGTGCCGCGTGCCCGTCCTTGTCCGTAAAGGCAACCGAAGCGCCCTTCCATTTATGCTCACCGGCGGGTCCGATCGAAATCACGGCCGCGTTCTCTCCGAGCGGTTTCAGCGCCTCCACCAGTGCATACGTCTTCATGCCCTTGTACGCTTCACCGTCCTGCAAGGCAGCGCCGTCCTTGTTGACCAGGAGCACGTAAGGCTTGTCCTCCTTCGGGGCCCCCTCGACCACGACGGCCCGAATCCCGAGTTTATCGAGCTTCTGCGCCGTCGGCCCGCCCGCGTTCGCCTCCTTGATGCCCAGGGTGAGCGGGCTCTTGCCACCCACGGAGATGCGACCGCAGGAAGGCGCCATCGTTCCGGCGAGGGGCCCGCCGGCAAAGACCAGCTTCGCTTCCGGACCGAGCGGATCCGTTGTGGGCGGCACCTCTTTGCTCAGGATTCTCGCCGAAAGTCCCCTACCCCCCAGGATGGTCAGTTCCCCCGGCAGATCTTCGAACTTCGTCTCCAGCTTGCTCATGTCGACCCGCAGTATCTTCATGCCTCTCTCCCTTCTTCCGGATGGTTATGCAGCATCAAGCGTCCTTTTACTCCGAAAACGAGCATAGTCCAGTGCACCGGCCATTTCAAGTCCCGGTCCGCCTTGCCGGAACACGGAGGCCAAGTCCGTCCAGACGGGACCGGGGATCGCACTAGAAACGAAGGCGATTCTCCCCCCCATCCCCCTTTCGGACGAGGCCTCTTCTTCCGATGAACTCGTCCGTTTCCATGGCGATCAGCAGGTCCGGGTCTTCCTCCGTCCGGGCGAAGAACCGTTCCCCCTGTTCGAGTCGGCCGATGATCACCGAAAACTCCGGCTCGCCCTGGCGGTCGTGGACCACCGTGTAGGTTTCTACGAAGGCCGGCCCTTCCGGCTCCAGGCAGAGACCCGGACTCTCCAGCCCATCGATGGTCTCCTGTATCGGCCCGAGTCGCCTTCGGTCCCATGGTCTCTCCGGTTCCCGGCCTCCGTAGATGCCGACCGAGTGCTTGGTCAGATACATGCCCACGCCGGTGACCAGGCCCGTCTGTTCCGGATCTTCCCTGATCCTCTCGACCGCGTGCGCGATCGCGTGCATGGTGTAGTTGTTGCCCGGGCCCCCGAAACAGGGGAGCCCCCCGGTGATGGTGAGTTCGGGCAGGGCGTCCGCATTCAGCCCGATTTCCGAGGCCGCTATGAGGGTGGCGCTCGGAAAGCAGCTGTACAGGTCCACGAAATCGATCCGGTCGATTTGCAGGCCCGCCATCTCAAGCGCACCACGCGTCATCTCTCGAATGGCAGGGCTCGACCAGTAGTTGACCCGGTCCGAGAGCAACCATCTCTCCATCGCCTCCGCGCCACCGAGCAAATAGACCCTTTTCTCCTCCGGAATGCCCATCCTTCGAGCCATCTCCACGCTCGTCACGGCCAGTGCCGCCGCCTGATTGACGGTCATGATCGGGTTCATGAGCTTGGTGTAGGGAAAGCAGATCATCCGGTTCCGCCCCGTCACCTCCGCAATTTCGTGACTCGACCTGGCCTCCCGGAACCATGCAAGAGGGTTGTCTGCGGCCACCTTGGACAGATCGGCGCAGTAGCGGCTGAGATCCATGTTGTGTTCTGCGACGCCGCGTCCGCGGTGGGCCCGCCTTGCGTTTTCGAAGAGAGGGTATACACGCGTCGCACCGAAGGCGCCATGGGTGTACTCATGGGGTGCGAACCCTCTACGCGTGCTGCCGATGATCTCCCCCCTTTGCGACATCCCCTCCAGAGCCCGGTAGGTCCGCATCCAGTCGAAGGTGCGGGTCTCAGAATACAGTGCTTCCGCCCCGACGAGCAGGGCGAGCTCGATCTGCCCTTCCGCCACCCTGTCCGCTGCCCGGTTCACGAGCCACTGCGGCGTGTCCCCCCCCACGCTCGTGTACTCCCGAATGCCGGGCCGCATTCCGAGCAGCTCACAGAGCGGACCGGTGGGGTTCCCGGTCTCGCAAAACATGTTGACCACGGAGAGGCTGTCCACGTGGCGGAGAAGGCCGGCACACCCGGAATCCTCGACACACGCCCGAACGGCCCGTCTCGCGAGCTCCGGGGGCGAAGGGTCGTCGCCCCGGATCTTCTCCCGAAGGGTGATCTGTCCTGCCCCTACGATGACAGGATGCCTGTTCGTCACTCGGGCCGGCTCCGTGCCTCTTCGGTACGGTTCAGAAGTCAAATAATTTACTTCAATTAATATTCTTAACCATCTATTTAATCGATGTATTTATTGGTCATTCTAAAGCAGTTTCGAGGAAAGGCCCGAGCGCGGCTTCAAGCCGAACAGGAAGCGGGAGACCCGCCATGGCCGGACGAGAACTTCATAGGTGAACGCGGTCGCCAGTGTCGACGAGACGACCACGATCAGAAACCTCGCCCCGATGCTCATGTTCCATCTCATGACGAAGAACCCGATCAGCACCACGACGGTCAGGTGAAGGATGTAGAAGGGGTACGTCGCCTCTGTGACATAACGGAGGGTCCGGTTGCTGAAGGAGAGAAACCTCCGTCCGAACCCGAGCAGGGCAAGGACCCAGAACCACATGTTGAACGCGTCCAGGACCATGTAGACCGTCCATCCCGGCGAGTACCCGGGTTCGGGCGCCAACCCCGTCAAGTGGAGCCCCGCCCCCAGGCAGGTCGTGGTCACCCCGAGCGCCAGCGCGAGAGGGGCGTCCCTGTGCAGGGCCCCCTCGAACCGCTCGTCCTCCATGATCGTGAACCCGAGGATGAACAGCAGCAGGTAGGAGCTGAAATTCGCCCAGTCCCAGATCAGATTCTGGACCCCGGGAAAGGCCGCCCGGAGGGTTGCCTCGCACACGGCGATGGGAAGGCCGAACAGGAAGACGCCCCCGCGCTTCTCCGAGATCGCCGTGAGAGCCGCCAACCACCGCCTGCCCGCGCCTCCTCGGAGCCGAAGAAAGACCGGCAGTGCGAGCATCGAAAAAACGAACAGGTATGCGATGAACCAGAGGTGGTTGTACGTCAGGTTCCCCTCCGGATAGATGCCGTCGAAGAAGTGGGGGTAGAAGGCAAGAAAGGATCCCTCGAACCTCCCCTCGCTCAGCCTTTGCAGATAGACCTGGGGTGAGACGAGAACCAGCGTGCCGAAGGCCAGGGGGATCAGAAGCCTTACTGCCCTTTCGCGGGCGTATTCGCCCGGCCCTCTGAAAGAGAGGGCGAACCAGCTGCCCATTCCGGAAAGGACGAAGAGCAGAGGCATGTGCCACTGCGACACGATCCCGGCGAAATAGGACAGGGGGGCGGAATGCTCTCCGGTCTTGAGGGGAAGCATTCCGTCGTGGGTGAAGATGAGAGCGGAATGAAACGGCACCAGCAGAAGCACCGCCAGGGCCCGCAGCCAGTCGATGTCGGGCCTTCTCTGCGGACGCTGTGAGCCCACGGATGCAATGCTCCACTTTGACATACGGGTGGCCGTTCTTTACCCTTTTTAGAACGGACTTTGACGAGTCCCTGGGGCTACTATAGCCCAGTGAAACGATACGGATCAAACGGAGTCGACCAGGAGGCGACCTTGGCATCTCCGAGGCTCGATACGCTCCAGGGGCAACTGGAACACTTCGCCCGGGACCACTATGGAAAGGGAACGGCCGTGCGCGCGCTGGAGGTGATGCCCGGACACGCCGGGTTGAGCTTCGGCTTCACCGTGGCTCCACCGTCGAAGGGCCCGGCAGGCGAAGAACCGCTCGTCCTGCGCCTGCCTCCCAAAGGGGTCCGACGGAGCGGCAACACGGACGTGCTGCGTCAGGCCCCGCTCCTTCAGGCGTTGAGGCGCAACGGGATCCCGGTGCCGGCCGTAAGATGGTTCGGGGACGACCCCCGCTGGTTCGAGGTGCCCTATCTCATGGTGGAGAGGATGCCGGGAAGGACCTTCCATGTATGGGAGCCGGATCCTTCCTTCGATCGCAGCCCGACCGAGGTGGCTCGAATCTACGAACAGGCCGTGCGTACGTTGGCCCGGGTTCACCAACTCGACTGGAAGAGCGAACTGGCCGGATGGGAGTCGCCGCGCTCGATCGAGGAGGAAATCAGGCACTGGGACAGCATCCTGGCCCGGGCTGCGGAGCCCGGGTGGGTATCCCTGGGTGAAGAGGTCCGAGCCCTGCTCCTCGAGCGTCGCCCCTCGGCTCCGCCCGTCGGGCTCTTTCACGGCGACTATCAGGGCACCAATCTGCTCTTCCACAGAAGAGAGGAAGAGAAACTGGTCGCCCTGCTCGACTGGGAGATATCCGGTATCGGCGCCCAGCTGCTGGACCTGGGCTGGCTCCTCGTATTCATCGACCCGATGAGCTGGAGCCCGGAATACGGCCCCATCGCCTCGGTCCCCGAGGCCGGGCCGCTCATCTCCCTGTACGAAGAAACGGTCCAGAGGAAAGTGGAGCACATCCCCTGGTACCGCGCCATGGCCGGATACCGGTTCGGGGTGATCACCGGATTCAATGTGATGCTCCACCGCAAGGGCAAGCGCCATGACCCTGCATGGGAAGCACTCGGGCTTTCCGTTCCCGCCCTGTTCGGCAGGGCCAGGGAAATGCTTCTCAGGCTCTAGAACCCCGCACCGGGAGTCCACATGCCGCAACCAGTGAACGGACACTTGCACAAGGCCGTAACCGAAATCCATCGATACATCGGAGACAACCTCTACTTCAGCCGGCCCGACCTGGAAATCAAGGGACAGAGCTACAACGCCGCCCTTCTCCTGAGCCTCCTCACGGGCCTTCGACAGGGCAAGGCGCTGATCATCGGCGAGCCGGGACTGGGAAAGACGACCTCCGCCGAATATGTCTGTTCCCTTCTCTACCGTGTCCCCCTCGGCACCATCTGGGCCAGTGAGGTATCGGGGCATCCGGAACAGACGGAGGAGAAGATCATCGGACGACCGGACCTGGGCAGGTTGAACCAGGGAGAGGAGGTGGTCGTCTGGTCGCAATTCGTCCTGCTCCCCACGAAGATCGTGGATGAGATCAATCGCCTTCCCGAAACCAAGCAGAGCATGATCCTGGACGGCGTGGATCGAGGCAACTGGGAGTACTTGAACGATTCGATCATCAACAGCGAGTACTGCCTGTTCGCAACCGCCAATTATCAGGACGGGGGCACCAACACGATCATCGCGCCCCTGATCGACCGTTTCGACGTGATGGTCGAGTCGAAACACCCCGGGCCGAATCTCGCCTTCCACATCGGCATGGCCGGCGCGAACGGTTCGCATCTTCGCGACGAAGCCCTGGAAAGGGAACTGCACGGTGTGCTCAACCGGCGTGCGTCCTACGAGGAGCGCATGGGCCAGACAGAGGATCTGTGCAACCGGTTCGGCGAGACGCTGATGAAGACCCCGGGTCTCGTGACCCTCTCCCGTTCCGACCGCGAAACCATCCGGGCGGAGATGGACCGGATTCCCTTGGATGTGGACACGAACGCCTTTCTTCGGCTGGTCCTGTCCGAGCTGTCCTTCTGCTATCACTACGGGCAGAGGCGCTTCCACGAGGGGTGCTCCGACGGGTGTCACTTCACCTCCTATCTCTGCCACTCGGTGAAGAACTGCGTCTCCAACCGGTTTCCGAGGAGCGCCCGCGTCCTCTCCCAGGCGCTGGCCTGGTTCCTGGGGGACGATGAAGTGGGACTGGAGCACGTGAAGGCGATCCTTCCGTACACGCTGGCCCATCGGATCTCGTGGAAGGAAGAGACCCTGGCGCGCAGGGAAAAGGAAGCCCGGCGGGACCCCCTGCCGATCTACATGGCGAGGGAGGCGGTGCGTGAAATGCACCGGCGGTACATCGAGCAGGCCCCGCAACTGAAGAGTGCCCTGGCGGCCGCCTGCAAGATCGCCGACGGGGAAGCCCTCGAACCGCTCGAAGGGGACCATCCGATCTACTGGGAAATACGCAGGGACCTGGGGGAGGAGGTACTGGAACGATGAAGAACCCCTTCCAGGATTTCCGGTCCCTTCCCTACCGAAAGAGAGAAATCCCCCTCGACCGGATCGTCCGTGCCAAGGAGGAGACCCTCGAGCATCTGGTGGAGGGCTATCTTCAACTGGTGGAAGAAGAGGTGAGGGATCTGGTGTGGCTTGCAGAAGAGAGCAAGGTGGAGAAGGCCTACAACACGGCCGTCAAGCGCATCGACGGCTCCCGGTATGATGCGGACGACATCGACGAGTTCTGCGCCCTTCTCGACAGCTCGAACAAGATTCCGTACCTGATCTCCGGTCCGGCCGGGATCTATATCTCCGCCTTGATCAACCAGGCCCGCGAGGATCACATCGTCCTGAGCACCCGGGACTACGAGCGGCCCTTCCACTTCCTCGGATACAAGCTTCCTGAGGGAAAGACCCTTGTCCTCCAGGGAGACGTCGGGGACTTCATCGGGTCCGGGCTCTTCGGGGGATGTCTCATCGTGGAGGGCTCTGCCGGAAACTGGTGCGGAGCCGGCATGATGAAGGGGGAGATCCGCGTTTCCGAGAACACCGGCCAGAACACGGGCGAGTGGATGCGCGGCGGTGAGATCCACGTGGACGGGACGATCCAGAGCGTGGGGACGAAGTTCTATGGAAACACGGGTTATCGGGTGCTGTTCGGCGGGAAGATCTATCAGAAGGGGAAGCTTCTCGTACCCCGGGCCCTGGTGAAGGAAGGCCAGGCCTGAACCGCTTGTGAAGGGGCGTCCATGCGAAGAGAATGGGATTCCCTGCTGAAAGAGGCGTGGCAGAAGGTACGCCGGGGACACCTCTTTCCGGAGCTGCCCGCACCCGAATGGAGCGACGGTGAATTGCGTGTGGCCCTGGAGATCAAGGAGAAGAAGATCTCCCTGTCCAGGTCCTTTGTGGAGAGCATGACGGGGGAGCTCACCGCGGCGGAGGTGACCGAAGGCCTGCTCGATCACGCCGTATCCCACCACCTGTCCTGCCCCTGGGATTTCCCCACCCACATGAAGCTGTACGCAGAGGCGAAGAGGACCCTGAAGGAGCCCAGACTCGCACAGCTCGCCACCGACCACTTCATGGATGTGGTGGCGGACACGTATGCGATGCGCCAGAAGGAGACGCCTCTGCCCAGACTCTACCGGAGCTTTCAGAGAGACGAGGTGGAGGAGGCGATTCACGCCCTGTACCAGCGCATCTGGGGAGTCGACCTCGGCGTGGAGGGGCACGTGAGCGTTTCGCGCAGGCTGTCCCGCATTCCCTACCTGGATCGTCACCGGTGGATGGACAGCATCCGCCGTTTCAGCAAGGTCCTTCACACGCTTCTCGTGCAGGAGGAGGAGCAGCAGGAAGGGTCGAGCGAGGACAACCCGATGGGCAGCCACGACCTGCAGCAGTATTCGGCCCAGGAGGTCGAGGAGGGGCTCAAGGATCTTGCCCAGGAAGCCGCCTCGCCAGCCGAGTTCAAGGAAATCGTCGAGGACTTCCAGGAGGAAATCATGGAGGCCACCGAACCGAGCGAGGAGGGAATGGGGCTCGGTCCGGGGCGATCCCTGGACGCGGACGTGCTCTACTATATGAAGCTCGCGGAAAACTATGCACTGCCTGTCTGTACGGTACCCACCCGGAAGAGCGGGTCCCTGTACCCCCACCACCATGCCCCCTGGGAAATCGGGATGCCTTACCGGGAGATCGACCCCTGGACGAGCTTCGGCAAGATCATGCCCGGCATCACGCAGATCTGGAAGAGACGGGAGGGGGACATGTTCGGCGAGGAGGAGGATGTGCCGGACTGTCTCATCCTGATCGACTCCTCCGGGAGCATGCCGAACCCGAAGCGGCACCTCTCGCACGCCGTGCTCGGAGCGGCGTGCGCGGCGGAGGCCTATTTGCGCAGGAACGCTCAGGTGGCGGTCTACAATTTCAGCGACGCCCATGTGGGCGGCCGCAGATGCCTTCCGTACACGGACCGCCGTTTCGACATCTACCGGAGCCTGTGTCACTACTTCGGTGGCGGCACGAGACTCCAGCTGGAGGACATCGAGGCCCTTCAGACCGATGACGTGCCGGACATCTTTCTGATCACGGACATGCAGATTACGAACCTGGCCGCCCTGATCGAGCTTTTCAAGGAGAAGGAGAACCGCGTCACCGCCGTCCACATCGGAGACAACGACTCGGTCAAGACCTTTCGGAGATCCATGGGCGAGAGCCGGAACGTCAGCATCTTCGCAGTGGAAGACAAGCAGAGCATTCCCGCCATCGTACTCGGAAAGGTCAAGGAGTATCTCTACTCCTGAGCCCTCCGCCCGCGAGGCCTCACCCATGGATGAAAGCGCACCCCCTCCGCAGGAATCCGAATCGAGACCCTCCCTGCAGGCCCCCCTTCGGTTTGCGGGCTTCCTCTTCCTGGTTCTGGCCGCGGGCTGCAACCCTTCCGCAAGCCTTACCGTAGAGGTTCTCTCGGTCCGACCCCACGACCCGCACGCCTTCACCCAGGGCCTTCTTCTCCACGAGGGGAAGCTCTACGAAAGCACGGGCAGATACGGCGCATCCAGCCTCCGCCGGGTGGATCCGCGCACCGGCGAAGTCCTGCAACAGATCGATCTCCCCCCGGACCTGTTCGGCGAGGGGCTCGCCCGGCGCGGGGACCGACTCGTCCAGCTGACGTACCGGGAACAGGTCGCCCTGGTCGTGGCCGTGGAGAGCTTCGAACCGATCGGACGGTTTTCCTATCAGGGGCAGGGGTGGGGCCTCTGCTGCGACGGCGAGCACTTCCTCATGAGCAACGGCAGCTCCGCCCTGGCGGTTCGCGACCCGGTCACCTTCGAGATCCTGGGTCGAATCGATGTCACCCGCGATGGAATCCCGGTCCCGAATCTGAACGAGCTGGAGTGCGTCGGAGACGCAGTCTACGCGAATGTCTATCGCTCGGACAGGATCGTCCGAATCGCGAAGGAGACCGGCAAGGTCACGGCCGAGGTCGATGCCTCGGGCCTGCTTTCCCCGTCCGAACGGCTCCGCGCCGATGTGCTCAACGGAATCGCCCATGATCCGGAAAACGAAACGTTCCTGATCACGGGCAAACTGTGGCCCAAGCTGTTCGAGGTACGATTCGTAGAGAAGTAGGGGACGGTAAAGAAGTAGAGGACGTTGTTTCCTAAGTACTTCGTGTACTAAGTACTCCATCTCATAAATACGGTGACGCACCGAGGATGCCGAAGCGCCCGGCAGGCAAGGCGCGAGGAGGGCGAATACCGGGAGTATTTAACCGACGAGCAACGCAGCCTGCCGGGATGGATCGGCATCCGAATGCCACCGTATTTATGAGATGGAGTACTAAGCTGGGCCGGCGAGTCTCCGCCGCACCCAGATGGTGCTGAAGCCGAGACAAGCGGTGGCCAGGACCAGGGTCAGCATCAGCCAGGCCGCGTCGTACCCGTGCCGGTCGACAATCGCACCGAACAAGGGCGGGGCAACCACCATGCCTCCCCAGGAGATGGTGAAGACGATCCCCATGATCGAGCCGACCAGGTCGTGTCCCGCAATCTCCGCCACCAGGGTGATGGCCAGGCCGTTCCAGCCGACCAGCGAGGTGCCCAGGAGCACGCTCACGCCGTACAGTACCCACAGTGCGGGGCTTTGGTCGAGCAGGGCGAGCAGAGACAGGCCGACCACGCCGATCAGGGAGAGCACGGCCATGGGCACGACCCGGTCACCCTGCAGCAGCCGGTCACTGATCAGGCCGAAGACGACGCGGGTGACCGTTCCCGCCGCCAGGGCTGCGGTGAGAAAGCTCCCGGCGATGACCCGACTCAGACCGAAGGCCTCTTCCGTGTAGACAACGAGGAAGGCCACGACGCAGGACTGGCAGGCGGCGTAAGACGCGAAAAGAAGCGTGAGGGTCACCATGAGCGGCCTGAGAAGCAGAAGACGAAGCCCCCCTTTCGCCCGGGCGGGCCCCGCGCCGGCCGGGCCGGATTCCGAGGTCCGATGCGGCCTTTCCCGGTAGAGGAACAGGGAGAGGAGGGGCATCAGGAGGATCGCGCAGGCGAGAGCGAACACGGCCTTCTCCCAGCCCATGATCCGGGCGCAAAAAGGAATGTACAGACCCATGAGGCTCCCCCCCACCGTCACACCTGTCTGCTTGATTCCCATGATCGTGGCCCGCTTCGCAGGCTCGAACCAGTACATCAAACCCTTCGTGGTGATCTGGTTGATCATGCCGTAACCGCATCCACCCAGGGCGGCCGCCGCGAAGAGCATCGCGACGTCGGTGGAGAGGGACAGCAGGATCGTGGCTGTTCCGACCAGGGAGACGGAGATCATGAGCATGATCCGGGCACCGTACCTGTCCACCAGGAACCCGGACGGCACGGATATGACCATCATGGCGAAATACATGGTCGACACGATCATTCCGAGCTGGCTGTTGTCGATGCCGAGTTCTCCCTTGAGCATCGGCGCCAGCGGCCCCCACGCGAAGAAGAACATGGCGATCAGGAAGTGTGAAACACTCAGCAGCCCGAAAATCATCCACTGGTAAGCAAGGGGATCGTCCTTCGCAGAGTAGGGGTTGCCCGAGCCGTTTCTGTCCATGGGTCGGTCCTTGGGTGTACTCGTTGCGGTATCGGTTCTTCGTGCGGGCGACGGGCCGGATCGGAAACGTCTCGGGGAGAGGCGCCGGGGTCGTGCCGGGTTGCAGGATAGGAAAAAGCCCGGTGTCTGTCAAACGGCCGGCCCGTGGATCCGGATAGACGGGACGGGCAAGAAGGGGTATGATAGCGGTTGTCGGACCCACCGAACATGCGAGCCTTCCGAGCACAGGAGGACAGACCATGAAATTCTCCCTGCCTCAGCTCCTTTGGTACGAGAATACGAACGTGGAGATCGATCTTCCGGATGAATGGAACGTCGAATACTGCCCCATGAAGGGCGCGGACCGCCCTGCCCTGACATCCGAACAGGTGGAGGACGCAATCCTGAATCCCATCGGCACGCCTCGACTTCGAGAGCTGGCCGGGGGGAAGAAGCGTGCGGTCATCATCTTCGACGACATGACGCGCCCCACGCGTGTCCAGGAGCTGGCGCCCGCTCTCCTGAAAGAGCTCGCGGCGGGAGGCATGGACGAAGAGGACATCGTATTCGTCTGCGCTCTGGGGACCCATGGCGCTCTCACCCAGAACGAGTTTCGAAAGAAACTCGGGCAGGACATCGTCGAGCGGTTCCGGGTCTTCAACCACAACATCTACGAGAACTGTGTAGAGGTGGGAACCACGAGCCGGGGGACCCGCCTCCTGGTCAACCGGGAGGTCATGGAAGCCGACCTCAGGATCGCCATCGGGTGCGTAACGGCGCACGCACAGGTCGGGTTCTCGGGCGGTGGCAAGATCGTGCTGCCCGGCATATCCCACGTGGACAGCATCGCCCACTATCACCTGCAGGTCGAGGCCATGGCGAAGGAGACCACCGGCCTGGGAAATTTCGACAGGAACATCCTTCGCTTCGAGATCGAGGAGGCTGCACGCATGACCGGCATCGACTTCCTCGTGAACGTGACGGTCAACGGCCGCGGGGAAACGAGCGCGGTATTCGCAGGCGAGCTCTTCCAGGTTCACGAGCAGGCTGTGGCGCTTGCGAAGGAGCTCTACGCGACCCAGCCGAGACCTCGGGACAAGGATGTGGTCATCGCCAACGCCTTCGTGAAGGCGAACGAGATGGCCATCTCCGTGCTTCTCGGGGTCCTCGCCCTCAAAGACCTCGCCGGAACCATCGTGGTCATCGCCGACTCGCCGGAAGGCCAGGTCATCCACTATCTACTGGGCCGGTTCGGCCGAGACTACGGGGGGAGGCAGTATCCGATCGGATCCCTCCCCGAGACCGTAAACCTCATCGTCATGGCCCCACGGGTGGACAAGACCTTTGGGGACTGGTTCTCGAACCCGGAACGGATCACCTGGACCCGTGACTGGCAACAGACCCTTTCCCTGCTGACCGATGAGGTGAAGGCGGGAGCCGGCGTGGCTGTGGTGCCGAACGCGACGATGCAGTATTACGCGGACTTCTAGCCGGAAACCGGCCCCCTCCGAGGCGGCCGTCTATTCACTTCACGATCTGCGGGGGATTTGATCAGCTATCCGAGTCGCTCCTTCGCGATCAGTGCAGCACCCAACGCCCCCAGAGCCTGCGGGTGTACGCCCAGATGGGCGAAGGCGACGCCCAACTCCCGTTCGGTATGGTCCTTCACGCCCGCGTTCTTCGCCACACCTCCGATGAAGGCGACCTCCTGCTCCAGCCGCACGCTCCGGACGAGCGAGGCGATTCGTGTCGCAACGGACCGGCAGATCCCGGCCACGATGTCGGCCCGTTTCCGTCCTTCGTTCACATGTGTGATCATCTCGCTTTCAGCAAAGACCCCGCACTGGCTCGTAATCGGCACAGGGTCCGTCGCCTCGAAGGGCAGCCGGCTTGCCCGATCCAGGGTGAGGTCGAGTGCCTTGGCCATGACCTCGATGAATTTGCCCGTACCGGATGCACATTTCTCGTTCGACACGCTGTCGAGCACCTTTCCATCCGCCTCTATGTTGAAGGCCCGGATCTTCTGCCCCCCTGCATCGATGACCGTCTTGACACCGGGATGGAGCCACCGGATGCCCCTGCTCAGACTCAGCACCTCCGGCACGTGGCCGGTCGCATACGGAACGACCTTCCGCCCGAACCCGCATGCGAGGCACCCCTGCAGGTTCTCCGGCGCGAGACCGGTCTTCCGGAGCGCCCGCTCCATGACCTCCGTTGCCGCCTGCCTCGGAAGCATTCGATAGCCCATCACTTCCTGCACCAGGATTTCCTCACCGTCGAGGATCACCACCTTTGCGGCGATGGCCCCCACGTCGCAACCGGCGAACAGCAAAAGCTCACCCCTTTCTCGTTGATCTCGGGAGGCACCACGTCACGATGCCCTCGATGCCCCGGCCCTTTCCGCAGCGTACAGCGCAGCGCCCAGGGCGCCGATGATCTGGGGGTCCTCCGGGAACCGCACGAACCGGACCTTGAGCAGCGCCTCCAGGTTCCTGACCACGCCCATGTTCTTGGAGACCCCGCCCGTGACGCCCACCTCCTCCTCCACCCCCACTCTTCCCACAAGCGCCTTCACGCGCCGGGCCATCGATTCGTTGATCCCGGCCGCGATGTCCGCGAAGCTTCGTTCCTCGCACAGGTACCGGCCGATCTCCGTCTCCGCAAAGATGCTGCACTGATTCGTGATCTCCACCGGCTCCTCCGCCTCCTCGCCGAGAGGGCCCAGTTCGGAGACGTCCACGCCGAGGCTTTCCGACATCAACTCCAGCGATCTTCCGGTTCCGGCGGCGCATTTGTCGTTCATGACGAAATCGACGAGGCGTCCCTCACCGTCGACCCGGATCGCCTTGCAGTCCTGTCCCCCCACATCGATGACCGTGCGAACGGAGGGTACCAGCCAGTGCGCCCCGTTCCCGTGGCAGGAGATCTCGCTCACATTGTCGTCTGCAAAGGGAATCGTTTCGCGCCCGTATCCGGTGCTCACACAGAAGCCGATCTCGTCGAAGGAAAGCCCGAGCCTGTCGAGAAGCCGGTCCATCACCGTCCTGGCCGACACCGCCGCCTTCGGCAGAACCCGCATGACCTCCGACCCGAGGAGATCGCCGTTGCCCATGATGACCGCCTTTGCGGTCAGTGAACCCACATCACATCCTGCCACGATCATCTCGGCTCCCGTCGTGTCTGCGGCCCCTTCACCCGAGGGTGGAGAAGAACTCCTCGAGCTGGTCCTTGATCGTGGCCATGGAAGAGATCCTGCCGTCCCAACCGTCCCCTTCCAGCCTCAGCACGGGAATACGCAGTTCCTTCTTGACCGCGTCGCTCACCAGCTTGAAGGCTCCCCAAGCCTGCTTGCAGGCGAGGTGTCCCGAAAAGATGCAGCAGTCCGCGTTGTAGGTCCTGGCGTAAAAGAGGGTGTCGTCCAGCCAGTTCGTCGGCATGTCCCACTTGCCTTTCAACTGCCGGGTCATCGGCATGTTCAGCATCTCTTCCGCAAGCCCTCTGAGCATGCTGTCCACGCTGGACGTGTCGATCACGGGATTGAAGTCGAAGCACCCGATGATGTCCAGCAGAAAGCTCACGCCCATCTCTTCCTCGAGCCACCGGTAGATGGTCGGATCGAAGTAGAAGGAGGTGTACATGAAGAAGGCCCGGATCCTCTCCTCCGGGGACACGCCTGCACCGCGGCCCAGCCTGTCCTTGCACACGTCCAGGGCGACCCGATAGAAATCGACCGCCTCGGGCGTGCCGATCATGAAGTACTTCATGCCCACGTGGAACTGGTTGTAGTAGTTCGGAACCGGGTTCGGAACGTTCCGCTTCAGGTCGTTGATCTCGAAGAACAGCTCGGAGGCCTGATTCGAATGCTCCACCACCTCGCGAAGGCGATCCGGGTCGAGCCTCTTGCCGGTCGCTTCCTCGAGCTTCCCCACGACCCTCTTGAACCCGTTCGCATAGTAGTCGAGGGCTCGCTGGTCCGAGTAGAAAGGGATGTCGAGGTAGAGGGCGGGGATGTCGAACTTCTCGGAGAGGTACTCCATCGCCTTCGCGTTCGGGTCGCAGGCGCCCAGGGCCCCGTCGATGATCAGGTCCGGTTTCTCCACCTGCCCCGCCTCCAGGAGACCGATGACCCCCTTGTGGGTGGAGCACATCGTTTCGGGCAGGCCCCTTTCCACCGCGAGGTCCATGTACTCGGTAGCGCCTTCCTCGAGGCCCTGCGCCATGGAGGTGAGTACCTCTACACAGACAGGCACCATGTCCATGGCGTACAGGATCTCGGGCCCGAAGTTGAAGGGCACGAAGGCGATCTTCCTCCCCTGTTCCCGGGCGTACCGCAGCTTGTTGAAGTACACGGCCAGCCCCTTGTTGAACGCAAGCGACATCCTGCGCGTGTCCGGATCCACCGTCGCTGCCTTGAAGCTGTTCTGCAGGAATTCGGGCAGGGTCTGCACAAAGGCCTGCACATCGGGCGATTCCACGTCCACGTCTTCGGGCAGGCTCGAGCTCAGCTCGAAGAGGTCGACGATCCTTTCGATGGCGTTCTTCTGGTGATCGCTCATCACACCCTCCGTATCCTTTCCAGGAAGGCCTGTACACGGGTTCGAACCCTGCCGGCGTCTGCCAGGGGCCCATACTGCCTCTCCAATTCCAGGGCGGGGATGTTCTCTTTCTCCAGATCCTTCTTCAGCAGCGCGTTGTCCGTACCGTGGAGGTCGCAGAACTTGATCTGTTCGAGGATCACGCCGTCCACCCGAGCCCGTTCCGCCTGCTCCTTCACGAAGGCCAGCCGTTCACCGTAGTGCCCGTACATGCGCGGGCAGGGAACGTGGCGGAAGTAGCGATCGATCAGGGCCTGCAGAGGATCTTTCTCCTCATCGGTGAGGTCCCAGTAGGCCCTGCTCCCCATGCACAGGGTGTCCGCCACAACCACAGCGCCCAGATCCTCGACGTTCTCTACGAGATCCGCATCGTCCATGATGCTTCCTGCCACCAGGAGGCGGACCTTCCCGTTTCCTTCCCCTTCTCTACCCGCCACATCTTCGATCAGGTCGCTCAGAATCTCGTTGAACCGATCCTTCGGCATGCGCGCTGCCGCCGACAGGATCCTCACCATCTGTGCACCTGTAAGGGGCGGGCTCTCGCCCGCCTGCAGGTCGTACAGGCGACGGACGAGCCTGCGGGTCTCGTTGTAAGTGGCGACGGCTTCGGAGAGTCTCTCGGCCGATATCGGAAGACCGAAATGGTCCTCCACCGACTGCTTGAAGGCGAGCACCTCGTCCCGATACCAGGCCGCAGCCTCTTCATCGAGCATGTGCGGCACGGGAAGGAGGTACATGAAGGGCCGGGTCTTCGCGTTCGCCTCCCAGTTCTCGAAGGCGCGCCGGATGTGGTCGCAGCCGTTCACGAAGACGGCGCCTGCAAGGAAATCGAATCGGCCGCTCAGTGCATTCTCGAGGCAGCAACGGGCAAAGGAGCAATTCACTCTTGCGAGGTAGGTATCTGCAAGCGAGGTGTCCTCACATCCGTGCCCGGTGATCCTGTAGGGGAGGATGTCGGCCGCATAGAGGATCTCCTCGGGAAGGTAGGAACAAACATAGCCGACGATGTTCTTCCCCTCCCCTGTCCAGGCGGCTGCGTACTCGTTCTCCAGAACGCTCACGACCCTGTTCAACGCATCCATGGGCTTCATGGGCACACCTCCCACAGGTGAAGAGCCAGGCACGGATCCAGTATTTCGCCTTCCGCCGCACCGTGTCAACATCCAATACCATACCGGGTATGTCGGATACAACCTCGATCCCCCTGGTCAATCGGCAGCGCAACCTATAGAATCGTTGAAGGGCGAAAGCATGAGAGTGGGCATCCTTGAAAGGAGATCATTCATGGGAGATGCAAAAGATCCGGCATGTGCGGTATGCGGTATCAACATCCTCGAGAAATCCTGCTTCTTCGAATCCGGGAAAGGTCCTGCGTCCTGCCCGACCCTGGGCTACGAGGACCTGGTCGAAGAGGCAAGGAAGGAATACGAGAATCCTCAGGTACGCGAGTTCGCGCGACTCGCCTCGGTGCAGGAAGGGGAATGCTACCTGGACCGTGACCGGCAGCCCTTCACGATCCACTGCAGCAAGACCCGGATACAGGAGATCTGCGAGTTCGCACAGAAGCTCCATGCGAAGAAGGTCGGCCTGGCCTTCTGCGTAGGGCTCGGACAGGAGGCGAAGGTGGTGCACGAGATCTTTTCCGCCCAGGGATTCGAGGTGGCCAGCGTTCTCTGCAAGGTCGGCCGGTATCCGAAGGAAGAGGGCCTCGGCGTAAAGAACGAGGAGAAGATCATGATCGGGACACCGGAAGCCGCTTGCAACCCGATCGTACAGGCCAAGGTTCTGAATCGTGTCGGAACCGAACTGAACGTCCTGCTCGGGCTGTGTGTGGGACACGACTCCCTCTTCTTCAAGTATGCAGACGCCTATACCACGGTTCTGGCCGTAAAGGACCGGGTGACCGGGCACAACCCCCTGGCCGCACTCTACACATCCCATATGTATCACATGTATCTGAAGAACCCGGGATTTTAGTGTGTGATCCCTGTGCCGAAATCGATTCGCTTGGGCGCCGGAGTCTTCTGGCGTTGACAGTACTCCCGGCCCGTTTCTATACTGCTCTCAGTTCCCTCAGACATGCTCTCTCTCATAGTGCCGGTAGAAAGGAGGTCCCCGATGCAACCCATCGACTATGTATCGTGCCTGGACGAGATGTACCAGAGCCAGGGGTTTCCGCCCTACAAATGGTCCCGATTCGATACGAGCCCCTGGTGCTCTTTGGACAAGGCGCTCGGCAACGCGAACCTCGCCCTCGTGAGCTCCGCCGGCATTTTCCGGGAGGATCAGGAGCCCTTCGATCCGTGGGCCGTGAACGACCTGAGCTTCCGGCGGATCCCCGTAGACACGCCGCCGGAGAGGCTCAAGCTGCATCACAACTATTTCGACCATCGGGATGCTCTGAAGGATTTCAATTGCGTGTTCCCGGTTCAGCGGCTCAAAGAACTCGCCGAGGCGGGACACATCGGCGGACTCGTGCCGGAAGCGATCACCCTCGGCATGGGCCGACTCTACAAGCGGACCGCCTTGCAGAACGAGACGGTGCCCCGGATCGTCGAGATCCTCCGCGGGCATGGAACCGACGCGGTCCTTCTTGTCCCTTCCTGACCCCTCGACCATCAGTCGGTCGGGCTGATCGCACGCACCATGGAAGAGGCGGGTATTCCCACGATCTATCTCGGCTCCTGTCGGGACATGATGGCCCAGGTGAAGCCGCCCAGATCGGCGTTTCTGAACTTCCCCCTCGGGCGTCAGTGCGGAAAGCCGAACGAGCCCGATCTGCAAACCAGCATACTCAAGGCCGCACTCGACGTCCTTGTGGAGGCAAACAGGCCCGGCGAGCTTGTAGACCTTCCGCACGAATGCGGAACACCCTTCGACTGGCAGAGCTACTGGCAAGACCTGCAGGAGATGATCCAAGAGGAGGGCATTGAAGCCCAGGACTGGAAGCCGAGTCACTGAAGCGCACATGCAGTGATGCGCATGTCTGCGTGCATGAAACCGGCCCTTGAGGAGGTGCCCCTGTGCAAGCAGAACAGATGAGCACCCCGAGGCTTCTCTTTGTCGCCGGGCTTCTTCTGTTGCTGATCCCATTCATGCCTGCCCGAGGGTACACGGCGATGCCCCAGGCAAGCTACCTGGGAACCGTTACAGCCAGGGATCTTGCGACCCACCTGATTACGATTCATACGGATGCCTGCAGGTGGACGATCGGGGTTGGAGACTGGTCTCCGTGCGACTCCCTCCTGCAGGCCGAGGCACCCAATTCGGACGCGATCCTTGGTATTCAGGTGGGTGACCGCGTGGAGGCATCCGCCATGGGCGAACCGGGAATCGTCACATCGGGCTGGGTGAGTCTCGCCCGGTTGAAGCACGGTGCAGAAGAACGCATCACGGTCGCCTACGGCGACATAGGCTGTCTTTTTTCAACCCTGGAGGGATCCTATTCGGTCGACTACGCGAATGCTCCGGATTGCCCGACCTGCATGGGTTGCTGGTGCGAGGCAACGCATGCCCATGTTGAGCTCGCAGGTGAATTCGGCCCTCTGGACGCGTTCGATCTCGAACCGGGGGAGGACCATCTTCACTACGGGGCCCCTTATTGTTTCTACATCGCGTTCCATTCAGGCGAAGCCAACGGGTATCCGACATGCGTGGGTCAACCCTGTGCAGGCCCTCAGCTCGTCTCCGATTTCACCCTCCGTATCATGGACTGTGGGGACCCGGGATGGGCCCCCGGGGCGGCACAGGCGAGTCTCTGTGATTCGGGTGCCTGCTCCACGGGGTCGCCGGGTTTGAATGTATTTGGAATGCTTCTGTTTTCGTCTGCCTACTGTGCGATCCTCCTGCTCAAGAAGAGGAGTCGCGCATCGGGCCCTCCGCACTCCTGATCGAAATGAGAATCCATTCATACGTCCCGTACATCCGGCAAGCAGGTTCACGAATGACCAGAGAGTCATTCACCGACAGACTCGGGCGGATCATGCCCTGCGCTCAACACAGGAATCGGCAAGAATTGCAATCACGGCCGCCTCCCTGAGACAGAGATTCGCTGCGTAGAATCTAATGACTTGAATCTGAATGATTTTTTCGGTTGACATTCCGTTTTCGGCGTAAGATACTAATTGACTCAAGGGTCAAAGAACGGGATCCACGGTCTCCATCGTACATCCGAAGCCATTCGAGAAATCGAGCCAATCAAGAATGAAGGCTTACCAGACAGCTTCTGAAAGAGGCGGCTACAAGCTGGCGCAACTCTGCCAGGCCGCCGACTTCCACCCATCCACGATTCACTACTATTTGAAGATCGGCCTTCTCCACAGGCCCCGAAGGGTCGGCCTCGGCCTCTACCTGTACGACGACAGCCACTTGCACAGGCTGAACGAGATTCGTGCCTTGAGAGAGGCCGAGAACCTCTCTCTTTCCAAGATCAAGGAAAGAATCGGACGAGGTGAAGAAGACAGCCCCGGGTGGGAAGACGGATTCGAACCTTTCGGCGCGGGAAGGAACAGAGGCTTTCTTGCCAGGGCCCGGGGTCTCCACCAAGGCGAGAGGACAAAAGAAAGACTCCTCGACACAGCGGCCGAGCTTTTCTCCAGAAAGGGATACGAGGGCACGACCATAAACGACATCACCCGGTCGCTGCAGATGTCCAAGGGCTCTTTCTATCTTTTCTTCCAGGACAAGAAGGAGTTGTTCATCGAATGCATTCGAAGGCTCGCCGATTTGATCGCGCCCGGGGAAGCACGGGAAGAGACAACACAGGAAGGCGACCACACCGCAAGGCTCTTCAGGAAAGCCGTCGCCTTTCTCGAGGCCTTTCCCTCCTACGCCGGCCTCCTCAGCCCGGTCCGGATCGCGGCCATGGGTGACGATCCGAGTCTCTCCCATACATCCAAAGAGGCCTTCGGAAGAATCGTAGAGCCCATCCTTCGGGATTTTCGTCGAGCCGTCGAAGAAGGCATGGTTCGAAATGTGGACGAAGAAGTCTTCGCCGGCATCCTTCTCGGGATGGCGGAGGCCCTTGGCTTCAAGCGAATGACGGATCCCGAATTCGATCTGGACGGCGCGGTTGAAAGGTATGTGGAACTCATCGCCCGCGGCATCCTCACCGCGTCGGATCCACCCACAGAAAAGGGGACGGCTCGAAATCCTGCGGGCGAGATCACGGACGTGGGGGGCGACTCCGTAAAGGTCCGTGAGGTCCTTTTCGGCGGGAAGCCCCATCTTTCGGGCTGCATCGGGGAGGGTGACGTTCAGGTGCACACCGACAGGGTTGCCTTCATCCTTCTGGACCACACGGCCCCGGAATGCATCGCGGAACTGACCATGGAAGACGGCGAGAAGTCACGGCTCGAGCTGGATGGAAACATGATCGTGTCCGCAGCCTCCTCGGTCGGTCTCTACACGATTCCCCTCCGCCGGATTCACAGCATCTCCTTCGCTTAGTACTCCATCTCAACAATACGGTGACGCACCGAGGATGCCACCGTATTGTTGAGATGGAGTACTTAGAAGCTGCTCTTCCGTGGACGGCTTACTGCACCCTTCGGATCACCCGAAGGACATCTGCGTCTCTGCGGTGACCACAGGCACCGCCCGCTCCGTTACCATCAGGCGCCCCATTCTCGACGCAGGATCCTCCAGCCCGAAGCGGTCCACAACCTCGCACACACCGTCGAAGGCGCGCTCCACCGTTATGACCTCCATGCATTTGTGGTCCTGATCGCACCTCTTCATCTTGCATCCGCAGCAATCCACCGCCTCGTCCCGGACGAGGGTGTAACGAACCGACCAGGGCGCGGTTCTCCGGGGATCGGTCGGACCGAAGATACAGACGAGAGGAACATCCAGGGCGGCAGCCACGTGCATGAGCCCCGAGTCGTTCGTGACGAAGAGCCCACAGAGTCCAATGAGGGCAATGGCCTCCTCGAGGGATGTGTGGCCGGCGAGGTTGATCACTCCCCTGTGGCCCGCCCCTCTGCAAATCTCTTCACACAGCCCTTTCTCGCCCGGGGTGCCGAACAGCAGGACCGGGGTGCCATAAGCCTGGCGGATCCTCACGGCGAGGTCGCCGAAGCGCTCCGGACACCACCGTTTGAGCGGACTCCCCACGGCGCCGGGACTGAATCCGACCACGCGTTCCTCCATGGAGACGCCGAACCCTCGAAGGCGTTCGCGCGCCCCCTCCACGAAGTCCCGGCCGATCGGCAGCAGGAGGGCCTTCTCCTCCACGTTCAGCCCGAAGTTCCCGAGAAGCCGGAGATCGTGTTCGAGGCGGGGAACGTCGAAATCCTTCCTCGAAGACCGGGCCTTGTGCGTGAGCAGGAAGCCCCTTCCGTCCGTGGTGTAACCCATTCGTGCGGGAATTCCGGCGAGGGAGGTGATCAGCGCCGCCTCGAAGGCCCGCTGGAGCAGGACGGCTCCGTGGAAGCGACGGGAACGCAGGTAGCGAACCAGCCGCACCATGCCCCGCAACCCCTTGTGAATGCCTTCGGCGTCGTATTCGATGATCTCGTCGATGTGGGGATTGTGTCCCAGGACCGGTAGGACCCATGGCTTCGCAAGGACCGAGATGCAGGCTTCGGGAAAGGACCGGCGGAGGGAACGGAGCGAGGCCGTGGCAATGACCGCGTCTCCGATCCAGTTCTGTGATCGGACGAGGATCCTGCCCTTCCCTACGTCGAAGCTCTTTTCGCCCATACGGGCCACCCGTCGCCCCTCTGGAGGTTTGCACCGGTCAGAGCGACGATTGCACGTCATGCAGGTGATCTTGTCAAGCTCGACTCCGGGAGCGATGGTTTTCGGGTTGACACGGCCCTGCCGGATACGTTATTGTTTCGTGTACGAAAGGAATTTTCCGTGGAAACCTACCAGGACTGCATCGTCTTCCTTCTTGCGAAAGCCTATCAGAAGGCGCACGGCAACCTGAAGAAGAGACTGCACGCCTACGGCCTGACCCCGATCCAGTTTCTGACCCTGGAGGCCCTGGTTGAGGAAGACGGTATCTCTGCCGGCGAAATCGGCAAACGGCTCGTTCTCGACAATGCCACCCTGTCCGGAGTGCTGGACCGTCTTGCCGAAAAGGGCTGGATCCAGAAGCGGACCGATCCCAGCGACAAGCGCCTGGTTCGCGTCCATCTGACAAAGAAGACCCGGGGAGCGGAGGCGAGGCTCGGGCAAGAGCGGGACCAGGCGAATGACGAGATTCTCCGTTCCCTGTCCATCGAGGAAAAGGTTCTGCTGAGGCGCCTGCTGCGAGATGTGCGGGCCTGATTTCTCCGGGCCCATCACTTTGTATACAAAGGACATGATCGTCAACCATCAGGGGGAGAAGAATGGATCTGAAAGCGGCCATCCTCGAAAGGATCGACGGAAACGTGGACGCCATCGGATTCGCGCCGGTCCACAGGTTCGACGACGCCCCGGAGGCGCATCACCCGTCCCGCATCTGCAAGGACGCGAGAACGGTCATCGTCTTCGGGAACACGGTGCCGAGAGGCATGCTCCTCTCGCCGGATTACAGCCTCTACATGCTGCACAGGACCTATCACTCGGTCTATGAACGGCTGAACGAACTGGGGCTCATGCTCGCCAACTTCATCGAGACCCAGGGCAGCCATCTGGCCGTGCCCGTCCCCAGCTTCGCTCCCCTCGTCTACCACGGCATGGAGCCCTGGGGCGTCCTGTCCCTGAAGCATGCGAGCGTCAAGGCCGGCCTGGGCACCTTCGGCAGGAACGGCCTGGTGCACCACCCGACCTTCGGAACCCTGCTCCGGCCCGGAGCCGTGGTGACCAGCGCCGAGCTCCCGGGGGATCCGCTGATCGAGGACGACCCGTGCCCCGAGGGGTGCAACGCGTGCTTCGAGGTCTGCCCGTCCGGCGCGCTGCAAGAAGAGGGCTCCTTCAAGAAGATGGATTGTCTGGGACATCTCGTGAAACACGCCATCTACCCCCTTGCTCTCAAGACGGAGGCCGGGCTCAAGAACATCGAGCGGGTCATCAACACGGCAGGGTACAACTACTGGCTCACCTGCAACGAGTGCCTGCGGGTCTGCCCGAGCAACAGCGGCAAGAAGCCTCCGAAGAACTGAACCGCACCCTTTCCCGGCTGCACAGGAGGTCGCCATGTCCGAAACCCACGCCTACGCGGATCTGATGGATCATATGAAGAACTGGCTCTTTGGGTTGCCGAACCCGGAGGAATTCATGAACATCCTCAGGCTGCGCTTCACGCCCGGGGAGGCGGCCTTTCTCTCCCGGTTCCCCCACATGCCCCACACCCTCGACCAGCTCTCGGAGGTCTACGGGATCGTCCCGAACAAGCTTCTGGACAAGATGGATCCCATGATCAAGAAGGGCCTGATCTACGAGGTCGAAGGCAGGAACGCGGTCCGCTACTCCTTTCCGGACCATCTCTTCTTCCTGATGCGCATGCCCGGATGGAAGGGGGAGAACAACGAGGAGAACCGAAAGCTTCTTCCCATGGTCAACCGATACTACATCAACGATTTCGGCGCCGACTTCATGGGGTACCCCACAAAGGGGCTTCGTGCAATCCCGATCGCCCGTACGGTCAAGGATCCCCGGGTGGTCACTCCCTACGAAGATGTGCTTCGGTTCGTGGAGCAGCAGGACTACCACAGCGTATCCACCTGCCCGTGCCGGCACCGGCACCGGCTCGATCCGGACGTGCCGGACTGCGAGCACGAAATCAGGAACTGCCTCCACTTCGGCAAGCTCGGCCGCTACATCGTGAAACATGCCATGGGCGAGGAGATTTCCAGGGAGGAAACGCTGGAGATTTTGGCAAAGGCGGCCGACGCCGGCCTCGTGCACGGTCTTTCCAACTCCCTGACCAACCCGGACACGATCTGCAACTGCTGCTCCTGCTGCTGTCTCTTTCTCGAACCGATCCACATGCCAGGCCCCCTGCCGAAGGGGCACCAGCCTTCGAACTACAAGGTTGAACAGAATCGGGACACCTGTGTAGCATGCGGCAAGTGCGTGAAGCTCTGCCCCATGAACGCCCTGGAGTTGCGAGACAGACCGGACGCCCCGAAACCGGCGCAAGGCACGAAGCTGGAACCGAAGGACCTCAAGGAAGTGCTCTACGACCTGGACCGGTGTATCGGCTGCGGCGTGTGCGCACACAAGTGCCCCACCCAGAGCCTGCGCCTCGAGCGCAGGGAGGAAGAGCAGGATTACCCGCACAGCATGGGCGACGCAGGCCGGCGCATGATGACAGAGCGGGGCCGGGACTTCTCCAAGGTCTACTGACCCGTTGCCAGAAAACCCAGAGAGGGGGAAAGGAAAAGATGAAGACACGTATCACCGAAATGTTCGGAATCGAGCGTCCCATCGTACAGGGGGGTCTCATGTGGGTCGCCCGTGCGGAACTCGTCTCAGCCGTTTCGAACGCGGGCGGCATCGGCTTCATGACGGCCCTCACCCATCCCGACGCGGAAACCCTTCGTGCCGAAATCCGCAAGTGCCGGGAGATGACGGACAGGCCCTTCGGCGTGAACCTCACCTTCCTGCCCACGCTCCGGCCGCCCGATTACCCCGCCTATATCAACGTGTGCATCGAGGAAGGGATCCGGTTCATCGAGACGGCCGGCAGGAACCCGGAGCCCTACATGGAGCAGATCAAATCGGCCGGCATCAAGGTGATCCACAAATGCACCTCGGTCCGGCACTCGGTCAAGGCGGAAAAGGTCGGGTGCGACGCGGTCAGTATCGACGGCTTCGAGGCGGCCGGGCACCCCGGAGAGGACGACGTGACCTCCCTGATCCTCGTTCCCCTTACGAGAGACGCCGTCAGCATCCCGATCGTTGCCTCCGGTGGCTTTGGCGACGGACGGGGCCTGGTGGCCGCACTTGCCCTGGGTGCGGACGCGATGAACATGGGGACACGCTTCGTTGCGACGCAGGAGGCCCCTGTTCACGACAACGTGAAGCGGGCGCTGGTCAACCACGACGAGCGCAGCACACGCCTGATCATGCGCACCCTGCGCAACACGGAACGGGTGCTGCACAACGAGGCGGTCGACAAGGTTCTCGAGATCGAGAGCAGAGGGGATACGAAGATCGAAGACATCGTGCCGTATGTCTCCGGTCTGGTCGGCCAGCAGATGCTCGAGGAAGGCGACATGGACAAGGGGGTGCTCTCTGCAGGACAGTGTATGGGCCTCATCCGCGACATTCCCACCTGCAAGGAACTGCTGGACCGCATCATGGAAGATGCAAGGGCCATACTGAAGGAGAGGCATGCACAGCTGAACTGAGGATTCCCGGTCGCCCAAGTCCGGCAGCAGAACAGCTCGTGACGACGGGGTCGCCAGGGCGGTCTCTGTCTTTGGAAGCCAACTCAATTCACTTTCTGAAGCTGCTCTTACAGTCAAGACATTGAGCAAACGGTTCACGAACGCGCCGATTTCGGTCAGGGGAGAGCACATGTCGTGGGCAGCAGCCGACACGGCCGTTCCCATGGCGACAAGGGTCTTCGCCTCCTGGAGACGCTTCCGTAAGAGAAGACTTGTTTCGATTTTCTCCTGATACGAATTCTTCTCAAGAAATGCGTGGTCGGGGTTCAGTACTAAGTTGCAGCCATCCTGCGAACAGCCAGCAAAGCAGGGCCCAGGCGCCCCCGACTGTCCAGCCTGCCAGAACGTCCGTCGGCCAGTGTACCCCCAGATACACACGACTGATCCCCACAAGAAAGGTCAACAACATCGCGAGCAAGAACAGATATGTTTTCAGCCATGGCCGTGCCTGCATTCGTGAAAGAAGACCCCCGAGAGTCAAGTAGGTCACAGCAGACAGCTTCGAATGGCCGCTGGGAAAGCTGGACATGTGTGTATAGACGCCGTGAGCCACCAGATCCGGTCGAGGCCGATCGAACCCCAACTTGAGCAAGGAGACCAGAAGCACCCCACCACCAACCGCTACCAGCAACAGGATCACAGAACCTACTCTACGTTCCATCGCCAAAAACCCTGCTGCCGCAAGGGTCACGAGTGTAAGCACTCCCGGTCCACCGAGGGCGGTAAAGTCACGGAAGAGCTCTTCGACCCATCCAGGCCCGAGTGGATCCGATGGATCGGATGGAGTACGCAGCTTCAGAAGAATTGACCGGTCAAAGGCATATGTTTTGCCTTCCAACACCTCATCTGATAACTCTACAAACACCCAGAGACTTATGAGAACCACGAGCAAGGCCAGCCAATATTGTGCAGGCCAGGTTGTGTTCTTTTTCAAATGAACGTCCTCCACTGAGACTTCCCCTTTCCGGAACGGGAATCCGACCCATGTCCCAATGACACCCAGCACAAGAAGATCGGCGGGGTAAATATAGCACAGTTTTGGAAACCCATCCTCTGCTGGAGGTCAAGATCGCTTGCTGTTATTTCGGCAGAAGATCGTCTCGGGTGTTCGGCTCAGAGGGAGCCGTCGAGGTCATCGGCCACTGATTTCTTGCAGGACCTGCACCTCTGGGCGCCCCGGAACAGAGGGGCGCCGCAGGAGGGGCAGTGATAGCGGGCGCACTCGGCACGCACCCACTCCACGCTGCCCTCCTCGTCACCGTGCTCGGCGACCTTCTGTCTCCAGACCGGGATGGTACGGTCCATCACCCGCCTGCCGGTGGCATAGGCGAACGCTTCGATCCGGTTGCAGGGCCATTCATCGCACGGATGGCAAGAGTAGAAGCCCTTGGATTTCACGCAGTCCCGGATCGGGCAGACCTGGCACCACCCGTAGAGCGCCTTGTGCGAGTCCTCCTGCATGCATCCAAGGCATTCGGTCTCCTCGGGCTTCGTGCCGTATAGATTCGCCATGATGTTGCGGAACTTCTCGTTACCGTCACGGGTGGCGATGTAGATGCCGCAAAAGGCGCAATGGAGCCCGCAGGGGGCCATCAGCTCCGTGTTCCGGATTTCCTCTTCGCTCCATCCTTCCATGTCTCATTCTCCTCGCGAGGGCGAACGGCTCATCCCAGAAATCGGCAGAAATTGGGGACAGCCACCCATTTTCCAGCTCCTTGACCCGCCGTTGGTTTTCCAGGAAATGGGTGGCTCTCCCCAATTCAATGATGCAATCCGCTTCCCTGGACTCAGTCGTCGATTCGGCGCATTCCCTTCCGGTACCGTTCCGGCAGTTCCTGGTAGATGCCGAGCCCGGCTCGAAAGAACGCCTCGTGCGTCTCGGGAACGTCTCCCTTGACCTTGGCCGGGTTGCCCGCAACGATCTTCCTTGCGGGGACCACGAAGTTCGTCGGTACGAGGGTGAGAGCGGCCACCAGGACCCCCTCTTCCACCACCGCCCCCTGGAGGATCACGGCGCCCATCCCGACCACCGAGCCCTTCCTGACCGTTGCGTCGTGCAGAATGGCGCCGTGGGCCACGATCACATCTTCCTCGATCCGTACCTCCTGCCCAGGCGACACGTGAATCACGCAGTTCTCCTGCACGTTCGAGCCGTCCCCCACCGAGATTCCCCCGAAATCACCCCGCAGGACCGCCCCCGCTCCGATGAAACACTGCCTGCCGATGCGAACGTCCCCGATCAGGACCGCATCCGGATGCACGAAGGCTTCCGGATCCACCACAGGTGCCGTATCTTCAAAGGCGTAGACAGCCATAGCCCTATACCTCCCGTGTCCACAGGGAGGCCATGGCAGGCCCGCCGCCCACGCACATGGACGCGCCCCCCAGGGTCAGCCCGAGTCGCTCCATTTCATGGTACAGCGTGACGACCAGCCGGAGCCCCGTGCACCCCACCGGATGGCCCAACGCGATCCCGGACCCGTTGTGGTTCACCTTCTCCAGATCGAGCTCCACGCCGAAGTCCTCCTTCAGCATCCGACCGACGCCCAGCCACTGGGCCGCAAAAGCTTCGTTGATCTCCCAGTAGTCCACGTCCTCGAAGGCAACCCCCGCCTGCTTCAAGGCCTTCGGGATCGCCACCGCCGGGCCGAGCCCCATGACCACCGGATCCATCCCTTCGCTGCAGATGCTGACCAGCTTCAGAAGCGGGGGGATGCCCAGCTCCTTTGCCTTCCCGGCGGTCATCACGATGGCGGCTGCAGCACCGTCGTTGATCCCCGAGGCATTGGCCGCCGTGACGATTCCGTCCTTCTTGAAGACGGGTCGAAGCTTGCTCATCGCCTCCAGATTCGCGTCCCGGATCGGGTGCTCGTCCGTATCGAAGATCGTGGTCCCCTTCCTGCCCTTCACCTCCACCGGAACGATCTCACGCTTGAACCTGCCCTCCTCGATCGCCTTCGTGGCTCGGGTGTGGCTCACGAGGGCCAGCTCGTCGCACTCCTCCCGGGTGAGCCCGTACCTTTCCGCCACGTTTTCCGCCGTTACGCCCATGTGTCCGGGAACGAGTTCGTCCACCAGGCCGTCGTGGAGCATGGAGTCCTCGACCTTCCCCGGTCCCATGCGGTGCCCTTGCCTGCCCTTGGGCAGGAGATACGGCGCGCCCGACATGTTCTCCACCCCGATGACCAGCGCGATCTCGGTCTTGCCCAGCATGAGGTTGTGGCACGCCACCTCGAGGGCGCGCATACCGGACGCGCAATTCTGGTTCACCGTCACGGCCCCGCTCCGGTGAGGCAGCCCGAGCCGCATGCTCACCTGTCGGGCGGGCAGCGATCCCTGCATGCCCGGAAGGCACTGGCCCATACTGATTTCATCGATGTTCTCCGCGGGAATGCCTGCCCTTTCGATGGCCACCCGGCCGGCCGCAATGGCCAGGTCCCTTGCCGGAACATCCTTCAGGCCTCCCAGGAATTTCCCGATGGCCGTCCTGCACAAGCTTACGATGACGACATCCTGAACTTCCACGTTTTCTTACCTCCTCTCTTGGTTCGCCTCTTCGGGTGATGAGAACCGAACAGGTCCCCTCGGCTGCATCGCTTCGTCCGAGGCAGCACCCGGACCCTCCGGGTTCAGTTCCTCTCTTTTCTACGGGGTTGGGGGAAAAGGTGTTGTGACCTGCCGGAAGGGATCCATGATAGCAGATTTCACGGCTTTCGGGTAGGGCTCCCCTCCGGAGGGTTATCCGATGCGGCTCATCGCTCTTTCCACGAGCTCCGGGAGCATCAGCACTTCGGTCCCACTGTCCTGCGGAAGGTTCGCCAGGGCCTGGCCGTAGCATCCCGTACAGATGTGGACCATGAGCTTGTTCTCGATCTGCTCGATCATGTGCGCTGCCCCGTCCGGTTTGAAGCAGCACGCGGGAGCACTGATCCGGTTGATATCCAGCCCATCCAGCTTCGCAAAGACCCTGGAGGTGGACTTCAGATCCATGGGAACGGGCGAGAACTTGCGGTGCAGCTTGTAGCAGCCTGCGTAGTAGTCGATCTTCTCCGGGAAAGGGATCGTTTCCATCACTTCGTCCAGGCTGGCCGGGTAGAACACGATCTCCTCTTCCGGCAGAGCGTGCTTGAAGATCGGGTAACAGGGCGAGCAGAAGATGACCAGGCGCTTCGCCCCGAGCGCCCCGGCCGCTTCCAGGTTCTGCGTCACGAACTCTCTGGACAGGGCCCTGCATTCCTCCATCGCCTCTTCATCGCGGGCCTTGATGGCCGGACGATACAGGTTGTTCCCGCAACAGTACTCCTTGGACAGGAAGGTATACGAGAACCCGCGACGGTCGTAGATCGCCGCCAGGGAGGAGAGCACATGGGGAAGGAAGGATAGGATCTGGCACCCGGAGATGATCACGTTCTCCGCCGGCCGGTCGTAGGGAAGCCCTTTCTCCTCCAGGATGCTCTTCCGGTCGGGCAGAGTCTCGAAGGCGTTCCCGGTGGCCCGGATGTGTTCCACTGCATTCGAGTCGATCAAAGGATGCATGGTGGGTTCCTCCTTCTGCGGCTTCAGGCCCGCGCGAGCGACCGGAGGGACTCCACGATCCGGCTCGCCTCGGCGATCGTCTCCTCGATCACTTCCCTCGCGCTCGTGATCGTGTCGACGCACCCGCCGATCTGGCCGCAGTAGACCGTACCCTCTTCACAGTCTCCCTCGACACAGGCCTTGATGGACCGGCCTTCGCCGATCATTTCCATCAGACCCTCGGGGGACGTGCCCTGTTTCTCCGCTTCCAGGATCTTTTCGCTCAGCCTGTTCTTCACCGCACGCGTAGGGCCTGCAAGGGTTCGCCCGGTGATGCAGGTCCCGTTGTCCTTAACGTTCAGGATCGTCTGCTTCACATTCGCATGGGGCGCAGACTCGTGGGTCGCGATGAACCGCGTCCCCATCTGAACGCCTTTTGCGCCCAGTGCCAATGCGGCGACCAATCCCTTCCCGTCGCAGATCCCGCCTGCAGCGACGACCGGTATGTCGACCGCCCGGACGGCCTGCGGGACCATGGCCATGGTCGTCATCTCGTCCACGCCGTTGTGTCCGCCCGCCTCGTACCCCTCGACCACCACCACGTCCACCCCCGCTTCCGCGCTCTTCCGCGCACCGGACACGTTGAACGCCACATGAATCGATTTGACCCCCTGGTCCTTGATCTTCCGTGTGTATCTCTTGGGGCTTCCCGCCGACGTGGAGATCACGCTCGCGCCCGCCTGGATCGAGGCCTGGATCAGGTCCTCTGCATCCGGTCTCACCAGGGGTATGTTCACGCCGAACGGCTTCCGGGTCTTCTCCCTCACCTCCGCCAGATCCCCCTCGATTTCGGGGATCGTCATTCCGCCCGCCCCCAGGAGTCCGAGTCCCCCCGCCTCGGAGACGACCGCAACGAGTTCAGCTCTGCCCACCCATATCATTCCGCCCAGAAGGATCGGGTATTCGATTCCGAGGACTTCACAGATTTCCGTCTTGAACATTCGGGTCATCTCCTTTCTCGCTCACGGTTCGAGTCCCACGATCTCTCTGGCCCGTTTCTTGTAGTTCTCCGCCGGCGCCTCGATGGCCAGCATCATCTTCTGTGCGGCGAAGGATCCCTCCGCATGGACCGTACACACCTCGTGCCAGCCGCCGAAGTCGCTGGCCACCGTGTGGTGGAGCATGCTCATCAGCTTCAGGCGCGCCTCCGCGTCGTACGCACCGGCACCCCCCATGTACTTCTCCAGATAGGGCCTCAGTTCCTCCCGCTGCCAGTCCTGATAGGTGGGCTGGGTGACCAGGATCCCGCCGCAGATATCCTGTATGTCCCGGATGAATTCATGGAAATTCGATGCAAAGTACAATTTCGCCATGTTGGCGGTCAAGCGGTTCGCCACGTAGAGCCCGGATCCCCCGAAATCCTCCGGGTCCATGATGGCCGCCTTGGCAAGGGCCTTCGTCGTTTCCGTGTACTGGATCATGCGGATGAAGGTCTCACGGATGTTCGAGGACCTCTCGATTCCGTTCGCCTCGGCCGCGAGCATCCCGAGGCCGGTCATGTACTCCAGGATCGGGATCTTGTACGTCACGGCCGTGAACCTGTGAAAGGCCGCGAAGGCATAGGCCAGGTACTGGGCGAACGGCCACTCGCCCAGCAGGAAGACCCGCTCCATGGGAACCCGAACCCGGTCGAAGATGACGAGGGCCTCCACGTGGCCCCGCTTCGGGTTCGGCGTGGGGAAGTGGTTCCTGTCCTCGTAGCGAAAGCTGGGTCGACAGATCTGGGTGATGCCGGGCGTGTTCATCGGGACCGCGAAGGCGACCGCATAGTCCGCTTCCCCTTCGGACAGATTTCGCGTGGGAATGACCAGGATCTCATCCGTATACGCCGAGGCGGTGATGTGCGCCTTGGCGCCGGACACCACGATTTGGTCATCGGTCCGGTCCACGACCCGAAGATAGTAATCCGGGCTCTCCTGCTCGGAAGGGCTCTTGCTCCGATCCCCTTTCACGTCTGTGACCGCTCCGCACATGGAGAGGTCCTTTCGGGCACAGTGCCGGCGATAGGCGTGAATCCGTTCCTCGTAGGTGCTGTTCCCCATGATCCGGGCCACGGCGGTCAGCCCGTTCATGATGTCCGTACCCACATCCTTCACAAAGGGCAGAGCACCGTCCGCGTGGTTGCTCGAACCCTTCACCAGCTCGTGCCGCCGACCCACGCAATCCGGCGTATCCGGGATCTCGAAGTAGGTGCTGATCTCTTCGCCCGTCTCGGGGTCCCTCATCACCGCCGTTTCCCGGAGGTCCGGGTCATGGCCCATCAGAAAATCGAAAGCGGCGGTTTCCACGCCGACCTTGATGTATGGATCTTCGGTGACGTCCGGCACCTCCTTGCCCAACATGTACACCCTACGCCCATCCCTGAGTCCCTGCCTGTACTGCTCTGCCGTGCGAAGCGCCATCAGACCCCCCTTTCTCTCGGCCCCTGATCCCTTCACTCCGCCCTTTGCCTTTCAACCTTTCACCTTTCATTTACATTTACAGCGGTCGCATCATTTCGCGAAGCTCGGCCATGAATCCCACATCCCCCTCCACCTGCATCTTGCCGGTGATCACCGCCGTGACGCCGTCCAGTTTGCCTGTGACCACATCATGGTAGTCGCCGTCCCTTGCCACGATGTACACCCTCGGATTCTTCAGAATCCCCTCCTCCAGGGTCATCATCCCGTCCTGGATCCGGATCGTCCACTTTCCGCCGCCCTTGCCCGTGATGTTGTAGCTCACCGTGGCCACCACACCCTTCGCCTTCTCCGGAATCAGCCTCGCCGGCATTCCTTCGAAGAAGTGCGCCACCGGCACCGGCTCCGCCGTCTTCTCCTCCTCGAGCTGCTGGATCAGGGTCCTCTTCGCGACCTTGCCCACCGCATTGATCGGAAGGTTCTCCCGGAAGAGGATGTGCTCCGGGATCTTGTACGGGGCCATCTTCTGTTCGAGGAATTCCCGGATTTCCGCCTCGGTGGCTTCTTCCCCTCTCTTCAGGACGATGCACGCCTTGGCGACCTGGCCGTACTTGTCATGCGGTTCGGGCAGCACGGCAACGGTGTTCACCTTCGGATGGGTGGCGATGACGTGCTCGATCTCCTTCGGGTACACGTTCACGCCCCCCCGGATGATCATCTCCTTCTTCCGGTCCACGATGAAGAAGAACCCGTCTTCGTCCATGTAGCCGATATCGCCCGTGTGCAGCCACCCGTTCCTTATGGCCTCCGCGGTGGCTTCGGGGCTGTTGAAATAGCCCTTCATGACCGCCTTCCCCCGGACCACGATTTCCCCGCGCTCGCCGGGGGGCAGCGCATTGCCCTCGGCGTCGAATATCTTCACCTCGAAGCCCTTGAAGGGCTTCCCGATGGAGCCCCACTTGCTGTCGTCCAGGCGGTTGGTCGTGATGCCGCCCGTGTTCTCCGTCGCGCCGTACGCCTCCAGGATCGGGACCCCGAATCGTGTCTCGCACTCCTTCAACTGCTCCGGAGGAATCGGGGCGGACCCGGAAATCCCGAACTTGAAGGAGTCCGTATTCACCGTTGCCGCCTCCGGGGCCCGCAGGAGTATGTTCCACATGGTAGGAACGATGTAGAAGGCATTCACCCGGTAACGTTCCACACATTCCCAGAACTCCGACGCGGAGAATCGCTGTCGGAGAACGATCGTGACGCCGCGGTAGATACAGGGAAAGGCGAGATCGTTCAGGCCGCCAGAGTGGAAGAGCGGAAGAACGCACAGGGCACGTTCTCCGGCCTGCACCGGGATGACCTCGGTCTTCCCATAGCAGGCGGCCATAATGTTTCCGTGGGTGAGCATGACGCCCTTGGGTCGCCCCGTCGTTCCGGAGGTGTACATCACCTCTGCCACGTCCCCGGGGTCCGGCCTCTCGGCGGCCGCCGGCTTTCCGGCGAACCTCTCGATGGCCTCGGACAGCCGCTCATGGGGGAAATCGAGGTCCATCTCCTCCGGCGTGTTGATCAGGATCCACTCAACCGACGGGATCCTGTCCTTGATCTCGGACACGATCGCTGCGTACGCCGCGTCCATGACCAGGACCCTGGGCAGGCAGTCGTTCACGAGAAAGGCGACTTCCTCGCCCTGCCACCAGCAGCTGATCGGCACGGCCATGGCACCGATCTTCTGCGAGCCCAGGTGGGTGTAGAAGAACTCGGGCGAGTTCACCATCATGAAGGCAACGCCGTCTCCCCTGCGGATCTCGTGCTCAACGAGGTAGTTCGCAAACGCGTCGGTTCTCTCGTCCAGGTCCTTGTAGGTAACGGTCTCGTCGTAGTAGATCAGAAAGGGAATGTCCGCACAGGATCGGGCGTTGGCGTTCAGAAGGTCTCTCGTGGTTTCAGCGTTCTCTCTCATCTTCTCATCCCCCGGCTGGAATTCCCTTCACCTTCACCTCGAGCCAGTCCTCGTCGCTGCCCTTCCCGATCGCCTTCAGGACCATTTCGAAAATAGTGTCCCGGTAACCGGAGATCGACTCCAGGCGTCCCACCAGCAGCCACTGAATGGTCAGGTGTTCAATGAACCCGAGCACCATGTTCCGAACGAGATACCCGTCGATGTCGTCCCGAAACACCCCTGCAGCCACTCCTTCCTCGAAGGCCTCCACGATGGAACGCGACGCCTCCCGAACCACGGCGTATGCGGGGGCCTTGAGGAAGTTCCTGTTTCCCTTCAGCGTCAACAAGGCGACCGATGTATACATCCGGTTCTGCTCGTAGAACTCGAGATAGCCCTGGATGATGACGCGGAGCTTCTCGGTCGGGCTGTGGATGTAGCGAGCGATTTCCTGCATCCGCTCGAGCTCTCGACGGGTGTAGATCTCCGGAATCGAAAAGAGGACCTCCTCCTTCGAGTCGAAATACTCGTAGAACGTGGCGTCGGAGATGTCCGCTTCCTTCGCGATCGCGGAAATGGTAGTGGCCTCGAACCCCCTTTCCCCGAACACCTGCAGGGCAGCCTCGAGGATGTTGATCTCCTTCTGGAGGGCGCTCTTTCGTTCCTTTCTGGGACTCCGCTTCCTGCCTCTCTGCGTGGCCATCATCCATACCCCTCTTCCGGCAAGGCACTCCCGGTGGCGCGAGCGAGCGAAACACGCTCTGAATTTGACTACAGCATTATCATGACCATTGAATAGTGTCAACAGAAATCATATTGTATGTAATATTTATGTACCAATTTCTATACGTCTATTCGAATATTGAGGTGAATTGCGTCTTTTTATAAGAAAAGTCCTAAACTTGTATCGTCCGGTTCAGAGAGTCATTCGAAGGGCCTTGAGACTCTGGGGGTTCGCCCGCTTGCCCTGTCGGCTTCTTCCGGAGCCGGGAAGGACCGGTGCAGGCGGTTTGCGTCCGTGGTGAGAACACATTATATTATAGACATGAGGATGCCCCTGCTCTTCGCACTCCTTCTCGGCCTCGTTTCCGTGTGCCGTGCCGAACCCACGCCGGCGGTCCGCTATTTGATGCAGGAACCGGTCACCCTCTTCGACTGGGGCATCCTCCGGCTCTACGATTACCTGGACGGATATGCCACCCATTACCTGAAGACGAACTCGGTGCAGGACATCTACGGTACGGTGAGCTACGACTCGGGTCGGAACAGGATCGTCATCTCCCTGGTCGTCACGCGGGAGCCGATGCAGGGGAAGGAGCCCCCCGCCTCGGTGAAAAAACACGCGAAGCGTATCTGCATGACGATCACAGAAACCCTTCGCAGGGAGTTTCTCACCGATCGGGACCGTCACATACGCCGATCTTCCGGGATCTATCGCTTCTTCGGTCACATCGGGTCTCGCGGCAAGCAGGAACCGACCGATGCCTTCGAAGAAATCGAAAGGATCACCCTCATCCACGTGAGCGTCTACGGCACAGAGGATCCCGGCAGGCTCATCCTGCTCTCGGAGAGCCCCTTGATGGGCAAGGAGATGGTGTTCGCCGAGGGGAAGTGACGGGTCAAGGAAGGTCGAGGTCGAGGACGAACCGCCGATCCGGATGGTCGCTCCATTCGTCGAGCACGGGCGAGTAGTCGCGCACCCGCACCGTACCCCCGTCGGGCGAGAACCGGAGAAGTCGCAGCCAGCCGTTTCCGCCCCGTTTCTGGTTCTGGTAATCCACCAACATCTGGTGCACCCGGTTCCCGGCTTCCCCTTGGCTGACGAGGCGCGCGGAGACGCAGATGTGGCCGCTGATCACCATCACCACGTTCCGGTTCCCGGCAACGAGCTTGCGCCACAGGTCTTCACCGGTGTTCAGCCCTGCCTTCTCATCGGCGACCGGATAATTCTGTGGAGGATAGTGCTGCTTCGGGATGGCCCGATCGTAACGATTGCCGTCGTTGTGCAGGTATGCGTGGGTGATCAGGATGGCCGGATGGTTCGGGTGTTCGGCGAGCACCTCGTTCGCCCACCGCACCACGTCGTCCCTGGGCCCGAACTCCAGGGCCAGGACGAGCCATTCCCGCCCGCCGGCCCGGAAGATGTGGAAGCTGTTGTCCGCCTTTGCCGGCTCCCTGTCGTAAACCCCTCCAAAGGTCGACCACTCCCTGAAATCCTCCACCGGGAAATACCTGCCGAAGAGGGTTTCGCGATTGCGTGCCGACCCCTTCGGGCCCATGTCGTGGTTCCCGATGGCGATCGCATAAGGCACCTTGCCGTTCAGGAGAGAGAAGGCGGCGCGTGCGATCTTCCATTCCTCATCGTTGTTGTGCTCCACCACGTCTCCCACGTGGAGCACATACCGGATGTTGAGCTCCACCCCGTTCTCGGCGATCCATTCCGTCTGGGCACGGAACAGGTCGGGATATTTCCAGGCATAGATCTGCGTGTCCGGAAGGACCACGATGGAAAACGCCTCCTCTTCGGCGGAAAGAGCACCTGTAAAGGTGAGCCCGGAAAACAGAACCACCAAGGCAATCCATTCCCGGCCACCGAACAAACCGTGACGCATTCTCCGGTTCGGCCGACCCCGTTTGCCTCCGGTCTCGCCACGCATCATAGCAGCCCCTTCTCCCAGAGATATGCGAGGGTCTTCCTTAATCCTTCGCGCAGCGGCGTGGGCTCCCATCCGAGCTCGTCACGCGCCTTTGCCGCCACGGGCCGGACGCCGCTCAAGAGAAAGTGGAGTTGGCCTCTCGGCAGCAAGGGGGGCTTACCGGTAACCCTCGCCACGGCCTCCCCTGCCGCCGCCGCCACCCTGGCGATCCCCGCGGGCAGAACGGGCGGGACCTTCCCGCAACCGGATTCTTCACACACGGCCCCTGCAAACTCCGACAGGGTGACAAACGACTCGCTCAGGATATACCGGCTGCCCACGGGGGCCGTTTCCTCTGCAAGAAGATGTCCAACGGCCACGTCGTTGCAGAGAACCACGGGCATCCCTCCGGGGGGAAGCATGGGCGTCTTTCCTGTGACCAGCCTGATGATCGCATCGTTGATCAACGGGGACCGGGCCGGTGCCGGGCCGTACACGCCCGAGGGGTGCAGGAACACGGCCGCCAAACCCCGCGCCATGGCATCGGTGACCGCCCTGTCCGCCTCCTGTTTCGACCGCTGGTAGTGCGTACCCCTTCGGTTCGGATCGATGCGGCTCTCCTCCAGCCTGCCTGCCGGGCCCACTTCGAATACGTCGATGGTGCTCGTGTAGACGAATCGTTCGATCCCGTGCTCCAGTGAGACCTCGATCATGTTGCGGGTTCCGCCCACGTTCACATGCCTGAACGCGGAACGATCGGCGAGCCACTGCTCCGGCAGGGCAGCGGCATGATAGACCACCGAGCATTCCCGGATCGCCCGACGGAGTGATTCGATGTCGGTCACATCCCCCTCGACAATCTCACACTCCGCAGGCAAAACCGACTCGCCCCGCTCCCGTGAGCGTACCAGTGCCCTGACCCGGCGGCCCCTGCGGACGAGTTCCGCTGCCAGCGAGTTTCCCACGAGCCCTGTGCCACCTGTCAGCAGGACCTTGCTCATCACCTTGCTCCCGCAAACCCCTCAACCATGATTGTGCCATCCAGGGGTGGAAAGTGCCAACCAGTGCGGCAGCAAGAAGGTGTCACGCAGGAACGCGCGAAATCTTCAGGGACTCCCGCACCTCCAGCGATTTCGTGACGGCGCTTCGCACGGTATGCGGCCTGGCCGGCGGGGAACGGACAGGCACAACTTCTGCTTGCTTCAGGTTGGCTTCGTTTCTCAACGACGAGGGCCGGGCCTCCGTCCTGCGGAAACCCGGCCCTTTCGGGGGGTAGCCCGTGTACACCACACAAATCTACAAAATACTTTACCTTTCTCCTTCAACTATACAATAATAATGATAAAAATAGAGTATAGCTGGCTACTTGCACGCCTTCTGGAAGCCGCCCAGGGTGTAGTCGTTCCGGTCCAGCTTCCATCCGTAGTTCCATTGTCTTTCCGGTTCCGCGAAACCGACGATGGTGGCATGGTTCGTCCGGTCGTCCACGCACTCCATGGAGCCGGGCACGAGCTGCCGATGCGAGTCATCCGGGCTCTTGTAGGCCTGCCAGGAGTACCAGACCGTCTTCCAGTACTCGTCGGCCCGGTCGTGGATGATCTTCCAGAAGGTCATCACGTTCACCTCGGTGTCGAGCCAGAGCTGGTGAGGCCCGTAGTTGTAGTACGGGTCCTTCGGTGTCATGTCGAGCACATACGCCTCGCGCTTCGCCCAGACCAGGTTCGTCGGCAGCCAGGGCGCGCCCTGCCAGCCCTCCGTATTGTGGCCGTACTTGATCTGTTTGATCGACTTGGAGGTGGACCAGCCCCCGTACTTGTTCTTTTCCAGGAGCTGAACCTTCGTGTCCAGGAAGGGGAACAGGGCCTCCTGTTTCCGGTTCAGCTTCCAGTCGAAGGCATTCACCTTTCCGTCGAAGCACCACGCGTCGTCCACGCAGCAGTCGGAGCCGATGAACGCGTCCGAGCGGTTCGCAGGGCTCATCCGGCGGACCCTCCGAATCGCCGGAACGTAGGCGAGGGTCGTGTCCATCTGCTCTCCCCGGTACCGCATGAGCAGGATGTTCGTGCCCTTGATGTCGAAGGGGGCCAGCACGCGGATCATGGCGAACCGTTCATAGCCCTCCTTGTTCTTCTTCTCCTCGTGCGGGGGGTACCCATCCAGCGGATACTGCTCCCACGAGCACATGACCTTGCGCTCGTACCCCGTACTGCGACCGATCCACTCGGCGGTGAAGGGAAGGAAGATGGAGCCCATCGAATAGCCGTCGTAGAACCGGTTGTAGACGAGCTTCGCAGCGGCCTTCGGGTCGTTCTCGTCCACATCCGGAAAGGGAATGCCCTTGATGTACTCGGGGAACTTGCCCGTGGCCTTGTCCACGAACAGCAGCTCGGCATCGAGATCGTATTTGCCCTTGTTCGCCTCCAGGGAGGCCTTGGCCACGGGATTCATGTATTCGGACGGATCGTACTCCAGTTCGCCCACCTGGATCACCGTGTCGCCCGTCTTCACCCAGTTGAGCACGGAAGCGGGCACCAGGCCCTCGACCTTTTCCCAGTTCGACTTGTCGATCACGTCACCCGGCGCCACGTCGGCCGAACCCACGGCCGGAATCGCGATCATGATACAGAGGCTGATGAAGCACGCAATCAGATTCTTCCTGGATTTCATGTTTCTCTCCCCGCTCATTGATGGTTACCGATGTTGCCTTTCCCCGGTCTGACGATCCCACCTAGTTCAGAAGGTAGGCGAAGGTAAAGGCGATCTGATCCCGGTCCCGGAACAGGCCGAAGCCGGTGTAGTTGCCCACGATACCGGCGTACTGGATGCCGAAGCGGAAGGGAGACCAGATGTAGTTGATCGAGGGCAGGATCAGCCAGACCCCCCGCATATCATAGGCCGCTGCCAGCTGGGGTGCCAGATTCCCCTTCATATAGGTGGTGTTGACCAGCATCGTCAGGATGTGCTCGGTCTTCTTCACCCTCGGAAACCCGGTATAGTCGGGCACAGGCTCGCCGGTGATTTCGTTTACGGTATAGGGCCCGTCCGTCCTGCCGTCGCTCGGCACGAACCGGTTCGGGTCGGCCACGGGGAGGACCGTGTCGTTCCGGTGGTCCTGGATCCACTGGCCGAAGTACTGGAAGGAGGTGAAGAACATGCTCGTCTTGTTCAGCTTCCGCATCCAGATCTGCTTGTCGAAGCCGATCATCCACCGGAGGATGTCCCGCTTCGCGATGTTCCCGCTCTGGGGGCTGATCGGGATCCCGTTGAGACCGAAGGACCGGGGATCCTCTCCCGCGAATACGGCCAGCCCGTCGAGGGCCACCCCGCCCAGAGGGATGACGTCGGCCAGCAGGGGACGGCCGTTCTGGGAGATTTCGAACAGCGGCTCGTCCCAGAACTGGGCGATCTCGCCCCGAAACACGATGTCGGTCATGGACTCCCAGAAGGTCATGCTCCCCCCTGTGACCTGGCGTGAGGGGAAGTCTCCGTAGATGACCAGATTGGCGAAGTCGAGCAGAGGCTGCCCCGCCGGGACGGGCTCCTTGAGCACGAAGTAGGTGGTGGGCAGGTCCAGATAGGACTTGTAGTGGGCGATGGAGCAGTTCATGTTCGGCCCGAAGAGCCACTGGAGCCGGCCGCCCCATCGGCTGCTGCTCATGTCCTTGGGCGGCGTCCGGATGAAGAGCCTGTCATAGACCTCCACCTCCGGGTCGGGCACCATGTAGGGGGTGCCGAAGGGCGGCCAAGGGGACATCTTGGCGTCCCAGGTCCCGGGCACCCAGAAGCCCTCCACCGTGAATGAGGAGAAGGGGCCGATGGTACCTACGTTGTAGCTTCCCCGCAGCATCCAGAGCGGAATCCGCCGGTCGTCCAGATCCTCGAAAGGGCCGCCGAAGCTGTTGTCCAGGGGGTTGATCCCGTCCAGGAGCCGGAAGATGTCCGTCTCTCCCCAGGCAAGGATCTGGCGGCCGATCCTCATGAAGGCAGGGCCCCGGGAGAAATCGATGTAGGCCTCCCAGAGGTCGTACGCCTGCTTGAAGTCATCGATGTTTTCCTTGTCGTTCGCACGGACGTCCCGGAACGCCTGAGGCCCCACATTGTACACCGCCTCGTACATGAACCGCGCCACGATGTGGTACTTGCTCTCGATCTCGAGCCTCTTCAGGGGCCACAGGATGTCCAGTTCCTCGGTCAGGTTCGTCAGGTTGTGGTCGATCTCGAGGAGAGCGAGGTTTCGCCACTGCACGAGATCCCCCACCTTGATGTCCCGAGGGTAGCTGGTCGCGTTTTCCTCCGCGTCCTGGAGCCGGAACGTGACCCGGGTCTGCATCTTCGCACTGACCGACAGCGTGTTCGCACCATCGACGTAGAAGGCCTGCACGCGTTCGGTCATCCCGATCAGCAGAGCAACTACGGCAAACCCGATCCAAAACCGTCTACTGGTGTCCATGTCGCACTCCCCCTTTGCGCCACGTTTTGCAGTGGACCTTCGGATTCACACCTTGTACCATACAGCCCTTGTCAGAAATATCAAGATGGAAACAAAACAGCATTTGTTCTAGAGCCTAGCATGGTCCGGAGCCCGGCCGCAACGATTTTCTTTCGACCCGGGAGGCGCTTGCCCAGGGGCCGCCCCTCTTCTACTTGCACAGCTTCTGGAAACCACCCAGCGAGTAGTCGTTCTTGTTCAGCTTGGTCCAGAAACCCCAGTTGTTGTCCGGCTCCGGAAACCGGATGATGGTGCCGTGGTTCGTCCGGTCGTCCACGGCCAGCATGGAGGTCGGACAAATCAATCTCATCTCGCCCTTCGGCGCCTGGAATGCAGACCAGGAATACCACATCACCTTCCAGTACTTGTTCGCGCGGTCGTAGATCACTTTCCAGACCGTCATCAGATTCACTTCCGCATCCACCCACATGTACTGGGTTCCGTAGTTGTAGTACGGGTCTTTCGGGGTCATTTCCAGAACGTACGCAGGCCTCTTCACCCAGATCAGATTGGTCGGGTGCCACGGTGTGCCCTGCCATCCCTCTTCTTCATAACCGTACCGGATCTGCTTCATCGACTTACCGGTCCAGTATTCCTTCTCCTTTCCCTTCGACAGGGGTTGCGGGCTATCCGACAGGAACGGCAGCAGCGCGTCCTGCTTCCTGAGCATCTTCCATTCGAAGGCATTCACCTTTCCGTCGAAACACCAGGCGTCGTCCACGCACGCGTCGGAGCCGATAAACGAATCCGACCGGTTCGCAGGGCTCATGCGTCGGACCCTACGAATGGCGGGCACGTAGGCGAGGGTCGTATCCGCCTTATTTCCCCGGTACCTCATGAGAAGGATGTTCGTACCGGCGATGTCGAAGGGGGACAGCACGCGGATGAGAGCGAATCGCTCGTACCCCTCACGATTCGACTCGTCCTTGTGGCCGCTGAAGCCGTCCAGCGGATACTGCTGCCACTCACATTTCACTTCCCGCTCGAACCCGCCGTTGCGGCTTACCCATACGGTGCCGAAGGGAAAACGCAGGTTCCCCTGCGTATAGCTGGCGTAGAACTTGTTGTACATGATCTTCGCGCCCACGTTCGGATCCTTCGTGTCCAATTGCGGCTCCGGAAAGGGCACCCCCGTCACATACTCGGGGAACTTGCCCGTTGCCTTGTCCACGAACATGACATCGGCGTCGAGATCGTACTTTCCCCGGTTCGCCTCGCGGGACTTCTTGTGTTCCGGGTTCAGGTATTCCTTCGGATCGTATGTCAACTCGCCCACGTTGACCGTAATGTCCCCGTTCTTCACCCAGTTGAGCACGGGATCGGGCACGAGGCCCTCCATCTTCTCCCAGTTCGACTTGTCCACCAAATCCCCGGGCGCGACCTCCGCCACAGCGACGGAGGCAACGCAGGTGGTCAGCACGAGGCCGGCCAGGCAGATCAACACGCTGTTCTTTCGTCTCATCTCTCTCCCCCCTTGTGCTTCTCCGGTTGGCTTCTCCACGCTTCCCACTCACGGCCAACATAGACAGAAACTCTTTTACCTTACCGCACCCGACACACAAAACGAATCCCCGAAACCGGGGATCTTTCCCTACCCAGAACCGGGGGCCCGGCCGGTTCCCTTTCCGGCCCCCAGCATGTCGTACGACCTCTTCTACGGTGAGCGGTGCATGCACGGAATCTTCGACAAGGTACTGGGGTTGCCATCGGAGACGCAATGGGGGGCAGCGACCGAATTCCTCGACCCGAATCCACGAGTTGGCGTAAGGAAGAAATCGGTGGCCGCCCCCCATTGCGTGACGTTTCCTGCGGTATGCGGGCGAGGGATATCCAGGACCTCGCCCTGCGTCGAGCCAGGGCTTTCAGACCGGCCGGACACGATCGCCGCCGGGTTGCTTTCCCCTGGGCTCTCCCTCCTTTGCATACTGCTCCTTCAAAAGAGCCTTCTTCACCTTCATGGTGGGCGTCAGGGGCAGGGCATCCATCCAATTGATGTACTTCGGATGCTTGAATCTGGCCACCTTCCCCTCCAGGTATTCGAGGACCTCCTCCTCAACCAGCGACTCCCCCTGGGCGGGCACGATGAAGGCCATACCGGCCTCCCCCCACTTCGGGTCCGGCACCCCGATGATCGCCACGTTGGAGATCTTCGGATGACCGGCCAGGATCTTCTCCACCTCTGCCGGATACACATTCTCCCCGCCGCTCCGATACATGTCCTTGGCCCGGTCGACGATGTAGAAGTAGCCTTCCTCATCCATGTAGCCGAGATCCCCGGTGTGGAGCACCCCGTCCACGAGCGTCTTGCCCGTCTCCTCCGGCAGGTTCCAGTAGCCGTCCATCACGGTGGGCCCTCGGGCAACGATCTCCCCGATCTCTCCGGGAGCCGCCCGCTTCCCGTTCGAGCCCTTGATCCAGATGTCCGTGAAGAAGCCGGGCTTTCCGATGGAGCCCATCTTTCGCTGAACATCCTCCTTCGGCATCATCATCATCGCCGAATTCTCGGTCTGTCCGAATCCCTGCCGCATGTGCAGGCCCCGCTTGGCCAGTTCCTCGAAGAGAATTGGAGGCGTTCTCTCACCGCCCCCCAAAACGCATCGCACACTGCTCACGTCCGTCTCGTCCAGTTTGCCGGTCTCCAGGACCATCCGCCACATGGTGGTCAGCCCCAGCACGATCGTACCCCGGTACCGTTCGATGTCCTTTGCGAACTCGGACGGATTGAATCCGCGGCGCATCACCATCGTCATTCCCGCACACAGGGCCGGCGTGGCCACGATGAAGAGCCCGCCGGAGTGAAAAAGGGGCATCTGCGCTACAAAGACATCGTCCGGCCGTGCCTCCGTGTAGAAGGCGATCTGGAAATTCTTGAAGAAGGTCTGCTCGTGGGTGAGCACGGCCCCCTTTGGATTCCCCGTGGTCCCGGAGGTATAGACGATCGCCAGGGGCGCATCGAAGGGAACGGGACTCTCCGGAACCGGCTCACTCAACGGCTGCTCCACCGAGAGGTCGTGATAATCCTCGGCCCACTCGGGGCAAGCGGACGGACCGGAACCATTCCCCCCGTCGACGCCGGTCTTCATGTAGATGAACTTGTCTTCCTCCACCTTCAAACGACCTCGTATCCGACCGATGTTCTCCGTGAAGGCGTCATGGAAAATCACCATCCTGGCGCCGCAATCGTTCAACTGGTACTCGAGTTCCGGACCTACGAGGCGGTGATTCAAGGGCACGAGAATCGCGCCCAGCTTGGCGCAGGCGAAATACACCTCGAGGAACTCCACGCAGTTCAGCAGGACCACCGACACACGGTCGCCGTTGCGTATCCCCCGCTTGCTCAAGAAATGGGCCGCCCGGTTCACCCCCTCGTTCAGATCCTTGTACGTAACCGGTTGGTCCTCAAAGATGAGGGCCGGCTTGTCGGGTGACAGTTCCGCCCGCTTCTGTACGATGGTGCCAACATTCCAGTGTACCGACATTCGCCAGGACTCCTTCCTCGAAAAGCTCGGGCCTATACGCCCTGCCCCATATCGAGAATGGGACGGACTTCTTCGATATCGAACCGTACGAGGTGCTTGAGCATCTCCGCTGCATCCCCAACCTTCGCCTTCACCCTTCCCTTGATCTGGTCGAACTCGGCCCCCTCGTCCTCGACGGACCGAACCCTGAGATAGAGGCGGCATCCCTCCTGCTGCATTCCCGTCTTTCCGTGAAGCGTCACCAGACAGGTGGCAGAGGAGTTTTCCCGAAGATTCTCATAGCTGCGGTTGTCCCCCATCATCACGATCACCGTCGCGTCGTCGGCCAACGCCAGCGAACCGAAAACGGCCAGGTTCACGTTGCCCGATTTGTCCGCCGTAGCGAGTACGTTCGAACGGCCTTCCGCCTGCAGGTATCCCTTCACCTTCTCATTGATCTCCACCGGGTCCCCCCTACTGAAAGCTAGAAGATCTCGTACATCTTTCCATCCCCTTTTGCCGTGAGCTGGAGTTCCACGTGCAGCGAGAGCATCACCGACTCGAGAACGTCCCGACTGACTTGGAGGCTGTTGATGAAAGCGCCCTCGAAAGAGGCCCCCACGGCCATCATTTCCGCGATCATCAGCGTGTGTCTCGTTGAAACCACCATCGGCTCCTGGGTATTGCTCCTGAGTTTGTTTGCCACGTTTACGATGGTCAGTGCATCCGCCTCTTCGATCCCGGTCTTCAGGTGAAGCACCCGCGTCTCGATTTCCGGAGGCAGGTAGTCGAGCAGGGTCACGTAGAAGCGGTCCCGGAGCGCAGCGTCCAGCATCTCGGTGCCCACGAACTCTTCGCCTTCGTTCAGGGTCGCGAAGAAAACGACTTCCTCCGCCACCTTGATCAGACCGAGTTCGTCCGTCCAGACCCTGCGATCCTCTGCAAGGACCGAGAAGAGCATGTTCAGAGCCTTCGGATGCTCCGGCCGGTTGATCTCCTCGAGATGAATGACACACCCCGGTGTCTGGATCGCCTTGGGGAACAGGAACTCCTGATAGTACGTCTGTCCATCCTTGAGCCGATGTTCGCCGAACAACTGCCCCGGTTCGGACAGAATCCCGACCTGAAAATTGGCCAGGGGTCTGCCGTTCCGGGCGGCGAACTGACGAACCAGGGTCGATTTGCCGCACCCCTGCTTCCCCGCCACCAGGACGTTGACCGGGTGGCGCCTGGCCAGGCGCTTGATCCTTTCCAGATTCTCGATCACGTGTCTCGGAAGAAAGAAATGCTCCTCCGCTTCCGGGACGGTCAGCCCCAGGTCGAATCCGCTCATCCAAGCCTCTCTTTCCGACGTTCCTCCCCCTAGTAGAACAGGTCTCTCTGCCGCTGCAGGAGGAACTGCTTCAGCTCGGGGATGTTCCACCGCCGGTTCATGCTGTGCAGTCTCGAGATGATCCCTCTCGCCTCCTCCATCAAGGCAGGGTCCTTCGTTTTCGGAATCTCCGCGAGCCTCTGCGAGAGCTCCTTCATCCGGTCCGGCTCTTCTTCCAGCGACTCGGTACGGGAAAACACACATTCGGCCCCACACCTGGGGCACTGCCGGAGATCAGATTCCCCGGTGGCGGGTCAACAGTTCGCGCAGAGGCGCTTGAACTCGCCGTGGTCCCCCCGGTAGCCGCAGGTTCGACAGGTAAGGTCCATCATCCACTCCTTCGCGGCCCCTTCACTGGTTATCCTCTGCAAGGTCTTCGATCCCTGCGGATTTCCCCCACGGCGCCTCGCCCGGGCCCACCTTCTGCTTCACCTCGCCCTTCAGCTCGTCCACGGCCAGCCAATCCTGGCACTGAGGACACTGTCGCATGCTCAACGAAGCGTCGATGCGCGCGTTGTAGAGATACCGGAATTCCTTCAGGGCCCCCTCGTGCCCGCATGAAATGCATTTCATGGCAACCTCCTGTTGTTGTAGATCCTGTGAAACGGGGCAGGAAGGGTCGACCCCCTTCCTGCCCCATGATCACGCCTGTCTCAGCCAAGGCCCTGAACGGTTCTCTGAATGATGTTGTCCTGGGTCTTCCGGCTGATGTCCACGAAGTGGGCGCTGTAGCCGGCCACCCGAACGATCACCTCCTGGTACTTCTCCGGATCCTGTTGCGCTGCCCGCAGGGTCTGGTCGGAGACCATGTTGAACTGGACGTGATCCAGCCCCAGCTCGGACCATGTCTTCATGTAGGCCTTCCAGAGCTGATAGCCCTTTTCTCCCTCGAGCTGTGTTGGCGACAATCGCTGGTTCAGCAGGAAGGCACGACCGTCTGCAACGTGATCGATCTTGCCGCAGGACTTGAGCACCGCGGTGGGTCCCTTCTTGTCCAACCCCGGGCCGGGAGAAATCCCGCCGTCGTACAGCGCGTCTCCGAGCCTGCGTCCGTTCGGAAGGGGGCCCACGATGTTCGCGTAATGGATGTTGCCGCTCACGTTCTCGGGAAGGATCGGCCAGCTGTTCCCGCTCGGGCACTTGAGAACCCTGGAGAAGCGGGCGCACTCCCGAAGGCAGCGGAGCATGATGTCGTCCACGTAGTCGTCGTCATTCCCCCACTTCGGCGCGCTCTTGACGAAGTCGAGCCGCATCTCCTCGTAGCCTTCCCAGTTCGCCTCCATGGCGGTGACGAGCTGATCCATGGTGTATTTCTTGTCGTCGAAGACCAGCTTCTTGACCGCCGCCAGGCTGTCCGCGTTCTCCACCCAGGTGAAGGCCGTAATCCATGCATTGCCCCGTTCTCCCTCCGGGCTGCAGATGTCGAGGCCCGACTCCACGGACCGGGAGGAGATGGACGACAGGAAGGGACGGCCGTAGAATTCCGGATCCATGTAACGGCCGAAGTTCACCGTTCGCACCAGCAGGCTGAAGAGCCATTCCATCTGTTGCACCCAGGCCTGGAAGAGCTGCTCGAAATCGGTGAACTGCCTCGGATCGCCGGTCTTCGGCCCCATCTGCATCCCCACCACGTTGTCGTAGCCGTTGTTCAGGGCATACTCGACGATCTTGGCACAGTTGGCCGTCGCCGCCGCCATCCGGAAGGGCTGGTTCCCGTGCTTCGTGGGCGGGCAGGGGGACATGCAGGCCTGATGGACCCACAACCTCGCCTCCTCCAGCGGGTGTCCGTGCCAGTGCATGGCGTTCTGGACCAGCACCGGGTCGTTCCGCATGGACGGATAGCCCAGGCCGTGACGGATGCACTCGAAGCACTCACGCATCACTTCGTCGCTCACCTTCGGGTGCCACCGGAAGCTGAAGGTGGGGTTGGAGACACGAACCAGACGGGCTGCCTCGAGCAGCGCAACCGTCATACCGTTGCATGCGTCGCTGCCGTCCGGCTTCACCCCGCCGAGGGTCCAGACCCAGGTGCCGGTAATCCCCTGCAGGCCCTCCCTCGCCCATCGCGGGAAGAAGAGCCCCACTTCGTGGGCCCGGATCAGGAACTCACCGACCAGGTCCAGGGCCTCCTCCTCGGTGATGTTCTCTTCGATGTTCACGTCCTTTTCATAGTAAGGGCCGTGGTAATAGTCCGGCCGGCAAGGCCAGGCTCCCTCGTGAGCCTCCAGCCGAATGATGACCTGTACGAAGTGGTCGAGCTGCAGCGATTCCTGAAGGTTCCGCGGCGCCTTGGCGGGAACCCGCTCGCAGGTCTCGGCAATCCGGAGAAGCTCCTCTTTCCGTTTCGGGTCGCTCTCGAAGTTCTCGGCCACGATCCTCGCCAGCCGTGCATACCGGTTGGCGAACCGAATGGCCGCCTCCAGGACGAGCTTCATGGCATCCCAGTTCTGGATCTTCTTGTACAGGGGAAGGATGTCCGGTCCCGGAATGCCGATCGTCTTCTCCTCCGCCTCTTCGATCCGCTCATCGATCTCTGCGATGATGTCCTCGAAGCCCCGCTTTCCCGTCATGAAGTACTCGTAATCCTTGGTCGAGTATCCGGGTGCGCCCGAGGAAGGGGTCCCCCACCCGATGGCACCGCTCATGAACTTGACCGTGTCCTCCGGGTCGAGGAGCCGTGCGATCTGGTCGATGGCCGCTTCCCCGGCCCACTGCGAGCAGATGTCCGCCACCTCCCGGAGAGACTCTTCCTCCGGCTCGTCGTGAACGCCCGGCTCGTTGTACACCTCCTCATTGAGCATGCTCGCGCCGTCGACGCGCCACATGATCTTGTGGGGCGCGCTGCCAACATAGCCCACGAGCTGGGCCTGATCCGTGATGAAGATCGACATCTCGTCCATGACCCTCGCCTGGGCCTTCGCCTTTCGCATCATCTGCTCATCGTGCTTCGTGTCGTCGCTGAAGTACTCGTCCGTGAACAACCGGGCGAACTCCAGGTCGATCTTGATGCCCGGGTTGTAGTTGCCGCCGATGGCCCCCTTCTTCCAGAGCGCCTTCCGCAGGTAGTCGAGCCGCTTGGAGCGCTTCTTCTCGGCGGCCCACCACCATTCCCGCCTCTGCTCCAGTTCCTGGATTTCCTTTATGTCTATGGGTGTTGCCATACACCTCCCTCCTTCCTTCGCAGGGCCCGAGACAAGCGCCCTCCTGCGCTTCCTTCAGGTCCGTTCCGCTTCGGTCATTTCTTCTGGAAAGAACCGCAACTGGACGCGTCGTCATCCGCGCCCACCGGCTTCGCCTTGTAATACGCCTGGCGCGGGTCTACCACCCGCTGCACACAGTCCCCCTTCTCCGGATTGTCCTCGAATACGAAGAAGTTCTTGCATTCCTTGCACGTCGCCATGTTCGTCACCTCCTTTCGGAAATAGAGCCTCGGAATCCCTCTTGGACTTCCATGGAAAAGAACTCACCTGCCAGCTACTCACTTCTTCTCCCATTGCCGCTGCGCACGCCGGAACGCCGGGTCGGCACACTCGGTCCCATCCCTGTCGATCATGCCCATCTTGTCGAAATGGCTGCACCCCGCCGCATCCGTGTTGAAGAAGGTGATCAGCCCCGTATCCCCCTCGAGCACATACACGGGGGGGTCCACGGATATGTCGGACCCGATCTTCAGGGTCTTGCAGACCCCTCGGCCGTCCGAGGCGTAGGCGTTTTCCGAGAAGTTCCTGCACAGCCCGCACGCCACCTCCGGCATCCTTTCCCGCTCCTCGAAACTCTTCTTCTTGGTGGTCTCCCCGAACATCTTGCTGGAAGCCTGCTTCCACTGGTCCCTTCGTCCCATAGCGTTTTCCCCTTCTGTTCGCCTTTTATCTTGATCCGGCTCACGCCGACGCACCCTGTCGGCCCTTCCCGTCCGTCGTAACGCCCGTCAGGAGTTCAGCGCCGCGTCCCCGCCCTCGAACCCGGAACCGCCGATGGTGGTCTCGAAACCCCTGCTCCGGTAGATATCGGCAGGGATCTCCAGAAACGCCGGGTCCATGGACTCCACCTCCCGGAGCGGCCAGTCCAAACCCAGCCAGCCGTATTTGTCCTGACACCAGTTGTGAAAAGGAAGCAGGTCGATCCGTACGATGCCTTTGCCCATGCTCGCGAGCAGGTCGGCGGCGCCGGTGTGAAACTCGATGGAATCGTTGTATCCGGGGATCACCGGGATGCGCACCCAGATCTCCTTTCCCACCTCGGAGAGCAGCCCCAGATTCTCGACGATCAACTCGTTGGTCACGCCGGTTCCTTTCTTGTGCTCGGCCGGGTCGATGTGTTTCAGGTCGAACAGAACGATGTCGACGTGTTCGACCAGGCCCTTCAGGACATCCCAGTCGGCGCATCCGTTCGTGTCGACGCAGACGTGCAGTCCCCTCTTCTTCGCCTCCTCGAGGATGCGGCGCGCATAGTCGGCGTGGGCCGTGGGCTCGCCGCCGGTCAACGTCAATCCACCCCCGGAATTCTCGTAAAAGGGCCTGTCCTGTTCCACCTCGTCGAGGATCTCCTCCACGGTCATCGCCTTTCCGACGATCTCCAGCGCTTCGTAGAGGCACGTATCCACGCATTTCATGCAGAGATCGCATCGGTCACGGACGATCTTGTGGTAGGTGCACTCTTCCTGCTGAGCTTCTTCCGGCGGGATGGGGGGCAGGATCGCGTCCCGGGGACAGACCTCGAGACAAGCGCCGCACTGCACGCAGAGCCTTCTCTTCCAGTACAGCTCCGCATGAGACGCGATCGTTTCAGGGTTGTGACACCAGTGGCACCGCATCATGCAGCCCTTCAGGTACACGTTCGTCCGGAACCCGGGACCGTCGTTGACCGAGAACCTCTGAATGTCGGTGATCAGGATCTTCTCTTCCATGTGCCCTCCCGATGTCCTTCCTTCCGCCTCTCAGAGGCACTCTGCGAAGGACCTCATGCTCTCGAGCTTCTCCAGGTCGAGGATCCGGTCGGCAAGATCCCCCGCCTTGTCCGCCCCCAACAACGGTTCGCAAAGATCCAGGTACTTGCTCCTGACCCGATCCCTCTTGATCTGCAGGGCGGGGATCTCCTGCAGAACATCTGAAAAAGCCGTGTAGACCTTACCCCCCTTCGTAACCATTTCCACGCGCGATTCGAGGGTCTTCAAGTCGGGATCCAGGGCCACGGTGATTCTCTTCATCATCTCCCTGACGGCCGGGTCACGGACCCTTTCGTCTGCAAAAGCCTGGGTACCGGTCTGGCCGGTGACCAGGGCATTCGCAACGCAATAAGGAATACAGAACTTCCCCTCCAGGCCGGTGTTCGCTTCTTTCTTCCCCGCCGCATCCAGAGCAAGTTGAGAGGACTGAACGCGGATCGCCTCGATCTGGTCCAGAGGAACCTTCTCCTTCTCCACGATCGCGAGCGTCGCTTCGAGGGGGGAATGCGTGCCGTGGCAGGAGGCATGGTACTTCTGCGACAGCCCTTCCACGCCCCATTCCTGTCCGAGCCGATCGACCGGCTCCCCGTTCCCCTTTCCCTGCAGCACCTGGAAGAAGCCGTGGGGGCCTTCGAGTACGTCCTCCGCGCTCGTGAAGCCCTGCCGGGCGAGCAGCGCCGACAGGAGTCCTGCCTGCGAGGACCTGCCTGCGTGAAAGGGCTTGCACATGGTACCGAACACGCGCTTGAGGCCGGAGGCCTGGGTGGCGCCTATGCCGAGGGCGTAGGCGGACTGTTGCGGGTCCAGATCGAGAAGACGGGCACAGCCTGCTGCGGAAGCGAGGTGACCGATGGTGGAGGTGCCGTGCCACCCGGCCATGTAGTGTTCCATACCCGCGCACTGGGCGACGGTGACCCCCACCTGCAGCCCGACCAGGTAGGAGGCGAGAAAGGCCTCGCCCGATTCCCCGCGCCACTCCGCAAGGGCCAGCAGGGACGGAAAGAGGGTGACGGACGGATGCCCCAGAAAGGAGGCAAGTGTGTCGTCGTAGTCCAGGGCGTGCGACGCGGAGCCGTTGATCAGTGCGGCCTGGATCACGCTCTTCTTCATGCCGTGCCCGAGGAGGGTCGCCTGCTCGTTGCCGCCCATGACGTTCTCGTATTCGATCAATTTCTGCACCAGCGGATCGTCCTTGCCCGCCATCGTAACGGCGACCCAGTCCAGAAAAGCGACCTTCGCATGCTCGAAGGCCTCATCAGGGATCGCTTCCCCGTCCGTTTCCGCGATGAAACGCCCCAGCCTCGCCGTCAGCCCCTGCGTCCCGTCTCCCATCTACCCCTCCCGAGGTCCAAGGTGAAAGGTCAAAGGTGAAAGTCCCCTGCCCAACCCCACGATGACCGGCGTCTCAGATCTTGACGGGCTGGGCCTCGCCGAAGACCCCGCGCAGCACGTCGCAGATCTCCTGCAGCGTCGCTTCCGCCTTGACGCATTCCAGGATGTGGGGCATCAGATTCACGGATTCATCTCCGGCATGCTCCTCCAGCGAGGACAGCGTCTTTCCAACGGCCGACCCGTCCCGCTCCATTTTCAACCGGGCGAGGTTCGCCCTCTGTCGCTCTTCCGCCGAGGCGAGCAATGCCTCGTCATACGTGTCCTCCACCGCACGATTCACGGTCACTTCAACCTCGTTCTCATCGGTGAAGCAGTTTACGCCCACCACGAATTCCTCTTGTCTCTCGATCCGCTTCTGCCGCTCGTAGGCGCTCTTCGCAACGGCCTTCTGCATGTAACCGCTTTCAATGGCTGCGACGGCGCCCCCCATCTTCTCGATCTTGTCGAACTCGGCCCAGGCGCCCTCCTCGATCTCGTCGGTCAGCGCCTCCATCATGTAGGAGCCCGCCCACGGGTCGTTCACGTCGGCGACCTTCGCCTCGTAGGTGAGAATCCGGGTTGCGTCCAGGTTGAGCTGCACCGCCTCGAGGCTGTGACCCAGCCCAAGGGGTTCGTCAAAGGGCGGGAAGGCGAGCGGCATGGCGCCGGACATCCCCCCGGCAAGCCCGCCGACCACGGCCCGGGTCAGGTTGTTGAGCGGGCGCTGCAGCGTGGTGGAGGAACACCCGATGTGGGCCGTCACCGGCTGGCGAATCAGCATGCTCCTGGGGTTCTTGGCGCCGAAGCGCTCTTTGAGCATTCGAGCGTACATGCGCCGGGCGGCCCGCTGGAAGGCGATCTCCCTGTAGATCTCCATGCTGCCGCCGAATGCATTGAAGGTGAACATGGGCGCGAAGGTGTCGACCTCGAGGCCTGCGTCCACACCCGCCTTGAGATAGGCCGCTGCGTTGGCCATGGAGAAGGCCAGATCCTGGGTGCGGGTCGCCCCCGCCTCGCGTATGTGATACCCCCCTATGCTGGTGATGTTCAGCTTCGGCATACGCTCGGTGCAGAAGACGAGGATGTCCCTGAAGAGCCGAAGGGACGCTTTCGGCGGGTAGATGTAGGTACCCCGGGCGATGAATTCCTTGAGAATGTCGTTCTGGGGAGTACCTCGAAGCCTCTCGAGAGGGATGCCGCGCTTCTCGGCCAGAGCGGCATACATGGCGATGATCACCGCAGCAGGCGCGTTGATCGTGAAGTTGGACGCCACCTTGTCCATTTCCAGATCTCCGGTATAAGCCTCGTAAATGATCTGGAAATCGCGAAACGAATCGACCGCCACGCCCACCCGCCCCACTTCCCCCTCCGACTCCGGGCTGTCCGAGTCATACCCGCACTGGGTGACCAGATCGAAGGCCATGTTGGGCCCTCCCGTGCGGCCGATCGACTGCATCCGCTGGAGGTAGTCCCGGTAGTCGGATGGGGTGCCGAAACCACCGTACTTGCCGACACTGCCGCCTCCACCCCAGTCCGGCCTGTGCCCCCGCTTGGCACTCTCCTCGGCAACGGCTCTCCAGAAGTCGAAAGGGTTGTTCCCGGCCGTAAAAGGATACTGCCCCGGGAAACCGACCTTCCCCAGGAAGTCGAAGCCGTCCCTGGATGCCGGCGTGTAGAAACGGGTCGGACTCTCCGGGAGTTTGAACCGCTCCACGCGGGGGTTCAGCACCTTCTCCTTCCACTCCTGTTCCGCCTTCCGGACCTTTTCCATGCTTTCGGTATCCTTTTCCATCCCTGCTGTCCCCTCACCTGTGACGACTACCCTGTCCCGTCGTTGCGGACCTCGGACCGGATGTACTCCGCGATCATGGGAATCGAGGCGCCGGAGGTGAACACCTCGCCTACCCCCATCTTCTTCAGGGCGGGGACGTCCTTTTCCGGGATGATTCCTCCCACCAGTACCAGGATGTCCTCCGCCCCGTGATCCTTCAGCCGTTCCAGCACCTTGCCCGTCAAGGAAACGTGGGCCCCCGACAGGATGGAAAGGCCCACCACGTCCACGTCCTCCTGCAGTGCGGCCACGGCAATCTGGTCCGGCGTCTGGCGAAGCCCCGTGTAGACCACTTCGAACCCTTCATCTCTCAGCCCGTACGCAACCACGCGGGCTCCCCTCTCGTGGCCGTCGAGACCCGGTTTTGCCACGAGCACCCTGATCTTCCTCTCTTCGCTCATCCGGTCCCTCCGCTTCTTCCGCTTCGCACGCTCGGAAGGCCTGCCCTCGGGGCGCCCATCCGGTGATCCCAGGTGACACCCCAAAAGGCAAGAAGGGTGCCAAGCGACAACGCGTATTTCAAGGAATTGATTTTGTTGAAGAATCATCCGGGGGCCGCCCATCCCGCTCTTCGGAGAGGCCATATTCCTGAGTCAGGAATGTCCCATGTCCCGGCCCCTGGGATGCGTAACTGCATGTTTTCATTATACGAAACGAACATGGCCCGCTCGGGTCACAAAAAAGACCCCAATGGGTCACTTAGGGGACAAATCGGTTGACATTCGGCCCACACGTTGCGACACTCGCATGAGAGAGGGGCCGGTGATCCAGAATCGGCTCGAACCGCCACACACGAGCCCAGAGGAAGAAGTAGAAAGCAAAGGGGAACAGCAATGGCGATTACCGTGAGAGTTCCGGGCTCTTTGAAGAGCTGGTTCCATGGGACCGATGAGGCGTTCTGCACCGGCGAGAGCCTCCGGGAATGCATCGATCAGCTGGAGGGACAGTTTCCCGGCCTCCGGGGCCGTCTCCTCACCGACGAGGGCCAGATCGCCGCCGTGCTCATCTTCCTGAACGGAGAGAACGTAACGGGTCTCGACGGTCTTGCCACGAAGATCAACGACGGGGACGAGCTCGGCATCATCCCCTTTGCGGCCGGAGGCTGAAGGCCATGATCATCGATGACCCGAGATCAAAATTCATCTTTCTCTACCATCCACTTGTCCTGATGGGAAGGAGCTACACCCTGCACAAAGGCAAGGAGCTGACGAACGGTGAAGTGCTGCAGTACTGGGGGAAGTGGCTCGTGCTCGGAGACAGGCCGTGGTTGGACGAACTGGCCGAGAAGCTCGATCCCCATGTGGAGAGCAAGGAGATCCCGTGCATCAAATACGATCGCGCCCCGCCGGTGAACCTCGGCGTGGAGGAGTGCGTGATGATGGTCTACTGCGACCGCCGGGACAGAGACGAGATCTGGAAGATCCTGTCCCGTTTCGGGATCAAGATGAAGGCCTGGGTCACGGAACGGGAGACCATGGAGATGTGGCTTCCCGGGGGAATGCTCCTGGAGCGTTGGATGGCTTCGCAGGGCTACGACGAGGCGACCCGGGAAGCCGTCCGGGAAGATGCCGGGAGAAGGATCTCACACGTCTTCGACCATCCCGGGGAAATCTACAGGCCCTGGGAACAGTAGGTAGGGGTCAGGCCCGTCCCTGCCCCCCAAAGAGCAGCAATAGGAGCCACGCTGATGTCGGAGAAGCACGCTCACGAGAGGGAATCGTCCTTTTCGCTGTCACACGAAATCGTGGATCTTCAGAAGACGGTCCTGGAGCTCGAGAAGCGGGGCCGATTCTTCGAGATGCTGATCCGAAGCCTCCCCGGCGTCTTCTACGCCTTTGACCAGGATCAGAGATTTCTGAACTGCAACGAGAACATGGAAAAGGTGAGCGGCTACTGCCGTGAAGAGCTGCTCCACATGACGGTGGAAGAGCTCTTTTCCGGAGCGGACCTGAGCCGGATCAAGAGAGCGGTGCGCACCGCCTTCTCGAAAGGAGAAGTCACGGTGGAAGCGGAGCTCACGAGCAAGGGAGGGACCAAGACCCCCTATCTCTTCTCCGCTGTGAGCACGAAGATCGACGAGACCTCCTATGTGCTCGGCATGGGGATCGACCTGACCGAGCTCAAACAGACGCAGGATGCCCTTCGGGAAAGCGAGGCCTTCTATCGCGTGCTGGCGGAACGCATGACGGTGGGGGCCATGCTGTGCCAGAATTCCAAGATCGTCTTTGCCAACGACGCCCTCCTGTCCATGTTCGGCTACTCCGACACAAACGAGCTGGTCGGCAAGGACATCGGGGAGCTGGTCTCCCGGGAATTCGAGATCTACTTCCGGGAGATGTTCGACGCACTGGAGAAGCGATTCTCCCGCCAGAGATCCTTCGAGACCCGTTGCCTGACCAAAGCCGGCCGCGAAATCTGGATCGCCGGAAGGGCCAGCCTGATCCAGTGGAAGGGACTCCCGACGGTCTTCATGACCGCCCGTGACATCACGGACACCAAGGAGAGGGAACTCTCCATGATCGAGGAGGCGGAACACCTGCGAAGAGAGAACATCAGCCTGCGCTCGTCGATCAAGGACCGGTATCGCCTGGGAAGCATCATCGGCAAGAGCCCGGCCATGCAGGAGGTCTATGAACTCGTCCTGAACGCAGCCGCCACGAATGCGAATGTGATCGTCTACGGCGAGTCCGGAACCGGCAAGGAGCTGGTCGCGAGCGCCATACACGAGATGAGCAGCCGTTCGGACAAGGGGTTCGTCCCGGTCAACTGCGCCGCCATTCCGGAGAATCTGCTCGAAAGCGAGTTCTTCGGTCACAGGAAGGGGGCCTTCACCGGAGCTCATGCGGACAAGCAGGGCTATCTGGACCGGGCGGACGGGGGCACGCTCTTCCTGGACGAGGTCGGGGAGTTGAGCCTGAACCTGCAGGCGAAACTGTTGCGGGCCATCGAGGGAGGCGGCTATTCGCCGGTGGGCAGCAGCGTCCAAAAGGTCTCCGACTTCCGCATCATCGCCGCAACGAACCGCAACCTGCTGGAGCACGTCCGACAACGAAACATTCGAGAGGACTTCTTCTACAGGATCCATGTCATTCCGATCAACGTGCCTCCCCTGCGGGATCGCAAGGAAGACATTCCCCTCCTCGTGGAACACTTCCTAAAGCATTACTCGGAAAACGAAGCGCCCCCCTCCGTGCCCGGACAGGTCCTGGAGTCCCTCATGGCCTACGACTGGCCCGGCAACGTCCGGGAGCTCCAGAACGCGATTCAGCGTTTCATCGCGGTGAAGCGCCTCGAGTTCATTCCCCCGTCACCTCCACCGCCGGAGAGGCAGGAATCCGGCGACACGCTGACCCTCCCGTATTCGGAGGCTTCCGTCCGGCTCAATCAGAGCGTGGAGGATGCGGAGAGGTCTTCCATCCGGAAGGCCCTGGAACTCTGTCACGGCAGAAAGGGAATGGCCGCAAAGGCCCTTGGCATTTCTCGAAAGACCCTGTTCCGGAAGATGAAGAGGCTGAATATGCCCTGAAGGCCCTGTGCTTTCCGTGTCACAACTGACCCGCCTTCGGGCCGATAGAGACAATCGTGTCCCGTTCCATTCACATGCCGCAAATACAAGCATTTATGATCTCTGCGCAAACGGTCTCGTGGCACAAGTGCCCCACCTCCATGCCTCTCTTCCCGGATGGGACCGCCTCCCGTTCGCTCTTTTTCCCAAGCGTTTCAGTATGTTCAGACCTTCCGCCCCTTTCTGGCACCCTTCTTGCCTTTTTTCTTCCCTGAAGGAGCAGGTCGAAATGGCCATACCGTTCGAGAAGCTCGTTGAAGGGGTGCGACAGGGCCATCCGAGATCCCTGGCAAGGCTGATCACACGGGTGGAGAACCGGGAGGCTGGATGGAAGGAGGCGATGAAAGCGATCTACCCGGACACAGGGGCGTCGATTGTCTTCGGGATCACCGGCGCGCCCGGTGCGGGAAAGAGCTCGCTCACGAACAGGATCGCCGAGGATCTCGTTGAAAGGGGCTTCCGGATCGGCATCATCGCGGTGGACCCCTCGAGTCCCTTCTCCGGGGGCGCCCTGCTCGGGGACCGCCTGCGGATGCAGGATATCGCCACGAAGGAAGGCGTCTTCATCCGCTCCATGGCAACGCGGGGCACCCTCGGGGGCCTTTGTCAGGGAGCACGGGACGTCGTTCGGATCCTGGACGCTTTCGGAAAGGACATCGTGCTGATCGAGACCGTGGGCGTGGGACAGGACGAGATCGAGGTGGTCAGGGCCGCAGACCACGTCCTGGTGGTCTCGGTGCCCGGACTGGGCGACGGGATACAGACCCTGAAGGCGGGCATCATGGAGATCGCGGACCTCTTCATCGTCAACAAGGCGGACCGGGACGGAGCAGACGAGGTGGTCTCCGATATCCAGGCCATGCTCGAAATCTCCCAGGAAGGGGACGGCTCCGTTCCTCCGGTCCTGAAGACCTCGGCCGTTACAGGCGGAGGAATCGATTCGGTGGTGGACCACATCGTCCGGCTCAGGCACGAGAAGCAGGCCCGTCCGCGGTACGATGCGGACCGCGTCAGGGAAGAGATCCTGACCCTGATGGAACAGGAGCTTGTCGTCCGTGTTCGTTCCGAATGGTCAGCGAACGGGGCACTCCAGGCGGCATTGGACGCCGTCTGCGAAGGCCGACAGGATCCCTACTCGGTGGCCGAGGAGATGCTCTTGACACTCCATCAGGAGGGACATGGCTCACATGGAGTCGAATGAAGTGCCGAAGGACGGCGTATCCGAATACTGGAGGCTGAACCGATCCGGTTTCGAGGCGATCGAGCTGGCAAACGTGCTGCGGGCTCTGCGCAAGGTGGCGGGACATCTCGGCCCGAACGTGGGGAGAATCGAATACACCGGCATGTCGCGGGGGGGAGGCACGGCCATTGTTCTGGAACCCTCCGGGCTCATGGGACGATACCCGGTGCCGCCGGACAAGGTCGACTCTCTCATAGGCCTGGTCACCCACGAAGCCCTCCACCGAACCGAGTGGAGCGATCACGTGTGGAGGCTCCTCGAGCCGACCATCCGCACCCTGGGAGGGATGTCGAACGTCCGGCTGCAGAAGATCGTCAGCGCGGCGGAAGACGTCTACGTCGATCTGGTGGCGGACCGGACCGTTTTCGGTCTCTACACGCCCAAGGCACGCAGCCAGGCCTTTGCCGAGGCGAGGTCCAGGATCAATCCCCGGATCCTCTCCCTGGACGCACTGGTTTACCTCTGGTGGACGTCGGTCTGGGGGGTCACAGGGGACCTGCATTCGGCGACTTGCTACGAGGAACCGCTCCATGTGCTCACCGAACTGACCGGCAGGCTTCGACAGATCCGCGACGCGACGAAGGGGGTGACGGACCGCTGCGAGAAGCGCGCCGAGGTCTACCTCGGGGTCTGGGAAACCCTCCAGGACGCGATCTCCTCGCTGGCGGTCATCGACAAGACCCTTACGTGGTATCCCTCTGCGACCGGACGGAAGAGGCAGGCTGAAGAAGGACCGAAGAAGCCGACCCCCAGGAGGGAGCTTTCCCCCTATGTGATGCACCAGATCGAGCTGCAGCTCGCCTTGAACTCGCCCGACATCACGCCCATCATCCAGTCGATCGTCGGGCATGACAAGGACGAGGTGGTTCCCACTTCCCGCTGGGATTTCAGCATCCCCTCACGCCCGGTGATCGACCCGAACCTGGTGGCGAGGCTGCGGGCCATGTTCCTCAACTACGCAGCCCGGAAGACGATCATGAACCGGGGCCTCCTGAGCGGCAAGGTGGACCGACGGCGCCTCTACAGGGCCCCCGTCTCGGGGCGCTGCTTTCTTCAGAAGGAGCGCATGCCCGAGCTGGACTGGAACGTCACCCTGCTCATGGACGCGAGCGGATCCATGCGCGGCAGCAAGTGGCGCATGGTGGAGAACACGGTCGGAAACCTGCACAGATCCCTGCAAGGGTCCCGCAATCACTTTCAGGCGTACGCCTATTTCGAGGTGGACGGGGTCTGCATGATCTCCCAGCTGATACGGGACAAGCAGCTTCTTTCCGTCCCGCCCAGCGGCCAGACCGCCTCGGGTCAGGCCATCATCGCCGTCGCCTATTTCATGCCGAAGGGCCGGAAGCGCAACCTCCTGATTCACGTCACCGACGGGGAGTCGAACCTCGGCTGCGATGTGCAGTACGGGATCGAATACTGCCGCAAACAGAAGATCCACCTCGTCACCCTGGGATGCGCCTACAAAGACCGTGATGCCATGAAGCGTCAATACGGCAAGACCATTCAGTTCGTCGACCACTACGGACAGCTTCCCCGGGCCATCGAAAGGCTTCTCAGACACACCTTCCTGTACGGAAACAAACCCCATCTCTTCGGAGACGGGACGGGCCGCCTGGGAATGGAGAGCGAGCAGGTCATCCTGGCTCAGAAGGAGATGAGCTGAGGGAGCAGATGACGAAAGAGAGCGCGAAGAAGCAAAAGGTCAAGACGCAGACGACGCTCCCCGAAGGAACCGTTGAAGGCACCGTGGTCGGGGAGAACACGGTCGTCACGGTCAACTTCGTTGTACGCGACGGAGAAGGCGCCGTCCTGGACGACATGTACGAGAGAACGCCTTTCAAGTTCATCTATGGAGAGGGGGACCTGCCTCCCGGCCTCCAGGAGGGGATCGAAGGCCGCAGGAAGGGCGAGTCCGACACGATCGTCGTCCCGGCGGAACGGGCCTACGGGGAGAGGCGGAAGGATCTCATCATCCGTATCCCCCGGAGCCAGTTGCCCTCTGAGGAGTGCGAGGTGGGGAGCCGGTACCGGCGCCTCAACGCAGACGGAGGAAGCGAGCTCTTCACGGTCATGGGCTATCTCGGAGACTGGGTATACCTCGACCGGAACCACCCCTGGGCGGGCAGACAACTGGTGTATGAAATCCGGATCGTGGAAGTGCTTCCGGAGTTTGCGCCGTTGCCTGCCGAGGGGGACGACAAGAGGGAGTAGGAGATGATGACACCGGGGAGGCGACATGGCCGTACAAGCAGATTTTCGTGAAGGCGGTGATTCCGCCCGGGAAGGGCCCTCCGGGCGGTGGCAGAACCGGATGACACGGGTTCTCGGCTCCACCTACCCGATCCTGCAGGGCGCCATGCGCATGATCACACTCGGCGAGATGGCCGCGGCCGTTTCCAACTGCGGCGGGTTCGGGCAGATTGCCGCTTCCGGGCTCTCCAACGACCAATTGCGGGCCGAACTGAGGAGGGCGCAGGAACTCACCGAGCGACCCGTCGGCGTGAACATCCCCATCTACAGGCCGAATGCCTTTGACGCCCTCGAGATCGCCATCGAAATGGGCGTCAAGACGGTCACCACATCCGCGGGGAACCCGGCGAAGATGATGGAGCGAATCCGGGAGGCGGGCCTCCGCGCCGTTCACAAGGTGTCCAACGTGAGCATGGCCCTGAAGGCCCAGGCAGCGGGCGTAGATGCGCTCGTCGTCACCGGGTTCGAGGCGGGCGGGCACATCGGCCGCAACGACGTTTCGACCCTCTGCATGGTTCCGCAGATCGCGGACGCCGTGGACATACCGCTCGTCGCCGCAGGGGGAATCGGGGATGCCCGTGGCCTGGTTGCGGCCTTTGCACTCGGGGCGGAGGCGGTGGAAATCGGGACACGACTCGTCGCCACCCCGGAGTGTGCGGTCCCCTCCTTCTTCAAGGAAAGAATCTGTGCCGCCTCGAGCGACGAGACCTTCATTCTCGGAAAGAAGGAGATGCCGATTCGTGTTCTTCGCAACAAGGCGACCGAGGCCGTAAAGACGATGGGAGAGGCAGAGGCGGATGCGTTCATGAGGCAATCGGGTGACGCGAGCTATGTGAGCGAGGGCGGCGACCGGGAGAACGCCACCATGCCCTGCGGCCAGAGCGTGGGCGTGGTGCAAAGGATCGCGGGTCTGGACGAAGTCTTCGCGGAGCTGGTCGAACAGGCCGTGTGCATCTCGGAACGCCTCGCGCGCTTCTTCGGAGGAGGGGAAAGATGAGCTGGGAACATGTTCTGCTCGAGAAGAAGGACGGAGTGGCCACGATCACGCTGAATCGACCGGAGAAGTACAACGCCTTTGCCGGACAGATGCGACAGGAGATCGTTCAGGTCATCGACGATGTCGCCGCGGACCGCGACGTGCGGGCCGTCGTCATCACGGGTGCGGGCAAGGCCTTCTGCGTCGGCGGGGACGTCAACGAGTTCGTCTCCGGAACGACCCAGGCCCTGGAGAAGGTTGCTTCGAGTGAGCGGCACGCCATGTGCAAGGCGGCTCTGAGCCTCAACACCATGGAGAAGCCGGTCATCGCTTCGGTGAACGGCGTCGCTGCGGGTGGGGGCTGCAACCTGGCCCTCGCCTGCGATATCCGCATCGCAAGCGATCGGGCCCGTTTCGGGCAGGTCTTCGTCCGTCGCGGCGTTCACCCCGACTGGGGCGGAATCTATTTTCTGCCGAGGCTGGTGGGATATGCGAAGGCAGCGGAACTGATCTTCTCCGGAGAGGTCGTCGGAGCAGAGGAGGCGCTCAGGATCGGAATGGTGAACCGGGTGGTTCCCCATGAGGAACTGCATCCGGTCACGCGAGAATTCGCAGAGAGGATTGCGAAGAACGCACCCATACCGGTTGCCTTTGCCAAGCGGGGACTCCAGAATTTCACCAGATGGGATCTCGCCCAGGCGCTGGACTACGAATCGTATGTTCTCGAGGTGTGCAAGCAGAGCGAGGACTTCATGGAAGGGTTCGCTTCCTTTCTCGAGAAACGCGAACCGGTCTTCAAGGGGAGATGAGCCGGTGACGGACCCGAACCGGATCGAAGAGGTGGATGCCTGCAACGATGCCGGCAGGCTGTGCATCGAAACGGGCGACCTGGCGGGAGCCTGCGGTCATTTCCGCAGGGCCCTGGAGCTCCTCGGACCGAACCCGGACCCCCGCCGGCGCGCGGTGCTGCTCAACAACCTGGGCCATGTCCTCGTCTCCCTGCAAAGACGCGACGAGGCGCTCGACACGTTCAGGGAGTCGGCTCTTCTGTGTGGTCAGCTGGGAGATCGCACGGGGCAGGCGTGGCAGCTGGGGAACGTGGGCTCCGTGCACCGGGACAAGGCGGAACACGACGCCGCCCTCGAGAACTACACACGGGCACTCGCCCTCTTCGAAGAACAGGGCGAATCCGTCGGCATCGCGGATCAGTGCAGCAACATCGCCTACATCCACGCAATGAAACGGGACCAGGACGCAGCCCTCGAGTGGTTCCGCAAGGCGAAGGCGCTGTACGAGTCGCTGGGAGAGGACCGGAAGGCCTCCCTGGCGGACCAGAACATTCAGATTCTCTCCTCTTCCGGAAACGCGTGAGATGAAGGGCCTGGAACTGGCGGAACGCTACTTCGAAGAAGTCGCTCTTCCGATACTGAAGAGCGCCTTCGCCCCTCACTTGGATCGAATGGCGACCGGGCTGGTGGGCGACGGCTCCGAGTGTTTCGGCTTCGACGATTCCATCTCCAGGGACCACGACTGGGGCCCGGGCTTCTGTGTCTGGCTCACCCGGCAGGACTACCGGGAGATCGCTGCAGGTCTTCAGAGGGCCGTCGACGAGCTTCCGAAGACCTTTGAGGGGTTCGGGCCCAGACGGACGAGCACGTGGGGCGACGGCCGGACGGGCGTGTTCGAGATTCCGGGTTTCTACAAGCGCTTCCTCGGCCTGGAACGGCCCCCCGAAGACCTCGACACCTGGCTTCTCCTTCCTGAGAACGCCTTGGCGGCCTGCACGAACGGAAAGGTCTTCCAGGACCCTCTGGGGGAATTCTCCGCCTGGAGAGAAGGCCTGCTCGCCTTCTATCCGGAAGATGTGAGACGCAAGAAGATCGCAGCGCGCTGCATGACCCTCGGGCAGGCGGGCCAGTACAACTTCCCCCGATGCGTGCGGAGAGGCGAGCTCTTCGCGGCACAGTATGCGGAAACCAAGTTCTGTGCGGACGTGGTTTCCCTGGTGTTTCTCCTGAATCGGAAATATACGCCTTTCTACAAGTGGATGCATCGGGCCGTCGGGCAGCTTCCCGTCCTGGGAGGGTGGGTCCGGGAGAGGATCAGCGCCCTCATCGCGGATCCGGATCTCACGAAGAAGGAGCAACGGATCGAAGAGATCTCTGTCGCCTTGATCCGGGAAATCCGGTCTCAAGGGCTCTCCTCCCTGGACAGCTCGTTCCTACCGGACCACGGTCCCGCCATCCAGGCAACGATCCAGGACGGCCCTCTGCGGGAGCGCAACGTGTGGGTAGGGTGAGGACGGCAAGCGAATGAAGAACGTGCTCGTCATCGGCGGCAGCTACTTCTTGGGAAGGGTCTTCGTCGAATCCCTTGCGAAGAACCCTGCGTACCGGCTCGTTGTCGTGAATCGAGGCAATCGTCCGCTCGGGCTGGAAGGCGTCGAGGAGATCGCCTGCGACAGGAATCAGACCGGCCGACTCAAGGCGGCCCTCCCCTCGACGGCCTGGCACGCCGTGATCGATTTCTGCGGCTACACCCCCAACGACATCCGGAACGTGCTCCTCGCCTTGCCTCGTGGTTCGGTCGGTCACTACATCTACATCAGCACCGCCTCCGTATACGCACCGACCCGGGAACTGCCGATCGGCGAGAACGGACGGAAGCTGACGGGCCCCCAGCCGGAGTTGGGGCCTGCCGCCGGTTACGGATTCCAGAAGTGGCTTTCCGAACAGACGGTCAGCACCCATGGGGCACAGCACGGGTTCCCCAGCACCTGCCTCCGGCCATCGATCATCTACGGTCCTTATAACTATGCCCCCCGTGAAAGCTACTTCTTCGATCTGATCGACCGGAATCAGATCGTGATCCTGCCGGAGAACGACCTCGCCCTCTTCCAGTTCGTCTCGGTCGGGGACGTGGCGGAGATCGTCACCCGATCCATGGGCAACCCCGAGACCTTCGGCACGGCTTTCAACCTGGCGGCGGAGGAGCTTGTTTCCTACCGAAGGTTCGTTGAGGTGCTCGAGTCGATTACGGTGAACCGCATCCAGACGCGCACCATGACGGTCGAGGAGATCGACGCGAGGCGCATTCCCCTCCCCTTCCCCCTGGACGCTCATCTCATCTATTCGGGAGAGCGGGTCCGCCGGATCCTCGGCTTCGAGTACACCCCCTTCCTCGCGGGCATGCGGAAGACCTACGAATGGTATCGGGCCGGAAAGACCCCATCAGCATGAGGAAGAAATCATGAGCGTAAAAGAGACACTGATTCAAGAGATCCTCGAGGCGGAGCTCGCAATGTTCCTCTCCGTGACGGCCCGGGAGCCGGTTTCGTGCCAGCAGGACCCGGACGGGTTCCGTGCGACCCGTACGGCACAGTTCTCCGTCTGGTCGGAGCGGGCCCTCGCCTCCTATCGGGAGGATCTCGAGAGGGCGGCGGAGCAGGGCCGTAATCTCATGACCCTCAAATACGCCCGCATGGAGAATCTGATCCCGAAGCTCCAGGACGACATCCTGGTGGAGAACCTCATCGAACAGATCGTGGCGATCCAGGTGGCGTGGCAGAAGGAGATGATCGCCAGATACCCTCATCTCATGAGGCGGGGACGCCCCCTGGAAGAAGGGGACGAAGGACTCGAGACCGCCTCCTTTGTGAACTATCTCCGCGGTGAACTGGAGACCTATTCGGCCGAAACGCTGGCTCATCTCTTCGAACACATGTCGGAGAGCCAGGAGAAGAACCGGAACCTGACCGAGCTCATCTACGAGAACATGGTCCGGAGCCATGGGTACGCATCGGTCCAGGAGGCCGAGGACGTGGCGAAGAAGCAGGCGACGGAAACGTGAAGAGGGAGGACACATGGATCCTTTCATGGAAAAGAGGCTGAGGGAGCTCGAGGAGGCCCGGGCGAGAGTGCGCCAGGCGGGCGGTCCGGAGAGGGTGGCCAAGCACCACGCCGAGGGGAAGCTCACGGCCCGTGAGCGTGTGGACACGCTCCTCGATCCGGACAGCCTGATGGAGTTCAACATGCTGGCCGGTCACGCCATGGGACAGCCCGGCGATGGAATCGTCTGCGGAAACGGAACCATCGACGGCCGCCCCGTATTCGTCTTCTCCCAGGACCGGACCGTCCTCGGCGGATCGATCGGACTCGAACACGGTTACAAGATGTATCGAACCATCGAACAGGCCCTGGAAATGCGGATCCCCCTGATCGGCCTCAATGAGGGGCCCGGTGCAAGGATTCCCACCTCCCGTGACCTGGACTGGTACGGCGTCAAGAAGCGAACCCATTTCGGCTTCATCAACGAGAAGCACGGCGGCTCGGTCTTCTTCCCGAACACCCTCGCCTCCGGGATCATCCCCCAGATCTCGGCCATCATGGGGACCTGCAGCGGTATTTCGGTCTATTCGCCCGCCCTGACCGATTTCATCTACATGGTCGACAACACGAGCCACATGTGCATCACCGGGCCGCGGGTGGTGAAGATGGTCACCGGCGAGGAGATCAGCATGGAAGACCTGGGTGGCGCCAGGGTGCATGCGGAGAAGAGCGGCGTCTGCGACTTCCGGTGCAAAGACGAACGAGAGCTCCTGAGTGAAATCCGGCGACTCCTAGGCTTTCTGCCCTTGAACTGTGATGAGAAGCCGCCCGTCTACGACACGGGAGACGACCCGAACCGGTCCTGCAGCGACTTGAACGAAATCGTCCCCACCGCACCCAACAAGCCCTTTGACGTGCGCCATGTGATCCGCGCCCTGGTCGACAAGGGTGATTTTCTGGAGGTGAAAAAGGACTTCGCAGGTGAGGTCATCGTCGGTTTCGGCCGGTTGGACGGGAAGACCCTGGGCATCGTGGCGAACCAGCCCATGGTGCGGGCCGGATGTCTCACCGTGGACAGCTCGGACAAGCAGGCGCGGTTCATCCGGTTCTGCGACTGCTTCAACATCCCCCTCCTCCTCCTCGTGGACACCCCGGCCTACATGCCGGGCTCGAGCCAGGAGCACGCCGGGATCATCCGGCACGGCGCAAAAGTGCTCTACGCCTTGTGCGAGGCGACGGTGCCGCGCATCGTCATCGTCCTCAGGAAGGCTTACGGAGGAGGAAACCTGGGCATGGGCGTTCTTCCGGGGCTCGGATCCGACCGGGTCCTCTACTGGCCGATCATGGAGACGGGCATCCTTGGCGCCGAGCAGGCCGTCATGCTCATTCACAGCCGCGACGAGGGGGCCACAAAGGAATACCTGGACGCAAAGTTGCGGGAGTACAAGGAAACGTATGCAAACCCCCTCTACGAGGTCAACGCGAACCTGAATGTACACGATGTAGTGGCCCCGGCGGAGACGAGGCAATACCTGGTCCGTGCCTTCAAACTGCTCGAGAGCAAGAAACAGGAACGGCCGTCCAAAAGACACGGCAACATGCCGCTGTAGCGGCTCGCCCTCTGCACGCCCATCCCCTCGAATCCGCCGGTTGACTATCGGGGCGCGGTCGAGGCATACATTCTCTTGAAGGTCGCGAAGTAAAGCTCGGCCCTCCGTCGAGCCCGGAAAGGTACCGCGATGCCCCAAGACGCAAAGCAGCTCAGAATTCCTCCGCTGGATCCGCACTTCTTCATCCTGGACGAGGACAGGGAGAACCTCGAACGGTTCCACAAGATGTCCCGGCGGCATCCGGTGAACATCCTGACCACCGGGAATCAGGGTTGCGGAAAGTCGACCCTCGTCCGTCAGTTCGCTCACATCTACCAAAGACCCCTGGCGACCTTCCAGGTGGGCCTCCTGCTGGAATCGGGCCAGCTCTTCGGCCAGCAGAGACTCAAAGGCGGCGAGACCTACTACCAGGAGTTCCTTTTTCCGAAGGCGATCCAGACGCCGGGCTGCGTGGTCCACCTGGAAGAGATCAACCGGTCCGAGACCCCCCATGCGCTGAATGAACTCTTCTCCGTCCTCTCGGAAGACCGGAGCATCTGGATCGATGAGCTCGGCTTCGTGGAGGTGGCCCCCGAAGTCATCTTCTTCGCGACCATGAACGAGGGGGATCAGTTCACCGGAACGGAAGCTCTGGACGCCGCCCTCAAGGACCGCTTCTATCGCGTCCATCTCGAGTACCTGCCCCATGACGTAGAGAAGGAGGTCCTCGTCAGGAAGACGGGATTGAGGCCGGACCCGGCGGGTGAGGTCCTGAGGATCGTGAACGGAATTCGAAACAACGAACAGCTCGACATCAGTGTGTCCATCCGGCACAGCCTGATGATCGCAGAGCTCGTAGCCCTCGGTGCTTCCCTGCGGGAGGCCCTCGTCTACAGCCTGCAGATCTCCAAAGACACACTGGAGTCCCTGCTCCTTGCCGTCCAGGTGGAGACAGGCGAAACCGAGACAAGGGCGGAGCGGTACGTGCTGTATCTTCCCGACGGAGTGTCCGGCTGAAGAACCCATCATGGCCACATACTCGCGATACTGGCGCAGGAACGTCTCGAAGCACCCAGCGACCGAACTCGGTCTTTCCCTGAAAGCCCTGCGCAAGGTGGCGGGCCATCTCGGAAAGAACGTCAAACCCGTCGTCTGGAAGGGCATGCAGGCGACGGACACGAATTCCATCACGCTGGACCCGGACAAGGTCGCCCGATCCTTTCCGATCCCTTCCGAGACCTTCGACACTCTGGTCGGCCAGGTGGTCCACGAAGGCCTCTCAACTCTGGAGTGGAGGGAGTGGGTCGTGTCGAATGTGGCAGGGGGCGTACCGGACCTTCCCGACAACCTGGCCCCCTTCATGGAAGCCTTCGTTCATGCGGCGGAAGATATCTACATCGCCGAATTCGCGCGGTCCAAGGTCTGGTCTCTCTATCTCGAGAGCTTCTGGAGAGAGGACGAACGGAGGAACGTTCGGGACCCGGCATTGCCGCCGAGCGCCGAGAGTCTCGCCCTGGCCTGGAGAAGGCGGGAAACCTCGGGAACGCCCCCCGAGGGACTTCACCACGACTACGACGACCCCCTGGACAGATTGCGATCATGCGCCCGGGCCATCCGGGAGCTGGTTTCCATCGATTCTCCCGCCGAGCGAAGGGAACGGAGAGTCGATCTCTATCTCGAGACCTGGTCATCCCTGCAGAAGATCTTGTCCGAATGGGAGGATTTCGAGACCTCACCCGATGCGGTCAACATGTACGACGAGGCGGCATCCCGGGGACGGCTGCCCGAACCGCCCGAAAGGAAGGAGGCGGATCGGGAACAGGAGGAGAGGGGAGGAGAAGAGACCCGGGGTCTCGATCCCGACCTCGCCGAAGAAGTCACGAAGCTCGTCGAGGAGAGCGAAACCGACCTGACCCGGGTCATTCTCGCCGCCGTGGAGGACCCGGAGGCGGGGTCCATGAAGACCCGCACCCGGCTGGGAACGGCCCGCATGGCCGTGCAGCCGGACCCGCTTCTCGTGAAACAGCTCCGGAGGATCTTCACGGAGCAGGAGTCTCTCGTCCGGCGGGCCAGAAGGAGGCGAATACGAAGAGGGTTGATCGAAGGCAACCTGGACGCCCGCAGGCTTCACCGTGTGCCCATCGACGGCAAGGTCTTCAAAACACGGGAGCCGCCGACCTCGGAGCACTCCTGGCAGATCTGTCTCGTTGCCGACGCCTCCGCCTCCATGGCCGGCAAGGGGACGCGTCAGAAGCCATGGCCGATCGCCGAGAAGGCCTTTGCCTCACTTGCCGAAGCATCCAAGGGCTCCCGCAACCATGTCGACATCTACGCGTACCACGAAGAGCGGAACCGCTGCACACTGACCCAGCTGTTTCACGGAGGGGACCTCTACACGGTCATCCCCTCCGGCCGGACTCCTTCCGGCCAGGCCATCATGGCCGCGGCCGTGACGCTCCGGGAAAGGCGCCAGCGGAGCATCATCCTCCACATCACGGACGGAGCCTCGAATTGCGGGGTCCGTCTCAGCGACGCCGTCGAGTTCTGTGTGCGAAACGGGATCGAGGTGTTCACCATCGGTTGCGGGTGCAGCCAACAGACCAAGGATTTCCTCCGGGCCTGCTTCGCCTGTGACCGGCTCTTCTTCATGAAGAACATCCGCACCCTGCCGATCGTACTGGAACGCCTGCTTCGACAGAGGATTCTGTACCCGATCCGCCGCGGCACCGGCGGCTGATCGCTCTGTTCCTGCCGAAACCACATCTCTGGCCCGAAACCGGGTATTCCCTCGCTTCTTTTGACAGATCGCGCTCCGATGCGGGCAACGCTACCGCCGGTCCCGGACCGCACAGAGGCCGTAGCAGTCCGAGAGTTTTTCACTGCATTGGGAGAAGCAGGTCTTCCGGCCCCGCTTGTTCTCGCCCTTGACGCATCCTGAGATGCACCAACTGTGCAGCTTCTGACAGTGCTGAGCACATTCGACGCCCTCTCGGGTCTGCAGGGCGGGGATGTCCGGAAGCGGCTGGGCCCTTGCGCAACCGAAGAGCAGGATCAGGACCAACACAGGAACACGCTTCCTCATGATGGGGGCGAGAGCCTATCGTTCGAGAGGAACCAGCGTGACCTTCTTCAGACCAGCGCTCGCCTCGGCGAAAGCACCGGTGCCGCTCAAGGTGAACGACTTCAGTCCCGGGCGGTCGCTCAGGTTCGCGGAATCCGTGTCGTGAGGCCCGAAGGCGGCCGCCTGCTTGCTGGCGATCGTCTCGCTGTCCCGGAAGGGGTGCATCACGGCTTCATTCTCGAAGAAGATCACCTCTGAATAGCTTCCCCCCCCGATCTGCACACCCAGCGTGAGATGGGTCATCTTCGCGTATCCGACCAGTTTCTTGTTTTCGTAGACCAGCCCTTCGCCATAGGCCCCCCCGACGATGGCCGCCCCCTTCTCGATGCGCGGAAACACCATGTACCCGTAGGCGGTTTCGAAGAGTTCGGTGGTCTGAGGTTCCACGAGTTGCAGACGCTCGATCGTCTGCTGAACCTCATCGGTCATGTCCTCCCCCCAGGCGAAGCAGGGTGAAACGGAAAAGACCAGAGAAGCCATCACCAGGAAGCACAGGAATTGGACCGTCTTCATAGACATCTGCATGGCTCGGTACCCCGCTGTTTCTTGACCCTGTTCGGTTGGTGATCTTGCCTGTCTTTCTAGATAACATACTTTCTATTTAAATCCAAAACTTGGATGTCGAAGCAACGTCCTTGGATTCACCGGGACAGACCCTGAGGCCTGATGATCACCTTGATGGAGTCCCCGCCCTCCATGACCAGCTGAAACGCCCGGGCCACATCCTCCAGTGGAAGCCAATGGGTGATCATATCGTCCACCTGGATTCTGCCTGCGGCGATCAGGTCCATGGCCTCTGCGATGTCGGACGGCGCACAATAGTAGGAGGTGAGCATGCGGATTTCCTTCATCCAGAAATCGTTGACGGGAACGGTCACCTCCCTGTCCGGCCCGGGCACGGCGAAGAAGACAATCGCCCCCCCTTTTTCGACGCACCGCCAGGCCTGATCAAAGGCGGGCATCGCCGAGGTACACATGAGAACCAGATCCGCCTTGCGACCGCTGATCTTCATCAGCTCCCCCGGCACATCGTCGGCGCCGTCGATCACGTGATGTGCCCCGAAATCGAGGGCGGCACGGCGGCGCATGGGAAGGGTATCGGTGGCAAGAACCGTGCAGTTCCTTTGCCCGGCGAGCTTGATATGCAACAGGCCGGACATGCCGCAACCCATCACGAGGACCGTTTGTTCTCCTCGGACATGGGCCAGTCGCTGGGCCCTGACCGCGCATGCCAGAGGCTCGATAAAAGTGGCCCTGTCGTACGAAATGTTCTCCGGCAGGAGATAGACCCCACGTTTCACCAGTTCGGCCGGCACCAGCACATACTCCGAAAGCCCCCCGGGCAATCTGTCCTTGACGGCGGAACATATCGCCTCGTGTCCGTTTTCGCAGAGTCTGCATTCCAGACACGGAACCTTGGGGGGAATGAAGACAAGTTCCCCCCCCTTGAGATCCCTGACACCTGCTCCCACTTCGACGACCTGCGCGCCGATCTCGTGGCCGGGCACCAGCGGCGCCCGTGGCAGGCGGTACCACTCGACGATGTCGCTTCCGCAGATCCCGCAGGAGAGGATTCTGACCAGGATTTCGCCGGACCCCGCTTCCGGACGCGGCACCTCCTCAATGCGTATGTCCCGGTTGTTGTACCATTTGGCCACCTTCATCTCGTGCGGGCTCCCGTAAACCAGAAGGCCTGAATCGGTTCCGTCATCGCAGTGTTCAACGAATCAGCCGAATCATACGTTCTGAAGGCTCGCGTATCAACGACGAGGAGTTGTGCGAGGCACGGCAAGACCCTGCCGGTCCTTCACTTGGACCAGGGCCCTCGACACCGGAGCCTTTTCAAGAAAGGAAGGGGAGCGGGAATATCCAATAAAATTCAGGTGGTTTTGCGCCTTCGACGATTTCAGGTGCTCGAAACCCACCCTCCCCTAAACCCCATAACCTCCTTTATAAAAACTTCTCTTGACTACTCGTACGATGTTGGCTTAAAAGTTCCAGGAGATGTGCAACCCCGTCGCAAGGGAATGGCCTCTTGCCGAAACGGTCTGGCAATGAACCACGAAACCCGGCAGAAGGAGAAGCACATGAAGATCTGGAGATGGATGCTCGCGATGGTGTTAGGCATGGTGTTGTCCATCGGGCTGATCGCTTGTGGAGATGATGATGAGGAAGGGTCCGAGAGGACCTGCGAGGATGCCGTGGCAACACTCACATCGGACACCTGCGTGGAGGGCGGTACGGCATCGGGAGCCTTCCTGCAGGAGTGTGTGCTTGCCTGTGACCCGCCGGGGAATGAGCTCTGTGTCAATGACTGTGTGCTGGCGTTCTGGGCCTTTTTGCCGGCCCCTTGTGCCGAAGCGGTCGGGTTCATCATCCACGAGGCCCCGCCCTCCCCTTGCAAGGACTGCTACGGGCAGTGCAGAGACGCCGCTCTGAATTGCCTCTTGAGTTTTGCGGTTCCGGTAGAAGACTGCGCGGCCGATTCGAAAGACTGCTACGAGGGCTGCCTCTGATCCTTCACAATAAGCGTCCTGATTTCGTTGGTTTTCACTCTGTGCTTTCTACAATCTGGACACGGCTCGTCTGCTTTGTCGTCCATGAAGAAGGCGCAAGCAGGGGCCCTGCGGCCGTCCCGCTTGCGCCTGTGCGGATCTCCTCTCGCGAAGCAGTCCCTAGCCGATTCCCTGGACGGTTCGCTGGATGATGTTGTCCTGGGTCTTTCTGCTGATGTCCACGAAGTGGGCGCTGTACCCTGCCACCCGAACGATGACTTCCTGGTACTTTTCGGGGTCCTTCTGCGCGGCCCGGAGGGTCTGGTCCGAGACCATGTTGAACTGGACATGGTCGAGGCCCAGCTCGGCCCAGGATTTCATGTACGCCTTCCAGAGCTGGTAGCCCTTCTCTCCCTCGAGCTGCGTGGGGGAGAGCCGCTGGTTGAGCAGAAAGGCTCGCCCGTCGGCCACGTGGTCGATCTTGCCGCAGGACTTGAGGACCGCTGTCGGGCCCTTCTTGTCGAGCCCCGGGCCGGGAGAGATCCCGCCGTCGTACAGGGCGTCGCCCCGCCTGCGCCCGTTCGGAAGAGCTCCGACCACGTTGGCGTAGTGAATGTTCCCGCTCACATTCTCCGGAAGGATGGGCCAGTTGTTTCCGCTGGGGCACTTGATCTCCTTGGAGAACCGGGCGCATTCCCTGAGGCAGCGGATCATGACGTCGTCCACATCGTCCTCGTCGTTCCCCCACTTGGGCGCGTTCCTCACGAAGTCGAGCCGCATCTCCTCGTACCCTTCCCAGTTCGCTTCCAGGGCCCTCATCAGCTGGTCCATGGTGTACTTCTTCTCGTCGAAGACGAGCTTCTTCACAGCCGCGAGGCTGTCCGCGTTTTCCACCCAGGTGAAGGCCGTGATCCAGCAGTTCCCCCGCTCCCCGGTCGGGTCCACGATGTCCAGCCCTGATTCCACGGAGCGTTCGCAGGTCGCCGAGAGGAAGGGCCTGCCGTAAAGCTCCGGATCCATGTACCGGCCGAGGTTCACCGTGCGGACGAGGGTGCTGAAGAGCCACTCCATCTGCTGCACCCATGCCCGGAAGAGCTGCTCGAAGTCGGTGAACTGCCTCGCATCCCCCGTGTTCGGCCCCATCTGCATGCCCACCACGTTGTCGTAGCCGTTGTTCAGGGCATACTCCACGATCTTCGCGCAATTGGCCGTGGCGGATGCCATGCGGAAGGGCTGGTTTCCGTGTTTGGTCGGCGGACAGGGAGACATGCATGCCTGGTGCACCCAGAGCCTCGCCTCCTCCAGCGGGTGCCCGTGCCAGTGCATTGCGTTCTGCACGAGAACCGGATCGTTCCGCATGGAGGGATACCCGAGCCCCTGCCGGATGCACTCGAAACACTCGCGCAGGACCTCGTCTCTCACCTTCGGGTGCCACCGGAAGCCGAAGGTCGGATTGGAAACCCGTACCAGCCTTGCCGCCTGTAACAGGGCGATCGTCATGTCGTTGCAGGCATCGGAGCCGTCCGGCTTCACCCCGCCGATGGTCCAGACCCAGGTGCCGGTGATCCCCTGCAGGCCCTCCCGTGCCCAGCGCGGTGTGAACAGGCCTACCTCGTGCACGCGGATCAGGAATTCGCCCACCAGATCCAGCGCCTCCTCCCTGCTAAGCCTCTTCTCTACGTTCACATCCCTTTCATAGTACGGCCCATGGTAGTAATCCGGCCGTGCCGGCCACGCACCCTCCGTGGCCTCGAGCCGGTTGATGACCTGGATGAAGTGATCCAGCTGGAGAGATTCCTGCAGGTTCCTCGGGGGCATGGCAGGGACCCTCTCACATGTCTCCGAGATTCGGAGCAACTCCTCCTTGCGCTTCGGGTCGCTCTCGAAGCTCTCCGCCACGATGCGTGCCAGCCGCGCATACCGTTTGGCGAATCGGATCGCAGCCTCGAGAATCAGCTTCATGGCATCCCAGTTCTGGATCTTCTTGTACAAGGGCAGGATATCCGGACCGGGCTTCCCAATGGTCTTCTCCTCCGCCTCTTCGATCCGCGCATCGATCTCCTGAAGGATGTCTTCGAATCCCCTCTTGCCGGTCAGGACATACTCGTAATCCTTGGTCGAGTAACCGACGGCAGAGGTGGGCGTTCCCCAGCCGATGGCGCCGCTCATGAACTTGACCGTATCCTCCGGATCCAGCAAGTTGGCCAGTTTGTCGATCGCAGCCTCCCCGGCCCATTGCTGCGAAAGCTCCGAAACCTTTCTCAGGGTCTCCTCTTCCGGTTCCTCGTGAACACCCGGCTCGTTGTACACCTCCTCATTCAACATGCTGGCGGCATCGACCCGCCACGCAATCGTGTGAGGTCCGCTGCCCACGTAACCGACCAACTGGGCGTGGTCCGTGATGAAGATCGTGATGTTGTCGAGCACATGGGCCAGGGACTTCGCCTTGCGCATCATCCTCTGTTCGTGCTTCACCCCATCGCTGAAGAACATCTCCGTAAAGAGGGTGGGCATCTCCATGTCCACCTTGATGCCCGGGTTGTAGTTTCCACCGATGGCCCCCTTCTTCCAGATCGCCTTTCTCAGGTAATCGAGCCTCTTCGAGCGCTTCTTCTCCGCAGCCCACCACCACTCCCGCTTCTTCTCGAGTTCCTCGATCTCACGGTTCACCGAGGTTGCCTCCGCCATGTTCGTCCCTCCTTTTCGTCTTCTTCTGCCGCGTTTCCTTCCCGATCCGCCTCGAGGGGAAGAAAACGCAAGAAAGGTGCCAGAGCATCGAATGTCGAGACAACCGCTTGTTTTTGTTGATGAATCTTCGGGTTCTTCAGGCGGGTCGTTCAGAGGATCGGGGGCAACCGCGCCACAAATGGCGCAGACAACCCTCGGTTTCTTCGATAAGAAATTGATTTTATTGATAACTTCGGAACAAGTCAAAAGTGACACAAACGATTGGAAATGGGTCAAGGATGCCTTGTCTTCGCCGAGCAAGGGCTTTCAGGAAAGGCCGAAGCGCTTCATCTTTCGAAGAATGGTCCGTCTCGAGATCCCGAGGAACCTTGCCGCCTGGCTCCGGTTGCCCCCGCTCGACCGGAGAGCCTCCACCAGGGCCTCCCGCTCCGTATCATCGACTCGAATCCGCAGACGGAGATCCGTCCGGGCCTGCTCGGCCGCTTCGGGCGGATCCGCGCCCGGGGTCTCCCCGAACCGGGACGTGGGAGCCGGAAAGTCGAGCTGTTTCACCGCGATGTAGCGTTGGACCACATTCTGCAACTCGCGCACGTTTCCCGGCCAATCGTAACGCATCAGGGCTTCGATCACGTGGCCGGGCACGGGAGGCATCTTCCCGTCCTCGGAGTAGAGCTTCAGAAAGTGCTCCAGCAGAAGAGGAATGTCTTCTCCCCTCTCCCGCAGCGGGGGAACGTGGATCGGAATCACATGGATCCGATAGAAGAAGTCCTCCCGCATCGTCCCCTTCCTGAGTTGCTCCTGCAGATTCAGGTTCGTGGCGGCGATGATTCGAAAATCGGAGGACCGGCTCGCGCTTTCCCCCACGGGCGTGTATCCCCCGCCCTCGATGGCGCGCAGCAATTTCGCCTGCAAGCCCAGGCTCAGCTCCCCCACCTCGTCCAGAAACAGAGTGCCTTTGTGCGCATGATCCAGATAGCCCCGCTTGTCCGTGTGGGCCCCTGTAAAGGCGCCCTTCCTGTGCCCGAAGAACTCGCTTTCGACCAGGTTCTCCGGGATGGCCGCGCAGTTGACAGGAACGAAGGCAGCCCCGGATCGGCTGCTCATGTCATGGATCGCCCTGGCAACCAACTCCTTGCCCGTGCCGGAATCGCCGTGAACGATGACGTTCGCGCTGGTGGCCGCGGCGTTCAAGACGAGCTCATACACCTTCTGCATGGCCGGGCTCTTCCCGATGAGATCTCCGAGCCGGTAGCGGTCCTTCATGGAGGAACGCAAATGGATGTTCTCGCGGCGCAGATGCTCCGCTTCCTCCTGCATCCGGATCTCCCGCTGCTTCGCTTCGGTGATGTCCCGCAGGGTCATGAACACGGTCGGCTGGCCCTTGAGCTGGATGAGATTCGCTCGCCCCTCGATCCAGATCTCTTGCCCGTCTCTCCGGGCCCAACGCGCCTGAAAGAAGCTCTCCTCGGGCGCCCCGCCTTCAAGGCCTGCCACCATGTCCCGCATCCCCTCCCGGAAGCTCTCGGTTACGAGATCCCTCACATCCCTGCCCAGGAGCTGATCCGAAACTTCATAGCCGAACATGGACGAGAACGCGTCGTTCACGAAGAGGATCCGGAAGCGGTGAAAGAGCATGACCCCGACGGTCATGCACTCGGCGAGCATGCGGTAGAATGCCTCGCTCTCGCGCAGAGAGTCTTCCGCTCGTTTTCTTGCGCTCAAATCCGTGCCCATGCCCAGAAGATACGAGGTGTCCTCGATCCTGGCACTCACACCGGTGAAGAAATGCGGAATCGTTCGCCCGTCCTTTGCCACCAGATCCGCCTCCTGGAAGGCTTCTCCTCTTGCAAAGGCGGTCTCCACCGCCTGCCGGATCTTCTCCAGGCTATCCCCACGGAATACGTCGTAGATCCTCCTTGCCCGCAGTTCCTCGGGGGAGTACCCCGTCATCCGCTCCAGATTCTTGTTCCAGTTTCTGAAGTTGAGGCTCTGATCCGTGAGGTAGAAGACGCCGGGCAGGCTCCTGATCAGCATTTCGAAGAACCTGCTCTTTCGTTCATAATCCTTGAGGGATCGCTCGAGGCGGACCACCTCTTCTCTCAGGACCTTCACTTCCTTCTCGAAATCGACCTCTCTGGCCATGGAATCTTCCTGTGCTTGCTTCAACGAAGTGCCGATCCGGCAGGGGACCTCTTCCGGTGACGGAGCCTGCCCTCGAATCCGTTCGAACCGAAATCTTACCATACATACCCGCCCGTTCTACAACGGCTCCCGTCCCACAGACAAAACTTACTGTTCAACTTGATATATCTACTTCAACCAATTGTTTTTCATGCTTTTATAGTCGGCACAGGGGGGATAGTCGTTTTTCTCGAACCGTTACAAGAAGATCATTTCGATGCAATACGCTCTTAATATTCGAGCGCGAGAATCCCTTTGCTTCGTGATTACCTCCACACCCGGGCATCCGGCTTCACTTCATGTGCCCCCCCACAAGATTTCCGGAGCCGGATGCCCGACCTTTCTTCCCGGTGTTCTCCGCCATGGGCGCGCTGGTGCTCGCTTGACGACCTGCTTTCGCCTCCCCTAAACTCCGGACAAATACCCCGACAGGAGGCAGCCCATGATCGTAGACGTTCACTATCACATGATCCCGATGATGCCGGAGGAGATGATCGAGAGTGTCCTGGAAGACCCCGCTCGAATGGCCAGGGTCATGGGCCGGGACGTGGATCATGCCTCCCTCGTCGCCAAGGCCAAGGCGATGTGGGGGGACCCGGACGGAGAAAAACTCATTCAGTCCATGGCAGAAGAAGGCGTGGACTTCACCGTAATCTGCGCGGTGGACAATGCCGACAATGCGGTCTTCACGACCGAACTCGTTTCGTGGCAGAACAGGACGGTGGCCGAGGTCGCCCGAAAACACCCGGACCGCGTCATGGCCCTCGCCGGCGTGGACCCGCGGCGCGAGGACGCGGTCGACCTCCTCAAACAGGCCATCGAGGAGTTCGGCATGCGTGGGCTCAAGTACCACGCCGACTACGGCTTCGACCCCGTGGGGCCCGAATCCTACAAGCTGCTCGAGATCGTCGAGAAGAACGGCGGCGTTCTGCTCACCCATACCGGACCCCTTCCTCCTCCGTCCCGGGCGAAGTATGCGGACCCCTCGCTTCTGGCCGATCTGGGTGTCGACTTCCCGGACCTCAAGGTCATCGCCGCACACATGGGCATGGTCGATTGGCGTCCCTGGGCCGCCCTGGCCGCCCACCAGCCGAATCTGTACGGCGACCTCGCCATGTGGGACGCTTACGCCTTCGGCCGGTACGACCTCTTCTGCCGGGAACTGCGGGATCTTATCGATTTCGTTGGAATCGAAAAGGTTCTTTTCGCCACGGACAACCCGATCGCCCAGGTCGTGAGGACCACGCGGGAATGGATCTCCCTGATCAAGGACCTGCCGGACAATGCACCCCACGGCATTCGGTTCACCGACGAAGAGGTGGAGGCGATCCTCGGCGGCAACGCAATTTCCCTGCTCGGACTCGGGTAGAAACCTCCTAACGGCTCTTTCCTCGGCAAGATGACCGTCGACAACCGTTACTACGAAACGCTCGGGGAGGCCTGGTGGGACCCGACGGGCCCCATGGGCCTCCTCCTCCGGATGAATCGCCTGCGGTACGGGTATTTTCGGACCGTGCTCACGCACCCGAGAGGTGCGAAGCTCTTGGACATCGGATGCGGCGGCGGCTTTCTGGCAAGCCCCTTTGCCGCAGACGAGGCGGACGTCTACGGCGTGGACCTCTCGCCCAACGCGGTGCTCACAGCTAGGAAGCATGCGGCCGGACAGGGATTCCGCCTGCGCGTCGTGAGCGGACGGGCGGAGGCCCTGCCTTTCGCATCGGGGGCCCTGGATGCTGTCCTGCTTGCAGACGTGCTGGAACATCTCGACGACTACCGGCAAGCCCTCGCCGAGGCCTCACGCGTCCTGAGGCCGGGCGGTCTGCTGCTCTACGAAACGGTCAACCGCACCCTCCTCAGCCTCGTCGGCGCCGTCTGGATCATGGAACGCCTGTTCCGGAAGATCCCGCCCCGCAGCCATGACTGGAAGATGTTCATCCGGCCCTCCGAACTCGAGGCGTCCCTCGAGGCGTGCGGCTTCAGGAGCGGGGAGGTCCGGGGCATCGCGCTGAAGGACGGCATCTTCGGATTCCTCCTCCGGGCGGCCGCGGGCAAGGATCCCTGGGAATTCGAGGTCGGCGAGGACACCCGGGTGAGTTACCTGGGCCATGCAACCAAGTCCCTCTGAATTCCGCCCTCGGATGTCACATCTTTCCGCGGCGACCGTCTAAAGAGCAGAAACGCAAAGAGGGGGCCGCGTTGTCCCCACGCAACGCTTCGGGAGGAGTCATGGGATCCGGCATCGAGGCATGGGTCAGACGGGCCAAGGAAGGAAACCGGCAAGCTCTGGAGAACCTCGTCGGCCACGTGCAAGACCGCATCTATGGCCTCTCCCTTCGCATGCTCGGGCACCCTGCGGACGCCGAGGATGCCAGCCAGGAGATCCTCATCAAGGTCATCACCCACCTGGACGGCTATCGCGGGGAAAGCGCATTCACCACCTGGGTCTATCGTGTGGCGGCCAATCATCTGCTGTCCACGCACAAGCGCAGGGCGGAACGGATGTCCCTCAGCTTCGCTCTGTTCGAGGAACAGCTGCAGAAGGAACAGAGCGGCAGGCTTCCCGCTGCCGGCCTGACCCCTGAACAGACGTTCCTGATCGAGGAGGAACGAGCCAACTGCATGCAGGGAACGCTGCTGTGCCTCTCCCGGGACCTTCGCCTCGCCTTCGTTCTGGGCGTGGTCCTCGAGATTTCCAGCCAAGAGGGCGCTTATATCCTCGGTGTCACCCCCGAGGCCTTCCGAAAGCGTGTGTCCCGCGCACGGTCCAGGATTCGGGACTTCATGGGCAAGAACTGCGGACTCGTCCATCCGAGCAACCCGTGCCGCTGCGCCCGTCTCGTCCCGTACGACATCGAGGCCGGCTGGATCGATCCGGACAATCCCCTGTACGCCACGCCCGACGGGGCATCCGAAGGCAGGCCGGACCTGGAAGAGCGCCTGCGGGGGCTGGACGAGATGGAACGCGTGGCCGCCTTGTTCAAGACCTATCCCGAAATGGATCCGCCTGCATCGTTCGTTGAACTCGTAAAGGAACTGCTCGACTCCCGGAAACACGGATCCGCCCCGGATTGAAAACAACGTGAAGGAGAACGGCTATGCAAATGGACGAGAAGATGTGGGCCCTTTTCCAAGACCATCTCGGCTACACGGACGAAGAGATGGAACTCTTCCGGGAGAACCCGAAGAACGAGGAGATCCTCGCCCGATCCACCGAACTGATGAACAAGACGATCGTCGCCGAGGTGGTCGCGTCCCACGGCTGCAACAGCCAACACAAGGTGGGCGACAGGATCGTCTTTGACGGCGCAGGCAACCTCATCACAAAGCTCAGTCCCGGCCGTGTCTGCATCCATGCCCTGAGCGCGTTCTCGCCCTGCGTCTACGTGGCGAACGAGCTCTTCTACGCGGGGGTCGATCCGAACGCGATGCGGTTCAACCGGGTCGGATGTTTCGATGTGGGCGTCCGCTGCGGCGGCTGGGGCCACATCGTCATGGAGCTCAAGGTGGAAGATCGCCCGGACAAGGCCGGCTAGCCGACAACGGGCACCATCCAGCCGCGAGGGTCGGGTCGCTCCCCGTACTGGATGCCCGTGATCTCGTCGTAAAGCCGCTGCGAGAGATCTCCGACCCTGCCCTGGTTCACCGTGTAGTCCTCGCCCCGGTAGCCGATCTGGCCCACGGGCGAGATCACGGCCGCGGTTCCCGAGGCGAAGATTTCGGCCAGCTCGCCCTTCCGGATCGCCTCGATCACCTCCTCGATCGCGATGGGGCGCTCCTCCACGGGAACCCGCCACTCTCCGGCCAGGTCGAGCACGGTCTTGCGGGTCACCCCGGGAAGAATGCTGCCCTTCAGAGGAGGGGTGACGAGCACGTCCTTCAGGCGGAAGAAGATGTTGCTCGTACCCACTTCCTCCACATAGGACCGGCTGCACGCGTCCAGCCAGAGAACCTGCGTGTAGCCCTGCCCGTAGGCCTCCTCGGCCGCCATGAGGCTCGCGGCATAGTTGCCTGCGGTCTTGACCTCGCCGATGCCCCCGCGGACGGCCCGAACATAGCGATCCGTCACCAGGATGCGGGTCGGATTGAAGCCCTCGGCGTAATAGGCCCCGACCGGACCGGTCAGGATGAAGAAGGAGTATCGGCTGGAGACCTTGACCCCCAGGGCCGCCTCCGTCGCGATCGTGACCGGACGGATGTAGAGGGAGGCCCCTCTCTTCCTCGGCACCCAGTCGCTGTCGATCCTCACGAGTTCCTTGAGGGCTTCCAGGGTGGTGTCCACATCCACGCCGGGCATGCAGAGCCTTGCGGCCGAGCGGTTCATGCGCTCCAGGTACTCCTTCGGCCGGAAGAGCTGCACCGCCCCTTCCCCCGTACGAAAGGCCTTCAGGCCGTCGAAGACCTGCTGGCCGTAGTGCAGGGCCAGTGCAGCCGGGTCGATGGAGAGGCCGGCGTACGGCTCGATCCGCACGTTGTGCCACCCCTTCCCCACCTCGTAATCCATGTGCAGCATGTGGTCGGAGAAGAACACACCGAAGCCGAGCTTGTCTTCGTCCGGCGGTCTGGGGCGCCGATCGGCCTGTTCCACTTCCGTGATCCGGATATCCAGTGAGGGTCTTTCATCTCGGGACGTTGGCATGGTAGTGTCCATTCTCCGTTCGGATGATGTCTCGCTCGAGCATGTCCTCCACCTGTGCGTCGTATTTCATTCTATACCTACCTCGAAAACATCGGTCAACCATTGAAAGGTGTCGGGCCGGGAGTTGACAGCCCCCTGCGGCCGCCTTATTCTAGCCTCCCACGGCCCTGTCTTCTCTTCTCCCATCCAACCCCCGCACGGAGGCGACTCCCCATGCCGGAACAGAAGGTCCTGGTCACCGGTGCGCGCGGATTCATCGGCGGATTCCTGTGCAAGCGGCTCCTGGCGGATGGATACGACGTCGCCGCGATGGCCACGACCGAAAACAACACCCAGTATCTTCGCGATCTGGGAATGGACGTTCGCGTGGCCGACCTGACTCGCCCCGCCACGCTTGAGGCGATCTGCGACGATGCGGACATCGTGGTTCACCTGGCCGCGCGGGTGGGATACGAGGGGACCCGGAAGCAGTTCTATGACCAGATTCTGGAGGCGACGCGGCACCTCCTGGATGCATCCGCGGGCAGGGTCACGCGGTTCGTCTACGTGAGTTCCTTCTGCGCCTCCGGTGCCGGCGGCGTTACCCGCCACATGAGGGGCCACAGAGAGACCGACCCGGAGGAGAGGACCGGTATCTTCTACGGGGATGCGAAGTTCGACACGGAGAAGCTCGTCTTCGATTATCACCGAAACAAGGGTCTCGTCTCCACGGTCGTGCGACCTTCGAACGTCATCGGCCCGGGAAGCGTCTGGGTGGACGGTATGGCGGCCATGATGCTCGCCCGGCCCTTCTTCCCACTCATCGACGGTGGAAGACACAGCGCGAGCCTCGTGTACATCGACAACCTGGTGGACGGGATAATGCTCGCCGCGACTCATGAGGCTGCGGTGGGAAAGACCTACCACTTCCGTGACGACTACGACGTGTCCTGGCACACCTATTTTTCGGATCTCGCCGAAGCGGTCGGTGCGGCCCCGCGGTTCGCCCGCCTTCCCTTCCCGGTCGCGTGGACCGCCGCCTCCTTGTGCGATCGACTGCTCAAGCCCCTGGGCGTTCACACGGAAATCACGCGCCAGGTGATCGGGCTGGTGGGGCGGGACCACGACGTGGACAACACGAGGGCGAAGCAGGATCTGGGCTGGAAGACCCGCGTGCCCTACGAAGAAGCGATCCGGACGATCAGGGACTACGCCAAAGATCGCTTCTCGAACTTCCATACTACTTACTAAGGCCAGGTGGTCTTACGCCCCTCCCTCCTCTCCACCGCTTCGGGGACCAGCTCGGGCCGGACGCTGTCGGGCAGATGAATGAAGGCGAGCCCGTCCGCCAGGACGAGCTCGGGAAAACCGCCTTCCCTGGCCATATCGTACACACCGCCCATCGGCTCTTCGATCGTGTGCGTGAGCCCGGGGCAGGTGGGCAGCTTGATCACCTTCTTCGCCGCATTCACCTTGTCCATGTACCCCTCGAACTGGTGGCTGGCGGCACACGCGCAGGTCCCGACCAGATAGACCTCGTCCACGTCCCCCAGCTTGTCCGCGATGAACACCCTCGCGCCGGCGACCACGGCGTATTTCTTGTCCGGGTCCACCACGGCCGGAAGGGCGACCGCAGGCCAGACACAGGCCTGGCAGGTCCCCCCGTAGTATTCCGAAACGTTCGGATACCGGGAGACGTAGTACATCAGACAACGCTGGAAGGGGCATTTCACGTCCTCGACCCTGGCTCCGACCACCTCGATCTCGTCCGGCTCGCCCGTGCCGAGATCGTCCTTCATGCCGATCTGCACCTGGGCGGATTCGAGTGCGTGGTATCCCATGATCATGTTCCCGATCGCCTCCGCTGCAATCGGGTCTTCGGAGGCCACGATCACACCCGGCTTGCAGACCGGCCCTGCGTGGGTCGCGCCTTCGACCCCCCAGATTCCGTCGATGAGGGTGAGCCGGTGCTGATCGTTGATGATCTTGAAGATGTCGTTGCAGGCCCAGGCCATGTCCATGGGTGTCCGATGAAAGGGATGCCGATCATCCGGCCTGAGCAGGCCGAGCATGTTCTTGATCGAAAGGGTCGTCAGGGTGACGAAGTTGTTCTTCATCTTCGGCAGGTTGATGATCACGTCCGCCTCCAGCACCGGCTTCGGGATCGAAGCGGACTTCATGATCCTGGGCTTCGGCACGGCCGCTTCGACGAACTCGCACGTGCCGAGATCCACCACCTTCTCCGCCCCGGCATCCAGGGCCGCGTGTCGAACCTGTGTCGCCTCGAAGACCAGCTCCATCGGAAAATGCCAGGCGCAGGATTCTCCGACCCAGACCCTGCCCCCGTCCCGCTTCGCCCGCCGGACCACTGCGGCCACAACGGCCGGATGGGTGGTCTCTGCATCCTCGGGCGGCGTCGGGAGACAGAGATTCGGTTTGATTAGAACATTGTCTCCGGGCTTGCAGACATGTTCGATTCCCAGCAGATTCAGTGCCTCGTCGACCATGCGCTCGACCTCGGCGTACTCTGTTCCGCAGGTGATGGCCACCCGGCTCTTCGTCTCCCTGCGGGGTCGCTCCAGAAAACGCATCCGATCGCCTTGTGCTGGAGACATCCTGTCCCTCCTTGTGGTTCGTGTCGGCAGGTTCTCGAGATCCGGCTCCGGCACCATTGTACCCTTCCCTGCCGCAATGGGCCAGAGGCGGAGGTATCCGGAGAAGTCAAGGCGGGAAGCGTTGAAAAAGGCGGAGAACGGCCAGGAGAGTCAACCGGCGAGAATGCGGTCTACATGTTGTGTCGCCGGTACAGTTCTTTGCGGACCGGGCAGGTGCAGTAGGCGCCGTTTCCGAAGAAACGCAGATGACGACAGGGGGGCAGAGGCTTGGCCGTGACGAAAAGGAGTTCCGCAATCGGTTTGTCGACCCGGCACAGAGGAAACCCTTCCTGCCCCTTCAGACAGGCCATGTCCTTCTCACACTCAACGGGTGCCTTTCTCGGCTCTTCCTGCGCCTCCGCGGTCGGCATGGACACTCTCCTTCCCGGTGAATCACCTGTTACCGTGTACATCGGGCAATTGCATGAAAAACTTGACCTTTCTACCTTGGCGGGAAGGAAGCATGCTGTTCAGCGGGTGAGGGACTCGAGCATCCCTTTCAATTCCGGCAGGGTCTTCTCCCCCTTCGGCGTGCCGTACAGGTTGCTCCGCTCCTGCGGGTCGCTCCGCAAGTCGAAGAGTTCCGGGCCGAGGGTCTTCTCGTATTCGATGTATTTGTACCGCTCCGTCCGGACCCCGAGATAGCTCGGGAAGTTCTCCGGGAAGTACTTCCAGTACTCGAGCAGGAACGCCTTACGGCCTGCTGCACCCCGGTCTCTCAGCATGGGCAGAAAGCTCTCTCCCTCCATTTCTTCCGGCACCCCCAGACCGGCGGTATCGAGGAAGGTGGGCGCGAAGTCGATGTTCAGGACCATCTGGGACCTTCGTTCCCCCGGGTCCCGGACCAGCCACGGGCAACGAACAATCAGGGCGAGTCGAATGCACTCCTCGTTCGGGTACTTGATGCCGTGACGACGGTGCTCTCCCCACATCATGCCGTTGTCGCCCGCGTAGACGACGAGGGTGTTGTCTCCGAGGCCGAGCTCGTCCACCCGGTCCAGCAGCGCCCGGATGTCCCGGTCCATGGCGGTGATCACTTCGCAGTACCTGCGGTACTGGTTCTCGTAGGAACCCATCATGATCCCTTGAAAGACGTTTCCGTTCGTCCGCGAGAACCAGAAGTCCACCTCCTTCGGCAGGGGCACCCTCTCCGAGGCATACATGCCCTCGATTCCCTCGGGGGCGTGAAAGGGCGGATGGGCCGTCCGGTGGGAGAGATAGACGCAGAAAGGCCTTCTCTGTCCTTGCCCCTGCGAGAGATTCCGCTCGATGAACTCGATCGCCCGGCGGGTCACCTCTTCGGTGATGTACGCCTTCTCGGATAGTTCCGGCTTCCCGTTCACGATGAGCGGACAGTTGAAGTAGCTGCCCTGTCCCTCACGGTGCGTGTAGGACACGAAGAGGTCCAGGTAGGGCATTTCGGGCAATCCCTCACCGGGCATGTGCCATTTTCCGATAAAAGCGGTCGCATAGCCGGCCTTGCTCAGGTATTCCAGAAAGGTGGGCTTCTGACCGGTCCATGGTGTGTGGTTGTTCAGCACCCCGTGGGTGTGCGCGTAGGTGCCGGTGAGGATGCTGGCCCTCGAAGGGCTGCAGAGGGAAGTGGTGTTGAAGGTGTTCTCGAAGAAGATCCCTTCCGCAGCCAGCTTGTCCAGGCCCGGGGTCTTGATGAAGGGGTGGTTCATGAACCCCATGCAGTCCCAGCGGAAGTTGTCGCTCAGGATGAAGAGGATGTTCGGGGGTTCCCCCGTTACGCCCGGTTCCGCGGCCCCGCCCCGGGTCGCCAGGAGCGCTGTACAGACCGCCAGCAGGGTCAGTAAACGACAGGGCGGCCGCGGCCCCCTCCGAAGCCCCGACCTTCTTCGGTGTACTCGCCCGCTTCGATCGACCGGCATCTTCCTTCGGCTCCTTACGGCTGCAGGGGCACCTTCACACCGACGCCCGGTCCGAACAGGGCCCGGTAACCTTCGAGAAAGAGGGTGTACACGTTCTCCCCTTCGCCCCACGCATAGAGGCCGACCACCAGGGACAGGCTCACCACGAAGACGCTGACGGCAGCAGGATGAAGAACACGAAGGGTCGATCCAAGCCTTCTGCTTCTTTGCCTGCAGAGCATCTCTGCAAGGGCCATCTCGGCGGCGACCCCGAAGGCGAGCCAGATGTTCAAGGGGTTCAGGTAGTAGTAGAGCGACTCGAGGAGGCTGAAGGAGATACAGAGTCGAAAGCACTCCTTGGTCGCCCAGAGCAAGGGGTTGATCAGGGAGGCCAGGACCCTCTCCCCCAGCGACGCCCCCCGAAGCCAGGCCACGGAATAGACGAACAGCGTTCCACAGGCCACCGAGAGAAAGAGGAACGTTCCGGAGACCCCTGCCAGGAGGCGGTGGAGGGTGGCGCTCTCCAGACGCCAGCTCAGATTGTAGACCCCCCAGGAAAGGGTCATGACACAGAAGACGATCAGCACCGGCGTAGCGAAACGTTCCCGAAAACCGGCTCTTGTCACCCCCGCGCCCTCTCTTCCATGCATTGCGAATGATTCGACGGGAAAAGGCCGCCTCAAAGGACCCTGGACTGTATTTCTTGCACGGTTTCGTGAAGCACGTTCACGCACTCGTCGATCTGCTCCTCGGTGATGATGAAGGGCGGTGCGATCATGATGTGGTCCCCCCGCCCCTCTTCGTCCTCCCAGTAGCCCGGGTAGAAGAACACCCCTTTGAGGAGACAGGTCGTGATGATGTCCATCTTCACCTTCTTTTCCTTCGGGAGGGCCTCCCGGGTGCCCTTGTCCCTCACGAATTCCACCGACCGTAGCAGCCCCTTGCCCCGGATATCGCCGACCATGGGCAGTTCCTCGAGATCGGCCAGTTTCATGCCGAGGTAGTCCCCCATCTCAGCCGCCCGGGCGATCAGTCCCTCCTCGTCGATGATCCGCTGCACCTCGTTCGCCACGGCACAGGAGAGGGGATGGGCGGAAAAGGTGTACAGATGCTGGAACTCCGCTTCCTTTTCCTCGAAGAGCCTGGTGAGGCTTTCTCGCACCGCCATGCCGGCCAGAGGAGCGTATGCACTGCTCGCACCCTTCGCGAAGGTCGCGATGTCCGGGACCACACCGAAATGATCCATCCCCATGTTCTTTCCGGTCCTTCCGAATCCGGTCACCACCTCATCGAAGACCAACAGGACATCGTACTTGTCGCAGGTCTCCCGGATGATGGGAAAGTACTCAGGCGGAGGCACCAGTCCCCCACCCGCCGAGGCGACCACCGGCTCGGCGATGAAGGCCGCGACCGTCTCCGGCCCCTCCGCGAGGATCCTCTTCTCCAGGTCCCGTGCACAGTCCATGTCGCAGTTCGGATACGCCTTTCCGAAGGGACAGCGATAGCAGTAGTGAGGCGCTGTCCGCGGGTTCTTCCAGAGCATGGGCCCGAAGTCCCTCTGCCGCATCTTCACGTCACCGATCGACAGGGTGAGCAGCGTCATGCCGTGGTAGCTCAGATTGCGGGACACGACCTTGTACCTGGACTCCCGGCCTGCCAGCACGTGGTACTGGCGCGCAAATTTCACGGCCGCTTCGTTCGCCTCGGACCCGCCGGAGCAGAAGTAGATCTCGCTCAGCTCGGGAGGCAGCCGCTTCCTGATCCTCTTGGCCAGCTCGATACGGGATTCGGACGCGAAGATGGGCAGGATGTACGAGACCTCTTCGACCGCCTTCTTCGCAGCCTCGGCCACCTCCTTTCGGCCGAGGCCGATCGTGACGGCCATGGGCCCCCCGGAGGCGTCGATGAACCGGGCCCCGGTGGAATCGTACAGGTACACCCCCTCCGTGCGGGTAATCAGGATCGGGGGGATTCCGGGCAGCGGCAGAAACATGTTCTCACGGACTTCCTGCATTTCCATGGTTCGTTCCCCGGTCAATCGCACATCTCGTCGATGTCGGTGAGGACCTTGTCGATCACCTCGAACCCGAACTCCATTTCCTCGTCCCGGATCGTCAGGGGAGGCGCGACACGGATCGCGTTCGGCACATTCGACCCGACCATCACCCCGTTCAGGACGCACCTTTGCGAGATGATCACTTCCGGGTACCCGGAAATGTCCCCTGCAAAGGTGGCGAACCGGTCCTCGGCGATGAAGGGTTCCTTTCTGCGCCGGTTCTTCACCACTTCGAACCCGCCGAGGAGACCCACGCTCTGCACCAGTCCGACGCATTTGTGCCGGTTCTCGAGTCCCTGGAGCTTCTCCTCGAGAATCACCCCCTTGTCCGCGGCGACCTGGGGGATGTTCTCCTCCAGCATGAACTCCACCGCCGCCGCGACGCTCGCCGCCACGATCGGGTGTCCCGCGTGGGTGCTTCCGGTCCAGTAACGATACCGGTCCACCTCCTCGGCAATCTCCTTCGAAAGGATCACCCCGCCTCCGGGAAGTGCGCAACCGTTCATGCCCTTGCCGATGGTCATGATGTCCGGCGTGACGCCCTCGTACAGCTGATACGCAAACCACTTGCCGCACCGGCCGAAGCCGCACACGACCTCGTCGTCGATCCAGAGGATCCCGAGCCTCCGGGTCATCTCCCGGAGTTGCGGGATGTACTCGGGCGGCGGGTTGATGCAGGACCCTCCGTAGAAGATCTCGGTCACGAAGGCGGCGACCGTTTCCGGCCCCAGCGTGCGAATGAGGTTCTCGGAGGCGAGTATGCAGGCCAGCCTGCCGTCTTCCTGCTTGCAGGACGGATAGGTGTGCCCCAGAGAACACCGGTAGCAGTAGGGAGCGGGCACCACGTGGAAGCCGGTACCCGGGAAGTTCGGCACATCACGAATTTCTCCCGACTCGGGGCAGGCAAAGGAGGAGCGGTAGAAGCGGTTCCGGGACGCGCCGGCGGCCCCGCTGGTGGAGCCGTGGTACGCATACTCCCGGGTGATGATGTTCGGCCGCCCCGTCACCTGTTTCGCAATGGCGAAGGCGTGCTCGTTCGCCTCGCTCCCCGTGTTCACGAACCGCAACCGGCCCGCCCAGTCGTCCGGGCCGAGGACGTCCTCCATGATCAGCTTCGCCGCCCGGCTGCGATACGCGGTGCAGAACAGCTCCTGCACGAAACCGACCTTTTCCGCAGCCTCCTTGATGGCGGCCGTTACACGGGGATGTTTGTACCCGAGATTGGCACCTATGATCTGGCTCACGAAATCCAGGACCTTCAGCCCGCCGACGAGATGCACGTAGTTGCCTTCCGTGTGGCTCACCGGAAGGAAGTTGTACTCCTTTGCGGCCTGCTTCACGTGGAGGTAGTACTTCTCGTCCCACTGCTGGATCTGTTCCCAGTTCGTTTCCTGCTGACCCATGCTCGATCGTCCTCCGTCTTTCCGATGTGGAATCCGCGCCGAAAGGGCTGAGAGCCCTTATACCCCGGCCCGGGCAATGATTCAAGGACGCGTTCCGAACGATCAGCCGGGTTTCCGGCACACGATCCCGGCGACCGCCCTTTTGTCAGGGTCCTCGCGGATGCCCTCGAAGCAGTCGATCACCGCCCAGTCCTGGAACCATCCGAGCAGTTCGCCGTGCTTCAGCAGGTAGTCCGGGTTCTTCGGCCGGCCGAACCGGGGCTGATCCACCGTAAAGGTCTCGTAGACGAGGACACCTCCCGCCTTGAGGGCCTCCCGGATGCCGGAAATCAAGGGACGGTGCAGGTATCGAAAGACCAGCATTCCGCCGAAGAAGTCCTCGGGAAGGGGATTGGAGCCTTCCTGCTCCAGGTCGGCCTGCCACAATTCCACGTACACACCATGTTCCTCGGCCAGGGTCCGCGCCCGCTGCAGGGCTTCACGAGACCGGTCGCAGCAGACGACGGGAACGCCCTCCACGGCCAGGAAGACGCCGTTCTGCCCTTCGCCGCACGCAAGGTCCAGAACCGGCCCGGGCAGGGTGGCCTCCAGAAAGACACGATGATGTTCCACCAGGAACGAAGCGGGACGCAAAACGGGTCCAGGGGTCGAGTTCATGTGTTCTCAGCCTCCGGAGCGCCCTTCTAGCCCGTCCAGGTCTTGGCGATGTACCGCATCATCTGGCCGATCACCATGGCCATGACCTCCCTGGGCAGGAAGTAGTCCGGGGCGTCCTTCATGAAGAGATCGGTGAGTTCCCGGGTGCTCTCTTCCACGTCCCCGGTCCGCCGGTAGGACGCCTCCATGCGTTCCCGGGTCTCCCGGGCGGCCTCGATGGACCTGGGCATGAAGGCCTTCGCATCTTCCCCGGTGAAGGCACCGTAGTGCTCCGCAAGATGGATTTCTACATCGTAGGCGCTGAAACGCTCCAGGGTTTGCTGATACTTGGTGAAGTTCGAGTTCCCCGCGGCAAAGACATCGTCGCCGAAGGGGATCCCTCCGGCATCGGAGGCGAACAGGGCCTTTTCCGAAGGCATGTAGGCAGCGATCGAGTCGGAGGAGTGGCCCTGTGCATCGATGATCTCCAGTCCCACACCTCCCCAGTTCACTCGCTCCCCGCCCTGGACGGTCTCGTGCACCTCCACCCCTTCAAAGGCGAGGCCCATTTCCGCCGCCCGCTCCTCCATGGAGCGCTCCGCGATCAGGGCCTGGCTCAGATGCGCAATGCTCTCCACCACCTTCGGGTTCCGGAGCAATTCCTTTCCCCGCGCCGAAGTGACCACCTTCAGTTGCGGCCATCTCCTCGCCAAGAAGGGTGCAATGCCGCAGTGATCGAAATGGGTGTGCAGGATGAGAAGCCTGGTGACGGTCGACTCCTCGATGCCGAAGGCGGCCAGCTGCTCGAGAAGGTCCGGCACGATGGAGATCATCCCCCCGCCCACAATCGTGTTTTCCTCCCCTTTCAGGAGGTACACATTCGACTCCTCCCGCCCGAGAAGCAGAATTCGCTCCGTGATCCATCCCGGGTCCTTCCTTCTCATGACGTCTCCTTCAATCGATGACTTTCCGTCTCAGTCCATCTCAAAGACGACCTTGATGACGCGCCCGACCTTCCGCCTCGCCACCTTGAAGGCCTCCCGGAATTCGGCCAGGGGAAACCGGTGCGTGATGAATCCATCCAGTTTGATTCTGCCCTGCTGAATCATCTCCATGGCCAGGTCGAAGCTGCTCACCCTTCTCCCCTGGAAATTCTCGGACCCGTGGGCGTTGACGCCGATCAGGCGCAGCTCCTGATTCCAGACCGGTGTCTGGTCGAACCGGACCGGTGAGAGCTGATTGCCGATCATCACATAGTCTCCGCCCCCCCGGAGCCAGCGGACCGCATCATGAATCGTCCGGGAATGCCCGACGCAGTCGTAGATCAGGTCCATGCCGCCCAGGAGAGTCGAATTGCCCAAAGGCCCCCTGTAGATCTTCGCACCGCTCGCCCGGGCCACGGCCTCGTAGGGCTCGCCCTCGAGCACGTGGTCGGCGCCCAGCTGAAGGCCCAGTTCCTTCTTGAATTCCACCTTTTCGAGAAGAAAGACGACGCATTCCGGCTGGATCGCCTTGGCACACTGGATCACGTTCAGCCCGATCGTACCGGCTCCTATGACCAGGACCTTCTCCCCTGCACGGGGGGGTCGCTTGAGAACCGAATGGAGGGAAACCGACGCGGGTTCGATCAGTACCGCCTCGTCGTCAGGAATCTCGTCCGGAACCTTGACCAGCTGCGAACGGTGGGCCAGAAAGTGATCCCCAAAACCGGCGCCCAGATTCTCCGGCAGCGTCCCTGCGGAGAAGTTGTCGCACAAGGTGTAGTTGCCCTGTTCACACTGGGGACAGGCGGGCTCGATTTCCTTGATGGAGCAGCACGGGAGGTATCGCTGAAGGGTCACCCGGTCCCCGGGCCGGAGATCGGTCACGGAGGACCCCGATTCCCTGACCCGGCCCACCAGTTCGTGCCCCAGGAAGGCCTTGGAAACTCCGGGAAGGGCGGCAATCGAAATGGAAGGACTTGCCTGAACGTAGAAAAGGGACAGGTCCGCACCGCAGATCCCGGCCAAGTGGTTCTTCACCCGGACCCATGCCGGCCCGGGAAGATCCTGATCGGGGAGTTCACCGTAGCGCACGGGTGAAATCGGCGAGCCGTATACCGACTCGCTCAGCCTTGCAAGAAGCCGGGTCCCCAGAATCCTTGGGACGCTCACTTCGAAATGGATGGTCTGCATGCCCGCCCAGGGTGCTGTTTGACTTGCCGTGGCTGACCCAGCACGGAGGGTTCACGGGTCAGAGATCGAAATCCGCCCATCCCCCCTGATGCGAGGTAAGCGGAGAGGAGGTCTCTAGCCGAGCATTGCCTTGGTGGAAGCAGCGATACTGTCCGCATCCAGACCCACGAGCTTCAGGATGTCCGGGTAAGGAGCCACATCCATGACGAACTCGTCCCTGAGGCCCAGCCGCAGGAGGCGTCCCTTCCCTGTCTCCGCCAGGATCTCAGCAACCGCACCTCCGAGCCCACCGTTGACGAAATGCTCCTCCACGGTCACGAGCCTACCGATTTCATCGGCTGCCTTTTCGATGGCCTCCCGGTCGATGGGCTTGATGGAGTGCATATTGAGCACCCGCGCAGAAATTCCCTGCTCCTTCAGCAGATCGTGCGCCCTGAGCGCCTCGGTCACGCTGGCTCCGGTCGCCAGAAGGGCCACGTCGGACCCTTCCCGCAGAACGGGCGCCTTGCCGATAACGAAATCGTCGGCGTATCCCTCGATGGGCTGAATGAAGCCGAACCGGATGTACACCGGGCCTTCCGCCTCCGCTGCGGCCCTCACCGCACGGGTCCCCTCTTCCGGATCCCCGGGGCAGAGCACGGTCATTCCCGGAATCAGACGGAGAAGCGCCAGGTCCTCGACCGCGTGATGGGTGGCCCCCCAGTGCCCGCCCTCGAGGCCGGAGCAGGGGGCGATGATCTTGATCCCGTTCCGGTTGTAGCTGCAGTCGGTTCGTATCTGCTCGAAGCTGCGCATGCTCACAAAGGGCGCCATGCCCACGACGAAGGCGAGCTTGCCCGCGTGCGCGAGTCCCGCCGCCACGCCGATCAGGTTCGCCTCGCTGATCCCCACGTCGAAGAACCGGTCCGGAAACTGTTCCGAAAAGGGGCTGACCGGGCCCATATCCTGGGACACCACGACCAGGTTCGGGTTGTCCGCAGCCATCTCCGCCAACACGCCCCCTTGCGAAAGGGCATATACGAAACCTAGCATGATTCCACCTCCAGCGCCTTCAGGGCCTCCTCGACTTCATGGGCTTCAAGGGATGTGAAATGGGCCCGCGGCGTCCCCTCCACTCCGGGAACGCTCTTTCCCTTCACCGTGTTCGAGAGGATCACAGTGGGGCCCTTCCCGGCGGGAAAGGACTCCAGGGCCCCCAGGATCGATCCGATTTCGTGGCCGTCGATCACGTGCGTGTTCCAGGAGAAGCTCCGCCACTTCTCTTCCAGGGGCTGGATGGGAAGGATCTCCTCCACCGGCGCATTCGCCTGGAAACCGTTGCAGTCCACGACGGCGAGCAGGTTCTCGAGGCCGAACCGCGGCGCGCAGAGCGCCGCCTCCCACACCGACCCCTCCTGGAGTTCTCCATCTCCCATGAGAACCACCGTCCTCGCACCGCTCCCGTTCAGCTTCTCCGCCATGGCGATCCCGATTCCCACCGACAACCCGTGCCCCAGTGAGCCGGTAGCGAACTCGACCCGCGGGGCCTTCAGGCTGGGGTGGCCGGCCAGGCGGCTCCCCGTCTGCGCCAGCTTGGTGAATTCGGTCGCGTCGATTTCCCCCATCTCCGCCAGGCACGCATGCAGGGCGTGGACCGTATGGCCCTTGCTCAGGATGAAGTGGTCCTTCGGCCTCTCCCTGCCTTCCACCTCCAGGAAATGAAAGAACAGGGCCGCCATCATCTCCGCGATGGACATGGAGCCGCCGAGATGGATGAGCTGGCCGTTGGAGGCCATGGTCAGCAAGTGGCGACGCAGATCCACGGTACGCTTCTCCAGGGTCTTCACGAGATTCGGATCCGGCATCCTTCTCCTCCTGTTTCGTTGGGCTTTCTGTTTCGGCGACCACGCCGCAGGGCTTGCGGGTATACTACAAGCCCGACGCGAACTGTACAAGTGCGGGGGGGACAACGAGCGGCTGACATCTTCTTCGGCCTTTGAATGAACGTTGTTATACATCCATGAATCAAATGGTCCCCGGCCCGCTGTATTCATTGGTCGGCCCGCACCATTCCCAGTGCGCGTCCGGTCCGGCGCCGGAACAAGGCATCTCTCATTTCATACTGTTTACCTATGCAAGCTGCTTGATTTTACGGCAGGACTTACGTATGCTTGCGCAAAAATAGAAAGTTAGTTTTACTAAGCATTACTCTTATGGCCCCCGACGCACGGCCACCGGGGGATCTTCCGGCAGACCCACGGCCCCATTCCAGGGAGGACACTATGGCGTGGCGCACCGACTCCACAGTCGACCGACTCCTTGTTCTTGGTCTCATCCCTTCGCTGATCCTCCTCTTCGGTTTTGCGGGAAGGGCCGGCGCGCAGACGGAACCACCCGTTCCCAGCGGTGTGGAGGGGGACCTGGATGGTGACTGCGATGTGGACCGCCTGGACATGAACATCCTGCTCGCGGCCAGAAACACCCCTGCTGCGGGCCCGGAGGATCCACGGGATCTGGACCGGGACGGCATGATCACCGTCCTGGACGCCCGGAAGCTGGTGCTTCTCTGCATACAGCCCCGTTGCGCGATTCTACAGTCGAGCTGTGACCCGACCAACGAGCCGCCGACGGCGGATGCCGGCCCGGATCAGTTCCACATCCTCTCCCCGGGAGAGACTGAAGTGGAAGTGTCACTGATCGGTTCGGGGTCGACCGACCCCGACGGGACGATCATGAACTACGCCTGGGCCGGCTCCCCGGACCCGGCCGACGAACAGAACCCTGTCGTCACCCTCCCGGCGGGTGTCTACACCTTCATCCTGGTCGTTACGGATGATGCAGGGGAAAAGAGTGCACCGGACCCGTGCGTGATCACCGTTGAGCAGACGCCCAATCTGCCCCCCACCGCAGACGCCGGGCAGGATCAGACCCATGCCCTCGCTTTCGGCCAGACCGTGAAGCAGATCTCTCTGGACGGCCAGGCCTCTGCAGACTCGGATGGACAGATCGGCGAATACATATGGTCGGGCAGCCCGGACCCCGCTGACGAGGCTCGACCCGCCGTGTCCCTCTCTGCCGGAACCTATGTGTTCACCCTCCTCGTCACGGACGATCTGGGGCTGCAGAGCGACCCGGACACCGTGACCATCGAGATCCTTCCGCCCCCCGAGGTGCACCCGCCACAGGTCCTTCTCGAACAGAGCGAATACCATGTGGACGAAGGAAGCAGCCTGTCCTTCCCGGTCTCGGCCACCGACCCGGACGATGAGAACGTATCCCTCTTCGCCTCACCGACGATATCGAATACGAGCTTCGCCTCTACGACGGGCACCGGCGCCGCCGGTACCTTCACGATTGCACCCGACCACTCTCAGCAGGGGCTCTACACGATCGCCTTCACCGCCCGGGACGCGGTGGGCCTCACGGACACGAGGACCGTCCAGATCACCGTCAACAACGTGAACCGCGGCCCGACCCTGTCCGTCCCCGCCGGGGTGGAAGTCGATGAAGGCGAGATGGCTACGGTGCAGCTCAGTGCGGTCGACCCGGACGGAGACCCGATCAACCTGACCGCCGGCCCGCTTCCCGGGAACGCCCTGTTCCTTCCCGCCACCGGGGCCGTTGTCTTTGCGCCTGACTATGATCAGGCAGGCACCTACCAGATCATCTGCACGGCAAGCGACGGCGAAATGGAGGCATCCGAACCGCTCGAGGTGGTGGTGAACGACGTGGACCCCGGCGGAACGGGTGAGGACCAGAGGCTGGAGCTTCTGGTCAACCCGGTGGAGACCCCGACGTTCCTGACCACCACACGGGTCACAGGGTCCGTCAACGCGGATCCGGCCCCCGAACCGGAGAGGATCGAATCCGCCCTGATCACGGGAATGAGCCCCGCCTCCGGACCGCAAGGCCTCAACGTGGACGTTCTTCTGACCGGTCAAGCCCAGGGGGACTTCGCCACCCATTTCGAAACAGGACTCAGCGGAGCGGATTTCGGTGCGGGCATCACGGTCAACTCCCTCGTGGTGACCGGTCCCGCCGAGGCGACAGCGAACATATCGATCTCGCCCGACGCGGAATACGGGTCCCGGGTCGTCACACTGACCACCGGCAACGAAGTGGCCGTGGCAACGATGGGCTTCAACGTCACCCCCGGCCGGAGCGAGGTGAGCGGCGTACTGGTCGACGACTCGGGTCAGGCCCTCGCCGGCGCCACGGTGACCCTGCAGGGTACGTCCATCCAGGTCGTAACGAACGCGGACGGCTCCTTCACCCTCACGAACGCACCTGCCGGCTCCCTCACACTCGTCGTGAGTGCCCCGAATCACCAGCTCATCGTCCTGGAGATCGAGGCGGAGACAGGAGAGCAGATCGATCTGGGCGACCTGGCAAGCGCGCCCACCGTGTACGACCCGGACGCCCTGCCCTCGGCCACCGTGCTGAGCGTGGTCGGCCGCGGCGTTCCCCGACTGCGGTTCACCGGTGAAGAGGAAGAGGCGAGGGAACTCATACACGACACGATCCAGGTCGTGGGCGGGACACGCTTCGGCGTCCTCGACGCGTACGGAAACCAGCTCAACCCGAACGTGGAAGGCAACGGGCTGGCCAGCCTGAAGGCCGAGGCCGTGGACGCGATGATCGACTACTGGCAGATCGGCGAGACGACACAACTCGGCGCCATGATCCTTGGGTTCATCGCCCTCTTCGAGTGGGAGGAACCCGCACCGAGCCCGTACGAATTGCTCGAGGCCCTGCAGGAGGTGGTGGATCAGGCGTGGAACGATCCGTACATGGAGGACAGCGCTCTTCCGATCATCCTGTTCAACCGGGGGCAGTCCATTTCCCCGAACGCGCCTCGACTCTCGCTCCGTATGCCCCTGAACCCGCTGCAGGCCTACCTCTTCTCCTCCGGCCTCCTCGGCTTCGCGAATCACCTGCTCTTCCTGCAGGACTTCCCGGAGGGCGAGACCGGCGGAACACAGACCGGCTTCAACAGCGTCCCTGATTCGCTCGTCCGCCTGGCCATGCACACCGACGGATTCCTGTATCCCGGGGCCGTCGTGTCCGACGCGGCCCCTCCCCTTCTGCTTGCCCAGGCGGACCCGAACACCCCACCCGTGGCCGTGGCAAGCGTGCCCCCCGGCCACAGCACCACCGTACAGCTCACCGGAAAAGGCCCGGTCCAGGTGACCCTGGACGGGAGCCTGTCCAACGACCCGGACCCGGGCGGCACGATCGAGGCCTACCGGTGGATCCGGACATCGAGTGAAGACCAGGACCCTGCCGACGTGGCACAACCCCAGGTGTACCTCAACGGGGGGAGAACCCACACCTTCCGTCTGATCGTGCAGGACAACGAGGGCGCCTGGAGCGCCTACGACGAAGTGACCTTCGAACTCGAAGGGGAGTGCGGTTTCATTCACTCGAGCAATCCCACCTTCATCTCATGGTGCGACGTGTTCCAGAAGTTCGGGCAGGGCAAGGTCAAGGGAGCGGTGACGAACATCGAGACCACCTCGGAAGCGGTCTACAGCCTCTTCACCCCGGAAATCGTGGACACGGCAGGCGAAAAGCGGATCATGGCGGACCGCTGGATCCAGTACACCAAGGATCTCGGGATCGACACCGACTTCATCGAGAAGAAGAAGCACCGGACGAAGTTCCTCAAGGTGTACAAGGAGCTCAGGGCGGAAGCGGAGACCTTTGAAGTCGTGGAGGAGTGGGCCAACGGCATTGCGGACCTGTACAAGGACTTCATGAGCGCGGTCGCAGGCCAGATGGTGGACGCCCTCTTCAAGGATCTGTTCCTGAAGAAGCTCGCCGCCGGCACGATCGAGGCGGCCCGGCCCGAGCCTCCCATCATCGAGCGCGCCGAAGTTGTGCACAGTGAGGAAGGGCTCCCCGAGTCGGTGAGGGTCGAGTTCCACCCCTGCCTGGACGAGATCGACGAGGCCATCAACGGCAGCTCGGCCCATCACTACTACCTCGTCTATCGCCAGAACCAGCAGGCGGGCGGCCAGACCCTGCTCTACATGCTTCCGTCCTACAAATACCAGGAACGGCTTTCCGCCATGCCGGACGACGTGGCCGCCAACATGCTCGACGCCCTGCTGAAGGAAGACCCGAATCTTCTGCTCAGCTTCGTCGACCCGAACCCTCCTCTCGGCACGAACACCTACCGCATGGTCACCCGGGTCATTCGCGGCCCGGTGCCGCCCAAGACCTACATCGAGCCGGAGAAGAAGATGGGCCTGGAGATCCTCGTCGGCCGGGCCGGTCCGGCGGCCTCGGCCCTCGTCAACATGATGTTCACCGTGAGCGACACCATGCAGGACATCATCGTCAACACGAGATACCAGATCAGCGAGTTCTCGAGTCCCGAGATGGTCTACGTGGGCGCGCTCACACAAAACACCTACCCGCGGATCGATCTGGGCGTGGCGGACAGGACCGGCGATCTGTACCTGAGTATTCCGGACACGGGCCTGATCCTCCGCTGGTCGCCGGACGGCATCAAGCCCTTTGCCGAATCCGGTTTCCGGCTGCCCTATCAGGCGGGCCTGGCCGTGGATCCGTGGGGCAATGTGTTCACGGACAACAAGGCCTCCGATCTGAGCTTCGGCGGGAAGATCTTCCGGTTCACCGCCGAAACCGGCGAGCGCAACATCGTCGGCTCGGTGAACTACTACAGCCCTCTCCTCCAGTACGCCCGAGGCGCCGACGTGAAGGCGATCACCTACGGCTTCGACCGCGTCGACAAGCGGCCGTACCTGTTCATCGCGGACACGGCGGACCGCCGCATTTCCAAGCTCGATCTTCGGAACGGCGCGGTCATCCACGAGTATCTGTACGAACGGAACGTGAGCCACAACTATGCGCAGTCCAACCTGTTCCTCTTCCAGGGCAACACGCATCTCCACTACAGTTACATGTCGAACCGCATCTACGCGACCCAGGGCAACGAACTGCTTATTGCCTACCCGGACGGCACCGCGGAAAGCCCCTTCCATCACATCGACAACCCCTTCGAGACGTCCTGGCTCACCGGCATCGACGGGGACTTCAACGGAGACATCTACGTGGCCGACATGTTCGGCGGCCGGGTCGTCAAGGTCCCTTACTGGTACATGGCCTTCGGCGGGTACGGAAAGGACCCGGACTACCTGGAGCGGCACGTCGTGGTGGAGGGCCTGGACGAGCCCCTGGACATCCAGCTCTCCGCCGACGCGGCGGAACTCTATGTCATCGACTCCCGCGGCCTCAAGCGCGTTCGTCTGGGGCTTTCCGGCCGTATCTGGGACGAGCCGAACAACCTGCCCCTGGCCGCAGCCACGATCCTGGTGAACGGGCAGGCCGTGGGCTCCACCGACGGCGAAGGCTACTTCCGGCTGACCAACATCGATGCCGGCGGAGCGGTTCGCTTCGTCGTGCAGGCCCAGGACGGAAGGGTCCAGGACCTGACCGGGTATCCGGATCTCCGATTCCCCTACCCGGGTGAAGGCCACCTCGTAATGGAGAACGACATCGCTTTCGAGGTCCTGCCCGACCCGGATCCGATCAACATTGCCCTCACCCCGGCGGACATAGCGATCGAGGACATTGACTTCCCGCACGAGGCGGACGTGGTGGTGGACTACGAGACCGTGGGGGAAACCGTGGAGACGAACATCATCCTTCCCGGGCCCCGGTTCGATGTCAGCGACCCGGTGAGAACCACGGTCGGGCTTCCGCCCCTGCCCGAACCCCCGGCTGCAGCCCGTGTCACGGACCACCTGGAGCCCGGTGACCTGCCGGTCCTCCCGAGCCCGAAGGCTGCTTACACGTCCTCCTCGAGGCCCTTGGGAAAGGCCTACCGAATCAAGACGCGACTGCTCAGCCCTGCGGACGGACTGAAGGTGCCAACCGTCGGCACCGGACCGCCCCGCACCCGTATCCGGGGTGTGGTGCTTACCCCGGAGGACCTGCCGGAGGCGGCACCCTCGGAAGTCACCGTCGAGTTCAACGGCCGCACCGAGCGGATCCCCGTCACCAACGGCGTCTTCGAGATTGCGGACGCCGAGCTGAGCGAAGGCCTGAACCGCCTCGCCGTCCGGGCAGAGCCCTCGGAGGTGCTGCTGCCCGATGCGGTGATCATCCCGGGCGGCCGTTCCCACCGGGTGGGCGCAGGCCGGTACGGTGAGACCACGACCGCAGCGCCGGAGCCGCCCGCCCTGCGCGCATCCGACCCGGATCTGCTGACGCGACGTTCGGACGGAACCCTCGCACCGAGGAAGGCGCCCGACGAGGGCATCGGTTTCACCGGGTTCGTCCTAGCCAGGATCGGTGACACAGAAAGTCCGCGCCCGCTGAAGGGGGTGACCGTCTCGGTCTACGACCCGGTCGCGGATCCCTCCCTGGCCGGACGCCCGCTCGGCACGGCCAGGACGGACGAGGTGGGGTTCTACAGGATGATCGTGCCCAGGGCTGCACTGGCTGCGGACCCGGCTGGCCCTCTGCCGGACCCCGAGGATCCGGCCAGCATGACGGAAAGGTCCCTTCGGGTGGTGGTCGACCATGTTCGGAGCGAATAGGAGCGATACGATGAAGATCGTGACACGTACAGATCGGATGGCCTCTGTTTTCCTCTCCGTCATGGTGACTGCGCTCCTCTTTCCGTGCGTATCGGCCGCAGACATCACCGTTACCGTAACCGGGCCGGGGGGCCAGGCGAGTCAGGCACTGCCCGACACGGGCGGCACCTTCGACATGAACCTGCCCCTTAATCAGAACGCCGTGAACCCGATCACGGTCACCGCCGAGGACGAACACGGCAACCGGGCTGCACGGGAACTCGCCGTCACCCAGGTGTCGCTGGACAAGATCGTGGTGTCCAAGGTGACCTCCGAGCGCCTTTCCGTGGAGGAGGTGGAACAGCTCGTCAATGACGGCGTCATCGACCTGGACGACCCGGAAAACTACAACGTTTCCGTCTTCGACATCGTTCTGACCATCGCGAAGGAGCCGGTCCCGATCCGCCTGCCCATCGCGATGCCGAAGGGGGAGGAGCCCGGCGGCTGGGAAACCTACAAGATGCCGGAACCGGGTGACGGCGGCTCGAGCAACCGGCCGCCCCCGCCGCCTGTTCAGATCGTCGTTTTCGAGGAAGGTGTCTCCGGACCGGGCGGCACCTACGTATCCGTTCCGGGTGTTCTCGTCATCGAGGGCCGGATCAAGAGCCTGAAGGAGTTCTTCGCCGTTCGGATGCTGCTGATGAACACTTCGGGCATCTTCACCCTGAGCGACGTGGTTGCGAGCATCGCGTTTCCGGACGGCGGCCTGACGAGAATCCTCCCCGCAGACGGCGTCGTCTCTTTCGGCGACATCCTGCCGGGCGACGGTGAGCAGCCCGGACAGAAGGAGAAGGAGTTCATCATCCGGGGTGACGAGATCGGCGTCCGCGACGTGACCGTCGACTTCGGCGGTGTACTGACCGGCCCGGGCATCCTGGTGGACGAGACGATCCCCTTCAACGGAAGCGCCGGTACCGACGTCGAGGTCAAGGGCCCGCCCACCTTCGAGGTGCAGGTCACCCACCCCGACTTCGTGGTTGCGAACGAGCCGTACGAGCTCGAAGTGAAGATCACCAACACGGACGACATCCCGGCCATGTACGCAAGCCTGGAACTGGACATGGGAGCCGATGGGGTTCTGGTCAGCTGCGAGATCGACGCCGGCGGAAACCCGGTATGCACCGAAATCGACGGGACCGAGGTCCGGAGTCTCGGCCACATCCTTCCCGGCCAGACCGCGACCGAGGTCTTCACCGTGAAGCCGCTCAAGACCGGACGGGTCAGCTCCTGCATGGGCGCATCCGACCAGAACATCACCCTTCAGGTCTTCGTGGGAACGATCGGCTGCATGGTGGGACACTTTCCACCCGACCGGATCCCGTCGGACGGCGCACCGGCCGTGACGGTGCTCCCCCTCCCGAACGCCACGGGCATTCACACCGACTCCCCGGTGGTCGCCTTCTTCAGCGAAGAGATGGACACGACGACGATCACCACCGGCGAGGAAGGCTCCTTCAATGTCTTCGACGGTGCCCGCGAGCGCGTACCGGGCCAGCTTCGCTTTCAACGGATCAACGATAAGACCGCCGCCATCTGGCAGGTGAACGACGGGGTCACCAACCGATTGGCGCCGAACGCCGATTACACGGTCATGGTGACCGACGATGTCGCCGATCTGGACGGCTCCAGCCCGGCCGCGCAGTGGTTGAGCACCTTCGCCACCACCGGCACCGGGATCGATGACGTCACAGCGCCGGCAATCACCCTGTCCGTGCGCCCCCCCGTGGACCCGAACTTCGTGTTGCCCGGACAGATCATCGAGGTAAACGCATACGCCTCGGACCAGGGATCGGGTATCCGCCGCGTGGAGGCGAGGATCAAGGACCTGGACGAACCCGGGGCGGCCTTCCAGCTCGTAGACCAGAAGACCGTGTTCGAAGGCGATCTGCCTCCCTACATCTTCGCCGTCGACTCGTCGAACCTGGTCCCCGGCCACGCCTACCAGTTCCGTGGCTCCGCCTACGACGGGAACGGCAACGTCCGGGACTCGACGATCTCCGTGCTCGTCGCCGCTTCCGCCGCTCCCCCCAGCCTGCTTCTGCCCGAAGACCCGGCGAGCCCGGTCCTGCACGGCATATCGCTGGACGTTACACCTCTGGAATACTCGGGCGGCGTGCGTGAGGTGCGTTTCTATCTGGACGACGCGACCGCGCCCTTCAAGACGGTGAACCTTGCTCCCTTCCAGGCGAGCCTGAAGACCCTGGGGCTTGCTCTCGGGGCCCACACGGTTCGGGCCGTGGCCGAAGACGGTCTCGGACAGACCGGCGAAGACACCCTCACCATGGAACTGGTCGAGAACCTGAACATGCCGACCGTGGGCTTTGCCGGGGCGACGGACGGCACGGAGTACCTCGAAGGAAGCGCCATCCTCATCAGCGGTACAGCCGAGGACCCCGTCGGCATCCAGTCGATGCGCTACTACCTCGATGCGGACCCGGACCCGATCTTCACGGGCACGGCACCCATTCTGCTCGATTCCGCCGACCTCGGCCTCGGCGTCCACACGGTCACTCTCCTGGCGACCAACAACCTAGGCGTATCCAACGACGTGGCGGATCCTGCATCTTCTCTCACTTTCTCCATCGTGGCACCTCCGCCGGGACCACCGCCGCCACCGCCCGCGTTGACGAACGTGTCGCATCCAGATGGAAGCGGCGTGATCTCTCTCGAGGGATCATCCTCTCCGGGAGCGAGGATCGATGCAACGAACACGAGCACCGGCGTGACGGTAAGCACGACGGTCTCCCCTTCCGGAACCTTCAGCGTCCGGATCGATGCGCAGGTCGGTGACGTCCTTTCCGTGGTGGCATACGACTTCAGCCAGTCTCCCTCTCCAAGCGATTCGATCCAAGTGACGGCCGCCGCTCCGCCCGTGCTCGAATCGATCGACGTGTCGCCTGTGGCCATGATTTTCACCGTACTCAACGAATCCCGGAACATCACGGTCACCGGCCATTACGACAACGGCTCTGCAGAGGATGTGACCTCGGCCGCCTCCTTCTCCAGCGACGACCCGTCCGTTGCCTCGGTCGGCTCTTCGGGCACGGTCGTGGCCCTTTCGTATGGAACGGCGACCGTGACGGTTACACTGGGAACCTTCCAGGAGCAGGTGGCCGTCACATCGAACATCATCGATCTCACCGGCATCTCCGTGGCCCCTGTCTCGGTGAACATGGTGGCCATCGGACAGACGAGTCCGCTTTCCGTCACCGGTCACTACAGCGACGGATCGAGCCAGGCGGTCGCTGCGGGCCTTTCGTACTCAAGCGGCGACACGCAGGTGACAACCGTCGATTCCACGGGCCTGATCACCGCCGTGGGCGACGGCTCTACCGAGGTCATGGTTTTCCACGCGGGGGTTCCGCCCGTGGCGGTACCGGTCACGGTCGACACCGGGCTCGATCCTGCTCCAATCGTCAGCATCCTAAGTCCGACAGAGGGATCGAACGTGGAGCGGGGGGATCTCGTCTCCGTGACGGTACGGGCCGAGGACGCAATCGGCGGCGTGGTCCGCCTGTCCCTGGATGTTTCGGGTGAGACCGTGGATGCACAGATGCTCCAGATCTCCCCGGCCTCGCTCGACACGACACGGGCCCTCTGGTTCACGGTGGCCGAGACCGCTGCCGTAGGAGGGACCATCGGGGTTTCCGCACAGGCGGAAGACACGAGCGGCCACACGTCCGCAACGGCTTCCGTAACCCTCAACGTCGTGGACGAGACGCCTCCCTCCGTCGCGATCATCCAGCCCGCCCAACAGGGGGCCTTCAATTTCGGCGATACGGTGGACATCCGGGTGGAGGCCTCGGACGCGGTGGGGCTCGCCCAGATCCGGTTCGAGACCGCCGGCTCCCTGAGTGAATCCGGCATCCACACGGTGGCGCCCATTTCCCAGGCGGACACCGCAGCCTTCTCCTTCACCGTACCTTACGGGGTCGGATCGCCCGACGTGAGGATCCACGCGTATGCAGTGGATCTGTACGGCAACGAGGGATCTGCAATCCCTGTCGACATCCTCCTGACGGATGCGGACATCAGCCCGCCCGAGACCACGGCAACGGCCGTGACCGATCATGCGGGCAGTACCATCGCAATCGTGACGTACGAGGTCCTCGACGGCCTCGACGACCTGGACCACGTGGAACTCTTCTTCCGGCGAAACGGCGCCGGCACGTTCAACCGCTACACCGACGCGGACGGCGGAAACGCCCTGGGGCACTTCTTCCCGGATGCGGGAAACGCGGGAACCATCTCCTTCGACTCCACGAAGATGGGCGGCGACGGCGCCTACGAATTCTACACGGTGGGTGTGGACCTGGCCGGCAACCGTGAGCCGGCACCGGACGACGGAGCAGGCGACGTGGTGCCCGACCAGACGGCCGTGTTCAATGCCGGCACCGTCTGGACCGTGATCGATACGGAGACGTGGATCGACGAGGGGGACGGCACATACGACGATCAGAACCTCCGCATCGAAGGGGTGACCGTAACGATCGACGGAACGCACGGCTTCCGCAACGTAGAGCTCGTCAACGGAGCCTTGCTCACGCATCCGGAGACCGACATGGACTTCGAGTACGGTCTTGCTCTGAACGCATGGACCCTCACCCTGGATACGGCCAGCAGCATCAATGTGGATGCACGCGGCTACCTGGGAGGAGAGCGCGGAGGAAACGACTGCTCCGGCCAGACGGAAGGGAACACGGACGGGTCCAGCTTCCGATCCGGAGGCTCCTATGGCGGCGTCGGCGGATCCTTTGACGGCGGCACCCCGAACGAGCCGTACGGCGATCTGACCGCTCCGGTGGAGCCGGGTTCCGGAGGCTCCTGCTACAACAGTAGCCGTCCGGGCGGCGACGGCGGCGGCAGCATAGAGATCCATGCGATCAACATCGTTACGGACGGATCCATAACAGCGAACGGCGGAACGGGCAGCGGATATCAGTCCGGAAGCGGTTCCGGCGGCTCCATCTACCTCGTCACCTCCACGTTGTCGGGCGCAGGCACCATCGCGGCCAACGGGGGTGCTCACGAGGTCGGCGGCGGCGGCGGGAGGGTTGCCGTCCACTGCATCGATGTCTCCACCATGGACAACGGCCTGATTCAGGCCCTTGGAGGACAGGGCAGCTACGCCCTGGGCGGAAACGGCACCGTCTTCCTCAAAGGTGTGGAGGAATCGAACGGCACCCTCGTGGTGGACGGCCAGGGTGCGTCCTCGACCTTCTCCACTCTGCCCATCCCTGCCGGCGTTGTGTTCGACAACATCCTGATCCGGAACAACGCGCGGGTGGTGGCGGACGACCCCCTCGTCGTGAGCGACACGCTCGAGATCCTGGAGGGGAGCATTTTGACCCACTCCCCGGAATCCGAGGCGGGACTGACGATCGAGGCGGACCGGGTCGAGGTGGATGCCACGAGCGCCATCGATGTCTCCGCCAGAGGCTATCGGGGAGGATACCGTGACGCCAACAACCGGTGTGAAGGGCTCACCCTGGGCGGACTGCCCGGCGCCGTGTACCGGTCCGGCGGCAGCTACGGCGGTTACGGAGGCGTCTTTGACGGAGCAGGCGGCAATGCGCCCTACGGGCATCCCGCAGAGCCTGTCTATCTGGGCTCCGGCGGCTCCTGTTACAGCAGCAGTCGTCCCGGGGGCAACGGCGGCGGCCTGATTCGCATCACGGCGGCGGAGGCACTGGTCGTGGACGGGGGCATCCTGGCCAACGGCGCCCCGGGCAGCGGATATCAGTCCGGCAGCGGCGCCGGCGGCTCCATCGACATCGTTACCTCCCTGCTGCGCGGTACGGGAACGATTGCCGCCAACGGACATGCCCACGAGGTCGGAGGCGGGGGCGGACGGATCGCCGTCACCTATGACTACCTCGGCGACACCGGCGACGACCTGAACGGCCTTCGAAACGTGACCGCCTTCGGCGGTCACGGAAGCTACCGCTGGGGCAGCGCGGGTACGGTGCTCCTGCGAAGGAGCGATCAAGCCTTCGGCGACCTCTACATCGACGACAACGTTTCCGGGGCGACTTCTGCCCATTACACGCCGTTGACCCACATCGGCTTCGGCCGGAGCGCGGGTGTCACAGCAGACACGCTCACCACCGACGGCCTGGTCGAGATGGTCCCCAACGGCCTGGTAGGTCTGGAGATCAACCCGAACCTGGAACAGGGCGAGACCTTTGTCGTCCTGTCAAACACGGAGGACGCGATCACGGTCGATGTTTCAAGGGGGACCCTCCTCACGGACGTGGCGCTTCCCGGAGACACCTACGCCGGGATCTACCGTTTCGACAACGTCTTCTTCCGGAGAGGGGGTTTCATGGTTCTCGGCGACCGACTGGTCGTGAACGGGACCCTGCTCATCGATGAATACGGCAACCTGACCCACTACGATGCGACCCTGCATTTCGAGTCCCAACTCGACGTCACGGTGGGTATGCTCGAAATCACGGACACCGGTTCGATCAACGTGGATGGCCGGGGCTACCTGGGCGGGGAGCGTGAAGGAAACGATTGCTCCGGCCAGACAGAGGGGAATACGGACGGCTCCACCTTCCGTTCTGGAGGATCGCACGGGGGTCTGGGCGGATCCCACGGGGGCGGTATCCCGAACCCGGTGTACGGTGCGCTGACCGATCCCGTCGACCTGGGCGCCGGCGGATCCTGCTACAACGACGGCCGCCCCGGCGGCGACGGCGGAGGCAGGGTGGACATACAGGCGCAGGGCATCCTGCTGGACGGCCTGATCTCGGCCGATGGCGCCGCAGGAAGCGGCAATCAGTCCGGCAGCGGCTCCGGTGGGTCGATCCGGATCGACACCTCCTCCCTGGCCGGCTCCGGGACGATGCGGGCCAACGGCGGAGCCCTCGAGGTCGGAGGCGGAGGAGGCAGGATCGCGGTCACCTACGACACGATGACCTTCGATGAATCGAGCTTCCAGGTGCTAGGGGGTCAGGGAACCTACAGCAGGGGCGGCAACGGCACCCTGTTCCTCAGGCAAACGGGCCAGACCTATGGGGATCTGGTGATCGACGGGTTGAACCTCCCGACGCCCGATGCCTCTAGCCCCATACTCCCAGGATATGTATTCGACAACGTTGTGCTTCGGAACAGCGCCCGGGTGGTGGCGGACAACCCCCTTCGGGTGAACGACACGCTGCAGGTCCTTGGCGGAAGCGTACTGACTCATTCCCTGGAATCGGAAGCAGGGCTCACCATCGAGACGGCCCGGCTCGAAGTGGACGGCACGAGTGCCATCGATGCATCCGCAAGGGGGTATCGGGGCGGACACCGGGACGGCAACAGCCTGTGTGAAGGCCTCACCCTGGGCGGGCTGCCCGGCGCCGTGTACCGGTCCGGCGGCAGCTACGGCGGCCTCGGCGGCGTATTGGACGGCACGGGGAGCAATGCGCCTTACGGACATCCCGCTGAGCCGGTCTATCTCGGCTCCGGCGGCTCCTGCTACAACGACGGCCGGGCGGGCGGCAACGGCGGCGGCCTCGTCCGCATCACCGCCTCGGGTGAAGTGGTGGTGGACGGAAGCATCGCGGCCAGCGGCGGCCCCGGCAGCGGGTGGCAATCCGGCAGCGGCTCCGGCGGCTCCATCCGGATCCACACCTCCCTGCTGCGGGGCACCGGAACGATCGCGGCGAATGGTTCTGCCTACGAGGTCGGCGGTGGCGGCGGCAGGGTCGCCGTCACCTACGACACCCTCGGCGATCCGGGGGACGACCTGGACGGGCTGCACAACGTGACCGCCTTCGGCGGCCACGGCAGCTACCGCTGGGGGAGCGCCGGAACGGTGCTCCTGAAGAGGAGTGATCAGGCCTACGGAGATCTCTACATCGATGACAACCTCTCCCATTCGTCCTCGTCGGCCTACACGCCCCTGACCCACATCGGGTTCGGCCGGAGCACGGACCTGACGGCCGACTCCCTCACAACGGACGGCCTGGTGGAGATGGTGCCGAACGGCCTCGTGGGCCTGAGGATCAGCCCGAACCTCGATCAGGGGGAAACGTTTGTCGTGCTGTCCAACACGGAGGACACGATCACGGTCGATGTGTCCGGTGGAACCCTGCTCACGGACGTGGCCCTCCCGGGAGACACCTACGCCGGCGTCTACCGTTTCGACAACGTCTTCTTCCGAAGAGGCGGTTTCCTGGTCCTCGGAGACCGGATGATCGTGGACGGGACCCTGCACATCGATGAGTACGGGAAGCTGACCCACTACGACGCGACCATGGACTTCACGTCCCATCTGGACTTGACGGTCGAAACGCTGCACATCACGGACACCGGGGCGATCGACGTGGACAGCCGCGGCTACCTGGGCGGAGAGCGCGGAGGAAACGACTGCTCCGGGCAGACGATCGGCAATACGGACGGATCCAGCTACCGCTCCGGAGGATCCTACGGCGGTCTGGGAGGCTCCTTCGGCGGCGGCATCCCGAACCCGGTCTACGGCGATGCGGCCGATCCCGTCGATCTGGGGGCGGGCGGATCCTGCTACAACGACGGCCGCCCCGGCGGCGACGGCGGGGGGCGGATCGATATCCACGCTCAGGACCTTCTGGTCGAGGGTCGTATCACGGCGAACGGTGGCCCGGGCACAGGCTACCAGTCGGGAAGCGGGTCGGGCGGATCGATCCGAATCGATACCTCGACCCTTTTCGGCACGGGCACGATACAGGCCAGCGGGTGCGCCCATGAGGTCGGCGGCGGCGGCGGAAGGGTTGCGGTCTCCTACGACACTCTCGGGCTGCCTGTGGACCAGATCCTCGCCGAGGGCGGCGCCGGATCGTATGCGGTCGGAGAAGCCGGCACGGTGCATCTCGATCAAAAGTAGATCCCGCGCTTGTCTGTCCCACATCCGAATGCTCGAGCGAGATCGGCGATTGACATTCGTGATTCGCGGCGAGGAGAATGGGTCGCCTGCGCCAACCTGTGGGGGAAGCATCGATCATCCCTGGGAGGATACGCAATGGACCTCATTCTGCGGAACGGAAACCTCATCACCATGGACCTCGAGGATTCACGGGCCTCCGCCGTGGCCGTCAAGTGGGGCAGGATCTTCCGTGTCGGGCAGGACGAAGAGATCACGGAACTCGGTGATTCGAACACAAAGGTGCTCGACCTCGAAGGCAAGACCGTGCTTCCGGGGTTCATCGACACGCACAACCACCTCTCCTTTTACGGGTATCTGGTCAGCCCGGTGGACTGCCGTTCAGCCTCGGGTGTGGAATGCATCGCCGACCTCCTGGACCGCCTGCGGGAAGAGGCGGAACGGACCCCTGCCGGCCAATGGGTCAAGGGCTGGGGCTACGCCCACTATCACCTGAAAGAGGACCGGCCCCTCACGCGGCAAGACCTGGACCGCGTGAGCACCGAGCACCCGATCGTCCTGATTCACGTCTCCTGCCACGCAGGGGTCGTAAACTCCAGGGCCCTCGAGGAGTTCGGATACAACAAGGAAACGCCGGACCCGCCCGGAGGAGAATTGCGGCGCGACCCGGAAACGGGCGAGCCGAACGGGATCCTGGAAGAGTCGGCCCTGATGAACCAGATCAGCGCGCTCTTCATGCAGGAGACCATGGCATGGTCCCTCGAGCAGCAGGTCCGAATGATCGAGGAGGCCGTGCGTCACTACAACCGGGCAGGCATCACCACCCTGCACGAAGCGCTCGTCCTTCCACAGACCCTCAAGCTCTACCAGGAAGTTGAAAGGTCCGGCAGGTTGAGCCTCCGGGTCCGTACGATGAACATCGACTTCGCGGCGCAACCGCTGCTCGACGCCGGCATCACCTGCGGGTACGGCACACCCATGGTCAAGGTAGGCCCCATCAAGATGCTCCTGGACGGCGGCATGAGCAACCGCACGGCCGCCGTGGCGACGCCGTACGAGGGAACGGGGGAAACCGGTATTTTCCTCACGACGGCGGAACAGATCTCGGCTCAGATCGAGAAGTTCCACGGCGCAGGGTACCAGATCGCCACGCATGCCCAGGGCGATGCCGCCATCGGCGTGCTGCTCGATGCGTATCGGAACGTGATCGGCGACAGGAGCGACAACCCGCTCCGGCACCGGATCGAGCACTGCGGCAACATCACGAGGGAGCAGATCGGCCGTGCGGCCGCCATGAATCTGCTCGTGTCCAGCCAGCCCATGTTCCTCTCAGTCCTGGGTGACGGCTTTCTCGAGGCCTTCGGCCCGGAGCGTGCGCACGGGCTCTATCCGTACCGGTCCCTCGTGGAGGGGGGCGTTCGCGTCGCAGGGGCATCCGATTCGCCCGTGGCCCCCGCCCTTCCCCTCATGGGCATCCGCGATGCGGTTCTTCGCCGGACCCGTTCCGGTGCGGACATCGGGAAGGCAGAGGGGCTCTCCGTCCGTGAGGCGATCCGCCTCTACACATCCGAGGCAGGCTACTTCTCCTTCGAGGAAGACGACCTGGGAACCATCGAACCGGGAAGACACGCGGACCTCGTAGTGCTGGACCGGGACATCACCGCGATCCCTGCCGAAGAAGTCACGGATGCCAGGGTACTGGTGACGATCGTGGACGGAAGGGTCGTTTACGAGTCAGCCGGCAGCGGCTGAGCCGGAGCCAACCTTTTTGTACCCGTACTTCTTCTTCATGGTCTTCGAGGTCCGGCTCTTCGTCGATCCCGCCCTGTTCATTGCCAGATTCTCCCGTTTCATGTAGTTTTCTAGGCTTGGTTGTTGCCGCCCCCCGCTGTTCGAACCGAAGACTCTAACAGATCGATTCAGAAAAGACACGCTCACATACCGAGTACCGGAGAGAAATGAAAGACGCTCACATCGAGAAGATTGCCTCCGAGTTGTCCCTGCGTCCCGCACAGGTGGAGGCCGTCTCCGGTTTGCTCCAGGACGGCGCCACGATCCCCTTCGTTTCCCGATACCGCAAAGAAGCGACCGGCAGCCTCGATGAGGTCGTGATCACCACGATTCGGGATCGTCTGTGCCAATTGCGGGAACTGGACGACCGGCGCAGGGTCATCCTGAAATCCCTCGAAGATCAGAACGTTCTCACCGACGAGCTGAAGGCGAAGGTGGAGGCCGCTGAAACATCGAGTGTCCTCGAAGACCTCTATCTGCCCTTTCGTCCCAAGCGGCGTACGCGGGCCATGGTCGCCCGTGAGAAGGGTCTGGAACCCCTCGCCGGAAAGATCTTCCTGCAGGACGCGTTGATTCAGGAGAGGGATCTGCAGGAGGCTGCAACCGAATTCGTGAACGAAGAGAAGGGTGTCGCTTCCAAGGAAGAGGCCCTTGCCGGCGCCCGGGACATCATGGCCGAGTGGATGAACGAAGATGCGGAGGCGAGGAAGCAACTCCGCGGCCTCTTCGAGCGGAGGGCCGCCGTCCGGTCCCGCGTGGTCCCGGCAAAGGAAGGAGAAGGCCGGAAATTCCGTGACTACTTCGACTGGGAAGAGCCGGTCGCCAGGGCGCCTTCCCACCGGATCCTCGCCATGCGCCGGGGTGAAAACGAAAAGGTCCTTCACCTCTCGTTCCAGCCCCCTGAACAGGAGGGGGTCGCCCTTCTGGAGAGACGTTTCGTGAAAGGGGATAACGCGAGCAGTGAGCAGGTCCGCCTTGCGGCCCGAGACGGCTACCGCCGCCTCCTCAGCACATCCCTGGAAACGGAACTCCGAGTCGAAACCAAGAGACGGGCGGACCAGGAGGCGATCCGGGTCTTCACCGAGAATCTTCGCCAGCTCCTGCTGGCTCCCCCCCTGGGCCGCAAGCGGGTCCTGGCCATCGATCCGGGATTCCGGACAGGCTGCAAAGCCGTGTGTCTGGATCCACAGGGGAGGCTCCTGCACCATGATCTCGTCTCGCCCCACACCGGAGACCGGGCCCGCGAAGAGGCGACCCGCAAGGTTCGAGAGCTCTGCGCCCGGTTCTCGATCGAAGCGGTCGCCGTTGGAAACGGGACGGCCGGAAGAGAAACCGAGACATTCCTGCGCGGTCTCGACCTGGAAGGTTCTCCTCCCATTGTCATGGTCAATGAGAGCGGGGCATCCGTCTATTCCGCTTCACAGGTTGCCCGTGAGGAGTTCCCGGACCAGGACGTGACCGTGCGCGGGGCCGTTTCCATCGGCCGGCGTCTCCAGGACCCCCTGGCCGAACTCGTGAAGATCGACCCGAAGGCGATCGGGGTCGGGCAGTACCAGCACGACGTAGACCAGAAGGCGCTCAAGACGGGCCTGGATGATGTCGTCGAGAGCTGCGTGAACGCCGTGGGCGTGGCGGTGAACACGGCGAGCAAGCAACTCCTCACCTACGTTTCGGGACTCGGCCCTCAACTCGCGCAGAATCTCGTGGATCACCGGAATACGCACGGCCCCTTCCCCGGCCGAGAGTCCCTCAAGGAGGTGCCCAGGCTCGGACCGAAGGCCTTCGAGCAGTGCGCAGGCTTTCTTCGAATCCCCGACGGCGAAAACCCCCTGGACGCGAGCGCGGTCCACCCGGAAAGCTATCACGTCGTTGCCCGGATGGCCCGGGATCTGGATTGCCCGCTGGACGAGCTCATCGGGGCTCCCGACCGACTGAACCGAATCGAGCCGGAGCGTTACGTTTCGGACAAGGTGGGCCTGCCCACGGTCCTGGACATCCTCACCGAGCTGGCCAAGCCGGGAAGGGATCCAAGGGAGTCTTTCGAGGCATTCTCCTTTGCCGAAGGGGTCAACACCCTGGAGGATCTCAAGCCGGGCATGCGGCTGCCGGGCAAGGTGACCAACGTCACCCGCTTCGGGGCCTTCGTAGACATGGGTGTCCACCAGGACGGCCTGGTGCACATCAGCCAGCTGGCCGACCGTTTCGTTCGGGATCCCGCCGAAGTGGTGAAGGTGGGGCAGACGGTGACCGTAACCGTACTGGAGATCGATCTGGAAAGAAAGCGGATCGGTTTGTCCATGCGCCAGACGCCGGACAAGGCACGATCCGCTCGGGATAAACCCGAGGGCAGCGAGAGCGGGGACGGCGTGCGTCGGGAGTCCCGTCCCGGCAGAAGGCGGAAGTCCGCGAAGGTTCCGGAGAAACCGGATCCGAACAACCCCTTTGTGAAGGCCTTGAAGAAGTCGAACTGGCCTTCCGAGTAACCGTAAGAGCCTGCACGCGGAAAGGATGGGCACATCGTTCATGGGGATTCAATCCGCTTCAGCCACGTTCACGCGTTTCCACATCGAGGCCCCTGCCTGGAAGGATTTCTGGGGCACCCTGGACGAGGGGCTCAAGGCCGGAAGCCTGAAGGAGATCACGGCGGGGCACTCCCAGTCGGCCGGCTTCTCCTCATGGGATGATCTGTTCGACACATCCTTTGAATTCGCCTCCTATCACAAGGCGGAGTATGTGGCCTTCCATTTCCGGTTGGATCAACGCAAGGTCCCTCCGATCCTGTTGAAACAGCATCTGCGCACCGCCATCCAGGCCTACAGGGACGAGAACGAAGGCAAGTGGCCCGGTCGCAAAGAGAAACAGCGGATCCGGGAGGACGTTCTGCTCCAGTTGATGGACAGGACCCTTCCCAAGCCGACTGCGTGTGAGATCGTCTGGAACACGCGGAGACAATGGATGCTCATGGGAACAACGAGCAAGCGGATGCTGGATGCATCGTGGGAACACCTCGAATCCCATCTTCAGCTGCACCCGGTCCCCCTGTTCCATGTCCGGTGGGCGATCCGTCTCCTTTCACCCCGCGGGAGCGAGCGAGCCGCGCTTGCCTCCCTCGTGTCGCCCGAATCACACGACGCGTTCTTCGAGGGCCGCTTCCTGGGCTACGAGTTCCTGACCTGGCTCTGGTTCTTCTCGGACAGGTCAGAAGGAAAACTGCGGCTTCCGGACGGCAGGGAAGCGGAAGTACACCTGGGAGAACGGGTGGCCCTGAGCCTGCCGGATGACGGAAACGAACGGGTCGTCTGCACGACCCAGGCGAGCCGCCTCCACGAGGCCCGGACCGCCCTGCGTCACGGCAAGCTCGTGGAAGAGGTCCAGGTCTTTCTCAGGGTGGGTGAAAACGAGTACTTCTTCAGGCTGGACACGAATCTCTGGGCCATCCGCGGCTTGCGGACCCCGAAGCAGATGAAGGATCCGGGCGAAGAGGATGCGGACGGGCGTTTCCTGGAGAAGATGTCTTTTCTGGAAGAGGTCTTCGACAGCCTGGATGCCCTTTACAAGAACTTCCTCTCCCTTCGACTGGGCCCGGGATGGGATGCCGAGACACGTCCCCTTCTGAAGAAGTGGATCAACGAGAAGTGAGGGTGGGGCTGTGACCGTCAAGGATCGGAAAAAAGCCGAAGCCCTCCCCCGTGTTCACTGGTTCTTCGAATCCCCCGGATATCGGGTCTCCGAGGGCATTCTCCACTACCGGACCCCGATCCTTTGTCTGACGGCCCTCCTCCTCGCCGTGAGCGTTTACCTGCTGTTCCAGCTGCGGGTGGACTTCTCCTTCGAGTCGATCATGCTCACGGACGATGAGGAAGCCGCCTTCTTCGATGAATTCAAGGAGAGGTTCGAAGAGTCGGGCCGGGACATCATCGTCCTGCTTCAGGGGAAAGCCCTCCTTGAAGCGGAAGGTCTTCCTCTTCTGCGAGAGCTGACCGCCGTACTCGAAGAACTGGACGGCGTCGAAGAGGTTCTGACGGTCCTGAATGCCCCCATCGTGGAGGGAACGGAGGAAGGCCTGCAGATCGAGTCCCTCCATGACCGCATCTCGAAGGGCCGACTGCGAATCGAAGGCCTCAGAGAAGCAGCCCTGCAGAACCCGATTCTGCACCGCACGCTTCTCTCCGACGACGGACAGACCCTGGCCCTCTTCGTCCGCCTGGCCCTTTACGTTCAAACAGAGAAACAGAAGCGCCCCGTGGTGCGGGCGGTCAAGTCGACGGCTTCTTCGGTGGTCGCGGGCCGGTTTCCCGTCTATTTCACCGGGTTCCCGGTCATACAGGAGGAGTACACCCAAAAAGGCCTCGGGGAGGCCTGGCGCTTCTTCATGGTCAGCGCGGGCATTCTGTGCATCTTCCTCTATTTCACCTTTCGAAGCTCCCTGGGCCTGTACGTCCCGCAGCTCACCGTACTCGCCAGCGTTGTCTTCCTTCTCGGGTTGATGTCGCTCTGTGGGCAGGAGATCGATCTCATCACGAACATCATCCCGAGCCTCCTTCTCGTGTACGGGATCGCCGACTCCATTCACCTGATCCACCGCTATTACGAAGAGCTGGGCCACGGCCTCTCGAAGCGGGAAGCATTGCTCGTTGTCATTCGGCGCATGGGCGTCGCCTGTTTCATGACGAGCTTCACCACGGCCGTAGGCTTCCTCTCCCTTACGACCGCCACCATCCGGATCATCCGGAATTTCGGGCTCTTCGCCGGCATCGGCATCTTCCTCGCCTACGGGGCGACCATCGTCCTCTTACCGATTCTCCTCTCCCTTCACCCCTCACCCAGAGGGAAATGGGAAAAGGAGACCGCCCACGGCCCTATCGGCAGACTGCTCACCCGGATCGGCCGAGTGAACGAACGGTTCCCGAGAACGCTGATCTTCTTCGGCTTCCTCCTCTTTGCGGGCTCCGCCCTTCTCTGCACCCGAGTGGAAATGGAGTCCTACATCCTGGAGGAACTGGCCGAGGACAACCCGATCGTCCAGGCGAACCAGATCCTGGACGGAGAAATGGCCGGCATCTTCCCGTATCAGGTGCAGATTGCCGCCGCCGAGGAGGGGGGCGCCCTCGAGCCGGATTTCCTGAACCGCGTGGATCGACTCGAGACCTTCCTCTCCTCGCAGCCGTGGATCCGCAAGACCTTCTCGATCCTGACCCTGCTCAAGGAAATGCACCAGGCCATGAACGGTGGGGATCCGGCCTTCTATCGCGTTCCGGAGAGCCGCGAGCTCGTAGCCCAGTACCTGCTCCTGTACAGCATGTCGGGGGACCCGGAGGATCTGGATGCCCTGGTCACCCCGGACGGCAGGTACCTGAGGCTCGTGTGCCAGGGCATCGATATGGGCACCTCGAACTTCTTCGAGTTGAAGCGCCGCACCGAAAAGAAGGCGGCCACCCTCTTCGAGCCCCCTGCATCCTATCACGTGACCGGCAGGAGCCTGCTCGCGAACCGGGCCCTGAACAACATCGTGCGGGACATGCTGGTCAGCTTCCTGTCCGCCTTCGGTATCATCTTCGTCGCCGTGAGCCTGCTCTACCGTTCCTTCAAGGCAGGTTTGATCACGATGGTTCCGAACATCATCCCCCTGGTCTTCACGCTCGGCTTCATGGGTCTCTTCGGAATCACGCTACGCGTGTCCACCGTCGTGGCCTTTTCCATCTGTCTCGGCATGGCCGTAGACGATACCATTCATTACCTCACGCGCTTTCGGGAAGAACTGGATCGTACGGGTGATTATGTAGCGTCCATGTACCGGACGCTCCAGTCCGCAGGTCGTGCCATCGTCCTGACCACTTCGATGCTCATTTCCGGTTTTCTCGTGTTCCTGACCTCGGACTTCAACGCCACCCACGATTTCGGTCTCCTGAGCAGCGTCGCCCTCACCGCCTCGCTCCTCGGCTCCATCATCTTCCTGCCGGCGGCGCTGAACACGATCAAGCCGTGGAAGGTCACGAAATAGGGGACGTCGTCGCAGGGGAAAGGGATCGAGCCCTGAGGGGTTATTCGCCCCGGTACGCAGGGGCTCGTTTCTCCTTTCGGGCTCTCAAGGCCTCGCCGAAGTCGTAGGTCAGGACCCCCTGGTTCAACCCCTCGTTCTCCGCATCGAGGGCCTGGGCAACGGCTTCCATGTAGGGCTTGTGGAAGGCCCTCTTGGCAAGCTTGACGGCCAGGCCCGGCCCTTCCGGCGGGATGAGCTTCCGCGCCATTTCCCTCGCATGCGGCAGCAGCCGGTCGTGGGGGAGCACGTCGTTCACCCAACCCCATTCCAGGGCCTGCTGCGCTTGAATCCGCTTACGGAAGTAGACGATCTCCTTCGCCTTCTGAAAACCCATCATGCGGGGCAGGAAATAGGTGAGCGCGAATTCCGGAACGATCCCCAGCCCCACAAAAGGCAGCTCGATCCAGGCGTGCTCCGACATGTAGATCAGATCCGCACCGGCGAGAGGCATGGTGAAGCCCGCACCGATCGCCAGCCCGTTGATGGCCGCGATCACCGGCTTGTCGAAGGAGAAGAGCTTCAAACAGATCTTCTTCTGGGCGATGTCGGTCAGGTCGATCTCGTCCCGGATCTCGTCCGGGATCTGCTCCACCATCTTCATGTTGAAGTATCCGCCGCTGCTGAAGGCCTCCTTGGCAGGGTCCCGGGTCTCCGGGTCTTTGGCGCCGGTGAGGATCATGGCCGTAGCCGTCTCGTCTTTCTCCATCTCCTCGACCGCGTAGAAGAGCTCCAGAAAGGTGATGAAACTCAACGCGTTCTTTCTCTCCGGCGTGTTGAGCGTTACCGTTACGATTCCGGTCCCCTCGTCCTTTTCATACAGAATGTCCTTGAAGTCCCCCACCTTCATCGGAATCCCTCCTTTCCACCTGCAGGAAGACCCTCTCCGGCCGCATGCGTCGTTCGGGGCGGAGTATAGGGACGGACGGATTTGCGTGTCAAGCGCGTGAAAGAGACGGGGCTTACAAAGAGGGCGGTTTTCGGTAAGATGGGGGCCTTCCATATTTACGAAAAGAACGTTTGGAGGAGGAAAGCAGCGGTGAACCGTCGCATCGAGGCCATGGAGAGCTTTTTCAGCCCCCGCTCGGTCGCCTTTGTGGGCGCTTCGAACAACAAGCAGAAGTGGGGAGGAATCGTCTTCCGCAATCTTCGGGCGGGAGGGTACGAGGGGCCTATCTACCCGGTCAACCCGAAGGAAACCGAGGTTCAGCGGCACAAGGCCTACCCGACCGTGTCCGCCATCCCGGGAGAGGTGGATCTGGCCATCTTCACGATACCGGCGAAGCGGATGGTGGAATCCATCTCGGACTGCGTGAAGAAGGGCGTCAAGGCGGGCCTCGTCATCTCTGCAGGCTTCGCGGAACTGGGAGACGAAGGGCGCTCCCTCCAGGCGGAGATGGTACGGAAGGCGAGGGATGGAGGGATGGTCCTGATCGGCCCGAACGGACAGGGAATTGCAGTTCCCCGGGCGAAGCTCTATCCCTGGATGCCCGCCTTCCAGCCGGATGCGGGCTGCATCGGGATCGCCTCGCAGAGCGGCAGCATCGCCACGATGCTCTCCCAGAGGCTGGCCGAGTTCGGCTTCGGCTGCTCCAAGGTGGTCTCCGCCGGCAACTGCTCCGATGTCGGCTGGCCCGACTACCTGGACTATTTCCGGGAGGACCCGGACACCCGGGTGATCCTCCTGCACATCGAGGGGCTCGAGGACGGACAGACCTTCTTCCGCGCGGCCAAACGGGCGTCGCTGGCCAAGCCGGTCGTGATCGTCAAGGCGGGAAGGACCCGGGTCGGGATGTCGGCGGCGGCAACCCACACGGGCGCCCTGGCCGGGTCCGACCGCGTCTTCTCCGCCGCGTGCCGGCAGGCCGGAATCATTCGATTGGAAAAGATGGAAGAGGCGGTCATCATGGCCGCCGCCTTCGTCTCCACCCCTCTGCCCGCGGGCCGCAGGGTCGCCATCGTGACCGGCGGCGGGGGCTTCGGCGTCATCGCCGCAGACGCGGCCGAACAGGAGGGACTCGACGTGGTCCGCTTGTCCGAGGAGACGATCCGGAAGCTCCGTGCACGACTGCCCTCCTGGTGGGCGCCGAACAACCCGGTCGACCTCGTGGCGGGGCTCGGCTACGCCGATGCCGTGGATTTGATTCCGATCCTGATGCAGAGCGGCGAGGTGGACGGCGTCCTGTCCCTTGGCATGGGCTGGATCTACTCGATGCTCGATCCCGTCAATGCCGAACGGGACGTGCGAAAGTCGGACAACAAGATCATCCAGATGCTCGTCTCAAGGGACGTGGAGCATGGAAGGCGGATGGCGGAGTACTGCCGGCAATGGGACAAACCGCTGCTCATCACCTCCAATGTGGCCCGACTGGCGGTGAGAAGAGGCTATTCCGGCCTCCTGGAGATCATCGGCAAGCAGTTCGTGGTGTACCCGACCATCGAAGAGGCGGTCAGGGCCTATGCCGCCATGGCGGACCGGCAGGAGTTCCTCGCCAAGAACGACGTGAGGGGCCGCGCCGCCGAAGCGTGACCCCGCGCCATGACGGCGACGGGGAGCAGATTCACTCCACGGTCAGGGCGCATTCCCCCTGGGCGGAATGCTCGAGGATCGGCACATACCTGTCTTCGTAGAGCTCCTGGCTGCAGTGGCTACGGTACCGGCTCTCTTCCCTCTCTTCGGTCCCCCCGAGCAGTAGGGTCGTATCGGCGGAACGGAGTCGCCCGGGGTCCAGGGCAACGATCACCAGATCGTCCGTCGCTGCCTGCTTACGGTCGATCGCCTCGACCATCCGGTCCGGCAGATCCTCGACCGGATGCCCACAGGCGAAGTCCACGAGCGACTCGTGCCGTTCCACCCGATCCTCCGAGCTCAGATCGACCACGCCGTCCGTGGCCAGGATGAACACCGTCTCCGGTGGGATGCCGATCTCTTCCACCTGATAGAACCGCTTCGATTTCCCGACCATCAGGAAATTGCTCGGCGTCATGTTCCTCGAGGAGCGGTTCACTCGGTCCACCTCATAAAGCCGGCTGTCTCCCGTGTGAAAGAGAACCCCCTTGACGCCGGCCCCGGTTCTCCCGACGAGCACGCCTGTAAACGTGCAGCTTTCGGTGTACGGGATCTTATGCAGAGTCGCTTCCGAAGCCTCGATCACATCGCGGGAGAAGGTTTCGAAGGCCTCCAGGCCCCATTCCGCGTCCGGCTCCGGGCAGGGCAGTCGCCCCACTTCCTGAACCAGTTTTCGCAGGAAACGCCTGGACGCAGTGGGAAACCGGTTCGAGCTGTCGGAAACCGCGAAGAACCCCCTGCGAAAGTCCATGAGGACGCAGTCGCCCATCCCGGACCGATCCCTCGAGCTGATCGTTCCGGGGCGGATCCGCGCCCCGGCGATCCCGGCCCAGCGGATGGACCGGCTTCGCGGGTTGAAGAGAACCCCCGGTTCGTTTGTATTCCGACCCATTCTACTTGCCCTTGTAGGCGGGCTTTCTCTTGTTCACGCGTCCCTCTCCATCCGTCTCGTTTCCGGAAAAACCTAATAGGTAGCACACGGTCTGCGCCCAGTCAAAAAATCGCCGCACGAGCGTCTACCGAATGGACTTTGCCGGGCCGGGCCGATACAATAAGCGGGCTTCGCGACAGCAGCCAAACGACCGTGCCGGACACGGTACAGAACCATCCAGCTGATGGAGGAGGGGTTATGAAGATCGAGAGAGTCTTCGTCGTAGGCTCCGGATTGATGGGAAGCGGCATCACCCAGGTGAGCGCCCAGGCCGGTTGCAAGGTCATCATGCACGACGTGAAGCAGGAATTCTGCGACAAGGGACTGTCCGCCATCAAGGCCTCGCTGGGCAAGTTCCTTCAGAAGGAGAAGATCTCCCAGGACCATCACGATGCGGCCTTGTCGAACATCACCACCACCACCCGTCTCGAGGACGCGACGGATGCACAGCTCGTCGTGGAGGCCGTGTTCGAGAAGATCGAGGTGAAGAAGGAGGTCTTCGGAACCCTGGACAAGGTCTGTCCGCCCGAAACGATCCTCGCCACCAACACGTCCGCCATTCCCATCTCGAACATTGCAGCGGCGACCAAGAGGGTCGACAAGGTGGTGGGAACGCATTTCTTCAGCCCCGTCCCCCTCATGAAGCTCTGCGAGATCATCACCGGGGTGCAGACGAGCCAGGACACGATTGGCACGGCAAAGGCGTGGGCCGAATCGGTGGGCAAGACGACGGTCATCGTCAAGAAGGACCACGCCGGGTTCATCGCCAACAGGCTCGCCCTCCCCATGGTTCTCGAGGCGATTCGGATGCTCGAGGCGGGCGTTGCCGATCCGGAAGATATCGACAATGCCATGCGGTTCGGCTACAACCACCCGATGGGGCCGCTCGAGCTGGCGGATTTCACAGGTGTCGAGATCCTGCAGAACGCATCCATGGCCATCTACAGCGATACAAAGGACCCGAAGTTCTTCCCCCCTCCCCTCATGCAGAGAATGGTGGAGTCCGGCCTGTGCGGCAAGAAGACAGGCAAGGGTTTCTACGACTACTCCTCGGGAAAGAAGGAAAACTACTGGAAGAGCTAGTTTGAATCGCGCGTCTGTCGCTTTCCGACGGGGTTGAGCGTCATGATGATGAGATCGATCCTGTACCTGGCCATCGCGGCAGCCCCCGTTTTGGCCGGATGTGCTCCTCCGCTGCACATCGACAGAATCGAGCCGGCTTCCTGCAACATCGGAGACGTGGTCGCCCTTCAAGGGGTCGGCTTCGGGGATGTGCAGGGGGCATCGACGATCCGCTTCCAGCCCGGCGAGACTGCGGAGGTTCTTTCCTGGAGTTCTTCGGAGGTCCTCGTCGTCGTTCCGCAGGGAACCGTCTTCGGATCCGCCAGGGTAACCGCAAACATACTGGAAGACGAACTGCCTCGAATCGACACGGCCCGCCTCCAGGTCGAGGCGGATCCGATCCTCTACCGTATCCTTGCCTTCGGCAACTCCATCACCTCCGGTGTTTCCACCGCTCACGGCGGTTACACCCATTACCTGGAGGAGTATCTGGACGCAGAGGTCGGCTCGACCGTGGTGATCAATGCCGGCGAGGGAGGGGAGATCACGGCGGAGGGCCTGTCGCGCTTCGAATCAACCCTCACGAAGTGGAACGACGTGGAATTCGTCCTCATCCTGGAGGGCTCAAACGATGTGACGGACGACTCCGGAGCGGGGCCCCTGGAATCGATCGTCGGCAATCTCCGGTCCATGATTCAGATTGCGAGAGACATCCATTACAAAGAAGTGGTGATCGGCACCCTTCTCCCTCGACTGCATTACACCGACGACCAGATGACTCCGACCACCCTCGACCTCGTCGATGCGATACGGGATCTTGCCGTAGAAGAAGATGTTCCTCTGGCGGACCACTACCTCTATTTCACCGAGCTGCCGGGATGGGAGGCCCTCTTCCACGACACGCTCCACCCGAACGACCAGGGCGATGAAGCCCTGGCGGATTCCTGGGTGGACGGGGCGCTCACCGATCTGCTCCCCTAGCGCACCTCCATCAGGACGGGGGGTGAAGGGGGCACATGGTCGGATGTTCCGTCGGGCGGCCCCGTGTCCGGTTCACCCGGCAACGGCGTCAGGACGATCTTGTCACCGAAGAGACTCTCGTTCCCCGCCCGGTCCACGGCACGGACCGCGTAGGTATACTCCACGCCCGGATCCACGGCTCGGTCGACATACGCGCTGTCTTTCACGGGACGGTCGTTCAGGCGATGCCGGAAGGGACCCTCCGGGCACCTCGAACGGTAGACGAAGTAACCCTCCAGATCCGACTCGACGCTTTCCTCCCATCGAAGCCGCGCGGTCCCGTCGCCTGTGAATCCCAGCAATCCGTCCGGCGGCTGTGGAGGATCCTGGTCCGACCCTTCTCGGTAGAAGACGATGACCGTGAGCGAGTGCTTCGGAAGCCGGTAGGTGACCGGGTTCCCAGGGAGTCGTACGAACCTCTCCCGCGTCACGACGCAATCTCCTCCCGGGCAATCTTCCGGCTCGTTGGTCGCGTTCGTCGACGGTCCCGTGATGGTGAGGGCTCTCACGTCCGCCCTTCGGGGGAAGCCCTCCAGGCGGATCGGAACATCCACGTCCTCTTCCGGGTGAAGGTTGATCAGGAAGAGAGACAGCCGGTCCCCGTCGTCGGAAACCGTGCCGAGGGCCTGCACGTAGTCCATCTCGATGCTCTCGAGAGCACACCCCATGACGACTCCGGAACGCCAGCCCGCCTCGAAGGTATCCGAAGCCAGAACCTCGGTGGCCACCACCCGGTCCAGAGCGTTTTCCCGATACGCCTTCAGCAGGTGGAAGACAGGCCTCCGGTGCGGGTCCGGCCTGCCCCGTTCTTCCCTCTCGGCGTCATACGCCACGCCTTCCAGCGCGCCGACGGCCTGGCTCTCCTGGAAGAGAAGCCAGTAGTTGGCAACCTCTACCCCTCGTCGAATCATGAAATTGTAGAGGCACCCCGTATTCAACATCTCCTTCAACGAACCTGCTTTGGCCAGAAACGGAGGCGACTTGTCAACGTTGTAGGCAGTGTTCGTCTCCGTGTAGAAGACCGGCTTGCCCCCTCGATGGGGCTCCCCTGCATCGAAGGCCCGGTCGACGGCGGCCCAGCCGGCGAGGAGGGCATGATAGAGTTCGCGGCTGTTCTTCAGATCGACCCAGACCGACTCCCCGTCGTCTTCTCTGACGAGTTCGACCTGCTGATTGACGGTGACCCGGGTCTGATTCGTAGGCAGCCTCGCCTCGAGCCGGAGCGTATGGCTTCCCGCACCCATTCTGAAGGAGGCGGTACGAAGCAGGGCCGGCAGTCGACCCGCGGTCCAGAGGCCTCGGTCCTGACCATCAACGGTCAACTGCAGTTCCGGACAGACCAGGGTGCACTCCCCTTCCACGGGAATCCGGATCTCGTAGTCCCCGCCTCTTTCCAGGGTGAAATCCACGGTCACGGAGGCTCCGTCCCGGACCATCATGAACCCTGCCACGATGGTTCCGTTCGCCCCGGGGGTGTGGGTGTGCTGAATCCAGAAATCGAAGGCATCCCCCGCGTTCTCGAGCATGAAGTCCAGGTGCGACGTCCAGTCCTCTGTACCGAAGACCGGGTCGAGACCCGTACCGGTGCAGATCACGCCTGTCCGGATCGTCGGGTCGATCCCCTTCATGGCCCGGGAATACTCCCTCACCCGCCGTGCATAGTCCTCTCTTCCCGGGTAGATCTCCTCGTTTCCCAGTTCCCAGTACTTCACGTTATAGGGTTCCTCGTGCCCGTTGGCCGCCCTCACGGCCGCCCAGTCCGTTCCCCCGCCCGGGTTGGACCCGTCGTTCGGGGCGTTGCAGTACTCCACCCAGTCGGCGGCGTCCTGCACCGTTCCGGCCCTCTTGCCGGCGGTCGAGACGTTGACCACCATGATCGCTTCGGCATCGAGTTCCTCACAGTACTGAAGGAACTCGTCCGTGCCGAATACCTGGGGATAGCCGTAAAGATAGTCCTGCTCCCGCTCCGCAATCGGCCCGATCCCCGGCTTCCAGTGGAAGTTGTTCGCCCCCAGTCCGCTCGGATAGCGGAGTACGGTCGGGCCCAACTCGCTGACATAGGGAAGGTAGTAGTTCCACTTCGCCTTCGCCTCATCGTAGCCGCGTTCGTCCGTCACCCACCAGGCATAGCCCATGGTGTTTCCGTCGAACATGAGGCTGTTCCCGAAGACTCCGGGATGGACTTCTTCCTGAAGCTGGCCCGCATCGACCCGCACCTCCGTGCCGGAGGCGGGAACGTGGGATGCGAATCCTACGAGTGCGGCTACCAACAAACCGATCGGCAGGGTGGTCTTCGGTTTCTTCATTTTCGCGTCGATCCTGCGGCAAGGCCCGGCTCAGGGAAGGGTGCCTTGCCCTTTCTATGGTGTGAGGACTCTGCTTGCCGGGGGGCGCCCGCCATCGCTGGACAGCAAGATCCGTTCCTCCAGCCCGCCCCTCCTCCAAACCCGGGGCAACCGCGAGCGAGGAAACCGGAATAACGCTTCGAAACAACCGGTTTGGCTCCATTCCGCCTCGTTCTTCCAGAGAGAGACCGGATCCGTAACGGAAAGCTCCCATAGATGATCGGCAGGAGCCCTTACGATCTTGACCCGATTCGGTCCGCACGGGTTACAGAAACGTCACGAGGTGCCCGAGCCTTCGAATGTGCAGAGGCGTTTCCAGGGGCCTGCTACTCCGCCTGCAGGAGGACCGGTGCGGATGGCGGGTGCTCGTCTTCCCCGACGGGAGGGCCGTCCTCCTCTCCCACCGTGATCGATATCTTCCCGGAAAGGCCGCTCTCGTTGCCGGAACGATCCACGGCCGTAATCGCGTAGGTGTAGCGCACGTCGCTGTCCACGCCGGTGTCGAGGAATTCCGCGACCTCGATCGGCTCTTCATTTACCCGGTGACGATACGGGCCGGCTGTGCACCGTGACCGATACACGTTGTATCCCAGCAGATCGCCGTCTGAATTCTCGTTCCAGAAAAGAAAGGCACTGCCTATGCCGGCGCTGCCCTGCAACCCACCGGGAACCTGCGGCGGCTGTTCATCGGAGCCGCTCTCGGAGAAGACGAAAACCGTCACGGAGTGTTTCGGAAAGCGGTACGAGAACGGGTTGTTGCCCAATCGTACGTTCTGCTCGACGGTCGTCACGCAGTCGCCGGAGGGACAATCCTCCGGCTCGTTGCTGGCGCCGGGCGAGGGGCCGGTGATCGTGAGAACCCTGGTCCGGGCCTTTCTGTCGAAACCCTCCACCATCACCGGTGCCTCGATGTCCTGTTCCGGGTGGAGATTGATGACGAACAGGGAAAGCTTGTCCCCTGCCTCCGTCTTCGTGGCGAGGGCCTGCAGGTAGGAAATGTCGAAGTTCTGGAAGGCGTAGCCGATCGTCAGACCGGTCTGGGTCCCCACGGGGAAGGTCTCCGATTCCACCTCGGCGGAGACCAGGCGATCGAAGGCGTTCCACCGATACGCCTTGATCAGGTGAAAGACCGGTCTCCTGTGAGGGTCCGGCCGGCCGTATTCTTCCCCCGCCCCGCCGTCGATGGCGACTCCCTCCAGGACCCCGATTCCGGCCCGATCGTGGAAGAGCATCCAGTAATTCGCCAGGGGCACCCCCTCCCTCAGCATGAAGTGGTAGATGCAACCCGTACTGAGCATTTCACGAAGATAGCACGACCTGGAGTAGTAAGGGGGGGACTTCACTTCTTCGTAAGCCGTGTTCATTTCGGTGTAGAAGACCGGCTTTCCGCCGGTGTACGGCTCCCCGATCCGGTAGACCTTCTCGGCGAGGCGCCAGCCGCCGAACAGCGTGTGGTACCAGGAGAGGCTCTCTTTCAGGTCCACGCTCATCGGCTCCGGATCCCCGTCCCGATAGACCAGTACCTGTTGAAGGATGCTGAGCCTCGCACCGTTCAGGAGCGAGTCCGCCACGAGCCGCAACACGTGTTCGCCGGGACCCAGCCGGACGCTCTCCGTGCGGAGAGCCATGTACACCGGCCCGGCCCAAGTCCCGACGGTCTCCCCGTCGATCTCCGCCCGGAGCGTGGGGCACCGGAAGCTCTTGCAGCCCCCTTCCACAATCAGTTGTGCAGAGTAGTCGCCCGCCTGCTCGACCGTGAACCCCACCTCCACCGACGCGCCCTCTCGCACGAAGTTGATGTCGTTTCCTCCGGGCGTGTGCAGGTGCTGCGTCCAGAAGTCGAAGGATTCGCCTACGCTTTCCAGCATGAAGGTGCGGTAGTCGATCCAGGCCTGCTGACCGTACACGGCGTCGAGACCGGTGCCGGAACTGATCACGCCGAGTTCGACCGTCGGGTCGATCGCCTTCATGGCAGCCGAGTACCGCCTCACCCGATCGGCATAGTCCTCGAAACCGGGAAAGGTCTCCTCGTTGCCCAGTTCCCAGTACTTCACACCGTACGGCTCCTTGTGGCCGTTCGCAGCCCGAACGCTCGCCCAGTCGGTGCCCCCTCCGGGATTGGACCCGTCGTTCGGAGCGTTGCAGTATTCGACCCAGTCCGCCGCGTCCTCGACCGAACCGGGCCTTTTTCCGTAACTCGACACGTTGACGACCAGGATCGCCTCCGCCCCCGCTTCCTCACAGTACTGGAGAAACTCGTCCGTTCCGAAGGTCTGGGGAATCCCCGTATCCCCGTAGTCCGGGTCCCGCTCCGTGATCGGACCGATCCCCTCCTTCCAGTGAAAGCTGTTTGCCGTCAACCCGCCCGGATAACGGAGAACCGTAGGGCCCAGCTCACTCATGTAGGGGAGGTAGTAGTTCCACCGGGCCTTCGCCTCCTCGTAATCCCCCTCGTCCGACACCCAGCGGTTGTAGCCCATCACATCCCCGCCGTGAATGACGCTGTTGCCGAACACGCCGGCGTGCGCCTTCCCCCGGTCCTCGTCGGCACGGACCCGGATCTCGGCCGCCAGGACGCCGCTCGTCGAAGACAGACACAGGACCCCTGCCAGGACAAAGGCAATGCAGGACCGCCAGAGGGTCGTCTCCATGATGTCGTGCACCTCTCGATGAGTCGATCGTTCTGTTCCCCTTCCTCACGGAAGACGAACCGGGCTATGGACCACCCCCTATCCACCGCACTGGGGGTATTCTGCAACCTCTTCGGCACAATCGAGGCGATTCTTTAGGCGAAAAGCCGGTAAAAGAGGAGGGGAAGATCGCGCCCTCCGCCGCCATTGACCTGCCTGCCGCAATCCAATAAGCTTGCCCTTCAAACCCGAGAGAAAGGCCCATGACCTTCCAGAGCCGGCCGCGAACAGGCTGGATCCGCAGACACCCGAAAAAAATCTATCTGCTTTACCTACTTCTGGTTACCCTCCTGCTCGACTTCGCCCTCACCGGCGTCTATCACGAATTCAAGTACGGGACGATCCACAAGTACGCGGACCGCCGTGCCCTGGGGGACCGCTCCACCGTTTACCATCACACCCTCAAGCCGAACGCGGAGTTCACGTATCAGCGATGGGGAAGTCTTCGACACCCGGTGTTCACGAACTCCCTCGGCTTTCGCGACCGGGCCGTTCGAGAAGTACCGCTTACCTCGGCCAGGCACCGCATCCTCTTCATGGGCGATTCGTTCACCTACGGTGTGGGTCTCCCCTATGAGAAGACCTTCGTCGGATTCCTCGAGTCTAAGCTCGCGGCCAGGGGGGTGGAGGTCCTCAACGCCGCGGCGGTCTCCTATTCACCCGCAATCTACTGGAAGAAGACGGAGGCGCTGCTCACCGGGGTGGGGTTGCAGTTCGACCATCTCGCGGTCTTCCTGGACATATCGGACATTCAGGACGAGGCGGAATTCTACGATACCGAGGAGGGTCGTGTGGTCTGGATCCGGGGACCCGCAACGGCCGTACGCGAATTCATCTACGAGTACACAACCATCCTGAGGAATCTGTGGGAAGTCACGGAGAAAATGTACGCCCGGGCGACCGCGGATCCGGACGCCCTGCGGACCGAGGAGGACCGAAGATACGCGACCAACGAGTACAGAAGCCTCTGGACGGTCGACGAGACGGCCTGGAAGGACTACGGGGCCCCGGGGCTCCGGAAAGCGAAGAGGCACATGGATCGTCTGCACCGGTTCCTCCAGAGGCACCGCATCGACATGACCCTCGTGGTCTACCCGTGGCCCACACAGATCCTTCACCAGGACCGTGATTCGATTCAGGTGACGTTCTGGCGCGCCTGGGCGGAGGAGCGGTCCGTCCGGTTCCTCGATCTCTTCCCGGACTTCATCCCTGCCGGCGAAGCCCCGAGGGAGGTGATTCGCACCTATTTCATTCCGGGAGACCTTCACTGGAACGAGCAGGGCCACCGCCTCGTGGCCCGCAGGTTCCTTGCGTCCTGGAACAGAGCGGGCCCGTGATCCGCCCGTATTCGATCCGCGTCCGGGAATACACCATCCCCGCACCCTTGTGGAAGTACCCTTCCCCGTGTGCTATCTTGAGCCCCCCGGCCGGAGACGAGACAACCAGGAATAGGCGGACCCGACATGACCAGGCGGAAGACACCGGCCCCTCGCAGACGAACGGCAAAGCCGGAGGATCCACTCCACGTCCACATCCTTTCACACACCCACTGGGATTTCGAATGGTACGAGGTTCAGGAAGGGTTCAGGATGCAGCTCCTGCACCTGCTCGACCACCTCCTGGACACACTCGAGCAGGATCCGACCTTCACCTTTCATTTTCACGGGCAGGTCATGCCCATCATGGATTACCTCGAGATCCTGAGAGAGCGGGACGCTCTGGACAATGCGGACACGGCCGGCGAGGCGGAACGGAAGATCAGCAAGTTCGTCAAGGGTCGGCAACTCCACATAGGACCCTGCTGGACGTCGCCGGAAACCTCCCTGATCAGCAACGAGTCACTCATCCGGAACATCAACCGGGGCATCCGGTTTTCCAGACGGTTCGGCCCCCCCAGCCGCATCTTCTACAATGCCGATGCCTTTCAATACCATTCGCAGGTTCCGCAGATCATCCGGGGCACGGGCCTGACAGCCGCCTTTGCGTGGCGCGGGTATCGCACCGGGAAACCTCTGCGAGACCTTACCCTCTGGAGGGGGGCCGACAAGTCCACGGTGGTCAAATACTATCCCGCCCGGACCTATGCCCAGGTGTGGCAGCTTCCGCAGGACCCTCAGGAGGCGACGGAGGTGATCCGGAAGGAGGCGGACCTCCTGAAGACCTTCGCCGTCACCCGCCACGTGCTCATCACCCAGGGAAACGACCAGTTCGAGGCCCAGTCCGATCTGAACCGAAGGATCCGGCAGATCGACGCCCTGATCGGTGCCGGATACGAGGTGGCCCAGATTCGTCTCCGGGATTTCTTTCGAAGGGTCGAGAGGGAGAAGCCTCGTCTTGAGGTGCTCCAGGGGGAGCTTACCGGTAACCGGTGGGCCTGCACCATGAACGGGCAGCTCTCCGCAAGGATGTATCTGAAGCAGAAGAACAAGAAGGCGGAGATCGCCATCGAGAAGTTTGCAGAGCCCTTTGCCACCGTAGCGTGGCTGCTGGGTGAGACCTATCCCTCCGGGCTGGTCGAAAGGGCCTGGGAGTACCTGATGAGGCAGCACTTTCATCACTGCAACGCCTGTGCTATCGACGAAGTCCACCGGGAGGGAGATGTTCGATACAACAATGCGATCGAGCTGGCAAGGGACATCACGGATGACAGCCTTCAGAGGATCGCCTCCCGCATCGACACGACGCGCCTGGTGCGGGAAGGAGAGCGAGCCCTGGTCCTCGTCAATCCCTCCGATCTGGAGCGGAACGATGTCGTCAAGGTGAGCATCGACCCTTCCGCTTCCGGTCCGCCGGACGGGGACTGGCAGCTGGATCCGTCGGGGGGCGGCGCGCACAGGCGGGGGCGCGTCGCCTGGACCGTCCGCGACGCAAAAGGAAGGAGCCTCCCGGTACAAGTCCTGAAGAACGACGAAGAGGGCTCCCAATTCGCCTTCCACGGCAAGGGACTGCCCGCCTTCGGGTACACGTCCTTTGCGCTGGTCCCGGGAGAGACAAAGGGTCCGGTTCCTTCGCCCGCCATCGCGGATGCGAAGGGGAACACCCTCGAGAACGAGATGCTCAGGGTCACGGTACACCCGAACGGGACGCTGACGATCCTGGACAAGAGGAACGGCGCCGTGCTCGAGAATCAGAACATGATCGAGGATACAGGGGACCGCGGCGACACCTACAACTACGATCCTGTGGCGGGGACACGCCCCATGACCGCGGCGAGGGCGAAGGGAAGAATCTTCCTGAAGGAGAACGGCCCGCTCCTGGCCGCTTACGAAGTGAAGACACACCTCGCCCTGCCCGAGGGCCTGCGGGCCGACAGAAAGGCGAGGAAGAAGAAACGGATCCGTCTTCCGATCCGCTTTCGCTTCACCCTGACACGGAACTCTTCCCGGGTCCACGTAACGGCCCACGTGGACAACCGGGTCAAGGATCACCGGTTGCGGGTCCTCTTCCCGGCTGTCCGTACCGATTTCGTGTATGTCCAGACCCAGGGGGATGTGGTCAAGCGACCGATCCCCGACCCTGACGACTACCCGGAAAGCAGGGAAAGGAACATCGCCCACCAGACGAGCATGGGGGAGCTCCCCCGGGAAACACGCGCCTCCCCCACGCAGTTTCAGCGCAACTTCGTGGCCCTCCACGATGGATCAAGGGGATTGGCCGTGCTCAACAAGGGGCTGCCGGAATACGAAGCAACGGCGGACGGAACGATCGCCCTCACCCTCCTGCGCTGTGTGGGCTGGCTCTCTCAGGACGACCTGACCACACGCAAGCGACTCGCCGGCCCGAAGATCGCCGTGCCCGACGCGCAGTGCATCGGAGAGCACAAGTTCAAATACGCGATCCTTCCTCTTGCAGGACCGTGGCCCTCGCGCACGATCTGTCACGAGGAGAACCGATACAACATCCCTTTGCAGACTCTTACGGTGCCTCCACAGCCGGGGGAACTGCCGCCCTCCCTGAGCTTCCTGCGAGTCAAACCGGACCGCCTGATGGTCAGCGCGGTGAAGAAGGCGTACGGAAACGATGACCTGATCATCCGGCTCTTCAATACGACCGCACGGTCCCTTCAAGGCTCACTCGCAATCCTCCCCGGAATCCGACGCGCCTGGCTTGCCGACATGAACGAGGAGAAGACGGCCCCCCTCGCCGTGTGCGAGGACGGAAGCATCTCCCTGAAGGTGGAAGCGAAGAAGATCATCACCCTGAGGCTCGTTCCGAAGACGCTTCCGGCCCGCTAGCCATCACATCGAGAACCTGGGGACGAGGACATGAAAAGAATCCATCCGGCAAAGCATCGAACCGTGCTCCCGGCAGTGGACCTGGGCGGGACCAAGATCGCTTTTGCCCTTGTCGACGCCGATGAGGGAAGAGGGATTGCCCGGGAATACCCTCCCGCCGAAGTGGTGAAGGTGAAGGGCCGGACCGACGGCCGACGCACCCTGCATAGGGTCGCCGAATTGATCCGGAAGGGGACCCGCGAGGCAGAACGGGACGGGTGGACGGTGCTGCGTCTGGTCGGCATGGCAGCCCCCGGGCTCTACGGGGACGACGGAACCGTGGACCCGAGAACGGTTCCGAACATCCCCGGACTGGCAGGAACCCGGCCCGCCCGGGTCTTGAAGGGGCTGCTCGGGAAGGAATGGGAGATCTACATCAACAACGACGGGGTGGTCCAGGCGGTTGCTGCGGCCCATGCACTCGCACGGTCCAGGGATTACGCCACCCAATGGTCCGGGATCCTGGAAGAGAGCGGGGGCAAAGCGATCTATTTCGGTCCGGGCACCGGCTTCGGCGCGGGGAAGGTCAAGGTTCTCGGGAAGAACCGTGTCGAGCCCCTGGCCGGCTCCCAGGCCTTCTTCGACCTCATCGTCCGGGACGGAGAGACCGCCGAAAGCCTGATCGGAGGGCGCGGCATCGGCGAGATGGCGCGAGGGCTCGAGAAACGGAACCTCGCGCACGGAAAGAGCGTCTTTCTGCATTTTGCAGATGCCGGCAAGAAAAGGACCGGCCCTTCCGAGACGTCACGGGAAGACCGGTTGGACAGGATCGAAGGCAAGGCGGTGGCCCGGGCCTATCTTGCAGGGGGACCGGAGGCGAAGGAGCAGGCGGAACAGCTCCTGCGCCGTGTGGGCAGGGATCTGGCCACCGTGATCCTTCGCCTGCACAGAGGCCGGGGACGAAAGAAGCTTCTCCGGTGGGACCGGGAGGACTGGCGCTCCGTGAGGGGCACGAGGCTCTTTCTCGTGGCCGGCCTGTTGACCACGCCGGAAGGGAAAGAGGTGATTCTACCCGAGACGCGCAGAGCTCTCGAAGAGGCGGGATACGGGAGCACGATTCACATCGTTGAAATCGAAAGGCTGGCGGTCCTGCGCAAGCGCAAGGGAAAGATCGGCATTCTGGGCGCCTCCCTGATCGTGCCGGAGGAGCGGGTGCTCGCACAAAAAGCAGAGCGTTCCCTCGTTGTGGGAACCGGCAGCATCAGCCGCTATATCAGCACAAGAGCCAAGCAGGTCGCCGCAGCGAAGAACAGGACCCTTCTCATCGGAATGGACGGATACGTCGGCATCGACTGGCCGAAGGCGGTCGCTCCCTTGCGGAGGAGACTGGAGAAGGACGGTTTCCGCGTCACCCCCATCGACGTGTCCGATGTCTACAAGCGGCCGCAGGACCTCGAGCGGATGCTCCGCCCCTTCCTGCCCCCGGAGAAGACCTTCGGTCGGGTCTTCAGCGGGCGGCTCACGGATCTCCTCGATCCGAAACGGGTCGACCGCCTACGGGTCAAGCTGCAGAAGCACGGGACCGAAAGACCGAAGACGCCCGGGGTGGTGCTCTGTTTCGGATCCGGATCGTGTTGCGCCCCTCTCCGAAACCTTTACGACCTTCTCCTCTACCGAGACATCACACGGGAAGAAATCACGCGGCGCTCGTCCAGGGGCCTTCTCGCCCCACTCGGGACCGGTTCGGGACAGGACGCAGGCAAGGGGCAGCCCGCCTACCTCGCCGGCAAACGGTATCACTACGTGGACTTTCCTGTCCTCGACAAGGAGAAGAAGAGCCTGCTCAAGAAGGTCGACGACTACATCGACGACAACGTCCCCGGCCGGCCCAAGCTCATCCCTCGCCGCATCCTGGACGAGATGATCGCTCAGCAGACGGCGGGCCCCTTCCAGCTCAAGGCCTTCCACGACGAGGGCGTCTGGGGCGGCCAGTGGCTGAAGAAGATCCGGAAACTGCCCCGGGAGATGGTCAACTGCGCATGGGCCTACGAGCTGATGGCCTATCACATGAGCCTGCGGCTCCCGGTGGGAAAGACCTTCCTCGAGATTCCTTTCTCGAATGTTCTGGACAGGGTACCGGACAGGATCATGGGTTCACGGGTCCGCCGAGCCTTCAAGGGCCTCTGGCCCATCCGGGTCAACTACGACGACAGCTGGCAAGGCGGAGACATGGCGATCCAGATCCACCCCGATTCCCGGTACATAAGGACCCGGTTTCGGGAACCCCTCCGGCAGGACGAGAGCTATTACATCATGGACGCCGCCCCGGACGCGTACGTCCATCTGGGGCTCAAGGAAGGCGCCGACCCGGAGGAGTTCCTCGACCGGGTGCAACGGGCCGAGCGGGAAGGGATTCCCTTCGATCACAGGAGATTCGTAAACGTATTTCCCGCAAGGAAGGGCGACCTTTTCCTCATCCCTGCAGGCACCGTTCACGCCTCCGGGAAAGGGTGCGTCGTCCTGGAGCTCAGCTCGACCACGGATCGGTACACCTTCCATTTCTACGACTACCTTCGACCCGATCTCAATGGGAAGCTCAGGGACATCCATGCGGAGCACGCCTTCCGGATGCTCCGGAAATACCCACACCGGGCCACCGCCTGGGTCAAGCGGAACCTGATCCAGAAACCGCGGTGCATTCGAAGAGGCAAGGATTGGGCCGAATACGTTCTCGGCAGGAGAGACGATCTGGTCTTCGAGGTCCGCCGGTTCGAGTTCGCCCACGTCGTCCAGGACGACACCCGTGACGTCCCCCACGTACTGAGTCTCGCCGAGGGGGACGCGGTCTTCATCCGTCCCCTCGAAGGCGCTTCCGGCGACTTCCGTCTTCCCTTCTCCGAGACGGCGATCGTGCCCGCGTGCACGGGGAAATACGAGATTCGAAATGCGGGAAAGGGCCGTTGCAGGGTTCTGAAGACGTTGGTCAACCTCCCCTGAGCCTCAATCGTTGCCGTTCTTCCATAGACGCGCCGCGGTGGCCAACATCGATTCCGTCGACGAGCGGGGGGGCTCCTCCGCGTCTTGCGCTTCGGCAAGGAGGACCCTGGCACCCCTCTCAAGTGCCCGGGTCACGACCCGACGTTCCTTCTCCGGAAACATGTCCAGCCATCCGGTGGAGATCTCCTCGATGAGGGTTCCGAACTTCGACTTCAGGCGCCGGCCCGCCACATCCAGCTCGATCCGCACGATTCTTCGATCCGCCCGTGAGTGTCCGCGCCGGATCAGCCTCTTCCCTTCCATCCTGTCGAAGACGTGCGTCAGGGTGGAAAGGGCAAGGCCGGTTCTGGCAGAAACCTCCTTGATGCAGATCGCCTCTTCATCCAGAACCTGCAGGACCACCTTCTCGTTCATGGAGAGAGGAGACCCGAAGTACGCGTCCAGCTCCTTCAGAAGGATGATGTAAGTCTTGCCGAGATGAGCGAGGAGCCTGTGAATCGGCTCGCGTTGATCCTCTTGCTTCATCCGGAGAATCCCCTTTGATCCAGAATCTCCAACCTACTATTCCGAAAGGAAACAAGTCAATTCATCCCGTCCTTCTTGACCCCTTCGGCCGGGATTGCTAGCCTGCAGTGTGCGGACGATGCTTCTGCCTGTCCGTCCCGCACCATCACCGTTGCTTCAAGGAGCCGGCCATGAGCGAGAAGGTCTACGACAGACTCATCGACAATCTGATCCGGATCGGCGGGGCCGTACCGATCCTCAAGTGCGACGAGTTCTCCGAGTTGATCGAGGAACTCTTCAGCCCCGAGGAAGCGGATCTTGCGGCCTCCATGCCCCTTGGCACGAAGTCCGTGCAGGCTGTAAGCGAGCATGTGGGCAGACCGGTCGACGACATCCTTCCCCTCCTGGAAAGCATGGCGGACAAGGGACTGGTCTTTCATCAACGACGAAACGACCGGGACCACTACAAGCTGATGGCCGTCCTGCCCGGCTTCTTCGAGTACCAGTTCATGAAGGGCGGCACCACCGGGAAGGATCACACCCTGGCCCGCCTGTTCAAGAACTACTTCGAGAAGTCGAAACGCCTCGCCGCCGGGGCGGACCTCGAGTTGCTGCGCAAGATCACCCCTTTCGCCAGGGTCATCCCGGTGGAGGAGGAGATCGCGGGCGGAAGCCGGGTCGAGCCGTACGAGGTCGTGTCCGATTACATCCGAAAAGCCGAGCACATCTCCGTCTCCACCTGTTACTGCCGGCACTTCGGGGACCTGCTGGACGAAGGCTGCGGCAAACCGAAGGAGAACTGCATGGCCTTCGGTCCGAACGCTCGGTTCACCGCGGAGCGGGGCTACGGCCGGCTCGTCTCCCCGGAGGAGGCCCTGCGGGTCCTCGACGACGCCGAGAAGGCGGGGCTCATCCACATGGCGTCCAACACGACGAAGTACATCGACTTCATCTGCAACTGCTGCCCGTGCCACTGTGGTATCGTCAGGAGCTTCCTCGATATGGACATGCCCTCCATCGGGGCCGTGTCGAGCTATCGCCTGAAGATCGACCCGGCCGCCTGCACGGGCTGCGAGGACTGCGTGGACCGCTGCCCCATGGGCGCCCTCGCCGTGGAGAACGAAGTCGTGCACGTGAACAGCGGCCGGTGCATCGGGTGCGGGCTCTGCAACTCGGTCTGCCCGTCCGAGGCCCTCTCCATGGAACGCATGGACGATGCACCCACACCGCCCTGGGATCACAAGGCGCTCGACGAAGCCATCATGGCATCGATCCGGAAGGCGGTCGCTGCCTCCAAATGACCGAAATCTGAACCTTGCCCGGAGGAGTACGTGACCATGTTCCAATCCTGGAAGGACCGGGTGCGCCTGGAAGGTGTCCTGGCCGGCCTCGCCGTATCCATGTCCCTCGCGGGCCGCCTTCATCCGGAATTCAGGGAAGACCTGAAGGAACGAAACGGCATCGCCGAGATCCGGACATCCGACTGGGGGGTGGCCTGGAACTTCCGCATGGCCCACGGCACGCTCCGGGGCCGCAGAGGCGGCCACCCGAACCCGGACTATGCCATGGTCTACCGGGACGCTGCTGCGGCCGTACACCTCCTCACCGAAGGAACCGACGAGGCCTTCATGCAGGGTATGGCGGACGGCGCGGTCCGGTTCGAGGGAGACCTCGCCTTCGGAATGTGGTTCAACGACCTCCTGAAGAAGGTGGGGAAGATCGTGAAGGCGAGGATGGAGACCCTTTCCCTGAAAAGGTCCGCCAGGTAGCGGAAGAGCGCTCGGGCCCTTCGAAGCCCCTCCCTTCAATACGCAGCCAGCACCTGATCCGCCAGGAACATGCGATGCCTCTCCGTGGAATGCCCGATGAGTTCCAGGAACTTCGCATCCCGGAAGATCCTCTCCGCGCGGCTCCCGCTCCGATACCCGGCCGTACCCGTTATCTGCACGGCCCAGCCGGAGGCCTTCACCGCCGCCTCGGATGCGAAGATCTTGGCACTCGATGCAAGAACGGTTGCCTCGGCGAGTTTCTCCTCCATCATCCACACACTGCGATAAAGAAGCATGGAGGCCGTGTCCAGCAGCAGGAACATCTCTGCCAGCTTGAAAGAGATCTCCTGGTGACGGGCCAGGGGCTTCTCTCCTCCCCGGTGGTCCCGCGCGTGGACCCCGGCCGCCACCATGGCGGCACGGGTCATCCCGGCGGCCACGGCACCGCAGAGCAGGTGCTCGAAGGAACGCATCGCAGCCACCGCCTCCTCACCGTCTTTCGAACCCAGCCGCACAGCCGGGCACTCCTGCAGAGACACGTCGGCGGTCGGCGCTCCCCGGCAACCCATTTTCGTTTGTGGGGGTGAGATCCTCATTCCGGAGGCATCCGGTGAAACGAGGAAGAGCCCCGCACCATTCTCCTGCGAGGCGGTCAGGATCTTCGGACCCGGTGCAGGCGCGTTCAGCACCATGGCCTTCTCACCCGTGAGGGCGAAGCTTTCACCCCCCGGCGCGACGGCGGTGGTCTTCAAGGTCCACGCGTCCAGGCTCGCCTCCGGCTCCAGATCCCCGAAGGCGCCGATGATCTCACCGGCCACCAGGCCCTTCAAAAACGAATCCCCTTCCGCACCCCCATCCCACATGCAGAGGGCACGGGCGCACAGACCGATGCTGTATAACACGCTGATCGCCGTGGCCGGACATGCCTCCCCGAGTTCCTGATGGAGCAGGACCGCGCTCAGAAGATCTCCCCCCGCGCCTCCCTTCTCCTCGGGCAAGCCGAGACCGAGCAGCCCCTCACGGGCCAGGATTCCGGCACGCTCTGCAATCATCTCCTGTGATCTTTCAGCCGAGGCCCCGTCCAGCTCCGCCGCACCGGCAGCGATCCCGCCTTCACAGCAGGCCCTGACCCTCTTCTGGACTTCCATCTGTTCGTCGCTGAAACTGAACTCCACGGGTAAACTCCTTTTACGGAGATCGGTGGCTGTCCCCGATCCGGTCCACGGACGGTTACGGAAGCTGTTGCATCAACATGCGGGCGATGATGGTCTTCTGGATTTCGGATGTGCCTCCGCCGATCATCCCCAGCTTCGAATCGCGGAAGAAACGTTCCACAGGGTACTCGTGCATCAGGCCGTAGCCCCCATGCAATTGCACCGCGTCGTCGGCGACCTTCATACCCCAGTCGGAGACGAAGAGCTTGGTCATCGAGGCTTCCAGGTGGTTCAGGTCCGCGCCCTGGTCCTTCTTCCAGGCGATCCGGTAGATGAGCATGCGCGCGGCCTCGAGGAAGATCTTCATGTCGGCCAGCATGTGCTTGATCGCAGGGAAGGAGGCGATGGGCCGGCCGAACTGCCGGCGGTCCTTTGCATAGCGGACACACTGCTCGAGCACGAACTCGGTCGCTCCCACCGACGGGGCGAGCAGGGCACTGCGGTCCCACTCCACGGTTCCGAGGGCCATCATGAAGCCGGCGCCCTCTTCCCCGAGCACGTTTTCGGCCGGGACCTCGCAGTCGTCGAACACCAGTTCCCCGGTCGTGGAGGACCGGACGCACATCTTGTTCAGCTCCTTGCCAACGGAATAGCCGGGGTAGTCCTTTTCCACGATGAAGCCCGTGACCCCCTGGTGCTTGAGGCTCTTGTCCACCGAAGCATAGACCACGAGCACATCCGCGATCGGCCCATTGGTGATGAACATCTTGGTGCCGTTCAGGATGTACTTGTCCCCTTTTCGCACGGCCGTGGTCTCCAGGCCGGCGGCGTCGGAGCCCGCGTTCGGCTCGGTGAGTCCCATGGCACCCATCCACTCGCCGCTCGCCAGCATGGGCACGTACTTCTTCCGCTGCTCCTCGTTTCCCCACTTGTAAAGCGTGTCCATACAGAGGAACGTGTGCGCGCCCCAGGCCAGGGTGAACCCGCCGTCCACGCCCGCCCGCCCGGCCGCCTCGTGGGCCAGGCACGTGGTCAGCACATCCGCACCCGCCCCTCCGTATTCCTCGGGCAGATGGAGGCCGATGAACCCCTGCCCCCCGAGCTTCCGCCACGCCTCCCAGCAGAACCGGTGCTTGTCGTCCGACTCCTCGGCGTGAGGCGCAACCTCCTTCCGGAAGAACCTCAGCGCCTGATCGTAGAACATCCTCTGTTCGTCAGAAAGATGGAACTCCATGGTCTCGCCTCTCCGGGCCGGTCCCCTCAGGACGCAAAGCCCTCGTCCGGAATCTCCATGATGGTCGTGTCTTCACTCTTGATGGCCCGGATCGTTCCGTCGATCTCGGGCAGAACGTTCTTGATGAAGTATCGGGCGCCCGCGATCTTCCCCTTGTAGAAGGCGGCGTCAGCGGTCCCGTCACCGTCACCTTCCAGCTTCTCCGCTGCAACAGCGGCCTCCCAGAGGAGCAGCCACGCCGATACGATCTTCCCCATCATCATCAGGAACGGGTATGCGTTGCCCAGCGGTACCATGAACTTGCCTTCCTTGCCGCACTTGGCGAAGAACATGGACACATCCGCCAGAGCCCCGATACTCCCCTCCAGGTCTTCCGCGAGATCCTTCAGGCGCTCGATCCCCTTCGCCTTCGCCACGGTGTTGTTCATTTCGCCCAGGAGATTCATGAAATAAGCGCCCTTCTTCATGCCCATCTTCCGTCCCACCAGGTCCATGGCCTGAATCCCGTTCGTCCCTTCGTAGAGGGAGGCGATCTTCTCGTCCCGCATGAACTGCTCCACCGGGTACTCGGCACAGAAGCCGTATCCGCCGTACACCTGGATTGCGGTCTCGGTCACCCGAAAGCCGACATCCGAGCAGTACGCTTTGAGGATCGGGGTCAGCACCTCGGTGATTCCCACCCATTTCTCCCTGTCCTCGTCGCTGCCGGCGGTACGGGCCAGGTCGAAGAGATACGCAGTGTAGTATCCCATCGCCCGCATGCTCTCCGTGTTCGACTTCATCCAAAGAAGCATCCGTCTCACGTCCGGATGCTCGATGATGGGCACCCGCGGGGCTTCCGGGTTCTTGAATTCCATGATGGAAGAGCCCTGCATCCGCTCCTTTGCGTACTGCAGTGCGTGCAGGTAGGCGATCGAGGCGCTCGCAATGCCCTGGAGGCCCACACCGATGCGGGCTTCGTTCATCATCTGGAACATGATCTTCATGCCCTGCATCTCTTCGCCGAGCAGCTCGGCGTAGCACTCCCCGTTGTCGCCGAAATTCATGGCACAGGTGGAGCTTCCGTGGATCCCCATCTTCTCTTCGATCTTGGCGATCTCGAAATCGTTGCGTCTGCCGAGGCTTCCGTCCTCGTTTACGATGTACTTGGGCACGAGAAAGATCGAGATCCCTTTGGTCCCCGGGGGATGGCCCTCGATCCGTGCGAGCACCGGGTGGATGATGTTCTCCGTGAGGTCGCTGTCCCCTGCGGTGATGAAGATCTTGCTGCCCTGAATCCTGTACGAACCATCCGGCTGCCGAACCGCCTTGGTCGTGAGGTTTCCCACATCCGAGCCGGCACCCGGTTCGGTCAGGACCATGGTGCCGCCCCACTCGCCGGTTACCATCCTCTCGAGGTACTTCGCCTTCTGTTCTTCCGTTCCGTACACCTCCACCAGATGGGCAGCCCCCTCCACGGTCCCCGGGTAGGACATGAAGGCGAAGTTGTGGGCGAACCATTCGTGCGCAGCGGTTCGTATGGTCAGCGGAATTCCCTGCCCGCCCGCCTCGGGCGGAAAGGACATGGCATTCCAGCCGCCTTCACAGAAGAGCTTGTACACGCTGTGGAAGCATTCCGGAACGTAGACCTGGCCGTTCTCGAGCCTGCACCCTTCCCTGTCCGAGGGAACCAGCGTCGGGAAGATCTCGTTTACGGCAAGCTTCCGGGCTTCCGTGAGGACCATGTCGAACATGTCTCTGGAGAAATCCGCGTACACCTCGTTCTCGCAGAGGCCTTCCACCTCCAGGACCTCGTTGAGCAGAAACTGTTGATCCCTTTCGTCCACGATGAGATTTGCCATGGTCGTCCTCCTCCAAAATATTTCCAATTTCGAACTATCCAGCAGCGTACTATATCTTTTACAAGGGATACCAGGGGCGCAGCCGCTTGTCAAGGGACGCAGCACGACCTTCCTTGACCTCGCCTCACCCCCTGCCCTATCCTGTAGCCGTTCGTTTTCAAGACGACAGAACAACCCGATTCCTCAACCCCTTTTCACGGAGGCGGTACATGGAACGCCCGTGGTTTCCCCATTACGACTACTTCGTGCCGGAGACGATTCGCTACCCGAGAATCTCCGCCGGATTCATGCTCGATCTGGCGGCGTCCAAGTTCAAGGAGGCGCCTGCCACCGATTTCTACGGCGCCGTGTTGAGCTACCGGGAGCTGAAGGCGCACGTCAACAAGCTCGCCCGCGCGATGATCGAAATGGGCGTCAGGAAGGGGGACCGTGTGGCACTCATGCTGCCCAACTGCCCCCAGATGATCATCGGGTACTACGCGGCCCTGCGCATCGGCGCCGTCGTGGTGAGCGTGAATCCCCTCTACACCGAACGGGAGCTGGACCACCAGCTCAATGACAGCGGCGCCCAGACCATCTTCTGCCTCGACATGCTGGCGGGCAATGTCCGAAAAGTCAGGGGGACCACGCCCCTCGAGCGCGTCGTGATCACCCGCGTGACCGACTACATGGTCCCGGAAATGCGGGACGCGGCCGGGGCCTACGACCTCCAGGCAGGAGAAATCGGTTTCCTCGACCTGATGGCCCGGACCGCGGACGGAACGCCCCCGCCCGTGGAGATCAACGCAGAGGAGCCTGCGGTTCTTCAGTACACCGGCGGCACGACCGGCCTGAGCAAGGCCGCAACCCTTTCGCACCGGAACATCGTGGCGAATGCCCTGCAGACGGTCATGTGGGGGAGGGACATCATGCCGGTAGGCGATTCGGTCTATCTGGTCGTCATTCCCATCTTCCACTCCTACGGCATGACCTGCGCCATGAACAACAGCATCCTGAACGGCGCGAAGATGGTCCTCATACCGCGGTTCGACATCGAGGACATGCTGAAGGCCTTTACGAACCACGAGGTCACCTACTTCCCCGCCGTACCCACCCTGTTCACCGCCATACTGAACCACCCCGACGCCTCCAAGGCAGGGCTCGACAAGGTCGCCCTCTTCAACTCCGGGTCGGCCCCGCTCCCTCTCGAAACCATCCACGGCATCAACGCACTGGGGATCTCCCTGACCGAGGGGTATGGGTTGAGCGAGGCGTCGCCGGTCACCCATTCCACCCCCATTCTCGGCATCCGAAAGCCGGGAAGCATCGGGATTCCCTTTCCGGATACGGACGCGAAGATCGTGGACGCCGACGACTGGCAGAAGGAACTCCCTGCAGGCTCGGAGGGAGAACTGATCATCAAGGGCCCGCAGGTGATGCTGGGCTACTGGAACAAGCCGCAAGAGACCGAGAACACCCTGCGGGACGGCTGGCTCCTCACCGGGGACATCGGCCGCATGGACGAGGACGGCTACTTCTACATCGTGGACCGGAAGAAGGACCTGATCATTGCCGGCGGATACAACATCTACCCCCGTGAGGTCGACGAGGTGCTGTTCGCCCACCCGAAGATCATCGAAGCCTGCACCGTGGGCGTTCCGGACCCGTATCGGGGGGAGACCGTCAAGGCCTTCATCGTGCTGCGCCCCGGGGAAACGGCGACCGCGGAAGAGATCACCGCCTACTGCAAGGAAGAGCTGGCGGCCTACAAGGTGCCGAAGATCATCGAGTTCCGCGAGGAACTCCCGAAGAGCACGGTCGGCAAGGTGCTTCGCAAGGAACTGAAGGCCGAGGAACTGGCGCGATCGAAAGAGGAGAAGAAGTAAGCGGAAAGCCTTTCAGTCTTTTCGGTTGCATCTCCGGATCCGCGTATACTATGATCCTTCTTGCATTTGCGAGCCCCCCGACAACCCGAAAGGAGCGATGTCATGTTCATCTCTCGTCTGCTTGCCGCGCGCCCGTCGGCTCTTTCCGTCTGCACGGCCCTTCTGCTTCTCCTTCCCGCATGCGGTGACGACGACGAACCGGGGACCACCCCCGAATACGGGGAAACGCAGACACAGTCGGCCGTCATCTCCCTGAACGGAATCGAAGTCCTGACCCTGACCGACCTGGGCGCCTCGCATGCGCCCCTGGAAACGCCGGTCCGGCTGAAACAAGACAACACGATGACCATCCGGGTGAACAACGACGAGGCGGTGAAGGACCCACAGGAGAACTCCTACCCCTGCTGGGGGACCCTCCGGAGCCCCTGGGAGAGCACGACCGAGGAGCAGCACACCTACGCGTACTCCTTTTCGTCCGAAGCCTCAGAGGACTTCATCTGCATGGGCAACCTGGTGGTGACCCCGAGTGCGGACGCCCTCTCCTTCAAGATCGATTACGAGACGGGTCCCACAGGCCCGGTCTTCTCCGGCCCTCATCAGTACCCGTTCCTGTGCATGACCGAGGAGGCGGGTCTGGGGCAGCCTCTGGTGGACAACGGGGACGAGAACGGCGGGGTCGGACATCCGGTCTACGGCGAGGACGAAACGGGCCAGAAGACGGACGAGATCATCGGGTACAGCAGGGACTGCAGCCTCGTCACCCGGGTGGACTACTTCTACAAATCCAGTGCGGACGGCAGGTTCCATCGCCTGGACATCACGCAGGACCTTCCGGAGGACCTGGCCGAGACCACCACCTCGGACGGGCTGACCGTGGCCTACATCGTCCGTGTGGAACGGGGGACCATCAACCGGTTCATGTACGGCATTGCCATGCTCGCCTCCAAGGACGAAGTCGACACCGGTGCGTGGGACCTCACCTCGTGGAACGGGAAGCTGGTCTATCAGTTCCAGGGAGGGGTCGGCATCGGCCATCAGCAGGCCTGCGGCTGGGCCGCGAACATGCTCGAGGAAGGCAAGGACCTGGACGACGGCGGTCCGGTGAACGACGATCTCCTGTCCCGAGGATACGCGGTCGCCTTTTCGACCGGCACGGTCACCGACACCCACTACAACCTCGTGCTCTCCGAAGAGACGATGATGATGGTCAAGAACCACTTCATCGACCGGTACGGGACCCCGGAATACACGGTGGGCGTGGGGGGCTCGGGGGGCTCGATCCAGCAGTACCACATCGCCCAGAGCCAGCACCTCTCCCGCCTGCGAAACCACGACCCTTACCTTCTGGACGCCGGGATCCCCCAGTACTCCTACTCGGACATGGTCACCCAGTCCATCTACGTCGGGGATTGCAGCCTCCTGGAATACTACTTCGACTTCGTCGCCCCCAATCAGGGGGACACCACCTTCGGCGGGATGCACGTGTTCCAGCTCTTCGGCATGCGAATCCCCCTCGGATGGCTCGGCTCGGTCCTGCCTCGAACCTGGATCGAGGGGATGAGCGCGAACGACGCGATCGAGCACCCGGTCTGGAGTCAGCTCGGAGACTTCGTGGGCAGCACGGAGTGCGTCAACGGGTGGCTCGGGCTCACGCCCCTGGCCATGAACCCCCTGTGGACCACCACCGACTACGGCCACCTGCCGCCGGACGTGAGGGCGGAGTACGACGCGGTCAAGTGGACCCACTGGAACGACCTGGATAACATCTACGGGGTGGACCAGAACGGCTACGCCCCTTACACCTGGGACAACGTGGGGGTGCAGTACGGCCTCCAGGCCTTGAAGGACGGCAACATCACGATGGCCCAGTTCCTGGACATCAACGCGAAGATCGGCGGGTGGAAGCAGTTCGATCAGATGGTGCCGGCGAGTCTCATCTTCGGTGACCCGGACGTGAGTTCGACCGAGGGCATTCTCGAGCTGCTCATGGATTTCGACCCCTGGAGCGTTCGCAATGCAAACGTTCAGCGAAACGAGTTCGGCGTCGCCCCCAGGACCGAAGGCAGTATCGACGCAATGCGCGCGGCCTACACATCCGGCCATGTCTTTGTCGGACACGCCGACATCCCGCTGATCGATGCCCGACATTACCTGGACCCCGTGCTCGACATGCACCACTCCCAGCAGTCTTTCGCCACCCGCCAGAGAATGCTCGACGGACAGGGCCACGCCGACAACCAGGTCATCTGGTTCGCCGACCGCCCCTATGACAACACCATGCTTGCCTTTGAAGTACTGGACGAGTGGCTGACGAACATCCGGAACAACCCGGACCTGAGCGTTGTCGAGAACAAGCCGGCGGCCGCCGTGGACAAGTGCTTCGATGCAAACGGGGACCTCATCGCCGAGGGACCCGGTGTCTGGCACGGGATCCTGAACGACGAACCGGAAGGCGCCTGCACCCAGGCATATCCACCCTACTCCACTTCACGCATCGTGGCCGGCGGAGACATCAAGGGGGATGTCTTCAAGTGTCAACTGCAGACGGTGGAGGAGGCGATCGATGCCGGGGTGTACGAAGGGATCTCCCTGACGGCACAGAACATCGCACGCCTGAAGCAGATCTTTCCAAACGGGGTCTGTGACTACACGAAGGGGGATGCCGGTCGTCCGGCCGACTGGTACTAGCCCGCGCTCGATCGAGCGCGGGCTAGGGTGATCGTTTCTACATGAGCCCCAGCTTCATGGCCAGGGAGAAGGCCGTCTTCTCAAAGGCTGACAGCTTCCAGTAATTCCCCGCATCCGGGAGCCTGTCGAGTTCGGCCATGAAGTCGGCCATGAACTCGCTCGAGCGGGATACATAGTCCGGTTTGACTCGCTCCGTAAAGAAGGGACCGGAGAAGAGCTGCATCAGCGAATCCACCGAGATGATCCCTTCCTTCTTCTTCTCCGAAAAGCCTTCCCACCTGCGAAGATGTTCTTCCGACCGGAAGAAGTTCATGGTGCTTCAGGAGTAGGGGATGTTGAGCATCCACCTCCCGAACGGGACGGCCACGAAACCGATGAGCCCTTCCGGGTCCCGCGACTCGATCTTGCCGTCCTTCACCTTGACCTGCATCGGTTCACCGCAATCGAGGCAAACCGAATCCACCTGCACCGTCTTACCGGGGAATAGCCAGCAGACCGCCAGCGATTCGAACGCTCACTGGGCGAACCACTTCTGCTCCCCGTCGATGGTGACCCAGTAGTGGGTCGGCAGGTTGTTGAAAGGGGCGAAGGAGACCACGGTGTCGCCCTTCGGGTAGAGCCAGCCGGCGAACCCGCGGATCGAGAACAGCTTGTGCAGCGCCTGGCGGCCCTCCCTGGGCGACACGCCCAGCTTGGCCGCGATCTCGGTGTAGTGCGGCGCCTGCCCGGTTTCCACAAAGCCGTCTCGGATGATGTTGTAGGTCTTGTCCAGCAAGGTCGGTTCAGCCATAAGGGTTCCCTCCTCCTACAAAATTTGTAGAGATTCCACCGCTCGATACGCGGCGAGTATACCCCATCCGCGAACCGTAATCGAGCGAAAAACCAACCTGTCCTCAGCCGCCAAGAACTTCGGGCTTCCGGCTTTCCTCTCTTACCGCCGGCGTATATACTGTCCAATTAGCGTCCGGTGCGCTCGAGATCACCAGCCATCGTCAGCCTCCGGCATACCCTCAGAAAAGAAGGGCCGTTCCTATGACCGACAAAAAAGCCGTTTCCATCGTGAAGACGGGTCTTCCCACAGACGCCGCGACGATCGCCTCCATGGTCGAAGAAGCCATCGGGCTCATCGGCGGCATGGGTCGCTTCGTAGGGGAAGGGCAAACCGTTGTGATCAAACCGAATCTGTTTGCGCCCTACCCTCCCCCCATTTCCGTCGACCGCCGGGTCATCGGTGCCCTGGTATCGCTTTGCAGGAGCGCAGGCGCGAAGAGGGTCACCGTCACCGAAGGGGTGAGCGTCGGAACCCTGATGAAGCGGATCAACCTGGATGCAACCGGAGACAAAAAGGCCCTGGTCAGGGGGACCAGGACCACGGACATGATGCGGCTCCTGGGCGTCGAACGCGCCGTCGAGGAGGCGGGAGGCGAGATCTGCGGCATCGAGGACTCGGAGACACGACGCGTGCCTGTTCCCGGCGGGAAGGTTCTCTACCAACTCGACTATCCGGCGTTCATCCGGGATGCGGACGTCTTCATCAACCTGCCCGCCCTGAAGACCCACACCATGACCATGGTGACACTCGGTGTGAAGAACCTCCAGGGGATTCTGACCGAGGCGGATCGATACTACGGCCACCGGGACGACATCGACCAGCACCTCGTGGACATCCTGAAGGTCAGGAAACCGGACCTGACGCTGGTGGACGGGCTCATCGCCATGGAGGGGATGGGTGCCGGAGAAGGCGGCACGGCCGTGCCCATGGGCCTCCTCCTGGCAGGGGCGGACACGGTGGCCGTCGATTCGGTCGCCACGAGGGTGATGGGAATCGACAACCCCATGGTGGTCAACACCACGCGCATCGCCGCCTACGACGGCCTCGGCACGGCGGATCCGGGCCAGATCGAAGTCAAGGGGGAAAGCATTGCGTCGGTCCGAAAGGAGTTCCAGCTTCCCATCAACTACACGCAGCCCATCGATTCGCTGGTGACGGGCGCCTATCCCAACGTCGATGTCTACATCGGCGGTGCGTGTCCTTCCTGCTGGCAGATGGCCGCCGCCGTCCTGATGAACATCTCGAAGATCGGGGAAGGCGCCAGCCTGATCGTGGGACGAGACCCGAAGGTGCCCCCGGGCAAGGACTGGGACCTGAAGAACACCTTCTTCCTCGGGGACTGTGCACTCGGGTGTGCCGGTGAACTGCAGGAGGTCCGCAACAGGATCGCCCTCGAGGGATACGACACCTTTCTCTACGGATGCCTGCCCTACCAGCAGGCGTCGCTCAAACTGGAGAAGATCCTGCTCGAGCGGGGCGTACTCAAGGAACAGGACCTCATCGAAAAGGCGAGAGCGAGCCGCGAGAAGCTCTTCGACTATTACAGGACCTTTGATCCCACGTGGGAACCGGAGCTTTGATTCTCCATCCTCTGCCCTTCACCCGCATTCGGAGAAAGCATGGACAAGGAATTCGTCATGGGGATCGACAGCGGGACACAAAGCGTCCGGGCCATCGTGTACGACAGGCAGGGCAACGAACTCGCCATGGAGCAGGCCCTCCACGAGCCGTACTTCTCTCTCCACCCGGGCTGGGCGGAGCAGAAGCCCGGCGACCACTGGAAGAAGCTCTGCACCGTGACCAACAAGGTCATGCAGAGCGGGAACTTCGACCCGGCCAAGCTCGCCGCTGTCGGGATCACGACGCAACGCGGAAATGTCGTTCCGGTCGACAAGAACGGCACCCCCCTGCGCAACACCATCATCTGGCTGGACCAGCGAACCACCGATGATCCGCCGCCCTTGCCCGCATGGGTCAAGCTCATGTTCCGGGTCCTGGGCAAATCCGACCTCATCCAGCTTGTACAGAAGTACTCACACTTCACCTGGATCTGCCGATACGAACCGGAAGTCTACCGGAAGACCCACAAATTCTGTCTCGTATCCAGCTGGTTCGTGAAGAAGCTGACCGGCGAATTCCACGATTCCGCATCCATGTTCGTGGGGTACTGGCCCATTGAAACCAAGAACTTCGACTGGTACGGCATCGACGGGGTGCTGGACGTGTTCGGTATCCGAAGGGAGCACCTTCCGAAGCTTCACAAGCCGAACGAAGTGCTGGGCCACGTGACCCGGGGCGCCTCCGAAGAAACAGGACTGCCCGAAGGCCTGCCGGTCGTGGTCGGCGCAGGCGACAAGCAATCGGAGTCCCTGGGGACAGGCGCCATCACGCCCAACGTCGGGACCATCTCCTTCGGCACCGCGGCCACCATGGGCGTGACCACCAGGAAATACATGGAAGACAAGGAACTCCGCTTCTTCACCTGGTGTTCCGCCCTGCCCGACGCATGGATCCTGGAGTGCTTCATCTACCGGGGGTTCTGGATGGCCCGCTGGTTCACCGAGGAGATGGGCCAGCGGGAAGCCATCGAAGCGGCGGAGCGGGACATCGCTCCGGAGGCGGTGCTGGACGAGGTCATCCGGGACATCCCCCCCGGCAGCCTGGGGCTCATGCTCCAGCCCTACTGGACCCCTCACCCCTCGCTCAAGTTCTCCAAGGGGTCGATCACCGGCTTTGCGAGCGCCCACACCCGGGCCCACATCTACAGGGCCATCCTGGAGGGCATCGCCTTCGAGTTGAGACGGCTGGGCGAGCTCGTCCAGAAGAGAACCCGGGTGTTCCTGACCGAACTCCGGGTCGGCGGCGGCGGCTCCAAGAGCGACGTGGCCGTTCAGATCGCCGCCGATGTCTTCTCGCTGCCCACGAGCCGGATGCGGACCTACGAGACCTGTGCGCTCGGAGCGGCCATGGACGCTGCGGTGGGCGTCGGGATGTTCGGAACCTTCGAAGAAGCGGTCGGCGCCATGGTCGAGACCGGACAGACCTTCTATCCGGATGAGCATAGGAGCAGAATCTACGACGACCTTTTCAAAGATGTCTATCTGAAGACGTACGATGCCCTCGCCCCGCTCTACAGACGCAGCACGGAGATCACCGGTTACTCCGAGAACTAGTCCTGGGGAAGACAGTGGAACGGAACGACCTCTTGGGGACAACCTTTGACTGCCCCTGCGGACGCACGCATACGGTGCCGACCGAGCACCTGGTGTTCGCTCCCGGGGCGTTCGAAGACCTGGCGGAGGCGGCGTCCACCTGCGCGGACCGGCCCGACTGCCTGGTCCTGGCCGATGAGAGGACTTACGGCGTTGCCGGTCGAGACGTGGAAGAAGCACTGAAGAGAAGGGACGTTTCCGTCCAACGTTTCATCGTCCCGGATCCGAACGGTGAATCGCCGGTGACGGACGAAACCACGCGTGACCTGATCCTCTCCCGGGCGCCTTCAGCGGAAACCTACATCGCTGTCGGAAGCGGTGTGATCAATGACCTGACGAAATGGATTGCCTGCGAGCGGAAGAAGCCGTTCCTGACCCTTGCCACGGCCGCCTCGATGAACGGGTACGCCTCGGCAAACGTGTCTGCCACGGTGGATGGCCTCAAGGTCCTGTTTCACGCCCGGGCGAGCAAGGGCGTGTTCGCGGCCCCCGCGGTCATCGAAGAGGCGCCCTTCGAACTCACCGC
>CAYZMM010000002.1:0-379889 GCA_964479535.1 uncultured Thermodesulfobacteriota bacterium
CAAGATACCACAAGATATGGGGGGTACCCACACTAAACCCGGAAGGACCAAAAAAGATTGTTCTTGAATCGAAGGGGATCAGGAAGCAAGGTAGGCTGGATCCGCATTCGGAGTGTGAAGACATGGCAAAGGCTGAAGAGGATGGAAAGGAAGGAAGGAAGGAAACGAAGAACGCTGCAGGAAACGGAAGACCTTCCAAGATCATCCTGATTCCGCTGCTTCTGACAGGTCTGGCTTTTGCCGGGTTGTATTATGCCTACAGCAGGACGTGGGTGAGGACGGAGAATGCTTACACCCACGCAACGATTTACCCGATCAGTGCGCGGATTCCCGGGACGACGCTGGACGTGCTGGTGGAGGACAACGAGAGGGTGGAAACGGATCGGCTGCTGGTCCGGCTCGATCCGGAAGACCCCTCTCTCAAGGTCCGAATGGCAAAGGCCGCACTCGACTCCGCCCGCACCCATCACAGGGAGGCACAGATCGGCCTGAAGGCGGCTGAGGCGGAGGACAGGCTGGTCGAGGCCAGGCTTGCTCAGGCGAAGGTCGACCTGGCTCGTGCCGAGAGCCTCTGGAGCAAGGGGTCGATCTCGGAGGAGCAGTACGATCATGCCGTCACACAGAATCGGGTGCTCACCGCCCAGCGGCTGGTGACCCGGGCGAAGATCTCGGCGGCCGAGGCACGGATCTTGTCGAGTGAGACGAACCTCGAAAACGCGGAGGCGCAGCTTGCCCACGCAGAGCTGATGCTCAGCTACACGGAGATCCGTGCTCCGGGCAAGGGTTACGTAAGCCAGAAGGCGGTGGAGTCGGGCAAGGTCGTCCAGCCGGGCGTCCCTTTGATGGCGATCGTGGACCTGGAGGATTTCTGGGTGGAGGCGAACTACAAGGAGATCCAACTCGAGCGGATCCGTCCCGGGCAACAGGCCGAGGTACGTCTGGACATCCATCCGGACCAAGTCTTCCACGGACATGTGGAGAGCATCCATGCCGGAACCGGCGCCGCCTTTTCGCTCTTCCCTCCGGAGAACGCAACCGGAAACTGGGTGAAGATCGTTCAGAGGATTCCGGTCAAGATCGTCCTGGACGGGTATGCCCCCGGTTCGGATGTGCCTCCCCTGCGCGTAGGCATGTCTGCCGAGGTGAAGATCTACCCCGAAGGCAAGCCTTCCCTTCCCTGGCCCCTTTCGGCCCTGGCGAGCCTGCTCTAGCTTCCTGCCCCGGAGGAGCCGTCCGGCATGGGATCGAATCCCGCTCCGAACAAGTGGCTCGTGGCCGTCACGGTCATGATCCCGACCTTCATCGAAATCCTGGACATGACGGTCGTGAATGTTTCCCTGAACCACATACAGGGAAGCCTGAGTGCCGGGCTGGACGAGGTGACATGGGTGTTGACCTCCTACCTCGTCTCCAATGCGATCGTGATCCCCATGAGTGGGTGGCTGGCGAGCCGGATCGGTCGGAGGCGTTACCTGTTCCTCTCCATCGGCCTCTTCACCCTGAGCTCCTTTGCCTGTGGTGCGGCCACGAGTCTCGGAATGCTCGTCCTGTTCCGCGTGTTCCAGGGCATCGGCGGAGGGGGGCTGCAGCCGCTTTCCAACGCCATCCTGCTCGAGACCTTCCCGCCCGAAGAACATGGAAAGGCAATGGCCATCTTCGGGATGGGCATCGTTCTCGCGCCCATTCTCGGTCCCATTCTGGGGGGGTGGATCACAGACAACTGGACGTGGCGGTGGGTCTTCTACATCAACATTCCCGTGGGGATCGTTTCGATCATCATGACCATGTTCTTCATCAAAGACCCTCCCTATCTGAGGAAGGGGGGAACGAAGATCGACTACGCGGGCATCGCGCTCCTCGTCGTGGGAATCGGATGTCTTCAGTTCGTGCTCGACAGGGGAGAGAGGCTGGACTGGTTCGCCTCACCCTTCATTCGGAATCTGGCCGTCCTGTCGGCAGGCGCCCTGATCCTGTTCGTGTGGGCGGAGCTGCGCCATCCCAGCCCGATCGTGGATCTGAGGGTGTACGGGGACGCCACGTTCGCGCTGGGCAACGTGATCATGTTTCTCGGGTTCTTCGCCTTCTTTGCCAGCCTCGTGCTGCTCCCGATCTACGTGCAGAAGCTGATGGGATACACCCCCTTGTGGGCGGGATGGGTTCTCGGGCCGGGGGGCGTCGCTTCCCTGCTCGCAATGCCCTTCACCGCGCGGATCATGCAGAGAACAGACCCCCGCCACCTTCTCTTCCTGGGCCTCGCGATCAATGCCTACGCCCTCTATCTGATGAGCGGGTTCAACCTCGAGGCGGACTTCGATTCCATCCTGTGGCCTCGCCTCGTCCAGGGGGTCGGGCTGGGCCTCTTCTTCGTGCCCGTGGCAACACTGACCGTCGGCCCCGTTCCGAAGGAGAAGATGGGCAATGCGTCGGCGGTGTTCAACCTCGTTCGGAACCTGGGAGGAAGCTTCGGGGTGGCCTTGATGACCACGCAACTGGCCCGGAGGTCGCAGGTTCATCATCATCATCTCGCCGAACAGATGACCCCCTACGACCCGCAACTCCAGGAAGCCCTTCAGGGGATGCGGGGGTGGCTGGATCTGTACGCGGGCATGGGGCAGGAGCACGGGATCGGCCAGTCCCTGGGCTTGATGTACGCCGAGTTGAAACGGCAGGCCTTTATGCTCGCTTTCAATGACGTCTTCTTCCTGGATATGTTCTTCTTCATCCTGCCCCTCTTCCTGGTCTATCTCATGGGCAGGTCGGACCCGAAGGGCGGACCGGTGGATGTACACTGAGAAAGAAGCGGCCGATTTCGTCCGCGACCCGATCCCGCTCGAGATCCAGGGGGAGCACGTGCTGGGAGCGGGCGAGGAGGATCAACTCCTTCCGACGGCTCGAGACGAGATTGCGCAGGGCAATCCCGTTTCCCCATGGAACCGAGGGATCCAGGCGGGATTGGAGGATCAGCGTGGGAAGTGTAAGGGAGGCGCCCTTTCTCCGCATGATCCACTTGAGCTGGGCGAAGCTCAGGTGCGGGGGCTCGAGGGCCTTTTTCATGGGGGGGGCTTCCCACCCCGTGCGCTTCGATCGACGGCGCAGCCAAGGACGAACCCCGGGCAGGCCGTAGCCCAGGCCGGCAAGAAGCGCCTTGTGGCGGTTCGCGAAAAGGGGTGCTGCCAGGAGGGCAAGGGCCCTTATGCTGTCGCTCCGGTGAAGGGCGAGGGCCATGGCGATCAGGCCCCCCATCGAAAAGCCTGCGACGAAGAGGGGGGAGCAGGTCCGCGAAAGGTCCAGCATGGCCTGCTCGGCACTCCGGTACCAGTCGTGCCAGTCGGTCTGGTGGAATGTTTCCGCATCCGTTCCATGGCCGGCCAGCATGACCCCGGAGACGGTCAGGCCCGTGTCTCGATGCAGTCGAACTCCGAGGTAGCGCATCTCCTCGGGCGTTCCCGTGAGGCCGTGGATCAGCAGGCAGCCGGCGGAACCTCCACGGAACAGGAAGGGGCCGTGGCCCGTGAGGCGGACGGGGTCTTCCTCGGGCGGCAGATCCGTCTCCGGAAGAGTCGGCCCCGTACCGTTTGCTTCCGGTCTCATCCGCCCTCTCTAGATCAGCATCCCCTCGACCTGCACTCTCTCCTTGAAGGGTTCTTCCGCATCCACGATTCGGTTGATCTCGTCCACCAGGACGACCCGAGGCTTGTGAAGGCGGGCCTCATCTTCGGTCATCCACCCGAAGTTGGCGATGATCACCATGTCGCCTTTCGTGGCCTTGTGCGCGGCGGCCCCGTTGATGCAGATCGTTCCGGACCCTCTGTCGCCGAGGATGGTATAGGTTGAAAAACGATTGCCGTTCGTAATGTTCCAGACTTCCACCTGCTCGAACTCGAGGAGACCGGCTGCTTCCATCAGATCGGCGTCGATCGTGATACTCCCCTGGTAGTGCAGGTTCGCCTCGGTGATGGTCGCTCTGTGGATCTTTCCCCTCAGCATCTTTCGTTGCATGGAGCCTCCTCCTGTTGGTGCGGCATTCCCTCCGTCTCTCTCCGCTCTTCTCGGTACATTGTCGAATAGGTTTCTAGTCGTCAAGAGCCTCGAAAACGCAATTGTCTATCAGCCTCGTCTTCCCCACAAAGGCCGCAACCGCCATCACCGATTCGTCCTGGACCTCCTGGATTTCGTCCAGCGTTCGGGCATCGCAGAGGCTCACGTAGTCGGTCCGAATCCCGGGATAGAGTGCAAGGATCTTCCGGGCCTCCTGCACGAGGGTTCCTGCGCCTGTCTCCCCCTTTCTGTGGAGATCCTCTGCCCTGTCCAGGGCCTGCTTGATCGCCAAGGCTTCTCTGCGCTCCTGAGCGCTCAAGTACTTGTTGCGCGAGCTCATTGCCAGGCCGTCCGGTTCGCGCACAATGGGGCAGCCGACGATTTCGATATCCATATTGAGGTCTTCCACCATTCTGCGAATGACGACCAGTTGCTGGAAGTCCTTCCGGCCGAAGAGGGCAACGTGCGGCTTCACGATGTGGAAGAGCTTCGTCACGACCGTGACCACCCCCCGGAAATGGGTCGGCCTTGACCTCCCGCACAGATTCCGCGTCACCTGCTCCACGGTCACGTAGGTCTGGTATCCATTCGGATACATGGCCCTGTCGGTGGGGCAGAAAAGCACGTCGACGCCTTCTTCCAACAGGAGGCCCTTGTCCCTCGCGAAGTCCCGAGGATAGGCATCCAGATCCTCCTGAGGACCGAACTGGGTCGGGTTCACAAAGATGGATGCGACGAGATGATCCGCCCGCTTCCGGCCTTCCCGCATCAGGGAAAGGTGCCCCTCATGGAGGAAGCCCATGGTTGGAACGAGGGCGATCCTTCCGTCCCGGGAGCGGATCTCATCGGCGAGAGCCTGCATGCCTCTCGGTTCGTGGACGACCTTCATGGGTTCCCCTCGCCGGTGGATCGCTTGGAGGCGAAGAGGTTTTCGATCACGTCTCCTGTGACGGATGCGGAGCTCCGGAATCGGGGCTGGAAAGGCCTTGTCGGCATGCCTTCCCGGGCCGCCTTCGGGTGTCTGGAGAAGGAAGCCCGATCAAGCGGGGTATGAGGGCAGGTTTTGTAACTGTGATTCATCGATAGCTCCGTCCCGGTCCGACGCGGATCCAGGCGGCACGTTTGCAGTCACCTGTCGACTACGAGGATCCGTCGGAATGCAGGATCTCTTCCCGCTTCCCGGATCACCAGATATAACCATCCATTATATAAAGTCAACATTACCTTGTCAATTACCAAACAGCCTGGGGATGGCTGCTCTTCGGGGCCCTCCTGCCCTGGACGAGGCTTGCTGCCGGGGCCTCAGGGCAGGGGGTCTACGTCCGGGGCGATGGTAATGTACCGGACCCCCTTATCCGCGTTCTCGATCTCGCGAATCAGGTTCTTCAGGTCCGCTTCCCGGTGCACGAAGTCGATGTTCGAGGTGTTGACAACCAGAAGGGGGGTGTCCTTGTAGTGGAAGAAGAAGGTGTTGTAGGCCTTGCTCACCTTTTCCAGGTATTCCTGGTCCATCTCCTTTTCGTACCAGAGGGCTCGTTTGCGTATCCGCTTGAGAAGAACCTGGACCGGTGCCTGCAGATAGATCACGAGGTCAGGCTTCACCACACGCTGATCGAGCAACTGGTAGATCCATTCGTACAGGACGATCTCTTCCTCACTGAGGTTCAGATACGCGAAGATGCGGTCCTTGGCGAACAGGTAGTCGGAGACGATGCTCTGCCGAAACAGTTCGGCCTGCAGGATTTCCTGCTGTTGCTGGTAGCGGGTGAGAAGGAAGAAGATCTGTGTCTGGAAGGCGAACTTGTCCGCATTCCCATAGAATTTGCTCAGGAAAGGATTTTCTTCCGCGCGCTCGAGCACCGTCTTCGCCTGAAAGACCTCTCCAAGGAGCTTGACAAAGGAGGTCTTTCCCACGCCGATCGGGCCTTCCACGACGATGTATCGGCCTTCTGTCATGCCTTCCTCTGGGCAGCCTTTCGAGCCTCATGTCGTCCGCACAGTCGCTACGCGCCGTAAAGGAATCGAGGAGGCATTCCCATTATGGGGGAAAACCAGGTGCTTGTCTACTGAAGCGGATGTCGACGAACGCTCATCGACAGCCCCGAATCTACCGCACTGCTACCGCTTTCGTGACGAAGTTCCGTGCAATTTGCGGGCTAGATGCGCATACTCCTCCGGGAAGAGGGTTTCCGCCCGCCGGCGCGGGTCGATACCGCAATCCGCCAACAGCTTTCGAAGGGTCTCTACCGGAATGCGCTTTCCCAGAGTGGATCGAAGAGAGTTGAGAAGGGTTTTCCTTCGTTTCGAAAAAGCCGCCTTGACCAGTTGCCGGAACGTATCTTCCGCCTCCGGAGGGAACAGGCTGGACGCTCGAGGGGCGAACCGGAGGACCGCAGAATCGACCTTCGGGACCGGATAGAAGCAATTCCTCGACACCTGCAATTCGAAATGAATGTGGAAACAGGAGCGGCAAAGGACGGACAGGGTGCCGTACTGCCTGGTGCCGGCCGGCGCCGTCAACCGTTCTGCCACCTCCTTCTGCAACATCAGGACCAGGAGGGAAAAGGCGCCTCTCTGCTCAAGGAGAGTGATCAACAGGGGAGCCGAGATCACGTAGGGAAGGTTGCCCACGACCTTCAACGGGGCTCCGAGAGAGGCGGAAGCCCTCACGTAGTCGAACCGAAGGGCGTCGGTGCACACCAGATGAAAGCGCGATGTTCGGCCCATGGACGTGTGCAGGTAGGATGCCAGGGCCGGGTCGATTTCGAGGGCGATCAATCTTCTTACCCGGGGGAGGATGCTGCGGGTAAGGGCGCCCGTTCCGGGGCCGATCTCTACAACGGTGTCGCCCGGATCGAGTTCGGCCAGCCCGACAATCCTTTTCTGCACGGACCGCTCGATCAGGAACACCTGCCCGAGCGATTTCTTCGGTCTCCTGCCGTATTCGCGAAGGGTTCCCTTCAGGGTCTTTTCCATGCCCGTGCCTTCGTTGTGGGGACGAAGGGGCCGCCCGGTTCGGTCACAGCAGGAGGTTCGCCACAGCATTCAGGCTGAGAGGAGAAGAGTCTCCCGTGCACAGATGTCTGTACCCGACAGCGGCCACCATGGCGGCATTGTCGGTGCACAGTCGAGGGGACGGGACATGTACGTGAAGTCCTTCTTGCTCCGCAACTTCGGCGAGTCTGCTGCGAAGGCGGCTGTTCGAGGCCACGCCCCCCGAAACAACGACGCGATGAAGCCGCGTGGATGCCACCGCCTGCGTCAGCTTGATGATCAGGCTGTCGACCACCGCCTCCTGAAACGACGCGACCAGATCCGCCAGATGGGTCTGAATAAACGCGGGCTCGTGCTGCCGGACAAAATAGCGGACCGATGTCTTCAGTCCGCTGAAGCTGAAGTCCAGGGTCTTCGGACTGGTCATGGCCCGGGGGAACGAGAAGGCGCGAGGGTCTCCGTGACCGGAAAGCCGGTCGATAACAACCCCGCCCGGATAACCGAGCCCGAGGAGCTTGGCCACCTTGTCGAAGGCCTCTCCTGCCGCGTCGTCCCGTGTTTGACCGAGGAGGTGGTACGTGCCGAACCCCTCGACCCGATAGAGGCTGGTGTGTCCGCCCGAGACGATCAGACCGAGATAGGGGAACGAGACCGTCCTGTCCTCGAGGAAGATCGCGGTCAGGTGCCCCTCCAGATGGTTCACGCCAAGGAAGGGGATCTCCAGCACAAAGGCGATCGCCTTGGCCGCAGACAGGCCGACGAGCAGCGAGCCGACCAGGCCCGGCCCGTAGGTTGCGGCTACGCCATCCAGGTCCGACCACTCCGCCCCGGCGTCTCCCATGACCGTTTCTACGACCGGCACGATCTTTTCGAGATGGTTTCGGCTTGCGAGCTCGGGCACCACCCCGCCGTAGGGACCGTGGATGTCGAACTGAGAGTGGATCGCCTGGGAAAGTACGGTCTCTCCGTTCCTTACCAGCGCAGCCGCGCAATCATCACACGAGCTTTCGATGCCCAGAATCAGCATGCCCTGATCTCTCAGCCTTGGGGTTCGCTATGACGATAGCATGGAGAAAGGCCTGAACACAAAGAACCCCACGAGGGAGGGTCGCTCTGTTTGCCGAGCGGTCGAAGCCTCTCGGTTGACCGGGGCAGGGCCCTGTGCTAATCAAAAAGCAGGACCCCTGGGAGCGCAACACCGATCCTATGAAAGGAGACACCGAGATGCGCAAGACGGGAATCTTCATCCTTCTCCTCCTCCTGGGGGCGGCCGCGAGTTGCCACAGAGAGGAGCGCGCCCCTGCGGAGGCCGGCCAGGAGCGCTCGGCCGCCGCTCTGGAACAGGAGGCCGTAGAACAGGGAGGGGGGGAGGCGGGTGCGTCTCCGGCCGCCTCGAAAGAGACGGGAGAGCCGAGGATCTCCTTCGATCAGAAGGACTATGATTTCGGAACACTCGAGTCCGGGGAGAATTTGGAGCACATCTACAAGTTCCGCAACACCGGCGAGGGGCCCCTTGTGATCCACAAGGTCCGCAGCAGCTGAGGGTGCACGGGAACCTTGGTCACGGCCAAGGAGATACCCCCGGGCGGGGTAGGAGAGATCAAGGCGACCTTCCGGAGCAAGGGAACTCAGGGAAAGGTCAGGAAGGCCATCACGGTCCAGACGAATGACCCGGACAACGAGAGAGTCCGGCTTTCCCTCTACGGCGAAGTGATCGCCGATGTCATGGTCACACCCCGGCACATCAACTTCCGGAATGTCCAGAAGGGAAGCCCGCCGGATCCGCTCCGGTTCGAAGTCCGGCTTCGGGAAGGAGCCGGTCTGAAGATCCGGGAGGTGAGCGCTGACAGCCCTTATCTGGTGCTCGAGGAAGAGAAGAGAAACGATACCGAAGCCACATACTCCGTTTCCCTGGCCGACAATGTGCCCATTGGGAGGCTGGCCGGAAAGGTTCACGTCAAGACGAACAGCAAGAAGTCTGCATTGACGAAGGTGAACTATTATGCCTTCGTGCAGGGCAGCGTGAAGGTCACGCCTCAGGTGCTTTCCTTCGGTTTGATTCGCCCCGGGCAGTCCTCCATCCGGGACATCACGCTGACCGGGAAGCCTGGAAGCAAATTCTCCGTGGATCGTGTCTCGGCCACAACGGATGCGATCACGTCGGAGATCCTCGCTGACGCGGAGGGCGAGCGCTACCGGGTTCGTGTTACGTATGATCCGGGGACGAGGACCAGGGGCAGGGTCTCGGAGCAGGTGAAGATCGTGGTGAACGGCGAGGAGGAAGAAACTCTCCAGGTGCCGGTCTACGGCAACATCCACCAGGCGCCGCCGCCGAGAAAGCCTCCCCAGCCCTGATCCCGGATCGGGGGGACCGACCAGACAAGGCTTTCCACGAGTGCGCACGAAGACGCGAGCACTCGGCAGCCTCTCAGATGTCGTTTACTTTCAGGCTCAACGCCCTGGTCGGACAACCCTTCACGCACCAGCCGCATGCGATGCACAGGGAAGGGTCGAACTCGACCCGCATCGAGGATCGATCGATGAAGAGCGCATGGGTGGGGCACAGCCCCGAGCATGCACCGCATTGAACGCAGGCCTTGTCATCCCGGGCAATCCCCTCTTCGATCGGCTCGACCCGTACGCCGCATTTCCGCAAATACTGAATACCCTTCCTGCAGTTCTCCTGTTCGCCGATGATCTCCAGAACCATCCTGCCTTCGTGGCGAGGCAGAATGAAGGCCTTGAGAATATTGAATGTGAGGCCGTAGTCGGAGGCGAGCCTGCACACGATGGGCTGTCTCCAGGTGGTCTTATCGAATCGGAGCACCTTGGTCGTACTTGCCATGGCACCTTCCTCCATCGCGTCATTGATTCAATCGTACAAGCTCCATGGGGCCCCAGACGCCGATTCTGTCCTCGAGGACCACGAGGGCCCCTTTCAGCCCCTCGGTGCATTTCGCAGCCTCGAGGGTGGTCTCGATATCCTCCGGCGAAAGCACGCGGTTTGCCAGGGCCGTTGCTGCGGCATCCGCCCGTGCGGTGGAGCTTGCCCAGACCGTGACGGCGTCCGCATTCCCGAGGCTCAGAGAAGGGCCGACCTTTCCGGATGACGTGCACAGCCCGCAGGGCATCTCTTCGGGCGGGATCCTCAACCCCAGTCGCATGCTGAGGGGGGACTTACCGGCGAAGAGGCCGACCGTCGTCTCCTCCTGCGCCGCGAGATAGAGGTCCCCTCCGTTCTCCACCACCACGTTGCAGGAGAACTCTCGGAGGGCGGTTCCCACATTCTCGGCAATCGCACCCGCCACGGCCGCCATCGGTCCTACGGAGAAATCCTGCGCAGCGAGCAGCATGTCCCGGACGATGGGCGGGGTCTGCGCATCGAGGGGAAGGGGCACCAGGCTTGTCCGGAAATCCGGGTGTTCACGGATGTAGCCCTCGATCGACCGGCGGGCGTGATGGATCGCTTCCCGGGCCTGCCGGCTGAGATCCCTGTCCGCCCGGATGTACAGGTCCGTTTCACGGCTGGAGGCGCCGAAGGCGACCCAGCTTCCTCTGGATGAGAAATCCCTGTAGGTTCGGGCTACGTACTCTTGGCCGACTTCTTCTTGCCGCCGGGAGGAAGCAACCATTGAGGCTCTCCAAGCAGGAACCGTTTCTTCAGGATCCAGCCCTTGAGGGTCTCGGCGATTTCCACCGCCCTCGAGTAACTCGACAAAGGGGCCGCGGGGATCTCCCTTCCCCGGAACTTGATCTTTCCGCTCTTCAGCTCGCCGTAGGAGACCTGTCCGATCGTCTGTCCCGTGTTCTGGGGATAGTCCGTGCTGTAGTCCACGATAGGCGCGAAGAGGTGCTCGTCCTTCACAGCCGTGAAGGCGGCCATCCGTTCGTCCAGGATCGGGATCGGGATGCCCAGGCCCACGAAGAGGCTGACGCCGTATCCTTCGAGACTCGCGCCCACGAGCCACCGTTTGTCCATATGCTTGAGGTCCCCTACCAGAGCGAGCGTGCCGCCTCCCGTGACGGGGACCCCTTTGGCCGTCCGCTTCGGGTTCGGGTTGTGCTGCGTTCCATAGAAGCTGACGAAGCCTTCCCCTCCCCCCAGAAACACGCGGGTTCCAACGCCGATGGTTCGGAAGTAGGGGTCGTTCAGCAAGGGGCTGAGCTGACCGGCGCTGCAGTAGTTCGCATTGGCGCAGCGGGGACGAAGGATGCCCATGTAGGTGTACCGGGTCCGGTCGGACAAATTGACAGCACAATTGTAGTTCTGGTATCCGTTGCGGGGGTTGAACAGGAAGGCCTGTGGAAAGTCCTTGAGTCGTATCTTCCTCTTCAGCTCCGTGCCCGGGTAGCAGTCGGTACCGTAGCTCAAGGCCCGCAGCTCGATCTCCTTGCCTGCCACGAGGTCATGGATCACATGTCCCCCGCCGTACGGGAACCGTCCGGGGAAGACCTTGTTCATGGGGTCGTCCTCGGGAAGCTCGGTGGCGCCGAGATAGGCGTCCACCGCGGCAATTCCACTGTAAGCGGGGACGTTGTTCAGCCAAAGGCGATGGGCCCTGATTCTCGGGCTGGGGTGGCCGAAGTTCAGGAACGCCCCGGACGAGCACATGGGGCCGAATGTGCCGGTGGTGACCACGTCCACCTCGGCGGCGGCCTTTACGGCGCCCTTCTCCTCGACCATGTCGATCATTTCTTCGGCGGTCAGAACGACCGCCTGCCCCTTCATGATGCGCTCATTGATTTCTCTAAAGGTCTTCGTAACCTTGGGACCCTTCGACTTCTTCTTCTGAGCGACCATGGGAACCCCCTTCTTGCCGTGCCTCTCGGGGAGGCCTCACCCGTTTCCAAGTATGAAACTTTCTATTCGATCACGTTTGCGCCGATGCTGTCAACAATTTCACTGCCTCCTGCCTGCCTTTTCAGGCCAGGGAACGGCTCGGCGGGCGCAACGCCGGCAGATTCCGGTGGGGAACGAATGAACGATACACGCGGTCCGGAGGAAGAACGTGGCATCTGACGAATCGTCCGGGGCCGGCAGCAGGCTGCGGGACCTTGGACTGCCCGCCGCTGTCGTCCGTTTTCTGCTGCGCCAGGAGTCGGTCGCCGTCGGATCGATTCGCGTCCAGCCCCTCGAGGGGGATGCATCGGACCGAAACTATCTCCGGTTGACCATGGAGGGGAGGGGCGGTGGGAAGAGGTTCTCCTATGTGCTCATGGAACTGTCCAGCCCCTGGTTGCCCCGGGGTTCGAAGCCAGAGCTTCCCTTTGTGAATATCGCAAGGCACCTGAAGGAGAAAGGGGTGCCCGTACCCGAGGTGTTCGTCGACGCCTCTCAGGAGGGGTGCGTCCTCCTGGAAGATGTGGGGGGACGGACCCTCGAGACCTGTCTCGAAACGGACACTGCCGAGGCGAGGAGAAGGCGATACGAATGCGCAATCGAGATCCTCGTCCGGATGCAGAGCGAGGGGTCCAGGCCGTCCAGCCGACCCTGCCAGGCCCTCTCCTATTCGTTCGATGCCGAGACCTTCTTCAAGGAGCTTCGTTTCTTCCGGCAGTATGCCCTGGAGGGGCTGTGGGGACACGCCTTGTCCGAGGTTGCGGGCAAGGAACTGGACGAACACTTCCGGCGCCTCTGCGCCGAGATCGCGGAATACCCGAAGGTCTTCACCCACAGGGACTATCATTCCCGAAATCTCGTGGTCCAGGGAGACCGTTTGGCCGTTCTGGATTTCCAGGACGCGCGGCTCGGGCCCGTCACCTACGATCTGGCTTCCCTGCTGCGGGATTCGTATGTCTTTCTGGCGTCTGAAGAGCAGCAGGCGCTTCTGACCGCCTACCGGGAGCTGGCCCGACGGGCCGGGCTCGCAATCGCGGGCCCGGACGAATTCGAGCAGGCCTTTCGTCGAACCGCACTGCAAAGAAACCTCAAGGCGATCGGCACCTTCGCCTATCAGGCGGTCGTGAAGGGAACGAATCGTTACCTTTCCTCCATCCCGAACACACTGCGCTCGGTCCGGGATGTGTTGGAAATGGATACGGAAATGGCGTCCTTCAGGAGCTACCTGCAATCCCTCGTGGAGGGGCTCTAGCCCTGTCCCGGAAATGGCATTACACAGAGTCGTCGTGCTGTAATTGGGGACAGCCGCCGATTTCCTCAGCCCGGATGGACGGTTGGGGCAGAGAGCAAATCGGTGGCTTTCGCCGATGACGCCCCAGCCTCGAAGTGGCATACCTGTGCACCCGTATTTCCGGGACAGGGCTGGAGCCCCCTCCTTCTTCCGTTGGAGCGCCCAGTCTGTTATAATATTGTCTTCCGCATTTTCTGCCCAACTACGACACGCAGAGGCAGATGCCTTCCCTACACATGATACGAGGAGAGAAGCAATGGTAGACCTGTTACAGTACGATCTGACTGAAGAACAACGAATGTTGCAGGATATGGTCAGGAAGATGGCCAAGGAGCAGGTGGAACCCGGAGCGGCGAAGAGGGACGAAGAGGGCAAGTTCGACTGGGACATGGTCAAGCTGCTCGCTGAGAACGGCCTGATGGGGATCGATTTTCCGGAGGCGTACGGCGGTGCGGAGGCAGGGATGCTGAGTCTGATCCTCGTGATCGAGGAACTCTGCAAGGTGGATGCCTCGGTCGGCCTGAATGTGGCCGTTCAGGAATTGGGGACGCTTCCCATCCTGCTGGCGGCGAACGAAGAGCAGAAGGCGAAGTATCTGCCCCCCTTGTCCAGCGGAGAAAAGCTGGCCGCCTTCGGTTTGACCGAGCCGGGAGGGGGGTCGGACGTTGCGCGCCTGAAGTGCAAGGCGGAGCGGAAAGGGGACGAGTACATCCTGAACGGGGCCAAGAATTTCATCACGAACGGTGGCGTGGCCGAGACCATCACCGTCTACGCCATTACGAATCCTGAAAACAAGCCTCACAAGGCATCAAGTGTTTTTATTGTCGAAAAGGATTTTCCCGGTTTCTCGGTGGGGAAGAAAGAGGACAAGCTCGGCATTCGCTCCTCGGACACGGTGGAACTGATCTTCGAGGACTGCCGGATTCCCGCCGAGAACCTGCTGGCCGAAGAGGGGACCGGGTTTCACATCATGATGAAGACCCTGGACTTCAGCCGTCCCGGGATCGCCGCCCAGGCCCTGGGAATCGCCACGGGTGCCGCCGAATATGCCGCCGAGTACGCCAAGGAGCGGATTGCCTTCGGGAGCGCGATCAGCAAGTTCCAGGGAATCTCGTTCAAGCTGGCCGACATGTTCATCCAGATCGAGGCGGCGCGGCAACTCCTTTACAAGTGCGGTGCGGTCCTTCAGCAGTGCCCCAAGGACATGAGCCGGCTCCTGCCTGAGCAGATCCGCTATTCCTCGGCATCCAAGACCTTCTGCGGGGATGTGGCCATGTGGGTTACGATCGAGGCCATCCAGGTCCTTGGTGGCTACGGCTATACGAAGGAGTACCCGGTGGAGCGGTTCATGCGGGATGCGAAGATCACACAGATCTACGAGGGCACCCAGGAAATCCAGCGCATGGTCGTCGCCAATACGCTCTAGCCCGTATTGTGGCCTAGAACGGACAAGCGGTTTCTACGAACTCGGTCGGCAGGCCGAAGCGCGAGGACAGATGGTCCCCCAGGGCCTTGACCCCGAAAGTCTCGGTCCTGTAATGCCCTCCGTAGAATACATTCAGTCCGTATTCCTGCGCCAGGTAGTAGGCTTCCAGCTTCGGCTCACCTGTAATCAGCAGGTCGATTCCGTTGCGTGAGGCCGCGTCGAAGATCGGGGCCTCCGACGCGGAGCCGGAGATGATGCCGATGCGGCCGACCCTTTGCGGCCCGAAGGTCAGCAGGGCCTTGGGTGGGCCGACTCTTTCCGTAGAGAGATCGATGGCATCCTGCAACTGGATCGGGGTTTCCAGCAGGCCCTGGAAGCCGATCGACATGCCGCGGTACTCCCCAAAGGGACGGACATCGGAGAGGGACAGTCCCCTCAGGATCCGGGCATTGTTGCCCACCTCGGGGTGAGCGTCCAGCGGGAGATGCGAGGCGTACAGGGCCATGTCGGCCTGGATCAGGGCACGTACACGCCGGTAGGTGTGTCCGCAAACGCGGATCTCCGTGCCCCAGAGAAGGCCGTGGTGAACGATCAGGAGATCACAGCCCCCTTCTGCCGCCGCCAGGATCGACTCGAGGGAGGCATCCACGGCCAGGCCGATGCGCCGAACGCTGCCGCTGTTTTCCACCTGAAGCCCGTTCACCGAAGCGTCGGAATAGGCGCTCGTCTCCAGAAATCGATCCAGGTATGCAACCAGCTCCTTCAGTTTCTCAGGGGATGGGCTCGCCATTGTGAGAAGCATTCCTTTTGCAGTGGGTTCCGACGATCCGTTTCCAAGGATCGTCCGGGTCCAATCTAACCTCTCCCTGCGCAAATGTCGAACCCGCTGCATTGTTTGGACAGGGGAACCGCACTTTGACTCGGATCAGGGCTTCTGCTAAGAGTGAAATGTATGGAAGGAGGAGATGGAATGCGTCTTTCGATGCGTTTCGACAGGAGGACAGAAGAAATCAGCCCCTGGATCCGGGCGCTGTTCCTGTTGGCGGTAATCCTCTTTGCCGCCGGGTGCGCGGCCCGCGAGGAACCGAGGGAACCCACGGCGGAAGAGAACTACCGGATGGGGATGGAGCGGTTCAACAAGGAGGACTACCTGGATGCCATCCCTTATTATCAGAAGATCCTCGAGAACTACCCCTTCAGCTTCTACGCGATCCAGGCGGAGCTCAAGATCGCGGAGTGCTACTTCCTGGACAAGAAGTACGTAGAGGCCCTGGTACACCTCCAGGGCTTTCAGGAGCTTCACCCGACCAACGAGAACATACCCTACGTGCTCTGGATGAAGGCGGTCTCCTACTCCGAACAGTTCAAGACGATTGACCGGGACGTCTCCTCCATGGACAACTCCAAGCGGGAACTCGTCGAACTCCTGACCCGATTTCCCGAGAGCTCCTACGCCGAGCAGGCACGTGAGATGCTGGTCGAGGTGAACAGCAGGCTTGCGGCGCACGATTTCTACGTCGCCCACTTCTACTATCGTTCGGCCGACTACTACGCTGCCTTGAAGAGGTTCCAGAGGATCCTGGACAAGTACCCGATCGAGGGAGTGGCGGACCGGGCCCTCTACTACATGGGTAAATGCCACTTCTTCCTTCGGGAGGACCCGAGGGCGCAGGAGGCCTTCAGCTCACTGGTGGCCCGGTATCCGGAAAGCCCTTACCGCTCCAAGGCGGAGACCTTCCTCAGGGACATGGAGAAGGGCCGCTTCACCATCGTCTCCCGGTACTTTCGGTTCAAGGAGCGGGTTTTCTACATGTTCGGCTACGAGTAGCATGCCGTCCAGAAACTTCCATCTGCGGCGTACGATGTACGCCTCGCAGTAACCCCCACGTAACGCACCGGAAACTCGAACGCGGACGCTTCCCCTCATCTGCAAGCCTCGACGTTGGTAAGAGAGAGCATTTTTACGATAGGATCGCGAACCGTGCACCATGGGCGGTGGGATGGGACATGCCCTCGTGATCTGTTTGGGCTCCGTCTCTCCCTCCCCCTACAAAGTCGCCCGGCACAGATCACGAGGGCATGTCCCATCCCACCGCCGGCCCAGTGTGCGCAGAAGCGTCCTGTGTGCCGCTACCCGGGGGAGGCAGCCAGGACGAGCTCCTTGAGTTTCCGGAAGGCCCGCTCCATGTTCTCGGGCGAAGATCCGCCCGCCTGCGCCATTTCGGGCTTTCCTCCCCCTCCCCCTCCCACTTCCTTGGCGGCTTCCCGGATCAGATTCCCGGCATGGAGCCTCGGCGTGAGCTCCTTGTCCACGGTGAGCACCAGGAGGGCCTTCCCCTCATTGCGGCTGCCGAGAAGGATCACGCCTCCCTTCAGCCGGTCTCGAATCATGTCCGTGAGCCTTCGAAGGGTATCGGTGTCCGCGTCGAATTCCGCGGTCACACAGGGGATCTCCCCCACGGTTTCCGCGTTCTCGGCCAGCTTGCGCGCGGACTCCTTGAGCCGGTCGACGGTCTTTCCCTTGAGGGACTTTTCGAGTTCCTTCAGCCGCTTTTGAAGCTGGACGAGGCGTTCGCCCAGCTCGCCGGGTCGGGCCTGCAGAGCGTGTGCGATGTCCCGGTATTCCTTTTCCATGGCCTGCACGTGTCCCAGGGAGCCATGACCCGTGAGCGCTTCGATGCGGCGCACGCCTGCGGCCACGCTCGACTCGCTCAGGATCTTGAACAGGCCTATGTCCCCGGTCCGGGAAACGTGCGTGCCCCCGCAGAGCTCCTTGCTGTAATCCCGCAGGCTCACCATGCGAACCACGTCGTCGTACTTCTCGCCGAACAGGGCGATCGCTTTCTCCGCCTGCGCGTCTGTGAAAGGAAGTGTACGGACGCCGACCGGCTCGTTTTCGAGGACCTTCTCGTTGACAATGGATTCCAGCGCGTCGATTTCCCCCTCCTGGAGGGCGGCGAAATGGGTGAAATCGAACCGAAGTCGATCCGGTGCGACCAGAGAGCCGGACTGCCGGACATGGTCTCCGAGTACGGTTCGGAGCGCAAAATGCAGGAGATGGGTTGCCGTGTGGTTGCGGGCCGTCGATCGTCTTCGCTCCCGGTCCACCTTCAGGATGACCTCCTGGTTCTCCTGCAACCGTCCGCTTACGACCTCGCCCAGGTGGAGAATCACGTTTCCAGGCCCGTATTTCACGTCCGACACACGAAAGACTCCTTCCGGCCCCTCGATCAGGCCCTGATCGCCCACCTGACCGCCGCTCTCGGCGTAGAAGGGGGTCTGGGAACAGACGATCTGCGCCTCCTGTCCCTGGCCGATGTCTGCCGTCCGCTGCCCCCCTGTGAACAGACGGGTGACTACGGAGCTGATCTCGACCCGGTTGTATCCGATGAATTCGCTCTGAACGCCTGCAAGGGTCCCCTCCAGGGTCAGGCCCTGCTGCTCGCTGCCGCGCCACGAGGCTCGGGCCTTCTCCCGTTGCTCTTCCATGCACTTCTCGAAGCCGGCCCTGTCGATGCCCATCCCTCGTTCGGCGGCCATGTCTTCCGTGAGTTCCGGGGGAAACCCGAAGGTGTCGTAGAGCTTGAAGACGACATGGCCGGGCAGGGTCTTCCCGCCGGCCCCCTCCAGCTCCTCTCCTTCCGCCTGGAAGATGCGAATACCCGTCTCGAGGGTCTGGAGAAACCGCTCCTCCTCGCTTCCGAGGACACGGGAGACAAAGACCCGATTGTCGGAGAGTTCCGGGTAGGCCTCCTGGAAGTTGTCGATCACCACGTTCAGCAGGGAATGCACAAAGGGTTCTGTGTGGCCGAGTTTTCGGCCGTGGACGAGGGCCTTTCGGAGTATCCTTCGCAGGACGTACCCTCTGCCGTCGTTGGATGGGAGCACGCCGTCCGATACGAGGAACGTGGCGGCCCGGATGTGGTCCGCGATGACACGCGAAGATCGGATGACCTCTTCCTCCGCCGTCTTCAGCGAGAACCGGAAGAGTTGCTCGACCGCCTCGAGAATGGGAGCGAACAGGTCGGTGGCGAAGATGTTTTCCTTCCGCTGGAGGACCAGGGCGATCCGTTCGAGACCCATGCCGGTGTCGATGTTCTTCGAGGGCAGAGGGGCGTAGTTCCGCTGTTCCTGCTTGTTGTATTCCATGAAGACGAGGTTCCATATCTCCAGGAACCGGCCGCATTCGCAGTTCGGACCGCAGGAGGGATCGCCGCACGGAAGCTGCGTGAGGTCGTAGTGGATTTCCGAGCAAGGGCCGCAGGGCCCGGTCGTTCCGGCAGGGCCCCAGAAGTTGTCCTTCGGTCCGAACCGCAAGACCCTGTCCCCGGGCACGTTCCGGGCCTTCCAGAGATCCTCCGCCTCTGTGTCCGGCGGCAGGCCCTCGAAGCCGCCGAAGACGGTGATGGAAAGACGCTCCGCAGGGAGGCCCCATTCACCCACGAGCAGGTCCCAGGCAAAGTCGATCGCCTCCTTCTTGAAATAGTCTCCCACCGAGAAGTTGCCCAGCATCTCGAAGAAGGTGTCGTGGGTCGCATCTCCCACTTCTTCGATGTCGGAGGTGCGGAAGCACTTCTGTGCGGTCGTCAGACGCGTGGCGGGTGGCTCCTGTTCGCCGAGAAAATAGGGCTTGAATTGCTGCATGCCGGCTGTCGTCAACAGGACCGTCGGGTCGTTGGCGGGGATCAGGGAGGAGGAACGAACCTTTTGGTGTCCCTGCCGCTGAAAGTACTCGAGGAATTCCGTCCGGATTTCTTGCGCTGAAAGGGACTTCACTTGTCGAACCTCTCGATCTTCATCTCTTCGCTGTCCTCAACTTCGCTGGATGGCTCTTCCGGCTCTACTCCCTGCTCCTCCTCCATCTCCACCCGCCCAGCGAATCCTTCCCAGCGGTCGTCGCTGGTCGAGTAGATGCCCCGAACCTTCAAGGCGAAATCATCCGGGTTGCTGCACTGGAGGAGGGCTTCTTCGTAGGTGATCAGTCCCTTTTCCAGAAGGTACATGAGGGACTGGTCGAAGGTCTGCATGCCGTAGGTTGTGTAGCCTTTGGCGATTGCGTCTCGTATCTCCTTGGTTCTTGCGCTGTCCTCGATGCATTCGCGGATGCGGGCCGTGCCGATCATGACCTCCACGGCCGGCACCCGACCCCTTCCGTCGGCCCGCGAGACGAGCCGCTGGGAGATGACCCCGCGCAGGATGCCGCCGAGCTGCCTGCGGATCTGTTGCTGCTGGTGGGAGGGGAATACGGTGATGATGCGGTGGATGCTCTCCGTCGCATCCAGGGTGTGGAGCGTGCTCAGCACGAGGTGTCCGGTTTCCGCGGCGAGAATGGCGGTCTGGATCGTCTCGAAGTCACGCATCTCGCCCACGAGGATCACGTCCGGGTCCTGGCGAAGGGCGGCGCGGAGCGCAGCCGCAAACGTGTCCGTGTCGAAGCCGACCTCGCGCTGGTTGATCAGGCACTTGTGGTCCCGGTGGAGGAACTCGATCGGATCCTCGATCGTGATGATGTGGCAGTTACGGTGGTTGTTGATGTGGTGAATGATGGCGGCCAGGGTGGTCGATTTTCCGCTCCCCGTGGTTCCGGTCAGCAGAACCAGCCCCCGCTGCTCCATGGCGATCTTCTTGATGATGGGCGGAAGAAAGAGCTCGTCCGTCGTCTGGATTCTGTACGGGATGAACCGGCACACCATGCTCGGCACGCCCCGCTGCTGGAAGATGTTGATCCGGAAGCGGCCCTGATCCCCCATACCTGTGGAGATGTCGATCTGCTTGCCCTGGTTGAACTTCTCCCTTTGCCGGTCGTTCAGCAGGCCGTTGATCGTCTGTTCGATCTCTTCGGCCGATACGGGCGGGTGCTCCTTGTAAGGGTAGAGGGTCCCCATGATGCGCAGGATGGGGCGCAGGCCGGCGCGCAGGTGAATGTCCGAGGCCCCGCGACTGATCGCGATCTTAAGGATATCGTTCCATTCCAAGGCTCATTCCCCCTTTTTGCGTCTTTCCTGCTTCTTGGTCCCTTCCGACGGTTCCTTCTGCCCGGCGGCGCCGTCCTCCGTTGCCTTCTGGCTTCCATCCTGACCGAATCCGGCCTTCTCCAGGACCTTGGCCCGGATCTCCTCCCGGATGTCCGGATTGTCCGACAGAAAGATGCGTGCGTTTTCTCGACCCTGGCCGATGCGCTCCGACCCGTAGGAGAACCATGGGCCGGACTTCTCGATGAGCTCGTACTCAAGACCCAGGTCGAGAAGCTCGCCCTCCTTGGAAATGCCCTTTCCGTAGAGAACGTCGAACTCCGTTTCCCGAAAGGGAGGGGCCAGTTTGTTCTTCACGACCCGCACGCGGGTCCGGTTTCCGAGGATGTCCCCGCCGGACTTGATGGTGGCGACGCGCCGAATGTCGAGTCGCACCGATGAGTAGAACTTCAGGGCGTTTCCTCCCGTGGTGGTCTCCGGATTCCCGAACATGACCCCGATCTTCATACGAATCTGGTTGATGAAGATCATGGTCGTCTTCGACCGATGGATACTTCCGGTGAGCTTACGCATGGCCTGGCTCATCAGCCGCGCCTGAAGCCCCATCTGGGGGTCTCCCATCTCCCCGTTGATCTCCGCTCGGGGCACGAGGGCCGCCACCGAGTCGATAACGATCGCGTCCACGGCATTGCTCTGAATGAGCACGTCGGCGATCTCGAGGGCCTGTTCCCCCGTATCGGGCTGCGAGACGAGGAGGTCCTCGGTCTTCACACCGAGGCGTCTGGCGTACATCATATCGAGCGCGTGCTCCGCGTCGATGAAGGCCGTGATGCCGCCCGTCTTCTGGGCCTCCGCCACGATGTGCAGGGCCAGTGTGGTCTTACCGGAGCTTTCCGGGCCGAAGATCTCCACGATCCGGCCCCGGGGGACCCCGCCGATGCCGAGGGCCATGTCCAGCCCGAGGGACCCGGTGGGGATGGAGGGGACCTTCTGCACACCCTGGTCTCCCTCGGCCAGGCGCATGATCGAGCCCTTCCCGAACTGCTTCTCGATCGACATGATGGCGGTGGAGATGGCCTTCTCCTTGTCCAGCCCTTTTTCCATGGGCGACTCCTCCTTGCTTCTAAAGAAAGAGGCTGACCAAACGTACGCAAACACCCGCGTAGAGGCCAGCCAGCAGATCATCCAACGTGATGCCCCATCCTCCCGGAAAACGCCGCTCGATCACCCGGATCGGATAAGGTTTCACTATATCAAAGAGACGAAAAAAAGCACAGGCACACAGGATGTTGGTTACGGAAAGGGGCACGAAAACCATGGCGGTGAGGAACCCGGTCACCTCGTCGATGACCACGAAAGAGGGGTCCTCTTCTTCCAGCCTCCTTTCCACGAATCCGGAGGAGACCACGGATAGCCCCAGAAGGCCGATCAGTGCCGCCAGAAAAGCGATTTCACCCAGCCACTTAAGCCCGATCGCGAGGGGGATGCCGACAAGCAGCGTGGCCCATGTTCCAGGCGCTGCAGGGAGGTAGCCCGTATAGAGACCGGTGGCGATCAAGTGTAAGAACGTACCCAAGAGCTGACTCCATGCCTCTGTTGAGACGTACCTGCAGCAAGAACGGGGCCAAGCAGGCCTCAGCCGAGGGTCCGGGCGACCATTTCCCTCGCGGGACCGAGACCGGTTGAATCCTGGTTCAAGGAGCTTTTATAATACAAGTTCAAAAGAGTTTTCAATGACTCCCTCTTCGTGAAGGGAGGCAAAGAACGGCGTGTCGGGCGGTCCATCATGAGACGGTCGAGCAATCCCGGGCCACGAAAAGGCCTCGGCAGGACCCTGGGTCTGGACGTGGGAGACAAGACCATAGGGGTCGCGCTCAGCGATGAGCTTGGACTGACAGCGCAGCCCTACCAGACGCTGAGGAGGACGGGGTGCGAGCGGGACCTCCAGGCAATCCGGTGTCTGCTGGAGGAGTGGGGCGTTTCGGCTGTGGTCGTGGGGTTGCCGAAGAACATGGATGGTTCGATCGGAGCGCAGGCGAGAAAGGTGTCCGTCTTTGCCGACAGGATCGAGGAGGCGCTGGGGGTGGCGGTGGTCCGCTGGGACGAGAGGTTGTCCACCGTTGCGGCCGAAAGGGTTCTGATCGAGGCGGACATGAGCAGAGCGAAGAGGAAGAAACACGTGGACAAGGTGGCGGCCGCCGTGATTCTCCAGGGTTATCTGGATTCCGGCGGATCCGACCCGAAAGAAGGCTGACAGGTATTGTGAAGATTCTGAGCAGGATAATGGGCTGCCTCTTCCTGGTTCTGTTGACCCTCGGACTCGGCATCTATACCTATTACCACCTTCCCTACGACGATCGAATGCGGCCCGTTCGCGTCGTCGTTCCCGAGGGGGCGGCTCTCGATGAAGCGGCGCGGTTGCTGGAGGAAGCGGGCGTCCTGAGGTTCCCATCTCTTTTTGCTAGGGGCGCAACCGTGCTCGGAAGAGACCGGAGCATTCGTGCCGGAGAGTACCGACTCCACTCATCCATGAGCCCCGGCCAGTTGCTGGACATGCTTTCCCGGGGAGCGGTGATTCTCCACACGGTGACGCTGCCGGAGGGGTGGACCGTAAGGCAGGTGGCGGCCAGGCTGGAGGAGAGCGGTTTCGCATCCAGGGAGGAGTTCCTCGAGGCGAGCGGGGACGCCGAGTTCATCCGGGCCCTGGGACTGGTGGAGGAATCCCTGGAGGGGTATCTGTTCCCGGATACGTATCGCTTTGCCATGGGCCTCGCCCCCCGCGAGATCCTCAAGGCGATGGTGAAGAGGTTCCGCTCCGTCTATGGTCCGGAGTTCAAGGCGAGACAGGAGGAACTCGGGCGGAGCCTCCACGAAGTCGTGACGATGGCCTCTATCGTCGAGAAGGAGACGGGCTCCAGAAAGGAGATGCCTGTCATCGCATCGGTGCTGGTCAACCGCTTACGGGTTGGAATGCCCCTTCAATGCGACCCGACGGTCATCTACGGCATCGAGGATTTCGACGGCAACCTGACGCGGGCGCACCTTCTCGCCCCGAATCCATACAACACCTACGTCAACAAGGGTCTCCCTCCGGGGCCGATCTGCAATCCCGGCCTGGACGCTCTGAAGGCGGTCCTGTACCCGGCAGACACCTCTTACCTGTATTTCGTTTCCAAGAATGACGGGACCCACCTGTTTTCGCCGACCCTCGAGGAGCACAACCGGGCCGTAGACAAGTACCAGCGGCGACGCGGCAAGAGCCGATAAGGCGGGGAAGGGAGAGACAGAGCCCAAGCTGCTAGTCCTCGTCCTCCTTGTTCACGTCCGACCCCAAATCACGGGCGAGGGCGAAATCTGCACCGCCTTCATAGAGCTTTCGTTGTTTCTCCTGCTTGGACTTGCATGCCACACACGTGGTGGTGAAGGGCATCACCTTGAGCCTGCCCTTGGGGATCTTTGCGTCACACAATTCACAGGTTCCGAAACTCCCTTCTTCGATTCGCTCGAGAGCCTCTTCGATCTCTCTGAGCTTCTCTCTGCCCCGCTCGCTGAGCCTGAGGGTCAACTCCCTCTCGCGGTCGCTCGATGCGATGTCACAGACGTCCCCACCGTCTGGATCGCCGGTCTTGGGGGATCCTTTCATCTTGGAAGAAATCCCTTGCAGAAGAAGGGCTTTTTCATTCAATAACTGCTTTTTGAATACGTTCAATTCCTTGCGTGTCACCACGAAACCCCGTTTTCTATGGTTCTTGAATGAGAAAGAGGAGGCCTGTAATATAATCCTTTATTCGCTCTTGTCAAGTATTTTCACCGTTTTCTTGGCTTTTTCTTGTTTCTTGCATGGATCCGCCGAATCCGCGCCCATCTCTATTCGGCAGGATCCGGAGGGGGCTTTAAGGTTTGACCGGCAGGTTTTGCGCAACGGGCCCGTCTAACCCTTTGGGGTCCCCGGCAGGAGTTCTGCTTCGAGGTCGTAGGTGTGGGCCAGGACGATGCGTGCCCTGGCCAAGCCGGATACGCCGGAGGCGTCCTCGGGAAGGATCACGCACCCGTCCACCTCCGGCGCCTGGTAGCGGGTCCTCGCCCTGAGCCGGAGCGGGGCCTCCTCGTGGGGGCCCTCTACGAGTACGTCCTGGACCGATCCGACGAACCCGGCCTGAATCGATTTCGAGATCCCCGCCTGAAGGGCCATGACCCGGTCCCGTCGGTCCCGTTTCTCCTCTGCCGGAACCGATTCCTTCCGGCCGAAGGCGGGGGTTCCCTCCTCCGGGCTGTAGCAGAATACGCCGAGATGGGCGAACCGGATCTCCTCCACGAATGCGAGGAGCTGTTCCAGATCCCTGTCCGTCTCTCCGGGAAACCCTACCATCACCGTGGTCCGCAGGGCGATGTCCGGACGCAGACCGCGTGCTCTTTCGATCAGGGTCCTCAACCGTCTCTCGTCGTAGGGGCGTCCCATTGCCCGCAGCACAGAGCCGGAGACGTGCTGAACGGGAAGGTCGAGGTAGGGGCACAGCCTTTGGCTGTTCCCGATTCGGGTCAGGACGGCATCATCCAGATGGGCGGGATGACAGTAGAGAAGCCGGATCCATCGAATGCCTTCGACCTGTTCGAGCCGGTCCAGCAACCCGGAGAGGGACCCGGAGCGGGACGTTGCCCGGTCCCTTCCGTAGGCGGTCACATCCTGCGCGATCAGGTTGATTTCCTGAACCCCCTGGCCGGCGAGATGCGCGGCTTCCTGCACGATTTCCTCCACGGGCCGGCTCTTCAGAGGGCCCCGAATCGCGGGAAGGGTGCAATAGGAGCAGGCATTCGAGCAACCCTCCGCGATCTTCAGGTAGGCCCAGGGGGCCAGGGCCTGACGTCTCTGGTGAAGGGGTACGTCACGCTGGGGTTCTTCCCGGCCGGGGGCGGATCGGAAGAAGACCCCGTCACCCTGCCCACGGAGGTGGCGTGCCAGGATGTCTCCCGCCCCTTCGACCGCCTCGGTTCCCAGAAAGAGGTCTACATCCTCGAGCCTGTGTCGAAGCACCTCACCATACCGCTGGACCAGGCACCCGACAACCACGAGGCAACGGCAGGGCCCGCTGCGCCTGTAGACGGCCAGTTCCTCCAGGATTTCGAGGCTTTCCTGAACCGCGTCCTGGATGAAGCTGCAGGTGTTCAGGATGATGACGCCCGCCTCGGAGGGGTCGGCGACAAAGGAAAACCCCTCCTCCAGGAGTCCTGCGGACAGGATCTCTGAATCCACCTGGTTCTTGGGGCAGCCCAGCGAGATGAGGCAGACGGTTGTTCCGGTGTACGCAGTCACGTCGTTCTCTGTCGATGGCGCGGCTCTCAAAAGGTCGGGTCGATCCTCTCGGCGTCCGCAGGCGGAGCGAAGCGGAAGAGCTCTTCCTTCAAGGGTATGTTCCGTTCTCGATTACGAAAGGAGAGGGTCGTACGGTTGCCGAGGACATCGCGGGATTCGGTTCGCAGGGGGAGGAAATCCTTCTTTCCCACCCAGAGCAGAATCTCCTCCACGGAGATCGCTTCGCGCTGCCTCGGGGCGAGGCGAAGGCAGTACGCGTCCTCATCGCTCCCGTCGCCGCAATCCATGGAGACGAAGAAGGAGGACACGAGTTCCTCCACCCCCATGAACAGCCTTGCCGGGGCCACTCCCTGCATTGCATCGGTCAATTCCTGCTCGATCACCTGATTGCGGCCGGGCAAGTAGACGGTCATCTTCTCGCCCGAAAGGTACACCTCTCGTACCTCCGGCTGCAGGTAGCTCCAGCGCATCTCGCTCGGCTTCAGGAAGTAGACCTTGCCGGAGGCCCGGCTCTTGCGCTGAAAGGTCTTCGTTTCCGATTCCTGCTCGAAGTCGGCGCGAAAGCTCTGGAGTGTTCTGTAGGACGAATCCATCTGCGACAGGACCCGATCCAGAAGCGGGGATTCCTCTACGGGCTGTTCCGCCTTCTTCGAACCGTCAGAAACGGAAGCAGGTGCCGCGTCCCCCTCCTGCTCCACCCCCCCCGCCATCGCCGGGACCTCGAGGAAGAAGAGAGAGATGCACAGGACGATTCGCTTCATCGTGGACATAGGATCTCGCCCTCCGGGCGGCTGGCTACTCGAGGTTGTTGACCAGCACCTCGCGTGGTTTGACTCCTTCCTGCGGTCCCACCACCCCTTCCTGTTCCATTCGTTCGATCATCCGGGCCGCCCGGTTGTATCCGACCCTCAGCCGTCTCTGGATCATGGAAATCGAAGCCTGCCGTGTCTCGGCGACGATCTGAACGGCCTCGTCGTACTTCTCGTCGTGCTCGAAGGCCTCTTCGTCGTCCTTCGTCTTCTTCGATTTGAAGGGGATCTTCTCGTATCTCGGCTTTCCGTGCTGTTTGATGTATTCCACGACGCGCTCGATTTCCGGCTCGCTCACGTAGGGGCCGTGGATGCGCGTCACCTTGGAGGTCCCGGGCGGAAGGAACAGCATGTCGCCGCGGCCGAGCAGCTTCTCGGCCCCTATGTTGTCGAGAATCGTCCGGGAGTCGGTCCGCGAGCTGACCTGAAAGGAGATGCGTGCCGGGAGGTTCGCCTTGATGATGCCGGTCAGCACGTCGACGGAAGGCCTCTGCGTGGCAAGGAGCAGATGAATGCCGGCCGCCCGGGCCATCTGTGCGAGCCGGGTGATCGCCTCTTCGATCTGTCTGCCCGCCACAATCATCAGGTCGGCCATCTCGTCGATCACGAGGATGATGTAGGGGAGTCTTCCCCGCTCCGGGAGAATATCGCCGTCCTCCTCCTCCACGTCGGTTTCAGGCGGGTGAAGGTCACCGCCGTCCCCGGCCGCCAGTTCCTTCTCGATCTTCTCGTTGTAACTCTCGATGTTTCGGACGCCCTTTTCCGAGAGGAGTTGGTAGCGCTGCTCCATCCGCTCGACGGCCCAGTCGAGCACGTCCGAGGCCCTCCTCGAGTCCGTGATGACCGGATGCAACAAATGGGGCACGCCGTGGTAGCCCGTCAATTCGAGCATCTTCGGGTCGATCATGAGGAATTTCACTTCTCGGGGGGAGAATCGGAAGAGAATGCTCAGGATGAGGGAATGGAGATTGACGCTCTTGCCCGTGCCCGTGGCTCCGGCGATCAGAAGGTGGGGCATGCGGGCCAGGTCGGTGGTCACCGGCTTGCCGGCGATGTCCATGCCCAGGGCCAAAGGGATCTTCCATCGGCAGGACTGGAAGGCATCGTCTGCGAGGATCTCCTTGAGCGCCACCATCTTCCGTTTTCGGTTCGGAATCTCGATTCCCACCACGGATTTGCCGGGTATCGGCGCAACGATTCGGACACTCATGGCCTTCATGGCCAGGGCCAGATCGTCTGCGAGATTGACGATGCGGTTCACCTTGACGCCCGATGCGGGCTCGTACTCGAAAAGGGTGATGATGGGGCCCGGATGGATCTCCGAAACTCTTCCTTCCACTCCGAAGTCCTTGAGCTTCTGTTCCAGAGTTGCCGCACTCTCCTTGAGGCCCTGCTCGTCGACCAGTTTCTGTTCCGGGTCCGGGTCATCGAGTAGGTCGAGAGGGGGATGACGGTAGCCTTCGGGCAGGGGCTGGGGGAAGGGGAGCGCGCTCTGCACAGCCTTCTGCGGCTCTGTTTGCCCGGTGAGGGCGGCACTGTCGGTGGCAAGTGGATGCTCCCCCTTCTCCGGATCAACGATTTTCGGAGCGGGGCCTTCCGGCTCATCCGCCTCCTCCCTCGTTGGGGCGGGAGGGGGCGGCTCGATTCTGCGGCTCACGATCGCAGGTGCGGTGTTCTTCGGGGGGGCGGGTTCGGTCTCCTCCTCCTGCTTCCGGATGCGGGCCCTCCATTCCGAAACCTTCACGCCCAGGGTCTTTCCCAGGGCCGCGGTGTGCTCCGGGATTCCGGCGAAGAGCCGGCGTGCCTGCTGGAGAAGGAGTGCGGCCCCTTTTGCCGTGTTCATCCACAGGGCCATGGCCGCGCGAGCTGCAAGGAGACCGAGGGCCTTGAGGCCCGCAAGGAAGGCGACCTCGCCCAAAGCGACGATGGACAGAATCAGCAGGACGATGAGGAGCAGGTAGGAGCCGACCGGATGAAACGCCCCCAGCAACCAGTCGGCCACCTGCTGTCCGATGATTCCTCCCTGGCCGGCGCTGGGCCGATCCGGGAGGGCGAGCGAGATCAGGGAGGAGACCCAGATCAGCGTCAGCACCCCCACCGGGATCTTCCAGGGCGCCATGCGGAGGCTGCTGCCACGGATGACAGGAATGGCCGTCCAGGCAAGAAGGGCGACCAAGACATAGGATCCGAGTCCGAGCGTCTCCTTCAGAAGGCTCGCCCCGTAGGCGCCCACCGGTCCGCCAAGATTTCCGACCTCTCGGGGCTCCGGGGAGATGCTCTGGAAGAAGCCGGGATCCGTGTCCGGGCTGTAGGAGAAGAGGGCCAGAAAAAGGAAGGCGGCGATTCCGAGCAGGGCGATGCCCACCCCTTCACGCCCCCAACGCGGGAACGTCCGTCCGGAAGGGGCCGGGGCCTTCCTTCCGGTGGGACGTTCCGATTTCGTCCTCCATTTCCTTCTGACAGCCATGGATCTCCGGTTCCTCCAGCCCGGATGTTCAGCGCCGTGTCCGGGCTACGGGCCGCCTCGAAGTATCTTCTTCATCTTCTTCAGATATTCGAGCTTGTTCAGGGCGTTCACGTACGCCTTGGCGCTGGCGACCAGGATGTCCGTGGAGGCTCCCTGGCCCAGCGCCGTGTGCTCTCCCTCCTGGAGACGGACCGACACCTCGCCCTGGGCGTCGCTTCCGGATGTGATGGCGCTGACTTCGAAGCGCAGCAACTGGCTCTTGCTGCCCGCACCGGCACGAATGGCCCGGAAGGCGGCATCCACCGGGCCGTCGCCGAATTCCGCTTCCTTGAACTGCTGGCCGTCCTTCGTGAGTTGAACCGTGGCCGTCGGGATCAAGTGGGTACCGCTCGTGATGCTCAGGAAGTCGAGTGCGTACCGGTCAGGGAGGCGCAGAATCTCCTCCGCGATGATCGTCTCGATGTCTTCGTCATAGACCTCCTTCTTCTTGTCCGCCACGTTCTTGAAGCACCCGAAGGCCCGGTGGAACTGCTCATCGGACAGTTCGTATCCGAGTTCTTTGAGCTTCTCCCGGAAGGCATGCCTCCCCGAGTGTTTCCCGAGCACGAGGTCGCTCTTCGAAATGCCGATCGACTGGGGCGTCATGATCTCGTAGGTGGTCTTCTCTTTGAGCATGCCGTCCTGATGAATCCCCGCCTCGTGGGCGAAGGCGTTCGCACCCACCACCGCCTTGTTCGGCTGGACACGGATTCCGGTGATACCGGCCACCATGCGACTCGTCGGGTAGATCTGTTCTGTGTTGATACGGGTCCGGTAGTCGAAGTAATCCTTGCGGGTGCGCAGGGCCATGACGACCTCTTCCATGGAGCAGTTCCCGGCTCGTTCGCCGATCCCGTTCACGGTGCACTCCACCTGGGTCGCACCGTGTTCGACGGCCGTCAGGGTGTTCGCAACGGCGAGCCCGAGGTCATTGTGGCAATGAACGCTGATGATCGCCCGCTCGATGTCGGGGACCTTGCTGCGGATCGTGTCGAGCAGACGGCCGTACTCGCCCGGCACCGTGTAGCCCACCGTGTCCGGGATGTTGATGCAGGTTGCGCCCGCATCGAGCACGGCCCGAAAGACCTCGCAAAGGAATTCCGGGTCGCTCCGGGTTGCGTCCTCCGCGGAGAACTCCACGAAAGAGACGAACCGCTTTGCCGCTTTGACGGCGAACACGGCCTCTTCGAGAACCTGGTCCGGCCTCAGCCGAAGCTTGTGCTCCATGTGGATGGGGCTGGTGGCGATGAAGGTATGAATCACCGGCGCCTCTGCGTGTCGGACCGCCTCCCACGCCCGCTCGATATCCGCCGGCTGTGTCCGGGCCAGTCCCACGATCTGGCAGCCCTTGATATGCTCCGCTATGGTCTTGACGCTCTCATAGTCGCCCTGGGAGGACATGGGGAAGCCCGCCTCGATGGCGTCCACTCCGAGCCTCTCGAGTTGCCGGGCGATCTCCAGTTTCTCGTTCGGGTTCATGCTGGCGCCCGGGGACTGCTCCCCGTCACGGAGGGTCGTATCGAATATTCGGATCTTGGCAGGTGCGGTTGTCATGGGCCTTCTTCCTTCTCTTTGTGCGTTTCTACTACGGGGTGGGTGGCCGTCTCCGTGGCCGAACCTGAAAGGCTTGCTTCCGTTTCCGCCCCGCGCCTCTTTCTCCAGAGGACGAGGCTCAATACGGGCCCGTGTAGAACGTACAGCAGCGCAAGCGAGAAGCCCATGATCTGGGGCTCGTTCACGATCAGGATCAGCAGGACGATGATCCCGACCAGGACAGGAAACGGCTTGCGTCTGCGGAGATTCAGCTCCTTGAAGCTCGAGTACTTGAGGTTGCTGACCATCAGGACGGCCAGTGCGAACATGACGGCAACTACGATCGGGTGGTCGGTCGGACCCGGCTTGTCGAACTTGTAGAAGATCAGTACCGTGCCCACGATCATGGCGGCGGACGCGGGGATCGGCAGCCCCTTGAAGGAGACCGCCTCCACGGTGTCGATCTGCACGTTGAACCTGGCAAGGCGAAGGGCTCCGCATACCACGAAGAGGAAGGCAACGGACCAGCCCCATTTTCCATAAGGACGGAGGGCCCACTCGTAGGCGAGGAGGGCCGGGGCGAGGCCGAAGGCGATCAGATCCGACAGGGAGTCGTATTCCACGCCGAATTTGCTCGTGGTGGCGGTCAGGCGGGCGATCCTGCCGTCGGCGGCGTCGCAGATCCCCGAGACCACGACAGCCCAGGCGGCCCGCTCGAAATCACCGTTCAGGGTGGCCACGATGGAGTAGAATCCGGCGAAGAGGCCGGCCGATGTGAACAGGTTCGGGAGGATGTAGATCCCCCTCCTCAGGTCGTCCTTCTGGATGCGACGCCTCTGTCTCGAAGGCCTCTTCCGAAACCGTGTGCTCATGGGAAGTACCCCATCACCGTTTCGCCCGCCTTGACGTGCTCTCCCGGCCGCACCGAAATGGAAGCATCCTGCGGCAGGAACAGCTCGACCCGGGATCCGAAACGGATCAGTCCGAACCTCTTCCCCTTCTCCACCGATTCACCCACCTCCGGGTAGCAGACGATCCTGCGCGCCATTCGACCTGCGATCTGAACGAGCCCCACGGTGATCCCGTCGGGCGTCTCGATCAGGAGTTCCATTCGTTCGTTCTCGTGGGAGGCCTCATCCCGACTTGCCACAAGAAACTTCCCGGGGAAGTGGGCCTTCCGTCGGACGACCCCCGAGACGGGGGCCCGGTTTACATGGACGTCCAGAGGGCTCATGAAGATGCTGATCTTCCGCGCCGGATGGGGAAGCAGATTCGAGGACACGTCTTCCACATTCAGAACCCTCCCGTCGGCAGGGCAGAGGATGGCCTTCGGATCCGTGGGAATCGTTCGCGGGGGGTTCCGGAAGAACGCGGTCACCGCCAGTGTCGCCGCGAAAAGGATCCAGGCCAGGCTCCCCATTCTGCAAAGGGCCGCAACGAGGGTGATGGCCGCGAAGACGGCGATGAACGGAAGCGCCTCTTTGACGATGTAAGGTTCTTGTCCCCAGCTCATCCATTCCTCTCCCGGTCGACCTTTTTCTGCTTTTCGATCCAGGGCATCATCCGGCGGAGCTTCTTGCCCGTTTCCTCGATGGGGTGGGATTCCATGGCCCGTGTGAGCGCCCGGAACACGGGGCGGTTGGCCTGGTTCTCGAGAATCCACTCACGCGCAAAGGTGCCGTCCTGCACGTCCTCGAGGATCTCTGCCATCGCCTCCCTGGCCTCTTCCCCGATGATCCGGGTTCCCCGGCTCATGCCGCCGTACTGGGCGGTGTTGCTCACCGAGTAGTACATGTTGCCCAGCCCGCCCTCGTAGATCAGGTCCACGATCAGCTTGAGCTCGTGGAGGCATTCGAAATAGGCCATCTCGGGGGCATACCCGGCTTCCACCAGGGTTTCGAACCCTGCCTTGATCAGCTCGGAGACGCCTCCGCAAAGGACCGCCTGCTCGCCGAACAGGTCCGTCTCCGTCTCCTCGCGGAAGCTCGTCTCCAGAATACCCGCTTTGCCGGCGCCGAGACCGGCCGCGTAAGCGAGGGCGGTCTCTCGTGCCCGGCCGCTCGCGTCCTGATGGACGGCGATGAGCACCGGTACGCCCTTGCCCTGGGTATACTCGTGCCGCACCATGTGGCCCGGTGCCTTCGGGGCCGCCATGAATACGTCGACGCCCTCGGGAGGCTCGATCTGGCCGTAGTGGATGTTGAATCCGTGGGCGAACGCGAGGGCCTTGCCCGGGGCCAGCGTGGGAGCGATGAATTCCCGATAGATCAGCGGCTGGGTTTCGTCCGGCACCAGGACCATGATGATGTCCGCCTCGTTCGCCGCCTCCCGGATCGACTTGACGGCAAGGCCCTCCTTCTTCGCCTTCTCCCATGAGCGGCCCCCTTCTCGGAGACCCACGCGGACATCCATGCCGCTCTCCGAAAGGTTCAGCGCATGGGCATGCCCCTGGCTGCCGTAACCGATGACGGCGATCATCTTCGCCTTCAAAGAGGCCAGATCCGCATCCTTTTCGTAATAAACGTCCATCCCTTGCCCCCTCTGCATTCCAGGTGAAAGGTGAAAGGTCAAAGGTCAACGGGGCGGTTTTCGTTCAATCTCCACGAGGAACTGCGACACGACCCGTCCTTGTGATCTCCCGGATGCCCATCGGGTTGAGCAGATCGATGATGGCCAGAATCTTGTCCTCCGTGCCGGTTACCTCGATGGTGTAGGTTTTGGGCGTCACGTCCACCACCTTTCCGCGGAAGATGTCCACGGTGCGAAGCACCTCGGCACGGGTCTTCTCTTCCGCCCGGACCTTGATGAGCGCCAGCTCGCGCTCGACGAAACTCTTCCCTGTCAGGTCCGACACCTTGATCACATCGATCAGCTTCCGGAGTTGCTTGAGGATCTGTTCGATGATCGGGTCGCTGCCCGCGGTCACGATGGTCATGCGGGAGAACTGCGGATCGAGCGTCTCCGCCACGGTGAGGCTCTCGATATTGAAGCCCCGGGCGCTGAACAGGCCGGAAACACGGGAAAGCACGCCAAACTCGTTCTTCACCAGAACAGAAATCGTATGCCGCATCGTTGTCTGCCCTCTCAGGGTGGTTTCCGTCGAGAGGGGAGGGGTCCCTCGACAGCGCACCCCTCTTTTCTTATAACAGGATCATCTCTGTCAAGGCGGCCCCAGCCGGGACCATCGGATAGACGCTTTCCTCACGGGAGACGCGGAAGTCGATGATAACGGGCTTCGGGGTCGCAATCGCCTCCTTGAGGACGGGCACGACCTCTTCCGCCGTCGTGGCGCGCAGGCCGACGGCACCGTAGGCCTCGGCGAGCTTCACGAAATCCGGCTGGGCGCTCATGTCCACGGACGCGTATCGCCGGTCGTAGAAGAGTTCCTGCCACTGCCGGACCATGCCCAGGAATCCGTTGTTCAGGATGGCCACCTTCACGGGCAGGTCGTACTGCACGGCCGTCGCCAGTTCCTGGCTGTTCATCTGGATGCTTCCATCCCCGGCAATGTCGATGACCAGCTTGCCGGGCCGGGCCACCTGTACCCCCAGGGCCGCCGGAAGTCCGTACCCCATGGTCCCCAGTCCGCCCGAGGTGAACAGTGTTCGTGGTTTCTTGAAGTGGTAGTATTGAACCGCCCACATCTGATTCTGGCCCACCTCGGTCGTGATCAGAGCATCGCCTTTGGTCACCTCATAGATCTTCTCCACCACATACTGAGGCTTCAGGTCGCCGTCCATCGTGTAGGCGAGCACCTTCTTCCTCTTCCAGGCCTCGATCTGCTTCAGCCACTCGGTTCTTCGAGGGGTCTTGATCTTTGCGTATTTCGCCCTTTTCAGGATCTGGAGAGTCTGCCTGAGAACCGTCTTCGCGTCGCCTACGATCGGAATGTCCACCACCACGTTCTTGCTGATCGAAGTCGGGTCGATGTCGATGTGCACGATCTTCGCATGGGTCGCGAACTTGTCGATTCGGCCGGTAACCCGGTCGTCGAACCGGGCGCCGATGGCGACGACAAGGTCCGCATTGGAGATCGACATGTTCGCCCTGCACGTGCCGTGCATGCCGAGCATGCCGAGGCTGAGGGGATGGTCGCCGGGGAAGGCGCCGAGACCCATGAGGGTCATGGTCACGGGCACCCTGAACCGTTCAGCGAATCGCTTGAGCTCCCGGTGAGCGTCCGCGATGATCACCCCCCCTCCCACGTAGAGAAGGGGGCGCTTCGCCTTGACGAGGAGGTCCAGGGCCCTTTCGATCTGCCCCGCATGGCCTTCGGTGGTTGGATGGTAGCCGGGAATGTCGATCTTCCGGGTAGGTCTGTATTCCGTGACTTCGGCGGTAACGTCTTTCGGGATGTCGACGACCACAGGTCCCGGCCTGCCGGTGCGGGCGATGTGAAAAGCCTCCCGCATGATGCGGCCCAGATCGTCGACCGACTTCACCAGGTAGTTGTGTTTCGTGCACGAGCGGGTGATCCCGAGCACGTCCGCCTCCTGAAACGCGTCGTTTCCGATGAGGGCGGTCGGGACCTGTCCGCTGAGGACGACCAGGGGGATCGAATCCATGTAGGCGGTGGCCAGACCTGTGACGGTGTTCGTAGCTCCCGGACCGGAGGTGACCAGGCAGACGCCGACCTTGCCCGTTGCCCGCGCATAGCCGTCGGCGGCGTGAACAGCCGCCTGTTCGTGCCGCACGAGGTAGTGTCGGATATCCGAGTGGAAGAGCTGGTCGTAAAGATTGAGGACGGCTCCCCCCGGAAAACCGAAGATGGTGTCCACCTTTTCTCTCTTAAGACAGTCAAGGAATATCTGTGCTCCTGAAAGCTTCACCGCTTCCTCTCCTTCGTTGTCGTCCTGGCCGCTACGGCTCCAGACGCAGTGCCGTTGCCCCTAACGCGGATGCCGGGTCCGGAAGCGAGGACAGCGCCGGTGTGGGCCGACGTGACCAGGCTTGCATAACGGGACAGGTAGCCCCGCTCGATTTTCGGGGGCGGCGCGGTCCACTGTGATCGCCTCTTCTCCTGTTCTTTCTCGTCCACCTTCCACTCGAGACTTCGGCCGGGGATGTCCAGCGAGATGGCATCCCCCTCCTGTACAAGCCCCAGCGGGCCGCCCTCCGCCGCTTCGGGGGAGATATGGCCCACGCAGGGCCCCCGCGTTCCTCCGGAGAACCTGCCGTCCGTCAGCAGTACCACCCGCTTCAGCCCCATGCCCATGATCGCCGACGTGGGGGCGAGCATCTCCCGCATACCCGGGCCGCCTCTCGGCCCCTCGTAACGAATGACCACCGCATCGCCTTCCTTGATATCCCCCGAGAGAATCGCCTTTTGCGCATCTTCCTCACAATCGAAGACACGGGCCTTTCCCTCGAACCGGAGCATCTCTTCCGACACGGCGGACTGCTTGACGATGCCACCCTCCGGCGCAAGGTTTCCTTTCAGGACAGCGATTCCCCCTTCCGGCCGCAGGGGATTTTCCACCGTACGGAGGACCTGGTCGCCCTCCGGACGGGCCGAACGCGCAATCTCATGGGTTGCGGTCCCACCCACGGTGAGGCTGTTCTGGATGCGGTCGCCCAACCGCTGGAGGACCGCCGGGATTCCCCCGGCCAGATGCAGATCCTCGAGGAAATAGCTGCCCCCCGGCCTCAGGTCTCCCAGATGGGGCGTCTTGCGGCTGATCTCGTCGAAACGGTCCAGCGCCAGCGGAACCCCCGCTTCGTTCGCAAGGGCGCTCAGGTGAAGGACCGTGTTGGTCGAGCCGCCCAGGGCCATGTCCACGGTGATGGCGTTCTCAAAGGCCTCTTCCGTCAGGATCTTCCCGGGCGTGCGTCCCTCCCGGACCGCGTCCATCACGGCCACGCCGCTCTGGAAGGCGATCCGCCGCTTCTCCGCGGAAACAGCCGGCGATGTCCCGCAGCCCGGCAGGGACAAGCCGAGGACCTCGGTCAGGCAGTTCATCGTATTGGCGGTATAGAGGCCCTGGCAGGATCCGGCGCCGGGACAGGCGCAAACCTCCAGCTCCTCGAGTTCTTCCTGGGAGATCTCGCCGCGCTGCCTTCTTCCCACGGCCTCGAAGGTGTCGCGCACCAGAGAAAGCCTGCGCCCCTTGTGGTGTCCCGCCAGCATCGGTCCGGCGGTCAGGATCACCGTGGGGATGTCCAGGCGGGCCGTGGCCATGAGCATTCCCGGGGTGATCTTGTCGCAGTTGGTGATCAGCACGAGGCCGTCCAGGGCGTGTGCCTCTGCGATCGACTCCACCATGTCGGCCACCAGTTCCCGGAAGGGCAGGGAGTAGAACATCCCTTTGTGGCCCATGGCGATTCCGTCGCAAAGGGCCCCCACGCTGAACAGGAAGGGATAGCCTCCCCCGGTGTGGACCCCCTTTTCCGCGAACCTCGCCAGCTCCGAAAGATTCAGGTGGCCCGGGACCAGGTCCGTAGAGGAATTCCCGATCCCGATGAAGGGCTTGTCGAGCTCCCCCCTCGGCAGGCCGGTGGCGTGCATCAGGGCGCGAGCCGGCGCCCGCTCGAGGCCTTTCTTGACTCGATCGCTTCTCATGGGGATCTCTTCCTTTGCTGAGAGGAGCTCCCGGCAGGAGCCAAAACCATGAATATGTAAGGGTTTAGATGATTTGTCAAACCGTCATGTTCCCTACGAAATCCGGTCCCGCCACGCCCCATCGCCGGTCCGCGTCCGGCGTGAGGAAGGCGTCCAACAAAAAAGCCCCCGCCGGTGTTTCGCGCCGGCGGGGGCTTGGATGGTCGACGGATTCTGTGTGGGTGGATCCCCCTACGGCACGACCGCGTCTGCGATTCGTACGACTACGCCGACGCCCGGTAGAGCCAGGCGAATGGGCAGAATGGGGCCGGCCAGAGGGATCTTTCGATTCATAGGGAATTCAACCTTCCGCAATCCGTTGACTTCCTTTTTACCTGCATTCCTCATCCGAGTCAAGACCTTCCTCGCCTTCTGTTCAATTCTGCGTCGGAGGCTCTCGCATAGAGGGCGTGGAGATCTCCGGGATGCGTGTGCTCACCCCGGCAAAGCTTTTCGAGGGCGATTCGGCACAGAACGGAGGCTCGGGGAAAGCAGGTTTCCCGGGGGGCAAAGGTGATCGGGTGTCTGCACTCCTGCTGGAGCCGCTCGCCGTAGGCGGCAACGGCGTCACCGAGGATGAGAGCAGGGCCATCGATCATCTCCGATAGAGTCTCCGGCGGGACCGAAAGGTAGTCGGTGATGCGGCTCGTTCCCCCTGCCGCGTCCTTCCTGTAGAGGGCGGTGAAGATCTCGCCCTTTCTTGCGTCCAGGACTGGGCAGACCCGCCCTTCTGCGAAAGGCACGTTTTCAACGAGGACATCGAGCGTCGGTATCCCGACGAGGGGTTTCCCCGTCACGAGAGACAGCGTCTTGGCGGTCGTCAAGGCGATGCGTAGCCCTGTAAAGGACCCCGGGCCGACGGTGACGGCAAACCCCTCGATCCGGCCGATTTCGACCCCCGTCTCCTGCAGGAGGTGCCGGACGCCCGGCAGGAGTCGGCCGGCGTGCGTCCTGCGTACATTCAGATTCCATTCGCCCAGAGGTTTGCCGGAGTCGACAAGGGCGATGCTCCCACAGGATGTGCTCGTGTCGAGACCGAGAATCAGCATCGTGTGATCTACTTGAAAAACTCCTCGATTTGGACCGGGAGAACGCGCCGAATGTCGTTGTAGGAGATGATGAGAATGAAAAGGAGCAGCACGATGAATCCGACCTGCTGAGCCGCCTCTCGGATCTTGACGTTGACAGGGCGCCGAAGCAGGGACTCGAGGGTCAGGAACAGCACGTGGCCGCCGTCCAGTACGGGGATGGGCAGCAGGTTGAGAATGCCGAGCTGGAGGCTTAGAAAGGCAACGAAGCTGATCAGGCTCGAGAACCCCACACGTGCGGCGTCGCCCGTCATTTTGGCGATCAGGATGGGTCCGCCGAGGGTTTCAATGGAGAGGCCGCCCGTCAGGAGCTTTCCCAGAACGTAGAAGGTAAGGGAAATGGACTGGCCCACGTTTCGAGCGCCGTTCTTCAGGGATTTCCAGAGGCCGTAACGCTTGAAGACGGATCTTTCCTGGTAGGCGATCCCCAGGAGTCCGCTCCCGGTCTCCTCGTCCAGGGCGGGGCTGGCCGTCACGGAAAGGATTTCCCCTCCCCGTTCCACCTCGATCTCGATCGGATCGTTCGGGTGGGTGCGGATGATGGCCGCCATCTGACCCCAGTAGTCGATCCGGGTTCCGTTGATGGAGACGATGCGGTCCCCCGCCTGCAGACCGGCCTTCTCTGCCGGCGTTCCCGGGCTGACACCGCCGATCAGGGCGGGCCTTATGTGGTCGAGGCCGGTGTACCCTCCTGCATAGCCGGATGATTCCGGGGTGATCTCCGTCTGCATGCGAACCCCATCCCGCAGGAACTCCACGAGCAGGGGCTGATTCGGGTTCGAGGCGAACAGAATCTTCGCCTTCTCCCATGTGGAGATCTCCTCCCCCTGAATTAGAAGGATGCGGTCGCCGGGTTGAAAGCCTGCCTTGGCCGCGGGCGTGCCCTCCGCGATCCAGCCTGCGACCGCCGGCTCGTCCAGGTAGGCGGGCTGCTGGATCCCGACCAGGTAGACCAGAGGCATGAGAAGAAAAGGAAGAAGCAGGTTCATTACGGGCCCCGCAAGAACGATCTTCATGCGGGCCGAAACAGGTTTCCTGGCAAATGAATCGTTCCGATTCGCCTCCTCGTCTTTCGGGTCCTCTCCGGTCATTTTGACATAGCCGCCAAGCGGCACCGCCGAGATACGATACTCCGTCTCGCCCCGCTTCCACCCGATCAGGCGAGGGCCGAAACCGAGCGAAAAGGTTTCCACCCGAACTCCGGCACGCTTGGCGAAGATGAAGTGGCCGAACTCGTGTATGAACACCAGGATCCCGAGCACTACGATGAAGACGCCGAAAGTCATCATGGGGAGCTTCCCCTATCTGTCCTTGCGTGTGGTGTTGGCAGGTGATACATCCATTAGAAACCCTAAGTGTTCCTACTGCAAAGGGGGGGATCAGACCAACAGGGCCAGGTAGTACCCCAGGGGCCCCGCCAGAAGGATGCTGTCGATTCGGTCGAGGATTCCGCCGTGCCCCGGCAGCATGCGGCCCGAGTCCTTGATGTCGTAGCTCCTTTTGATGAGAGATTCCAGGAGATCCCCCATCTGGCCGCTGACCGACAGGAGAGCGGAGACCCAGAGGGCCTGACAGCCCGTAAGGCCGGGGAAGAAGACGAGCTTGCACGCGTATCCGGCAGCAACCGTGGCGGCGAGTCCTCCCAGTGCCCCCTCGATGGTCTTCTTGGGGCTCAGCACGGGCGAGAGCTTGTGCCGTCCCCATCTTGTTCCGGTGAAGAAAGCGGCCACATCTCCCAGGTACGTCACGATCAGGATGAAGAAGATCCAGCGCTGTCCGTCCTCGAGGGTCCGCAGCAGCACGAAATGAGAGAGCGTGAAGCTGACGTAAAAGATTCCGAACAGCCTGACCTGAAGCTCCTCGAATCGGGTCCTCAATTCTTTCCCGCCGACGATGGAGCGGGTGCCCAGAGCGAGCAGAGCAAAGAAGAGTGCTCCGAACAGGCAGTCGACCCTGCCGGGGAGAGCGGCAATGGGAACCAGGGCCGCAAGAGCCAGACACAGACCCCGGTCGCTTCCGGCCTGTGCCGGCAGGGTCATTTCCAGGTACTCCCATGTGGCAAGGAGGATGATCAGCGCGGCGATGATGGAGATGAGCCAGGGGGGCGAAAACAGGAAGACGGCCGCGAAAAGGGCGACCAGTGCCAGGGCCGTCAGGATTCGTTGCTGGATCATGGATGCCTTCCCGAAGCCGGTTTGAGGTGGGAACCGGTGGATCAATTCTCCATTATTTCCTTCTGCTTCGCCTCCAGGATCTCGTCGATCTGCTCGATTTTCTCGTCCGTGCTCTTCTGAACCTCTTCCATCGCCTTGTGGTAGTCGTCTTCCGGGATCTTCTTGTCCTTTTCGAGCTTCTTCAGCCCATCGTTCGCTTCCCGCCGGATATTGCGAATGGCGATCTTGCATTCCTCGGCCATCTTCTTCGCGAGTTTCCCGAGCTCCTGGCGTCTCTCCTCGGTCAGCGGCGGGATCGAGATGCGGATGACGGTGCCGTCGTTGGCAGGGGACAGTCCCAGGTTCGCCTTCTGGATCGCCTTCTCGATGGCCTCGATGGTGCTCTTGTCCCAGGGCTGGATCACGATGAGCCTGCTTTCCGGTATGTTGATCGAGGCGGTCTGATGGATCGGGGTGGGCGTTCCATAGTAATCGACGCGGATTCCTTCCAGAAGAGCAGGGGAGGCTCGACCCGTTCGCAGCCGGTTCAGTTCCTTCTGGTAGGCCCCAATGGCCTTCTCCATCGAGGACTCCATGCTTTCGAAGACCTTTTCTTTCATCGATCGACTCCTCTTAGTCCTTGACCACGGATCCGACGGATTCTCCCGCGAGGACCCGGCGGATGTTGCCCCTCTTTCGGATGTTGAAAACGTGGATCGGAAGGCCGGCGTCCATGCACATGGAGATGGCCGTCAGGTCCATGACCTTGAGACCTCCCTTGAGCACGTCCATGTACGAGACGGTCGGGTAGAAGGTGGCGGCCGCCTCTTTCTCCGGGTCATCGCTGTATACCCCGTCGACCTTCGTCCCTTTCAGGATCGCCTGTGCATTGATTTCGAGGGCCCGGAGCGCAGCGGCCGTGTCCGTCGTGAAATAGGGGTTGCCCGTTCCGCCTGCGAGCAGGATCACACGGCCCTTTTCCATGTGCCGAATCGCCCGGCGATAGACATACGGCTCGGCGATCTCCCGCATCTCCAGTGCTGTCATCACGCGGGTCACGAGCCCCTCCTGCTCCAGCGCGTCCTGAAAGGCGAGGCAGTTCATGACCGTGGCGAGCATTCCGACGTAGTCTGCGTTCGAACGGTCCATCCCGGCGGCGCTGGCGGCAAGGCCGCGGAAGATGTTGCCCCCTCCGACAACGAGGGCGAGCGACACGCCCAGGTCGGAGACCTCCTTGATCTCACCGGCAAGGCCTTTCACGGTCGGCAGGTCGATTCCGTAGGGCTGGGGGCCTGCGAGGACTTCTCCGCTCAGCTTCAACAGGACTCTGGAGTATGCAGGTACGGTCATCGGCATCCAGGAAACGGTTTCGTGCCGAAGGAGCGCCTAGACGTTGGAGGCAACGCGACACCCCGGCAAACGGCCCTCATGTGGCCTCGCCCAGCTGAAAGCGGGCGAAGCGCCGGATTTCGATGTTTTCACCCAATTTCGCGATCACCGACTGGACCAGTTCCTTTACCGACACGTCCGTGTCCTTGATGTAGGGCTGATCCAGCAGACAAACCTCGGTCAGGAACTTCTTGTATTTCCCTTCCGTGATCTTGTCGATGACCTTGTCCGGCTTTCCGCTCTCTCTTGCCTGGGAACGGAAGATCTCCCTCTCCTTTTCCGCCTCCTCCGGGGGGATCTCTTCCGCACGGATCCATCGGGGGTTGGCGGCGGCGACATGCATGGCCAGATTCTTGACGAGTTCCTGGAACTCGTCGGTTCGGGCGACGAAATCGGTCTCCGAATTGACCTCTACGAGTACGCCGATCTTGCCGTTCATGTGCACGTAAGACCCGATCAGGCCTTCGGATGCGGCTCGGCCCGCCCGCTTCTTCGCGTCGGCGAGCCCTTTCCTGCGGAGGTAGGCAACCGCTTCCTCCAGATTGCCCTCGGTGGTCGACAGGGCTTCCTTGCAGTCCAGGATCCCCGCGCCGGTCTTCTCACGGAGCTCCTTCACCAGTGTAGCGGGAACTTGCATTTCCGACTCTCCTCGAGCGCCCTCCGGCGCTGGAACTTCGATGTGGCTGGGTTCATTGCAGAGAGGGCCCCTGCTCCGTTTCCTCTTCCGCCTCCTGCGGTTCGGCCGGAGCTTCGGCGCCCTCTTCCTCGTCCGATTCTCGCTTGTGGATGACCTCCACGGTCCGTTCGATGCCCTTGCCCGGGATCACCTGCTTGACGGTCTCTTCCGGCGCGCTTTCGCCCCTTGCGGTCTTCTCGAAGAGCTCGGCTCCCTCCAGGACGGCATCCGCTATACGGGAGGTGAAGAGCCGGATCGAACGGATCGCGTCGTCGTTGGTGGGAATGACATAGGAAACGTCGTCCGGGTCGCTGTTCGTGTCCACCATGGCAAAACTGGGAATCCCGAGAAGGGCCGCTTCCTGTACAGCGATCCGTTCCCGCTTCGCATCCACGATGAACAGCGCTCCGGGCAGCCGATCCATGTCCTTGATCCCACCGAGAACCTTTTCGAGCTTGATGCGTTCCTTTTCAAGCTTGAGGGCCTCCTTTTTGGGGAGCTGTTCGTAATACCCCCGTTCCTTCATCGCCTCGTAACGCTTCAAGCGCTCGACGCTCTGCTTGATGGTCTTGAAATTGGTCAGGGTGCCGCCGAGCCATCGATAGTTGACAAAGAACTGGCCGCAGCGTATCGCCTCTTCCCGGATGATGTCCTGGGCCTGTCGTTTCGTTCCAACGAAGAGGATCGACTTTCCCCGCGCACGGATGTCCCGGATGGCCTCGTAAGCCTTGTTGAAGAGCTGGACCGTCTGCTGGAGATCGATGATGTAGATACCGTTTCGAGCCCCGTAGATGTAGGGCTTCATTTTCGGGTTCCATCGTCGGGTCTGGTGCCCGAAATGGGAACCTACCTCGAGCAACTGCTTCATGGCAATCTTGTTCATGAATCCTTCTCCCTGTGCTTTCCTGTTGATTCCTCCCCCTCCGTCATCTCCCCCCGGGACACGAAGACCCCCTGCCGGAAGGCTCGTGCACGCCCGAAGGAATCGGGAGGGGTGTGTATTTTCCTAAACTTTCTACTTTTATCACGGCTAGTTGGGAAAAGCAAGCTCGCCCCGCCCCTTCGGGGGCTCCAGGGGCCATCCCAGCCCGAGGACAAAGGTCAAAGTATGAGTCGCGCCACAGGGATTCGGGAAGAGGCCCGTGCGCGGCTTGGCTCAGCGCGGGGGGAACCTTTTACCTTTTACCTTTGTCCTCTGGAGCGGCGAGGTCGACGGACCCCGGTCTTCAGGAGGGATAAGATGCGTTCAGGGTGACGTAATCATGCGTCAGATCGGACGTGAGCACGCGGGCGGACCCGTCTCCGACATGAAGGTCGACGGTGACGGTGAAGCCGCTCTTCCTCAAGACCTGTCGGGCCCGTTTCTCGCTCCTGCCGCCCCGGGCAGTGCCGTTCCGAACCAGACAGACCCGGTCATAGAAGATATCGATCTTCTGGGAATGCACCCAGGGGCCCGCGCTGCCGAGAGCCGCCATCAGCCGGCCCCAGTTCGGATCCTGGCCGTAGAAGCTCGTCTTGACCAGCGGGGAATGGGCAAGGCGGAAGGCCAGGACGCTCGCATCCCCGTTGGATCGGGCCCCGCGGATTCGGATTTCCACCTGCTTGGTGGCCCCCTCACCGTCTCGCACCATCATGGCGGCCAGCTCTCCCATCATGGGATAGAGCATTGAGGTGAAGGCCGCGTATTCCTTGGTTCCCGGCCGGGCGGACCGGTTTTCCGCCCTCCCGTTTGCCAGAAGCAGGGTGGTGTCGTTCGTGCTCATGTCGCCGTCCACCGTGATCCGGTTGAACGATTGTTTCGCTCCTTCCCGCAGCATTCTACGGAGTGCGGGTGTGGGGGCCTTCAGGTCCGTAAGAAAGAAGGCGAGCATCGTGGCCATATCCGGCCGAATCATCCCGGCGCCTTTGGCAATCCCGCAGAGGGTCACCGTTTCGCCGCCCACCTTCCCCTGGCTCCAGAGCGCCTTTCGGAAACGGTCCGTGGTCCGGATCGTCTCTGCGGCTTCCCGGAGACCTCCGGGACGAACCCTCTGAAGGAGCCTGGGGAGGGCCGCCCGGATTCGACCCACGGGCAGGCGCTTGCCGATGCCGCCCGTCGAGGCGACCAGGACGTCGTGTTCGTCCACGCCGAGGAGCTCTGCAGCCCGCTTGCTCAGGCGCATGGCGTCCTTCAGTCCCGGGTCGCCGGTGCAGGCATTCGCGTTGCCGCTGTTGACCAGGACCGCCTTGCACGGGCCGGATCGCACCCGGGTCTGGCTGATCAGCACCGGGGCCGCCTTGACCAGGTTCTTCGTGAATACGCCGGCCACCCGCGCGTGTGGTTCGGATACGATCAGGGCCAGGTCCCTCCTGCCGCCCGGTTTGATGCCCCCGTGGATTCCTGCGGCCGTGAAGCCCGGCACGGGGTGGAGCACGGTCTGTGGGCCGGATCGATTGCTACGGCGGGACTGCTTCTTCGCTTCCACCCGATCTCTCCCTCAACGGACTCACCGTCCGCAGCATTTCTTGTACTTTCTCGGTTTGCCGCTTGCATCCACCGCGCCGCATGGGCAGGGGTCGTTCCTGCCCACCTTCTCCGCACCCCTGCGATAGGGTTTCTTCTTCGTGTCGCTTTCCGAAGTGTTCGTCTGGACCGCATCCGGGTCGTAGCCGTGGTCCATGGCCTGTGCCGGCTGTTCCTTCTCTTCCATCGATCGGATGACCGGTTTGGGGGCGTCCTGTTTCCGTTCCACAAAGGTAGCGCGAAAGACCGCCTCCGTGCTCTCCTGTCGGAAATTTTCCATCATTTCCGAAAAGACCTCGAAGCCTTCCCGCTTGTACTCGTGCAATGGATTCCTTTGTGCGTACCCGCGAAGGCCGATCCCCTCTTTCAGATGGTCCATGGCGTACAGGTTGTCCATCCAGTTCCGGTCCAGGGTCTCCAGCATGCGCTGGCGGATGAAACCCTCCAGGCTGCGTTCCTTGCCGAAGATGCGATCCAGGAGCTGGGGCGGGTGGTCCTGGATCCGTTCCACCACGTTGGCGATTTCCTTTTCTTTTCGTTCGTAAGCCTCCCGAAAAGCCGCTTCCAGGCTTTCACTGATCTCTTCCGGTGAGGGGCCGCCGTTGTCCCCGCTGGAGAAATTCTTGGAGATCAGGTATCGGCGTGCGATCTCCGACTCGAGCCCGTTCAGGTTCCAGTCATCCGGATGGACACCCTCCGGCAGATGCTTGTCGACCAGTTCCTCCTGGATCTCGTCCATGAGCTCGAAGAACATGTCCTTGATTTCTTGGGAGGTCATGATCTCCTTGCGCTTTGCGTAGATGATCTCCCGCTGCTTGTTGTTTACGTCGTCGTACTCGAGGAGATGCTTTCGGACCGAGAAGTTGCGGGCCTCCACCTTCCTCTGGGCGTTCTCGATGGCGCGCGTGACGAGACCGTGCTCGATCGCCTCCCCGCGCTGCATGCCCAGCCTCTCCATGATGCCGCCGATCCGGTCGGAACCGAAGATGCGCATCAGATCGTCTTCGAGAGAAAGGTAGAACCGGGACGAGCCCGGGTCCCCCTGCCTGCCCGAGCGTCCCCGAAGCTGGTTGTCGATGCGGCGGCTCTCGTGTCGCTCCGTGCCCAGCACGTGGAGGCCCCCGAAGCCCGGCACCCCGGGCCCCAGGACGATGTCGGTCCCGCGGCCGGCCATGTTCGTTGCGATCGTGACCGCGCCGGGCTGCCCTGCCTGGGCGATGATCTTCGCCTCCTTCTCGTGGTGTTTGGCGTTCAGGACCTCGTGAGGGACTCCCCTCCTCTTGAGCATCTTGGAGAGGCGCTCCGATTTCTCGATCGACACAGTGCCGACCAGAACCGGCTGCTTCCTCTCGTGGCATTCCAGGATCTCCTCCACCACGGCCTCGAATTTCTCCTCCTCGGTCCTGAAGATCACATCCGGGAAATCGTCCCGCACCATCGGCTCGTTCGTGGGGATGACCATCACGTCGAGCTTGTAGATGTTGGAGAACTCCACCGCTTCCGTATCCGCCGTTCCGGTCATGCCGGCCAGTTTGCTGTAGAGCCTGAAGTAGTTCTGCAGGGTGATGGAGGCGATGGTCTGGGAAGCCTTCGCGATGGTTACGCCTTCTTTCGCCTCCAGTGCCTGGTGAAGGCCGTCGCTGTACCGCCTGCCGGGCATCATCCGGCCCGTGAATTCGTCTACGATGATCACTTCCCCGTTGTGAACCACATATTCCACGTCCTTCTCGAACAAGGTGTACGCCTTGAGGAGCTGTGTGATGTTGTGGATCTTCTCCGTCTTCTCCTCGAACTCCTGTCGTAGGGCCGCCTTCTTCTCCTCTTTCTCGAGCACGGGAAGGGATTCGTCCTTGTCGATTTCGTAGAAGGAGTCGTCCAGATCCGGGATGACGAACAGATCCTTCTCGTCCCGGGACAGCTCCTTCTGGCCGTCCTCGGTGAAGTCCACGTTGTGTTCCTTTTCGCTGATCGTGTAAAGTAGATCCTCCTCCAGTTCGCTCAGCCGCTTGTCCCGCATCAGCTCGTTTTCCACCTGGACCATCTTCTTCTTGGCGTCCTTCTTCTCCGCGATGTACTCGAGGAGCTTCTTGTTCTTCGGATCTCCTCTCTCCACCCGCAGCAGGTGGAAGAACTTCTCCCAGTTGTCCGGATCCTCCTCGTCGTACTTCTTCGCCTCGTCGAAGATGCGGTTCACGATGGAGCGCTGCCGGGAGACGAGCTGACGGACGGGCAGATTGAACACATGGTAGCGGTGCGAGGACTTCTCGACCTGTCCGGAGATGATGAGCGGGGTCCTCGCCTCGTCGATCAGGATGCTGTCCACCTCGTCCACGATGGCATAGTTGTGTTCCCTCTGGACGCACTCATCCGGGTCGATCTTCAGGTTGTCGCGCAGGTAGTCGAACCCGAACTCGTTGTTGGTCCCGTAGGTGATGTCGCAGTCATAGGCCGCCCGGCGCTCCTCGTTGTCCATGTCGTGCTGAATCACGCCGACCGTGAGTCCCAGGAACTCGTAGATCGGGCTCATCCAGTCCCGGTCCCTGCGGGCCAGATAGTCGTTCACCGTGACGATGTGAACCCCCTTGCCCTCCATGGCGTTCAGGTAGGCCGCAAGGGTCGCTGCCAGGGTCTTCCCTTCCCCGGTCTTCATTTCTGCGATCTTGCCCTGGTGCAGGGCGATTCCGCCCACGATCTGGACATCGAAATGGCGCATTCCGAGGGTCCGGCAGGATGCTTCCCGGACTGCGGCGAAAGCCTCGGGCAGGAGTTCGTCCAGGGTCGTTTCCCTGGAGAGTCGATCGCGGAATTCAGAGGTCTTCGCCCGGAGCTGGGCATCCGTCAGCGAGCGCATCTCCGGTTCGAGTTCGTTGACCCTATCGACCAGAGGACGGACTTTCTTCAGGTCTCTCTGGTATTTGCTTCCGAATACCTTCTGCAGGGCCTGGGCAAGCATTTCGTCCTTCTCCCTTCCTTACCGCATGTGCTTATGATGAAAAGTATGCCTCCTCCGCTCCCGCGTCAAGTGTGATGCCCGTCCGGAGTTCCCGCTTTCCAGGACATCCCGAGCATTGCGTGCTTTCCCGGGCTCCCTCTCCGATTTGCTAGGGCTCCGTCTCTCCCTCCCCCACGAAGCATGTCCCCGCGAAGGCGGGGATCGCCCGGCGCAAATCTCCGAGGGAACCCGGGAAAGCACGCAGCAGGCTGATTTGTGTCCTCTGAACCGGATCGCTTCGGAATGGCACACTTGCCGCGGGTCTCTTTGTTGATGGGATCCCCCCACCCATTTTCGACCCACCTGAAATGCGCATTTGGCGGCCGGGAGGACTGCGTGTGCTGAAGGGGTCATCGCCCTGCAGGGCATCGTTTCGGCTGGGGAAGGCCAGGGGCCTGGCCCCTGACCCCCGATCCCCGACCCCTGAGCATGCCTCTTGGGCGAAACGAAGGAGAATCGAGCGCAGGGATGTGGGGGTGGGGTACTGCCTAATCGAGCAGATAGGTCTTCGGGTTGACCGGCAGACCGCGGACCTTGACTTCGTAGTGCAGGTGCGGCCCGGTGCTCCTGCCCGTGCTTCCGACGGAGCCGACCGTATCGCCCCGTTTGATGCGTTGACCGTTCTTCACATAGATCTTGGACAGGTGTCCGTACCGCGTCCGGTAGCCGTATCCGTGGTCGACGGTGACGAGCTTTCCGAAATCCGATTTCCATCCGCTGTAGATGACGACGCCGTCGGCCGTTGCCTTGACCGGGGTGCCAGGACGGGCGGCGATGTCGAGTCCTTCGTGCATCTGGAGTCTGCCTGTGAAGGGTGACGTGCGCCTGCCGAAAGAGGAGGTGATCCAGCCCCGTACCGGCCAGATCGTAGGAGTGGAAGCGAGCAGGGAACGCTGGGAATCGAAGAAACGCTCGACCTTGTAGGCGTTCTTCTCCTGGATCGCCGCCAGCATCTGCAGCTCTTCCATCTCCCAGTGTACCCGCTGTATCTGCCTTCTCAGGCCTTCCTCGAGGTACGTGTTGATCTCCCGCTCGTCCGGTTGAGGGCCTCCCGCTGCAATGGACGGATCCTGGGGTTCCTGCAGGTCGAGATTCGCGAGGATCTTCAGCTTCGCGTAGAAGTCCTGCAGCCGCTCCATCTGGCTGCTCAGGTGCCCGATCTTTTCTGTGAAGCGCTGGATGTGAAAGGCCTGTGCCTGGTTCTCTTCCTCAAGTCGCTCGATTTTCGCCCGGTACCGGCTCTCGTTACGAACAGAGTCGAGGGCGATCCAGGATCCCCACAGGATCGCAGCAGAGAGGGCCACGGCCGCAACCACCAGCAGGAAGAGGTGAGACCTGCCGATCTCGATCTTCTTCTCCCCCGCTGCCCGGGTTGTGGAGATGGATATTCTGTATTTCTTCTGTAAAGCCAATGGGCTCCTCCCCCCCGCGGGCCAGCGAGGAGAATCAAACCGGGTCTGTGCAATCTCGTGTAGTTCTATACCACATAAAAATTCTACCACAGATAGGAGCCGAAGGAAAGGTCGGCTCCCCTTTCCTTTTCATTTCGGCCGTTTACGTTGTCATTCGGCCGATTGGCGGGAAACCTTGAACATTATTCTGAGGGGTCCTTCGTAAGTTCCAGAATGAGGGCCTCTTCCTTGCAATCCGGAAAGTGGATGCACCGGATGCACTCGGCCCATATCTTGTGGGGCAGAAGGGACTTGGAGATCGGCTCGAAATGGAGCCTCTCAAAGAAGGCGGAGTTGAAGGTGAGCACGAAGATGCGCTGCATGCCCAGTTCCGCGGCCTCCTCCAGGCAGCGGGTCACCAGGCTCCTGCCGATTCCCTGCTTGCGGGCCTCCTCGCTCACGACCAGGGAGCGGATCTCGCCCAGGTCCTCCCACGTCGGGTGAAGGGCGCAGCAGCCGAGTATCCGGCCCCGGGGGTCCAGGTAGACCTGGAAATCCCGGATCGAGTCGTACAGCTCACCGAGGGAACGGGGCAGGAGTTCTCCGCTCCGTGCAGATACCTCGAGGGCTTTGAAGATCTGAGGAACTTCGGTCATTCGCGCTTTTCGAATCATCTGCTCTCCCTGGAGGCCTTCTCCTGGAGCATTTCCCTGGCGTGCTCCAGGGCCTTCTTCGTGATTTTGATGCCACCGAGCATTCTGGCGATTTCTCTTTCCCGGTCCGCCCTCTTCAGTGTCCCGATCCGCAAGCGCGTTCCCCCTGCCTCGACCTCCTTGGATACCTTGAGGTGCGTGTCTCCGAAAACCGCGATCTGCGGAAGGTGGGTTATGCAAAGGATCTGGAAGTCCTCGCTGAGTCGCTTCAGCCGGGAACCGACCGATTCCGCTTCGGCCCCGCCGATGCCCGCATCCACCTCGTCGAAGACCAGGGTAGGCAACCCGTCCGAGCGCCGGAGCACGTTCCGGATGGCCAGCATGATCCTGGAGAGCTCACCCCCCGAGGCGATCTTCTGCAGGGGCAGGAAGGGCTGCCCGGGGTTCGGCCGGATGAGGAACTCGATCCGGTCCATCCCGGAGGTGTCGACCCAGTGGTCGCGGAGACGCATCCCCTGGAACGCCTTGCCGGACGGATCCGATGTGAAGGGCCGGACCTCCGCCCGGAACCCGGTGCCCTTCATCCCGACGGCCCGCAACTCCTCTTCCACCGCCTTGCCCAGCTCCCGTGCCACCTTCTTCCTTGCCTCGGAGAGCGCGGCGGCCGCCTCGAGGAGCTCCGCCTCCTTCCGTTCGATCCTCTCCTGCAGCGCACGGCAGTCCTCCTCGAAGCTGCCCATCTTCTGTATTCCGGCGGCCAATTCCTGTTCCAGGGAGAGGAGCTCCTCCACGGACCGATGGTACTTCCGCTTGAGCCGGTGAAGGAGTCCGAGCCGCTCCTCGATTTCGCCGAGACGCCCCGGGTCTCCCTCCACGTTCGATGCGTGTCTCTGAAGCAGCTGAGCCGCCTCCTCCACGTAGTGCTGCGCCGTTTCCAGCAGCTCTGCAGGCTTGGAAAAGGCCTCATCGATCTGGCGGGCTTCCTCCACCCGCCTGTGGATCCCGCTCAACGTGTCCACCACGGAGTCCGGGTCGCTGTACAGCGCTCGGTCCCCTTCCTGGCACACGAGCAGGAGCCGTTCCGCGTGGAGATACCGCTCCCGCTCCTGTTCCAGCTCCTCCTCCTCCCCACTTCGCAGTTTTGCCCTGGAGATTTCCTCGTACTGAAACTCGGCCAGGCCCTTCTCCGCGAGCAGAGTCTGCTGCTGTTCCTTCAGATCATCGAGCTGCTGCCGTAGATCCCGTAACGAACGGGTGAGGGCGGCCACCTTCTCCCTGGACGGAACCAGGTCCCCGAATCGATCCAGCAGCTCCCGATGCCGGTTCACCCTCAGCAGCGACTGGTGTTCGTGCTGTCCGTGAATGTCTGCGAGCCGCTGCCCGAGCATCTCCAGGAAGCTCAACGTGGCGGCCCGATCGTTGATGTAGACCCGGTTCTTGCCGGACCGGGCCACGGTCCGCCTGACCACCAGGACGTCTGCGCCGGAGTGGCCCGCCTCGTGCAGCATCCCGCACAGCTCCGGTGCCCCCTCGAGGTCGATGACCGCTTCCACGCGCGCCTCTTCCGAGCCGTCCCGAATCCACTCCGCCTTGGCCCGCTCGCCGAGAACGAGCTCGAGGGCTGCCACGAGCAGGCTCTTGCCCGCCCCGGTTTCGCCGGTCAGGACGTTCAGCCCCTCCCCGAAGGCGATCCTCGCCTCCTCGATGATCGCAAGGTTCTCTATGGAAAGTTCTCTCAGCAATACGCTTCCACCTTCGCAAGGCCGAGCGGTGCGCGGGGATTTCCGGGAGCGGGCACTAACGCTCCCCCCACTTCAGCTTGGTTCGAAGGACCTCGAAGTAACCCTTGAAGGGGGACTTGACCAGCGGCACGGTGTATTTCGACTGTTCTACCTTGGCCACGTCGTTCTCCAGAAAGGAGAGGCCCACCTGGCCGTCCAGGGTGACATGGGCATCCCGTTGCTCGGACCGCAGGGTGACTTCAATCGTGGAGTCCACCGGCAGGATGATCGGACGGTTCGTCAGCGTGTGCGGGCAGATGGGACAGAGAAGGATGGAGGCGAGGGAGGGGTAGATGATCGGGCCGCCCGCCGCCATGGAGTATGCCGTGGATCCGGTCGGAGTGGAGAGGATGAGGCCGTCGGCCTGGAAAGTGGTCAGGTACTTTCCGTCCACCAGCACCTCGAGGGTGAGAATCCGGGCCAGGGCGCTCTTGTTGATCACCACGTCGTTGAGAAGGGATTCCTCCATGATGCAGTTCCCCTGGCGGAGAATCTGAGCGTTGAGCATCATCCTGCGATCGACCCGGTACCTTCCGTCCAGCACCTGTTCCAGGACGGGGAACATCTCCTCGATGGTCACCTCCGTCAGAAATCCCATGCTGCCGAGGTTGACGCCGAGGATCGGAACATCCCGCCCCTTGACCAGACGGGCCACGCTGAGGAGGGTTCCATCGCCTCCCAGCACCACGAGCATCTCGGTGGCTCCGGGCAGATCCTTCTTGGGGAGGCAGTCCGGATGGCCCAGGGGCCTTCCGATCTCTTCGTCCAGGACGGGTTGAAGCTGTCTGTCGGAGAGCCAGCGGACGAGGTTGTTCACGGTTTCGCGGACGTTCCCGTCCTGTTTGACCTTCGCAACAATGCCGATCCGTTTCATGGTGTTCTTCGGGTGTCGATGTGGAACACTTCTTTCACGGGCCCGATCTGCAGCCCTGCAAATCCTATTCCTAATAGCACACTCTCTTCGCAGCTGTCTATTGTATCGGAAGGTGAAAGGTCAAAGGTCAAAGGTCAGAGGGCAGGGGCGGAGGGGGAAATTGTGTATTCCGCACAAAGGAGGTAATAAGGAGGAGAGTGTCGGACACTCGCCGTTCGACCCGCTGTCCGTGGATTCGGGAGCGCCTTTTGCCATGAAGAATCAAACCGGCGATCTTTTCGAAAGGGAGGGTCAGGAGGAGGGCAGGGAGCGTCGTCCCCTTGCGGAGCGCATGCGGCCGAGATCCATGGGCGAGGTGGTCGGCCAGGAGCACCTTCTGGGGCCGGGAAGGGTGCTGCGGGAGGCCGTGGAGCGGGGCAAGCTCTTTTCGATGCTCTTCTGGGGCCCTCCGGGTTGCGGCAAGACCGCCCTTGCACAGGTGCTGGCGAAGAGTGCGGGGAGCCACTGGGTTGCCTTCTCGGCCGTGCTTTCCGGCGTAAAGGAGATTCGGGAAGTCCTCCACGAGTCGAGCTACCAGTGGAGCCGGCACCGGAAACAGACCGTCCTCTTCGTCGACGAGATTCACCGTTTCAACAAGGCGCAGCAGGATGCGTTCCTTCCTCATGTGGAAAGCGGGGGCATTCTCCTGATGGGTGCGACGACCGAGAATCCTTCCTTCGAGATCAACAAGGCGCTCCTGTCGAGGACCGAAGTGCTGGTTCTCAACCCCCTCAGCCCGTCCGAGATGGCGACCGTCCTCACGCGGGCCCTCGAGGATGAGGAGAGGGGCCTTGGAGAGTTCGGGTTGGGCATCGACACCGAAGCGCTGGATCTCCTGTGCCGGGCGTCGCAGGGGGATGCTCGTCGGGGCCTGAACGCCTTGGAAGTCGCCGCGACGCTGCTCCAGAATCGCCGGCCTGCCGACCGCACCCTTGGTGTCGCGGATATACGGGAGGCCCTGCAAAGCCGCACCCTGTATTACGACAAGGCCGGGGAGGAGCATTACAACCTGGTTTCCGCCTTCATCAAGAGCCTGCGGGGAAGCGATCCGGACGCAGCCCTCTACTGGATGGCCCGCATGCTCGCAGGCGGTGAGGATCCCCTTTTCATTGCCAGACGGATGGTGATCTTTGCCTCCGAGGATGTGGGAAATGCGGATCCGAACGCCCTTTCCGTAGCGGTGGCGACGAAGGAGGCCGTTCATTTCATCGGCCTTCCCGAGGCTGCCCTGAACCTTTCCCAGGCCGTCACCTATCTCGCCACCGCCCCGAAGAGCAACGCCTCCTACACGGCCCTGTCGGAAGCAAAACGCGCGGCCCGCGAGCACGGAACCCTGCCCGTTCCGCTTTCCCTGAGGAACGCACCCACCGGGCTGATGCGAAACCTCGGTTACGGTCGGGACTACGAATATCCGCACGATGATCCGGATGCGGTGGTGCCGGCCTCGTACCTGCCCGACGAGCTTGTGGGTTCGGTCTTCTACCGGCCCACGGAACGGGGCTATGAGAGGACGATCCGGGATCGCCTGACCCGATGGAGGGAGCTTCGTCGGGGGAAGGCGAAGAGACGACGCGGTGGCCCCCATGAGCCTCAGAAGTGAGTGCGGGAATGCCCTGATGGTCCGTACCCCGGTGCATCCGGACAAGCAGAAGGAGCTCCTCGAGAGGTTCGAGCGGCTGGGCATACGCGAGCAGGATCTGGAGGAGCGGTTCGTCCGCGCCTCCGGAAGAGGCGGCCAGAAGCTCAACAAGACCTCCAGCTGCGTCTGGCTCACCCACAAGCCTACGGGCATCCTGGTCAAATGCGAGCAGAGCCGATCCCAGGCCTTGAACCGGTTTCTTGCCAGGAGAAGGCTCGCGGACAAGCTGGAGCGCGAGGCGGGTGTGCGGCAGGACGGGGAGGAGAGGGCCCGGGAGAGGATACGGCGCAACAAGGCGAGAGCCAAGCGACGAGTGCGAAAGAAGCTTGCCGCTTCCAAAGAGGAGTCAGGAGCCGAATGAGATCCGGTGGAATACGTTTCCTTTTCGCGGTCCTGCTCGCCGGCTGGATCTCGGAGGGGCAGATGACGGCCGAGGCCGGCCCGGGGCGACCTCCGGAAGAGGAGGCCCTGTTTAACAAGTGGTGTCGGGTGGCCCGGCGGCCACCACCGAACCGCACCGACCCGATTCGCCTGCCGGCCTACGGATGGATCGGGATCTTCCAGCGGTTCCTATCGCCGGTGGACGGCGCCTCCTGCAGCTACCATCCGACCTGTTCCGCCTACGGCATGCGGGCCATCGAAGCACATGGCCTGCTCCTGGGCGTTCCCATGACGGCGGAGAGGGTCATGCGGAATCACCGTCCGGAGAACCGGGCGAGGTATCCCCTGATCGAGAAGGGGGGTGATGTGTACTACTCGGACCCCGTGAGACAGAAGGGCAAAAGACAAAGGTGAAAGGGCAAAGGCCTTGCCTCCCCACCCCGGGTCCCCGAGGGATCAGGGGTCAGGGGGCCGGGGGTCAGGTCCTGCCGCCCGTAACCGATAGAACTGCGCTGTTGCGAAGATGAGCCGAAGTGGCTCGAAAGACGGATGCAATATGAGGGGTAGAGAATCAGAGCTCTTTCGTCGGGTTGCGGGGGTGCTCTGTATCTGGGTGTTGGTGGTAAGCGGGAGGGCTGCCGGGGCCGACGATCTGCCCGGGCCCTACCGGTTTGCCCGCTCTTTGATGGAAAACGGCCATTGGGAGCAGGCGATCGAGGAGTTTCGCCGCTTCTGTTTTTTCCATCCCGAGGACGCCCTGGTCCCGAAGGCATCCCTGGCCATCGGCGTCTGTTACGAGCAGGCAGGTCGTTTGTCCGATGCGATCGAAACGTACCGCCGGGTGGCGGAGACGTACCCGGAGACACCTGCAGGCCGAGAGGCGGACTACGGGGTCGGAGCGGCCTTCTACCGGGCAGGACGGTTCGAGGAGGCGAGGCGTGCCCTGGACGAATTCGTTTCCGAAAGGCCGGAGGACCCCTGGAGATGGAAGGCCCGTTACAGGGGCGCGTGGGCCTGCCTGAAGGATCATGCCTTTGTGATCGCCCGGGACGAATTCACTTCGCTCGCATCGCAGGAGAACCCCTACCGCAGCCCGGCCCTCGGCATGGCGGAAGGAATCGAAGAGATCAAGGATCTGCCCTACCGCTCCCCCGCCGTGGCAGGGCTTCTGTCAGGTTTCTTCCCCGGCTCCGGGCATCTCTACACGGGGGCCGTGAAAGACGGATTGCTCGCCTTCATCGTGAACGGCGCACTCATCGCAGGATCGGTCGAGGCCTGGACCCAGGAAGTCTACGGGGTCGCGGCCCTCGTGTCGATTGCGGCCCTGACCTTCTATGCCGGGAACGTCTACGGGGCGGTGAACAGCGCGCACCTTGCCAACCAGGAGAGACTGGATGCCCACCTGAGAGGCTACGCTGCTTCCTACGAGTGGTGGGAGGAAGAATAGGATTCAGGGATCGGGGATCAGGGGTCAGGCCAGACCTGAACTCCGCCGGGGTAAAGCGGGCTAGTGGGTGCGTTCGATGACGAAGTTGGCGAGGCCGATCAGGGCCTGCCGCTCCTCGCATTCGGGGAAGGCCAACGCCACGTTCACGGCCCGTTCCACGTGGTCCCTCGCCGCCTCATAGGTGGAGGCGAACCCGTCGTTCTTCTCGATGAGGCTCTTTGCCTGATCGAAGGCCTCTTCCCTGCATTCCGGGGGCCCGTGGAGGAGATCCAGAAGGACCTGCCGGTCCCCGTCCCCGCAGTTGCAGAGGGCGGCTATCAGGGGCAAGGTGAACTTGCCCTCCCGGAAATCCGCACCGACTTTCTTGCCCAGGAGGCTCTCGTCTGCCGTGTAGTCGAGAAGATCGTCTGCCATCTGGAAGGCCATGCCGAGCTCGGTGCCGAACCGGGCGATCGGTTCGACAAGGTCCTCCTCTTCCCCCGGGATCGCCCCGATATGGCAGGCTGTTGAGATCAGGCGGGCCGTCTTTCGAAGGATGATCTCACGGTACTGGGATTCCTTCATCTGCTTCACGCCGACGTTCAGGAACTGGAGCAGTTCTCCCTCCACGATCGCGTTGAGGGTTTGATTCACGATCCGGAGGGAAGGGAGACCACCGGCCTTCAAAATGATCGAAAAGGCCTGGGAGAAGTGGAAGTTGGCGGTCAGCACGCCGGCGTTGTCCCCCCAGAGCAGGTGCGCCGCGGTCCGGCCTCGCCTCAGGGTCGCCTCATCCACGATGTCGTCATGAAGCAGGGTGGCGTTGTGGATCAGCTCCACCGAGGCGGCAAGGGGAATCCGCTTGCTCGCGGGGGTGCGGCACAGCCGCCCGGTGAGGATCGTCAGCATGGGACGGAAACGTTTCCCCCCCGCGGCGAGGATATGCTCTCCCACGGACGTCAGAAGGGGTATGCGAGAGTGAGCTCCTTCACCGTGGAGGACTCCCTCCACGGCCTCCAGGTCGTCCTGGATGCTGTCGAGTACCGCCTGTATGTTCATGGGGCAAGCGCCCGGCCTGCTCGTTCAAGGTTCCTGAAACAGCCCCCGGGAGGGGGAGACATCAAACGTGCAGTTTACATTCTTGTTCCTTTTTGGACAAGTACCCGACCCCCGTCGGAAGTGTTTCCGTGTACCGGCGTCTACAGATTGGATGAAACGGGTATCCTGGCGGAAGCACCCCGGGGAGGGCCTTCGCAAAGGACCGGAATGGGCATCACCCCTCTGCTTCCCACTCGTACTCTTCCTTCCGTATGCCCAGCCGGATCATCTTCTTGTGCAGGCCTGAACGGGTGATGCGTAGTTCATCGGCGGTCTTGCTCACGTTCCCCCGGTTCCGGCTCAGAGCGGTCAGGATGACGAGCCGCTCGTAGTGGGTCATGCTCTCCTGGAGGCTCCTCGGCCCGGTCTCGGAGGCCTCTTCCTCGGGATCCGTGTCCATTTCCAGGTGATGGGGCTCGATCCAGCCGCCCTCAGGGGCGCCGCCCATGGCGCGGTAGACGACGGACCGGAGCTCGCGGACGTTTCCGGGCCAGTCATGCTGCATGAGCCTCTCGTAGGCGGTCAGAGAGAAGCCTCTGTATCGGTAGTGGTTGAACTCGCGAAGGCAGTCATCCGCAAGGAGCTGGATGTCCCGGTCCCGGGTGCGTAGGGGAGGGACCGTGATCATGATCGTGTTCAGGCGGTAGTAGAGATCCGCCCGAAAACGTTTCCTGTCCATGAGTTCCTTGATGTCGGAATTGGTGGCCGCGATGATTCGGATGTCCACTCGGATGGGCTTGTTACCCCCGATCTGCTGGATCTCCTTGTCCTCCACCGCGTGAAGGAGCTTCGACTGAATCCGTGGCGGGATCTCCCCGATCTCGTCGAGAAACAGGCTGCCTCCATTGGAGAACTCGAATTTGCCGATTCGGTTCTGGATCGCCCCGGTGAAGGAGCCCTTTCGGTGTCCGAACAGCTCGCTTTCGAGCAATCCCTCTGACAGGGCCGTACAGTTCACCTTGACAAAGGGCTTGTTGCTTCGCTCGCTCAAATCGTGGATGGTCTCCGCCACGAGGCCCTTGCCGGTCCCGCTTTCTCCCAGGATCAGGACATTGGCGTCCCGCTCTGCGGCATGGCGGATCTTATCGAAAACCCGCTGCATCAGGAAACTCTGCCCCAGAAGCCTTCCCAAACGTGCCTCTCGGGACCTTTCGCCCTGGATGGTTTCGATCCACTGCTCGAGTTTCTGCCTCCGCAGGGCCCGTTCGAAGATGACTGAGAGCTTGGCCAGGTCGATCGGCTTCAACAGATAGTCTTCCGCGCCCTGACGGATACAGGCCATGGCCGTGTCGACCGTGCCCTCGCCGCTGATGATAACGACCTTGGTGTGCCGGGCCGACCGGAAACAGTGCTCCATGAGGCCGAGGCCTTCGGAGACGCTGTTTGACGGGGGAAGGGCCAGATCCAGCAGGATGAGATGAAAGGACTCTGCGTTGAGCTGCTCCGCAGCCTCAGGCGCCGTGTTGCAGGAGACGACCTGATAGGATTCCTCACGAAGGAAGGACTCCAGGATACGACACAGCGATGGATCGTCTTCGACCACGAGGACGCGGGTCTTTGATTTTTCCAACTCCGGGTATTCCTGGGGGCTCTGCATGCCTGGGCCTCCGGCCGCTTCCGGGAGCCATTGTGCAAAACAGGGGCCACGCCGGCCCTGCAAACTCCCCGTCTCCTGGTGGATGAGATTGGGCCATTCCAGGGGACGCCCATGAAATCTTGCGTTTCTACACAGCTTACGTAGAAACGCAAGATTTCATGGGCGTCCCCTTCTTCGTCCCCCTACCCAGGAACCCGGTTATTCTGTAGAATGCAGGCGACGAGCGTTCCCTGACAGGTTTCTTATCAGCAGGCCGCTCTTTTTTCAAGAAAAATCCATATTTGTCAGCCCATAACCAGCGGGAGACGTGCGGGACAGTGAACACTCTGGAGCCGAGCGGAAAAGGACGGAAGAGGTTTTTCTGCATTCACGGGCATTTCTATCAGCCGCCGAGGGCGAATCCGTGGACCGAGACGATCGAGATCGAGGACTCGGCGGCACCTTACCACGACTGGAACGAGCGGATCTGCGCCGAGTGTTACGCCCCGAACACGCAAGCCCGGATCGTAGATGGGGCGGGCCAGGTCCAGAGAATGATCAACAACTATGAGTGGATCAGCTTCAACATCGGGCCTACGCTGCTGGCATGGCTGGAGAGGCACGAGCCCCGGGTTCTGGAAGCGATCCTGGAAGCGGACGCGAAGAGTGCGGATAGGTGCGGAGGCCACGGGAATGCCATTGCCCAAGCCTACAACCACACGATCCTCCCGCTGGCGACGGTAAGGGACAAGGACCTTCAGGTGCGGTGGGGAATCGAGGTGTTTCGACATTACTTCCATCGCGAGCCGGAAGGCATGTGGCTCCCGGAAACGGCGGTGGATACCGAGACCTTGGAGGTTCTGGCCGGGACCGGGATGCGTTTCGCCCTGCTGAGCCCCCGGCAGGCGGCCGGGGTTCGCTGGACGAGTCCCCACGGTCGGGAGGTCTCGGGAAGCGATCGGGTGGATGCAAGACAGGCGTATCGATGTCGCCTGCCCTCGGGCCGGGAGATCGCGCTGTTCTTCTACGACGGGGAGACAGCGCACCGGATCGCCTTCGAGAAGCTGCTGCGCGACGGCGAGCACTTCTTCCAGCACATGAAGTCCCGATTCGACCCGCAGCTGCGGGAAGCCCAGCTCGTGCACGTCGCCACCGACGGAGAAACCTTCGGGCATCACCACCGGTTCGGGGAGATGGCGCTCGCATACTTCATCTCCCGGCTGGAAAGAGACGGAGGGGCCCGCATGACCAATTACGGGGAGTTTCTCTCCCTTCATCCCCCCGTTGCGGAGGCGGAGATCGTGGAGAACAGCTCCTGGAGCTGTGCCCATGGAGTTGAGCGCTGGCGGTCCGATTGCGGGTGTCGCCCCAGCGGATCCGCGGCCCATCAGCGTTGGCGTCGACCCCTTCGGAAAGCCCTGAACGATCTGAAGGGGAAGCTGGACGAGATCTTTGAGAGGGAGGGCGCGGTCCTGTTTCGGGATCCCTGGTCCGCCCTGAACGCGTATGTCGGCGTGCTGCTGGAGCGGAGAGAGCAGGGGGCCTTGCAATATCTTTCCGAGGTCGGTTCCCGGGAACTGACGGAGGAAGAGGCCACGCGGGCCCTGAAGCTGCTCGAGATGGAACGGCACGGGCAGCTCATGTTCACGAGCTGCGCATGGTTCTTCGAGGAGATTTCAGGGATCGAGACGGTCCAGATCCTGCGTTTTGCGGCCCGGGCCATCCAGCTGGCCGAAAAGAACTTCCGTGTCTCCCTGGAGGAGGACTTCCTCCGGCTTCTCGAAGAGGCCCCCAGCAATCACCCGGAAATCGAGAACGGCAGGGAGCTCTGGGAGCGGGAGGTGAGGCCGGCCGTTACCGATCTGGAGCGGGTGTTGGCCCACTTCGCCATCAGCCGGATCTTCCTCGAGGAGCCGGCCTCCCTCGTGGGAAATACCTACTCGGTGACGAGCCTGGATGCATCGATTCAGGAGACAGGACATGTCCATTTCGCAGTGGGATCCGCCGATGTCGTTTCTCTTGTGACGCAGGAGAGAGTGGGGGCGATGTATGCTGCCGTACATTTCGGCGGCATGGATGTGCAGTTCTTCTGGATGCCCCGCAACGCGCGTGACGATTACGGGGCCCTCAGGGATGAGTGGACCGATCTGTTCCGAAACGGTTCCCTGGGAGACCTCTACCAGCGACTGCTCGGCGTTTTCAAGGCGCCGACCCATCAGCTGCAGGATCTCTTCCGGGACGAACAGCGAAAGATCGTCCAGAAAATCCTGCGGGCGCGCGTGACGGACTATGAGGTTCTCTTCGACCAGCTCTTCGACCAGGATCGTGCGTTGCTCAACCGCCTCGCGACCCTGCGGTATCCGATCCCGGAGCCGATGAGAATGGCCGCCATGGTATCCACCGAGCGGAGGATCCGGGAGCAGGTGCGATCGCTGGAGGGACCGGACGACCTGCGCGCCCTTTCGCAATTGCTGGAGCAGGCCCGGCCCTGGGGTTATCGGCCCGACCCCTCGCAATTGGAACGTTTCTTTCTGCTCCTTCTCGAGGCGGGGATTCTCGAGCTCTTCGATGCGGAGTCGGTCGGCTCGATACTAACAAGGGCGGAGACCATCCTGGAGGCGGCCAACCTCATGCAGGTCAACCCGAACCTCTGGAACGTCCAGAACCTGTATGTCGAGATGTGCAGGGATCGGGCAGATTCCCTCCGGGACCATAGGGAGGCGGTGCTTGCCTTCGCCTCCCGCATTCGGCTGAATCCCGAAGCGCTGCCCCCGGAGCTCGGGCCCTCAGAAGGCAACCGCTGAATCGTCGAAGCTTCCCCACGCCTCGCGCAACACATCACACATCTCACCGAGGGTTGCGTAGGCCCTCACGGCGGATACGATGGGGGGGATCAGATCCTCGCTGTCGTCCTCGGCAGCCCCTTTGAGCGCTGCCAGGCTCGACTCCACCGCCACCGCATCACGGGATCCTCGCACCTCGCTGAGCCGCTCCATCTGTTCGTTGCGCACGGACTCCGGGTCCACCGAGAAGATCTCCCGGGATTCCTCTCCCAGGCCCCCGGCCACCGAATTCTCGAAACGATTCACGCCCACCACCACCTGCTCGCCGGACTCGACCGCCAGCTGGTAGCGGTAGGCCGATTCCTGGATTTCTCTCTGGTAGTAACCCTTCTCCACCGCTGCGATCGCCCCGCCCATCTGCTCGATGCGCTCCATTTCCTCCTTGACTCGGCGCTCCAGCTCCGAGGTGAGCCACTCGATGTAATGGGAGCCGCCCAGCGGGTCGGTGACGTTCGTCACGCCGGTCTCGTGGGCGATGATCTGCTGTGTTCGGAGGGCCATCTGCTGGGCGAATTCCGTCGGTATGGCGAGACCCTCGTCGAAACAGGACAGAGCAAGAGACTGGACGCCGCCGAGGACAGCCGCCAGGGCCTGATAGGCGGCCCGTACGATGTTGTTCTCCGGCTGGTGGGTCGTCAAGCTCGATCCGCCGGTCTGCGTGTGCGTTCGCAGCATACAGGAGCGGTCCGACCTGGCGCCGTAACGCTCACGGATCAACTCCGCCCACATCTTCCGCAGGGCGCGGTACTTGGCGATTTCCTGGATGAAGTCGTTGTGGGTGTTGAAGATCCATGAGATCCGCGGGGCGAAATCGTCGATGGCGAGCCCCCTGTTCAGAACCGCGTCCACGTAGGCGATGGCGTTCGCCAGGCTGAAGGCCATTTCCTGGACAGCCGTGGAGCCGGCGTCCCGGATGTGGTAGCCGCTCACGCTGATCGCATTCCATTTGGGGATGTGCCTGGCGCAGAAGGCCATGAGGTCCGCGGCGAGCCGGACGGAGGGGTTCGGGGGATAGATATAGGTTCCCCGGGCCACGTACTCCTTCAAGATGTCGTTCTGTACGGTGCCGCTGAGCTTCTCGAGCGGAACGCCCTGCTTCTCGGCAACGACCATGTACATGGCCAGCAGGATCGCTGCGGGCGCGTTGATGGTCATGGATGTGGTCACCTCGTCCAGCGGGATGCCCTCGAGCAGGAATTCCATGTCCTTCAGGGAATCGATGGCAACCCCCACCTTGCCGGTTTCGCCCTGCGCCAGGGTGTGGTCCGAGTCATAGCCCATCTGTGTGGGCAGGTCGAAGGCCACGCTCAAACCGGTCTGGCCCTGCTCCAGAAGATACCGAAACCGCTTGTTGCTCTCCTTGGCTGTGGCATATCCGGCGTACTGACGCATGGTCCAGAGCCGGGTCCGGTAACCCGTGTCGAACAGGCCCCGGGTGAAGGGAAAGCTGCCCGGCTCTTCCATCCGGAGCCCCTCCCCGTCCTCGGCCGCGTAAAACTTCTTCAAGGGGATCCCGGATGAATTGGTCACTTCCTCTTCGGTCTTCTTCTTCCCGGTCGGGTCTCCCGTCTTCTTTCGGGCTTTTGCTTCCGTTTCCTGTTCGGGGTTCGCCATGTTGACCGTCCTCCCTAGAGAGATCAGACAAAAGAAGATCTGCGAACGATGGAGAGGGAACCTGTCATCAATCAGATGATCCCGTTTACCCATTTGGATGCAAAATCGGCCCTTTCCGCAGCATCCGGTCGCGCCGGGCGAGCCTTGACAGTGCCCAGGTTCCCAATTTAGGTTACAATTTCCGTTCGGACAGGGTTCCGTGAAGCAGATCGATTTCAGGGTCAAGGGGGATAGGATGGCCACGAGCAAAGGCAGGAAGGGCAGGGCGAAGAAGAACACCTCCAATCGGAAGTCCCGTCTCTGGTTGCGGGATCTCCTGAATCTCCTGGGCGGGCTTCTGGTGGGGGCGGTGGGGTTCTGGCTCGTGCAGGAGTTTCTGGAGGGTCGGTCAGGAGGGGATGCCTCGGAGAAGTATCGAAACGCGATACAGGAAGATCTGCCCTTCCTGAAGCATGCGTCAGAGGATTACGAGGCCCTCGTGGAGGGGCAGGGAGAGGGGCCGGAGCTGTTGAAAGGTTTGGACATGACCGGTGCCCTCTACGGGCTCGACGCGTATCGCGGGGTTCACCAGGACCTGTCCTCCCTCCATGTCGAGGCCCGGCCCCTTCTGCTCGCCTTCTACCTCAACCTCAGGGACGCTGAACTCTTGAGAAAGCTGATCGTGGAACAGCGTGAGCATCCTGAGGAGATGTCGCAGATCCTCACCCGCGAATTTCTGCGAACCCTGCACGAAGGGAGACAGCTCGTTCCACGTCTTCTTTTGGCCCTGGGCGAGAAAGAGGAGCCGAGACCGGGCCCATGAGCACCGGCCGGGGACGCGGCCTGACCCCCGACCCCTGATCCCTGACACCCTGGAGGTGTGGAGGATTCCATGCCCGAAAGACAGGAAGTCGAGCTGAAGCTTCGGCTGGAGGCGCGGGAGGCGTATGAAGGGCTCTGCCGAAAGCTGGGCAGACCCGAAGTCGCGTGGGAACAGATCAACCACTACTTCCAGTCGGAGGACGGAAGGATTCCCGGGAGCCGGGGCGTGATACGGATTCGCCTCGAGAAGGGGAAGGCCTTGCTCACGGTGAAGCTGGGGGCCTTGCACAACGGGCTGGCCACCGCACAGGAATACGAAGAGACCTGGCCCGGCCCGGCGGGGCGGATGCCTCCCTCTTCGAGCGAAATCTGGGAAACCGGGCACGCGGGCCTGAAGGCCCTGGAGCAGCAGTTCGGCGGTCCCTTTCCCCTGAAGTGGGTCGGAAGCATGGCCAACCTGCGGAAGATCTACCGCACGAACGAGGGCCTCTGCCTCGAGGTGGATGCGAGCCGGTATCCGGACGGCCATGAGGATTATGAAGTGGAGGTGGAGACAGACGACCCTCAACGGGACCGGGGCCTGCTGGAGGGACTGCTCTCGCGCCTGGGCATCCCCTTCACGCCGCAGCCCGCCACGAAGTACCAGCGCTTCCTGCAGCATCGTGTTCAGAGGTGAGTGCCTCGAGTCGATGCCTTCGTCCCTTCACCTTTGACCTCTCGCCCTGGGTGGTGGTGAGTGGGGTGGTGCCGGGGGGTCAAACAATCACCACCTCGTCCGGGAAATCCGTGATCTTCTCGACGCCCCGGTCGGTGATGAGGTAGACGTTCTCCAGGCCGATGCCGCCCTTGGGGGGAGGAAAGAGCTTCGGTTCGATCGCGATGGTCATGCCGGCCTGCAGTGGTTCCGTGAAGCCCTGGGCCAGGACGGGCCACTCATCCAGTTCCAGGCCGACCCCATGGCCCAGGAAAGGGACCTTGTTGTCATTGCATCCCATGAAATGCGGCCAGAAGGGGGTTCTCCCCTGGAAGGCCTCAACGATCTCCCTGTAGACCGCGTCGCAGGTCCTTCCCGGCTCGAGCCGTCGAAGGGTTTCTTCCTGGATGTGCCGGCAGAGCCGGTGGGCCTCCAGCCACTCGTCCGAAAGGAACCGGAGAGCAAAGGTCCGCGTCACGTCGACGAAGTAGCCGTTGTAGCCGAAGACCACGTCCACGAGGATCGGTTCGCCGGGTTCGAGGTCCTTTCGCCCCGCACCCTGGGGCAGGGCCGGGTAGAGGCCCACCGCGCCGACGGGCCCATCGAACGACGTGGGCGAGCAGGCGCTCGTGCCGCTCACCACGGGACCCAGGTACAGGTCCTGATTCCAGCGGCGAATCCGCAGCAGGCCCTGATGCCCGCGGGACCGGAGCGCGAATTCGATCCGGGCCGAGAGATCCAGCTCGGTCCGGGACTCCCGGATCATGCGCGGGATCTCTGCGAAAACCTCTGCGTGAAGCGCGGCCGCCCTGCGCAGGAACCCCATCTCGAAGGGGGATTTCACCTGCCGCACCCTTCGGATCCATGGAGTGGCATCCTCCCAGTCGGTCCGGGGCAACTGTTCCCGGAACCGCAGGAAGTCCTTGGCCGGCAGGACATCCATCTCCAGGCCGACGCGCGAGGCATTGCCTCCTGAGATCCGGCTGCACAAGGACTCCAGGCCCGGGTACGGCAGGATCTCGGACAGGGGAGACTCCCGGCGTGCGCGTTCCAGGCTTCGCTGTACCCAGTAGACGGGCGGCTCCTCCGGCGGGATCCACAGGTACCCGTTCTGGGCCGTGCCGGAGAAGTAGAACAGGTCCACGGGATGGCACACCAGCGCGCCGTCCAGGCCCTGCTTCCGAAGGAGAGCCTGCAGCCCACCGATGCGCCTTTCCACTTCTTCCGAGGGCGTCAGAAGCTCGCGGGGGATGGCTCCGTCTCTGCTCATCTCACCTCCCTGGTCCCTTCATGAGGCATGCCGTAACGTTTGTCAAGGAACCGAGGATCCGATATCCTTCGCGAATGGACGAGAAGAAGTTCGTGAAGATCGTCACGCACGACGACTTCGACGGGGTGGTGTCGGCAGCCCTCTGCAGCCTTGCAAACGGGATCGACAACTTCCTGTTTTCCGGCCCGGTGTCGATCCTGGACACGGGGCTGGAGATCGGTTCGGATACGATCGTCTGCGATTTGCCCCATCACCCGAACGCGGGACTCTGGTTCGATCACCACACCGGTAACCTGGAGGATTATCGTCTCAAGGGGGGGGATCCGGAGGCGGTGAGCGAAACCTTCGGGGAAGAGAAGAGCTGCGCCAGGGTGGTCTATCGGTATTACCAGGATCGGGGGGTCGCCTTTCCGGATTTCATGGGCGAGACGGTCGAGGAGGCGGATACGGTGGACAGCTTCGACTACCAGGGGCTCGAGGACTGGCAGCGCGGGACCCCGGGCAAGATCCTCTCCGACACCCTTCGCATTACGTTCCGCTCCCGGGGGGACCGCAACCGGTACATGCGCCATCTCATTCGCAGAATCCGCGAGGTCCCCCTCGCGGAGCTGTTGTCGGATCCGGAGGTTCGAGACAAGGCCCGGCTCTACCGGGAGATGGAGGAGAAGAGCCGTTCCCTGATCGGCAAGATCGCCTCCTTTCGTCCCGAGGATCCCGAAGAGGAAGTGGTGCTTCTCGACACGACCGTGCTCAAGCATTCCCCGCACATCATCAAGAGCCTCGCCTTCCTCGCCCACCCGAAGGCCCTGGCCGTTCTGGAGGTGAGGAGCCTGTTCCGGCAGAAGCGGAAGACGAACGACCTGGTGTTTTCCATGTCCCTGAGCCCGTCTCTCGAGGTCGCTTCCTCGGGCAAGAATGTGGGGGAAATCATGCGCTCCCTGAACATGGGGGACGGTCATCGGGGCGCCGGGGCCGGCAGGGTGCATTGCAGGTCGAAGGAGGACATGATCAAAAAGAAGGAAGGGATCCTCCGGCAGATCCTCTGCATGTGGCGGGAGCAGCCGATGGTCCCCCCGGGAGAGGAACCGGGCTAGAGGGAGCGTTCTCGCCGAGGGGGGTTCTTGGAAGCACTCGAGGTCGCCCTGCCGTACCTGGTTCGATACTCCTACCTCGGGGTGTTCGGGCTCATTCTCCTGTTCAGCACCGCACTGCCCTTTTCCAAGACGCTCGTGATCGTGGCCGCCGGGGTCCTGGCTTCCCGGGGCGTGGGCAGCCTGTCCAGCTACCTGCTGGCGTCCGTGGCAGGGCTCGTAACTGCGGACAGCATCTACTTCACGCTCGGATACATAGTCGGGGAGAAGGCGCTCACGTGGCGGTTCTTCTCCGGGGATCGCAACAGAGAACGGTTTCTGGCGGCCGAGGAGCGTTTCAAGAAGCATGAATGGCTTGCCGTTTTCACGGCACGCTTTCTGCCCTATCTACGGGCCCCCATCTTCGTCGTGGCCGGTCTGAGCCGCATGTCCCCTCTGCGGTTCCTGTCCGCTGATCTTCCCTCTGCATGCCTGCTGGCGCCCGTGGCGATCACTCTCGGGTATGCCTTCGGGGAGAGCAGTGAGGCGCTCGTTCGGCTCATAAAACAAGGGGAGACCGCCCTGGCCCTGCTGCTGCTGATCGTTCTCGTGCTCGTCTTCGTCTTGCCGAGAAGGTCAAAGAGGCACTAGCCCTCGGTACAGAGACGGGCTACCAGTTCGCACAGGACCCGCACACCGAAGAAGAAGCCCTCTACCGGAATCCGCTCGTCGTGCCCGTGCATGAGTTCGATGAAGGAGAATGCCTCCGGCAGTTTGACGGGCGAGAACCCGAAACAGCGTATGCCGAGCCGGCTGTAATGCTTCGCGTCCGTGAAGCCTGGAACCATGTTCGGCACTACGACGCAATGCGGGTCGTGGCGGCGGAGGACCTCCGCCATGGTGCGAAGGATCGGGTCGTCCGGCGGTGCGGAGGTGGCCGACTGGAACTCCAGGACCTCGATGTCGTAGCCCTCGCCCAGCACGTCTTTCACCTCCCGCAGGAAGTCCTCTTCCGTCTGTCCCGGCAGGACGCGACCGTCCACGTGCAGGGTTGCCTCCGAGGGAAGAACATTCACCTTCTCCCCGGCCTGAAGGATCGTCGGGTTGGCCGTGTTGTGGAGGGTCGCATAGAGCATGCGCGCCAGGCCCTTGTCCGGGACAACCTTGTCGAGGATCCACTGGCTCAGGCGCCGGTTCAGGACCTGCCGCAGCACAAGGCTCCTTGGGAAGGGCTGGTGGGCGGCCATGGTCTCGACGAAGACGGCTGCCTGGGGCGTGCGGTGGAAAGGGAGCCTTTCCGAGCCCAGTTTGTGGGCCGCTCTCCCGATCTTGCCCACGGCACCATCCCAGTTCGGCAGTGAGCCGTGGCCCGGCGCTCCCTTCGCCTTGACCCGCAGCCAGCAGATCCCCTTCTCGGCGATCTGCACCGGATAGAAGGTCCTGCCGCCCGCGACCCGGCTGAATCCGCCGATTTCGCCGAGGGCGTACTCGGCCCTCACCCGCTCCGGGTGATGATCCACGAGCCACCCCGAGCCGAGCCTTCCGCCCGTCTCCTCGTCCGCAACGGCCGCGAAGATCAGATCCCGTTTGAGAACCGCCCTTTGCCGTTGGAGAAGGAGAACGCTCGCGAGGCTCATGGCGGCCATGTGCTTCATGTCGAGGGCGCCCCTTCCCCAGAGAAAACCGTCTTCCAGGATGCCTCCGAAAGGGTCGTGGGTCCATTGGTCCTTCTCTGCAGGGACTACGTCGAGGTGGGCATTCAGCAGGAGCGGTGGGAGGGAGACTTCACCCCGAAGCCTGCATACGAGGTTCGCCCGGCCCGGGGCACTTTCCAGGATGTCGAAGTCGATCTTCTCTTTCTCCAGGATCTTGCCGAGGTACTCGCAGGCCATCCTTTCGTTTCCAGGAGGGTTGGTCGTGTCGAAGCGAAGCAGGTTACGTAAGACCTCCAGGGCCTCCTCGAAGACGGCCTTCCATTCCGACTCAGGGATCGCAAAGCATTCCTTGGGCACCTCGCGCCTCCTTTGTGCAGGGCATCGCCGAGGACATTCCGTGCTTACGCCGCTCGGGTTGCAAGGCTTCGCGGAACATGGGGCTCAAATCCAGCCGTTTTGCCTGTACCACTCCGCGGTCTGCCGGAGCCCGGTCCGGGCGTCCGGGTAGCGGAACGTGTAGCCGGCGTCCTTTAGCTTCCGGTTGCTGTAGGCCATGTCCACCCCCAGGTAGTCGATCGTGTCCTGTTCGAGGGATCGAGGCCGGTCGCCCAGCCTCGCCAGGAGCGCCTCGAGGCCGGCCAGCCGGGTGAGGAATGCCTTTATCAGCCGGATCGGCACGGGCGGCAGGACGGTGACGGGTTTTCCGAGCACCTGACCCATGTGCTTCATGTATTCGACTACCGTGATCTGGGTGTCATCGTTCAGATTGTAGGCCTGGCCATCGCATTTCTTCTGCTCGGCCAGGAAGAGGGCCGCCTCGCAAACGTCCCGCACGTGAACGAGGGGAACCCTTGAAGTGAAATTCCGCGGAATGAAGAGACGCTTCATTCCGGCCAGGGGGAGGATCATGCTGGCCATGCCGTAGACGCCGCGGGGCCCGTAGACGCCGGTGGGGCGAACGATGCTGTAACGAAGCCCGGTCTCGCGTCCCGCGCGAATGACCAGCTGCTCCTGCCGGTGTTTCGACTCGAGGTAGTCGTTCGGCGGTGCCTTCGGATCCCCCTCCCGGATGGGCAGGGATCGGCACGGCGCAAATCCATAGACACCGCCGGCGCCCCAGAGGACGAGCTTCCTGAACGATCTCTCAGAGGCAAGGGTCCGAAGCAGTTCCCGTGTGCCGTGCACATTGACCCGTTCCAGGGTCTCCCAGGCAGCGCTGTAGCTGAATACGCCGGCAATGTGAAACACCAGCGAGGCGCCCTTCACCGCCTCCTTCAGGCTCTCGGGTCTCGTCATGTCCGAGGGAACGAACTCGATGTTCAGGTCCTTCAGAACGCCGGGGAACCTGCCCTTTTCACGGTCCTCCCCGGCGTAGGCATCCGGCAGGTCCGTGGCGCGAATCCGGTAGCCCGCCTCGGAGAGCACCTCGACCATGTGGGAACCGATGAACCCGCAGGCACCCGTGACGAGGCACAGGGGTTTCCGCCGCCGGCTGGGCGTTGACGTGCGCCCGGGAGTCCCGGGTCGGGACGTGTCGGAGGCCCTCTTCTTCTTCACGAAATCTCCTCGTGGAGGAGGTCTGGAGCGACTTCCTCTCGACCAGCTCCCTTTGTTTCCGGCTCGGTGCAGCCATCATCCTAAGGGGAACGGGTCGGTCTGTAAAGCGCTCCCAGGGAGTTGCCGATAGGAGAGTGTGGAGGGAAGTCCGATGCAGCGCGAGCGAGACATCATGTTTTCGGCGGGAAGAATCGTTCGGCGCTCCGACCGTCCGGGCGTACGATTCCAGGACGCGCGAAGGAGAGGTTTGTCTCTCCTTTTGCGGGGAGTACCCGCCCATTGGGCCAACGCAAGCTACAACGCCTACAGCCGGCTCCAGAAGGGCCAGCTCCGCCTCGGCCTCCCGGTGCCGAAGAAGCTCCTCAGAACCCAGGAGGAGATACGCAACCGTTCCGCGGCCAAGCTGGCTCTCTCCCTGTACCACATCTTCTTCCAGGCCACCCATGCCCGGATTCCGCGACACGAGATCAAGCGGGTTCTGCTCGACGAATTCGACAAGGGCAGGATCCGTCTGACCGAAGACGTGATCTTCCTCAGCGAGGAAGAGCTGCAAAGGCTGGCATCGGACCGGTTCAACATACAGGAAGAGGATCTCCCCGCCATTGTCGCGGGCGCTCGCCGTCGCAGAATCCTGAAAGAGACGCTGAAAGAGCATCGGGCTCCGGCCTATTTCGAGAGCGAGGTCGAGGAACGGGAGGAGAACGGAAGAGGCGACTACGAGATCGTTCACTACCGGGACTTCACCAACGAGGGCAAGTCCATCGGCTTCCGACGGCTCGCAAGTATGGAGTCGGTTACCTCAGGGGACAACCGGCCCTCTCTCGTCATGGTCCCCGGAATCGGGGCGAACAGCGACTGCTACAACCTGAACAACCGTCACTCCCTCGCCAAGAATCTGGCCGACATGGGATTCTGGGTCTACCTGTTCGATCCCAGGGGGATGGGGGTCAACAAAGCCAAATTCGATCCCCTCCTCACCATCGATACCTTGATCGACTACGACCTGCCCGCAGTCGTTCGGTTCGTTTTCAAGCGGTCCAGAGGCAAGCCGGTGATCCTGGTCAGCCACAGCATGGGAGGCATCGTATCGGAATTCATGGTCGTCAACTGGAACCTGAGGCGGAATTTCGACCGGCTGGACATGCTCACGGATTCCCAGAGAGAGAAGCTCGACAAGGTCCTGCCGCCCCTCGAGGAGGCGAAGCATTGTCTTTCGATGATTCGGGGCGTGATCACCCTCGGGGCGCCGAAGTTCTTCCAGAAGCTGACCCACCCCATCTTCCCTTACAGCCTCTGGCTCAACCACCTCTCCCGGATCCTTCGGCTTCGAAACATTCCCCTTCGAGAGGCGATCTGGCTCCTCACGCGTGTTCCAGGCCTTCGTGCCGGCACGAAACTTGCTTTCAATACGAACGTGGCGGGCTTGAATCCGCTGATCAGCCCGAAGAACCACAGGAACGACAGGGATTTCATCATCGATTACTTCCGGGCCTGCGCAGAGTCCTTCCCCCTGGGGCTGGGCTTCCAGTTTCTCAAAGCCATCTACAATGGGGAAGGGTTCAAGCGGATGGATGAAACCCGGTTGAACTACACGAATCTGCTTTCCTTCTTCCCGGAGGATATCCCCATTTTCCGGTTCTGGGGTGCCGAGGATCCGCTGGCTCCTCCTGCCAACGTGCGATTCAGTGAGGCCTACCCGCACAGGACCAAGCAGCATCACACCCTTTCCACCGTAGGAGACCTGGCCCGGATCGAAATCTCGACCGAAAGGAGCCAGTCCGCGGACTTCGTTGTGGAGGGGACGAACCACCTCGATCTCCTCTACGGGCGAACCGCCGAATCCCTGATCCATCCCCTGCTGATTCGGACGATTCGCCAGGCCTGGGCCGGCTGGAGCTATCCGGGCGAAAGGGAAGTCGCCTAGGGGGCTGCCCCAAAAGTGCCATCTGCGGCGTTCGACTTCATCCCTCGTCATTTTTTTAGAATTTTCTTGTTTTTTGAGATGATTTTCTTTAAAAGCTAAAGTAAACTATTAGATCTCGTGGGCCGTATTCAACTCCTCTTGCTCTCTGAAGAGGCTCACACGCCATGGCCGAACGCGGAAAGCGGGTGCAGCCGGGTGGCGCCGGAAGATTCGGCTCGAGATGGGTCGTCTTCTTGATCTGGTGCCTGACCCTTCTGCTGGGGGGCTCCTTCGGCCTCCTTTCTCAAGGGCTCTACCGTGTCTATCGTGCCGAGTGCACGGGGGGCCGGGGCTTTCTGTCCGCGGCCCCGTATGTGCCGCAGCAGGAAGGGCTGCCGGGGCCGGAGAAGAAGGCTTCGATTATCATCGATGACCTGGGTGTGGACCTGGCGGTGGCCAGGGAGTTCTTGGAGTTGGACATGCCTCTCACACTGGCGGTCCTGCCGTACCAGAGATACAGCGAGCGGATCGGTCTCGAAGCGGTGCGGCACGGAAAGGAGGTGATCCTCCATCTGCCCCTGCAGCCGAAGGGTTATCCGCATACGAATCCCGGAACCGGCGCCTTGCTTCTGTCCATGGATCGGGAGCGGATTCAGGAGGAACTGGCCCGGCAACTCGATACCCTGCCCGGCTGCGTCGGGGTGAGCAACCACATGGGTTCCCTCTTCACGGAGCAGGAACACCAAATGCGATGGGTTCTTTCCGTTTTGTCGGAACGCGACCTCTTCTTTGTCGACAGCCTCACGACACCGGACTCTTCGGCCCGCCGTGTGGCCGCCGATCTGGGTATACCCTTTGCCCAGAGAACCCATTTCCTGGATGTAGAACGGACCGAGACGGCCGTTGTCACCCAACTCTGCAGGGTCATGGATGCCGCGGTCCGGCAGGGCGGTGCCATCGGCATTGCGCATCCGTCTGAGGCAACGCTGGCCGCCTTGCCAAAGGTGGCCGCTTCCTTTGCGGAGAAAGGGGTTCGACTCGTGCCGATCTCCGAAATGGTCTCCATTCATCACCCGTCGGGCGTCGGCGGCGTGCATGCGGGAGGGGCGCCCCGGGGCCAGACGCCTGACCCCTCCTAGACGTAAACGGAGTCTTTCGAAATGTGCCGCATAGCCAGGCTGGTCTTCTTCATCTGCTTCGCTTTCATGGGCGCCTGGGCCGATGTGCACCCCGTGGGAGCTGCAGCCGGCAGTCCGGTGGCCTCTCTCCAGCAAGTACGCTACTACTGCAGCGCGAAGTATACACGGGTCGTCTTCGATCTCGACAGGGAAGTGGACTACCACGTGGGCAGGCTCGACCAGGATGCCGCGGCGGGCAGGCCCGCCCGTATCTACGTCGATCTGCGGGACACCCTGCGATCGAAGGACGTCGGGGCGAGCACCGAGCTGAAAGAAGGGCCGGTGCAGACCATTCGATCCGGCCGGTACGACAGCAGGACGACCCGGCTGGTTCTCGACCTCAGGCATGCGGAGGACTACAACGTTTTTCGGCTGGAGCAACCTTTTCGAATCGTGCTGGATCTATGGTGGAAGAAGGGCGAGAGAGGCGGGGGTTCTTCCCGGACAGGGCAGGGAGAGAAGGGTTCCTCGGGGACGGCGGCGCCGCGTCTTCCGCTGATCGTAATCGACCCCGGTCATGGAGGCAAGGATCCCGGCGCGAGCGGAAGGGGGGGGCTCCACGAGAAGGATGTAGCCCTCTCGGTTGCGAGGTATGTGAAGACCATCCTGGAGGGCCGAGAAACGGCAGAGGTGATCCTCACGCGCGATCGGGACCTGTTCGTTCCCCTGGAGAGGCGAGCCTGGATCGCCAACTCGAAAGACGCAGATCTCTTCGTCTCGATCCACGCAAACGCACATCCGAATCGCGGTGTCCACGGAATGGAAACCTACTACCTGGACAACACGACCGACCGGGCGGCGATTCGCGTGGCAGCCATGGAGAACGACACGCCGGAGAAGAAGACGGACCAACTGAGCCAGATCCTGATCGACCTCCGATGCAATGTGAACGCCTGGGAGTCGAACGAACTGGCTCACACGATGCAGGAGGCCCTGATCCAGGAGGTCCGACACAAGGGATACAGGGGCACACGGGACCTGGGTGCGAAGGGAGCCCTCTTCTATGTGCTGCTCGGTGCCCACATGCCGAGCGTCCTCGTCGAAGTGGGGTTCATAACGAACGCCACGGAGGAAAACAGGATGAAGACCGTGGCCTACCGGAAGGCGCTTGCACAGGGCGTGGCGTTGGGGATTACGAACTATCTTCAGCAGCGTGGCCTTTCCGGCGTGCTGGCGAAACGGGACGGCGGGTAGGGTCCGAGGGGGCCTATTCGGTTGACAAAGCAGCGGAATTGTGCTCACCTGTAGGGGATAAGGATCGATACGAAGACGTGCCGCTCTGTGGATTCGAGCCTGCCTGCCCACCGGCGCTGTCTCTCAAGAATACAAACAAGACGGTATGGCCGAAGAAGGGGAAGGAACGACAAACCCGTGTGAATATCCTGTTCGCGCGCCATGGGAAAGTGACAAGAAGAAGCCATGAAACGTACCTATCAGCCCAGCACGATTCGAAGAAAGAGAACCCACGGATTTCGGGCTCGTATGAAGACTCGAGGTGGAAGAAAGGTCGTGAGCCGTCGGAGGGCGAAGGGCCGCAAGAGGATCTGCGTTTAGACCTCCGACATGATGCCTGCCCCGAAAAGGCTCGTATGACCCGATGCGCCACCCTTTGAAGACACAGGGATGCCAACGCCCGGACCAGTCCTTTTCGAAACAAGACCGACTCCTCCTGCGAAGAGAATTCCTTGCGACCACGCGAAGGGGGAAGCGGTACACTACGCGGTATTTCCTGGTGTTCCTGCGCTCCAACCGGAAGGGTAGGCCTCGTCTCGGGATCGTCGTCAGCAAGAAAGTGGGAAAGGCGGTTAGGCGAAACTACTTGAAGCGAAGGGTCCGAGAGTTCTTTCGCCTTCACAAACCCTGGCTCCCTCCCTCCACCGACATCGTTATCATTGCGAAGAAGGGCATGCCGGACGTGACGTATCGAGGCATCTCGGAAGACCTTGGACGCTTCTTCAAGGGTTTCTCCCGGTCAAAGGCCCGACACCACAGAAGGGCGAAGCATGCTGAGACGCATCCTGGTCGCGGTGATAAAGCTCTATAAGCTGCTGCTTTCACCGCTTCTGCCCCCTGCATGCAGGTTTTACCCCTCCTGTTCCACGTACGCCGTTCAGGCCCTGGAGAGGTACGGACTGCTCAAGGGATTGTGGCTGGCAGGGAAGAGGGTCCTGCGATGTCATCCGTACCATCCAGGCGGGTTTGACCCAGTGGAATGACAGAGGAAGGACGCATGCGCCCGCACGGCGTGGAGAGGTGCAGGTGTTTCCCGTTTTCTGCGAAACGAGTAGAGCACCCGGCTGAGGGGATTCAATGGAGAAACGATTACTGCTCGCAATGGTTCTTTGCCTGCTCATTCTGATGGTTTACCAATCGTACGTAGAGAGGCAGCAGGCACAGTGGGAGGCGGCTCAGCAGGAGGCGGCTCAGCAGCAGGCACCCGGACAAGGGCTGGAGGAGTTCCCGGCGGATTCGTCCATGGCGGACCCGGCAGTGCAGGCTCCCTCCCAGGCCCCACCCGAAGAGCTTCGGCCCGAGGAGGAGAAGGTCGCCGCGGCGCCCGCGGATGTGCCTTGCGAGGAAGTGATCGTGGACACCCCTCTCTACAGGGCCGTGTTCTGTTCCGGAAACGGAAGGCCCATGCGGTGGACCTTGAAGAACTACCAGCTTCACAAGCCCTGCGAATGCCCCGTTCCCGGGTTCCCGAGGGCGCAGTCGGAGGGGACCCTCCAGGGCAGCGCCCCGGCATCCGTGGAGATGATTCACACCCGGGAGCCGGGAGAATATCCCCTGGCCCTCGAGGTTTCGAAGGGCGGAAACAGGCGCATCCCCCTTCAGGAGAGGCTCGAGCCGGACCGTTTCCGGCTCGAACTGGAAAAGGGGCAGGCTCCCGAACGGATCACCTTCACCGGCACGGATTCCCGGGGCAGGGCCATCGAGCGGGTCTATACCTTTGCTCCTGACTCGTACGTCGTGCACCTGAAGATCGAGGTGGCGGGAATCGAGCCTGCCCTCCGGCAGGCCGGTATGGCCATTCGACTCACCGAACGGATACCGGAAGAGGGCAAGAGTCGCTACACCTTTTCCGGATTCATGGCCTACATCGACGACAGCCTGGAGAAGGAGAAGGAGGTGGATCCGGGCAAGCCGCTCCCCTTCAACGGGAACGTGCACTGGCAGGGTTTTTCGGACAAGTACTTTCTCAAGAGCCTGCTTCCCGTAGACAGTCCGGTCTCCAGCATCATCGTGGAGCAGCGGCCTTCTACAGACGACAATTCTTCGCGGCTGTTCATCTCCCGGCTCATTTACAACATTCAAACCCATCTCGAGGGTGACCGGGCCCGGTTCGCCTATTCGCTGTACGTGGGGCCGAAGGACCTGGACGTGCTGCGAGATGCCGGTCACTACCTCGAGAGGGCCATCGATCTGGGCTGGTTCGAATTCATCGCCAAGCCCCTTCTGGTGGTGCTGAAGTTCTTCTACCGGTACACCCACAACTACGGGATCGCCATCATCATCCTGACCATCCTCATCAAGATCCTTTTCCATCCCCTGACGAGGAAACAGATGGAGTCGATGCGCGAGATGCAGAAGCTTCAGCCCAAGATGCAGGCGATCCGGGACAAGTTCAAGGACGACAAGGAGAGATTGAACAGAGAGATCATGGATCTCTATCGCACGCACAAGATCAACCCTCTGAGCGGATGCTGGCCCATGCTGCTTCAGATCCCCGTCTTCTTCGCACTTTACAAGGCCCTGCTGAACTCGATCGAGCTTCGCCATGCCCCTTTCATTTTCTGGATCCAGGATCTGTCGGAAAAGGATCCCTGCTACATCACGCCCATCATCATGGGGGCCACCATGTTTCTCCAGCAGAAGATGACGCCGGCGGCCGGGGATCCGAATCAGCAGAAGATCATGATGTTCATGCCCCTGATCTTCACCTTCATGTTCCTGAGTTTCCCATCGGGGCTGGTCCTGTACTGGCTGGTCAACAACGTGCTCACCATTGGCCAGCAGTTCGTCTCGCAAAGGCGACAATCATAATTCCACCGGGAGGCAAGTCTATGCGTTTCGTCGAAATGGAGGGCAAGAGCAAGGAGGATGCGGCGGAAAAGGCTGCCCGGGAACTCCGGGTTCCTGTTGAAGAGATCGGTATAGAGATCCTGTCGGACAGCGGTCGCGGGTTTTTCGGTTTCGTGGGGGGAAAGAAGGTCAAGATTCGCGCCTGGTCCAAACGGGAAAGCCGGGAAGAGCTGCATGACGAGGTGCTCGAGGTCCAGCAGGCGGTTGTTGCGGAGAAGACTGCACCCAAAGACGAAGAGAGGACCGACAGGGCGGAGAAGGCGAGGGAGGTTCTCCAGGGACTGATTTCCTGGTTATCGGAGCAGGCGACCGTGGAGATCAGAGAGGAAACAAGCGAGCGGATCCTTCTGGAAATCCATGGGGACAAGACAGGCCTGCTGATCGGGAAGAGGGGGCAGACTCTGGATGCCCTGCAGTTTCTGGCCAACAAAATGGTGAATCGCTCAGGGAATTCCGCAAAGCGGATCGAAGTGGATATGGAGCAGTATCGGAAGCGAAGAGAGCAGGCCCTGCGCAACATGGCGGTTCGGCTGGGCCAGAAAGTGAAGAAGAAGAAGAAACCGATCACGATCGAGGCGATGAACGCCCACGACCGCCGAATCGTCCATCTCACCCTGAAGAACGATCGAGCCCTCGAAACGAAGAGCGTGGGCAAGGGAGAGATGAGAAAGCTCGTCATCCACCCCGTCAACGGCGGGAGGTCGAAGCGGCATGAGGGTTCCGGCGCTGCCCCTTGAGGGGGATACGATTGTCGCCGTCTCGACCCCTTTTGGTGTGGGCGGGATCGGGATCGTACGCATATCCGGCCCGGACGCGGAGAAGGCCGCAAGCCAAATCTTTCAACCGAAGACCCCTGCCGAACGACCTTCATCCCATCGGTTCACCTACGGACATGTCCTCGATCCCGGGAACGGAACAATCGTCGACGAAGCCCTGATGGTCGTCATGCACGCGCCGAGGACCTACACCCGAGAAGACGTGGTGGAGATCCATTGCCACGGGGGCATCGAACCGGTCCGGAGAGTCCTCCATCTCATCCTGGCCCAGGGGGTCCGACTGGCCGAACCGGGGGAGTTCACCCGGCGGGCCTATATGAACGGTCGGATCGACCTGGTCCAGGCGGAAGCGGTGGCGGATATCGTAGAGGCGAAGAGCGAGACAGCCCTTCGCTTTGCCCAGCGTCAGCTCGACGGCATCCTGTCCGCCGAGCTGAGGACGGTCCAGGAAGCGCTCAGGAAGCTGTGGATGGAAACGGAGGCATGGCTGGATTTCCCGGAAGAAGACCTGCCGGAACCGGATTTCGCCCGTATGCGAGGGCGGATCGAGGAAGCGGTGGGGACCCTCCGCGATCTTGCCGGCACGTACGACAAGGCCCACCTCTTCCGTGATGGTGTGAGCCTCGTGATCGGGGGGAGGCCGAACGTGGGCAAGTCCACCCTGCTGAACGTCCTGGTCGGCAAGGAGAGAGCGATTGTAAGCTCGACGCCGGGCACCACCCGAGACTACCTGGAGGAGTCGCTCGTCTTTGCAGGCCTGCCGGTTCGTATGATCGACACGGCCGGGCTCCGGGAGGACCCGGGGGAGATCGAGGCGCAGGGGGTCGCTCTGGCCAGACGCCAGATACAGATGGCCGACCTGCTCCTCTACGTGGTCGACGCGACGGCGCTCGAATCCGAGCCTTGGGACGGCTTGAAGGAACTTGCGCCCCGGGGAAGAACGCTGGTGGTGATCAACAAGGTCGATCTGGTTTCAAAGAGCGCCCTCGAGGGGCGTATGGGAGGCCTGCCGCCGCTGCCTTTTGCAGCGGTTTCCGCTCTGCACCGCTCAGGCATCGAGAGCCTGGAGGAGGCGATCCGGGAGCAGCTCACCGGGAACCGGCTGGAACTGGACTCCCGGGCCATCATCACGAACGTACGCCACCGCAATGCACTGACCAGGTGTTGCGATGCTCTGGAGAGGGCGAGGGCACAGATCGGTGCCCGTCCGATGATGGGGGATCTGCTCGCAGCGGACCTTCGCCACGCCCTGCGGGCCCTTGGGGAGATTCTGGGCGAGACGACCCCGGAGGAGATCCTGAACGGCATCTTCGAAACGTTCTGTATCGGCAAGTGAGCCTGTAAAAGGGGTCAAGGGTGGGTGAGCATGCCAAGACATATGATGTGATCGTGATCGGGGCCGGTCACGCAGGGTGTGAAGCGGCGCTCGCCACAGCACGGATGGGCCTTCCCACCCTGTTGCTCACGGCAAACCCGGACACGATCGCCCAGATGTCCTGCAACCCGGCCATCGGCGGACTGGCCAAGGGCCAGCTCGTGCGTGAGATCGATGCCCTGGGCGGAGAGATGGCGCGGTGCATCGACTCGACAGGCATCCAGTTCCGGCTCCTGAACCGAAGAAAGGGCCCTGCGGTTCGCTCATCCCGAGCGCAGGCGGACCGGAGCCGATACGGGCTCTACATGCAACGGGTCGTCGAGTCCCAGCAGAACCTGTATCTCGCACAGGCCATCGTGGACCGTGTTCTGGTTGAAGGAGGACAAGTGTCGGGTGTGGAGACGGGACGGGGCGTCCGGTATCGGTCCCGAGCCGTGATCGTGACGACCGGCACCTTTCTGCGGGGCCTCATGCACATCGGATTGACGCAGGAGGAAGGGGGGCGTGCCGGCGATGTGTGCGTGAAGGGGCTTTCGGCAAGCCTCGAGTCGCTGGGCGTGAGGCTGGGCAGGCTCAAGACCGGCACGCCGCCCCGGCTCGACCGCAGCACCATCGATTTCGAGGGTCTGGAGCCGCAATACGGGGACGATGACCCTCGGCCTTTCTCCTTTTCCACGCCGAGAATCACACAGCCTCAGGTGCCCTGCCACATCACGTACACGAGTGAAAGAACCCACGAGATCATTCGTGCCGGCCTCGACCGGTCACCCCTCTACACGGGCGTCATCAAGGGGATCGGGCCCCGCTACTGCCCCTCCATTGAAGACAAGGTGATGCGTTTCCCCGAAAAGGCACGCCACCAGATCTTCCTCGAACCGGAGGGCGTGGAAACGAAGGAGATCTATCCGAACGGGCTTCCCACCAGTCTCGCTCTCGACACCCAGATTCGCTTCCTCCAGACGATCCCCGGCCTGGAACGGGCGAAGATTCTGCGGCCCGGCTATGCGGTCGAGTACGATTTCGCCTTTCCGACACAGCTCAAGCCCAGCCTCGAGTCGAAGGTGGTACGTCACCTGTTCTTCGCCGGTCAGGTGAACGGCACCTCAGGGTACGAGGAGGCGGCCGGGCAGGGAATCATGGCCGGAATCAACGCCGCGGCAAGCCTCCGGGGTGAAGAACCGCTGATTCTGGGTCGATCGGAAGCCTACATCGGGGTGCTCATCGATGACCTGGTCACCCACGGAACCGAGGAGCCGTACCGGATGTTCACGTCCCGGGCCGAATATCGACTCCTGCTGCGGGAAGACAACGCGGACCTCAGGCTCTTCCAAAAGGGATACGACCGCGGTCTGCTGTCCCGGGAACGCTACCTTGCCTGTGAACGGAAGAGGCGGCAGATCGGGGCCCTTCTGGACATCCTCCGGGACACGAAGCTCAGGCCGGATCCCGCCACTCAGGCCCGGCTGAAGGACATGGGCGAGGCGCCGCTCAAACAGCCGATCGATCTGAAGCAGTTCCTGAGAAGGCCCTCCGTCGGGGTCTCCCACCTGCCGTTGCTCGGAGTATCCCTGGACCGATTCGATGGGACCGTACTGGAAGAGGTGGAGATCCAGGTGAAATACGAGAACTACATCGAGCGGGAGATCGAGGAGGTGGAGCGTGTTCGGAAATTCGAGAAGGTATCCTTTCCGGAGGACATGGCGTTTCGAGAGTTGAGCGGTCTTTCACGGGAGGTGCAGGAGAAGCTGGAAGCCGTCCGTCCCGCGAACCTGGGACAGGCCTCTCGTATCTCGGGTGTGACCCCCGCCGCCATTGCGGCTTTGATGATCCACCTGCGCAAGAGGGGCTCGCTGTAGCTGAAGGCAGAAGGTCAAAGGTCAAAGGTAAAAGGTGAAGGGCGAAAGGTGGGGCTACAGGGTCTTGTTGCCGCCGGCCTTCTTCGCCTGGAAGAGTGTTTCGGTGGTCCGGCGGTAGTACGCGTCCGCGTCCTCCCGTTCCTCGGATTCGCAGACGGCCATGCTGAAGGTGACCGGAAGCTGTGCTTCCTCGGCGGCGCGGCGAATCCGGTATCCGATCCGCAGGGCCTGCGCGTGGGAGGCCTCCGGCAGGATGACGGCGAAGGTGTCCGCCTGCAGGCGGCACAGGGAATCCACCTCGACACGGATCTGGGCCGCCAGGATCCTGGTGAACCGGACCAGGAGCTGGTCGCCCGCCTCTTCCCCTTTCTTCTCGTTGTAGTCCTTGAACGAATCCAGATCGATCAGGCAGAGGCTGAGCGGATGGCCCTGGCGCTTCGTTCGCTTCCGCTCCCGCTCGAGGAGCCGATTGAATCCCTGTCGATTGTAGAGCCCGCTGAGAGGGTCCCGCAGAGCGGCTTCTTCCCTGTAATCCGTCAACAGTCGCTCGGACGTCACATCCTGAACGAACTCAACGGCTCCGGCGAGGCAGCCCGCTCCATCCAGGACGGGATTCGCATGGACGCGAAGGTACTGCTGTTCTCCCGCCGGGCCCTGCCTCCGAAAGGTTGCAGGCCCGGCCGCCTCGGCGCCCTCGAGAGCCTTGCGGGCCGGGCAGCTCTGGTCCCGGTCGCTGCAGGGTTCATCCTTGCCGAAAAGGGCCTCGTGGCACTTCCTGCCGACCACCTCCTGGATCGGCGTTCCGATCCACTTTCCGATCACGGGGTTCGCGTACTTAACCGTGTATTCCCTGTCCACAAGGAAGATACCGATCGGTGCACCCTCCAGAAGGGCCCTTTCGAGAGGGGTGTCCCCTGCTCGCTCCTCAGGCAGATCCCCGGTTCCAGAGCCCTTCGAAATCATAGATTCCCCTCCTCTGCTCCTGTGTTCCCCTTGTATCTTCCGGTTTCAATTTTCTTGGAAGTTCCCTCTCATCGTCCCCTCTCACGCTCTGCTTGAGTCGTCCTGACTCGGCTTCTCCAGCTGCGAGGGGGCTCATGCAGAGCCGCCGCACAGGGCCCTTTCGAGAGACAGGGAGAGGCCCTCCGGTGAGATCGGCAGGGAGATCTGCTCGATGCGGGCCCCCTTCTCCTTTGCCGAATCGAACCACTGCCCCAGGGGAATCGCCGTCTCGTTGCAAGCCAGGATGACTTTGATCCGAGGGTTCAGATCCAAAATACGGCCCAGGGACGATCCACCGGTCGAGCGCTCGAATCGACCGTCCAGTACCACGCATTCAATCTTGTCTTTCTGGCGCGCATAGACGTCCACGGCGTCCTGCTGGTTCTCGACCGGGATCATCTCGTAGCGCATGCCTGCAAGAACGTCCTTGAACAGGTCGAGCGTCCCCGGGTTCGTTCCGGAAACGAGCACCTTGCCGCCGGATTTCCGCGCCGGTCTCTCCTCTTTCAGCACCTGGGTGCTGGGGAGGAGGATGGAGAAGATCGACCCCTTGCCCTCCTGGCTCTTCACGAAGACCTCCCCCCCGTGTTGGCGGATCAGATTGTAGGCCACGCTCAGGCCGAGTCCCGTGCCTCTTCCGGTCTCTTTAGTGGTGAAGAACGGATCGAAGATCCTGGAGAGTTGAGCGGAAGGAATGCCGCATCCCGAATCCTCCACCTTGATCTCCACGAAAGGGCTTTCTCGTTTTCCCGGCGGAAGAGATTCCCAGGAGCCGGGGGGAACCGGGGCGGTGGCGATTCGAATCGTGCCTTCCCCGGCGATGGCGTCGCGGGCGTTCAGCACCAGATTGAGCAGCAACTGGTCGAGTTGATGCGGATCCCCCTCGACCTGGCCCGCCAGAGGATCGAGATCCAGCCGCAGGCTTTCGGTCGACTCGAGGGAGGTGGCAAGGAAATTCGACGCCTCCCTTATCCAGCCGTTCACATCGATGGGCCTCTTCTCCATGGTTGGCTTACGGCTCATGTTCAGGAGCTGCCGGGTGAGGCGTGACGCCTTCTCTGCCATGGAGAGAAGGATCTGCGCGGGCCGTTCGACCGAGGGGATCTCGCCAGCACGACGGCTCAAGAGCTCGGTCTGAGGCATCATCGCCGCCAGGATGTTGTTGAACTCGTGGGCGATCCCGCTGACCAGCGTACCGAGGGACTCCATTTTCTGGTGCTGGAGGAAGTGCTGTTCAAGCTCCTTCCAATCCGTGATGTCCAGCACGCAACCTTGCACCGCACCGGAGCCCTCCAGCTGGATCGGCCCGGCGCAGTGCAGCGCGGTGCGGTCCCTTCCGTCCAGGATTTTCAGCCGGACCTCTTCCGCTGTTTCGGAAGACCCTTCCACGGACGTTGCCCACGGATGATCCCTGCGGGGAATCGGAACCAGGAAATCGGCCACAGCCCGGTCGTTCAAATCCTGCTCTGTACGGCCCAGCATCTCGCAGAGCCGATCGTTCACGAGCAGGATCCGTCCGCCCGCCTGAATGTAGATGCCGACCAGGGACTGCTGGAACAGGTTTCGGTACTTGGCCTCCGACTCGAGGAGGGCGTGGGTGCGCTCCTGAACCATCTTGTCGAGTTCTCGGTTGAGCCTTTCGAGTTCGCGGGCGTACCTCCGCCTCTCGAGGCGCTCCCTCCGCAAATCCATGCCGTTCTTCAGTACCCTCCTGAGCTCCCCGGGACTGAATTCCCCCTTTTTCAGGTAGAAGTACACCTCGGCCTCGGTGGCATCCACCGGCGACCAGTCCTGATCGAATCCCGTGATCACGATGAGCAGTGTTTCCGCGTCCGTCTTTCTGCGGATGGCGTGGACCAGGTCTCTGCCGGAAAGGCCGGGGATTCTCAGATCGCACAGGATCGCGTCATAGGTCCTGTGTTCCAGGCAGGCCATCACCCGGTCCCCGTCCTCTGCAACGTCCGTCTGATATTCGTGCTCGAGTGTGCGAGTGAGGAATTCCTGATAGTGGTTGTCGTCCTCCACGACCAAAACGCGCGGTCTTTCCTTCATGGCGCTCCTCGGTCAGACGGATTCAGCCGCTTCGCCCGGCAACCCGTCCGGGTACGCAGGTAGGGTGAGACGAAAGGTGGTCCCCCTTCCAAGGGTCGAGGTGACGTCCAGAGTCCCCCCGTGTTCCTTGACCATCTTTCGGGTCAGGCTGAGCCCCAGCCCCGTGCCTTCCACGCGGTCCGAAGTGGAGAAGAAGGGATCGAAGATCTTGGGCAGGTGGTCCGCCGGAATTCCATAGCCCGTATCGGCCACGACGACCTCGAGGAAGGGAAGATTGCCCGGCTGCCGGGTCGTCTGCCGACTTTCGACCTTGAGGGTCCCCCCCTCCGGCATCGCTTTGTACGCGTTCGAGTAGAGGTTCAGGAAAACCTGGATCAGGTCCGCCTTCCTGCCGAAGATCCTGTCCGCCTCGAGCGACTTCTGGACCCGGATGCCCCGCTCCTTGAACAGCTCGGACAGAAGGGCCTCCGTTCCTTCCAGCAGGCCCGCTAGGCGGAGCATCTCGGGTGGACGGTCGGGTCTGCGGGCGAACTGGAGCAGATCATCGATGATCGAGAAGGACCTGTCCAGGCTCTTGAGCACGATCTGCAGCTGTTCCTTGACGGTTCGGGTAGGTCTCGTCGTTTCCGTGTCGGTTGCATAGCAGGCGATGCGGCCCGCGTCGATTTCCTCGAGCAGGAGCTCCAGAATCCCTTTCACGGCGCCGAGGGGGCTTCGCAGGTTGTGGGCCGTGCCGGCGGCAAGCTCGCCCACCGAGGCCATCCGTGCCGATTCCAGCAGCTGCCTCTGGAGGAGACGCTCCTCGGTCACGTCCTGCAGGATGCAAAGGAGGGCCTTTTCCCCGTTCGATTCTTTCCCAACGGAGACGAGGCCCCACTGATAGACACGCTCGGAGCCTTCCTTCATGTCCGCCAGGATCGTCTCCCCCTTCGAGAATCGCTCTCCCCCCGTGATCGCTTCTCTGGCACTGGACAGGGCAGGGTCGGGAAAAGTCTCGGTGAAGGGTGTGCTTCTTTCCAGGAGGCCTGCGGGCAGCATGTCCCGCGCGGCCGGGTTCTCACATCGAATCGTCCCCTCCTCGCTCAACAGAAGAAGCCCGATCGGGATGCCGTCGAGGATGTTCTCCTTCTGCACCTTCTCGCGCTCCACCTTGGTTCTCTCTTCGCCGAGCTGTCCGAGGGAGCTTTCCAGATCCTGTGCCAGTCTCCGGATCTCCTGATGAGACTGGATACGTTCGACCGCCTCTGAGGCGAGCTTGGCGCAGGATGCCAGCAACAGCCCCACCCTCTCCAGCGGCAGGGCGTCCTCGCCGGAGGGCCTCACCCGCAGGTGTCCGAGAAGGCCCCGCTTGCCCACGAGATCCACGAAGAGCCAGGACCCGCCGGGCTCTTCGAGGTCATAGAGTTCCCTCCCGCGCGACTGCTCGAGGAGGAGGGTCTGACAGTGTCCCGTATCCATGTCCTTTCTGGCGCGGGCCAGCAGTTCCCATGGCCCGTCCAGGAACAGGGTCGAGACGGCTTCCTGGAACGGGAAGGCATTGACCAGTGTCGCCGTGAGGTGCCGAATCGCGTTGCGCAGGGAGTTGCAGCCCTGAAGGTGAAGGCCCAGGGAATTGATGCCCGTGAGCTCCCTTTCGCGTTCCATGAGACTTCTCCGCTGGACTTGCTGATCCCGACCCATCTCTCCGAGCGCGACGTTCGCCTCGGCCAGGGTGGGAAAGAAGGCGGCGAGCGGGACCGGGCGCCAATCCAGCCTGTCCAGAAGCCTGCGAACCGTGCGGTTCACCTCCTCCCCGGCTGTCTCGAGTTGCTCCCGGGACAGGGAAAGCCCTTTCAAGATCCGTTCCGGGATTCCGGTCGGGCCACTTGCTGCCGTCCCGCCCGGTGGAAGGGGTTTGGACAGCAGGTTCGCCAGATGCACGACGCGACAGAGCGTTTGCGGGTAAGACCCGTCCAGGAAGTCCTGCGAGGGGTTGTGATGATGTTGAATGACGCTGCTGTAGAGCCGCGGGATCTTCCAGGCCTCCAGGATCCATCGGCCGACATCCGCATGGTCCCAGCCAAGGCGGTCCTTCTCGACCCGGTAGAGGGGGGCGCCCTCGACGCCGGCGTCGGATACGACGGCGCCGTATTCCCCCTTCATGAAGACGGACAGGAATACCTTGCCCAAGTCGTGCAACAGTCCGCACAAATACGCCTCTTCGGGATCCACGGGAGGGGTGGTCCTCCTTGCCAGTGCTCCCGCCCAGACAGCCGTTTCAATGCTGTGGGTCCACAGGCCTTCCAGGTCCATCCCATGATCGATCCGATGATCCGAGAAGAGTTCGAGGGTCGGGTTGCTGAGGGTGATTCCCCGCAGGCACCCTTGCCCGATCTTCGACAGGGCGGTCTTCAGGGAGGTGATCGCGCCGGCCCGCTCCTGATACGGTGCGTTGGCCGTCTTGAGGACCATGGCGGCGAGGGGAGGGTCGATTTCGATCACCTCTGCCAGTTCTTCCATGGAGGACTGGGGGCTCAAAGCTCGCTTGATCGCAGAGGAGGCGACCGAGGGTAGGGTGGGGAGCGCGTCGAGTGCCTCAAGGCAGTGTCGGAAATACACCTCGTCGATGGGGTCTGGACTCATCGGGGCCACACCTTCACGACAGCCTAAAAAGGGGAGAACAACACGCTTCCTTGTTCCAGCGACGCGCAGGGCCTGAGTACGATTGTATTTTATTTGGTTGATAAGTCAACAGAAAACTTAAAGCACATTCTGATGTTTTTCTGTAACTGTCTTCCTTGAATGGATAATTAAGCTTTTCCCTTAGAGCAGGGGTGCAATGGCCGAGTAGATCAGGTTCGCTGCAAACTCCTGCCCCTCCGGTGTCAGATGCAGCCCGTAGTCGTCCAAAAAGGCTTCCCATCCGGGTTGGAGGACCATGGCCTGATAGAGATCGACCCACTCGATTCCGCCGGCGATTGCATAGCTGCGCAGGGCCGCGTTCCAATCCTCGGTAGTCGGTGGGGTCTGGTCGTGGAGCAGCGCGTCGCGCGTCCGCGGCGGGACGGTGACAAGAATCGGACGGAGGGAACGGGCGTTTGCCTCGAAGATCATCCCCTCCAGGGCACGGATCATCTGTCCCAAAGGGGTGTTCTTGTCGTCGGTGACGTCATTCGCACCTTCCAGTATGTAAATGAACTCGATGCCGTCGTGGATGGACAGGACGTCACCGAGCCTCTGGGACCCCTCTGAAATGGTTTCTCCGGCCTTTCCCTCATTGATGACCAGGGAGGGCCCGATGTGCTGGTTGAGCATGGTATCGAGCATGTGGGTGTGGTACGTCCAGGGCCCCACGTGGGAGTCACCGAAGGCCAGGATTCGATAGACGATCGGCACGGTGTCCACCTGGAAGGGCCGGATGTTGCTCACGAGGAACAAGCCTACCCAAAGAGAAACGCGAACCTCCCCGCTGAGCTCTGCAGGTATTTCGACGATCACCTCGTTCAGGTCCTGCCGGATGATCGAGTCGGTTCGGGTGGTCCCGAAGAGCACCTCCAAGTGCACCGGCAGCCGCTGGTTCGCGCCCACGAGACTCCGCAAGGCGATTCGGTCCCCCGCGTTCGCATGGTGGGGCACTACGCTGTCGATGTAGAAACTGCAGCCGGTAAAGGTTGCGGATGAGAAGAGCAGGACCAGCCCATATATTGCTCGAAACTTCGTCGCGAGAGCGGCGGAAGCGCGGAAGGTTCGGACCAGGCGCGCAAGGGTGCGGGCCGCTTTCGGCGGGCATCCTGGTTGTGCCATCTTCGGATCCTTTCACGGTCGTGACGGCTGCTTCCAAAAGGGCGGATTCTCGCGGGCCGTGGGCTGCCGCCATTCAATCAAACAAAATTATAAGTCGATTAGGCTAAAGAAACGGGGGCTCAAAATCAAGAGCCGAGGTCGGGTGGTTGCCCCGCTTCCGACACGTCCCGGCCGAGATCCACTCTTCCTGTGTGGATCGGTTGTTTCGGTATCCCACATGAGCGTCGATTTCGCGGTTCCTTCCTTTGATGGTGTAAGGTCGTTGACAGGTCGAAGGAATTCTGGTGTTCTTACCCATTGCGGACGCCTGGACGTCGGCGGTTGCCCCCCGGAACGCCCTTCACCTCGTGAAGCCGATCGGCCGGCGGGCCGAGGTCCTGATGCATGAGGTGTTTCCATGGTGACGAGAAAGAGACCGGAACCGCCCGAAGAGAAGGATCCGTTGGAGGGATTGCAGGACTACCTGCGGGCCCATCAAAAACGGTCCCTGTTCGCAGAGGAGGCGGGCAAGGGCACATCCTGGTGCCTCTTCCTCCATGGGCATCAGAGAAGACGGGGCAGGATCCAGGAGGACCAGACCTACGAGATCGATCTGGAGACCCAGGAGGGAGGGGTCGAGCAGATTCACAAGGTCAAGGTGAAGATGGTGTGCGAGGCCGCGAAGGAAGAGGAAGTGATCGGCCGCATGGGCACGAACGAGGCCCTGAAGAAGGCCCCGGAAGGCCCCCATTTCGGGCCCCGCTACCGCCACCACATCAAGAACAAGACCCTCTTTCCCCTGATGAACCGTAAAGAGGTGCTCTTCTTCTCGACCCTGGAGGGGGAGGTGCTCCGCGGCATCGTAACGGAGTTCTCCCGCTATGAGATTCGGCTCAGCATGAAGGGAGGGGTCTCGGTCGTCCTTCTGCGGCACGCTCTTTTCGACGTACGGGACAAGAAAGGCCGATCTTACAGGAAAGAGGCTGTGGAGAAGACCGGGAAATACTGGTGAGGGTGAACCTGCGCTCCTATTCGTCGTAGAGTGAGTCCAGCAGATCCTTGAAGCGCGCTTCGATCACCCTTCGGCGGATCTTGAGGGTCGGGGTGAGTTCGCCCTTGTCCACCTCGAGAGGACGAGGCAGAAGGGCAAACCGCTTGATCGTCTCGTAACGAGCGAAATGCTCGTTTACCTTGTCAACGATCGCCTGCACTTCCTCGAGCAGGGTCGGGTTGTCGAGGATCTTCTCGTAGGAGGCGTACGCCAGCCCCCTGTCTTTGGCCCACTCCTCCAGGTTCACCGGGTCGAGTCCAAGAAGGGCGGTCAGGTACTTTCTCCGGTCTCCATGCACGAGGGCCTGTTCGATCATGGGATGGTCCTTGAGGCTGTTCTCTATATTCGAGGGCGTGACGTTTTTGCCCCCTGCCGTGATGATGATCTCCTTCTTTCGCCCGGTGATCCAGAGGAATCCGTCTTCATCGAGGCGGCCCAGGTCTCCGGTGCGGATCCAGCCGTCCTCTGTGAGCGTGTCCGCCGTGAGCTCGGGCTGGTTCAGGTAGCCCTTGAACACGATGTCCCCCCGGACGAGGATTTCCCCGTCTTCGTCGATCCGCAACTCCACGCCAGGCAGGGCCTTTCCCACGGACCCGAGGCGGAAGTCGTCCTCCAGGTTCATCGTGGCGAAGCAACTCACCTCCGTCTGGCCCCAAGCTTCGAGGACGCACATGCCTGCCCCGTGAAAGAACTCGATGATTTCGAGGGAGATGGGCGCGGAGGAGGAGAGAAAGTATCGGACCCGGCCGCCGAAGATCTCCCGAATCCTCCGGAAGACGAGTCGGTCCGCCACCGCCCGCTGCAGCCGGAGAAACAGGGGCGGCCGCCTTCCGGTCTGTTCGAGCCGACTGGCCTCCCTGCCGATGCGCTCTGCCCACAGAAAGATGCTTCTCTTCAGGGGAGAGGCGTGGTCCACTTCGGTGCGAACCCTGGTATAGGCCTTCTCGAAGATCCTCGGAACGCTGCCGAAAACAGTGGGTCGAACTTCCCGCATGTCGTCCAGGATGCGGTTGAAATCCTCCACAAAGGCAGCGGGACAGCCTCGATAGATGCGGTTGTAGTGCCCCGGGACCCGCTCGCCCACGTGCGCCAGAGGGAGGAAGAACATCATCACGTCCCGGTGATCGGTCGCCCCCATGGTCTCCAGCATCTCCAGTTCGGACAGGATGTTCCGGTGGGAGAGCATGGCCCCCTTGGGAGGACCGGTCGTGCCGGACGTGTAGATCAGGACGGCCACGTCGTCCGGCTGGATCTGCTCTTCCCTTCGGAGCGTCAGGCCCGGATCGGACGCCAGGGCCCCGCGGCCCGCTTCTTCCAGGTCCTTCAGGCACGAGAAGCCGCGATCGTCCTCGGTCGCCTCCCACAGAATCGGGCGGTCCAGGGCGGGAAGGCCGCCAAAGAAGGGGGAGAGCTTCTCCGCCTGCCGTGCGTCCTCGAGGAACAGCCAGCGGGTGGAGGAGTCCTCCAGGATGTACGCGCATTGCTCGCCGATGAGGGTGGGATAGATCCCCACACTCACCCCGCCGGCGCGGAGAACGGCCAGGTCGCACAGGGCCCATTCGAGGCAGGTCCGGCCGAGAATGGAGACCACTTCCCCGTGCCGGATTCCCAGGGCAACGAGCCCGGCCGCGATCCTGTCCACCCTTTCGTCCACTTCCTTCCAGGTCATCGGCTCCCAGCGGCCGTCCTGCCGAACCAGATAGGCCGTCTGATCCGGCGAGCCGGCCCTACGGGCTCGCAGCAGATCGGTGAGCTTCTCCATGGGATTCTTTCTCCGGATGTACGGGCAGACCGCCGTAAAAACGCCTCCCGGGGCGGAAACAAAAGAGGGCCCTTTCGCGGGCCCTTCTCTTCCTTCCGGTTGAACCTTCTGGTCTGAAGACTGCTCAGCCGCCCATGATGGACCCCAGCTTCATGGCAAGGCTCATGTCGCCGCTGATCTTGAGCTTGCCGGACATGAAGGCCATCTGAGGATTGAGCCTGCCCATGTTGATCTCTCTCCAATCCGTGACACTCTGGGTGATGGTCAGCTTGGGCGCCTCCGCCTTGCCCTTTTCGATCTTGATTTCGCCGCCCGCCAGCTCCATGCAATATTCGCCGCCGCCCTCGCCCGTGAGCACGATCTGGATTACGGTATTGATGTCCTTGATCTTGGCTGCCTGGTCCGGATTCGCCGCCGCCTGCTCAGGAAGCCATTTGAGATAAAAATCATCCGGGGTAATGTCCTCTGGGGGTGTGGGCCTGTCAGCCATGCTCATCCTCCTCTATTGGTGTGTGGGTTCCCTTCTGGGAGGTCTTGTGAGGCACATCGCGTCCCATGTCTTAGTACATTTTGGTGCAAGTTTCAAGTGTCTTCGTTGCAATCTCTCGATCGAGCGTGCTATAAGACCCGGGCAGATTGGCCTCCCCCACCACTGTGATGCGGGGGGCAACATTCGGCAGACGGCCCTGGGCGCACAGGGGATCCAAATGGATGATCTGGTTCGATTCGGGGTTTCCATAAGCTCTCACCTCCTCCAGAAGTTCGATCAACTCATTTCCAGAAGGGGGTACGTGAACCGGTCCGAGGCGATACGAGACCTCATGCGAAAGCACCTGGTGGAGCACGAATGGGAGCAGGATGACAAGGAAACCCTCGGCACCCTCACCCTTCTCTACAAGCATGATGTGCGGGAACTGCCCGAACGCCTGGAACACCTCCAGCACGAACGCTTCAGCAGCATCATCTCCACCATGCACGTTCACGTGGACGAGCAGAACTGCCTCGAGGTGATGGTCCTGCGGGGGAAGCCGGCGGAGATCCGCTCCATATCCGACAGCATTCTGGGCGTGAAGGGCGTGAAACACGGACAGCTTGTGATGACGTCTAAAGGGAGAGAACTCGACTGACGGGATGAGTGAATCATGCTACGGGTATGTGTTTTCGGAAGCGGTGGATGGGGAACAGCCCTCGCTCAACTGTGTGCTTCGCGAGGCTATCAAGTCAGGCAATGGGTGAGGGAGTCGGAGGTCTTCGAGTCGATCAACACCCGGCACCTGAATCCACTCTTCCTGCCCGATGTTCCTCTGTCCCCGAATATCGCTGCGACCCGGGACGAAGAAGAGGCCCTGGAGGGGGCGGAGGTCGTCCTGCTGGTCATCCCTTCTCAGTTCATGCGTGAAGTGGTTCTCCGGATTCGTTATCTTATGCCCACAGAAGCGCCGATTGTTTGCTGCAGCAAGGGGATCGAGAAGAAAAGCCTGGAGCTCATGTCGGAGATTCTCACCGGAGAGCTCCCGGGGAAGTACCATCCTTACCTGACCTACCTCTCCGGGCCGAGTTTCGCAAAGGAGGTGGCGGAAGGGAAACCGGCGAATGTTACGGTGGCCGGACAGAGCGAGAGCATACGAAAGCGGGTGCAGGAGCTGATGGGAGGGTCCTCTTTCAGGATCTATACCTCGCCGGACGTGGTGGGGGTTCAAGTGGGCGGTGCAGTCAAGAATGTGCTTGCCATCGCGGTGGGCGCGTGCGACGCCATGGGATTCGGCCTGAACGCCCAGGCAAGCCTGATCACAAGGGGCCTGGCGGAGGTAACCCGCCTGGCTGTTGCCAAGGGGGCCAATCCCCTGACCTTGAGCGGCCACGCGGGAATCGGCGATCTGGTACTCACCTGTACCGGCTCATTGAGCAGGAACCGAAGGGTCGGGTTCGAGCTCGGAAAGGGAAAGTCCCTGGAGGAGATCGTCAGCTCCATGAAGATGGTTGCCGAGGGGGTGGAGACGGCCCACTCGGTCTCGCATCTCGCCGGGAAGCTCCGCGTGTCCATGCCCATTTCCGAGCAGGTCGCCCTGGTCCTCCATCACGGCAAGGAGCTTCAACTGGCGGCGGTCGAGCTGATGCAGCGCCCTCTGCGCGAGGAACTGGACGAGGACGAAAGGGCTCCCGCCTCCTGATCGACCTGAACCGAGCCACTAGAGATCGCCTCCAGCCCGTTCCTTTCACGAAGCCCACTGCTGCGAACGGGGTAAGCACCAGGCCCTCGGGACGGAACGGGGGCAGCCGCGGCCCCGCATCCTCGAACAGGCTTCGAGAATCGAAGGGGTAGGAATGCAACCCGGGAGCATTGGATGGATGACTCTGCAATTCGGCTGGAAAGGGAGCCGGCGCTTCATCTGCCGAACCTCTACGCCGCCTGGCCTGGAATGGGAAATGTCTCCCTGAACGCCGCCAGGTATCTCGTGGAGAAGCTGGAGATGGAGCCTATCGGCTCCATCGAGTCGACCGAGTCCTCTCTCGCCGAGGGAATCGCCGTTCGAAACCACATCGTGCTTCCCCTGGAAACCCCTGAGTACCGGTTCTATGCCTTCCGGCACCCCCAGAAGAAAGGGGACCTCCTTCTCTTCGTGGCAGACCATCAGCCGATGCAGCCCCAGGCCATCGCCCTGGCGCGGGTTGTCATGAGGGTGGCCGGCCGGTTCGCTGTCCGACGGGTTCATACCAGCGCAGCTCTGATGTGCTCGATCTCTCATATGGAGCGACCCCGTGTCTGGGGGGTCGGCACGCACCAGGTGGCCCTCTCCGACCTGGAGGGTCTGGACGTCCACTTTCTGCGCGAGGGACACGTCAGCGGGCTGAACGGCTTGCTTCTTGGCGTGGCGAAGCGGATGGGTTTCGAGGGGCTGTGCCTCCTGGGTGAGGTTCCGTATTACACGATCGGAATGGACAATCCGAAATCGAGCCTGGCCGTTCTCGAGAGGCTCTCACGACTCTGGAACATCCCGGTCGACACCTCGGACATGCGCGAAGCCAGCCTGAGGCAGGAAATCGAGATCGAAGAGTACATTCGTCAGGGGGAGAAGAGCCTGTTTTCCAGGGAGTTGGAAGAAGACGGGGAGCAGGGGGCGGGCTCCCAGCAGTTCAACTAGAATATGGCCTTTTCTTTTTTCGGTCGATCCTTGCCTCCCGGAAACGTCACGGGCCTCAGGTAGGACTGGATCTTCTTGCAGATGACCTCCGGTCTCCTGGCGCTGAAGGCGTAGATCCGGCGCTGCTCCCCCTCCCGGACCACGATCTTGACGGCGATTCCCTGATCTCCGGGAACGTTGTACATGATCGACCCATCCGTTCCCTTGCGAATGCCCCAGCCGAGATAGTCCCCCACCTGGTACCGGAACACCTCTGCGTTCAGGATATCGGAATACTTGAACTCCTTTGAGAGAAGGTAGTAACCGAAGCGGAGACCCTTTGCGGTCAGCGTCACCCGAAGGGATAAGAAGATGTGCAAGACCCACAGAACGAAAACGAAGACAAGGCACAACGAAAGGTTCAGGACATCGTTCGTTTCAACGTCCCAGATCGGGGAAAGAAGGTAGAACCCGATCATGATGCCGAAGAAGCCGTAGACGGCCACTCTGAGCCAGAGAGGTGCGGAGAGAACTTCCTGGTATTCGATCTTCCCGGAGCCCTTGGATCGCGAAGAGGACCGGGGTCGAGCCTTCAGGTCGATGATCTTCGAGGGGGAATCCTTCTTCATGGTGCGTTCTGCCTCTTCCCACTACGATACAGCCTTATATCAAAAAAATCAAGGGTTTGAATTTTCCGGGCTAGATGCCGTCGAAGTTCGTTCGGGAGGCGCTGGCGGGTAGCATCTTGCGCTGGGAGAGGTTCATGAGCCAGGAGGCGGCCGAGGCCATCGAAATGGGCGGGGGAAGGCGCCTGAGGATGGAGCGCCACGAGTAGAACTTCTTGTACATCGCCTTGATCTCCTCCTCCAGCTCTTCGGCGGTGAAGTGCTTCGGGTGGACCTCGGCGATCACGCCGGGCCGTCTTCCCATGTTCTTCTCGTCCCTGAACCCTCCGTCGGCCGCGATGGGCGTTCCAGAGAGTCGACCAACGGATCTTCAGGGGGAGGAGTCTTTCCATGAACTCCATGGTTCGGTTACGGTTGCCTACGAAGGTACTGTCGGCGAAGAAGACCTGACGACTCCCGCTGGCCCGCACCTCTTCGACGACCTCGTCGATGGGGCGCATCCGGTATGCCTCTCCGAGGTAGCACCTCTCCGAACAGAATTCGCAGCGGTAGGGGAAGACCCCGCAGGTCATGCAGGCCGGGCGCCTGGTAGCGCGGCTCGAGGCACCCTTTTGTGAGGTCCTCCAGGATCCTCGGGACCGGGTTCTCTCCCTCACCAACGGCGATCGCGTCCGCGTGCTCCAGCACCTCGTCCCCATAGAAGGAATCCGCACGGGGGATGAATCCGGTGGGAGGAGCAGCGGGGCGTTACCGAAGAGGCTGGAGACACGCCCCATCCGGCCGGCGGGATGCTATTCCTCCAGGTAGGGCTCGAGCAGATCTCTCCAGCATCCCCTCGCGCCGATGTGCAGCATGTTTCCGTAGTGTCCGCCGATGGTCCTGCCGATGAAGACCGTTTCCCGGGATGGCTTGAAGTGGAACATCTTGGAGACACCGAGCGGTGCCAGCTCCACCATGCGCTCGTGGATCTTCGATGCGCCGAAGTCGTAGGTCTCGCCCGGCCGGAAGGGCTCCTGCAGCACCTCGAGGTACTGCCGGTAGAAATCTCTGTCCGGCGCCTCTTTTCGCGGGTCTCTGGAGCCGAGCCGAAGTAGGGCCGCATCGATCTGTTCATAATCCCCTTCGAGGCCGCATCGCGCCAGGTCCCTGCAGGCCGCCTGGATGTAGGGTGGAATGCGCTTGAGGCAGCCGAAATCATACAGGATGATCGGTCCTTCCTTTTGAAAGGCGAAGTTGCCGGGATGTGGGTCCGCGTGGAGGAGACCGAGCCGGAGGATCTGATGGGCGAACAGATCGAAGAGCCACTCACCGAACCGGTTCCGATCTTCCTGGGTGTACGGAGGCTCCTGGAGGGCCTCCAGAGGGTCTCCGGGCAGATACTCCAGGGTGAGGACCTTGTGTGAGCAGTAGGCAGGGAATACGCGGGGGATTCGCAGACGCTTGTCCCGCTGGAAGATGCGCCGGAATTCCTTCAGGTTTTCCATCTCCAGGTCGTAGTCGAGCTCTTCGTAGAGACGGTCCCGGATCTCCGCAAACACCCCCTCCAGGTCGCTTTTCCGGTATCCCATGATGCTGCCGGTGGAGAGAATGGTTTTCAGGTTGCTCAGATCTCCCTCCACGTTCTTGTCCACGTCCGGGTACTGGACCTTCACCACCACTTCCGTTCCGTTCGACAGCCGCGCGCGATGCACCTGCCCGATCGAGGCCGAGGCGTGAGGCTCCGGATCGAAACGGTCGAACAGGGATTCCGGGGTCTTTCCGAATTCAGAGGTGATGACGGATGCAACCAGGTCGTAGTCGACCGGAGGAGCGGACTTCTGCAGCGTGGCCAGGACATCCGCGAACTCCTTGGGGAGGAGGTCGGTCTGGATCGACATGTACTGGCCCACCTTCATGACCGCTCCCTTGAGTTCACCCAGGGTTTCGACGATCCGCTCTGCATTTCGCATGTGCGTTCTGGACCGGGAACGTTCCGAGCGGTCGGCATCGAGGAAGAGCTCCTTTAGACGCTGGCCGGTATAGCTCGATGAGACCCGACCGGTCAGCCCGGAGAGCCTGAGAAAGCGTGATGCCCGGCTTGTGACGAATGGTTTCTTCCTGGCCACGTTATCCTCTTCAGCAGGGGATTGCGGTTTCATCCGATGGGTCCCGCAGGGGATCGGTGCGCCGGCCTTCCCATGGGTATCCCTTCTCGGCGGAAATTGTCAACATTCAGGAGGGGGCCGGTCTGCGATTTGTGGGTGGCAACCGGCTGGAATTCTTGACAACACCGGGGCTGTGGGCTACGTTGAAACGTGTGCTCCTCTGGGACCTCGTGGACCACAGGCCGGACCCTCCTGGCAGGCCGTTGAAAAAGTGCCTCCTAGAGCCCTCACGTCGGGTTTCCGCTGAAAATGAGGGGTTTTTTACTCGAGCCCACAGGGAAGGAAATGGGATCATGTATTACGAAAAGAGTGTCTCCTGGGTGGAAGAAATCGTTGCCGAGCAGAACGCGTGGCGTACCCACACGATCAACCTGATCGCCAGTGAAAATGTTCTGAGCCGGCGTGCCCGGGCCCTGATGGGCTCCGATTTCACGCATCGCTACGCTGAGGGACACCCGGGAGAGCGTTATTACCAGGGAACCGACAAGATCGACGAGATCGAAACCCGCGTGAAGAAGCACCTGAAGACCCTCTTCGACTGCCGACAGGTGGATGTGCGTCCCATCAGCGGAACGGTGGTCAACGATGCGGTCTTCAGCCAATACATCGACACAGGGGACATCGTTCTCGTCAACTCGACGGCGGGAGGGGGGCACATCAGTCACCACCGGGTCGGATCGGTCGGGAAGTACACGCGGAACATCATCGATTTTCCCCTGACCCCGGACGGCTACCACCTGGACGTGGACAAGACGATCGAGCTGATCCGCACGGTGCACCCCAAGGTGCTCGTTCTGGGGAAGAGCCTGTTCCTGTTCCCGGAGCCGGTGGCTGTGCTGGCGGAAGAGGCGAAGAAATTCAATGCCCTGATCATCTACGACGCGGCCCACGTTCTCGGTCTCATCGCGGGAAAGCGGTTCCAGGACCCTCTCCGTGAAGGCGTCGACGTGATAACGGCAAGCACGCACAAGACCTTTCCCGGATCCCAGCGCGGCATCGCGATCAGCAGCATGAAGGACGCGGAGTGGCGTAAGATCGACAAGGGGGCGTTTCCCGGCTCTTCCTCGAATCACCACCTGGACACGCTCGTGCCCCTGGCGGTGACCACCTACGAGATGCTGGAATTCGGTGCGTCCTATGCGGCCCAGACCATTCGTAACGCCAAGGCCCTCGGCCACGCCCTTTTCGAGGTCGGATTCGATGTGCAGGCGAGGGATTTCGACTTCACCGAGAGCCATCAACTCGCGGTGGATGTGACCCGCTTCGGAAGAGGGGATGAGGTGGCGAGAATGCTCAAGGACAACAACATCATCCTGAACATGAACCTCCTCCCCTTCGAGCCCCTGGAAAACGTGACCAACCCGGCCGGCATTCGCATCGGCGCGCAGGAGATGACGCGCATGGGCATGAAGGAGGCGGAAATGAAGCAGATCGCCGCCTTCATCAAGCAGTGCATCATCGACGGAAAGTACGTGGGCGAAGACGTCGTGGCCTTCCGGGAAGACTACCAGCATGTCCATTACTCCTACGATACCCGGCAGAGGGACGCAGGGCGCGAGAAGGGTCTGCAGGAAAGCGCCGCGACCGTGACGGCCTGAGCACCGGGAGCCGGATCCGATGTATCTGCTGACCGTCCGTGAAGACTTCTCGGCGGCCCACCGTCTGCTCTCCACCGGAGGGAAGTGCGCGGAACTCCACGGGCACAACTGGAAGGTGGAGGTTCGGGTGAGGGCCGAAGAACTGGACGGATCGGGTATGGCGATCGACTTCCACGATCTCGCCGCGATCACCCGGGAGGTGGTGCAAGAACTCGACCATCGGTACCTCAACGACCTTCCCGCCTTTCAGCAGCAGAGTCCTACTGCGGAGAACCTTGCCCGGTACATCTATGAGGAGATGTCCGGACGACTCGGCGGAGGGAAGGTGGAACTGGATCAAGTGCGGGTCTGGGAGTCGGAGACCACAGCAGCCATCTACCGCGAGACCCGGGGGGATTCCAGGGGACGCTTATAGGCCCCAGGGGACTCCAGCCCCAGGGGACGCCCATCCAGCCCCTTCCTCTCTGGGCGCCGCGTTCTGAGGGAGGCGTCCTTCAGGGAAAGCGTTCGGGGTCCTGCAAACAGGGAGCTCCTATGGCCTATGTGGCCGTCAACGGTTGTGTCATGCCGGAGGAAGATGCCTGCATCTCGCCTTTGGACCGGGGCTTCCTGTATGGGGACGGCCTGTTCGAAACACTCAAGGTGGACGGAAGCAGGGTCTACTTCCTGGAACGGCATCTTGCAAGGATGAGGGAGGCAGCGCGGCTGCTCCGGATTCCCTTTCCGAGGGGTCTGGACTTCCTCGGCATCATACGGGACCTGAAGGAGAAGAATCAGACCCCCGGAGAGGCCTCGGTGAAGATCTGTCTGTCGAGAGGCAGGCACGAGGGGAGCCTGTCCCTGTATACGCCCTCCACCCCCACCGTTGTCGTGCTGACGGCCGAACGCACCTCCCCGAACCCGAGCGCCTGGGAAGAGGGCCTTGCGGTCACGGTGGAAGAGGACCTGCGTCAGAACGATACCTCGAGCCTTTGCGGACTGAAGACCCTGAACTACCTTCTCTACTTACTGGCCCGGACCCGGGCCCGGGACAGGGGATTCGAAGAAGCGATCCTGCTGAACACGGCTGGTGAGATGTGCGAGTGCACGGCTTCGAACCTCTTCTTCATCCGCGAAGATCGCCTGGAGACGCCCGCCCTCTCCTGCGGTCTCCTGCCGGGCGTCCTAAGAGAAGCCCTGATGGAGTGCATGGAAGAGAGGGGCGAGCCTGTCCGTGAGGTCCGCCTGGGCCGAGAGGCTCTCCGTTCCTGCACAGAGATCTTCGTGACCAACTCCCTCCTGGAGGTTTTTCCGGTCGGCAGGGTCGATCAGCAGGACTATCCCCTGAGGGAAGGGGCGCGAAGGGTTTGGAAGCTGTTTCAGGCCTTTCGGGACAAGCTTCACGCGGATTAGGTCTGCCTCTCCACTCAAGGGAAACGCGTTCGGGATGCTCCGGGTCTGCATGTAGAGGCGATCGCCTCCCGCATGGAGGCGGCCTTGTGGAGCGTTTCCTCGTACTCGGTTTGAGGGTCGGAGTCATAGACGATCCCGCCTCCCACCTGGTAGTAGAGATCCGTCCCTTTGAGGATGAGCGTGCGGATTGCGATGTTCAGGTCCATGGTTCCGTCCAGGCCCAGGTAGCCGATCGATCCCGTGTAGACGGACCGGACTGTGGGCTCCAGCTTGTCGATGATTTCCATGGATCGGATCTTCGGGCATCCCGTGATCGACCCCCCGGGGAAGGTGGCTCGAAGAAGGTCCACGAGGTCCTTCCCCGGCGCCATGATGCCCGTTACGATGCTCACGAGATGAAACACGTTCGTGTACGCCTCGAGTCTGGCCGCGTCCTCGACCCGCACCGACCCGTACGCGCTCACCCGACCGATGTCGTTCCGCAGCAGGTCGGTGATCATGGCCAGTTCGGCACGGTTCTTCTCGCTCCGCACCAGCTGCTCGCGGTTGATTCGATCCTGCTCCGGGGTGGATCCTCTGGGAAGGGTTCCCTTGATCGGCCTGGTTTCGATGGCATCTCCCCGGACGTGGAGAAACCGCTCCGGAGAAGAGCTGATGATCTGGAAGGGCCCCGGGTTGAGATAGGCGAAAAAGGGGGCCGGATTGATTTCGAAAAGCCGAAGAAACAGGCCCAGGGGATCACCGTTGTAGGGGGTGTGGAACCTCTGAGAGAGATTCACCTGGTAGATGTCGCCCTCCTCGATGTAGCGCAGGATACGCTCTATGGCCCGTACATACTCGGTCCGCGAGAAATGGGATTTGAGAGACGCGGGCAGGGTGCTCGCCCGCCGCTCGGTCCGCTGCCCACCACGCTCCAAAGCCTCCCGAAGGCGCTCGACGGATCCCTCGTGGCTCGACCCCTTGGTCGTGCCCTCCCGCTTGGGGAACTCGAGTGTGAACAGGCTGTAGAGGTCCCGCGTGTGGTCGTAGGAAAGGATCGATCGATAGAAGACGAAATAGCATTCGGGAAGGCCCAGATCGTCGACGGTGGTGGAGGGCAGTCGCTCCAGATGCCGGCCCATTTCGTAGCTGAGGTATCCGACCCCTCCCGACCAGAAGGGAGGAAGGCCGGGCCGCGGCTCCTGTCGATACCTCTCGAGAATGCTTCGCAGCACGTCAAATGGATCGGAGAAGACGGTCTCCCCCTCCCCGTCCGGAAGGATTTCCAGATGGACTCGTTTGCCGGAAGCACGCATGACCAGAAAGGGGTCCAGGCCGAAGAACGAGTGGCGGCTCAGGAGATGATCCCCGCCGCTGAGCAACAGGGTTTCGTGCGGTTGCGGGTTCAAGCAGGCGAAGAGCGGCCCAGGCGGGAAGCCGGAGCCGTCCATGTCCGTGCAACGGACATCCGTTGCGGGTCCGGCGAGGTGCGGAGAGGGGAAGGCGTCTTTCAATCGTAGATCTCCACGGTCATCAGAATGCACAATCCAGGAAGTGTTTTAGGATGTGCTCGCCCGGTTCCGTCATGAAGGACTCCGGGTGGAACTGGACCCCCACGATCGGATAGGAAGCATGCCGGATTCCCATGGGGACGCCATCGTCCGTCCACGCCTCAAGGTCGAGGCAGGTCGGCACCCGGGCCACCACCAGCGAGTGGTACCTGGCCCCGAGGAAGGGGTTGGGAATGCCTTCGTAGAGTCCCCTGCCGCTGTGGTTCACCCGCGAGGTCTTTCCGTGCACGCAGACAGGGGCCTTGACCGTCCGGCCCCCGAAGACCTCGTTGATGCACTGCATGCCAAGGCATACGCCGAGCAGTGGAATGCGGGGACCGAACTGCTCGATGACCTGACACGACAGCCCGGCATCCTCAGGTCTCTTCGGCCCGGGCGAGATGACGATCCGGTCCGGCCGGAGCCTTCCGATTTCCGCCAATGGGATGCCGTCGTTTCGGCACACCTGGATTTCCGTGCCCATCTTCGCGAGGGCCTGGACCAGGTTGAACGTGAAGGAGTCGTAGTTGTCGATGAAAAGGGTCTTCATCCGGTTCCGTGCAATGTGCGGGCCGGGGGCTGTGACCTTGTCTCGGGGCGGTGTAAACATCAAATAATAGAGCATTTCGGGATTCCTGTAAACGATTCCCGCCGGGCTGGACCCCGCGGAGGAACTCTGGGCAAGATTCATCCCGGCAGCAACCGATCCACCTTTCGATTGCCATATGACGGGATCTGGTTTAGTATCTCTCCTGTAAGGTGTGTATCCAAGTAGAACGGGTCCTTGCCATGGCTCGAAGAACTCTTTTCCGAAGAAGAGCTCCAAAGGAGCAGCCACCGGGGTCGACGAGCCTGCCTACGTCGATCGCCTGGAGCACCATCGCCGCGCTCATCCTGCTCGGTGCGATTCAGGAACTGGGTCGTTTCCGCCGCCCCCTGGACACCCAGATCGGGTGGACCTTTATCGTTCTCTTCCTCTCGGGGGCCCTCATATCGATCAGCCTCTTCGTCATGGAGCGACGAAAGAATGGCAGGAGCGAGCCCGCCCGGCGTACCAGGAAGCATGAAAGAATTCTCGAGGGGGAACTGGAGGCCTGGTGGATTTCGGTCATCGCCCCGGTGGAGAACTACTTCGTCCGCAAGAGGCTGAATCCCAACAGCATCACGGCGCTGTCCTTTGGCTTCAACGCGGCCGGTTGCGTGCTCTTCTATCTGGGATGGGTCTTCATGGCCGGCTGGGTCATCCTCTTCGCCGGGACGCTGGACATCCTGGACGGTCGGATCGCGCGCAAGATCGGCAGAGCATCCAAGCGGGGTGCCTTCTTCGATTCCATGCTCGATCGATACGGGGAGATCCTGATCTTTCTCGGTCTGGCGGCACACTTCCGGGATTCCATCCTGTTTCCGGTCATCCTTCTCGCCCTTGCCGGGTCGCTGATGGTGAGTTACACCCGTGCCCGTGCCGAGGGGTTGGGCGTGAACTGCAGGGTGGGGATCATGCAGCGACCGGAACGGATCGTGCTTCTCGGGCTCGGCGCAGTCTTCAGTTCGGTCCTCCACATGCTCAGGGGGACCCTCGGGATCGACGCGGGCCCTTACCTCATGGGCTTCGTCATGATCCTGATCGCGATCCTGGCCAACTACACCGCCTTTTCCCGGATGGCCCATGTGATGCGCGAGTTGAAAAACGACCCTGAGGACAAGCCGCCGCCCCCCAAACCGTGATACTGCGCCTTCCGGCCGTGTCTGTTTACGATTTGCCCGCCTGGACGATTGCGTATTGCGTACCTTCCGAGTGCCGGACAGGCAGCGTCAAAGCCGATGCGCCTGCACGAAAGGCTCCTTCTGTAGCGGGTTGTTCACGCAGGGGGTGTTGACTCCTCTGCCCGTGCGATCCGATCGATTCTCCTGAGAATCCCACGAGAGGCCTCCTCGTCCATGTGAAGGGCACTGTCCGTTTCCGGCAGGACACCGGTAAGGTGAACATCGGCAAAACGGATGGGCCTCAAGCCCCTCTCGATTCATAACTATTTGAAATCAATGTTGTTATTCGTCACCGAATCCCGGGCGGAAAGTTCCTCTCCTCTGCGGCACACTCGTTGCGTCGGCCCCGGGTGCAAACAGGGACGAAGAGCAGTCCACCATCAAGAAAGGGAGGAACGAAACGATGAAGCCAAGGACCTCATGGACGTGCCTGCTGGTTGCTTTCCTGCTGCTCCTGTGCCTGAGTCCGGTGGTACACGCCGATCCGGGAGTTACAGGAGAGCAGAGTCGGATCAACATCAACAAGGCCTCTGTGGAGGAACTGACCGCCTTGCCTCGCGTGGGCGAAACCGTGGCCAACCGAATCGTCGTCTTTCGCCAGAAGAACGGGCCCTTCAAGAGGGTGGAGGACCTGAAGTCCGTGCGAGGAATCGGAGACAAAGTGTTCGATCAGATTCGGCCCAGCATTCGCGTGGACTGACCCATCCGCACGATCCCCCCCTGTCGATTCCCTGCGGGGCCCTGTGGGCTGGCAGTTTCCCTCGAGGGCCCGCGCAGGGAACCCTCCTTGCTTTTTTTCACCCGTTGTTCTATTCCTTTCAAATACTGATTTCTTCTTGTGGATTCGGGAGATTGCCCCTCCACGATGGGTGTGAAATCCTCTCAAACGAAGGACAGACCTTCATGGACCGGCGCCGCTCGGGCAGGGCGTTTGGGGAAGGCCTATGAAATCGCACCACATGATCCTGGGGCTGGTCATCGCCGGTCTTGCCCTCTTTCTCACCTTCCGGAACGTTTCCTTCGACGAGGTCTACCGGTCTCTTCGAGGGCTGGAGCTCCAGTACCTGCCGCTGGCGGTGGTCCTGTTCTTCAGCAGCTTCTCGGTTCGGGTCTTCCGATGGCACTATCTGTGCCGTAGCATAAAGTCCATTCCACCCAATCGATTCTACTCCCCCATGATGATCGGCTTCATGGGCAACCTTCTTCCGTTTCGGGCAGGGGAGTTCATACGGGCCTATCTTCTCGGGAAGCGGGAGGGGCTCGGTTTCACCGCGTCCTTCGCGACGATCGTGGTGGAGCGCATATTTGATATCGCCTCGATTCTGGTGCTCTTTGCAGGCTTGCTCGTCTTCAATCCCCGTGTCTTCGTGCCCCACGGCGGTACGCCCGACCCGCGGATCGTGATGGCCGTCCGGTCCTTTGGTTTCATGAGCTTCGCCCTGTGCCTCGGATTGGTTGCCTTCTGCTATTTCCTGTTGCACCAGCAGGACAGGACGGTCCGGTTCGTTCGCTTCTTCACCCGTGTCCTGCCCAGTGGTCTTCAGGATCGCGTGGAAGGCATCCTGCGCTCCTTTACGGAAGGTCTTGGCGTGCTTCGCGATCCGAGGGCGATCCTCGCCGTCGTTCTCCTGTCGGCTGTCGCGTGGAGCGTCGTCATCGTGGCGAACTACCCCCTCTATTATGCATACGGGATCGAAACGATCGTCCCGCCCAGTTCGCTCGTGACCCTGGTCGTGCTTCTCTGCGCGGCCGTAACGATTCCGACCCCCGGTTTTCTGGGGCCTTTTCAACTGGCGGCCACATTCATGCTGGCCGATCTGTACGGCGTGGACCGGGCGGTGGCTGCGAGTTTCTCTCTGGTCATATGGCTTGTCCAGATGTCCACCATCTGCGCTGCCGGGCTCTTCTTCCTCCTTCGTGACAACGTGTCGCTGCTGGAACTCTCCCGTACGGCCATGGAACAGGGAGACCAGGTGCAGGATCGCCGGCATGAAAGGGCCGGCAGTCAATCCTCCGGACCATAAGGAGTCACAGGATGCGGTACACAGGGCTTTTTCTTCCCACGGTGAAAGACGTGCCCGCGGAAGCGGAGGTGATCAGCCATCAGTACATGCTGCGCGCGGGCATGATCCGGAGACTGGCCAGTGGGATCTACTCCTTTTTGCCGACGGGACTTCGCGCTTTGCGCAAGGTGGAGGCGGCGATCCGGGAGGAAATGAACCGGGCCGGGGCCCAGGAGGTCTTCCTGCCGAGCGTTCAGCCGGCGGAGCTCTGGCAGGAGACGGGGCGATGGGAAATGATGGGGGAGGAGATGCTCCGGTTCAAGGACCGGCACGACCGGGATTTCTGTTACGGGCCGACCCACGAGGAGGTCATTACCGACCTGGTCAGACGGGAGGTGCGCTCGTACAGGGATCTGCCCGTGAATCTCTATCAGATTCAGACGAAGTTCCGGGATGAAATCCGGCCTCGCTTCGGGCTGATGCGGGGGCGGGAGTTCTGCATGAAGGATGCCTACAGCTTCGACCGGGACGAAGAAGGGGCTGAGAAGAGCTACTGGATCATGTTCGAGGCGTACAAGAGGGTCTTCACCAGGATGGGCCTCGAGTTCAGGCCCGTGGAGGCGGAGACCGGCAACATCGGGGGCGCCTTTTCGCACGAATTCATGGTAATGGCAGACAGCGGTGAGGACCGTATCGTCTTCTGCACTTCCTGCGATTATGCAGCGAACGTGGAGAAGGCGGAGGTCCGTCAGGCGCCGCAGGGTGACCGGCAGGCCGCGGAACACCCTCAGAAGGACCTTCGGCTCGTCGAGACCCGCGGGAAGCGAACCGTCGAGGACGTGACCGGCTTTCTCGGCGTAGACGCCGCGGCACTGATCAAGACGTTGATCTACCGGACGGAGAAGGGCGATTACGCCATCCTGGTTCCGGGGAACCGGGAAGCGAACGAGTACAAGATCAAGAAGGTGCTGGATGTGGACACCGCCTTCCTGGCGGGGCCTGAAGAGGTGAAAGAAATCCTGGGCGTGCCCGCAGGCTACGTGGGCCCCGTCGGCATGACTCTCCCCATTCTGGCGGACCTGGAAGTCCGGGCCATGCGGGATGCAGTGGTCGGGGCGAACAAAGAGGATCATCACTATCTCCACTTCGAGCCGACCCGCGACCTGAAGGAACCGCAGTTCGCCGATCTTCGCATGGCGGTCGAGGGCGACGGTTGTCCACGGTGCGGCAGGCGAATGGAGGAGAGAAGGGGGATCGAGGTGGGGCACGTCTTCATGCTGGGCACGAAGTACTCCGAGGCCCTGCGCGCAACCTACCTGGACCCGGATGGAAAGGAAAGGCCTGTCGTGATGGGATGCTACGGGATCGGTGTGGGCAGGACCCTGGCGGCCGCGATCGAGCAGAACCACGACGCGGACGGTATCTGCTTCCCCTTTCCGATCGCCCCCTTCACTGTCATCCTCACGGCGTTGAATCCGCACGATGCGAAGATCCGGACCATTGCCGAGGGTATGTATACGGTCCTGCAGCAGAAAGGCGTGGACGTGCTGTTCGACGACCGGGACGAGCGTCCCGGCAAGAAGTTCAAGGATGCGGATCTCATCGGCATTCCGCTCCGTGTGACGGTCGGCCCCAGGCAGCTGAAAGAAGGCAGGGTCGAAGTGAAGTTGCGAAGGGAATCTGAGGGGAGCACGGTGCCGGTCGAAGGAGCGGTGGACCACATTCTCGGGATCCTCGGGGATCATGGCCAAGCGAGTCAAGCCTCCTCCTGAGGCGACGCAGGCGAAGGCGAAAGGGAAGAGGGATCGGGTGAGGAGAAGGGGGGTTCCTCGGGCCTCCGCCCGGATCGGCGTACGAGAGTCGGCGGGTGCTTCCGGAGAGGCCGGTCCACGATGGATCTACGGTGTACAGCCCGTCCTGCAGGCATTGAAGAGCGGGACAGGCCGTGCGGAGAAAGTCTGGATCGCTTTCGGTCGCTCTGGAGCGGCGTTGCAGCGTATCCTCGAGCAGGCGAAGGGGCAGAAGATCCCGGTCACCTTCAAAGACCGGTCCGCCCTTGACACCAAGGCCGGGACATCGAAACACCAGGGGGTCCTCGCTCTTCTGTCCGGAATCGAAACGCTCGAGCTGGAGCCCTTCCTCGCACAACTCCATGGAGGGAGGCCTCGTTTTCTGGTCCTTCTGGACGGGGTTCAGGATCCCCGCAATCTGGGCGCCATCCTCCGGACCGCCTGCGCAGCCGGGACCGACGGGGTTCTCCTGCCGAAACACAGGACCTGTCCCCTCACGCCGACAGCGGTCAAGGCTTCCGCAGGCGCCGCGGAGCGGGTACCCCTGGTCCGCGTGGGCAACGCGGCAGAGACCCTGAGGAGGATTCGGGAAGAGGGTCTCTTGATCCTGGGGGCGGATCCATCCGCGGGCGGTGAGGTCTATGACCAGGACCTCTGCCGGGACGTGTGTTTCGTCATCGGTGGCGAGGGCAAGGGCCTGCGACCGGTGATGGAGAAAGTCTGCGACGCCGTTGTATCCATCCCGATGATAGGCCCCATCGATTCCCTGAATGTCTCGGTGGCAGCCGGAATTCTCTTCTACGAGGTGCTGCGCCAGAGAACCGCGGCGCGCCAGCCGGGGACATAGTCATCCGGTTCTGCTGCTTGCAGGAACGTCCCAGACGCCCGGGATCTTCTCTCCGCACTGGGTGCACCCGCCTTCGCGTAAGGCTTCCACCCGGACGTTGTAGCCTGTCCGGTGGATGAGCCGGGCGCCGCATTCATGGCAGAGGGTGCTTTCACCCGGGTGTCCCGGTACGTTACCGATGTAGACGTACCGCAGTCCTTCGGCTCGGGCGATCTCCTTCAGTCTCTCGAGGGTGCGCACCGGCGTGGGAGGCAGATTCTTCATCAGGTAGGTGGGGTGGAATCGCGAGAAATGGATGGGGACGTCCTGCCCCAGTTCCTTTCGCACCCAGGCGCAAAGCTCCCTGATCTCATCCGGGCTGTCGTTCACGGTGGGAAGGACGAGGTAGACGATCTCCAGCCAGACGCCGGCCTTTCGTATGATCTTCAGGGACTGTAGAACCGGTTCCAGCCTCCCTCGACAGACCTCCCGATAGGTTGCGTCCGAAAAGGCCTTGAGGTCGATCTTCACTGCATCCATGAGGGGCAGCAGGTCCCGCAGGGGCTTCTCTTCGATGAAGCCGGCGGAGATCATCACGTTCTTGATACCGGCCTTCCGTGCCTCCTTGGAGCAGTCGTACATGTATTCCCAGAATACGATCGGCTCGGTGTATGTGTAAGCGATGGAACGGCAGTCGAGTTTCACGGCCTTCCGCGCACAGTCCTCTGCGGTCAACTGGAAGCTGCGGACCTGCTCCGGGCGCACCTGGGATATCTCCCAGTTCTGGCAGTACTTGCAGTTCATGTTGCACCCGGCCGTGGCGAGGGAGTAGGCAAGGGAACGGGGGTGGAAGTGATAGAAGGGCTTCTTCTCGATCGGGTCGGGCCTTGCCGTGCAAGGCCGGTTGTAAACAAGAGTATAGTAGGTGCCGAGCCTGTTTTCCCGCACCCCGCAGTATCCCCTTTCCCGATCGCCCACCATGCACTTGCGGGGACAGAGAACACATTGCACTTCCTTGTGTTCGAGCTTCTTGTAATACAACGCCTCGCGGACCCCCTGGGGTGTCTCGGCCCAGGCTTCTTGCGGGGCGCGACCGAAGGGGTGCCCGGCCTCGGATCCCGGGTCGAACGAGAGCCGGAGATTCGAAAGGGAAAGGAGGCAGGCACTGCCTGCGGCGGTCTTCAGGAAGTCTCTTCGATCCATCTTCTCCCTTTCTGGAGCAGGCTCAGGCCTGGACGACCGTTTCTCTCAGCTCGATCTCCTCGGTCCTGTACCGGCCGAGGCCGTGTTCCTCGTCGGCCGCGGTCCGAATATAGGCCGGAACGCCACCGCCCTCTTCGATGGGAGGGTGCCCCTTTCGGGATCGAAGCCGGTCCAGGATGCCCGCGCATATGCTGTCGATTGCCACCGGATCCTCAGCCAGAAGGATGCTGCCCAGGGGTTCGGCCCATTGCGGGTGAAAGGAGGGCCCGCCTCTGTACTGCACCAGCAGGGCATCACAGATGACGAGCCGGTGTTTGCGCCGGACAAAGGGAACCGAATAGGCATCCGCAATGAAGGGATTGCAGCGGTCTTCATGATACTTGTTCGGGTTGTGAAGGGCCCCGAAGATGTTCTTCAGGGAAGCGGTCACGCCGCAGAGCCCGTGATCCTTGAGCACCGGCATGTTGATCATGGCCGTGCAGTGGCGGGTCAGAAGGGTGCTGTAAAGGCTCCCGACCGAGGCGTGCACGGTGAGTTCCTCTTCATAGCCGAGCCCCCGTTCATCGGTTCCGAAACAGAGGTACGATTCCTTTCTCCTCCTGTTCAGGGTGAACCCGCAGCGGTCGAGTTCGCGACTGCTCCGGTCCCAGACAACGGTTTGGTTCAAGGGCAGCGGGACGGTCCGAAGGCTGTCGACCGTCGCCTGAGCAAGGGCGGGCCGGGTGCACATGTCACGGCCGCCCAGGCAATTCACCTTGATGCCCACCACGTCCGTCGGGCGAACATAACGAGACCATGCCGCGCCCGGATCGGAAGATCCGGTCAGTTCCTTCAGCCCCGCCTCCACCATTCGCCGCAAGGTACCGGTGGAAGCCATCAGCTTTTCCCTGGAAGCGCCCTTCGCCTTGACGAGGACGACCCTGGATTTTTCCCGGCCCATGTCGTTCAGATCCTATCTCCAAACATTCTATAGAACCGTGAGATTTTCCGTCAACGCGACCCTGCTTCGAAGAAAACGCCGCACGGGTGTGCCGCCGTTGAGAAGGCAAGCGTTCGAGATCACTGCCTGACCCCTGATCACCGACCCCTGATCCCCGAATGGCCCCAGGCGAGCATCTCCCGGCATGCTTCCCCCATGGGAACCCCCCAGCTCTCGAAGAAGATCTGCTCTGGATCCGCGTCGGGTCGACTCGACTCGAGGAATCGTATGAGGTCGCCGGTCCCCGACATCGAGGGGCGAGTGAGCAGGTGATAGGTGATCGCGCGGGCGGTACGGTACTGGGACGGGCTGAGCGTGCGGCCGGGTGGGACACGCAGGAGCTGCCGGCATTCCCGCCCGCTGCTCCTCCTCGCATCGCGCTGTACCTCCTCCACTCTGTCGCGGGCGAAGCCGGGAAAAGGGGTGTCTGCCTCCAGGACCTGGGCCAAACCTTCATCCACCCAGGGTGGGAAGCCGCAGAAGTGGGTCGCAAGGAGATAATGGCTGAGCTCGTGACGGAGTGTTTCCCGAAAGGCTGTTTTCTCCGGGTTTCCCCGGAGCGCGATCACGTAGGCCTCCTCGGTCTCGTAACAGGCCCCCCGCCTCCACTGCAGGGAAGGAACCTCGCGGCCGAGGTGCCACCAGAGCCCGAAACGATTCGGGTAGTGGTAGATCCTGAGAAGGGGGGCCGGAGGGACCTCGAGATGCAGGTATGCCGAGGCGGTCTCGAGAAATCGCTCTGCCTCCATGGAAACCGCTTGCACCCCGGGAGGCCTCTCCTTCGTGCAGAGGACGAGGCTCGTGCCCGGATGACAGGTGCCCGGAGGCGCGGAGGCACATCCGCAGACCAGGGCCGCCAGCAGGATGAGCAGCACCGCTTGGTCCACGGTTCTACATGTATGCTTCATGTTCTGCCCTCGTGCCTCGTCCGACCCAGCAATCTCCGCGCGGATTCTACGCCCTTCTATTCGGATACGGTTCCACGTCCCGGGATGCCGGTTCCCATTCCTCAGGGAAGCGGGCCATCAGGTCGTCGTCCGGAGTGCGATCCAGCATCCGGAAGCACTTGTATGTCGCCTCCAGGAGCCGGTTCTCGATGAATCGATGAAACGTGTTGAAGACTTCCGGCTCTTCCAGATTCTGCGGCAGCTCGTAGGGGCCCTGTGCCAGGACGACGATCTTGTTGAAAGGAAGGGGAAACATCATCCGGTCCCAGGTTCGGAGCAGGACCCGTCTCTTGCACCAGATGCGGACGACGTAAACGGGTGTCTGAATCCTCATGGCCATGACGATGACCCCGGTCTTCATCCGATAGGCCGGGCCGGAGGACCCGTCCACGGTGATGCCGACGGCCGGTCGCTCCAGCTTCTCGAGATACTCGATGAATTCGGCGAGCACCTTCTTCCTGCGGCTCGCGCGCTTGCTCGAGCCCCCGCGGAAGACCGTGTAGTTGCAGAGCCGGAGCAGACGGGTGATCACCTCGCCCGAATCGCCCACGCTCGCGATCGTCTGCGGACGAAGCCTCCTGTACGTCCAGGGCACACAAATCACCTCCTGGTGCCAGATAGCCGCCACGAATCCGCGACCACCCTCCCTCAACGCCTCGTCGAGGGGGGAGCTCAAGTCGATGACCTTGCTGGTGGCCCAGACGAACCAGAAGTAGGCGAAATAGATGTACGGGACCGTGTACTTCGCGAGCTGGACGAGCCCCTTGCTGATGTACCGATGCCACGCGAGCTTCTTCTTTTCCACGGTCCCCCTTGTCGCCGCGGACACTACAGCCCCCTCGTGTGCTCGGGCCGCAAGGGAACCCTCCGCTTCCGTGCATCGCGTATCACGTTGAGAAGGCGGTCCCTGTCCCGGGGGAGGGTTCCGCCGAGGGGAAGATAGTTGGAGGCGTGATTCGTACGGAACACGATCTCCCTGTCGGTGTCGAGATGTTCCAGCAGCACCTCGAGCTCGTCGATGATCTCTTCCTGGGAAAGGAGCTCGAATTCCCCTCGGGAGATCCAATCCTCCAACGGCAGGCCCGGAACCACCATGAGGGTAAGGGCCCCGAGGTAGTGGGGCTGGATCCTGGAGAGGATCCGGCCCGTGTCGCGGGCATGGGCGAGGCTGTGCCTCCGGCCGCCCAGCCCGAGAATCACGGTGATGGAGATCTCGAAACCCGCTTGAATGGCGCGGGAACAGGCCCGAACCGTCTCTTCGGCGGTCACCCCCTTGTTGTGCATCTCGAGAACCGCCTCGTTTCCGCTCTCGAGGCCCATGTAGAGGAGCGAGACGCCCGCCTGCCGGATACGCCTCAGATCTTCGTCCGATTTTCTGAGGACATCGTTGGCGCAGGCATAGAGACCGACCCTTTCGAGAGAAGGGAAGATCGAGTAGGCGTGGCGGCTGATCTTCTCCAGTTGTCCCGCCCGCATGACCATGGCGTTCGAGTCGAGGAGGAAGATCCTCCGCACGCCCGGACCCGTCTGCTCGCGGGCCTCGTCCAGGTCCTGCATGACGTCCCGTGCGGGCCGGACCCTGAACTTCTTGGCCGGAACCTTGCGATCGATCAGCCAGGAGCCGCAGAAATAGCAGTGTCCCTGGGCCGCGCTGGCACAGCCGATGGTTGCCTGAACGAGCAGGCTGCCCGCTTCGGAGGGGGGCCGGTAGATGGGTTCGACGTAGAGCATGGCTTCCTTCCCTCCGCCTTGTAGAAGATTGTTTTATGCAGTTCGCTTCAGCTCCGGATTCAACCTTACAGAATAATCGATGCCGGGTCGCACAGGCAAGCTCGCTCCTGCTCGTGTCTTCCCTCCTAGGGCGGGGCGGTTCGAGTCCAGGGCGCCACACGGAAGAGGAGCAGCATGCCCGGTATCGCGAGGAAGGTGCAGACCAGGAAGAAGGACTCCCAGCCGAGGTGCTTTGCAAGATACCCGGTCGACGCGCCCATGATGACGCGGGGGACCCCCATCAGGCTGCTGAGCAGCGCATACTGGGTTGCCGTGAACCTCCGGTTGCAGAGGCTGGCCATGTAGGCCACGTAGGCGGCCGTTCCCATGCCCCCGCTCAGGTTCTCGAAGGCGACCACCGCCGCGAGGGCAGGGATCTGATCCCCCGTGCGAGCCAGGACGGCGAAGAAGAAGGTGGAAACCGCCTGCAGGGCGCCGAAGACCCAGAGGGCGCGGTAAATCCCGAGCTTCAGGATCAGCACCCCCCCTGCGAGGCCCCCGGCAATGGTGGCCCAGAAACCGAAGAGCTTGGCAACGGCCCCGATCTCCGTCTTGGTGAAACCGATGTCGAGGTAGAAGGGATTGAGCATCTCGCTCGCCATGGAGTCACCGATCTTGTAGAGAAGGATGAAGGCAAGAATGACCCAGGCGCCCTCCCGCTGAAAATAGTCCAGGAAGGGCTGGGCGACCGCGTCCAGGAGGGTTTCCGGCGGGGCGGCATCCTTCTCCGGGTTCGGAGAGAGAAGGGTCGTTGCGACGCCCATTCCCATGGCCCCGGCCATGAGGAGATAGACCTGCCTCCATGGAATCTGATCGGCCAGTGTGGCTGCGAGGGCGCCTGCCACGAGCATGCCGACCCGGTATCCGTTTACTGCGAGTGAGGAGCCCAGGCCGAGTTCCTCGTCCTCCAGGAGATCACGCCGGTATGCGTCGATGGCGATGTCCTGGCTCGCGCTGAAGAAGGCGATGAGAAAGGCGACCAGCGCCACCCACCAGGGGGAACGGGCGGGATCCGTCATGGCAAGGGCGCAAAGCCCGAGGATGAGGGCGGCTTGGCAGGTGAGAATCCATCCTCGCCGTCGTCCCAGGAAGGGCGGTACATACCGGTCCATCACGGGTGCCCAGAGGAATTTGAGCGTGTAAGGCAACCCGACCAGGGAGAAGATACCGATGATGGTCAGATCGACGCCCTGGTCCTTCATCCAGAGCTTGAGGGTCCCGCCGATGAGCAGGAGAGGCAGCCCCGACGAGAAGCCGAGGATCAGCACGGAAAGCATCTTCCCGCTGAAGATCGAGCGGATCATCGAGGTTCGCATGTGAACAGCCTGAGGATCAGGGCTCTTTGGAGAGCGGTTGGTCTTCGGCAGGGGAACCGTCGGCCGGCTCTGCTGCGGCTGCGGTCTTCCCGGACCTGGCCGCAGCCGTCTTCTTCGTCTTCCCCTTCGACTTCCGCGAAACGGTCTTGGTCTTGGCCCGCGTCTTCGCCCCCGGCTTGTCCTTGCTCAGCAGATGCTTTGCCAGTCGCTTGGACAGGGCGATCAGGGTCAGGACGGTGGGACGGTCGAGCGCCTCGGGGAAGCAGCTCGCATCACTTACGTACACGCCCTTCAGAGGCGTCTCGAGCTGGGTGTTCAAGAGGTCTCCGATACGCACGGTGCCGCTCGGATGCGTCCCCCGAAGGGGTCCGACAAAGATCGAGTCCGGCTTGCATCCGGCCTCGATCAGGATCCTTCTTGCCAGGTTGGAGGCATGGTTCAGCCGCCACCGGTCCTGGTCGGTCAGGGTCTTGGAGATCCTGCCCTCCACGCTGATGCCCCCTGAGATCTCATCCTTCAGCTTGATCATGATCCCCATGGTCTTGCCGTATCGCAGGAATCGAAGAGGATTCCTCGGCCCGTGCAGTGTGTGAATCAACGGATAGAGGAGCCAGGGATCGATGAGGGTGCTCAACATGTATCCATTCCTGTCGTCGCAGAAGGAGACCGCCATGGGCGGATCCAGGTGCATGCCCTCGTGCCGGGACTCCCCACAGACCATGACGGTCGTGTCCATGGTCATTCCTCTGCCGGCCTCAGACAGTCCGGAGTGCTGCAGGATCAACGGCGTTCCGATGCCCCCTGCCGCCAGGATCACCGTGGGCGCCTCCACCCGGAGCGTCCCTCTGCCGCCCGACACGGCGGCTTCCACGCCCTCGGCCCTGCCGTTGGTCGCGAGCACCTCCTTCACGGTCATGCCCGTGAGGAGTTCGCACCCCTCCTGGACAGCCTCATCCACGTACTCGTTGGCCGTCCATTTCGCACCGCACCGGCATCCGAGCATGCATTTGGCCCCGCAGTCGAAAGGCTCGCCTCGACTCACGTTCATGAATTTCGGCTGCGGTTCCCATTCATCGCCCAGCTCGCCTGCCGCTTCGTAAACGCGCTGGGTCGCCCTTCCCCAGAGGGGACGGGCCAGGGGAGCGATCTGCAGCTCCTGGATCGTCTGTTTCACAAAGGAATCGACATTGACCTTGTATCTGTTCTTCAACCACGCAGGCGGTGGGGAGGCACAACCGCAGAACAGGTTGGTCGAGCCCCCGGTCATGATGCCCCGCACGACCTGCAAGCCTTCCTCGGTCATCTGCATGCCCATCTTGTCACAGTAGATCAGGCAGCCCAGGTGCGTGCCGTAGTACCACTTGCCCCGGTGATCCTTCCCGCGTTCGAGCAGGATGACCTTCTTGCCTGCCATGGCCAGCTGGCGCGCTGCCGTAGCGCCCCCCGGCCCGGTCCCGACGACCACGTAGTCAGCTTGTTTCCTCAGGTACGTGCCCATTCTGCCTCCTTCTTGTCGCCTCCGACCCGATCCGATCGCGCTACGGCTGTTCCGAATTCGAACTTGATCATCTGCTTCAGGTTCCGATCCGGAAGAGGGGGCTGCTACAGAATCTCCCCGTTCTTCGGCTCCGATGGCCCCAGATCCTCCTCCTGCGGGTACCAGCTCTCCCGGTCTCCCGTCTCCTGCAACCTTTCCAGGGCCTTTTCCAGGTTGGGGAAGACGTGCTTCGCAATCCGGTGCCGGACCTTTTCGAAGAGCTTCGGGTTCCGTTTGAATTCCTGCAGAAGCCGGGCCCGGGGAATCCGATACAGATGACAGTCCTCCAGGCACCGGATCGTGAAATCCATTTGGTAGGGCTGGATCAAAGAGGAGAATCCCATGGTCTCCCCAGGTTGTTTCCTCGCGATCATGACCCTCTCGCCGGTCTTCGGGTGTCTTGCTACGAGCTCGGTTTTCCCCTGCCGCAGAAGGAAGACGTACTTCGCCTCCTCACCTTCGAAGGCGAGGACCGTGTCGTAGGGATAGAAGACTTCCTCGCAGAACCGGCGGATCGGTTCGACTTCGTCCGGGGACATGTCCTCGAGGATCTTCATCTGAGGGAGCTCAAAGGGCTTCATGGTGAAAGGCCTCCAAAGCTGGGCGTAATGACGGCGAAAAAGAAGCCCGCACAAGCCTGAAACCCTCGGCATTGTGCGGGTACCAGGAGCCTCGGTATGCTATCAGATCGGGCCGGAGAAGATCAACGATGGAGTACTAAGGCTCGGGGATGGGGTAGTGATAACCGAGGTCCACGGTGCCCTCGTCTCCGAGGCCGTCGGTTCGGGTCGTGGCCTCCTCGAGGCCCGCCTCCTCGGCGGTCCCAATCCCGGCGTCGACGCAGGGGCTTCTGCCCAGCTGCTGCTGATCACTCCGGAGCGTATCCGGCTCGCTCAGGTAGAGGGCTTCCCACGGGTTCTCCTCCGGCTCGTCCAAGGTGCGGGGAACGAAGCGCGGGTCGGCGTCGAGCAGGCTTTCGCCCTGGAATCTGCAAAGCGACGGCTGGGCGCTGCAGGCAGCGGTCAGGCCGACCTCGGCCGGCCCCCCTTCGAGATCTACGTGAGAGAGGGAAAGGGTTGTGCCGCCCACCTGTTGCAGGTCCAGATCGAGGAGAAGCGTGCCGCCCGTGGCCGACGTATTGAAGTAGCATATGCTGTTCTTCCATTCCGAGGTCGCATTCAACAGGTACAGAACGCCGGCCTGTGCGGAGGCGGAGTTTCCCTGAAAGGTACAGTTGGACGCGATGACCTCGGCGCCGTATCGGGCGCTGATCGCCCCGCCCTCGGCCGCCTCGTTCCCGGAAAAGAGGCTGTTGATCAGGGCCACCCTTCCATAGACCACGCAGAGGGCTCCTCCCTGGCCGGCGGCCGAGTTCCCCTGGAAGATCACGTTCTCGATGTCCGGGCTCGATCCCGTGGAGAAGCTGTACAGGCCGCCGCCGTCTCCTTCCGCGTGGTTCGCAAGCAGGATACAGTCCCGGATGGTCGGCCCCGCGGAGATCAGCTGGATTCCCCCGCCGTGCTCGACCGTGTCCTCACCGGAGACGGCCCGCCCGTTGGTGATCGTGAACCCTTCCAGGATCGAATCCCGGTCCTCGTTGCCGTCGAACGTAACCACCGTCCCCCGTTCCCTGCCGTCGACGATCGTTCCCTCCGGTCCGCGGGAAGACCGGACGGTGATCGCCTTTCCCTGGAAGCGGATCCTTTCCCTGTAGGTCCCCGCATAGACGAGACACGTATCCCCCTTGTTCGACGCGGATATGCATTCCTGTATGGTGCCGAAGTCCGCATCCCCGCTGTTGCTCACAGTGCGCGTTTTCGGGCCCTCCGGCTCGTCGGAGCCTCCGCAGCCGACAGCGATGATGCACCCTGCCGCAAAGGCGGCTGCCCGCCATCCGGTTCGCTTCGTCCGGGCCTTACGCGGCCCCTTCGCCCGCCGTTTCTTCTCTTTTCGTTCTTTCATCGTTGTCCTTCGGTGAGGTTCTTTTCGCAAATGCAGAGAGATTGAACGAATCGGTGGTCGATCGGCACCTCCGGATCGAGGCCCTTGAGCTCTTCGTCTACCCTTGCAGCCCCGGACCGGATCCACGCCTGGAGGATCTCTTCCGCCGCCTCTTCCGGCGAGCCCGTTCGGTCCGCGGCCCAGAGCAACAGGGTTCGGGTGAATTGCGGGTCGAGCCTCCGTTCCTCGCCGCCCGGCATTTCCAAAAAGCCGTCCCGCAGGAACCGCCCGGCCTCGGCCCGGGTCAATGGGCTGAACCGCGGTTCCCCGGTCATGGTACGGCGAGCCCAGGCGGTCTGAAGAACCTGCGACCACCTCACCCGGTCGAGCTGGTCTCCCAGGCCTGCTTCGATACAGATCTCCTTGATCCCCTCCGGCGAGAGCTGGAGGTGCCGGTAGAACAGATCCGCGATCGCCTCTGCAACAACGACCCGCGCCGTCGTGATGCGGAGATCCTCCATCCCAGCGAAATCGCGGAACGAGGCCAGCCCGTCCGTGCCCGGTCCCTGATAGAAGACGGGGCGCGGCTTGAGCAGACCGCGCAGGGTGTCTTCGAAGGGGGCGTCGGCCAGCCAGTGAAATCTGTCGATCCAGGGAAAGCCGGCCCTGTCTCGAAAGCGTCGCGCCCTTTCGGCGAGCCTGACCACCTGGGTGGTGCCCAGCTGGAAGAGATGATGAAGCCAGGCCCTCGTGAGCCAGGAAGCCGCTTCCGCGACGTTTCTGCCTGCCAGGTATTCGAGAGCCAGCGTCAAGGTGTCTGCCACCTTCTTCAGGGCGTGTTTGAGGCGTTCCGCACTCGTTACGTCCATGCCGTCCGCAATCACGACCTTGTTTCCGAGGGAAGCGAGTTCCGTTCGGATGCGGTCCATCTCCGCGTGATCGCCCAGGGCTGTCAGCGTCTCGCGGAGGAACGAGTCGGAGGGAAGCCACCGGATCGGATAGAGGGCCGCGGACGTTTCCGAAGGCTGTGTCTTCCGCCGAGGCTGTTCGGCGTATTCCAGGAATCGGTCGTCCGTGAGGGGCCGGTAGATCTCGCAGGCCTCCTCGAATCCGGGCATTCCTTTCTCGGAAAGCCTTCTCGAACGGAACCGCAACGCCTCCTCCTCGACCTCTGCAGGGAGATCCCGGTACGCGGACTCCATGACCATGCCGAACCGTTCCGGATGGGTCGTCTTCAGAATGCGCAGGACCGGGTCGAGGAGGGGCGCGAATTCCTGGCGTTTAGGATGATAGCGATAGAAGCCGTCATAGCTGAGCACGGCGTCCGAAAGAGGATCTTCCACCGGGTCCTGCGATACGTCGAACTTGGTCACGGAGCCGTGATCCTTCAGCAGAAGGACGAGCAGTTCCGGATCCGCGGTATTCAGCCATTCGGCCAGGCGGTCTTCACCACATTGATGGATCAGGCCGATCACCTTGAGGAAGGAGGGTGCCTCGAAGCTCTCCTTCTGCCATGCCTCCAGATCGTTGACATAGTGAAGCTGCTCGCATGTCATCAGGGAGAGCATGGGCAGCGCGTCTTCGAGTCCGATTTCCTTGACCGTGAGGTAGAGTTCCTGCTCCGGCAGCAGGGGAACGAGATCTCCGGCGAAGGGAGTCGCGAGGAGAAGATCCTGTTGAAATCGACCCGAGGCGAGCAACAGAACACTCAGTTGCTCGTCGAAAGGCAGATCGGGGAATTCCTGCAGAATCCTCTCCGGCTCCTCCCCGACCCAGCGGAGCACCTCGCGCAACGCCTTGCCGGGCTGTTCTCGTGCACCTATGTCGGTCTTCGGGTCTTCTGATTCCATGGTCCGTCCAGTCGGTTCCCTCAGGATCCCTCTCCTTCACGAAAAATAGCACACGGGGGCAGAAAACCAAATGCCCGGTCGGAAAGGCACCGGTGCGGGACTCATCCGTGGGATGTGGACCCGGCTTCGACAAGCCGTCGTGTCGTCAGGTTCACCAGGGCCCAGATGACGTCCAGGGGGAAGTGCTCGGATATGGTCGGATCGAAAGCGATCGTGAGCCTCGCCGGAAATTCATCGTCCTCTGCCCAGAGGATGTAGTCGATCGGAACCCTCGGCAAGGCCTGGAACCGGTAGGCTGCGTCCCCGAAGTCCAGGCGCTCGCCGCCCAGGGCGGCGGCCGCCTGGTGGAATGCCTCCGGGTCACGGCCGAAGCGCTTCACGACGGGCCGGCGCGCGAGCTCATGGGGTCCCCGGAAGAAGGTCTCGCCTCCAGGCAGGTCCTTTTCCGTGTGTTGCCTCCCGGCAAGGGGGACCTCTCTTGCCCTCAAGAGGTAGAAGACGAGGACCAGGGCTTCATCGAACAGAACCTCTCCGTATCGGTCGCGTGTCGGGCCCGCAGGGTCGGTTCCCTTCGAGATCGACCGTTCGGAGGGACGGATCCTGTATTCCCGCTGAAGCAGCTGGATCCGGTACGCCTCCTCTTCCGGGTCATAGGCGGTGAGGGTCCTGCGGCCCACATCGGCAGGATCCAGCGTCCGGAGTTCCTCCCAGTAGGCGGGGTCGATCTCGTCCTGCTGCCACTGGCTCATGGCGTCAAGGGAGGCTGTGGGCGAGCGGGTCTCGGTTCTTCTACGCTTCTGCATGTCCAGAAATCCTTGGCTGAATGGATAGGGGCCCTGCTCGAAAACGGGGCACGGGAAGCGCCTGCAATCCCTCGGACAGTAGTCGATCCCGTTCTCAGAGGCGCACTTCAGGACCGGGCAATACCCCTGGAAGATCCGGTATTGTGCCGCAAGCTTCTCACGGGCGGTTGCTTCCGTACCGGCACCGCAGGAACTGCAGAGCCCCCGTGTCTTCAGGCGACACACGTCACAGTGGATTCCGCAAGCACCGGTGGCCATGGTCGGTTCGGGTCCGCGCGTTCGGCAGTCTCTGTCCGAAAAGGTGTTGACCAGGATGTGGGAGCCTGTTCAGTATGCCCCTTTCCGTCGGAGAAAGAAAACCCCGAGGGAAAGGGAATTAGAGCTTGACAAATCCGGCGATTCGCAGACAATACAGGTAGGCGGACATTCAGGCGTTTTCTCCCTTGGTCCGTGAGAACCTTTCCCCGCATCCTTTGACGCAGACGTCCGCGCTGAGGCCCCTGCTTCTTCTATCCCGGTCAGCTGCGAAGCCGAAGTCCAACCCTTCGCTGCCGGGGAAGACATTGGGTCGGACAAGAAGACATGAGGAGAAGGTCTGGTGGGAAACTACGATGACGATTTCCGCGAAAAACCGAGCTGGAGGGACCGTGACCGGCGCAAGGACCGCAGCCGGCACGTAGGGCAGGGTGATTTTCATACGGGCCAGAGCTCCAAATGGGTCCGCCAACAGATCCTGCGGGAAGCGGACAGGCTTTTCCAGGGCAATCGGAACAAGAAGGTGGACCCGGAACAGGAGAAGGCGGCGAACGAGATCCATCGGACCTGCGGTTCCAAAAAGTTCGATGCCTCCGTCAGGAAGTACATGAAGGAGTACGGCCTGCCCGATGACTGGAGCACCCTGATGCTCCTGCTCGACGCCAAGGACCCCGGGATCGCGATCCAGGCGATTCAGAGCCTGAAGGCCCTCTATCCGAAGCAGGGTTTGGAGGAGCAGCAGGGGTTCCGTTCCAAACTCAGTATCATTTCGATGACCACCAAGGACGACGCCTTACGCTACCACGCAGAGGAAGCCGCCGGCGAATTGTAGCGTGCAGACAGAAGACCTAGGTCATGCCGCCCGGCGTTGAGGACGTTGGGGCAGGCCCACTCCTTTCAGGAAACTCCTCACGCGGAATCGGATCCAGGGGTCCTTGTCGTGCTCGTGCTTCTTCAACAGAGCGTATACCGGATTTCCGCCGATCTTCATTAGGGAGATCAAAGCGGCCTTGCGCAAGCCGGTGGGGACGCGCCGCTTACGCCACGGGAACCCCCCCTTCGAGTCGAGGAGCAGGCCCAGCTTCTGGACGACCCGGGGCTCATCGAAATTCCCCAGGGCGTGACATACACCTTCGGGGAAGCGGTCTTCTTCTACCGTCCGTCGGCCGAGGATTTCATCCAGGTGGCCGAGCAACGGGGGAAGGCACCGGGCATCGCCGAGCTTTCCGAGGGAAAGACAGATCTCGTAGCGGATCCGGTCCGGACACGCGGGAAGAGCCTCCACGAGCAGCGGGCCCGCGTCCTCGGGAAAGCGCATCTCCATCTGGTGAAGGGCCTCCCGTGAGGGGGCCTCTTCCTCCTGCTGAAGGGCCGCGAGAAGAATCCGCTGCCCGTCCCGGTCGTCGAGGAGGGGTGAGGCGTACTGGAGCAGCCGGAGCTTGATGCAAGCGTCCGTTCGGCTTTCCATGTCTCTTTGAATGCGCTGAGGCAGATCCGGATCGATGGACTTGAGGAAGCGTGCGCAGATGCGTCCCGCACGAGCGTCGTCGGTCTGGCAAAGATGGAAGTAGAGGGGGTCCGCTGCGGCCGGGCCCATCTGGGAGACCCGCTGGTAGCCGAGCGCTTCTCGTTGCGATTCTCCGGAGAGGATGTCCGCCAGGCAGCATCGAACGTCGTCATCTGCAAGGGGGTCGAAGGGCGGGGTGGCGGGCTCATGGGCATGCTGCTCCTCGACATGAGAGACTTCCCGGGAAGGTTCGTCCGGAGAAGGGGCCGGGGCGCCGTCGGCTTTGCCCGGGGCCGCAGCGGCCGTCTCCCGCAGAGCGGGCAGGAGTTCTCGTGCCGCTTCCAGGAGGGAGACGAAATTCTTGACCTCCTCCGGGTCGATGACGTCTTCGCCCGCCGCTTCCTGGATGGAGCGGATCTTCGATTCCAGGGAACCCAGGAGCCGGGACAGGTCCTCGACCGGGTTCTCCGACGGCCCGGAAGAAAGCACGAGCGGGCCGTCTACGCAGAGATTGGAATCGGAGACGGCTACGTAGATCTTCGCGTTCACCTGAATGTGCTCGATCTCTTCCAGGGCTTCGAAGTCGTCCCACTCTGCATTCGGGTCCAGGGAACCGGTCAGGACCGAGTTCCATGTGCTCAGAAACGCCTTGAGTTCGGCCAGAGTCAACCCCTTTTGAAAGGACATGTCCTTCAGGCTTGCGTCCGCAAGAAATCGATAGAAGCCCTCGCTCGCTACCCTCTCCTCGCCTTTCCAGGGTGGGGGCTCCCCGTTGACGAGAACGACGCCGTCCGCCTCGGACAGGTGAACGGAGTCCGTGATCTGGAAGGCTGCGCCCAGCCCGTCGAGCAGCCTCTGGCACGCCAGAGAAACCGTCTGGCTCGTTTCCGGATACAGTCGGAGGCTCTGTACGGCGGCCCGCAAGAGATGGAACAGGGCCTGGATGTGGGGCCACCCCTCCTGCGGAATCGGGCGGTGTGTGATCGGGCCGGTCCGTTTCTTCTTCCTGGGCGGGGCGGAAACGACGGCCGCCTGGTTCGTACCCGTAAGCAGATTGAATTTCTCTTTGATGGTCTTCAGTTCTGTCTGCAGGCCCGCCATTTCGGCATGATAGAGCAGGGGCCCGAGTTGCAGGAGGTTCGGCTTCTGACGAAGGGATTCGAAGAGCCTCGCCATCTGAAGATGCCAGGTGATCCGGTCCTCCTCGGGGACCTGGTCGTAGGAGACCTTTTGTGCCGTTCTCGAGCTGAACCGAAGATCCCTGTACTCCCACCGGGAACTGGAACGGAGGACCCCGAACCGGCGCGCCTTGTCGAGCAGGTCCCAAAGGTGCCCCTCGTTCGACTGCTCCAGCTTCTGGATGATCTCCGGCTCGATGTCCGGCCCCATCATGGAGGCCTTTTCGAGCAGGGTGCGCACCTCCGGGTCGAGGGTACAGAGCCTGTTCTCCAGCAGAGACTCCAGGGTGTCCGGCAGGTCGTGAAGTCCGTCGCCCTCCCACCTCCAGGCGCTGCGGTGGTAGAGGAGTTGCCCGGTCTGAATCAGGTATTTCAGCGCCTCTTCCAGGTGGGACGGGTTCCCATGGGTCTGGAGGAGCAGCTCCGTATGGAAGAGGGGGTCCACCCGTAGGGTCGGGAAGACATGCCGAATCATCGTCTCTACGTCCTCTCCGCGCAGAGGTTTCATCTCGACGCGGGGCAGGCACATGTCCAGGAAGACCGCCGAGCCGCTCTGTCCTTCACCTGTTTCGGACCGGGTTCCCGGGGACTCGACCGAAACCTGATCGTCCGAGGCGGCCATGAGCACAAAGGGCCTAGGGCCGTCCTCGGCTGCCCGGTGGAACGCCTGAAGGAGAGCCACCATGGGCGGGTCCAGAAGGTCTGCATCGTCGATGAGAAGGGCCAGGGGGGTCTTCTTCTCTATGGACGCCAGCGTCCGGACGAGGAAGTGTCCTGCCGCTTCGGGCGACAACGTTTCCGGGGCGGCCTGGGCGCCCGCGAAAAGGGCTTCCCACAGGGCTTCATCCGGTGCTTGCAGCGGGGTTCCAACTCGTTCTCGAAGCCTTTCGACAGAGCCGAACCGTTCGAGAAACCCCTTGATCAAGGCTCCGTAGGGGAGTTCCTGGAGTTGCTCGGTACCGAACAGGCGCAGCACACAGAAGTCCGTTTCGTCGATGCCCTGGTTGACTTCCTGAAGAAAGCGGGTCTTGCCGGACCCACGGTCGCCTGTGCAAAGGAACAGGGAAGCACGGGGCGAGGGGGGGGCGCTCCTGTGCCGTGCAAGGGCCTCGAAGACGACGGCTGTCTCCTCTTCCCGGCCTATGTAGGCGGGACAGGGAAAGAGGTTGGACAGGTCGTCCCCTCGCAGGATTCCGACGCCTTCCTCCGGGGGCAGGCAGGCTCGGTTACGGCCCTGCTGTTTGGCCGCGTAGAGTCCCTGGTCCGCCTTCTCTATGATCGTTTCCCAGTGTTCCCCGTCTGCGGGGAAGGAGGCGGTACCGATGGAGAGGGTGAGTTGAATGAATTCGTTTCGAGTGTTCAGGGGCAGGGCTTTTCTCTGCGCCCTCTCCACGATTCGGTATGCCCGCTTGAGCCCCTCGTTGCGGTCCGTCCCGGGAAGGAAGACGATGAACTCGTCCCCCGCGTAACGGACCGCCGTCTCCTCCCCTTCCAGGCCTTCGGTCAGAAACTTCGCCACGGTGACGAGCACGTGATCGCCGGCCTGGTGACCGTATGAATCGTTGATGTCCTTGAAGAAATCGATGTCGACGAGCAGGAACGTGTAGTCGGTCCGGTCCGGGTCCTCTTCCAGCGGTTTCACGAGGCTCTCCCGGAAGTACCTGCGATTGTGCAGGCCTGTCAGGTCGTCCCGATAGGCAAGGGCGATGAGTTCGTCAACGTCTCTTGTGGGCGGCATGGATCCGCTTCGGTGCTCCGTGCGTTCTGGCCTGGAAAAGGCCGTTCCCGTATCTCTCCTGTATTTGTACAGGCATTCCCTCTAGAATGTTTCGGATCTTTTCGGGTTATTCTTGATGGGCAGAAAGGAGCATTCCATGAGAGTGATCGCGGATTTATGTGTGGTTCCGCTCGGCACAGGGGTTTCGGTGTCGTCCTATGTGGCGGAGGCGGAGAAGATACTGAAGAAGAAGGGGCTTGCTCCCCGGCTCCACGCCTACGGGACCAACCTGGAGGGGGAGTGGGAGGAGGTGATGGACGCCATACGCGAGGTTCACGAACGGCTGCATTCGATGGGGGTCCCGCGGATCACGTCGAACATGAGGTTCGGCACGCGGACCGACCGGGAACAGACCGCCTCGGAGAAGATCCGAAGTGTCGAAGAGAAGTTGTAAAGGGCCTCATTGACACAAAAAACGACCGATGCGTAAGATGTTGCGTCCCGGCATCCGGGGCCTGTCCTTGTTGGGAGGAATCTGAGCACCATGGATCTGTCTTTTCTGATCGTGAACTGGAAGACCCGTGACCTGTTGCGCGACTGTCTTCAGGCGATTCGCGATACGGTGAAGGAGATCGCCCATGAGGTCATCGTCGTGGACAATGACTCCCGGGACGGCAGCGCGGAGATGGTGCGGGAGGAATTCCCCGAGGTCGACCTGATCGCCTCGGAGGAGAACCTGGGGTTTGCCGTCGGGAACAACCTGGCCTACGAGCGGGCGTCCGGCCGACACATCCTCATCGTGAATCCGGATATCGTCCTGAAGGAGGGTGCCGCCCGGGTGCTGATGGAGTTCGCCGATTCCCGGCCGGATGCGGGCATGGTCAGTCCCATGCTGCTGAATCCGGACGGGACCTCTCAGAAGTTCTACGGGCGGATCCCGACCCTTTCCACGGTGTTCTTCATGTACACCTCGGTCGGCGCGAAGATCGATGAGCGGCTGCTCGGCAGGAGGATATTCAGGAGGGAACGGTACGTGGACCACGGGGAATTCCGTGAGACCGTTTCCTTCACCGATGGAGGCCCCGGTTTTCACTGCATCCTTGTGCCCAGGCGTGTGATCGAGGATGTCGGCTTCTTCGATGAGCATTTCCCCGTATTCTTCAACGATGGGGATTTCGCCTACCGTCTCTTCCGGGCGGGCTACAAGGCCTACATCGTCCCCCGGGCGGAGGCCTATCACCACCACGGAAGCTCCATCAAGCAGCTCTCTCAGATGCTCTTCAACCAGGAGTGGATCTACGGCCTCCGGGCCTATTACGCGAAGCACCGGGGCTTCTCCTACAATCTCGCCATCGACCTCGTGTTGAGCCTGAACGTGGCGGGGAACATGCTCGTCGGCCTTCGGGACATCCTGGCCGGGAAGAAGGGGCTTTCCGATTTCATGGCGCCGGTGAGTGACTTCAGAAGGATGATGCGCTATCGTCCTCCGAACGCCCGGGTCAGAACGCCTTTCCACCCGGGCGGCCCTTCCGCTTGACAGCCGATCCAACGGAATCCTATACTTTTTTATATGAAGTAGAAGCCGCCTGAAGAGAAACGGACCCGGGTTCATGAGCACAGGCGACCCCTCCATAAAGATCCTCTTGAGCGGCGGTTCCGGCCTTCTGGGAAGAGAACTTCTCAAGCTCGATCCTTCGATCGTCGCCCCGCCCCACGCCGCGTTCGATGTGACCGACGTGCGCCAGACAGGGGAGGTCTTTCGGCAGTTCCCCGGCTGCCTGTACATCCACTGTGCGGCCATCGTGGGAACGGATGAGTGCCGAGCGGACCCGGCTGCCGCCCTGGACGTCAACGTGGGGGGCGTTCTGAACACGGTCAAGGCGGGTCTCCAGCAAGGTTGCCGTTACGTCTATCTCTCGACGGACTACGTCTTCGAGGCGAACCGGAGCAAAAAGGGGGACTTCGTCGAAGAGGATGCTGTGGGTGCGGTCAATCTGTACGCGCGCACGAAGATCGCGGGAGAGATGCTGGCGACGGCCAACCCGGATCACCTGATCATACGAACGAGCTTCGTGGGGAGGGAGTCGATCAAATACAAGGGGGCCTTCACGGACCAGTATACGACCCGGGACTATGTGGACGTGCTCGCTCCACAGATCCTGGAGGCCGCCCGGAGCCGATTGACGGGTGTGCTGCATATCGGGACGGAGAAGAAGTCCCAATACGACCTCCTGAAGATCGCTTTTCCGGAGATCAAGCCGACCCGGCGGGCGGACGTGAACCCCTCCCTCGCGTCCGACACGTCCTTGAACTGCGACCGGTGGAGGGAATATCGGCTCCGGGGCCGGGGCTAGGAGAATCAAGTCGCCTTACGAAACGGACGAATGAGAGGGGTATGGCTTCGGTGAAAGCGAACGGCACGAGCGCAAGAGGAAAGGGGTCGAGGTGGGCCTGAAGCAATTCGACATACAGCAGAAGATCCTCTGGCACTACGACAGGATCAACAAGCTGATCAACAACGAGATGGTCTACCCGATTACGATCGAGATCGACCCGACCAACGCGTGCAACGAGAAATGCATCTGGTGCTGCTGGGAAGAACACCGCAATAACAAGACGACCATGTCCTGGAAGCTGCTCGAGAAGATCATCCGGAACCTGGCGCGGGTGGACGTCCGGGGGCTGATCTGGACCGGGGGCGGCGAACCCCTGGTGAACCGTCACACCACGAAAGGAATGGAGCTTGCCAAGAGCCTGGGGATCGAAAACGGCATGTTCACCAACGGCATATTGATGACGCCTCAGAGGATCCCCACCATCGTCCGGTGCTGCACCTGGATCCGGATCAGCCTCGGCGCCGCCACGGCCGAGACCTTTCGAAAATGCCACGGTACGGACGATTTCGAGGTGATTCTGGACAACGTTCGCGAGTTCGTGAAGGTGAAGCGGGAACTCGGAAGCGATATCGCCATCGGCCTGAGCATGATGGTCCATCCGGAGAACTGTCACGAGTTGTACGATGAGGCGAAGCTGGCCAAGGAACTCGGGGTGGACTATTTCCAGGGTAAGCCTTTGAACCAGATGGGCTCGGAGGACATGGCGTGGTGGGAGAGGGCTGTCATCCCTCCTTTCAAGAAGGCGAAGGAGGACTTCGAAGACGGGGATTTCAAGATCCTGACCGCCCAGTACACCCAGGACAAGTACGGTGACGAGGGGTCGCGCTTCATTTCGAACATCACCCCCTCCCTCAACGTTGCGGAGGAGGAGAAGCATCGGTGCTATGTCCACAACTTCGTCACCGCCATCACCGCGAACGGTGACGTCGCCTTCTGCAAGAATCTGCGGGACAGGGAGGAATTCATCCTCGGCAACCTGAACAAGCAGACGCTGGAAGAAATCTGGCACAGCGAGAGGCGCAAGGAGATCATACAGCGGATCAATTCAGAGCGGTGCGGGGTCTTCTGCCAGAACGGCCGCCTCAACCAGATCCTGAAGTACATCAAGAGACCGAACCCGAAGAACCACCCCAGCTTCCTTTGAGCCGCCCCGGCTCGTGTCCTGTCCCAGAAATACGGGTGCAAAGGTATGCCACTTCAACGCTGGGGCGTAATTGGGGACAGCCACCGACTTCCACGTTACGCGACCCATCCATTCTGGTTGAGAAAATCGGTGGCTGCCCCCAATTTCAGCGCGACTCTCTGTAATGCTATTTCTGGGACCTAGTCCGCGTCGCCCCGTCGCTTGTTCAGCCAGAACCGCCCCCAGGCAAGCTGCGATTTGCCCACCTCCTTGAACATCTTCAGAACGCCCATCTTCTCGGGGGGGAGCAGCTCCCCGGTGAGGAACATATCGAGCGCGCCGGCACGACGCATCTTGCCGGAAGAGGTGCGGGGAAGGGTGCCCGGATCGAGGATCTGCACGTGGTACGGGGTCAGGGAGATGCCGGACAGGATCCGGTCCTTGATTTCCTCCACGATCTCTTCTTCGGGCCGTTTGCTTCGCGCTTCCTTTTCGGCCAGCACGATCAGTTGCTCTCCTTCGGAATCGGTCATGTGGCTGACCGCGATGGAGCACCCGAGGCGCAGGCCCTCCACGTCCTGCACCAGTTCCTCCACCTCCTGAGGCGCGTAGTTCCTCCCCCGGATGATGATCAGGTCCTTGACCCTGCCGGCGATGTAGAGGTTCCCCTCGTGAAAGAAGCCGAGATCCCCGGTGTCCAGCCAGCCGTCCTGTATCGTCTTGGAGGTGGTGTCCGGATCGTTGTAGAAGCCATTCGTGATCGAGGGCCCCCGAACGGCGATCTTGCCGACCCAGCCTTCGGGGACGGTCCGGCCCTCTTCATCCCTCAGCTCCACCTCCACGTCCGGCAGCGGCGGCCCCACGGACGGCAGCACGCGGCCCTTGCCCGGAACGGCCCTGCCCTGCTCGCCGAGCATCTCCCTGTCGAACTCGGTCAGCAGGGGCGGGACCCGAAAGCTGGAGAAGCTGACCGCAAGGCCCGCCTCGGCCAGCCCGTAGACGGGTGTCATCGCCTCGGCCCGGAAGCCCCATTTGGAGAAGCGATCGCAGAACTGCATCATCCCTTCCGTGTTGATCGGCTCCGCCCCGTTCAGCGCCGCCTCCCAGTTCGACAGATCGACCCCTTCCAGGTCCTTGTCCTTGACCTTCTTCAGGCAGAGGCCGTACGCGAAGTCGGGTGCCGGCGAGATGACGGCCTTGTACCTGGACATGGTTCTGAGCCATATCCGGGGGCGGGCGATGAAGATCTCCGGGCTGATGTAGGTGACGTTGCCGGGATGATAGAGGCCGTTGTACAAGCACCCCACCAGGCCCATGTCATGGTACAGGGGCAGCCAGCACACGCCGCCGTAGCGGGAGTACTCCTCGCTGTACTCGCGGAAGACGCTCTCCATCATCTCCAGGTTGTACAGAAGGTTCGTGTGGGAGACGGTCACCGCCTTCGGCTCGACGGTCGTCCCGGAAGAGAACTGGAGAAAGGCGGGCGTGTCCGGATCCGTCTCGCCCGGAGGGGTCCATTTCGCATCGGTGACGAGCTTCTCCACGTTGAGTACCTCCTCGAGGCATTCCACGTCCTCCACGGCGGGCCCGAGGAGCTTCTTGATGCGGCTGTCCGTCACGAGATAGCGCGTGCCGATCTTGGTGAGCATCCTGCGGGTTCTCTGGAAGTACTCGGCCAGCCTGCCGAGGCGAACAGGAGGGTAGAGAGCGCTCGGAATGCCTCCGGCGAGCTGGGTGCCGAGGAAGATGTCCAGGAAGTGGATCGATGTGGCCAGGATGATGCCGACCCGGTCTCCCGGCCTGAGCCCACCCTGCTGCAGGGTGCCTGCCACCGCCTTCGCCCGTTTGATCACCTCCTCGTAGGTGTAGTAAGTGGTCTCTTCCCCCCGGGAAACGAACCGTGCCCCGTACTGCGTACATTTCTCCAGCCCCAGCAGGACCTCCGTGATGGTGTTTGCCTTGGGTCTCAGGTGCATCAGGATTCCTCCTCTCCGGCCCTGGCGAGGATCATGTCCACGAGGTCGCGAACGGTCTGGATCTTCTCCCGGTCTTCGAAGTCGAGGAGGAAACCGTACTTCTCCTCCACGTTCGTGATCAGAACCACCTGGGAAACGGAGTCCAGCTCGAGCCCCTCCACGATCTGTGTGTCCAGATCGATCCTGCGGATCTGCTCTTCGGAAAGCTCCAGCTCCTCTTCGGCGAGCTCCTTCAGATAGATCAGAACCTCCTCCATGGAGGGCTTCTCTGTTTCCTCTTTGTTCGGTGACGTCATGCCCACTCGCTCTTCTGTTCAGGTTTGCGTCTGTTTCGTTCTATTCGGCTGTCGATCCGGAATCTTGATCCGGAGCATCCAGAATCCCGAGAAGATACTCTCGCAAGATCCTTCCCGTTTCCCCGGCTGCCTCGATGAAGAAGACGTGACCCGCATCCGGCAGCGTGACCAGGCGGGATCCGGGAATGCCCTTTCGAAGGACCTCGGAATTCGCAGGCGGGATGAGCACGTCGGCATCTCCCGTCAGGATCAGCGCCGGCTTGCGGATGTCGGCCAGCCGGTCGTGGCAATCGTGTGCGATGGCCGCCCAGAACTGCTGGGAGAAGGGCTTCCGGGTGGGCGGGTTCTCCACGAATCGGGCCACCGTGGCCTCGATGAACGCCGGATTCTGGTGCCGGAACTTCGGTCCGAAAAGGATCACCATGTTTTGCCGGGCGATCTCCTCGAGGGACTTGCCCCGGGTCAAGGTCATGGCCTGCACCGCCTCGCCGGAGGGCATGATGAAGGACTTCCCGCCTGCGTGGGTGCATCCGAGCACGAGGCGGTCCACCCGGTCCGGGTGGCCGAGGACGATCTCCTGGGCGATCATGCCGCCCATGGAAACGCCGAAGATGTGCGCCTTCGGGATGTCCAGGGCCGTCATCAGGCCGACCGTGTCTGCAGCGAACATGGGGATCGTGTACTTCTCGTCCGGCTTCTCCGTGAGGCCGGCCCCGCGATTGTCGAACAGGACGAGCCGAAAGGAATCCTCCAGCTCCCGGACGAGAGGCTCCCACCAGGTCAGGTCTCCGGACAGCCCCATGATGAGCACCAGAGGAGGTCCGTCCCCGACGATCCGGTAGTGCATGCGCAGGCCGTTCACGTTCCGGTACGGCATGGATTCGAGTCCCTCTTCGATCGGTCGTCTGACGAGGTACCAAATAACCAGAAAGAGACGAAAAAGACAACTGGAACGACCCGGTTCTGGTCCTGCTTGACGCCCAAGAACTCATTGCCTATATTCGTTCTGCTGCAATTCACCTTCGAGTCAATGTGGAGGGAAGGGCACAGCGGATGACGTTAAGGACGAGGAATCGTCGGCGGTTGCTCATGCTCGCCGCATGGGCATTGAGTTGGATGTGTGCCTGCGTGCAGACCACCCATTCGAGTGGAGAGAGCGGAGAGGCACAAGCACAGCCCATTCAGAGGAGATATCAGGAGAGGAGCCGTGAGTCCGCACCCAGGGTCGAGAAGGTACGCTCTCTGTTTCCCATGTCCGGCGGATTCGCATTGACCGGGGCGAATCCGACTCTGGTGGTCTATGCCAAACCTGACGAGAACAAGGTCTTCCAGGTATACCGTCGGCCCCTTGGCGGCGACAAAAAGAAATGTCTCACCTGTGATGCCGGCCCGAACAAGCCGGCTGTTGGGTTGCACAAGGGATCGCCGGGGATGCACCCGGATGGGCAACACATGATTCTCCAGGTGGAGATGGAGAAGCATCCGTACCAGGGAAAGCTCGGAGGTCCGGGGGCAGGCTGGTTCAACAACCTCTGGATGACGACCACCAGCGCGGATAAGTGGTGGCAGCTGACCGACTACCCCCATGGAAAAGAGGACAGATACGGCGTCTTGCTCCCTCAGATCTCCCCGGATGGAAAGAAGGTTGCATGGGGCCAACTCTACAAGAGCGATCCGAAAGCACAGTTCTGGTACAAGCGGGGAAGGATCGTCAAGGGAGGCAATCCGTGGGGGTACTGGCAACTGAACATCGCAGACCTCGTGATGGAAGGGGACCAGGTACGCCTCGAAAGCATCGAATCCAGCCGGCCCGGCAACGGAAATTTTTACGAGCCTCAGGACTGGTCGCCCGACGGCCGAAAGCTCATGTTCGCTGCGGACATCAACCGGGACAGTCCGCACAAGATGGACCTCTGGCTGCTGGATGTGCAGACAGAAAAGCTCACCGCGCTGACGGACACGGATTGGGCCTGGGAGGAGTTCGGCAGCTTCTCCCCGGACGGCAAGAAGATCATGTTCATGTCCTCGGAATGCTGCAACTGGGATACGTCCAAGAAGAAGTACAGCTTGAAGGCGGAGCTCTATGTGATGGACGCAGACGGAAGCAACAAGGTTCAAGTCAGTCACTTCAACGGCAAGGGGCACCCCGAGTCATCGCCTGGCAGGCATATCGTCACGAAAGGGTGGTGGAGTCACGACGGCAAGAAGATCCTCGTTGAAGTCACCGAATTGACCGAAAAGATCAAGTTCGTGGGTACCCGCCTCTGGGAGTTCACCCTCGAGTGATTTCGTCTCCTCCTGTCATTCGACGGCATCATGAATTCTCCCATGCCTGAGCCCCGGGCAACGTCTCTATCGACTCAAAGCAAAGAAGGCCACCCCGCAGAGGCCCACCGCACCGAGGAAGAAGAAGGCGGGAGTGAGCCCCCACACGTCCACGACCCAGCCCGTTATGGGCGGGCCGATGGCGATGCCGAAACTCATGGCCATGGTGAAGAAGCCCATGGCCGTTCCCATTCCGTGGGTCTTCCCCTGTGCCACAACGATTGCGGAAGCGGCGGGCAGGACCATTGCGCCCAGCGCCCCGTAGAGCAGGCTTAGGAGGAGCAGGTGGGTGAAGGTCTCGACAAGTGGGAGAAACACGACCAGGCCGACCAGCAGGAAACCGCCCGTGATGACGAGCATCCTCCGGTTGACCCGGTCGGCCAGGATGCCGAAAGGCATCATCAGGAGAGAGGAGAGCAGGATGTTGCCGGATATGACCAGACCGATCTGGCTGCTGGAGAGCTTCAAGCCGTGATGAGCGAAGATGGGCAGGAAGGCGATGATGCCTCCCCGGCCGAAGGCCGCGGAAACACGGAAGACCAGCAGGGCTCTCACCGTGCGGTTTTTCAAGACAGCGGGCAGGGTGGTCCTTCTGTTCGGGGCCTCTGTCGCACTTCTTGCCGGAAGGTCCGGCAGGAGCAGTCCTGCAGTGAGAAAGGCGACGAAGTTCAGGCCGCTCAGAACGTAGATGGGCGTGGCGACCCCGTAGAGGTCCAGCAGTACCCCGCCCAGCAGGGGGCCCAGGCCGAAACCTGCGAACAGGACGAAGGAAAAGAGCCCCATATAGGTTCCTTCGCCGTCCTTGGGTGAGATCTCCCCCACATATGCCTGTGCGATCGGGATGATCATGGCGGCAGCGACGCCCTGCCCGCATCGGACCAGGGTCAGCATCTCCGGGCTCTTCGCCAGGGCCAGGCCGGGGGAGACCAGGGCGTAGAGCAGGAGTCCCGTGACGATGCAGGCCTTCCGCCCTGTTCGGTCGGACAGGATTCCGACTGCCGGAAGAAGCGGCATCTGGGCGATTGCAAACCCGGAGAAGACGAGCCCGATCCAGATGCCGGATGCTCCCAGCGTCTCCGCATACAGGGGCAGGATGGGAACGATGATGCCGATTCCGAGCGTGCAGGCGAAGAGGGCCAGCAGGAGCGAGAAGAGGCTGCGGGAGGCTCCGAAAGAGATGTCGAAGTCCAAAATGTCTCCCGTGATTCTCGAAATGGAGAACGAAAAAGCGACTAAGGCTTATTCCGTGACCTGGTGATCTTGTCTCTGAACTGTTTCACATACTCTTCCCAGAAGACGCCTTCCTTCAGAAACTTTGCCAGGAGCCTGAACGTTTCCAGGTACCTTCCACCTTTGGACAGCCTCAGAAGGCGAAAATACGTGAGGGGCTCCATGACCAGGGCGGAGAACAGCCTCGCTACGAAGAGATTCGCCTTGTACACGAGAGCCCCGGGATTCCTCTTGTAGAGGGAAAGGATCCACTTCATGTAGGCCGGATACAAATAGGGGGACATCCGCGTCATCTCGTTGATGACCGATGTCCGGTAGTCCCGGAAATCCTTATCCGTGCCGGCGCCCTCCTCGAGGAGTTCCGGCGTCTCCCTTCTTACCCTCTGGTAGATCTCAGACCCCTCGTAGAAGGTCAACGAGAAGAACTGCACGTAGAAGGGTCTCGGCATCTCGATCAGGATTTCCGCGGTTGCCAGGGCTTCTTCCGGTGTTTCGAAGGGGTTGTCCAGGATGACGTCGTAGTATGCCGGCACCCGAAACTCGTGGATGAGTCTGGCCGCAGCCAGGGAGTCTTTCTTCAGGGAGGGTCGCTTGTAGACTTCCTTGCAGACCCGGTCGCTCCCGGACTGAAGGCCCAAATTGATCCAGGCCAGTCCCGCGGATTTCAGGGCCTCCATTCGCTTGCGCGTGAGAAAGGAAGGAATCGCTCTGACCAGAAAAGGCATGGCGACCCTGGCTCGATAGCTTTCACAAAACGTTTCCAGGTACTCCTTGCCGCATGCCAGGAAGCATTCGTCCTGAAAGGTGATCTGCCTGATTTCAGGGTTGTCGTGAACGGCTCTCTCGAGTTCAGCAAGGATGTGGTCCGTGCTCCTTCGTCTGACTTTCCTGGAGCCGTGGAGGCGGGAGAGGAAGTCGTTGCAGCAATACGTGCAGGCAAAGGGGCATCCTCGGGACGTCATGATGTCATAGGAGACTCCGCCAAAGGCGGAATGCATCTTCAACGTCGCCCGGCAAATGGGCACGATGCGGCCACGGTGCAAGACGAAACCGTGCTGTGCGATGTGGTCGGTGGTAGGCAGGTCGTCGAGCTGGATCAGGGCCCCGGAAGGGTTTCGCATTATCTGCCCATTTTCCCTGTAAACCAGGTTGGGAACACCGGTCAAGGGGCTGTCCGACCCGATCGCTTCCGCAAGGGCCTTCAAGGTCTTCTCTCCTTCGCCGACGCACACGTAATCCGCGAATTCGAGGGACTTCTCGGGAGCAATGGAAGGGTGAATTCCTCCCCACACCACCGGGATGTCTGGAAAAGCCTCTTTCAGATGTAGCGTGAGATCACGTGCCTCGTGGAACATGGGAGACATGAGGCTGAGCCCGATCAGGTCCGGGGAATGCTCGGCCACGAAAGATCTCACCTGTCCCATGCCGTGCGTATCGCCCGGCAGGTTCCTCGGGAGACAGAGGAGAAGGGATTCCAGGTTGTTCGCGAGCAGGTAGTAGTGAAGGGACTTCACACCGATCGGGTCGACCCGTTTCCCCAGCGAAATGAGCAGTACTTTCAAATTCGTCTTCCCTCGTGCAAGAGCGTGCGCTGCCGGATAGCCGATCTGGTGGCGGGGCTTGCTTCATCCATCGGAAGAGCCGTCACAGAGATCATTCCCGATCTGCCGGTTCCGAGTCAACCGTGACTGGATGTTCCGGACCTCGTGCTGATCGAGAGAGTACCCGAGAACGATGAGGGCGGCCAGGGCGAGCAACACGCACGGCAGAAGTCCGTAAAGCATGCCGATCCGCACGATCGTTTCTGCCGATTGTTCTGTTCGGCCGGGGACCAGACCGGCGAACCGGTCGATCAGAACCCCTGCAAGGAGCAGTGAGCCGGCCGCAGCCATCTGTTCACCGAAGTTGAAGAGCCCGAAGAAGACGCCCTCCCTCCGTTCTCCATTGGCCAACTCGTCCTCGTCGGCAATATCCGCGATCATGGAAGCCGGGATGATCCAAAGCACGCTCGCGAAGAATCCTGCGAGGCCGTGTCCCACGAGCAGCGGGGGAAGATTGGCTGTGCCGAAAAGGCGGCCCTCTCCGAGGAAGAGAAAGGCGCTCGCCATGACGAGAGCCGTTGTCAGGGTTCCGATGAAGTACAACCTTCTCTTTTCCACGGAGCGGGATGCCCGCATCCAGAAAACCACGCCCGTCAGCGCACCGACGTAGAAGGACAGATGAAAGAAGCTAAAGGCCTTGCTCGACGTGATCTTCACGTAGTAAGTCAGGAAATGAATCGCAAGGGTTGCGTTGAGGACGGTCCCGAGAAAGAAGACGGAGTAGGAGAGGAAGACCGCCCGAAAACCCCTGTTCTTGAGGGCAAGCAACAGGTCTGCCAGAAAGCCGCGGGTCGAAGCCCCTGGATGCCCTCGCTGGTTCGAGGCAGAGTGCTGGCGATGGGACAGGGTGCCCAGGGTGCTCACGAGAGCGACGAGGGACATGGCAAGCCCTGAGAACAGTCCCATGGCCCAGTAGGCGTTTGCATTCAGCTTGGGATCCTCCCCCGGGGCTGCGTCCGGAAAGAAGAGTGCGAAACAGAGGACCGCCGTGGCCATGGTGCCCAGCAGGGTCAGCCCGCCTCGAAAGGCCGTAATGGACGTCCGTTCGTGGTAATCATCGCTCAACTCCGCTCCCAGCGCGTAATAGGGAATCGAATAGATGGAGGTCAGGGTGCGGATCAGAAGATTGGTAATCAGCAGCCAGGTGAAGAGCAAAGGTACAGAGAGGTCTTCGGGGGGGCTGAAATAGGCCCAGAAGGAGACGCCCATGCCTGCCGCGCCGAAAAGCATCAGGCCGTGGCGTTTTCCGAGCCGCCCCCGGGATCGGTCGGAGGCGGTCCCGATGACGGGATCGATCACCGCGTCCCAGACGAGCCCGACGGCCATGGCAATCCCCACGAGGGTCCCCGGCAGGCCCATGACCGTGGTATAGAAATAGAGCGAGAAGATCCCGAATATGATCGCCTTTATCGAATTCGGAATGAGGCCGATTCCGTAGAGGGACTTCGTCCAGATGCTCAGCGGGGGGGGCGCCTGCGCAGAGGACCCTTCCGCCTCACCGGCTCCCGCGTGATGTTCGTCAGAGCGCATCAACCCAGACCCAGCCCGTGGAGAAAGCCGTTGTGCCCCCTTCTGCGTATTTTGCCAGCTGTCTTATGTTGTAAGTGCCCGCGGGCACGACGCTGCCCTGGTCGTCCTTGCCGTCCCACACCAGCCATTCGAAGCCTGCTGCGCGATCCTGCCAGTCGCTGAGCGTTCGGACGTGGGTGACCGAGGGGGAGGTTTCGGAGGTGTGGACGATCTCGACGCGTCTCTTGCAGGGGAGGTAGATGCCGTGGATGATCCAGGCCGCCTGGCCTGCGGCGGGATCGAAGACCCAAGGGAGAGCCCTCGGATACTCCGTGAGAGGGGGGAGGTTGCGCGGCAAGGTGAAGAGGCGTGTCGTGAACGGGTCTCCCACGACCTCGATCGCGTTCAGATCGCCTGGGCCGAATCCGTTCCGGGTTCCGTAGTCGAGGTGCCGCACGCCGGCCTGCGGAAGATCGATCGCGGACAGGCAGACCCTGTCCACGGCGACTGCGTTTCGGCCCGCGACGACCAAATCCATCTTCACCGGGTCGCCGTTGCCGGGACCCTCGCCCTCCATTCCCCACACACCGTCCACGACCGCGTAGTCGATGGGCCGGATCCGTCCCAGGTCGACGATGGTCTGGTCCACGCCCCGTTGGTGTATGGCTCCGCACCAGTTGAGGAGAGGTTCATTGTACTTGTGGATGGGAAGAAGACCGATCAGGTTCTTGGCCGCCAGGCTTGCGTATGTATGGGAGTGGGTCTTGAGCTTGGCCGCACTGATGAAAACGATGTCTTCTTCGAGGAGGAGGGCAGGAACGTACAACCACTTGTAGGCGAGTCCGTGCGGGACCGGGACCATGGTCAAAGGTTCCCGGCTCAGGTCGACCAGCGAAACGCTCGGGCGGTACCCGTCGAAAATGTCGTATCCGCAAGCAGAAAAGTTGGCTCCACTCGACCCGTTTTCCGCAATCAGGACTTGATGGGCACCGGCATCGAACGCGAGATCGACGAGCGCTCTTGCCACCTCCGGATCGGTCGTTGTGCCTGTGTCCGCCGTCTTGGGAAGAACGAGGTTCGGCTTGATCACCACCGTCTTGTCCCTGATGCTTCCCGCAGGCCACTCTTCCGTAGACTGCACGGCACGAAGGGTAGCCTCGTAGGGCTCCGTGGAACTCCCGATTCCTACTCGGTACTGCGACGCACCCACGCCGCGTATGCCCGTTGCGATCGAGGCGATCCCGGCAGCCGTCCATTGAAGGAAGAGTCGTCTGTTGATCGATGCCGCTTGTGTAATCCTGTCCTTCAGAGACATGCAATCTTCTCCCGGAAATAAGCGATCGTTTCCACGAGCCCCTGCTCGAGCGGCACCGAGGGCGCGAAGCCGAGGATTCGGCTCGCCTTGTCGGCATTGCAGGTTCTGCGTTCCGGGCCGCCCGGCTTCTCCGGATCGCAGGAGATCTGCGCTTCTCTGCCCGACATGCGCACGATCAGCTCTGCCAGACCCCGGATCGTGATCTCTTCGGTTCCGCACAGGTTGACAGGGTCGCACTCGGGGTGCTTCTCGACCAATTCCAGCAGGCCCCGGGCCAGGTCTTTCACGTACAGGAAGGTTCTGACCTGTTCCCCCGTTCCCCAGATCTGAAGCGACGGTTCGTCTTCCAGAATCCTCCTGATGAACATGGGGATCACGCGGCCCCGTTTCGGATCGAGATAATCCCGCGGGCCATAGACATTGCTTGGCCGCGCGATGGCCACCTTGAGCCCGTATTCGCGGGCAAAGAAGGTCCCGGCGAGCTCGGATCCCCGCTTCGACCAGGCGTAGCCGTCGGTAACCGGGTCGGGAAGGCCCATGAGCCCCTCCGACTCCGGCGTCGGGCTGTCCGCTTCGGGCGGATAGACCTCGGCCGAGCTCATGACCAGGAAGCGGTCCACCTCGTTGTTGCAGGCTGCCTCCAGCATGTTCAGCGTTATCCTCATGTTCTGCTGGTAGATGAAAGCGGGCCTGGTCCGCTTGAAGGCCACACTCCCGTCCAGATGGGCTGCGTTTATGACCACGTCCTTTTCCTCGCAGATGGCGACGCACGCGTCCGGCCGCGTCAAATCGACTTGAACGGTCGCTATCCTGTCGCTGGCGCTCCGTAAATTCTCGAGGCCCGGACTTCCCGGCGTCTCGAAATCCGTGGCCGTCACCTCTGCTCCCAGGGATACCAGCAACTCCACCACATGGGACCCGATGAATCCGGACCCGCCTGTTACTAGGACGCGCCTGCCTTGCCAAAAGGTGCTCATGTACCCTTCCCGCTCTCGAGGTTGACAATCAGGTCGGCAGCTTCCTCTGCCCCTCCGTACCGTGCAAGGGCCGCAGCCAGGGACCTTGCCTTGTCACGAAGCCCAGGCTCTTCGAGAACCCGCTCGGTCGTCTTTCGCAGGCTCTCAGGTGTGCAGTGCCCGGCCCGCAGGAGGAGTCCTGCACCCGACTCGACGACCCGCCTCGCGTTCTCGAACTGGTCCCACCAGACCGGCACGAGAATCTGGGGCAGACCCTCCTGCAAAACTGCAAGTGCCGTGCCACTTCCCCCCTGATTCAGGACAACGCTCGCGTGGGGGAGCAAAGCGCTCTGGGGAATCCATCTTTCCACGCGCATGTTCCCGGGGAGCGCCCCCAGGCCCATTCCAGACGGATCACGGTTCTTGCCGGTGGTCATGACGACCTGCACGGGCAGGTCCGCCAGGGCCTTGACCGCCGCCTTGAGCAGGATGGGTTCCTGTACGTGAGCCGTTCCTTCCGTAACATAGACGAGAGGACGGTCCACAGACAAGTCACGCAACCAGGCGGGCGCGGATTCCGTGTTTGCCCGATCCCAGAGGCAAGGCCCCACGTAGCGTACGGAAGAGGGGAGATCGCGGCGATTGTAGTCCAGTTCGGGAACACTTGCCACCAGGTACAAGGGCGCCTCAGCGGCGAAGCTAAGAACCGGTTCGCGCACGGGTCCCAAGCCGTAACTGCCGCGAATTCGGTTCGCCTGCCGCCGAATGGTGAGCGAGAACAGACGGGTTACGGCCCCGGCAAGCCTGGATACGCAGGTCGTCTTCCAGTCTCTCGGAGGGGGGAGCCCCCACCCGAAGGGAGGAATTTCCGAGCCGGGGATGAGACAGCCTGCGAAGAAGGAAAATACGACGACAGGGGTCGGCCTTCGCTCCCTGAGCACCAGGATCGGTCCCCACATGAAGGGGTCGCAAACGAGCGCGTCCGGCTTCCAGGTGACGAAGATCGACTCCAGGTCTGTTATTTGTTGCGGGATCGACCCCAGGAGCCACTCCCGGTACATCGCCTTCGTCCGCCTTGCACGCACGAAAGGTCCCTGGCCGATGGGAGGGGTGTACTGCTGGGAGATCCCGCCGTACAGATGCTCTGAATCGCCCTCCTTCCCTGGTGCGTTCATCGGGGAACCGAGGAGATCCCGAATCCGAAGGGCGACCTGCCGGAAAGGGAAGCACGCGAAGCCCTCTCTCTCGACAGTCGGCCTCGCGACGGCTCCCGTGAAGAAGGCAACCTCGTGACCCCGGTCTCTGAGGGCGGTGGCCAATGCCAGGTTGGGATGTATGTGGCCCGAGTAGGGCCAGACAGCCAGCAGGAATCTTGACAACCCATCTCCTTCTAAGCGTCCGCTCCCCTCCACACTGCCTTCTTGGAGCAGCGCGCGGGTGCTTTCTACCCGGAGACCAACCTCTCTAACAGGCGGGCTGCATAAGGAGCGCCTCCGGGACGCCGAAGACTCTCGGCCAGCCGTTTGACGTTCTGTTTGAAGGTCGGCTCTGTCAACACTCTCCGCACCACCTTTCGCATTGCCTTCGGTGTACAGTCCGCCGGCGCCAGCCTCAGGCCGGCCCCGCTTTCCTGGATGCGCCAGGCGGTCTCCGGGTGATCCCAGTCATAAGGAACGACCACCACAGGTATCTCCTCGAGGAGCGCCGGGAGCAGGGTGCTCGGCCCGCCGATGGTCACCATCGCGTCGAGGCGTGGGAGGAGCTCGTTCAGAGGCACCCACTGTTCGACATGGATATTCGTTGCCAACGGCCTGGGACCCAGATCCAGGGACTCGGGATCCCGGTGCGGACCCGTCGTGAGGATCACTTGGATCGGAAGGTGGGCAAGGCCCTGGGCAGCCGCACGGAGAACTCGCGGCTTCAGGTTGATCGTTCCCTCGCTCACGTAAACGACCGGCTGGTCTTGCGGGAGTCTGTAGATCCAGTCGGGCAGGGTGTCTGAAGTGGTTTTCGTCCAGAGACAGGGCCCCACGTAATGAACCGACGATGGCAGGTCGTCCCGGTTGTAGTCGAAATCAGGGCTGCCCGGAACCATGTAGAGGGGCATCCTGCCCCCGTAGTCGGTCACCGAACAGGGCAAGGGGGCAAGTCCGTGCCTTCTCCTGATCTTGCTCGCTTCGCGCCTGACGTCTCCGGAAAAGATCGCCACCAGGGCACGCAGCAGCCTCGCCCGCAGACGTCCGAGCGCGTTGCGGGGACGCGGCAAGGGAAATCCGAGAATCGGGCCGTCGGGACCGGATAGATGACAGGCGGGGATCAGCGAGAAGACCGCCACCGGGATGTGCCGCTTCTCGTGGAGGACCAGGAAGGGGCCCCACATGGTCGGGTCACATACAATGGCATCTGCGGCCCATCCATCGAGAACCTGCTCGAGGTCTGTTACCTGGGTCTCCACGGTGCCAAGCAGCCATTCCCGAAACATATTCTTCAACGCAAGCCGGTTTCGCGGCCGAGAAAGGATGCCTTCCGTGGACAGGACGATACGGTCCACAATCCTCTGATCAATGGATCGGAAAGGGAACCAGGGAAACCCCTCCTCTTCGAGCAGAGGGCCGGCCTCGGCGCCGGAGAAGAAAGCGACTTCGTGCCCGCGGCCGCGAAGGGCGTGGGCGATGGCTAGATTGGGATGGACATGACCGGAGAAGGGCCACACGGTGATGAGGAATCTTGCCACGAGATCACCTGATCAGCGCGCCCCCTAGACACACTGGACAGGGCTCGCACGCATGTACGCCTTCTACCCTCGTGTATCTGCCGTGAGGAAACAGGCGCGCGAAGGAACAATGGAAGGCTCCCAAGGGTCTAAAGTAGATTATGTCATTGCATACCTCACGGCGTCAAGGTTGACACGGCAGGCGTGTTCTCACGAGAGAGGAAAACATCGCCGATAGGATCCGAAACGGGACGCGTGCCAGGGTTGACCCTCTCCACGTTATGAAATATGTTACGTTATCCAATTGCGACGAATCCACATCGCCATGGGAGCAGGATGAGAACGGGAAGGCTTTGGATTCGAACACTCCTCTGCATTGCCTTTGGAATCAGCTTCGCCTTGCTCGGCTGCAGCAGCGGTGAACCGATCGGGATCCCTCGCGAGAGCGAAGAACCGGAGGAGGAAGAGGAAACCCGGGCTCTGACGAGAGAGGATTTCGTGCCCGTAGCCCCCCAGGGTTTCGGGGACCGGCAGAACTCCTGGGCGTGGTCCATGGAGTGGTTCCAGGGGGGGCTCGTGGTCGGCACGAACCGGGCCTACAATTGCATCGAGAAGGCTGCCATCGCAAGGGTTTATGCACCCTTCGTGGTCTATCCTCCCGAAGACCCGGATATCGAGTGCGAGCCGGACTGGAACGATTTGCCTCTGCAGGCCGAGATCTGGCGCTGGGAACCGGAAACGGACGAGTGGAACCGTGTCTTCCGGTCCCCCAGGGATGTCCCTATCCCCCAGGCTCCGGAAAAGAACACATCCCGCGAGATGGGGTTCCGAAACATGCACATTCACGAAGATACCCTGTACGCCTCTTCGGTCAGTCCCCGTTTCCTCTACGACGGCGCACCGGGGGGGAGGATCCTTCGTTCTACCGATGGTGTTCACTTCGCACCGGTTCCCCAGGACCCGGGCACGTTCCTGGGCGAACTGGAGAACACGAGCTTCCGGGGGATGGCCACTTACAAGGGGCGGCTGTACGTGATCGCAGGCGGGATCCTCGGCCCCGGGCTGCTGATCGAGTCGGAGTATCCGGAACGCGGCAATGACAGCTATCGAACCGTCTCGCCTGAAGAAGTTTCCGTCTTCGAGATGGCGGTCTTCAACGGTTACCTGTACGTGGCTACGGACGAGTCGAACCAGGGCTTCCGGGTTCTCAAGACGGATGCCTCGGGAGATCCGCCTTATACGTTCGAGCTGATCATCGACCATGGGGGCGACCGGGGGATCTTTCCCAACAAGTCAGCCCTGAGCATGAAGGTGTTCAAAGGTAGGCTGTATGTGGGTGGGAACGGCCTGAAGTCCTGGCACGGGGCGGAGGTGTTTCGCGTGAACCCCGACGACAGTTGGGAGGTCGTCCAGGGTCGTGCCCGCCTTCCCGAGGGAGAGGGAAAGCTGCCGCTAACAGGACTCGGCCCCGGTTTTTCCTGGCCCATGAACGCCCACATGTGGCGCATGGAGATCTTTGAGGAGCGGCTCTATCTCGGAACGTTCGACATCAGCACCACCTACAGGGATACCTGGCCCGGCGAATACATGAAGGGAGAAATGGGTTTCGACTTCTACGTTACCGAGGACGGCGTCTACTTCACAGAGGTCGACCGCCAGGGCTTCCAGGACAAGTTCAATTTCGGCATTCGATCCTTCCAGAGCACCTCCCATGGCCTGTTCCTCGGCACGGCAAACTATTTCTACGGCCTCCAGATCTGGAAGGGCATTCCGAAGACCTGGTCCCTGGGAGAAGCAGAACCGCTGCCCCTGCGGCCGCCCAGGCGCCTCGAGGTGGAAATCACCGGCCAGGGAACGGTTCTGTCCTGGGAAGGGGCTCCTGAGGCATCGGTTTATCGTGTCTACAGGTTCCAACGCACGTCGGGTGAAAGAAACCGGGAACATTCCGAGCGGGTCGTCGGCGTCACGGAGGAGCCGTTTTTCATCGATACGGTTGCAGATGAAGAGCAAGAGTATATCTACTATCTCCGAGCCGAAGACGAGCTGGGCGACGTGTCCGGGAAGTCGAATTTCGTGAGTACGCCGCCTCTGGGTATCCTGGTGACCTTCCGTTCCCTGTTCTCCTCGATCGATGAAATGGCGGCTGCCGGCAGGTTTTCCGGGCCGGCGGCCGAGCGGTACGTGTCCGATTCCCTGGGAGAAGCCCATGCCGCAATGATCTCGGACGAGGCGGAGGAGGCGAGATCCCTGGTCCATGGCCTCCGCAAGGCGGTCGGGGAAAACGAGTGGAAGGGCGGAGAGTTGCTGGATCCTCTGGGCGCAGAGGATCTGGAGATCCTGCTGGGAAAACTGGAAAAAAGAATCCACTTGGTCGGAGTGGGTGTTCTGAAACCGGCCGGTGTGCTATGATCTTGTCGTCTAAGGAACAAATCGGAACAGGATCGGGGCCCTCGTCTCTCCGCAGGTTTGTGTTCCATTTGAGCGATGGCACATACAGTCGTGGGGATATCATAACATGGTCGTGGGCCTCGCATTCGATGGCGAGCGTGTCGTTCCCGGAAAGACGCCCATCTATCTCATGTGGGCCCATGCGGCCCGCTACCGGTACATTGAAGAACAGGTCCGCGGCGCGACGGTACTGGATGCCGGTTGCGGTGAGGGCTACGGCAGCTACCATGTCGCACAGTATGCAAGGAAGGTGATCGGGATCGATTGCTCCCAAGAGGATATTCGCCACGCCGGCGAAACGTATGTCAGAGAGAACCTGGCGTTCCTGGCCCAAGATTGCCGGCAGCTTGGTTTCCGGGACAATTCCTTCGACGTGGTCTGTTCCTTCGAAGTGATCGAGCACTTCGAGCCGGCCGACCCCTTTCTTTCGGAAGTGCGACGCGTGCTCAGGCCCGAGGGGAAGTTCTTCGTCTCCACACCGAACAAGGCCTCTCGACTGTGCTCGGTGCCGAACCCCTTCCACCAAAGAGATTATGATCTCGCCGGGTTTCTCAGAGTCCTCGGCCGGCACTTTCCGCGTGTCGAATGCGCAGGGCAGTTCTGCCGAAGAAGATTTCGGGAGTTTCTGTTCGTGGAGTCGACGCGCGTGTACCTGAAGTGGGGTCTTTACCGTCGATTGCTGAATCGTCTGGCACCCCTCTACTTCCGGGGCGACCGCGCGGACACGAACTCGAGCGATCCCGGTTGGTTCGGGCGAATCGACGCGGAAAACTTTTCCTTCAAGACGGATCGGGTCGATAGGGCCTCCTATCTGCTGGCAACCTGCTACAAAGGAGAATGAGAGCTGTACCATGCCGGAAAGGCCGAACATACTGTTGATCACGATTGATACCCTCCGGGCGGATCATCTCGGATGCTATGGATATCATCGGCCCACCAGTCCGCGCATGGATGCACTTGCAAGAGAGGGGGTGCTCTGCGAAGGGATGTTTGCTTCCGCCATTCCGACCCATCCATCCTACACCACCCTGTCTACGGGGCTCCATGCGATGACCCATGAGGTCGTTGCACAGAGCGGAAGCACCGAGCTTGCCTCGACACGCCCCTGGCTGGCGGAGATCCTGTTGAAGGCGGGGTATACCACCGCTGCCTTCGACAATCTGATGCGGGAGCGGCAATGGTTCGGCCGAGGATTCGAGTTCTACGTCGATTCCAGCCTGCACCGTGTGCTCAGTCTCGGCATTACGTGCGAGGAACTCAACAGCCGTGCAATCCCCTGGATGAGGCATCACGCGGACGAGCCTTTCTTCATGTTCCTTCATTACTGGGATCCCCACTCTCCCTATCTGCCGCCCGAGCGCTACCGACAGCTTTTCTACAGCGGCAATCCCACGGATCCGGACAACCATTTATTGGACGAGTGGTGGAATCACCCTCTGGGGACGCTGGCCAGGGACACGTGGCTGCGAACGAGCCAGGGAGTCGTGACGGATCCGGAGTACGTGGTCGCCCTTTATGACCAGGAGATCCGTCATCTGGACGATGGTATCGAAGCCCTCTTGGACGAACTGGACTCGCTGGGGCTTTCCGATCGGACGATGGTTGCCCTCGTGTCCGACCACGGCGAGAGCATGACCGAACACGGCATTTTCTTTGAGCATCACGGCTTGTACGACTGCACCACGCGACTGCCCATGATCTTCCGCTGGCCGGAACGCATTCCTGATCGTGTCCGACTTCCCCATCTGTTCCAGATGGAGGATCTGGCGCCGACCCTGCTCGATGCGGCAGGGGTTTCCATTCCGAGCGTGATGGAGGGAAGGAGTTTCTGGAATCTTCTGACGCAGGAAGAGAAAGAGGGAGGAAGGGAGCGTGTGATCAGCCTCGAGTGCACCCTGCAGGCGAAGTGGTGCATCCGTACGAAAGAGCACAAGTTCATCGTGGCCCGAAAACCGGACTACTACGGCACCCCTCTACGCGAGTTGTACGATCTCGTCGCCGATCCGGGGGAGGAGAAGAACATCATCGACGAGCGTCCCGAGATCGCTTCCGCCCTGGAAAGCGAACTGGACGCATGGATTGCAGAGCGTCTCCGGGCACTGGGCAGGGAGAAGGACCCTCTGATCGAACAGGAGATCAGTATGAAGGCCGTGATGGATTCTTGAAGGGAAATCGGACCGAAGGGATGCCAAAGGAGAAGGAGGAGGTTTAGAAGTGGAAGAAGGGCAGCTGAGTCGGATGGTGCAGGACTATCTGAAAGCCTTTGATCAGAGGGATCTGGACCGCTGTCTCGATTTTTTCGACGAGAACGGAACCGTCAACTTCGCGGCGAGTGTCTTCCAGGGAAGGGAAGCCATCAAGGAATGGCACGAGGCCCGGTTCGAGGCGGACATGCGGATTGCCCGGGTGGATACGATCTCTGTCGAAGGGGACAAGGTCGTCGTCGAAGGTGTCATCACCTCGAACAAACTCAAGGCGTGGCAACTGGACAGCCTGGACGGCAAGGTCACGATCCTTCATCGAGACGGAAAGGCCGTGGAGGCGAGCTTCGATCTCCTGTCGTAATGACGTCCGGCCGTGACACCGCCCGTTGGTGGGGTCCTCCCCCTTCATGCGAATATCCCGCCCCCCGGAAGCCGAATCCAGGAACGAACCAAGCGGCAGGAGTGGAAAGATGGGACGACCTGTTCTCATTACGGGCGCCTCGAGCGGCATAGGCCTGGAGACTTCGGTCTATCTGGCGGGGAAAGGATACGAGGTGTTTGCCACGATGCGGGATGGGGCCAGGAGGCAGGCTCTCGAAGCCGAGGCGGAGGCCCGCGGCGTGCGGCTTCGGATCCTGGAGCTCGACGTGGAGAAGCCGGAGACCATCCGGCCTGCCGTGGAGGATGTCCTGCGGCGGCGGGGCGGCATCTACGGGCTGGTGAACAACGCGGGGATCGCCATCCACGGCTATTTTGAAGATCTCTCACAGAGCGAAATCCGGAAGATGTTCCGGACCAACGTGTTCGGCACCATGGCGGTGACCCGGGAGGTGCTCCCCCATATGCGCCGGGCGGGACAGGGACGGATCATCATCATGAGCTCCATAGGAGGCAGGATCGCGGGTCCGGCCGGCTCTGCGTATTGTGCCACCAAGTTCGCCCTGGAGGGATTCGGCGAATCCCTGTACCAGGAGGTCATGCCCTTCGGCGTGTCCGTGTCCATGATCGAACCCGGGATCGTTCGAACGAAGATCTGGGAAGAAGACCGTGCGGGAGCCGCCACGTTCCCAGACCCGGACAGCCCGTACCGGGGATGGTTCGAGAATCAGCGGAAATGGGTGGGCCGCCTCCTGGAGTCCTCCCCGAACACAACCGAAGACGTTGCGAGGGCCGCTTACAGGGCGCTGGCCGCAGGGAAGCCACGATTCCGCTACGTGGTGGGCGATCGGGCGAAGTGGCTGCTGGCCCTGAGGCGGGCCGTTCCCGGTGAGGTGTTCGACAAACTCTACTTCAAGATGATCGTCCGTCGGATCACGGGCTAGCCCGTGCGGGTCACGTGCCGCACGACCTGACCGAAGTAGACCCTTTCGAAAAGGGTGTCCGGCAGGTAGCGCCGAAGAGCGTACACCAGCCTCGCTCTCCTGCCGACCATGTAACGTAGCCGGGGCCGTTTCTCTGCGAGACTACGGTGCACCGCCTGTGCCACATGCTCCGGTTCGGTAGGCGTGGTGGCCACCAGCTTGTCGGCCAGTGCCTCCGCACGCTCGAACCAGGCGCGGTACGGGCTGTCAGGACGAGAAGCGCCCCGGGCCGTTCCCCTGTGAATGTCCCACCGTTCCGTCTTCGTGATTGCCGGTTCCACGAGGACCACGTTGATGCCGAAGGGGAGGAGTTCCTGGTACAGGGATTCGCCGAATCCCTCCTGTGCGAACTTGGTGGCACAGTAGGCGCTGATCCCCATGGAGGCGATCTTCCCGCCGATCGAGGTGATGATGACGATCCGGCCCCTGCGGGCCGCTCGCATGCAGGGCAGCACGGCCCTGGTCACGGCCATGGTGCCGAAGATGTTCGTCTCGAAGAGGCGTTGGATTTCCTCTTCGGCCAGATCCTCGAAGAACCCTCGCAGGCCGATGCCCGCGTTGTTGACCAGGGCAAAGGGGCCGCCGGTTTCGTTGTGCACCGCTTCCACCACGGACGCGATGTTCTGCTCGTCCGTGATGTCGAGCTGCCTGGCCCTCAGGTTGGAAAGGCCGTGCTGCCGGGCCGTCTCTTCGATCTCCCGGATCTGGGAAGGGTCGGGTGCCGTGGCATAGACGGCGAAACCCTTTTCTGCCAGGAGCAGGGATGTCGCCTTTCCAAGGCCCGTCCCGCTGCCTGTGACGATTACGCTATCCATGGGACCCCTCTTCGGGCAGGCTTTCCCCTTTCGGTTGCGATGTCTCTCGGGCGTCCGGTGCCGTGTCGGCAAGAAGGAACTGCGTCAGGTGCTCCGCATGCAGCTCCGGTTGTTCCAGGGGGCCGTAATGCTCGCCTTCCGGAATGAGAACGGTCTGGCAATTCTGGAGATGCTCTTTCAGGTACTCGTAGGTAACCAGGAAGTGTGAATTCTTTCCGTATACGACCAGCGTCGGGTTCCGGATCTGTGCGATCCTGTCGAGGGTCATGCCGGCCACGTCTTCGTAGTCCCGCACGATGGTCGTCGTGTCCAGAAGATTGAGCAGGGGTTCCGGGTTTCGCGGCCTCCCCTTGGCCGGACCGAAATGAATCGGGATGTGAACGGTCTGGCGAAGGAGGTAGTCGATGTCGTACTTCTTCTCCTGGGGAACGTGAATGCCGAACTCGGCCAGTTTGTTTACCCAGTAGTCCCATCCGACCCATTGCTCTGATTTTCGATGCTGCAGGAGCGCGGCGATTCCCGGCTCCAGGACTACGAGCCGGCCGGTCCGTTCCGGGTAGAGGACGGTGAAATGCAGTGCGATGTCGGCACCGAAGCTGTGCCCGATGAGATGCGCCTTCGGCATGTCGAGGGCATCCATCAATCCGGCGAGATCCTTGGCCATGTCCGCCGTGGTGTAGCCGGTGGGCGGCACATCGCTCTTGCCGTGACCTCGCAGATCGACGGCGGTCAGCCGGAAAGAATCCCTCATCTGGTCCACGAGATAGAGAAACCAGACCGCAAGGTTCCCGCCCAGCCCGTGCAGCAAGAGGACATCCGGGCCCTGGCCCACCTGCAGGTAGTGTATTCTCGTTCCGTTGGTCTCCACCTTGGGCATCTTCGATCTTTCTCCCCTGTCCTCAGTCGAGGTATCCGAGCTGTTTCAGCCGTTCCGCGATCTTCTGTTCGTCCTCTTCTGTCAGAATCGCGTCTTGTTCCGAAGACGATCCGGAGGAGGGGCGCTCCTGTCGAACATCCGTCTCTCCGGGGGCCTTTTCGGTGATCTTCCGGAAGCCGGCTTCAAAGGCGCTCACGGGAGGGCGACCCTCCATTTCGATGGGCACGGGCAGACCGAGCAAGTGGAGAGCGGTGGGCGCCACATCGAGGAGCGACATTCCGTCGAGCTTCCGCCCCTTTACGAAGCGGGGACCGAGGCCGACAAAGATGCCTTCGGCTCTGTGCACACCAACGGGTGCAGGACGAGGGAGAACGGGATTGTCCGAGGCGAGGATCGAGACCAGGCCGCCGTCCCAGAGGGACAGGGTAAGGTCCGGGGCCAGGGTCCCATAGGGGCCGGGGAAGGCCTCTTCCCGTTTCCACACACGCTCGACCATCGGACTTCCTGTTGTGGGGCTTAGGACCTCTCCCAGCTTGGCGGCGAGTTCCTCCACGAGGGACTTCTGCGCCTCGGCATTCACGCCCCCGGCGTCCCCGCTTCCGATCGGCAGTACATGGATGCCGTTGCTCGACGGCGTGGCGGCGAAGGCCCTGGTTCTCTCCCAGTCCATCTCAAAGGTGTGCCGGGAGATTCTCGCCATGCCCAGGCTCCTTTCGTCCGTTGCCTCGGGGCTCTGGTCTTCCTTCCAGTACAGGTAACCGTTGTCGTTGAGCCATTGGTTGACGAAGAAGATGTCACGGCTCTCCCCGAATCCATGGTCCGAGACGAGCATGAGGTGCGTTTCCGGTTCCATGCGATCCATGAGCCGTCCCAGGGTGCGGTCGATCTCGCCGAAATACTCCAGGCAGGCTGCGAGGATCGGGTCGTTGCCGGGAGATTCCTGCGCCTCCTCGGCCCAGGCGGACAGGGTGGGCCAGCAGAGATGCTGAATCTTGTCCGTTCCATCGAACAGAATCGCTACGATCTCGGTGGGTTCCTTGTCCATCAGATGGGACAGGACCTTGAACCAGTATCGCTCCCGCTGCGTATGGCTTTCCACAAAGGCGAGTTTCTCGTCCGAAGAACAGCCCTCCACGGCCTTTTCCTCGTGCGACATGTCCAGGACGAGTGCCTTCAGGTCCAAGCCCTCCAGGTTTCGGATCTCGTCGTAGAGTTCCTGGGGGTGGCAGGCGAGCTTGAACTGCCTCCATGTGAGCCAACCCCCGCTGATCATCGAACCCCGGAGCCGGGACGGGGGAAAGGTCACCGGGAAGTTCAGCACCGTGGTTCTCTTGCCTTTACGATTCGCCAGGGTCCAGAGCGTCTCGGCCCGTATGTTCGAGGAGAGGGCGAGCCGGAGGTGGAGCGAGTCGGCGGATTCCTTCTGGAAGAAGTCGAAAACGCCGTGATGGCCGGGGCTGCGGCCCGTGGCCAAGGACGTCCAGGCCGGCGGTGTAAGAGGAGGGATGATGGAAAGGAGATCGGACCGAACACCGCGACCGATCGCCTTGGCGAGGTTCGGCATGATTCCTTTCCGCATGAGGGGGTCCAACAGGGAAAAGGTGGCACCGTCCCACCCGACGAGTAGCAGTTCTAAAGCCACGTTTCGATCTCCCGTGCCCCTTCCCGTGTCTCTCTGCCCGGCATCATGGTCGGGGCTTCTTCCTTTTCCTTGGTTGCCGCAGACGTGCGGGAGGATTCCGTGTGAGACTCATTGAAGATGTTGGTGAAAAAAGTCCACGAGTTCGTCTATCCGAATGTCCCTCACCTCCCTCTGGCCGATCTCGGCCAGGAACTCTGCAAAGGGCAGGGGACGCCCATACTGCTCTTCCACGTTGGTGCAGAGAATGACGATATCGATGGATTCGAAGCCGAGGTGTTCGATCAAATAGGTTTCCCCGGTGATTGGGTCACTGTATTCCCAGTCCTCGGCAAGGGAATTGAGGAGTCCAACGAGATCATTGAAGAGTTGTTCTTTGGACAACATCGACATCCTGAATCTCCTGCGCCGCGATCCATGTCCAGGCGACAATCCACTTCCCTTTTCGGAACGTGTACGCCGTCACCGGCTGCAAGGGGTTGACGGAGGAACCCGGATCCTTCCGCCGCGAGGGGGCAACCAGAAGCGTTCCCTCCTGCGAGCCCCAACCGACGATCTCGAGGGATCGAGGGTCGGTCGCGGAGCCGTCCCCGAGCGCCTTGGCCAGGCTCTGCCTGGCGCACGCGAACCGGACCTTCCACTCCGTTTGTTGCGATGGGTCTTGCTCTTCGATGAGACGCGTCTCGTCCTCCGAAAGATGGGGGATGGTGCCGGCGTCTTCGTTGGCAGGCACCCGTGCAAGGTCTACGCCGATTTTGCAGCCCGGCCCGTCTGCCGCTGCGGCCCCCGCAAGGCCCCTCTCGCTGGTGTGCGCCACAGACAGGGCCGGACGCAGGCCCTGCAGCCGTGGGTGTTGTTGCCAGGGACCTTCGATCCGAGGCTGTCCGGAAGCGTCTTGGGACAACACGACATCCCCGGGGCCCAGACGGACACCCGACTGCCTCTCTACCAGCTTGCGGAAGGCGTCCTTTGCGGCGGTTCGGCCCAAGAGCCATTCCTCTTGCCCGATCTCGTTTCCGTTCATGCCGGCGAATTCCTCTCGTTCCTCCGGCCTCAGGACCATGTGGGACCAGACCATCGTCCAGATTCCTTCGGCCTTGCCCAGCGGATTCTCCAACGAGCAGGCGGTAACAGAGTGGGAAGGAGGCGAAGCCGCCCCGGGCGGTTCCCATTCTTCACTCAGGCCTTCACGGATCGGGTCCTTCCAGAAGCGGTAGAAGGGCTCAGGAAGATCGAACCGCTTGTCTTCCCAGCCCTTGATGGACATCCAGAGGCCTCCTTCCGGTGTGAGCAGATCGATGTTGGATCGCACCTGAAGGTGGCCGAAGAGTTCGATTCTCGCCTGGCAGGCGATCCGGGTTCCGGTCTCCTGGAGGGGGCCGTAGAGGCTGAGTTCGTCGCATCGATAGGGGAACACGATGAAGCCTGTGTCCATGTGTTCCATGGTCCAGAAGCCTACCAGCTGCCCCGCCGCGTCCAGGACGAGGGGATCCATCGTGAAGGCGGGTGACGGCCGTTCCCGGAAGAGTCGGCCGAAGGGCAGGACTTCGAACGTGGCCGTGGCGCCGTCCTTTGCCCATCTGTCCACCGACTTGACCGCCCGGAAAGAGGGGCCGTGGAACATCCCCTCCGGATACAGGCGGGCCGGATCCCATCTCGAAGGCCTCTCCCCTGTGAGACGCAAGATGTCCCGCGCGGTTGGGGACGGGTAGTGATCGTGGAGGCGAACCACAGCCGTCATGATGGGGATGTCCGGACCCTCTCCGGCCGAACGGGAGCCCGCGGCCTCCCGGATCTTCACCTCGATCTGCTCCTCCCCTGCGGCAGGTTCACGTCTCTTGGCTTCAACGTCGACGGTGAACCCCTTTTCGTTCACCGGGATCCATCGGTGGGCACGGATATCGCGCATTCCGACTACGATCTTGCCCGGGGACAGCAAAGAGGCGATCTCGGCCATCATCTCCATGCTCAGGGTTAGAGGCACCACGGCCAGTCCCGTGCGCTGGGGGTCCAGGACGGAAACAGGGCCTGACAGGACGTGGTCGTTGAGAAAGGCGTCCCCGGCGAAAGAAAAGGTGCGACGGCATCGAAGGCTGTCCGGATCCTGTGAAAGGATCTCCCCGATCAGAGGCAGGGAGTCGCTTGAAGGGTCGGAAGGGAGCTGCTGCCCTTGCGCGGGGGCCTCGTCCGCCCATACCGGCGAGATCCGGTTCAGGTGCTCGATCAGAGCGCCCAGGGTCTTGTGCTGGTTGGCCTGCTCCAGATCCAGATCCTCGTCTCCGCAGTATTGATCCCGATAGATGCCGAGGATCTCGACCCGCTTGATCGAGTCGATGCCGAGTTCCCCTTCCATGTCCAGATCCGGGTCCAGCATATCGACGGGATATCCTGTCTTCCTGCTGACCAAAGCGAGGATCCGCTCTGCAACCTGGTCCGGACTTCCCGACTTCTCCCCTGCATGCGCTCCCTTGTGTCCATCGGGCCTGGGGCCTGGAGGGGCTGAAGACACGTCGGGCAGACTCGTGGGACCGGGTCGGTTCGAGGGTAGGTGCTCCACCGGAGGCTCGCAGGGGGGCGTGCCTGTCCCCGTCTCGCCGGCAAGGCCGGCCGCCGGGTCCGCAGGTCGGGCGGGGAGGCCCTTCAGGTACGTCTCCATGACATCCTTCTGTAAATGGAGGAAGGTCTCCATGTTCCGGAAATAGCCCTCGAGCGTGCTGTCCTCAACCCGAAGACCCTCGCCCAGGTTCTCGACGTCTTCCGGCATGCCCGGCATCTCCCAGGAACCCTCAGCCCGGGGGATAGGGGGCAGGGAAGGATGCGAGCACGTTGACCCCACAGGCGCCTTCTCCTCGGTTCCGACGCCCTCGAATGGCCGGGCCGTCGAATCCACACGCAGCGCCTCGGTGGGTTGGATGTCCATCTGAGGCAGGCCCAGCGAAAGGCTCAACCCCTGATCCTTGCGGAGGCCGAGGTTCTCGCAGTCTGTTCCCGCGTCGAAGGTGAGCTCCCGGGCACCTCTGGCATCGTACAGAGGGAGAAGATTCAGGGGAATCCTCTGAGCCGCCAGCATGGCGAGCAGATGGTGGATCTGGTCGATTCCGGGCCGCCGCGGCAGGTTGGACGGAACGGCCAGATAGGGGCGGCCTCTCAGGATATCTTCCACAAAGGCCGTGAGATTTCCGCGGGGGCCGACCTCCACGAAGGTTCTGTAGCCTTCCTCGTAAAGCTTTTCCACCGTTTCCCTGAAGGCCACCGGCTCGGTCCAGTGATCTGCAAGGAGATTCCGGACCGCTTCGAGATCTTCCGGGTAGGGTCCCTTCAAGGTACAAGACCATGCGGGCACGCGAGGTTTCGAGATCGGATACTTCTGAAAGACCTCCCGCAATCGTTCGGATACGGGATCGAACAAGGGCGTGTGGTAGCCACGCCGGAAGGACAGGGGCTCGCACAGGACGCGGTGCTCTTTCAGGACTTCCACCATCTTTTCCGCGGGACCTTCGGTGCCCACGAGAACGACCTGGTGCGGGCAGTTGTCCATGGCGATGTACAGCGGACCGATGCCGTTCTCTGCAAGGATCTTCTCCACGAGAGACCGGTCCGTGCCTGCGGCGATCATCACCGCTTCCGGAAGCTTTCCGCTCTTCTCCATGGACTCGATGACCCGGTTCGTCTCGATCACCAGATCTTCCGAGATTCCCTCCAGAATCCCGGAGGCGAGCATGGTCGAGTACTCGCCCGAACTGTGTCCGAGCATCACGGCGGGCTCGATGCCGAGCCTGGTCAGGAGCTCGTAGAGGGCCTGGTTCGCCGTGAGGACCGCTTCCACGGCCACGTCGATCTGCCACAGCAGCTTCTCCCCGGACTCCCTGTCCTGGTCGCGAAAGGTCTTTCTGGGGAAGACGGCATCGCTGGGAACGTAAGACCTTCCCTGTCGCAGGAAGGAGGCGTCCGCCCGGTCGAAGCACCTGCGCACAGAGGGGAAGTGCATGCACAGATCGGCCAGCATGTTCGGGTATTGTGCGCCCTCGCCGGGGAAGAGAAAGACCAGACGCCCCTTCTCGTCAAGAGGTGCATCGAAGAAATAGATGCCCTTTCGGTCCTTGATCTGATTTCGTTTCGGGTCTGACAGGCGTTCCCGAGCCCGGGACAGCTTCTCCTGGAGGTCCTCCTGCGAGTGGGCGACCAGCGAGAGGCAGGAGCGCTCAAAAGAGGCCTGTCGGGAGAGGGTGAAGGCCACGTGCCGCAGGTCGATCTCCGGGGCTTCCCGTAGGTATGCCGAGAGCTTCTCGCACTCCTCGACCAGTTCCCGGCGCCCAGGAGCTTCGATCAGAATCAGTTCGGAATCCCATTGGAGAAGGTGTGGCCTGTTCGCCTCTTCCTGCTCCGGGTATTCTTCCAGGATCACGTGGGCGTTGATGCCCCCGAAGCCGAAGGCGCTTACGCCGGCCCTTCGCGGAAAAGCCTCGGATCCGTGAATCCACGGGCGGGCCGTGGTGTTCACGTAGAAGAACCCCTTCTCCTGGTCGAGGGAAGGGTTCGGTGATTCACAGTTGAGCGTAGGGGGCAGCACCCTGTGGTGCAGGGCCAGCGCAGCCTTGATGAGTCCCGCCGCACCCGCGGCCGGCAGCAGGTGGCCCACCATCGACTTGACCGATCCGAGAGCGCAGGGGGCGAAGACGCCCGGTCTCTGGCCGAAGGTTTCTTGAATCGCCTGGATCTCGGTCTCGTCTCCCACTCGAGTGCCGGTTCCGTGAGCCTCCATCAACTCCACGGTTGCCGGGTCCAGACCTGCCTCTTCGTAGGCACGACGAAGGGCCAGAAGGGCCCCTTCCTTGCGGGGAGCGAGAAGGCCCGCCCCCTTCCCGTCGCTCGAAACGCCCAGGCCCTTGATCAGGGCGTAGATGGGGTCGCGATCCCGCTCCGCATCCTCCCTGCGCTTGAGCACCACGAGTCCGATCCCTTCTCCGAGGATCGTGCCGTCTGCCGATGCGTCGAAGGCGCGGAGTTGTCCGGAGGTGCTCAATGCCTTCAGGGGCGAGAAGAGAAGATAGGAGAGGAGTGTGTTGCCTCCCTGGACTCCGCCCACGAGGGCCAGGTCGCACCGGCCCCGCGCGAGCTCTCTCAAGGAAAGATCGACCGCTACCAGCGAAGAGGCGCAGGCTGCATCCACCGTGAAGTTCGGGCCCTGGATGTCGAGACGGTTCGCGATCCTTCCGGTCATTACATTCGGGATCAGGGAAGGGATGACCTCGGTATGAAAAGGAGGAAGGCTCGCCTTCAGTTCCTTCTTCACATCCTCGAGCATTTCGTCCGTATAGGCCGGATGGAGCTTCTTCAGGATCTTCAAGGTCTGCTCCACCACCCATCCGTGCTGAATCAGGGACATGTTCCCTGCATTGATGTAGTTGCCCTTGCCGAGGATGAGGGCGGTGCGGCTCCGGGTACGCTCGTCCTGCAGGCAGCCTGCGTCGGTCATCGCATCATAGGCGACCCGCAAGGCAAGAAAGTGGTCCGGTTCCCCGCCTTCCACGCTTCGCGGCATCACGCCGTACTCGAGGGGCTGGAATCTCCGTTCCTCTTCGGTCAGGAAACCACCGACCTTGCAGACGACGCGGTCCGTTCCGGTCGCCTCGGGGTCGTAATACAGAGAGGTGTCCCAGTGTTCGGTCCGGGCCTCCGAAAGGGCGCAAACTCCCCTCAGGATGTTCCGCCAGTAGGCGTTCAGGTCAGGAGCCCCTGGAAAGATGCAGGCCATCCCGATGATGGCAATTTCTCCGGACCGCTCCTTCTCTGATTTCATGCTCATTCCCGTGAAAAAGGCTGTACAACCGCCTCCGGCGGTGGTGTCGTTCGAATGCCTCTGTTGCGAAAAGGGGGTCGGTCTTCAGCGTTCCGCGTCGCTCCAGCCTTCGATGTCGCTGATGATCACTTCTCCTTCTCCCTTCGAGCCGAAAGCGAGCTCTTCGGTCAGCCTCTTCGTTCCGAACTCCGGGTGAATGAGAGTGAGCCCTCTTTTCGCAAATTGCCGTTTCAGTTCCGGGGTGACCATGCCGGTTTCCCATGGACCCCAGTTGATCGAGACCACACGGGCCGGCCAGTTGCTGTCCAGATAGAGGGCCAGCTTGTTCAGGACCTCGTTGGCAGCGGCATAGTCGCACTGGCCTGCGTTCCCGAAGCATCCGGCAACCGAAGAAAAGAAGACGAGAAAGCGCAGCGTCTCGGGCCTGAGCTTGCGAGCGAGGGTAAAGGCGCTGTTCACTTTGGTGTCGAAAACGTTGTCGAACGAGTCGGGAGACTTGTCCAGGATCATCCTGTCATCGATGATCCCTGCCCCGTGGATTACGCCGTCGATCCTGCCGAAGCGTGAATAGCAGGTATCCAGGAAGAGGTCGAAGGCATGGTCGTCCCGCACGTCTACGTCAAAGTACTCCGCGCGTGCACCGGTGCGGGCCAGGGCCTCCAGGTTTCTGCGGACCTCCCTCTCTTTCATGAGGCGGTGAAAGAGGGCCTCCACTTCCTTGAGCCGAGGTTCTCGCCCCTCCTTCTCTTGCCGGGCGATCAGGGCCGCCTTGATTTCCGCCGGGGAGGCGAGATCCCTCGTGTCCGGGTCCTCGTCTGGCCGTGGCGGCGGGGTGCGGCCGAGGAGGAGCAGGCGAGGCCGGTAACGTTCGGCAAGATCGTAGGCAACCTCGAAGCTGATTCCCCGCGCTCCCCCGGTGACCAGGATGACCGAATGGGTGTCCATGGCGGACACGGGCGCGCCCTTCAGATCCAGGGGTGCTCGCTCCGGCTCCAGAGCGACCCGGCGGTATCCGTCGAAACCGACCTCCACCGGACCGCCCCTCGATCCGATTTCAAACAGAACCTGCTCGGCGATCTGCTGAGCGGGCAGCTGGAGAGAGAAATCGACGACCCGGGTGTGTATGTCCGGCCATTCCTGGGACAGGGTCTTCAGCAGACCTTCGATTCCCGCCTGTCCGGGGAAAAAGGACAATCTCGAGCCGTTCTTGTTGGCGAAGTGCCCACCCATGGCCGTGACGGCCAGGACGCATCCCGGCCGGCCTCCATCGGGTCTCAGGAGGTCCCTGCCCGAGGATTGGAGGAGATAGAAAAGGGCCTTCACCTCCTGCTGCGTGCGCTTCTTCCAAAGCCCTTTTCCGTTTCCTTCCGGGCCGTCTTCAGGAGAAAGCGGAAGGAGGTGAACGATGCCGCCTATGGGGCCGTCCGTGCTCCGAACCTCATCCACGAACCTTCGAACCTCCTCATGGCTCGCCAGGTCGACCTCGTAGAGATCCTTGTCGATGCTCCGGGTCTTGTCGGCGGATCGAATGCGGATCAGGTTCTGTCCGTAGGAAGCGAGCCGGGCGGTAAGGGCCGACGCCACCCCTCTCGAGTCTTCGGTGATCAGCAGGGTGCCCGGGACCGGGAGGACTAGAGGATCCCCGTTGACCGGAACAGGCACGGTTCGGAATCGGTAGCGCTTCGCCCTGTTCCCGTTTGTCGCACCACCCAGCTCCCTTGGAGCCGCCGGTTCCTGTTTCCCGGGTCTTGCCCCGGTTTCGTAGAGCGTGGCCGGCGGCTCTTCCGTTCCTGCCGGTTCGGACGGAAGGGAAAGCTGCTCGAGGATCCCCTGTACCGTCTTCTCGTGGGACAGAACGTCCATGGCATCTTCCACATCGTTCCGGCCTACAGATGCGAGCCAATGCCTGAGCTCTCCGAGGATCTCCACACGTTTGATCGAGTCGATGCCGAGCTCGGCCTCGAGGTCCACGTCCGGGCCGATCACTTCCTGGGGATACCCGGTTCGTTCGCTGATCAGTCGGAGAAGCATGGCCCGAGCCTCGGCTTCCAGGCTTGCGGGTGTTTCGGTCTCTTCCGGGAGGCTCGAGGCCGGGCGCTCCCGCTCGGCATCCTCCAATCTTCGGGGAGCCTCGGTTGGCACCGTTTCGTCGGGAGGATCCGGCAGCGAAGTCTCGGCGGCTCGTTCACCTTCCTGGAGGGACGGCTTTTCCTCGGGTGCGGTCTCGACCCTGAATTCGTCGGGTACGGTTTCCTGATTGAGATAGGCCATCATCACGGCGCGTTGGGTCTCGAGGAACTTGGACATCAGGCCCTGAAAACGCTCGACCACGCGGGCGGCTCCGTCCGGAGTGCGAGGACCGGCGCCTTCGGCTGTCGGGCCCGTGCTCGTCTGAGGTGAGGGCAGGGAGGGCTCCTGGGTCGGCCGGGCAGCCTCCACGTGTGCGGCAGGGGGGGGCTGTGCCGCTCTTCCTGCCCGGTCCGGTTCCACCTTCTGCTCGGTTGCCATCCTCTGGAGCGAAGGGGGCGGGCGGTTGCGCGAGCCGTCGATTCTCCAGGATGCTAGGGCGGTCTTCCCGGGAGGGGTGTCTCCTTCCCTGGAATCCAGGTCGACCCTTCGTGCTTGCCGTCCCTGATAGAGCCTGTCGATCTCCAGCGGGTATCCGTTTACGAACAGGGTCGCGAGGGAGGAAAGGATCTGCGGAAACGCGGGCTTGCCGTTCCGGTCCGTGCTCAGGGCCACGAAGGGCCGTCCCTGGAGGATCTTCTTTACCAGACCTGTGAGGATCGTGGAGGGCCCCACCTCGATGAAGACCCTGCCTCCTGCATCGTGGATCGACCTCACTTCTTCCACCCATCGAACCGGCTTTCGCAGATGTTCTCCCAGGCATTCCGGAAGGCGATCCGGATCTTCCGGATGGGGTCCCGCCGTTGTGTTGGAGAAGACCGGCTTCTTGAAAGGCCTCAATGTGGCCTTCCTGAGAAGCTCGGTGAGTCGGTCTCCGGCGGATGCGATGAGGGGCGAATGGAATGCGCAGCTCACAGGAAGCAATCGGGTCGTCATGCCTTTCGACTCGATTTCCTTGAGCGCCTCCTGCAGGACGGGAGTGGAGCCTGACAGCACGGTCTGGTTCGGGCCGTTGTAGTTTACGATCCAGCACTCCGGGTGCTTGCCAAGGACCTCCTGCAAGGCCTCCGGGGGTGACAGCACGGCTGCCATGGCTCCGGGGGTTGCGCCCTGGGCTTCCTGTACCAGCCTGCCCCTGGCCTCGCAGAGAAGGTAGAGATCGTCCTCGTCCATGCATCCTGCGGCGCAGAAGGCCGTAATCTCTCCAAGGCTGTGTCCGGCCAGCATGTCCGGGTGGATCCCCAGGGATTCGAGCAGACGGAAGGTTCCCATGCTGACCGCGGCGATCGCGGGCTGAGCCACCTGCGTCTGCATCAGGGCGGTGCGCTGGGCTTTCTCCTCCTGCTTGTTCCAGGCCGCAGGCGGATGGATGTAGGAGCTGATCGGCTTGGGCAAGGTCCCTGCCAGGCATCGGTCCGCTCGTTCGATGCTCTCGCGGATCTCGGAGAAGAGGAGGGAGAGATCCGTCAGCATGTCCGGATACTGGGCCCCCTGGCCCGGCAACAGGAACACGACCTTTCCCTCGGGGCAGAGGGGGCGATCCGTGTAGTACACGCCCTCGAGAGATGTGGAGGGCTCTGTCGCACCTCGCTGGAGGACGTTGCGCGCGAGGGAAAGCTTCTGCCGAAGGTCTTCCCGGGTTTGGGCCACGATCCCCAGTCGCATGCGAGCGCCCGGGTCGTTTCTGTGCTCTCCCGCTCTCCGCCAGCTCGTGAAGGAGAGGTCCCGCATGGATGCCGACTCCATCCTGCCGAGGGATTCCTCGAACTTCCCCAGAGCCTGGAGGAGTCCGTCCCGGTCTGCCTCGTCCCAGACGAAGAGTTCGGCCGGAAGCTGCTTTATAGGAATCTCCTTGGGCCTTCCGTCTCCGCTGGGGCGGTATTCCTCGAGCACGGCATGGAAGTTGGTGCCTCCAAAGCCCATGGCGCTCACGCCGGCCCGCCTGGGAGGGGCCTCCTTTTCCCGGATCCACGGCCTTGGAAGGGTATTCACATAGAGAGGAGATTCTTCAGCGGCGATCTCGGGATTCGGCGTCTCAACGCCAATCGTCGGAGGAAGGATCTTGTGGTGAAGAGCCATGGCCGCCTTGATAATGCTTGCGATGCCGGCCGTGCACTTGGTGTGGCCGATCATGGACTTCACGGAGCCGACCGCACACTGTTTGGGGGGCGTGTGTGACTCCAGGAGCAACCGGTTCAGGGCCTTCAGCTCTTCCTTGTCCCCGGCGGCGGTCCCCGTGGCATGGGCCTCGATCAGCTGCACGGTCGATGGAGCGAGGCCCGCCATCTCGTAGGCCCTGCTAAGGGCCCTCATCTGTCCTTCGGCCCTCGGTGCGGTCAGCCCCTTGGCCTTCCCGTCACTCGAACCGGCCACCGCCTTGATGACGGCGTAGATCCGATCGCCGTCCCGTTCCGCATCCACCCGTCTCTTCAGAACGAGTATCCCGAAGCCTTCGCTGATGACGATCCCGTCGGCGTTCTCATCCAGGCATCGTGCCTTTCCGGTCGGGGTAAGGGCCTGCGTCTTGCTGAAGGCGAGAAAGGCGAAAGGGCTCTGCATCGTATCTGCGCCACCCACGATGGCCATTTCGCTCGAGCCGCCCTGCAGTTCCCTCACGGCCAGGTTGAGAGCGGCAAGGGAAGAGCCGCAGGCCGCATCCACAGTGCAGTTGAGGCCTCCCAGGTCAAAGCGATTCGCCACCCTCCCTGCGGCCACATTGGTGAGGATCCCCGCGAAAGAGTCCTCCGTCCACTCGGGAAGGAATGCGTCCATATGGGCCTTGACCTCTGCGGAACGGAAGGGCTTGCCCGGGAGCGACTCCAGATAGGGCAGAAAGGATCGAAAGGCATAGGACAGCCCGAGGTCTGCGATGCCGCCTCCCGCGCCGAGGATGACCGAGGTCTTGTCCCGGGGGAAGGGCCTGTCTCCGTAACCCGCATCCCGGAGGGCATCCCGGACTGTCAGAAGGGTCAGCAGGTGAAGGGGTTCGATCGACGACAGGGAGTTGGGCGGCATGCCGAACTCCATCGGGTCGAAGGGCACCGGATCCAGAAAGCCTCCCCATTTCGAGACGCACTTGTCCGGCGCCCGTGGATCCGGGTCGTACCAGAGCCTCCAATCCCATCGTTCCGGAGGAACTTCCCGCACCGAACAGACCCGGTTCAGGATGTTCTCCCAATAGGCATTCACGTTTTCGGCTCCAGGGAGGAGGCATGCCATTCCAATGATCGCGATGTCCGAAGCCGGCCGATCGGCTCGAGAGGTCCCAGGCCGACTCTTGGTTCCTTCGGCCTGCTTTCCTCCATCCTTCGTGCCGTGACCGGCAGGGGCTCCGGTGTCGGATACCGATAGCGGAGACGGCTGTTCCAGAGGCACGCGACGTCCTGCGAACTCCTGCTCTCTCAGGAAGGAGAGGAAGTCTCCCAGGTTGCCGAATTCGCTGGCCGTCTGCTGGGCAAGAAGAGCATCCTGGCCCACTGGGAGGAGATCTTCTGCCGGATCGTTCCAACCGACAGAACGGGAGACCTTTTCGATCCATTGCTGCCGTTTCACTTTGTCGGAAAGGGCCGGATCGGCCCTGAGGGTCGCCTCGTCGGCCTGAAGGCGCTCCACCACGGGGGTGCCCGGGGGTCCGTAGACCTGGAAGGGAATGCCCAGGGAGCGGCCGAGGACCCGGGTCTCACTGCCGTCCATGGAACGAATTCTGTCCTTAGACGGCTGCGGAATCGCCGATTCCGGGAGCAGCCACAGGGCCGCGTCCAGACAGACCCCGGCAGCCCCTGCTCGCAGGCATGCAGAAATCGTGTACAGGCCGATGCCTCCGCGGGGCCAGCACGGCACCCCAAACTCTCGACGGTATCGTTGCAAGTGGATGAGCGTACCTTCCGGTCCGATTCTGCCTCCGGCCTCGTTCCCCTTCAACACGAAACCGTCCGGATGCAAGCCGGCGGTTCGGCGGGCTTCCTGAATGTCGGTCACCTCCACCAGCACTTCACGGCCCTGCCTCCGGATCTGCTCGAGGCCCCGCCGCAGCGTTTCTGCGTCCAGACTGCCGGAAAGGATCACTTTGGTGACGTTTTGCGGCAGGTCGAGCCGGATCCACTCGAGAAGAATCTCGGCGGAAGAGGGCAGAGAGACCCCGCAAGGTCCCCCCGCATCTCGGTCGAGTATCCGGAGTGCCCCGAGTCCGGAAGGTACATCCGTTGTGTGCTCCAGGTCGAGAATGCCCACGGCCCCTGCGCGACAGGCCGCCACTGCCAGGGCCGGATCCGCGAGGGACGAAGGTGTCAAGATCAGGATGCTTTTTCCAGTCATGGCCATTCTTCCTGTGTACGGCTAAAACCGTGGTCCAGCAGCTCGGTCAAACGTCTTTTCAAAACTTGGATGCACAGGAAGGGAAAGTTGCTCTTTGGCCTCGGCGCACACATACCCCGGTGCTGGAGCCTCTCCCATTGAACAGGTGTGCCAAACAAAAAAACCAATTATTACAATCAATTATCTTATGAATTATACAGTATAACTCAAAACCCCGTCAACAATATTTACGGAAAACATACGTTCTGTTTTTTCAAATAAGTTCATTCATTACAAAACGTGCTGCAGACAACCCATGGATAACCGTGAAACTTTCGTATCCGGTGGTAAAATATGTAATCAGGGGGCCCATGGATACCGGCTACACCGCCGGGGAAGGGAAAGGATGCAAACACAGGGCCACGCAATGGTTTCTCAGGCACCTTTGCCCCACGGTTCCCCATCAAAGGTCTCGCGTGTGACGAATTCCTTCAAGTCCTTCCTGGAGGGGGCCTTCGGATCGAAAGCGGGTCGGCCCAGAGGGAGGATCTCCACCACTTCGAAGCCTTCGGGTACGTTCAGGATCTCGCCGGCCTTTTTGTGATCGATCGCCCCTACATGTACGGTTCCGAGCCCGAGCGAGTGGGCGGCAAGAGCGATGTTTTGGGCGGCAATCCCGAGATCGAACATGTACCAGTCCCCTTTGTCCGTGGCGAAAGTGTCGCCGTACTGGCCCGACTTTCCCCTCTCTCCAAGCAGCACCAGCAGAACCGGCGCCTGGACCATGCCCTTTGCAGCAGGGTTCTTCGGAAGCAGCGTCTCCTGCAGAGCCTGTTTCTTTGCGGGGGCCTCGACAACGACGATCTTCCATGGTTGTACATTCACCCAGGAAGGAGCCCATTGTGCAGCCTCCAGTAAGCGGGTCAGATCCTCCGCAGAGACCGGCTCCTCCTTGAACCTGCGTACGCTGCGACGGTTTCGAACGGCCTCCATCACGTTCATGCGATTCTCCTTCTTTGATCTGCGTTGCGGGTCATGGGCCGAGATCATACTAGATCATTTCCTTCGCAACAATCCTCCCGGCCGCGAAATCCGGCAGCATTCGGTCTCCTCACGGGTCGTTTCCCTGCGTACAATCCCGCGGGGGCCGGAATGTCGGGTGAAAACCCGGGTAGTGAGTGGGGCTGATTCGGTGGTCACCTCGTCCTGCCCGAGTGCCTTGCGAGAAAGAAGGCACCGACCAGGAGGAAGAACTGGACGAGAAGAAACAGGAGGCTTGAGCGTACCATCGGGCCGGGTACGTGCGTGGTGACAGCGGTTCCCGAAGAACACGGAGCGTCCTGGCAGTCCGGGTCCGCCAGGTCGATTTTGCCGTCGCAATCGTTGTCCACATCATCGCTGCATTCCGGCCGGGAGGAGAACCATTCCGTCTGCCCGGGATGGACGGCGGGGTCCCCGTCGTTACAATCCTCGAGCCCACAGAGACCGCCTTCAACATGATATCGATCGCCGTCCTTGTCGGTGCACGAGAATGTGTTACTCGCGTATTTCAGATTTTGACGATCCGCATCGCGGTAGCTGAAGTGGACTTGGTCGGAGCCGTCCAGGGCAATCGAGGGATAGCCCCCGGTGTTCGGTTCCGCGTCCACGGTCTCGACCCGCCAGCTGCCGGACGCATTCGTTGCGTACGTGAGGGCCTTTGGAATGCTCTCCGCCTGGTACCCTGCATGTATGTTGCCGGAGCTGTCCGCCGCGATGGCCACCCCGCCTTCCGGAAACCAGGCCGAGTCGACGGTGGTCACGACCCAGGAACCGGATGCATTCGCTGCCACTCTCAGCTCCTTGGGGGCGGTCTCCTCCGGCTGTGCGGAATAGCCGATGGAGACACGGTCCAGGCCGTCTATCGCGATGGAAGTATGCTCTCCGGCACCGGGGTAAGGAGCCGTGTCCACGCTCGTGGTCACCCAGAACCCGGACACGTTCGTCGCGACTTTGAGTTCCATGTCGACGCCCTGGTAGCTGATGTAGGCATTGTCGAGGCTGTCCAGGGCGATGGAGGGCGACCGGGCTGTGTCCGAGGCCAGGTCCACCTCGGTTGTTACCCAGGAGCCGGATGCATTCGTAGCGTATCGCAGTTCGTGTTGCGTACCCCCCGCATATGCATAGTGGCAGAAGTGGGCGTTGTCGAGTCGGTCGAGGGTCATCGAGGCGTTCCAGACAACCTCCCCGCTCGTGTCCACGGCAGAGACCGTCCACAGGCCGAAGGCGTTCGTTGCGTATTTGACGACGCCTTCCTGCCAATCTACGTATCCGACATGGACCTTGCCCGCACGGTCCAGGGCGACGGAGGTCGAAACCTTATACGACCCCTGCCAGTCCACGGTGGAAGTGATCCACGTCCCGGAGGCGTTCGTTGCGTATTTCACATCCCGGTTTGTCCAGTCGGAATAGCTGATGTGAACCGCCCCTGCGGCGTCGATCGCGATCGATGTGTGAAGTCCGGTCTGCAGGCCGAGAAGGTGCCCGTCCACGATCACCTTCGTCCATCCGAGGGCGTTCGCGGACAGAGAAAGGGTAAGCAACAGTGCCCAAGTCGCCGAGTGAATTCTGTTCATTTCCCGTTCCCTTTTCGGCCCTTCGGGGTTGTCCTCTCCTTTGACCCCCTGAGAGGTCATGAGGTTCCAACCCTTTCGAAAGCTTGCCGCAACACCGGGAAGAGCCTATCATCCGTCCGGTTCGAATGGCAACAGCCCCTGCGATGATATTCCGGAACGTTTTGACCCAAAGTCTCGTCAAACTTTCTGGTTCCGTCGAAAACCAGGGGGCCGTGTCTCGGTTGCCGCCTCGTTTGCGGTTTGTTATTCTGTTATGCACGCAACTCCCGGGGCTTTGCATGGACGATAGGGAAGAAAGGGAAACCGGAACGATGCGTTTGCAGAAAGAACAGCCAAACCACGTCTTGCCTGGGAGGGTCGCGTCTTTCCCCTTCCTTGCGCCCCTTCTTGTCCTGAGCCTGTTGCTGATCCTCCCTTACGCCAGGGGGGCTTCCGCACAGCCATCCCCCCCTGATCAGCCCGCAGGGGGGCCTGGTGGGTATATGTATGCCCACCAGAGTGTCAACATCCTGGGCCCCTACTTTGAGTTCTGGCACCCGGATGAAGAGGCATACATGTACTACACATTCGAGCCTGCCGACCCGAAGCCGGACGAGGCGCCCGTGATCCTCTTCCTGCACGGCTACCAGGCGGCTCTGCCCACCAGCTACGCCTACTGGATGGGGCACATGGCGCGCAAGGGTTACATCGTGGTTTGGGTGAACTTCGATCACGGGTTGTCCCCTCCCTGGGAATACGCCTCCTTCGCGGAGCAGAACTGGACAGATGCCTTGAGGCGGCTGGATGACTACACGTGGGAAGGGCACGTGGAGCCGGAGAAGGACGAGCACGGGGAATACAAGACAGCCATTGTGGGCCATTCCGCGGGAGGGTATCTGGCGGCCATTGTCGCAGCCCACAGCACGGACCCGGACAGCGGCATCCCTGTCCCCCGCGCCTTGGTCTGTATCGAACCGGGTGGGTTGGATCTCATCCCGGCGGCCGACTTTTCTCAGATCGACGCTTCAACAAAGCTGGTCCTGCTGGTGGGCGACGAGGACGAGATCGTATGCAAATCGACGGCCCAGTATATCTGGGCCCAGACGCCTCAAATACCGGATGCAAACAGGGACTTCCTCGTCTATGCCTCCGACCGGTACGGAGAGCCGGAGCAGATTGCCAACCATTTCTTCCCGAATACGACCGGCTTCGAGGACACGGCTGCCACGGATGCGCGCGACTATTACATCACTTTCAAGCTGTCGACAGGACTCCTGGATTGCGTGTTCCGGGGAACCCATTGTGAGTTCGCAATCGGAAACGGAAGCCCTGAGCAGTTGTTCATGGGGCTCTGGAGCGACGGGCGGGCCAACAATCCTCTGGTCTGGGTCGAGGACCCGAGTCAGTTACAGACCACCTGCCTGGACGGGCAGATCGACATTTTCTGGGGCTCGAATCAGGCCCAGGCTGCCGAGAGGTTCGGCACGGGATCGGCTCGTCTGGGAAACCGTTTCAGTGCACTCCTGCTACCGGCTTCCCTCCTGTTCCTTGTCATTGCGAGGCACCGGAGGTTGGCTGGGAGATCCTTGAGGAAGTCCGCCCAGGAGTAGCGCCTTCAGACGAGGAGCATGAGCTTCCTCAAGACGTCGTCGGGGTCGGTGCCCAGGATGCGCATCATCGGCTCTTTGCCCACATCCCCTCGGTCGTAGACCAGGTCCGGGGGGGCCGACGTCCCGCGCATCGCCGCACTCGTTCCCCACTCCAGCGAGGAGCCTTCTCTTTCCTTTACCACCTTCGGTTCCTCGGACCGATCGAACCCGGCAGCCATGAGGCCCTTCTCCCGGGATTTCCGGAGGACCGCTTCGGAAAAGCGGATGTTCATGGTGGAGCGGAGGTGGGGGTAGTACTGCATGGCGGCGAGAATCACGCTCGCGATGTGGCGGGAGGCCCCGAAGGCAGGGGGCCGGACCACCGACAGTCCCTCGGGGAGGCGCACGATCCTTCCCGGGAAGGCGGCCACTTCTCGGTGGGCCGTTGCACCCGGCAGGGCGTAGCCCAGGTTGGACTGCACCTCGGCGGACAGCGTCGAGAGGGAAGGGGTTTCCCACAACCTGGCAGCCGCGCGCGACAGGGCGCCCAGAATGCGGTCCCCTTCGATATCCTGCATGCCGGCGGCGTAATGATTCGTGGGCCCGTGCCCGCCACCCAAGGGGAGGGAGGTCCGGATCGCCTCGGAGATGAAGCGTTTCGCCTCCTCCACTGCATCCGCAAGCTCGATGCCTTGGGCGAGGAAGGTTGCGATCGCCGCTGAGAGCGTGCAACCGGTCCCGTGGGTGTGCGGCGTATCGAACCTGGGGGCCGAAAAGGCCCGAAAGGCGGATCCGTCGAACAGAAGATCCACTGCGTTACCGCCTTCGCCATGGCCGCCCTTGATGAGTACGGCTCCGGGCCCCATTCCATGAAGGCGGCGGGCCGCCTCCTTTCTCTCCTCTTCCGAGTCGACCGGGTTGCCGCTCAGGATACGGGCTTCGTGGAGGTTCGGTGTGATCAGTTCCGCGAGCGGAAACAGGGAGCGGGTCAGAGCCTCGACCGCATCTTCCGCAAGGAGCGGGTGTCCTCCCTTCGAGATGAAAACGGGGTCGACGACGAGGTGGGGAATCCGAAATCGACCGACCCCTTCCGCAACGGCCTCGACGATTTCCCGGTTGGCAAGCATGCCCGTCTTGGCGGCGTGGATCGGCAGGTCGGTCGCAACCGCCTCGATCTGACGGAGCACGAATGCCGGCGGTACGGCCGAAACGGCCTGGACCTCGCGCGTGTTCTGTGCGGTCAGGGCCGTGATGGCACTCATTCCGAAAGCGCCCAGGACGGTGATCGTCTTCAGGTCCGCCTGAATTCCGGCCCCGCCGCCCGAGTCAGAGCCGGCCATGGTGAGCACGCAGCAGGGTTCTGATGAAGGGGAAACGGTTCGAGGTCTCTTCATTTCGATCTCCGAGTCTTGGCCCGAGCCATGATCTTCCCGGTTGATTGCCATGGGGTCGTTCGTCTTGATATGTTGATTCCGTTCAAAGTCTTCCTTAGAACATATCAGGAAGGCTCAAGGCTTGACAACGGCTGCGTGCGAAGGATAGCAACGGAAAGCGGGGCGACCGTCGGAACCCCGCCCCCGGAAGAACGGATACGAGGCAAGGAGGCTGCGAAGATGAAGAGGTTGACCGGCATGGCGGTGGGCCCGTTGATCGGCTACGGTTTTTGTGCGCTGGTTCTGGCGGGTTGTGCCGCACCCGCGGAGAGGACCGAGAAGCCGCGTCCGCCGTCCGCCGTGGCGTCCGAGGAGAGCCTCCATCGGGTCGGGAAATGGAGCATGCCGGATCTGTCGGACGATCTTTCCCGTTCATCCCTCAAACAGGCGGTCCGGAGAAGCCTGGAATACTACGCGCGCCTCGATCCGGGCAAACCGGTGTTCTTCGGAAAGGACCGATACACGACCCGGGACATGCAGGCCATGCTGCAGCACTTCCTCAAGCTGCTGGACGAGCCTGTGGACGGCGAAGAGATCAAGGAGGCGATGCGGGAGAGGTTCGTCGCATACCGTGGCGGAGGCAGGACAAAGCGGATCCGGTATACGGGCTACTACCAGCCGGTTCTTTACGGGTCCCGGCTGCCCGGCCTGGACTATACGGTCCCCATCTACAGAGTACCCTCGGATCTGATCAAGGCGGATCTGGGGCTCTTTCGGGAGAGCCTCAAGGGCATTCGGATCGTAGGAAGGTATCGGGAGGGTACGCTGGTACCCTACCACTCGAGGCACGAGATCGATCGGCTGGGGCTTCTGAACGGAAAAGGGTACGAAATTGCTTGGCTGCAGGACCCGGTGGATGTGTTCTTTCTCCACATCCAGGGCTCGGGGAAGATCATTCTGCCGGACGGGAGTGTACTCCACGTCCACTATGCGGCGAGTAACGGGCGGCCGTACCGCGGGATCGGCAATCTGCTGGTCGGGCAGGGAGCGATTCCGCCGGAGGAGAAATCCATGTGGGCCCTCCGGAAGTACCTCAAGGAAAAGCCTGCCGAACAGGCGGCGGTGATGGACCACAACGAGAGCTACGTGTTCTTCGAGGTCGTTCCGGGCGGGCCGCTGGGAAGCCTGGGCGTTCACCTCACCGAAGGGCGGTCGATCGCCATGGACCCGCAACACTACCCGCCGGGGGCGCTGGCATACATCGAGACGGAAGGTCCGGTCGTCGGCGAGGACGGCCGGCCCCTGTCCTGGGAACCGATACGGCGGTTCGTGCTGGTCCAGGATGCAGGCGGGGCCGTCAAGGGGCCGAATCGAGCCGACATCTACTGGGGTGACGGTGAAGATGCGGGCGCGCGGGCAGGATGGATGAATCGGACCGGAGAGATCTCCTTCTTCGCCCCCAAATCACGGTAGGCAGATGGGCTATGCCTTCCTGGGGGAGAGGAGAGAGAGCAACTGCTCCTGAATCTTTCCGTTGGATGCCACGAAGGCCTGGGTGCTGAGGCGGGGCGGTTTGCCCTCGAGGTCGGTGACGGCCCCGCCCGCTTCCTGGATCATGAGGACCCCGGCGGCGGCATCCCAGGGAGAGAGCGTGAGGACCCAGTAGCCGTCCAGCCTGCCGGCCGCGAGGTAGCAGAGATCGAGGGCAGCGGAGCCGGATCGGCGCACACTGCGGGCCAGGAGGAGCATTCGGGCGAACTTCCTGAGGTTCTTGTCCCGGGCCTTCTTGATCTCGTTCGGAAACCCGGTTGCGAGCAGGCAGCGGATGAGGTCTTCCTCATCGCTCGTTCGGATGGGCTCTCCGTTGAGGAAGGCGCCGCCTGCTGCGAGGGCGGTGAACAGATCCTCTCGCACAGGGTCGTAGACGACCCCCAGAACCGTTTTCTCCCCGTGCTGCAGGGCAATGGAGCAGCAGAAATGGGGATAACGGTGTGTGTAGTTTGTGGTGCCGTCCAGAGGATCGATCACCCAGAGGAAGGGCGAATCGGTCCTTGTCGTCACGCTCTCCTCCATCAGGAAGTCGTGGGCGGGAAAGGCATCCCTCAGAAGTCTGTGGATGGTCTCCTCGCAGGCCCGGTCCACGTCGGTGACGAGGTTCGTCTCCCCCTTGAAATCGATCGTGTGGGGCCTGTCGTATGCCTCCAGCTGTATTCTGCCGGCTTCCCTCGCCGCCCGAATCGCCTGTTCGACGTGGTCCTTCCAGGGATGGTTCGAAAAGTGCGACGCTTCCTGCATGTCCACGATCCCTTGTCTACGGCGGTGTGACGTCGCCGCTCTTCTTCACGGGCTCCACGTTGACGATTTCCACAGGGGTTCCCCACAAATGGAAACTCATGACGTCCCGTAGGGGCTCAGCGCAGAAGCGGACCCGGAGACCGTCCTGCGCAAATTCCTTTGGTAGATGGATCGGCCGATAGTGAGCCCCGGAATCCGCCTCGATCCCATAGAACCCACCTTCCATACCCAGGTATTTGATCGTGCCCGCGCCCTGAACCCCGCACGAAGTCCGCGAGCATGCGGAAAGGGGCAGGGTGGAAGCGAAGCAGAGCGCAGCAAAGAGGAGGGACGCGAGGATGTGGGTTGTGTTTATCCTCTTCATGGTTCGGCTAGGATACCTCAAGTGACCATCGAAAAACAGGCCGCTGCCGAGAGCACGGCGGCGCGTGGCGACCCGGGTCGTTGTGCAGAAAGGTTGGCGGGCGCCCGTGAAGGGCCCGTTCCGCCGCAACAGCCCTTCCCTTCTCAGCTTTTCCCGAAGAAGGGAGCAACGCTGTTGAGGATCCGCAACACTTCGCAGCCCTTTTCAGACCGGTCGTATCGAGGTGCCGATCCGAAGACGCCTTCGGAAGCGGAGCCTGCCGCGCGGGGCAGGCTGTGGCACGAAGCTTGCGCTCGTGACGGTCCCGGACCCACGGAAGCGGAACCATCCTTTCGTAAGGAGCCTCTGTATGCCCCTCTCGGCACCGATTCCCGTTCCAACCCTGTGGGACCTGGCCGTGGCGGTGCTGGAGGAGGTGGACAAGGTCTGTCTCGACGAGAGGAGGGCCGCCGCCCTTGCTCGAGAGATCCTGATACGGATCATCCAGGGGCATGTGAGGAACATGGAGATCGAGTGGTCTTTCCACCAGCGTGCTGCCCCACGGCTACCGGGTGAGTGACGACATGGTTCAGGCGGACAGGGTGACGTCGGACACAGGCGCAGGGGTCAGGGTCCTGATCGTGGACGATGAGCAGGAGAGCCTGAACCTGCTCAACCGGACGCTGCGGGGCCTCTATGAGACTTCCCTGGCCCGGGACGGAACAGAGGGACTGCGTGCCCTGGAACGGAACCCCGCTGCAGCGGTGATCTCGGACCAGCGGATGCCCGGAATGACCGGGGTGGAATTTCTGGCCGAAGCCTCCCGAAGGTGGCCCCACACCCAGCGCATCCTGCTCACCGGCTACACCGAAGTGGAGGGGATCATCGATGCGATCAACGCCGGACACGTCTTCGGTTATCTGTCCAAGCCGTGGCACCCGGACGACTTGTTGGCCACCTTGCGAAGGGCCGTGGAGACCCACCAGCTTCTCAGGGAAAAGGACCGGCTTCTCCGGGACCTTCAGGAGAAGAACGAGGCCTTGAGGGCCCTGCTCGAAGAAACCGGGCGGCTGCAGGCGGCCAAGATTCAGGCGGAAAGGTGGGCGGCGCTCGGCAAACTCGCCGGTATGGTGGCGCACGATCTCCGGAATCCCCTGACAGCGATCCAGTGCCAGGCCGCTCTTCTCCGGGATGGGAACGCGTCCGGGGAGAAAGGATGCCGATCGATCGAGGCGATTCTGCAGCAGGCACAGCGCATGGGCCATACCCTTGACGAACTTCTGCTCTTTGCAAGGCCGGAAGATGAACGTTCATCTCTCCGTGCCTACGACCTATCCGCCCTGGTTGCCTCATTGAAGGAGGCCTTTGCGTTGCGGTGCGGCGGAAAGGGTGTCCGACTCGACGTTCACCTCGGCTACGAGGGCCCCGTTTGGATCCGTCCTCCCCAGATCTACCGGGTGCTCGAGAACCTCGTGAAGAATGCCCTGGATGCGGTGGACGATGAAGGCCGGATCCTGATCGCGTCCTCGGTGGAACAGGGAGCGTGTCGGGAGGAGGTCGTCGTCCGCGTGGCCGACTCCGGGCCCGGGGTTCCTGCCTCGATCCGTTCGACCCTTTTCGAGCCCTTTGTCACGCGGGACAAGCCGGGCGGCACGGGACTGGGGCTCGCGATCGTCAAGAAGATCGTCTGTGAACACGGCGGAAGGGTGTGGGAAGAGCCGTGGGGGCTGAAGGGGGCCTGTTTTCACCTCACACTGGCCCTTGCCCCTCCGGACAAGGGACCGGTGGAACCCTGATCGCTTCGCCAAGAGGAGCCGGATGCAGAGAGCAAGGAGCCGGATCGGCGAGATTCTGGTCGACCAGGGTTGGGTGAGGCCGGAGGACCTCGAGGCCTGCCTCGAAGAGCAGAACGGCCGCAAAGAGAGAATCGGGGCCCTGCTCGTCGAAAAGGGCATCCTCGGAGAGCAGACCCTTCTGGAGAGCCTGTCCCGGCAGCTCGGCGTGGAGATCGTGGAGGTCACGGACCGTCCGGCGGATGCAAGTGCACTCGAGGCACTGCCCTATGAGGTGGCAAAGAGATACAGGGCCCTTCCCGTCAGAAAGGAGCCTCGTGTCCTGGACGTGGCCATGCCCGAACCGCAGGATACGGAAGCACTGCAGGCCCTCGAGTTCGCCACCGGCATGCGTATCCGGCCCTTCCTCTGTTCCGCCAGAGAGATCGACATCGCCCTCGAGCAGCACTACAGCATGGAAGAGGCGCTGGAGAAGATCGTTCGCAACGTGGCACAGGAAGCGGACCTGGACGGGCCGAGCGCATCCTCGGTCGTGCAGGTGGATACGCCCCCTCCCGGACGGAAGCCCGCTGGGGTCCCGGCCGGACGGGCCGACCCGGCCGAGGCCACGGCCCCCATCATCCGGCTGGTGAATCTGATCTTGCTGGAGGCGGTGCGCAAAGAGGCGAGCGACATCCATTTCGAGCCGACCCGTCACTACCTGCAGGTCCGCTTCCGGCTCGACGGCGTACTGCGGCGTCGCATGTCGATCCCAAAGTACCTCCAGCAGTCGGTCCTGAGCCGGATCAAGGTGACGGCTCGGATGGACATCGCAAAGAAACGAACGCCGCAGGATGGGGGCATCCGGCTGCAGGTGGACGGCCGCCGGCTGGACCTCCGCGTCTCGAGCCTTCCCACCTTCTACGGCGAGAAGATCGTGATCCGGCTGCTCGACCAGACGGAGCGGAGAATCGATCTGGGAACGCTCGGCCTGGAGGAAAAGCGACGGAAGAGCCTCGAGGCCTGCTACCGCAGGCCCCAGGGCATGATCCTGGTCACCGGGCCGACCGGGAGCGGCAAGAGTACGACCCTGCAATGCATGCTCAAGGATCTGCGGTGCGAGGGGACCAACATCATCACAGTGGAGGACCCGATCGAGTACGAACTGGAGGGCATCAACCAGGTCCAGGTCCTGAAGGAGGCCGGCCTCACCTTTGCCGACTCGCTCCGCGCCATCCTGAGGCAGGACCCGAACGTGATCATGGTCGGCGAGATCCGCGATGGAGAGACGGCCGAGATCGCCTTCCGTGCCGCCCTGACGGGCCATCTGGTTCTGTCCACCCTGCACACGAACGACACGGTCTCGACGATCACGCGGCTGGTGGACATGGGTGTGCCGCCTTTTCTGATCAGCTCCGCTCTGCTCGCGATCATCAGTCAGCGGCTGGTTCGAAAGGTCTGCCCCGGCTGTGGCGTCGAGGGCGAGCCGGATGCGTCCGCATTCGATGGATGGCCCGCCGGCCTCCCTAGAGGCTTGGACAGGGTCCACTGGGGGGAAGGATGCAGTCAGTGCGAACAGACCGGCTACAGGGGCAGGGTGGGGCTGTTCGAGATCCTGATCTTCTCCCCGGCGGTCCGAAAGGATGTGGCCTCGAGTGCCGGCGAAGGGACGATCCGCGACCGGGCGCGACGGGAGGGGATGCTTCTCCTGGTGGAGGACGGGTTGGAAAAGATCCGGCAGGGGGTTACGACCCTGGAGGAAGTCCTTTCCGCGGCCCACTGGGACGGCCCCTCCGGAACCGGGCATGAGGAGGAAGTCCGGCCGCCGTCGCCGGGGGATGATCCTGGAGAGGCCCGGGAGGCCGCTTCCAAGGACCCGGGCAGGCCCACCATCGTCTACTCCGAGGACGATCCGGCCGTGCGGGAGGCCGTCTGCCTGTCCCTGGAGGCGCTGTCCTGTGAGGTCATCCCCGCAGCGGACGGCCAGGAAGGGTGGGAAAGGGTGGAGCGCCACCTGCCCGACCTGGTCATCACGGACATCGAAATGCCCCGGCTGGACGGGTACGGCCTGCTGCAGAGGATACGGACCGACCTGAGAACCGCGTTCATTCCGGTCCTGCTGCTGACCGGAAAGAACCGCTGTGAAGACCGCATGAAGGGATTCCTCCTCGGAGGGGACGACTACATCGAGAAGCCCTTCGATCACCGGGAGCTTCTGGCCCGGGTGAAGCGGTGCCTGGAACGCAACGCCTTCCTGCGTCGAGGTTCGGGGGGACACATCGTCCCGAAGGGGACTCGGGGACCGTCGTCTTGACAAAGTATAACTCAGGTTATACCATGACCCTCATGAAGACGGCCATATCCATACCCGACGAGATATTCGAGGCGGCGGAGCGAGCGGCGCGACGACTCGGAATGTCCCGAAGCCAGCTGTATACGAAGGCGGTTTCCGAATTCCTTCGGCGGCATTTCAGCGACGATGTGACCGAAGAACTCGACAAGGTCTATGCGGATCAGCCTTCCGCACTGGACCCCGGCACTCAGGCCCTCCAGATTGCCGGTCTGCGTGAGGACGGGTGGTGATACGGAGGGGAGAGATATGGTGGGCGAACCTGCCTGCGCCCAAAAGATCCGAACCGGGGTACAGACGCCCCCTGTTGATCCTCCAGTCCGATGACTTCAATCGAAGTCGTATCCGGACGTTCGTGGCTCTGGTCGTCACCTCGAATCTTCGGTTGGCCGAAGCGCCTGGAAACGTCCCACTGTCCAGGAAGGACTCGGGCCTGCCGAGGAGGTCGGTGGCCGACGTTTCACAGATCGTAACACTGGATAGGTCCTTCCTCGGGGAAAAGGTGAAGAGACTGGGCCCGGCCAAGCTCCGTGAAGTGGAGAAGGGGGTCCGGCTCGTTCTCGGGCTATGATCTCTCCACGATTCTCTGAAGGATCTCCTGCGCCCTGGAAGGGTTGAAGATACCGCACGTGCAGGGACCTCCCAGGGTCCGGACCGCTTCCTGCATCTTCATCCCCCCGTCCCGCAGCTTCTCGATGACGTCCGCCACCAGGCCGTGAGCGATCATGCCGTGTCCGCACAGGGTGGATATTTCCAAAATTTCCCTGTCCGGAAGCAGGTCGGCCTTGCCGAAGGTGCCGCAGGACATGTGGATCGTGTGAGGCGTCAGCCCCAGCTCGCGGCCGATGCGCTCGAGTTCCGATACAGGGCCGCTCACCGTAACGGAGATCCCCAGATCCTCTGAAACGAGCCTCCGAAGAACCTCCTTCACCTTGTCTCTGTCGTCGAGGCAGCAGCGCAGCCTCGAGTGGTCCTTCAGGCTCTCACGGACCTCCTCCATGCGAAGGCCCGTGAGCATGTTGCCGAATCCGTAGAAGCCGATGTTGGCGGGACCGACCTCCATCACGAGGTCCAGGATCCTCTGCAGCTTCTCCCGGGCCCCCTTCGTACGGATGCCCGCTGCAGGCGTGCAAAGCAGGACATAATCCCTTTTCAGGGATTGCTCTCCGCCAAGCCTGTGAAGGGAATGGGTCACCGGCCCTGACTCCTCGGGCTCAGTCTTCGCACAGTGGACGGCCGAGGCCGAAATTCACCTTCCCGTTCGGGGCGACCGGGATCCCGATTCTCTGCAGTCTCTTCCGTACAGGGAGGTCCCCCTCGGAACCGAAACGACTGATCACGCCGAGAGAGAAGACCGTATCGACCCGGGCGCCCACGTCAAGGATCGCGCCCATGACCTCCTCCAGGGCGTCCGACGCAACACGGATCTCCAGAATGGAGGAAAGGATGCGCTGTCGGTTCAGCTCTTCGGGAAAGAGACCCGTCTCCCGGTCCATGAGAGCCGTCAGCGGATTCTCCTCGCAGAAGGCTACGCCCATTTCCCTCAGGCGGGTGGTCATGAGGGATATGTCCCGGAACGTACACCCGATACCCGGCCTTCCGAATTCGATGCAGATGCCGAACTCGTCACGCCTGATCCGCCCGGACACGTCGTTGGTCTTGGATTCCTCGGTCCCTCTTCCCGGAATGAGGGTCTTGTCGTGGGGCCTGTTCGGATCGCTGAACAGGGCCCGTACCTGGCGCGGATACGTTTGGGTCTCCGGAGACTCCTCGAAGGCCGAAACCGGGCAGATGTCCAGGAACCGGCAAAGGCCGCATTCGACGCACAGGTCTTCCCGAACCGCCGCCCGTTCCGGTTCTTCGGGACGGAACTCGATGGCCACGGCAGGGCAGTAGGGGACGCACCTTCCGCAGCCCGTGCACCTGTCCGGATGGATTCTCATTGCCTCTCCGACGCCTCCTTCGCTGCAGGCCGGCGTTGCTTGACACAGGATTTTCGCTTTCTATATCTTGACCCTCCCGAGCAGGCCACGGAACATTTTGCTGAAATCCGCTCTGCATGTAAAGAAGACGCAAGGCCATGGACAGAAAAGCGTTCATCGTCCTTGGGGCAGGGCACGGGCAGATTCCCCTGATGAATGCGGCACGGGAATTCGGCCTCTCGCCCGTCGCCGTGGACTACAACCGTGACCCGGCCGGCAAGGCGCACTGTGACCTTTACCTTCAGCTCAGCTACCGGGACGAGGAGAGGATCTTCGATGCCTGCAGACACCTCCACACGGCCGGAATCGGCACCATCGGGACGAACGACGCGATCGTCACGGCGTCCGGATTGAATCAGCGCCTCCGCCTTCCCGGCCTGTACGACGACCCGGAAGTGATCCGACGAGCCACCTACAAGCATCTTTGGCGAAAGGTGCTCGTCCATGAAGGGATTTCCACTCCCCCGGGAGGCCCCTGCGAGGGTGTAGGCGATCTCGAGGGGCTCGCCTCGGACATCGGGTTCCCGATTCTTGTCAAGCCTGCGGACGCTTCCGGCGCCAGGGGAATCCGCATCGTGGAGCAGCAGGACCAGCTTGCGTCCGCCTTCCGTCACGCCGCGCGGTACGCAACCGGACAGACGGTGGTAGCGGAGAGGTACCTGGGCCACAACTCGTTTGCAGTCGAATCCTTTGTGGTCGACGGAGAAGTCCGGCAGGTCGCCGTGGGGGAGAGAAAGCTGCCGCCACCCCCTTTGTGCGTGGGGCTCGGCATCACGGTTCCGGACCAGCTTCCGGAAAGGGTGAGAACCGAGGTCGGATCCTTGAACCGGAGAGCCATCGAGGCCCTGGGCATATCTTACGGCCCGGTCCATGTGGACATGGTGGTCGATTCGAACGGGAGACCCCACGTAATCGACATCGGCCCGCGCCTGGTAGGCGGGCCCTTCGGCTGGAAGCTCATTCGTGAGGCGACCGGATTCGACATGGTGGAGGCGGCCCTCAAACAGGCGGTCGGGAAGAAGCTTCGATCCGTGACCGTCCGATGGCCCGATCGAGCCTTCGCTCACCGGTATCTCACGACCTCGAAGAGAGGCGTGCTCAGGAAGGTGGACCTGAAGGAGCATCTCTTCGAAGAACACGACATCACGGCTTGTCAGATCTTCGTGAAGCCGGGGGACACAATCGGCGCCCTGGAAAACTCGGAGCAGCGGTACGGATTCGTAACGGCTCGGGCAGACACCTTCGAATCCGTGTGCGAAAAGATCGACGCCTTTGTGAATCAGGTGATTTTCGAAGTCGAGTGAAAGAGCGCTTCCACGTCCTCGAGGGAGACCCCGTCGAGGGAGGGCAGCACGTGGTCTGCAGCCTCGAGCCTGTCCGGCTCCTCGGTCTGCGCGAGGGCGAGGACGTGCATCCCGGCCGCCTTGGCGGACTGAATGCCTGCAGCGGAATCCTCGACGACGAGGCATTGCCGGGACCGGATCTCCCTTCCCGTTCCTGTCAGGGACAAGAGGGCGTTGAGAATGCGCAGGGTCTTCTCGTACGGCTCCGGGTCCGGCTTGGTCCTGGCCACCTCCTCGCCGCTCACGATCAGGCGGAAGAGGTCGGTCAGGCCCGCCTTGGCCAGGGCGCCTTCGATCTCCTTTCGACGGGCCATGGACGTAACCGCGAGAGGGTGTCTCTCGCCGGCGGCCCGGATGAACGCACAGACGCCAGGGAAGAATCGCATCTCTCTGTTGACCCGTTCTTCGAAGTAGACGGCTTTCCGGTCGTTCATCTCCCGGATCCTCTCCGGCTCCTCGATCTTTCCGGCCTTTCGCAGGCCCCAGCGGAGGCATTCAAGGTCGTTGAAGCCGAGGCAGTTCGCATCGTACTCCTCGCGGGTAAGGGAGATGCCCTCTTCGCCGAAGACCCTCTGAAAGGCCTCGAAGTGGGACCCCTCCGAGTCGAGGATGACGCCGTCGAAATCGAACAGGATTGCCTTGAACACCCTTTGTGGCCCTGTGCATTGGAAAAGGGGCTGTGGCGCCCTATAATGCCAGAACGCATCTCAAAGAGAAAACGAAGCGTGAAGAAGAGGGCCCCTTGAATGGATTCCAGGAAGGTGCTGCTGTTCGACATCGATGCCACGCTCCTGAAGACCGGATGGGCCGGCCTTCGGGCCCTGAACCGCGTGTTTTCCCGGCTCTACGGCGTCCGGGAGGCCACGAAGGGAATTCGACCCGCCGGCAAGACCGACCCCTTGATCATCCGGGAGATGGTCGGTCAGTGCCGCCCGGATCTGGACCCGGACCAGGAGATCCCGAGAGTGGTGGAGGTCTACGTGGAATACCTCGCCGAGGAGGTGGAGGCCTCTCCCGGGTTTCAGGTCATGCCGGGCGTTCCGGAACTGCTCGAAAGGCTCTCCCGTATGCCGCAGCTCGCCTTGGGGCTGGCGACCGGGAATCTGGAAAAGGGGGCGTACATCAAGCTGCGAAGAGCGGGCCTCGGCTCCTTTTTCTCCTTCGGCGGATTCGGGAGCGACTCGGAGAACCGAACCGAGCTGGTCCTCGCCGCCATCCGGAGGGCAAAGGAACACCTGAAGGACGAGGTGGCCCTCGAATCGGTGTACGTCATCGGGGACACGCCTCGCGACATCCTGTGCGGAAAGGAAGCGGGCACACGTACGGTTGCTGTCGCTACGGGCTCGTCCGGCGTTGAGGAGCTCGGCAGGTACGACCCGGACCATCTCTTCGAAGATCTTTCTTCCACGAACAGCGTCGTCGAGATCTTCCTTTGAGCATCAGTGGACCGAAGCCGCCATCTGCAGAAGGGTCTGGACCACGAAGGCCTGCAGGAAGACGATGGCCATGATGACCAGGATCGGCGAAAAGTCGATTCCACTGTAGGAGACGGGCAGTCTCCGCCGTACCGCGGACAGAACCGGCTCCGTAATCGAATAGAGGAACCTCACGATCGGGTTGTACGGATCGGCGCTCACCCAGGATACGACGACCCGTGCGATGATGATCCACATGTACAGGGTCAGGGCCATGTCCAGGATTCTGGCCACGGCGATCATAAGATTGGATAAAACGAACATCATTCGCCCTCTTTCAGTCGGATTCGGTGAAATCGTTTCTTGCCGGCCCTGACGAGAATGCCCGTTCCCTGGAGGTCCTCCACGCCGATCCGCTCATCAAAGGCGTCGAGCCGCCTTTCGTTCACGTAGCCCCCGCCCTGCTGGATCAGCCTCCTCGCATCGGCTCGGCTCTTGCAGAGGCCCACCTCGTGGAAGAGCTGCCAGGCGGCGATGCCTTCTTCCAGTCGCTTCTTTTCGATCTCGCTCGTGGGAACCGACTGAAGATCCTCGCCTCCGGCTGGGCCGAACAGGCTTTGCGCGGCAGCACGGGCCTTTGCGGCCTCGTCTCCGGAATGGGTGATCCGCGTTGCCTCGAAGGCGAGCACCTCTTTCGCCTCGCGGATCGCCTCCCCTTGCAGCGCTCCGAGCCGCCGGACCTCTTCCATGGGCAGGAAGGTGAACAGGGCCAGGAACCGCTCCACGTCCGCGTCGTCCACGTTGATCCAGTACTGGTAGAAATCGTAGGGGCTCGTCCTCGCCGGGTCGAGCCACAGGGCGCCTGAAGCGGTCTTGCCCATCTTGGCGCCCGAGCTGGTGGTCAGCAGGGGAAAGGTGATGCCGTACACCTGGGCGCCTTCCAGGCGCCGCGTCAGGTCGATGCCGGCACAGATGTTCCCCCACTGGTCGGAGCCGCCCATCTGCAGCTTGCAGTCGTGATGCCTGTACAGGTACCAGAAATCGTAGGCCTGGAGCAGCATGTAATTGAACTCGATGAAGCTCAGGCCGCTCTCCTGCTCCAGCCGCAGCCGGTAGGACTCCGAGGCGAGCATGCGGTTGACGCTGAAATGGCGTCCGATGTCCCGCAGGAAATCGATGTATCGCAGGTCTCCGAGCCAGTCCACGTTGTTCACCATCAGGGCCTTCCCCTCGCTGAAATCGAGGTAATGAGAAAGCTGCTTCTTCAGGGCTTCGGCATTCGCCTCGGTCTCCTCCTGGCTCATGACCCTGCGCAGCTCCGTCTTCCCGCTCGGGTCTCCCACGAGCCCGGTGCCGCCTCCCACGAGCACGATGGGGCGGTGCCCGCAGCGCTGCATGTGGACGAGGCTCATGATCGGCTCCAGGGAACCGGCGTGAAGGCTCGGCGCTGTCGGGTCGAAGCCGATGTAGCACGCCGTCGGCCCCTCCAGCAGCCTTCGTATTCCCTCATCGTCCGTCGTCTTTTCGATGAAGCCCCTCTCTTGGAAGATGTCCAGGACGTTGCTCACGATTCGACTCCTCGCTGCCCGGATCCGGGTACGGCAAGCGGCGGCAACCCCTCCTGCACCCGGCGCAGGATGTCCCAGAAGGCGCCTCGGTGCCCGTCCTGCAGGGCCCTCACCAGGACTTCGTTCTCGTTGTAGTTGTAGTTCGCCTGCCTCGACTCCCTGATGGGAAGCAGAAAGCGGGGATCGTCTCTGACGAGGGAAGCCAGATCTTCCTGCCATCCTCGGCCCATCTCGTGGGACACGAAGAAGACAGGATACAGCAGTTCCTCGTTTCCCTCCAGTCGTCCCTCCAGGTTCGGGTTCTCCTGAAGGGGGCCCTGCTCCAGAACCTGACGGGAGAGTGCGGTTCCCGGGTAGATGCGAATACCGCAGTTCGTGCCCACCCGGGGGACGTCGATCTCCCGGCAGAAATCGATGACCTCTCGAAGGGTCTCCCGTGTTTCGCCGGGGCCGCCCAGGAGCAGGTCGAAGAGAACGGGCAGCCCGGCCCTCCGGGTGGCGTCGACCGTCCTTCTGAGATCCTCCGCCCCATGTTGCCGCCCGAGTGCATCGAGCAGTTCCGGATGGCTGTGGTCCGCACCGAAGTTGATCCCTGCGCAGCCCGCTTCGGCCATTCGGAAGGCAATGGTTTCGTCGAAGCCGTGCGGGTTCGCATAGGTGAACCATCGGATCCGGCCGGAAAGCCCCGCCTCCTCCAGGGCCTCACAGACCTGGAGCGCGTGGTCGCGAGGCATGTTGAACTCGCTGTCGCAGAGGTGAAACACGCTCACTCCCCGGTCCACCAGGGATTCCACCTCCCGGATCAGGAAGGGGATGGGCTTGGTGTAAACCCGACTGCCTTTCGCCACGGGATCGACGCAGTAGCGGCAGAGCCCGTCGCACCCTCGCTTCGTCTCCAGCCCCACCATACCCCCGGCCCGGAAGTACTCGAGGTTGTTCACGGTCCGACGGACGGAGAAGAAGTCCTCGTCCAGGGTGGGCGGACTGGGTGGATTCGATCGGATGCGCTTCCCCTCCCGCCACACCAGACCCGGGATCCGGGGATAGGCATCCTCGTCGCCGAGGGAGGCGAGCAGGTCGAGCAGGTCCCTCTCCTCTGCACCGGCAACCCCGAGATCCGCCCCCAGAAGGGCGAGTAGGGCCTCGGGAGCGATCGAGAAGCCGCTTCCCCCCAGGATGACCGGTTTCCGGATCTTCTCCCGAAGGTCCCGGACAAGGGCTCGAAACCGGGGCAGGAAGGAAACCTGGCTGAAGTAGTAGGCATCGTCGAGGTTTCGCACGGTCATCAGAACGGCATCCGCAGGGCCTTCTTCGAGCTCTCGCCACCGGGCTTCCGGAATCGGCGAGCCGGAAGGATCCTCTCCGCAAAGGTCCGCGACCCTGAAGCGGATCCCCCGTGTGCGCAGCGCCTCGCCGATGGAGTCGAGTGCCAGAGGGGCTACTGGAGGACGGATTCGATTCGGATTGACGATGAGAACGTCCACGGGCATCACCCAACGGTGCGCGCAAAGGATGGGCCGGGGAAAGAGCGGAACACGAGCGACCGAGTCCTTATGCTAGGCCACGGGGGGCGGATTTTCAACCGGAGGAGGTGCGAACCGGCCCGGGGGGCCGACTCCCACGCCGAGGCCGGGCGATGCGTGACAGGCAGAGTGTTTATGTGATACCACCCCATGATGTGCGGAGGGTCTCCCTTCATCGGACAGCGAAAGGATCCGGGACCAACATGGAAACGCCTGCGGAGAACAGGAGGTGGCTGTCGGGTAGGGGCCTGATCGTCTCCATCCTGATCGCGGCGGGGATCGTGGCCCTTCTCCTGAGGCTTACGGGTGTCTCGCCGAAGGTCGTCTGGACGACCCTCCGGAATGTCTCCCCCGCGGCCATCGCCGCCGGCCTTCTGCTCCAACTGTTGATGTACCTGCTGCGCTGCTTCCGCTTCCGTCTGCTCCTCCACTCGGCAAGGCCATCGCTCGGCTCGCTTTTCGAGATCGTCGCCGTGCACAACCTCATGAACCACGTTCTTCCCTTTCGAACCGGCGAATTGAGCTACGTTTATCTGATCCGGTCGCTCCACGGCGTGCCGGTGGCCGAGGGGCTGGGTACGCTGGTGATCTGCCGCATCATGGATCTGATGGCCTTTGCGCTCATGTATCCGGTCGCGATCATTCTCCTCTATCTCCAGGGGTTCGCTTTTCCGGCTTATGTCTGGACCGTGCTGTGGGCCGTGGTGCCCCTCTTCTTCGTCCTGGGCGGCCTCCTCGTGGTGCTGGCGCTCAGGGGCAAGGGCCTGGTCCGCCTTCTTCGTCGCCTCGTGGGTCGCACACGCCTGGCCGGTTCCGCCCTGACCCGGCGATTTCTGGAGAAGCTCGATGAGGCGGCACAAAGCTTCGAACACCTGGGGACACGCAAGGTGTATCTGGGGGTCTTCCTCCTGTCCCTCGCCATCCTGGGGATCATCTACTTCGTTACGTACATCCTACTTGCAGGTATGGGCTATCCGATGCAGATCCTGCTGGTCGTCTTCTGCTCCACCCTTGCGTCGCTCGGTATGCTTCTGCCCCTGTACAGCTTCGGGGGGTTCGGTACCCTGGAGGCGGGGTGGACGGTGGGATGCATGATGGCCGGCTTTTCCAAGGAGATGGGAATGGCGAGCGGCCTGAGCTTTCACGTCATCGTCCTGTGCTGTGTCACGTTGGTGGGCCTCTACGGCTTCATTCGCATAGGCAGGGCGGGATGGGCCTGGAACAGACCCGCAGCGGATTGAAAAGAAGAGGACGAGGGAAGGGCCCGCCATGGGGTTTCGATGCGGCTTCATCGCAAGGTCTTCAGGATTCATCCTACGAGCGCTGGCCTGTGCGTTCTTCGTTCTCGCCCTCGGGCGCGAGGGACGAGGTCAGGTGTTCGAGGCGCACAGTCTTCGTCTTCCCGGCGAGATCAAGGAAGTACGAGCGGTGGACCTCGACGGTGACGGACGGAAGGAACTGCTCGTGTCCTCTACGACACACGTGAGCGGGAGACCGGAGCGCACGTTGCACGCCTGCGGGTGGAGCGGGGAGGGCAAGGGCGTGCGGCCGGTGATTCAGGAGGCCTGGAGGGTCCCGCCCAAGGCCGTCTTCTGGGATACGGGCCCGGCCGGAGCGGGGGGGAAGGGGCAACATGTCTACTTCGTTTCGCTGGATGGTCTGTACGAAGTGGACCGGCTCGGCTTCGCCCCCCGTCTGCGCATCGAGGCGCCTGTGCTCTTCTCCGTGGGACAGGAGGATGAGCTCCACTCGCTGGACTTCGTCCGTGACTGGGACGGGGACGGCAGGGAGGAGACGATGCTGCCTCTGGGCCGCGAAGCGCGGTTCTACCGGCGGAAGGCGTCGGACGAATGGATGCCGGTGGACTCGGTGACGCTCGTGCCCCTTGCTTACTACAGCAACAACCGGTACTTCGGCAGGGACCTGGGGGGCTATGAATATCTCTCCGTCTTTCTCTATCCGCGGCTCGAGGGGGTCGACCTGAACGGGGACGGCCGGAAGGACCTCCTCGCCCTCCGCAACGGAAAAGGGTTCGGCTATCTGCGTGGGCCGGACGGAAAGCTCGCCCCGAAACCTTTCGTCTGGGACCTGGAACTGCGCAGCGAGAAGGAGCTGGCTGAGCACCGGGCCGTGCTGTCCTACCGGGTGGCCGACGTGAACCGGGACGGCTGTGCCGATGTGATCGTCCACAAGGTGTCCATGAGCTTCAGTGATTGGGACGGAGAGACGGCGATCTTTCTCGGAAGCCCGCAGAAGACGCGTAAGGGCGGGCCGTACCAGACCCTTCCGTCCCGCGGCTTCCTGTCCGGCGTGTCTTTGGACGATTTGGACGGCGACGGGTATGCGGACGTGACGGTCTGGTCCGTCCGGATGGGGCTCGTTCCCCTCGCGGAAATCCTGCTGAGAAGGCTGATTCACCTCCGGGCGCATACCTATTTCGGGGCATGGCCCGCGGGGTTTCCCGCCAAGGCCACGGGCGAGCGGGACTTCAATCTGCACATCGACGGCGACCGTCCCGACTTCATCCGAGGGCTCATGCCGAACAGGAAGGGGGACTTCAACCGGGACGGGATCAGGGACCTCGTGGCCGGCAAAGGGGACAGCAGGGCGGCCGTTTTTCTCGGGCTTCCCGGCAGGAGGTTCGATTCCCAGCCCTGGGCCCTCCTGGATGCGCCTGACGTGAACTATGTGGAACCGGATGACGTGGACGGGAACGGCCTGACCGATCTCTACGGGTACCAGGTGGAGACGTACGGGCTTTCACGGCTCCATGTGTGGCTTCAACACCCTCCTGCCGAAGAGCCGTGACCCACTTCGAGGTGTGCGTCCGGTTTCCCCCATGTCGTCCGGAGGTGCTTCCGTACGATCCGGGCCAAACCTCAGGAATCAACCTCGCCCTCACGGGCGCGAATCTGCCGTGCTTTCACCGCTCTCGCGACGAAGCTTCTTGCCCTGTGCGGGCTGGGCCGCCGCTGGCCTCGGCCGCATCGAGCCTCTCCTGCAGGCTTGCCACCTCTTGCCGCAGGCGCTGGATCGCCTGAACGACCGGGTCGGGCAGGGTCCCATGGTTCAGGTCGGTCTCCGTGCGCATTCCGTTCTTGACGACCCTGCCCGGGACGCCTACCACAGTGGAACCCGGGGGTACGGAGTCGATCACCACCGAGCCCGCACCGATGCGGACGCCGTCCCCGATCGTGACCGGGCCCAGAACCGTCGTGCCGGTACCGAGCACGACGTGGTCGCCGATGGTGGGATGGCGTTTCCGCTTCTCGAGGCTGGTTCCTCCGAGAACGACCCCCTTGTAGATCAGGACGTCGTTGCCGACCTCCGTGGTCTCCCCGATGACCACCCCCATGCCGTGATCGATAAAGACCCGGCGGCCGACGTCGGCGCCCGGGTGGATTTCGATGCCGGTAAAGAAACGGGAGACGTGGGAAAAGGCCCTGGCGCCGAAGGTGTGTCCGCGCTTCCAGAGCCTGTTGGCGATCCTGTGTGCCCACAGGGCATGAAGGCCCGGGTAGCAGGTGAGTACCTCCGGCAGCGTACGGGCCGCCGGGTCCTTGGAGAAGACCGTCTGAACGTCTTCACGCATGTGTTGCAGAATTCTTCTCATGGGGGGCCCGGATCGAGTGCACGCAGGGACCAATCCCTACCCTTCCTATAGGCATTACGACAGATTCCGGGCCGGATTGTCAAGTCCCGACTCTTCTGCGGCGCGCCGGGTTCTTTCCAGGCGCCTGTCCATGGCCCGGCGCCAGAGGGGGGGGAAGAGAGCCAGCATTACCATCCCGGCGTAGCCGTTCGGAAGCTGAGGGCTCTGCCGGGAATCCCGGAGGATCTGGTAACGGCGGTTGGGCCGGTAATGGTGGTCCGAGTGACGCTGCAGATTGAACAGAAAGTAGTTGGTCAGGCGGTGGCCCGAGTTCCAGGAATGCCATGGCCGCACCTTCTCGTAGCGTCCGTCAGGCAGCCTCTTTCGCTCCATTCCGTAGTGCTCCAGGTAGTTGACCGCCTCGAGCAGGGAGACGGCCACAAAGCTCTGGGCCAGGAAGAACAGGACCGCACCGAAACCGAAGGACCACCAGAGGGCGGCCACGAGGAGAAGCTCGATCAGCACATGCCGGTGTACGGCGTTTCGGAAGAACCCTGCCTTCCCTCCCTCGCGGGCCAGGCGGTCCGATTCGAGGCGGTAGGCGCTTTGAAAGCCCCCCACCACGGTGCGGGGCCAGAAGGCGTAAAAGGGCTCTCCCTTGCGGGCGGTGGCCGGGTCTTCCGGTGTAGCCACCGTTCGATGGTGGCCTCTGACATGCTCGATCGCCCAGTGAAGGTAGCAGGTGGTGGCCAGCATGATTCTGCCGAGAAAGGGCTCCAATCTGTTGTTGACCCGGTGGATCAGTTCGTGTGACACGTTGATACCCAGGGCACCGCTGGTGATGCCCACGGAAAGGACGAAGCCGGTCGCTTCCACGGGGCTGAGTGCGCGGTGGGTGACGACCCAGGCGCCCCAGACGACCAGTATTACCTGGACGGGCATGCAGGCCCAGGTGATGAGCCGGAATGCCCTCTCCTCCGAGAGGCTCGCCTCCTCGTCCCGGCTCGGGTTCCTCGTGTTCAGCCCGATGAAGAAGTCCAGGATCGGCAGGAGGACGAAGACGAGAGCCGGGGCGAGGAAGTTGTAGGCGCCACCCATGAAATGGCCGAGTACGACCGACAGGGGAAGAAGAAAGATGATGCAGAAGGGAAGGGGATTCATCGTTGCTCTCCTGGCATGCTGGATGTTTCTTTCCGCTTCTTCCAGGCCCCGTCAGGCGCTGTCCCGGTCGTTCTCCACAGCGCCCGCTCCCGTGCGTCCTCCTCCGAAGGCTTCCCGTTTCAGAGCTTCACGGGATTGCACAGGTTCTTCAGGTCCTTGGCGGCCCGCGCGCAGTTCTTGCAGATGTACTTCGGGTCCTTGGCGATCGTCTTCAGCTCACTGATCGGCGTGCGAACGTTCACGAGGTAACACATGTGCTTGTCGTGTCCGGCGTGGGGCATCTTCTTCGCCATCTCTTCTCTCCTCCGTCAATGGTTTGTTGTTCTTCAACTCTCTCACTGGTTTCAGATGGTTAGGAGGTGGGAAAGGTTTCCGACCGGGAACGAGGGGGCAAGGGGGGAAGATTTTTCCGTGCCCTCCCCCGGTTTCAATAAGGTAACGCGTTGTCCCGCCCGGATACGGTATGGAATCTCCCAGGCCCGGAACCGCACCTTTCCGCCCTTATGGAAGACCAGGAATCATCGGTCGACGTTGCACGAAAGAGTCTTGATTTCGGTTTGTTAGCCCCGGCTTCTTCCCCCAAGTGCCTGAGGAGAGGGCACTCGCGGCCGGAGGTAAAGTTCCCGCCGAAAGGAGCCGATGGATGACTTCGAGAAGGGTCCCGGGCAGTGGCATTGAAATTGCTTTTCCTGCCAGGCAGCAGAAGAGGATCTTCTGGATCATGATCGAATCGGAAGCCCGTCGAACCGGGCAAAAAGGCGGAAAGGAGTGACCAGATGAAGAAGTCCTTAGTCGCGGTGTTTATCGGGGTCATGCTTTGGTTTGCGGTCAGCAACGCTACGGGCGTGGGCAAGGTGACGATCTACAACGTATCCGATTTCATCGCGCCCTTCTACGTCCAGCTCGGTGATATCATCCTGTACCTTCTCATCGGGACGTTGATCTACACCACGGGGATCTTCATTTACCACCTTCACTCCTGTGCCCAGTCACGGAAGTCATTGAACGGTAAGTCCGACAGGGTGCGAAACGTGGTGGGAAGGCTGTTTCGACCCGACCCCGAAAGGCCGGAGTCCACCCAACACGCGCGGGCCGACATGCTGTGGGAGACGGTGCAGACGGAAAAGGGCTCCCCCTATGAAGAGGTGTTCCACGGCCTCAGCGAGGAAGACCTGAAGAGCAAGCAGGATTTCGTTCATGCTCTCGAGGTCCGCGTTGGAGACATCACGTCCCAGAAGAAGCAGATCCTCTCTTTTTACAATTACATCAGCATCACGGCCCCGACCCTCGGCTTCCTCGGCACGGCTGTGGGTATGGTGGCGATCTTCGACGACGTGGGCGTAGCGGGCGCCGAGCAGCTTGCCGCCGACCTGAAGATTGCCCTGATCACAACGGTCGTCGGCCTCGGAATCCGCTTCGTGGCCTTGTTCTGCAAGACCTTTCTCGAATCCATGCAGGATGACCTGTCGATGGTCATGGTGAACGAACTAAAGGAGATGCTGGCATGATGAAGCGACTGGGCGTGCGCCGGGCCGGGCATTCGGACGAACAGCTCGAAGGGGCCATCGACATCGTGTTCCTTCTGCTCATCTTCTTCGTCCTCACGAGTTCCTTTCAAGTGCTCGTGGGCGCGAAGATCAAGCCGCCGAAGAAGCTGGATGAGGAACTCGTCATCGACAACCACAAGGACATCGTCCTGAAGATCGACTCGCTCTCGCAGGTCGTCCTCATTTACCAGAAGCACGAATACCCGCTCGTCCGTGATGCCCTCTTCACCGATGGGAAGGAGAAGATCGGTGCATTTCTGTCCGCGAGCAAGGACGCCAAGGTGGTGGTCTTCGCCGATTACGACTCTCCCTTCGGTGTGGTCAACACGATCGAGCTGATCTGCACGCACCTCGGTGTGTCGCCGTATATCTGCTACGAGAGAGGCAAGACATAATCCCTTCTGCACCCCGGGAGCATTCCTCTATGCTACGAGCCAACCCTCAGAGAAGGCACCTCGGGATCGGGTGGACCAAGGAGGACGAAGACGTGATGGCCTGCCAGGTCATCTCCGCCTTCTCATGGATCATCCTCGTCCTCATGATCAATTTCTTCCTCCTCCACAGGTCGAACTCCATCCCGGATGCGGAAGCGAACTGGGTGGAACCGCAGCCCGCCCTCCGGCCTCCCGAGCTCCCTCAGCCGCTGCCGCAGCTCGCCAGGCTTCCGGAACAAGTTCCCTGGCAGATATCGAGGGAGCTCCTCGAAGATGATTACAAGCCGAATTACTACTTCCTGTACAAGGACCAGATCCGTTACGTGGACAGGGTCCCGAAGAAGAAGACCGTCGTGGCGAGTCGCAAGACCATCGTGCCCGTTCCGCCGGAACCGGAAGAGATCGTAAAGGAGGAACTGGAGAAGCCGAAGCCGCTGCTCCTCGAATGGGTGGACATGGTCATGGTCGACAAGGTGGAGGAGGAGAAGGTGGAACGGGAGGAGGAGCCCCCACCGGCCGCTCAGACCATTCAGGTCGCCATGGTGAAGAACCTGGACATGGACATGCGGATCGTGGAGGACACGCCCAGCCCCGTCGTTCCTCCTCAGCCGAAGAAGGTCCACAGGCAGGTCGTGCCGAAGATGCGGGCCTCCGCCCTCGACATGGACATGGAGATCGTCGAAGACGTGCCGGAGCCTGTGGTTCCTCAACAGCCGAAGAAGACCCGGAAGCAGGTCCTTCCGAAGATGCGCGCGTCCGCCCTGGACGTGGACATGGAGATCATGGATCAGCCTGTGCCCGAGGAGGCCCCCCGGGTCGTGGCGCCGGTTCCTTCGTCGAAGCAACCGGTCGTCCGCACCAACGCCGGAGCGGACTATGTCTCTCTTGCCATGGAGATCGCACCGGACGCACCCTCCTTCCCCACAACGGCTGTGCCTTCGAGCCAGCCGGCGCGGAAGGGCACGCCCCGCAGGAAGCTCATTGCGAAGGGACCGACCGGCCCGGCCACGGACGTCCCCATGTCGCTCGACATTGGAGAAAAGCGCGAAAGGGTATCAAGATCCGGCGGACAAGGGACGATGAATAGGAAAACCAAGGGGGCGCGATTCGCGGCCGTGACGGGAACTGGAGTGGGAGGGATCGATTTGCCTGTGGGCATCATCGAGGGAGAAGGAGATGGCAGGGGGCTCGGCAAGGGAGCTGGGAAGGCCCCGACCCCGTCCGCCCACAGCGCGCCGGTCCGGGTGACGCTGCAGACGTCGAAGGGCTCGATCCGGTTGGGGACGCCTCTCGCCTTCGCCCTCGCCGACGTCGGCGCCGAGACACACACCGGGAATGCCTACGTGCGAAATTCCACCAAATTGAAGAGACTGCTCGAGCAGCATGCGCTGCCTGAAGATCCGGTCACGGTTTCCATGGAAGAAGCCATCGGTGATCGGGGCGGTTCGAACCGCCTGATTGCCGTCAGTTACTCCCGTGCACAGGTCGTTCTCCAGTACGCAAACGGAAAGCAGCACGTGATCGGCCTCGTGCAGGGGGAGCCTTATCCGCGGTTCGATATGCGGCTGTCCGCCGACGGAGCCGGTTCGGTTCCCGTGGGGACCAAGCTGGAGGAGATCACCTCCTGTCTCGCCACGCTGCAACAGGCCCTCAAGGAGTGAGAATGATGAAAAAGGTCAAAGCCCTCGCCATCGCCGTCGTCTTCCTGCTCGTGCCCGCAGCCGGTCCGGCTTCGGACTCGCCCGGTTCGCTTCAGGACCAGCACCTGGAGCTTCTGAGAAAGGCGAAGGAACTCTACGATCAGGGTGACAACAGCGGGTCCATCACGGTCTGCGACGAGTACATCAAGAAGCTGGGGGCGGATTTTCACCCCCAGGTCTGGTTCCTTCGGGGAAACGGGTATCACAAGATCTTCAAGGACACCAAGAAGGAAGTGCACATCGGCAAGGCCATCGAGAGTTATGAGAAGGCTCTGGATCTGTACAAGGACGTGAAGACCTTTACGGGGCTCGATTCGGTCCGCTACCAGATCGACGGTTTGTTCAATCTCGGGCTTCTCTATGAGGAACAGTACAAGCTGCTTTATGCCGCGTGGGATCCGGAAATTCGGAAAGAAAGGGAATGGAAGATCATCTCCTGCATCTCCCGGGCCATGTCCCTCGCGGAAATGCACGGAGAGTGGAAGGAGCCGATCGACGAACAGCGCGAGCGGTATCTCGATCGGGCTCTGCAGACGTACCTGGACATGATCCTTCGAAGCGACATGCCGGACATCTACATGCCGCTGGCGACCAGCGTCTGCGCTCGAGGGCACGCTTCCAAGCAGAAGGAGAAATATGCGAAATACGAAGAGGCCCTCTCCTTTGACCCGAACATCAAGACCTGTGTCCACTGGATTCGAGGAAAAGAGCTTGCCGAGAACGTGATGGCCTATGATGAGTCCCTCGATCAACTGCGAAAGGGGCTTGCCCTGGCCGAGAGCGTGCGGGCCCAGGCGAACATTTGCCGGCAGATGGCGGACATCTACCTGAAGAAAGACTCCTTTGAGGACAAGGAGTCGGCCATGGAGTATGCCAGCCGGGCCTGGGAACACTGGAAGGCGAACCGCCAGGAATGGGGCGACCGTCAGGACATCTTCGACACCTACGGGGCCAGTCTGAAAGCCGTGGCTGTGGGGATCGCCATGAAGGCGGAGCCCGAATACGACCGGATCATTCAGGTCTGCCACAAGGCGCTTCGTATCCCCGACTATGAGGACAAGTACTACATGAACTACCTGCTTTCCTACGCCTCCTATCAGAAGGGGGACGAGGATCTCTTCTACCGTCACGGGAAGATGGCGGTCCAGGTGATTCTGGACAAGTACGCGAACGAGTTCGACAAGAGCCAGTCCGAGGAAGAGAAAGAGGTCCTCATGTTTTGGGTGAACTCCCTGCGAGGCTCAGGCAGGGTTCTCGAGGCGATGCGGTACCAGAAGATGGGGGACTAGGGTGCGCGGCCGGAACCGGCCGGCGCTCCGGGCGGTCATCCGCCGGTGAGACCGAGACAAAAGACCCACCCATGATCAGGAGAGTGGAACCATGAGATGGAAGACCCGATGCGCTTTGATCCTCTTTGGATGTCTGCTGCTTGCCGGTGGGCCCGTGCCTCCCTGCGGGGCGGAGGACTTCGTGGCCAAGCAGGGCATTTCCCTTTATCGCACCGAGCTGCAGAACCTCGCGCAACAGACGCTCAAGCTCGATCCGTCGGAAAAGGAGCAGAGAGAGTTCCTTGACCGGCTGTTTCAGATGAAGTTCTCCGAGGCGGAAAGGATGTTTCAGATTTGCAGCGACACCATGGAGGTCAAGCGGGTCGTTGCCGAACTCCATCTGCTCAAGGCGATCCTGGCGGAGTCCATGGGCAACTGGATCCAATCCTATTTCTGTCTGCAGGACGCCGCGAAATGGAGCAGGCAGCCCCTGACCCAGTCCCTGCAGATAGGAGAGAAGACCTACAACATGGCCAAGTTTTCTCACGAAGTGGAGAGCAAGGCCCGTCAGTGGGGCAATCCGGTTCGATTCGTGATCAAGCCCTTTGAACCGGACAAGATGTTCCGGCCCAACAAGGTGGTTCTGGCACGGAGCGAGGAAGAGGAGAATGTGCAGCCTAAGAACACGGGCAATCTGACCCGAACCCATGCCCGACAGGACCGCTCGTCTCCTGGAGGCCGCTGGGATACGAACATAGAGCCTGTCGGCGCTTTCGAGCTCAGCGAAAAGGACGAAGCTTATCTGCTGGAGCGGTTCAACAAAGCGCTGTATGCCTACTACTACGACCCGACCGAGAAGAACGCTCAGTTCGAGATCTATCTGCCCCACGGCGAATACTACGTGTACGAGAAGGACTTCACGATCCATCCGGTCGATTTCGTGGTGACCGAGCAGAACACACAGGTCATCCTGCAGCCGGCCCGATGGTTCCGGCTGACCGTCACAGACGAAGTGCACCCTTCCGATGTGCATCTTTCCTTTCACGGGGTGGAATGGAAGGATTTCGAACACGTTCCGTTCGGGAGTTATCGTATCCGGGTGAAGAACGATCAGTTCACCGCGCCTGCGGTCAGGATGACCTTCGTCCCCGTGGCGGATGATGGATCCGAGGAAGACAACGTTGCCGGGAAGGGCGAGATCGTCGTGGTTCCGGACAGGGGAGAGTACCGGCTTTCCCTCCGTGCGCGCACCGGCAACGAGAAGCTTCGCTATTCGTTGCTGGGTTTCTGACCGCCCTGTCTTTCCGTAACCCGATCAAGTCGACCTCCCGGGCAGGGACTTCGTTGTCCCTCCCGGGAAGTTCTTCCTTCAATCGCCGCTGTCCGCCTTCGGGAGCTCTGTGTCTTCCTTTCCCGGAAGATCGCCCTTCCTGCCGTTCGATCCCTCTGCCGAGAAGAAGTCCAGAAGCTCTTGCCCCCGTCTCTTCGTGTCCTCGTACCCCAGGCGGATCAGCTTGCGTATGTAGGTAGGGGTGAACAGGAGGTAGCTGGAGAGTTCCGATTCGAGAAAGGGTGAGGAGGTCATCACGTTCGTGACCAGCCGGCCCGGCACACCCGGCATGGACAGCTCTGCGGGAGCCTCCTTCAACGCTTCCAGGGCCACTTCATTGAGGTTGCGGGAGGGCCGGATGATCCGCACGTCGACCAGGCGATAGTTCGTGTTTCGATAGGCGCGGGTCGCCTGGTTCATGTTCTCGAGAAAACCCTCTCCGTAGAGGGCCTGTCCCTTTCGGATGAGCTGGTTGAACATCTCGATGCGGTGAATCTCGTGGTCCAGCACACCGTCCATCACGGCATTCACCGTTCGCCCCAGGAGGAAAAGGGATCCGGGGAAGGGATTTCTCTGACAGCTCATACGGGCGGTCCGGTACTTCTGGTCCGGTTCCCGGGAGAGCCCGACGATGAGGACCTTGTCGGCGCCCATCCGCATGGCGGGATACAGCGGAGCGTTCTGGCGCAATGCTCCGTCCACGTAGCATATGCCGTCGATCTGTATGGCAGGGAAGAGGAAGGGAATGGCTGCCGACGCCATGGCGTGCTGGGCGCCTATTTCCACGTGTCTCTCCTCTTTCGCCGAATCCTTGCCCGTCCTGTACATCCCTTCTTCGTGCACCTGGTAGAAGACGATCGATTTGCTCGTACAGAGCTCGGTGGCACAGACGGCAATCCCTCGCAGTACGCCGGTCCGGAGATTGTCCTGCAGGAACTGCCAGGGGATCTCCCGGATCATGTCTCTGTAGAGCAGGGAGGTGTCGAAGAGGCCGGCCACGGGGGGGTGGGGCGATCCCGGGCGCTCTTGCGGCCGCTTGCGATAACGCAGGGAGTCCAGGCCCAGCCTGCGCCCGACAATCACGTTCGGGAGCCGTGCAAGCTCACGGCCCCCGAACTTCAGGAGACTCTCCATGGTGATCGACTTCCAGTAGTCGGTGAGAGCCTTCAATCCGTTTTGCGCATCGTGGGCCATCGCTCCGAGGGCACAGACGTTCAGGGCCCCCGCACTCGTTCCGGCGAGGATGTCGAAGAGGCGTTCGCCATACCCCTGCGCCACGAGGGTCTCGTAGAGGCAATGAAGCACCCCCACTTCGTAAGCGCCTCTGGCTCCGCCGCCGGTCAGGACCAAGGCGGTGGGACAGGTTGGTTTCCGGATCTTAGTTGGCATGGATCCTGTCATGGGCTCGATCCTATTTGATTTGAAGGAATCGAGGAATCTCTGCGAAGCCTTCCAACACGGGTACGGACAGGGTTTCACGAAGATGATCCGACGAATAGGGCCCCGTCGCCAGAAGGAGGCAATCCAGGCCGGCCCGCGTGGCGGTCTCCACGTCGAGGGGCATGTCGCCAACGTAAAGGCATTGCCTCTCCGGCAACTGAAAACGGTCCAGAATGGCACGGATCATGTCCGGATGGGGTTTCGGCCGTACCACCGATTCCGGGCCGAGGACGCAGACGAAATACCCCTTCACACCCAGGTGTTGGAGGATCTTTTCCGTGTAGACGAGCGATTTGTTCGTAGCGACCGCCAGCCGGCGTCCCGAGTCCTCGAGTACCGGAAGGGTCTCGGCTACACCGGGGAGAAGGGAGGATCTGGCGAGGCACGTTTCGCCGTAATCCCGTCGAAAGATCGCGACGGCCTCCTGTTTCCTCTCCTTGCCGACCGCGCATTCGATGAGGTGTTCGATGCCTCGTCCAACGTGTTGTTTTGTGGTTTCGAGGTCCCAGGGCTTCCGGCCGACCCCTCTCATCGCCTCTGCCAGGCTTCCCTGGATGGCGTAGAAGGAGTCGACGAGGGTGCCGTCCATGTCGAAGATCATACCCGGGTAGTTCAAGGGCGGGTCTCCTCTCCAGCTTCTGAAGTGTAGAGTAGTCAATTGTCCCGTTTTTGTAAAAGCCCCCGTCCGGTTGACAAGAGGCTGGGGTCAGCGGGTAGAATACCCTGCTTCTGCTCAGGAACAAACGGGCTGGCGCTCGCGGACAGAGAATCTTGAGGGCGGAGCACAACACGGGAGGAAAGCAGAATGGCACAGATTCGTTTTGACGGCAAGGTCGCGGTGGTTACGGGAGCAGGGGGAGGGCTTGGCAGGACCCACGCGCTCCTGCTGGCGAGCCGTGGTGCAAAGGTGGTGGTCAACGACCTCGGTGGTGCGCCTGACGGTACGGGAGAGAGCACGATGATGGCGGACAAGGTCGTGGATGAAATCCGGGCTGCCGGGGGAGAAGCTTTGCCGAACTACGATTCCGTGGCGAACATGGAAGGTGGCGCGAACATCGTCAAGACGGCCACCGACAACTTCGGCCGCATCGACATCCTGATCAACAATGCGGGCATCCTTCGGGATGTGAGCTTCCTGAAGATGACGGAAGAGTCCTGGGACATCATCTTCTCCGTCCATGTGAAGGGCGCTTTCTGCTGTACCAAGGCAGCATGGCCCATTATGCGGGAGCAGCAATACGGGCGGATCATCATGACCAGTTCCGCTGCAGGGATCTACGGGAATTTCGGCCAGGCCAATTATTCCGCCGCCAAGATGGCCCTGATCGGCCTAGGTCAGACCCTTGCTCTGGAGGGCAAGAAGTACAACATCCTCTCCAACACCATCGCTCCGATTGCGGACAGCCGTCTGACCGCAACCGTGCTGCCGGATGATATCCGGAAGAAGCTGAAGCCGGAGTACGTGTCGCCTCTCGTGGCCTACCTCTGCAGCGAGCAGTGTGAGGAGACGGGCGGCCTGTTCGAGGTGGGCGCAGGCAGTTTCTTCCACCTGAAGTGGTCACGCTCCGCCGGCGTCACGATGAAGACCGATGAGGTGAGCGTCGAGAAGGTTGCGGAGAACTTCAGCAAGATCATCGATATGACGAACGCCAAATCGATGGGCAGTATACAAGAGTCCACGATGAGCTTCATGGAGAACTTGTAGCCCCCTGCAAGGCGGCCCCGCGCAAATCTCCGAGGGAACCCGGCACAGAGCAGAACCGCTTCGCCCTTACAGGCTGGTAACGGCAGCAGCCTGCTGCGAACGCCCCGTCCCGTTTGTGCATCTAAGTCCTGAGTTTGAAGACAACAAAAATTCGAACATCATGCGGACTCAGCCGCGGACCTTGTGGGAACAGAACGGAATCGGAAGGATGTGCAGCCAAGAAGCTTGAAAACAGGAGCAAGAGGTGCGCGGACTTTCGGGAGTGCGCTTTGAAAGAGTGCATCTTCTACGTCGGTTCCGACAACCGCTGGTCTCTTGTCTCCCCGGGAAACCATCCTGTACCCGGGACCGTCTGGAATCTTCCCCCCGGATCGGATAGACTTTTGGGAAGGGGCGTGGGCTCCGAGCGAAAGGCCACATTTTCTCTGTTCCTGTCAAGGACTTGCCGTCCACGGTGGATCGAATGGGAAGGAATGCGAGAGGTCCGGGAGGGGAGCCTCATCCGGGCCCGCCCAAATGGATTGCATGGGAGATCACGGGTCGATGCAACCTGCACTGCATCCACTGCCGCTCCTCTTCGGACGAAACCGAGGACGCAGATGAGTACACCGGCGCGGAAGCCAGAGGCCTGATCGACCAGATCTCCGACTACGCTTCGCCGGTCCTCGTGCTCTCAGGCGGGGAGCCGCTGCTCAGGGATGACTGCTTCGATCTCGCCCGATACGGAACGGAAAAGGGCCTGCGGATGTGTCTCGCCACGAACGGTACGCTCGTGGACGACGGCGTTTGCGAACAGATTCGTGCCTCAGGGATCCGGATCGTGTCCCTTTCCCTGGACGGTTCCACAGCGAAGATCCACGACGACTTCCGGCAGCAGCCGGGCGCCTTCGAGGGAGTGATCCGGGCGGCCTCCCGGTTCCGAAGGTTCGGGATCCCCTTCCTGATCAACTCTTCCTTCACCCGGAGAAACCAGGAGGACATCGAGAACGTCTACCGACTTGCCAAGGAACTCGGGGCGAAGGCCTGGTACCTCTTCATGATCGTCCCGACCGGCCGGGCAGAGGACGCCATGGATGAGTTGATCTCCCAGGAGGACTACGAGAGGATACTCCACTGGCACTACCGCCGGGAACGGGACGAGACGGAGATGCTCATGCGCCCGACGTGCGCACCGCATTATTTCCGGATCGTGCGCCAGCTGTCCAAAGCCGAGGGAACGAAATGGAACCAGAGGAGCCTCGCCTTTGCCACCGGCGTGTCCAAGGGATGCCTGGCGGGCCAGCACATCGCGTTCATCGACCGTTTCGGCAATGTGAAGCCCTGCAGTTACTTCTCTGGATCGGCAGGCAGCCTGAGGGAGCGGTCGTTCCGGCAGATATGGGAGAACTCGGCGCTCCTCGAGGATCTGCGTGATTTCGATCGCTACAAGGGGAAATGCGGTGCCTGCGAGTACCTCCGGGTCTGTGGCGGGTGCCGTGCGCGGGCTGCTGCCCTGAAAGAGGGTGACCATCTGGCCGAAGAGCCCTTCTGCACGTATGTGCCGATGCGGGCTGTCAAGGAAGTGCATTCAGGGCAAGAGGAGTAGCCTGAAAAGGAGAACCATGTCCGTTGCCCCCCTTTTCGTCAAAGCGTGTCGGGCCCGGCCCGTGGACCGTATTCCTGTCTGGATCATGCGACAGGCGGGACGATACCTTCCCGAGTACCGGAGGGTCAGACAGAAGGTGCCCTTCCTGACGCTTTGCAAGACGCCGGAACTGGCCGCGGAGGTGACGCTTCAGCCCCTCGAGCGGTTCGACCTGGACGCGGCCATCCTGTTCTCGGACATCCTTCTTCTGCTCGAGGCCATGGGCGTGGAACTCGCCTTTTACGAGAAGGTGGGGCCGAGGCTGGGGAAAGGGGAGAGCGGCGAGGACCGGGTCCGGTCCGTTGCCGCAGCGGATCCGGTGCAGGAAATGGGCTTCGTGATGGACGCCATACGACAGATCAAGGGCTCCATCCCGGAAGAGGTGGCCCTGATCGGCTTCAGCGGCGCCCCGTTCACGCTGGTCACATACCTGATCGAGGGGGGCAGCACGCGGGATTTCTACGCCACGAAGTCTTTCATGTACAAGGAGCCCTCCGCCTTCCACAGGCTGATGGAAAGGCTCGCAGAGGCCCTCGCCGGATTCCTCGAGGCACAGGTCGAGGCGGGTGCGGACGCGCTGCAGTTGTTCGATACCTGGGCGATGGTCCTGTCTCCCGGAGATTACAGGGAATTCGTGCTGCCCCACATGCAGCGACTCTTGGCCGGCCTGAAAGGCAACGGGGTGCCCACCATTCACTACTCCCTGGGAGCCTCTACCCTGCTGGAGGAAATGGCGCAGATCGGAACGGACGTATTGAGCCTCGACTGGAAGATCGATATGGGCGAGGCGCGGCAGCGACTCGGGCCCGATCGAGCGGTTCAGGGCAACCTGGATCCCCTGGCGCTGTTCCAGGATTCGGACCGACTGGAAAGGAGCGTTCGGGAGATCCTTCGAAAAGGGGCCCGCTGGCCCGGCTATGTCTTCAACCTGGGCCATGGCATTCACCCGAAGACCCCTTTGGAGAGCGTGCAGAGGATGGTGGACGTGGTGCGCGCCTTTCCCGTGCGCGAAGCAGCAGGAGGACCGGACGGATGAGAAGCGAAAAGGCCGGTGTCGCTCTGCTGAACATGGGGTCTCCGTCTTCCACGGGTGACGTGCGGAGATTCATGCGGGAACTCTTCCTGGACATCGAGATGTTCTCGTTCCCGGGCGAGGGGCTCGTGCGCCCCCTGTTCGCAGCCCTGATTTCCACCCTCCGGGCCGGGCGCGTTCGGCGGCGCTACCGGATCCTCGGCGGCACATCGCCTCTGTTGCAGCTGACGCGGAATCAGGCGGTGGGCCTGGAGGCTGCCCTTCGCGCGAGAGGCTATGACGTGCCCGTCGAGGTCTGTATGCGCTACAGCCGGCCCTTTTCCTCCGAGGCGGTCGAAAGGCTCCGGGCGAGAGGGGCAGGTGCCATCGTCGGGCTTCCCCTTTACCCACAATTCAGCCATTCCACGAGCGAATCTTCCCTGATCGCTCTGACCGAGGCGATCCGCGACCACTGTCCGGGCATGCCCATGAAGGCGATCCGCTACTGGTGCGACGACCGCGGTTACCACAGGGCCCTTGCGGGGCGCATTCTTGCCTGCAGAAGGGCGCTGGCCCCTGAGCAGGAGCCGGGGCTCCTGTTCTTGGCCCACAGTGTTCCGGAGAGATTCGTCCTGCGGGGGGACCCCTATGTCGAGCAGGTGGAGAGGACCGTGGCGGGCGTTCTGGATGCGCTGAGGACCGAATCGAGCGAGGTCCTGCCCTGGATGCTTGCCTACCAGAGCCAGGTGGGACCGATCAAGTGGGTCGGACCCACGGTGCCGCAAGCCATGGAGGCGATGCTGGCGGACGGGGTTCGCAGTTTGATCGCAGCCCCGGTGAGCTTTGTTTCCGACCACCTGGAAACCCTTTACGATATCGACCTGGAGTACCGTCGAAACGCCCTGGAGCTCGGGTTCGAGGGCTTCGAGAGGATCGAGTCCCTGAACGCCGGCGATGATTTTCTTTCCGTCCTTGCCGGGCTCGTGATCAACGCGCTGAACGACACGACGTCGGGGACGGATGGGGGCGGCAGTTCCTCGAGGGGAGAAGCCGAGGCATGAAGCTGGTCGTTGTGGGGGGTGGAATCTCCGGGCTGGCAACGGCCTTTCGGATCCGGGAGCGGTTCGAAGCCCATGGACGGCCTCTCGATCTCGTTTTGCTCGAGGCGGACGAGCGGGTAGGGGGCAAGATCCGCACCGACGCGCAAGACGGATACCGCATCGAGTGGGGTCCGAACGGTTTTCTGGACGGAAAACCGGACACCCTCGAGCTCTGCCGCGATCTGGGGATCGAGGGCGATCTGCTGCCTTCGGACGAGGCGGCGAGGAAGCGGTTCGTCCTTTCCGACGGTCACCTGCATCGAGTGCCCGAATCGCCGGGCGCCTTCTTTCGCTCGCCCCTCCTTTCGCTGAGGGGGAGGCTTCGGATCATCAAGGAGGCCTGGGCGCCTGCGACCCCTCAGGGCCTGGACACGAGCATTGCCGAGTTCGGGAGGCGGCGCCTCGGAAAGGAAGCGGCCGAGAAGCTGCTGGATCCCATGGTGTCCGGCATATTCGCCGGGGATCCGGCGGTCATGAGCCTCGCGTCCTGCTTCCCGAGGATCTTCGAGATGGAGCAGCGGCACGGCAGCCTTTTGAGGGCAATGATCGCCCTGCAGAGGCAGAGGAAGAGGGAACGCGACGACGCGGAGACGGAAGGAGGGGAGGGTGCGGGGGACTTGGTGGCCAAGGAACGGGGCGGTCCTGCCGGCCCTGCGGGACGGTTGACCTCGTTTCCAGAGGGCATGGAACACCTCGTCCGGATCCTGGAGAAACGTCTGGGAACGTCGGTGCGAAAGGCGTGCTCTGTAACGTCGATGATACCGGAAGAGGGAGGGGCGGAGAGGGGCTACCGCATACGTTACCGCAACCAGGGCGTGGAGCAGGAGTTGGCGGCGGACGCCGTGGTGCTTGCCGTTCCCGCCTACGAGGCGAAGCAGATTCTTTCACGCATGGAGCCGGCGGTGTGCGACTGCCTGGCCGGTATCCCGTATGCGCCCCTGGTCGTGGTGGGCCTCGGGTTCCCCAGAGAGGCGGCGCCGGGGCGTCTCGACGGCTTCGGCTTCCTGGTGCCCTATCGCGAAGGAACCCCGGTCCTCGGTTCGCTCTGGACGTCCAGCATCTTCCCCGAAAGGGCGCCTCGGGGCTTCGTCTTCACGCGCAACATGGTCGGGGGCTGGCGGAACGGCTGGGCGGTCTCCTTGGAGGAGGAAGAACTGGAGGGGCTTGCGGCCGGGGTCCTGGAGCAGGCTCTCGGAAACAGGGGGAGCGTCTGCTTTCGGGCTTGTGTGCGCCACGCAAGGGCGATTCCTCTCTACTTCATCGGTCACGAGCGAAGACTGGAGCAGATGGAAGAGCGCCTGGCGAGTTTCCCAGGGGTCTACTTGACCGGAAACGCGTTCAGAGGGGTGGCCCTGAACGACTGCACCCGGGAGGCCCAACGGATCGCCCGCAGAGTGGAAGAGGACCTCCTCCTCGGGCGAGGGCCCGAACAGGAGGCCAAGCAGTGAGCGCCGAAGGCCCCGGGGATCCGCCCGGAGAAGAAGGCCATCGGGTAGGAGCCGGGGCTGCGGGCATGCGAGTCGACCGGTTCCTAAAGGACCGGTTTCCTGAATTGTCCCGCAGGGAAATCATCTACTGGATCCAGAGGGAGGGCGTTCTACGTAACGGACGGCCCGCAAGGAAGGGGGCGATCCTGCACGAAGGGGATCGGCTGGATCTGCGAATCCCGGGTTTGTCGTCCGAAGAGTCGATCGTCCCGCAGCCCGACCTGCCTGTCCGGATTCTCCGGGCGGATGCAGCCCTTGTCGCCGTAGACAAGCCTTCCGGCATGCCGACCCATCCCCTGCTTCTCGGAGAGCGGGACACCCTGGCCAATTTCCTGGCAGCGCGATATCCGGAGATGGAGGGCGTCGGCCATTCCCCAAGGGAGCCCGGCATACTGCACCGTCTCGACCGGGACACCTCGGGTGTGCTGCTGGCCGCTCGCACCGATGCGGCCTTCGAGAGGCTTCGCGTCGAGTTCGAACAGGGCAGAGTGGTGAAGGTCTACTTCGCGGTCGTACACGGTCGGCCCGAACCGGAGGGAGTCGTAGACCGCCCCATCGCATCCCGGGGGCGCCGCGCCCACCGGGTTCAGGTGATCCGCGAAGAAGGGGGAGCCCGCGGCCTTCGGGGAGCCTGTCCGGCGGAAACACACTTCCGTGTCCTTCGTAGATACAGGCGGCATTCGCTCGTGCGGCTGCGGATGAGAACAGGTGCGCGGCACCAGCTTCGGGCCCACCTCGCCTTTCTCGGCTGTCCGGTGGTGGGCGACTCCCTCTACGGCGCGAATGCCGAAGATGGGGAGCGAGACCGACACCCGGGCAGACATCTGCTTCACGCTGCGGAGCTTCGCTTCTTCCACCCCCTGAAAGGCAGGCCGGTCCAGATCCGCTCGCCTCTCCCCGCCGACATGCGTGCGTTCCTGAAGAAACTCACCCGTCCCTGAAGCGCGTGAGCCCTCGCTTTCGCCTTCCGGGACGCTCTGCTCGTCACCACAGCTGTTTTGAGAAGGCGCAATCGGGGAGAGGCTCACACCAAATGCCCCAGCCCTCGGCTTCATGGCTGGCTTGTCTGAAAGTCCCCGTCAACCGGAGCCTTGGAAGATGCGCTGGCAGCAATCGGGTGAAACCAACGATTTCGTGAGCCCGGTGATGTTTCGCGACCGTGAGGAGAGGTGCTACCGAACGAAGAGAATCGAATGGCGGTGGGGGGCGGTGCCTTTCACCTTTGCCCTTTGACCTTTCGCCTTTTCCGTTCAACCCCGGTCCGGCCCGGTGCGGAACAGGAGGGACGTCTGAATGAAGAAGAGGGGTCCATTGCCCCAGACCAGCGAGCCGACCTCATCCGATCCGGCTGCGAGTCCGAAGGCGCGCCAGTGGATTCCCCCGCCGATGCAAAAAGTCATCCCGGGTCCGATGTGGAGGTTGACTCCGGTCTCACCTCCTCCACCGATACTGATATTGCCCGCCTCGGCATCGAGAGGAACCCCGAAGAGATTGGTGCTGTAGTCGTAATAGTTGAATTTCAGCCCGATGCCGGGTCCGACCCACCACTTGAGTCTGTCCGTGCGGAGGATGCCGAAGGCGAGGGTGTGGTTCGTGGATACGCCGTATTTACTCGTTTCACCGATCTCGAAGTCGATCCCCAGATCCGTGATGTCGACCGGGAGACCGGGGATGTCTATTTCATCGACCGAGATGCTGGTTGCAATGTCGAAGCCCAGGGTCCCGCGATAGCTCATCAGCCTGTCTCGAGCCGGTGCGCTCTCGTAAACGACCCCGAAGGTGATATGGTCGAGACTGACGTCCACATCCGCCGCCTGCACGTCTTGGATCAGGTCCTCCGGGAGTCCGAGGTCGCGCAGGAAGTCGATTACGTCATCCGGGAAACCGGTGCCCGGTGACTCCCGGCCCCAGCTGAAATAGGGGCCCCAGCCGCCGGCAAGGGTGGATGTGCTCAGGAGGAGCGTTGCCAGAACGGTCGCACAGGCAATCCGTATTCCTTGTTTCATGCGTAGCTTCTCCTTCGCTGTCCGGGCACGGAGCGGAGACGAAATCAAGGATGGAGGCTACTGGAAACCCTGGATGTTGTCAAACCTCGATGCTCCCGTGTTGACAGGGCGAGAACGTTTCTTCTACTGTAGTGCCCTCGGGTTGGAAATCCGCCGCAGGACCAACGGAAAGGTTGCAGAGAAGGGGTGTCTTCATGGATAGGAATCTCAAGATTGGCCTGATTGCTGTCGGGGCGTTGTTCGTGCTCTTCCTGGGCGGCTCGCTCGCGCTGCATTTCAGCCAGAAGGCGCACAACCGGATCCACATGGACCTGGACGCTGAGTTCCCGCAGAATGAAGAACACGTGCCGGGGGAGATCATTGCCACGGTCATCGCGAAGATCATGGAACACGAGCTGGAGAGTACCTTCGGCTGGAGGCCCAACGACTTCTTCCTTTGGGGGCCCACGCTCTGGGCCGACAACAATTCCAACCGTCAGATGGGGATCATACACGGCATCCGGGAGACGATGCTGGTCTTCCGGGACAACCTGACAAAGGTGTCCGCCAACGTGTATGACCAAAACCTGGTGGAAGCGGACGTCATGTTTCGCAACGATGAGAAGAAGCTCTTCTTCCCCTCGGCGGAGAATCGTTTCGCCAGGGGTATCGAACATCTGGAGCATTATGTGGAAGGCCTGCACGCCGATCCGCCCACTTCTCGGCCACTGAACAAGAGGATGATCGAGCTGATCAAGCTCTTCGAAGCCTGGACCGCCCTTCTCGGGGACGGCCACGCGAACCTCTACCGGGAGACGGAGCGGGACGGAAGTCCGGTCCGTGCCTGGAGGACGGACAACTACTTCTACACGGCGCAGGGCTATGCCCACGTGATGTACTACGTGATGCAGGCGATTCGGCAGGAGTACGGGGAGGACCTGAAGGGGAGTGTGGGGTTCCTGTTCGACGAGGTCCTCGACGCCCTGGACAAGGCCCACACCGTAAAACCGCTGATCATCATCGACGGATCCCCCTCCGGGCTGTTCGCGAATCATCGACACGTCCTCGACTCCTACATCTCCGAGGCGAGAGACAAGATGTTCTCCATCCAGGAGGAACTGGAGAAGTAGGAGCCTTCCACCGACTGAGAACTTCAAAGGCAACGGGATCGAATCATGGGAACTGCAGCAAGGAAGAAGGCGGAATCGTGCCCCGAAGCGTGCCGTGGAATGTGCTGCCGGTACGTGACCACGAAGATCGATGCTCCGAGAACCAAGATCGACTGGGACGAGATCTACTGGTTCCTCTGTCATGAGAACGTGGAGGTCTTCATCGAGTCGAGGAAATGGTATGTGCTGTTCGACACGCCCTGCAAAAACCTCGATGCGAAATCGCGCTGCGTGGTCTATCCGCGAAGGCCGTATGTCTGCAGAGAGCACGAGGTGGAGAACTGCGAGTACTGGGGCGAGGGGGAGGGGAAGGTCACCCTGAGGACGCCCGAGGACCTCAAGAGGTTCATGAAGCGCAGAAAGCTGCGTCTTCGTATGGCATGGGATGAGCCGGACGAGGCGGCCGGGGAAGCGGCTTCCCCCGGCATCGGTCCGCAGAGGAAGCGAACGAGGAAGACGAAGCAGGCGAAAGGGTAGGGAAAGGCATGGCAGGAAAAGAGGAGGAAAGGGTCCGGTACGCGGAGGTGATCGATGCGAATCGGGAGCTCAACATCCTCCACAGCCTGAAGAGCTACAGGCCTCCTTTCCAGATCTTGCGCGACTACCACCTCGTGGACAGCGGGGTGGAACCGGAGGCGACGATCGTGCTCCGGGCGAGGGGGAAGGAAGTCCATGAGGCGGACACCGGCGTGGGTCCGGTAGACGCACTCGCCAATGCCCTCAAGAAGGCCCTGAAGCCGGCCTTCCCGTTCATCGACGGCGTACGGCTCATCGATTATGCCGCCAGAATCCACGAGACCCGAAGCGGGACCAAGGCCACCGTGGCCGTGACCCTGCTCCTCAGTGACGGCGAGCATATCTGGAAGGTTTCGGAACTCAGCCAGAACATCAATCAGGCAAGTTTCAAAGCCCTTGTGGGCGCCTACGAGTTCGCCATCGTCCGGAGGAAGCGCAGGAAGAAGAGCTGACCAGCGGGCCGTTGAAAAAGCGCCTGCCGGAGGCTGTTCAAAAAGTTCCGGATGCAAGGCAGGCGAAGCCTGTCCCCAATTACAGCACGACTCTCTGTAAAGCTATTTCTGGGACACCTAGTCTTTCTTTCTTCGGAAATACCTCTTGAACAGATCGTAGGCCATGACGTTGGCCCGATGGCCCAGATACTCGCCGTGGGCCATCATGACGCTCAGGGCGAGTTGGTGTTTCCCTGACCTGCTCCTTCCGTAACCGAGAAACCAGTCGTACTTGACGGTGTCCGTCCGGTTGTTGATGTTCCCCGTCTTTCCCCCAAAGACAACGGACCGCAGCCGGGAGTCCCGTCTGTGTGCCCGAAAGCTCTTGCGACAGGTCCCGAACTTGATGGTCGATTCCATCAAGCCCTGCATATCCCTTGCCGTTTCCGTGGAGAGTATCCGAATCGGGATCTCTTCCTCGTGGCGATATCGTTCCCGTGCGTCTGCGTCCTCGACGCGTTCGACGATCCACGGCACCGGTGCGGCGCCGTCTGAGATGATGACCGCACCGACCCAGGCTGCGTGGATGGCGGTCATCAGGGTCTGGCGGTTGAAACCGCTGGCGATCTCCGCGATGCCGATGGAGTCTTCGGGTACATGTAGGCGGCTCGTTTCAAAGGGGACTTCTGTGGGAAGGTCTTGGCCGAAGTAGAAGGCGGCCCCGTATTCGCGCAGGACGTCCGCCCCGAGGGTATGGATTCCGATCTTGCCGAATACGGGGTTCACCGAAAGGGCGAAGGCCTTCCGGAGGCTCACCCGGTTCGACCATGGATAGGTCTTCTGCTTCAGATCCCTGCGATACAGGGTATGGTTTCGGCCGGTGTAGTCGAGGATCGACTCCGGTTCCAGGACGCCGGTCTCGAGGGCCGCCGCCGCCGTCACCACCTTGAACAGCGAGGCGGCAGGATAGGCTTTCCAGAAGAACACCACCGGCTCTTCCGGGGTCTCGTTGTAGGTTGCCAGGGCCATGACGCGCCCCGAAGAGGGATCCAGGGCCGCTACGACACCGCCGAGGGCCATGCTGCGACGGAGTCTTCTTTCCACCCAGCGCTGGTACTCTCGATCAAGAGAAGTGTGCAAGGTGTAAGGAGGGCCGCTTGCATCCGCCACTTCGAGGCAGCCCGCCCCGTCGATCTCCTCCAGCCCTCTGACGAGGATCGCCGGGGCGGGCTTCCAGTCCTTCTCCGCCTTCTGCTCCCTTTGGACCGCCCGCTGGAGAGGGGGGGGGCGGCCCTTTCGATTCCAGAATTGAAGGAGGGCGTAAACCAGAAGGAGCCCGACGAGAAAGGCCCAGAAGAAGACGGCAAAGCCCCGTCTCTTCTTCCGGTGAGGTTTCTGATTCAGGAGAACGAGAGGGGAAACGGTATAACTCCTCTGACGGATCAGCTTTCCCCGTTTCGGCTTCCTGCTCCTGTCGCGCATTCCTTCCCTACACCTCATCGATGCCGGTCGACGCCGACCTTGTCGCAATGAGAAACAAGCCTGCACCGTGAACAGAACGGCGAGATCGGCTTGCAGATGTTCTGTCCATAGGCGACCATGTAGTCATTGATCGGGATCCAGTACCGGGCCGGCAGCTTCTCTCGCAGCGCGAATTCCGTCTCCTCCGGGTTCCGGGTCCGGACGTACCCCAGACGGTTGCAGATGCGATGGACGTGGGTGTCGACACAGATTCCCGGTTTGCCATACCCGAGTGTGACCACGAGATTGGCCGTCTTTCTCCCGACGCCCCTCAGCTTCAGCAGGGTGTCCAGGTCGTCCGGCACGTTGCCCCCGTACCGCTTCACGATCTCCCGGCAGGCCTCCTTGATGACGGTCGCCTTCGTCTTGTAGAAGCCGACCGGGTAGATCAACTCCCGGATCTTCGCATCCGAGAGGTGAAGCATCCTGTCCGCTGTCGGCGCACGGGCAAGCAGCCGTTCAGAGGCCTTTCGGGTGGTCTCGTCCTTCGTTCGCAGGGAGAGCAGCGTGGAGATGAGGACCCGATACGGGTCGCGCCTCTTGCGGGAGATCTCGGTCACGATGGGCACACCGAGCCGGCCCGCCTCCTCTTGGAGGATCTCCATGACGGCGTGGATCTTCTTGTCCTGCAAACCCCCGGTCCTTCTTCGTTGGTGTGCTCGAGGCCATGCAGTATACATTTCCCGGGCCGGGTGCGGTCAAGGGGCGGGATCGGTGCTGAAGGTGCGGACCTCTTCGGCGATGCGCCGGTGTGGATCGCAGCCGATTCGCCGGAGGAGGGCGCGTCGGGCGGACCGGCTCGGGATTCGATGGCGCAGTCGTCTCTTCAGCCGGCCGACCCTCTGGAGAGAGCGGCTCGCGCGGCCGAAAGAGATCTCGCCCCTCAGAAGCGACCGGTACAGCGTTTCGATGCAGCCGGGAAGGCGGGAGGGGCTGTGGCACAGCATCAGGAGATCGGCGCCCGCGAGGAAGGCGCGCAGGGAGGCCTCCTCGGGCCCGTAGCGCTCCGTGACGGCCCCCATTTCCAGGTCGTCCGTAACAATGAGCCCCTGGAAGCCGATGTGGCCCCGCAGGGCCCCCCGGAGGATCCTCCGGCTGAACGTGGCAGGTCGATCCGGGTCGAGGGCGGGGTATCGGACATGGGCGGTCATGACGAGCTCGAGGGGATTCCTCCTGTCTCTCGTAAGGGCTCGATAGGGCGACATCTCCACGGATGAAAGCCTCCCCGCATCCAGGGAAACGGAGGGAAGGGTCTCGTGGGAGTCGAGGTCCGTGTCGCCGTGTCCGGGGAAATGCTTGCCGCAGCCTACGATCCCGTGGGCCCGGAAGCCCAGCAGAACGGACCGGGCCAGATCTGTCACCGAGACAGGGTCCGAACCGAAGGATCGGTCTCCGATGACCGGATTCCTCGGGTTGGTGTCGAGGTCCAGGACCGGTGCGAAGTTGCAGTGGATGCCCACGGCGGCGAGTTCAGCCGCGATGACCCCTGCGGCCGAGTAGGCAAGCGCATCCAGGCCCGCCTTTCCGATCGCCCGGGCTTCGGGAAAGAACGTGAAGTCGGACGGCAGTCTCCAAACCCTGCCTCCCTCCTGGTCGATGCAGACAAGGGTCGGTGGGGAGCCGTCCCCCTCCTGGAGGTCGCTCGTCAGGCGATCGATCTGTTCAGGGTCCGCCAGGTTTCTCTTGAAGAGGATGACACCGCCGGGCGGGTAGTGGAGGAAGAGGTCGCGGTGGTCCCGGCTCAGCACCGTTCCATCGAAGCCGACGATGAAGAGCTGTCCCAGGGCCTTCTTCAGATCCTTGATACGTCTTGCCAAGGGTCGGCTCTCCCTACGTGCCGCCTTCCTCGACGGTCTTCACGAACAGGATGAACGCCATGGAGGGCCTCCGGGCGCTCTCTCTGACGACGAACTGCATGCCGTCGTAACGCCACCCCTCGGCGGTCCAGCGGTTCAGGATCTCCTCCAGGCTGTCTTCCGTCACGTCCGATGTCTCGACCACTTTGTACTGCATGGCGGGCCCCCTCTGCCGGGCTTTCCGGGTCCGTATCAGGGTAGGGACCTGACCCCTGAACCCCGACCCCTGAGCCCTCTACCTCGTCTCGCATCTCTCCTTCAGCGCACCGGCCATTTGCTTCGCGAAATACGTGATGATCAGATCCGCGCCGGCCCGCCGGATGCTCATGAGGATCTCCGGCACGATCCGTTCTTCGTCGATCCACCCTCTGGCCGCAGCCGCCTTGACCATGGCGTACTCCCCGCTCACGTTGTAGGCGGCCAGGGGATGAAGGAACAGGTCTCGCGCCTCCCGGAGTACATCCAGATACGCGAGAGCCGGTTTGACCATAACGATGTCGGCTCCCTCTTCGATGTCCATCTCGATCTCCCGCATCGCCTCCCTGCGGTTGGCCGGATCCATCTGGTAGGAGCGCCGATCCCCGAAGGCGGGCGTGCTTTCCGCAGCCTCGCGGAAGGGGCCGTAGAAGGCGGAGGCGAACTTGGCCGCGTAGCTCATGATCGGCACGTGGAGGAATCCGCCTTCGTCCAGGGCGTTTCGGATCGATCCCACCCTGCCGTCCATCATGTCGGAGGGGGCCACCATGTCCGCTCCCGCTTCCGCATGGGACACGGCCATCCTGTCCAGCAGATCGAGGGTTGCGTCGTTGTCGACCTCCTCGCCGTCCAGCACCCCGCAGTGTCCGTGAGACGTGTACTCACAGAGACATACGTCGGTGATCACGACCAGCTCCGGTGCCTCCTTCTTGATCCGTCGGATCGCCTCCTGGACCACTCCCTTTTCGTCGAATGCAGCCGAGCCTGTGGGATCCTTCTGCTCGGGAATCCCGAAGAGGATGACCGATCGGAGGCCCAGCGAAGTGATCTCGGCGATCTCCCCCTGGAGGCGGTCCGGGGAGAAACGGGAGATGCCCGGCATGGAGGAGATCTCCTGGACGACGCCTCGCCCTTCCTGGACGAAGAGAGGGCAGATGAGTGAAGAAGGGTGAAGTCGCGTCTCCTGCGTCATCCCGCGGAGAATCCCCGTCCTTCGCAACCGTCGCATGCGTTCCGTAGGGTAGGGCATCAAAACCTCCCAATCTCCGACCCGCGTCCAGCCGGATTCAAGCCTCGCCCCGGGCGTGCGCTTCGATCGCCTCCACGAGGCCCGGAATCGTAGCAGAACGGGCCGTCACGATGCAATCGAATCCCGCATCCCGCGCCGTCGAGGCCGTGATCTCCCCTATGCATGCCGCCGTGATCCCGTGCCAGTCGCCTCCCGGAGGTGCGGGACCCGCCAGCGACGTGAAGGCGCTTACCGTGGAGCTGCTCGTGAAAGCGAGGTAATCCAGCCTCTCCCGGGTCAATATCTCCCGGAGCAGGCCCGCGTTTTCATCCGCCCTGCGTGTTTCGTAGACCACCGCCAGGTCGACCTTCGCCCCTCTCTCCTCCAGGAACCTCGGGAGCCACTCCCGGGCCCTCCTGGCCCTGGGGAAGAGGAACCGCTTTCCCTGAACCGTCTCCTGCTCCAGCAGGGAACCGAGTCCCTCTGCCTGATACGCTTCCGGCAGGGGCTCGACGCGAACCCCCCGGGAGGCCAGGGCTTCGGCCGTTGCAGGGCCCACCGCGTAGGTTCGGATCCCCCTGGCATGGGCTGCCGGAACCCCCCGGGCCTCCATTCTCGAGAAGAAGAACGCCACGGCATTCACGCTCGTGAACAGCAGGCCGTCGTAATCGGACAGGCGTTGCAGACAGCGGTCCACCGGGGTCCAGTCGGCGGGGGGGGAGAAGGCGATCAAGGGACACACCACGGTTCTGGCGTCCCGTTCCTGCAGAGCCCTGGACAGCCCCCCTGCCTGGGACACCTCCCGTGTGACCAGAACGGTCTTGCCCCTGAGCGGCTTCTTCCCGGGCACCTCATTCCTCCGGTCCGGTTCGAGCGACCTCGTCCAGGATCGCCCGGCCCCCCGCCTGCAGAACCTGTTCGGCCAGGTCTCTGCCGAGGGAGGGTGCTTCCTCCGGTGTTCCGCGACAGCTCTTGCGAATGCAGACCGAGCCGTCGAGGCTGGCCACCAGACCGACGAGGGTCAGGGACCCGTTCGACAGCACTCCGTGACAGGCCACCGGAACGTGGCATCCTCCCTCCATGGTTTCCAGGAAGGCCCGCTCACCGGCGACTCTTGCGGCGGTCGGTGTGTCGTGGATCGGTCGAAGCATCTCGAGCACGGCCCCGTCGTCCTCCCGGATCTCGATGGCCAGTGCCCCCTGGCCGATGGCAGGCAGACAGATCCCCGGGTCGAGCACCTGGCTGACCCGGTGGTCCAGTTCCAGTCGCTTCAGGCCCGCCAGGGCCAGGACGATCGCATCGAATCGTCCCTCCTCCAGCCTGCGAAGACGGGTCTCCACGTTTCCCCTCGCCGGGGCGGTCGTCAGGTCCTTCCGATGAAAACGAAGTTGAGAGGCCCGCCTCAGGCTGCTCGTGCCGATGCAGGCCCCGGCAGGCAGTTCGGCCAGGCCCAGGTCCGGGTTCCGGCAAACGAGCGCGTCTCTCGGGTCCTCCCGGGCCGGGATCGCTCCCAGGACGAGCCCCGGGGGGAGTCCGGAGGGAAGGTCCTTCATGCTGTGCACCGCCAGGTCGACCTCTTTACGGAGCAGGGCGTCCTCGATGGCCTTGACGAACAGACCCTTCCCGCCGAAGCGGGCGAGGTTCACGTCAAGGATTCTGTCGCCCTCGGTGACGATGCGCTTCAGGGAGCATCGCAGGCCGGGATGATGTCTCTCGAGGAGGGCCTTGACGTGCTCCGCCTGCCACAAGGCGAGTGGGCTGCGGCGCGTTCCGATGCGCAGTGTCTTCGCCATTTCCTATCCCTTCTTCGACCCGAGAGCGAAGAGCTTCCTCACCGCCTCCACCAGTCCCCCGGTGTCCCCCTTCGCTTCCGCCTTCTTCAGCGTAGAAACGGGATCGTGCAGAATCTTGTTCACGATGGCCTGGCTCATCGCCTCGATCGCCTTTCGGTCCTTTTCCGACACGGGGTTCTGGAGAAGTGAGAGGGCCTTCTCCACCTCGCCCTGTCGTATCTTCTCCGCCCGCTCACGCAGCGAAACGATGGTAGGAACCAGATTCAGATTGCTGATCCACGCAAGGAAGGCCCGGACCTCTTCCTGAACGATCGACTCGGCATGCCGAAGCTCCTTCTTCCGTTCTTCCAGGTTCGCCTGCAGGACGCTCTGAAGATCGTCGATGTCGTAGAGATAGACGTTGTCGATCGTGTTCACCGCCGGGTCGATGTTGCGCGGCACGGCGATGTCGATGATGAAAACCGGTTTGTGTCTCCTCGTCCGCATCGCCTCCCGGACCTGGTCGGCCCGGAGGATGTAGTCGGGAGAAGCCGTGGAACAGAGAAGAATGTCGATCTGCGACAGAGAACCAGGAATCGCGTTCAGGGAAATCGCCTCTCCCTCGAAGGTCGCGGCCAGCCGCTGGGCGTGCTCCAGGGTCCGGCTGGCCACGAGGATGCGGGCGATCCCGTTGCCCGCCAGGTGGCGGGCCGCGAGTTCCGCCATCTCGCCCGCGCCGGCGAGAAGGGCCTGCCGCTCGCTCAGGTCGCCGAAGATCTTCTTGGCGAGCTCCACGGCCACGTAGCTGACCGATACGGCACGGGACGCCAGTTCGGTCTCGGTGCGCACGCGCTTCGAGACGTGGAAGCACTTGTGGCAGAGCCGGTTCAGGATGGTGCCGACAGCCTTCTGGTGCACCGCCTTCCGGTAAGCCTCCTTGACCTGTCCCGTAATCTGGGGCTCCCCGATCACCATCGAGTCCATACCGGACGCGACCCTGAACAGATGGGTGATCGCCTTGTGGTACCCGTATTGATAATGAAACCGCCGCCAGTCGTCTTCCTCGAGGCCGAACCGCTCCTCGAAGTATGCCCGAACCATCCGGTCCACCTGATCCGACTTCTCCTCCGTGACGAGATAGAGCTCCACGCGGTTGCAGGTCGACAGAACCAGCGCCTCCTGGACAGGGGGCCTCTCCTTGAGCCAACGGAGGGTCTCTTCGAGGGCGTCCCCGGTGAGGGCGAGCCTCTCCCGGATCGCCACCGGCGCGGTTTCGTGGTTCAACCCGATGCAGAGAATCTCCATGATGCTTCCAAGCCCCCTCGACCGCCCGAAGAAGGCTACTGCTGGAAATGCGAGAGTTGAAGGAAGGTGATGAGGATCACCAGGAACCCGATGACGTTCATCCACGCGATCCGGCGCCCTCTCCAGCCGGCGATGAGCCTTCCGTGCAACAGGCCCGCATAGAGGAACCAGATCAGCAGGCTCGCTGTCTGCCTGCCGTCCTGCCAGTCGATGTAACCTCCCTGAATGGATTTCAGCCAGATGGACCCCGTCAGGATCCCGATGGTCAAGAGGGGAAACCCGATGCTGATACAACGGTAGCTCAACCTGTCCAGCACCTCGAGCGAGGGCAGACGGTAGTAGAGCGGGCCGATCTTCTTCTTCTTCAGGATCGTGTCCTGGATGATGTACATGGCCGCAAAACAGGCCGAGACCCCGAGCAGGGCATCCCCCAGAAAAGCGAACCAGACATGGGCCGGCAGCCAGTGGCTGTCCAGCAGACGGTCGAGGGGGAGGATCTCCTTGGACCGAAAGCTGGCGAGGAGCAGCAGGCCCAGCGCCAGGGGGGACACGAAGGCGCCGAGAACAGGCAGGGTATTGCGGATCTGGACGGCCAGGTACACGGCGACCAGCAGCCAGGAGAAGACGATCAGCGACTCGAAACGGTTCGTCACGGGCGTATACCCGGCTTCTGCATACCGGACCAGAATGCTGGCCGTGTGAAAGAGGAACCCGAGGATCAGGAGCACACGAGAGGTCATCCAGACGGGTTTCTTCGCCCAGACGATGTAGGCGAGGTACCCGACGGTTGCAACTGAGTAGAACAGGAGTGTAAGGTAAAAGAGCTGGACGTTCATAGGTCGGCCCTGTAAGGTTTTGCGAGACAGGAGGGCGGGTTGAAAAAGCCAGCAACTTCGGACGCTTTTCCTCTCTCACCCTACTTTATCCTCTCGACCGCTTTCTTGCAAGGAGGGGCCATCGCGTTCCGGATCCCGAGGGTCGTTGACTTCGGGCTCGCCCACGCATACCTTCGCAGGGTAAGAGCCAACCGCCATAGAGGTGAGCGACCGCCTTGTCCTTCGAACTCCGCTTCCGCGGGCGTGACCGCACGCCTGCCCGACCCCGAAATCCGCGACGTTGCAGGGGCCCTGCGTTCTTTGGTCTGCCGGTCCTCCCGTTCCTGATCCTTGTGGGCCTGTGCGGATGCGAAGAGGAGGACCTGCTCGGCCGAGGCATCCTGGTGGTAGGGCTCGAGGCAAATCCGACCCATCTCGACCCCCGGCTCTCGACCGATGCCGCTTCCTCGCGCATCAATGAGCTCCTCTACAGCCGTCTGTTCCGAAAGAACGAGGCGGGGGAGCCGGTCGAGGACCTGGTGGAGGAATGGGTGCGGATCGACGCGACGAACTACCGGTTCCGCATCCGAGAGGACGTCCGGTTCCACGATGGACGCCCGCTGGATGCGCGCGACGTGCGCTACAGCTTCGAGAGCACGATGGACCCGGCCCTGGGCTCGCCTCTGCGAGGTTCCTACCAGATGATCGAGTCGATCGAGTGCCCGGATCCACACACGCTTCTGTTCCGTCTCCGCGAGCCGTACGCATCGCTGCTCGTCAATCTGGACCTCGGCATTCTGCCCCGGCCGAGAGGGGAGGGCGATGACGGGCGGAGCCGGGAGGGGCACATCGGAAGCGGACCTTTCCGATTCGTTTCCTGGACCCAGAACCACGAGATCCGGCTCGAGGCGAACCCGGGATACTTCGGCGGCCCTGCCCGGCTCAGGGAAGTTCGCTTCAGGATCGTTCCGGACGACACCGTTCGTATCCTGGAGCTCCGAAAGGGAACGATCCACCTCCTTCAGAACGACATCGAGCCGGAGGTCCTGCGCAGCCTGGAGCAGGATGCCCGTTTCATTTTCCAGAAGCGGCAGGGAACCAACTACTCGTACCTGGGATTGCATCTCAAGGATCCGATCCTCGGTGATCTCAGGGTGAGGCGGGCGATCGCCCACGCCATCGACCGAAGGGCGATCATCGAACATCTCATCGGCGGCCTTGCGGTGCCGGCGAAAGGCGTGCTTTCTCCTCTGAACTGGGCTTACGAGCCGGCGGTGGAGGTGTACGGATACGATCCGGAAGAGGCCAGGCGGCTCCTCGACGAAGCGGGGTACAGAGACCCGGACGGCCCCGGGCCTTCGAAGCGGTTCAGCCTTTCCTACAAGACCTCTCAGAACGAGTTGAGGCGCAGGATCGGCGAGGCGATCCAAGGGTTCCTGGGAGAGGTCGGGATCGACGTGAAGATGCGCTCCTATGAATGGGGCACCTTCTTCTCCGACATCCGCAAGGGGAACTTCCAGATCTACACGCTGACCTGGGTGGGGATCACGGACCCTGATATCTACTACTATCTCTTCCATTCGAAGAGCATCCCCCCGAACGGCGCGAATCGGGGGTACTACCTGAATCCGGACATGGACCGTCTGATCGAGCGGGGCCGGGTTCTGCAGGACCGGGAGAAACGCAGGGAGGTCTACAGCCGGATCCAGAAGATCGCGGCCAGAGACCTGCCTTACGTGAGCCTCTGGAACGAGGTGAACGTGGTCGTCATGGACCGGAGGGTTCGCGGTTTCGTCCTCAGGCCGGACGGCGACTTCCTCTCCCTCAAGGACGTGTGGATCGAATAACGAACATCGGCAGAAGAGGCTCCAGATGCGCTTCTATCTCCTCCGCAGGCTCCTGCTCGCCCTGCCGGTCGTTCTGGGTGTGGCGACCCTGGTCTTTCTTCTGATCCACATGATTCCCGGGGATCCGGTGGAAATCATGCTGGGGGAGACGGCACGCACTGCGGATCGGGAAGCCCTCCGGGAGGCGCTCGGCCTGGACCGGCCCATTCACGTGCAGTACGCGTCCTTCCTCTCGGGGCTCTGCAGCGGGGATCTGGGCGTCTCCCTTCAACAGCGAAGGCCCGTGACCGCTCTGATAAGGGAGCACTATCCGGCGACCCTTCAGCTGACCTTTGCGGCCATGCTGATTTCCCTGCTCATCGCGCTCCCCGCCGGCATTCTGAGCGGCATCCGGCAGTACTCGTTCTGGGACCACTCGACCATGTTCATGGCCCTGCTGGGCGTTTCCATGCCGAATTTCTGGCTCGGACCGCTGCTGATCTGGCTCTTCTCCATTCAACTCGGGTGGCTGCCCGTGTCGGGAAAGGGGGGGCTTTCACACATCCTGCTGCCCGCCCTCACACTGGGGGCGTCCATGGCGGCGATCGTTGCTCGAATGACCCGATCGTCGGTCCTGGAGGTTCTTCGGGCAGACTACGTGATGACTGCGCGCGCGAAGGGGCTGTCCGAGAAGAGGATCATCCTGAAACACGTGCTGCGAAACGCGATGATTCCCGTCCTGACGGTGGTGGGGCTGCAGTTCGGTGCCCTCCTGGCAGGGGCCATCATCACCGAGACGATCTTCTCCTGGCCCGGGCTCGGCACGCTCACGGTCAAGGCGATCCAAACCCGAGACTACCCGCTGGTCCAGGGTTGCGTCCTGGTCATTGCCCTGAGCTACGTGCTCGTCAATCTTCTCACCGACCTCCTTTACGGAGTCATCGACCCGAGGATCCGGTATGAGGCGGTTCATCGCTAGCATGTTCTCGCCCCTCGTCGCGGGAGCAGGGATCCTGGCCGTCCTGGTCGGAGTCGCCCTGTTTGCCCCCTGGTTGGCTCCATACGATCCGTCGGAGATTCATCTGGAGGAGAAGCTCACCGCCCCCGGCCGGGCCCATCCCTTTGGGACGGACGCACTGGGAAGGGATGTGCAGAGTCGGATCATCTACGGGGCCAGGGTGTCGGTCCTGGTCGGATTCAGTACGGTGGCGATCTCGTTCGTATTTGGAACGCTCATGGGGTTTCTTGCCGGCTACTACGGGGGGTTGCTGGACGAGGCGATCATGCGGGGGGTGGATATCCTGCTCGCCTTTCCAGGAATCCTGCTTGCCATTGCGCTCACCGCCATTCTCGGCCCGAGTCTTCGAAACGTGATCCTCGCCCTCTGTGTGATGGGCTGGGTCGGCTATGCGAGGATCGTCCGGGCTCAGGTGCTCGCTCTCCGCGAGTCCGAATTCGTGCTCGCGGCGCGGGCCCTCGGCGTCCGTGATTCCCGGCTTCTTCCCCGACACGTCCTTCCGAACATTCTCGCACCACTCATCGTGGAGGCCACCTTCGGCATTGCAGGTGCGATTCTCGGAGAGGCGGGGCTGAGCTTCCTCGGGCTCGGAACGCAGCCTCCGGTGCCGAGCTGGGGGAGCATGTTGAACGAGGGGAGGCAGTTTCTGTTCGTTTCCCCGCACATGACGCTCGCCCCCGGTATCGCCATCATGACCGTGGTGCTGGCCCTGAATCTCCTCGGGGACGCCCTTCGGGACCGATTCGATGTCCGGCGCGAAGATACGTTCGGGAGACAGGAAACGACGGCGGGCGATTGATCTTCCGGGTGGTTGTTGCTAGACTTGTAAGGTTTAAGGCGTTGACATTGTTGCCTTTCCTCCGCCCGATCGCTTTCCTGAGGGCTCATCGGGAGTTGCATGGGATCCGGACGTAGATTTCTACGCTATATCATGGTCTTGGGCCTCCTGGTTCTTGTCGGGGCGGCCGTTGCGCTTGGTCTGGCCTACCGCATGTTCACCGCCGACCTGCCGAACATCGCCACCCTGCAGGATTATCGGCCCCGCCTCGTGAGCAAAGTCTTCAGCGAGGAAGGGAATGTGATCGGGGAGTTCTTCATCGAGAAGAGGGAACTCGTCCCACTGGAGAAGGTGCCCAAGGTCCTGCACGATGCGATGATCGCCGCGGAGGACGCGAATTTCTATGAGCACGAGGGACTCGATTTCTTCGGGATCATCCGCGCTCTGATCAAGAACATCCGGGCCGGGGGGATCGTGCAGGGCGGAAGCACGATCACGCAACAGGTCGTGAAATCGCTCCTGCTGACGCCGGAAAGGAGCATAAAGCGCAAGATCCGGGAGGCAATTCTCGCATACCGGTTGGAACGGTCCCTGAGCAAGAAGGGGATCCTCTACCTCTATCTGAACCAGATCTATTTCGGTCACGGTGCCTACGGGGTGCAGGTGGCCGCGAAGAACTACTTCGATCATGATGTGACCGAGGTGGATCTCGCGGAAGCGGCGCTTCTGGCCGGGCTTCCGCGGGCCCCTTCCCGGTATTCCCCGGCCAGGAAGGGCAACACGGATCTTGCCAGGGAGCGCCAGGCGTACGTGCTGCAGCGCATGCAGGAGGAGAACCTGATCTCCCGGGAACAGGCGCAGCAGGCCCTCGCGAGACCGATCCTTCTGATGGAGAACGCTGCGCCCGAGGGGGACGAGGAGGATGCGCCGGGTCCCATCTCCAAGGAGGAGATCCTGGGCCAGCCTGAGCCGATCCGCATCTATCCGCTTCGGCATGTGAACAAGGAGGTCGCTCCCTACTTCATCGACACGATCCGGGAGTACCTTCTCGGAAAGTACGGCAAGGAGAAGACCTTCTGCGGCGGGCTGCGTGTCTACACGACCCTCCGGGAAGAGGACCAGCAGGCCGCCCAGGAAGCGGTTCGGTACGGTGTGGATGCTTACATGGAACGTCATCCGGAACAGGGAGACGAGGATACGGACAACCCCCTCGACGGGGCCCTGCTTGCGCTGGACCTCCCCCAGGGCTATGTCCGGGCCATGGTAGGCGGGCTCGATTACGGCCGGAGCCAGTACAACTGCGCGGTTCACGCCCGCAGACAGCCGGGCAGTGCGATCAAGCCCTTGATCTACAGCGCCGCCCTCGACAAGGGCTATACGCCCGCTACGATCGTGGTCGATTCCCCCCTCGTCTTCAACGATCCGGTCCTGGAGGAGAAGTGGAAGCCGAAGAACTACTCCCGCTACTTCGTCGGACCCACGACGCTCAGGGATGCGCTGACCCATTCCCGCAACGTGGTCACCATCAAGATCCTGCGGGACATAGGCGTGAGCTACGCCATTCGGTATGCGAGGAGGCTCGGGGTGAGCTCCCCCCTGTCACCGGATCTTTCACTCGCCCTCGGCAGCTCTGAGATTACCCTGCAGGAGCTCCTGATTGTCTACGCTACGTTCGCCATGGAGGGCAGTAAGCCGACGCCCTTGTCCCTCCACCGCGTTGTGGACGCCGAGGGACAGATCCTCGAGGAGCACCTTCCCGAAGCGGAAGAAGTCATCAGCCCCCAGACGGCCTTCCTGGTGACCAGCTTGTTGCAGAGCGTGGTCAAGGAAGGAACAGGAAGGGCGGCGAGGGCCCTCGGGGTTCCGGCGGCGGGCAAGACCGGAACCACGAACGAGTTCAAGGATGCCTGGTTCATTGGATACACGCCCGACAGAATTGCGGGGGTCTGGATCGGCCACGACCAGCCGAAGAACCTTGGAAAGAGGGAGTCGGGAGGAAGAGTGGCCGCGCCGGTGTGGGTGCACTACATGAAAAACACCCTTCCAGCGGGCTCGAGGAAGAGCTTCTACATGCCTTCCGGGATCGTCTTCTCGAGAATCGACACAAAGACCGGGCTGCTGGCAACCCGCAGCTCGACCAAGACCCGTCTCGAGTGCTTCGTGGAGGGCACGGAGCCGAAGGATTTCTCTCCCGAGGAACGGGACCAGGACGAGGCGGAGTTCTTCAAGGAGGAGTTCGATCCCCTCGACAGGAGCCCTCGGGCAGGGGATCTGGATGGAGACAGTCCTTAGGACCATTGCGTGCGGCCGGAGTTGCGGAAACGCCTTTCCCCAAACCGAATCGAGAGAGACCGAAGTGCCATGGCAAGCAAACGCAGGATACAGGATACATTGAAGTTGCTCGTGACCGACGGATGCAACCTTTCGTGTACGTACTGTGTGCCCGAACTGCAGACCAAGAAGTCGGCCAGGAGAAAAGGGTTGAAGCACACGGAACTTCTTCGCCTGGTACGGCCGCTGGTCGACCAGGGCGTCTGTAACATCGATTTCAGAGGGGGCGAGCCGCTGACCAAGAAATGGCTCCACCCCTTCCTGGAAGAACTCATTCGAATGCCCCAGATCAAGCGCATCAGCCTGTTGACGAACGGCGTGGTTCTGAAGGATCACGCAGGGGACCTTCAGCAGCTCGGCGTCAAGGAACTGGGCATTCACGTGGATTCCCTCGACTTCGAGCGATACATGAAGATCACCCGGGGCGATCACCTCTACAGGGTGTACGCCGGCCTGCAGGAAGCGGAACGGGTCGGGATTTCGAAGATCCGGGTCTACGCCATGATCCTGCGGGGGCTGAATCACAAGGAAATCATCGATTTCGCTCTCCTGACCAAGGAAAACGCCTACGAGGTCGTCTTCATGGAGTATTCGCCCTACGACGCGAACCAGGTGGGGGGGAAGGCCCGCGTCGAGCTGCACTACCCGATCGCCAAGATCCGGGAGGAAATCGACAACTTCCAGAAACTCCTGCCCGTCGAAGGGAACACGGGCCGGGAAGAGCTCTTCCGGTTCGAGGACGGCAAAGGCGTGATCCGTTTCATCAGTCCTGTCAAGAGGCACAAGTGCGTTCAGTGTACACGGATCGTGCTGACCACGGATGGACAGCTCAGCCCCTGCTTCCTCACCGACAAGACCGTCGACGTGCGCCCCCTGTTGTCGTTGAAAGAGGGCCAGGAATTCCCCGTCTTGATGGAGTCGCTGCGCAAGGTCGTCCGATCCCGTCCCCGGAAGATCCCGAAGCTGGACAAGCCTTTCCGCAACTGTACCCAGTTTGCCTTTCTCGACGAGTAGAGCCGGCCCTAGAACCGCCAGAAGGCCTTCTGTGTCTCCCGGACGTGTCGGACGATTCTTTCGGTCGTATCGGAGGAGGCGGTCGCGACCGGGTTCGTCGTCCCACCTTCCTGCAGGGCCAGGATGACGCGTTTTACGCTCCGAGCCAGCCCCTCCAGGTGATAGCCGCCTTCCAGCGTCAGGACGAGCCTTCCCGCGCAGCAGGTCTCCGCGATGCGCCTCAGGATGCGCGTGATTTCGGCAAACCCCTCTTCCGTCACGCCCATCCCGCCCAAGGGGTCGAGATAGTAGGTGTCGAACCCGGCGGATACGAGCACGAGGTCCGGGGCGAACTGATTCGCGATCGGCTCGAGGACATCCTGGTAGATCCGGACGAAGTCCTGATCCCCCTGTCCTCCGGGCAGAGGCACGTTCACGGTGTAGCCTTCCGCCGTGCCGGCTCCGATCTCGTCCGGCCGTCCCGTGCCCGGGTAATAAGGGAACTGGTGGGAGGAGAAATAGAGGACGGAAGGGTCCGATTCAAAGGAGTGCTGGGTTCCGTTTCCATGGTGCAGATCCCAGTCCACGATCAGAACCCTGTCGGCGAGCCCTCTCTTCTGTGCGTAACGGGCCGCAATCGCCACGTTGTTGTAGATGCAGAAGCCCATCCCTCTGCCCGCCTCCGCATGGTGGCCGGGCGGTCGCACCAGGGCGAATCCGTTCCGGATCCGGCCGGCACAGACCGCGTCTACCAGCACGCACAGCCCGCCTGCTGCGAGCTTCGCCGTCCGGTAGGTGCGTGAGGAGACGTGCGTGTCGGGGTCGAGCTGGCGGTGCCCGCAGTCCCGTGTGGATTCGATCTTCTGATAGTACGAGTGGGTGTGGATCCACTGGATTTCTTCGACCGTCGCCTCCCGGGCTTGAAGAAGCTCGGTCTTTTCCTGCAACTCGCCGTCCTCCAGAGCCGAATAGATGGCGCGGAGGCGGTCCGGGTGTTCGGGATGGAAGTCCGAGGTGATGTGCTCCAGATACGCCTCGTCACGGATGATGCCTGTGCGCGCCATGCCTGCCCTCCCCGTCGAATCTGGTTTCGTTGGACACCTTGTTTGATACCGGGTTTCGCGTGAATTGACAAGTCGGGTGCTTCGAGGTTGACCTTATCGGGCGGTTCCGATAGGTAAAAAGAGGGAACAACCAGCGGAGAAAGAGCATGCCCATACGGGAAAAGACCCTGGAGGAATTGGTGGACAGGATCGGGGTGCAGTTCCGACCGAGGATCCGGAAGGCGATCGGCTACGAAGAGGAGAAGGCCATCGGCAAGGCCCTTGCCGAATGGGAAGAGATCGTCAGCGAAGCGAGGAGGGAGGGCAAGGACGTCTCCGTGGTCCAGGACCATCTGAAACGTCTACACCAGCTCTGGTGGCAGAGGGGCGGGCCCCAGGGCAGGGAACCGGCCCACGAGACCTCACGAATGGGCCGGCCTGAGGAGGAGGAAGAGGAGGGAAAGGGTCGGGACATCTCCTACATGGAGCTGAAGAAGACCCTGCGGACGGAATTGCAGAACGAGTGCATCGCGGAGGGCGTGGACCTGGTCTCCCGCAGTGAGGAAAACCTGCTCCGCATCCGCAGCCTGCTGGACGGGATCATCAAGGCGCGGCTGAAGGAAATCCCGGACTGGGTCAAGCGCAAGGATCTCATGGAAGAGATCATGAACGAAGTGCTTGGTCTGGGGGTTCTGGAGGAGTACCTGAAGGACCCGAAGGTGAACGAGATCATGATCAACGGGAGTGATGTGTACTACGAGCGGGAGGGCCGGATCTTCGGGGCTCCCAGGGGCTTTGCCAATCCCGAGGAAGTCCGGAAGGTCATCGAGAGAATCATCCATCCCATCGGGAGACGGGTGGACGAATCGAGCCCTCTGGTGGACGGCAGGCTGCCGGACGGATCCCGTGTGAACATCGTGGTGCCGCCGATCGCGTTGGACGGCCCGGTCATAACCATACGGAAGTTCTCCCGTTCGATCTTCTCTGCGGAAGCGTTGATCGCGATGGAGAGCATTTCCCGTCAGATGGCCGATTTTTTCCGCCTCATCGTTGTGCACCGTTTGAACATCATGATCACGGGGAGGACGAGCTCCGGCAAGACGACCCTCCTCAACCTGATCAGTAACTTCATCCCCATCGGCGAGCGGATCATCACCATCGAGGAGATGGCGGAGCTGCAGCTGCGCCAGCGTCATGTGGTGCGGCTCGAGACCCGGGCCCCGAACATCCAGGGGAAGGGTGAGGTCACGGTGCGGACCCTTTTCCGAAACGCCCTCCACATGAGGCCCGACCGTATCATCGTTGGAGAGTGCCGAGGCGCGGAGACCCTCGACATGCTCCAGGCCATGAACACCGGTCACGACGGCTCCATCAGTACGGCCCACTCCAACTCACCACGGGATCTGTTCGCCCGCCTCGAGGCCATGATCGGCATGAGCGACCTGCCGCTGAATGCCCGGACCGTTCGGAAACAGATCAGCTCGGGAATCGATATGGTCGTCTACTGCACACGCTATCCGGACGGCCAGAGAAAGGTCACGAGCGTGTGCGAGGTCCAGGAGGGGGGCGAAGGGGACGAGGAAATCGTGCTCCGCGAGATCTATCGATTCGAACGATCGAGTTCTCGGGACGCGGACAAGCTGGAGGGCCGTTTCGTCGCAAGCGGCTTCGTTCCCTCCTTTGTGAAGGAGAACCCGGATCTTGATGAGGATCCTGCCGTTTCAGCCCTTTTCGTATGAGGAATCCGAAGAATGGAAAAGAACGGGCGCGTCGAGCATGTCCTGATCGTAGGCAGCGGTGCAGCAGGCCTGACCGCGGCCATCTATGCGGCGAGAGCCAACCTGGAGCCCCTGGTCCTGGAGGGGATGCAGCCGGGCGGTCAGCTCACGATCACGAGCGATGTGGAGAACTATCCAGGGTTTCCGGAAGGGATCCAGGGCCCGGAGCTGATGGATGCCATGAAGAAGCAGGCCGAACGGTTCGGGGCCCGCGTCCTTGGTGAGGAAGTGGTGGAGGTGGGCCTGGAACAACGCCCCTTCACCGTCCGCTCGGACAGGAACGAGTACGTCTCCAAGACCCTGATCCTTTCCAGCGGGGCCTCCGCGAGGTTTCTGGGCCTGCCCAGCGAGAAGCGCTTCATGGGAAGGGGGGTGTCGGCCTGCGCCACGTGCGACGGTTTCTTCTTCAGGGACCAGGAAGTGATGGTTGTCGGAGGAGGAGACACGGCCTGCGAGGAGGCCCTGTTCCTGACGAAGTTCGCCAGAAGGGTCCGCATCATACACCGCAGAGACCAGCTCAGGGCCTCGAAGATCATGCAGGACAGGGTCGTGAAGAACCCGAAGGTGGAGATCCTCTGGAATGCCGTGGTGGAGGAAATCCTGGGAGAGGATCCGAAAGGCGTGACGGGCGTGCGGCTCAAGAGCACCCGGACCGGCGAGACCTTTGAAGAGAGCTGCGACGGTGTCTTCATGGCGATCGGGCACGTTCCGAATACGACCCCCTTCGTGGGAAAGGTCGACACCGACGAGAGGGGGTACATCCTGACCCGGGACGGCACGCTCACGAGTGTGGAGGGCGTGTTCGCCGCCGGGGATGTGCAGGACGCCAGGTACCGACAGGCCGTTACGGCAGCGGGCAGCGGGTGTATGGCGGCCCTGGATGCGCTTCGTTTCCTGGAGGAAACGGGCGAGATCGACTAGTAGGCTGACAGGGAGGTGCCGATTCTACATGAACGTTTCGGGCAGAACCCCCGATGAGAGGGCGCGGAACGTGCTGGAGCCGAGCGGCGACGGGATCTGGATCGCAGAGGGGGCCCGGTCTCCTTCTATGGCTCCCCGTATCCGACCCGCATGGCGGTGGTTCGGCTGTCAAAGGGGGACCTCTGGATCTGGTCGAGGCGATGCGCAGATCCTTGCGAGGGCTTGGACCGTGATCTTCCTTCGGAATTCCGAAACACGATCCGGTTGATGACTTCCCCAACTGCTCGACAAGGAGAGAGCCATGACCACGGCAGGAAGACTCGTTCTGGTGTTTGTTGCTGTTCTCGCTCTGCTTCCCTTCTCAGCCGATGCGCAGGTTACCCTGTTCGCTCTGCCGAACGGGACGGAGACATCCTCCCCGCCCCTGTTCGGATGGAACGGGCCCGGTTATGACTGGTTCTACTTCATATCCGTCTTCTACTACGACTTTGTCGTCTGGGACGGCTATCTTCCTGCCCAATTCTGGCTTCCCGATACCGGCTTTGGGATGCCTTCTTCCTGGTGGGACAATGTGGGTCTCGACAATCCCGGCTACTGGGCGGTGCTCGGCGTGAACTCGGCCACAGGAGCTTATGCGGTTTCCGATGTCTGGACGTTTACCCGCGTAGCGGAGCAGGCGTGCAACACCAGTGCGGTGCAGGCGTGTGTTGATCAAGTTTTGGATGATTACTCGGCATGCCGGGACCTGTGTGCCCCTTTTGATTGTGCCGGCATGCTCTGCAGATCGCCATGTTTGCAGGAGCGTTGGGAACGCAGCATGCTCTGTATTACCGATGCGCATTGCGGGAATGATCCGTGGCATTCACAGTATCTCGCGCGCTATGCCTGTCTGGCCGACTGTGCCATTGACGAGGAGGCGTGCTATCTCGCCAATCCTGTTGACTGTTCCACGTGCGAGCCTGCGCTCCAGGTATGCCAGGACGCATGTCCGGTGCCGAGTCCCCCCTGATGGCGGGCTTCCGGGGAAAGCCTGCTCATGCCCGCCCACTCCGAAGAGGGCGCCCGGGAGAAAGAGCGAAATCACTCCGTCACATAGAACTGCACACTCCCCAGATGGGTGTATGACACATCGATGACGTCCCCGTCCTCGATCGGAATCACCTGGCCCAGGGTTCCGGTGGTGACGACCTGGCCCGCCTCGAGGGAACGATCGAACTCGGCAAGCTTGTTGGCGAGCCAGGTGACGACGTGGATGGGATGCCCCAGTGCCTCACACCCGCACGCACTGTGGAGGATCCTTCCGTTCTTGCTGACCACCACCCCTTCGAGTCGGAGATCCAGGTCGGCAAGGGGGCGGACGGTCGGTCCCAGGAGAATACCCGCGTGGGCAGAATTGTCGGCCATGATATTCCGGAAATCCCCATCGGTCACCATGACCCTGGAATCCACCAATTCGACACTGCCGACCACCCCGCGCGTTGCCAGGGCCACATCAACAGGCGTCAGGCCGGGTCCCCGCAAAGGCTTCTCCAGAACGAAGGCGATCTCTCCCTCGAGGGCCGGTGTGCAGAACTTGGAAACCGGGATGCCGCTTCCGTTCGGATAGAGCGAACGGTTGGTCATGATACCGAATACGGGCTCACCCGTGATGTCCTTCAGCACCTCGAGGACGGCCTGACTGGTTGCCCCTACCTTCCAGCCTATGATGCGTTCTCCCCTTTCCAGCTTCTTCTTGAGCAACATGGCCTGCACTTCGTACGCTTCGGCCACGGAAAGCTCGCCGAGACCGGCGTCGCCCCTGTCCACCGGCGTCGCGGTGTTGAGAGCCTGCCACAGCGCCTCGCACCATCTCTCCTGCTTCGTCGTATCCGATTCCATTCCATGTCCCCCTTCGCGGCACGGGTCCTCGATCACCAGGCTAAGTACTCCATCTCAACAATACGGTAACGCACCGAGGATGCCGAGGCGCCCGGCAGGCAGGGCGCGAGGAGGGCGAATACCGGGAGTATTTAACCGACGAGCAACGCAGCCTGCCGGAATGGATCGGCATCCGAATGCCACCGTATTGTTGAGATGGAGTACTAAGGATACTGCTTCGGCGTGGGGCTGATGCCGAGCATTTCCCGCGCCTGGGCGGGCGTGGCGACCTCCCGGTTCAGCTCGTGGATGATGCGAACCGCCCGCTCCACGAGCTGCGCGTTGCTCTTCGCCTTCTCGCCCTTTCTGTAGTAGACATTGTCCTCCAGGCCGACCCGGACGTGGCCCCCCATGATCAGGCTCAGGGTGATGATCGGCAATTCGAGTATTCCGGTGCCGATGGCGGAGAAGAGGGATTTCGGTGGCATGTTGTGGATCATGTCCAGCGCGGACATGACCGTCGGCGGGCTGCACGCACCGTCCTGGCCGAAGACGAGCTGGCACCAGTAGGGCGGATCGATCAGCTCCCGGCGGATCAGGTTGTCCACGAACCACCAGCTCTGGCTGTTGAAAACCTCCAGCTCCGGCTTGATGCTGCTCGCCCGCATGGCCCGTGCGAACTCCTCCGTCTTGGTGTAGCCGAGGCAGTCCACGCCCTCGTACTCGAGCGTTTTCTCGTCGATGGCCTTCAGGTTCTTCTCCTCAAGGAACTTACGCGCGTTCTCGTCCGGATTCGTGAGGTCGAAGGGAGAGTGGATCCGCATGCGCATGTACAGCATGCCCACGTCCAGTGAGGCCACCTCCGGATTGCACGCGGCAAAGAACTTGGTCATGACCTCCTCTTCCGCCTTGAAGAGGCCCGAGCCCGTGTTGTTGATGATGATGTCCGGGCACCGTTCCCGAACGAGATGATTCACCTTGTAGAAGTCCTCCGGGTTCTCCGTGTTCGTCGCATAGCCCGTGTTCGGGTCGCGGGCGTGAATGTGCACGATGCTCGCACCGGCCTTGTACGCCTCGTAGGTGGAATCCGCCTGCTCCTCCGCGGTCTCGGGCAGGTTCGGATTGGCCGCCTTGCCGTGGATGCCGCCTGTGACGGCGCACGAGACGATCACGGGCGGCCATTTCGGAAAGTGCTCCCGCCACTCACGGTTGTCCGTGAATCTCCAGCTCACATCTTCCAGCTTGAGGGCCATGGTTTCCTCCCTTTCCCCGGTCTGGTGGAACCGTCCGGATGCCTGTTAACGATGATACGCGGGCATGATCTTCTCCACGTAGTCCTTTCCGGTCATGGCCCGGAGACAGAGGAGGGCCGAGTAGATGGCCGCGTCCATGCCGCTGCCCCAGGTTGCGGCGCCGTATCCGTCTCCCGCGAAGAAGAGGCCGTCCAGCCCGGGCTGGGTCGTGTCGGGCCGACGTGATCCCGGGGGAGGCCAGTCGCCGAAGCCCTTGTCCGAGCAGGTCCAGATCTCCCAGAGGGTGTCCTCCTTCATGCGCGGAAAGGTCCTGTGGAAGATCTCCCTGCCGACGTCGATGACACGGTCGACCTTTGCCTTGTCCCGCAACTCTCCCTCGGTCAGGGCGATGGAATAGGCGATCGTGTGTCTTCCCGACGGCGCCAGGGAAGGCTCGAAGCTGCTGGGCATGATGGAGATGATGTCCACGTCTCCGATGTAGCCTTCTTCCGCCTTCAGGATGGAGGGGGCGAGGAGCCAGGATTTCGGGTTGATCCCGGCATCGGCCAGCAGGTTGCTCTTTACGCCGATGTACCCGGTCAGCATCCCCACGCTGAAGAACCGCTCTTCCACCGACTTGACGAGGTTCGCCGGGAACCGCTCCTTGGGAAGAAAGGACCAGATCTTCCGGATCGGAACCGTGCAGACCACCTGCCCGGCCGCCACATCCTCCTCCCCCTCGTCCGTCCGGATCCGGATGCCCGTTGTCCTGCCGTTGGTGAACAGCACTTCCTGCACTTGGGCGCCCGTCCGGATGGTGCCGCCCGTTTCTCGGACCTTCTCGGCCAGCCGCTCCCCGATGTAGACGAATCCCGGTTTGGGCACGATCCCGGTGGAGCCGCTGATCAGGTTCATGCCGATCTCGCCCGCCGTTCGCATGAACCGGATGAAGTCTCCGGCTGGAATCATGTCCGGCTCCCCCATGACCATGTGGATCGACGCAACGGCCGCCAGGAACTCGTATACCTTACGGTCGTCCGTCCGGTCGTCCATCCAGGTGCCAAAGGAGATGTCATCCCATTCCCGAAGCTCCTCCGGGGAGGCCATGGCCATCTGCCGCAGAAGGGACTTGGCCGTGCGGTTCGATTCCTCACTCATCCAACCGTACCGGCCTCCCTTTTCCATCGGGAAGAGCCTGTATTGCTCCGGGTCCAGCACGGAGAAGCCCTCGTTTCCCGGAAGGGGTATGGGCTTGTCGAGGTAGTCGAGCAGGTGCGCCACGCGTCCCTTCGTACCCCAGAAGGTGGCGTGGCCGCCCGCTTCGAAGCTGAACCCGTCCAGCAGGCCTTCCGAGAGCATCGCGTCCAGGTCCGGCTCGGCTCGGGCGACCCAGGCGTACACAGACGCCATGACCTGCTTGAAGGCCCTGGCGTCGAGGGCACGGCCGTGGAGCATTAGATGATTCCCCAGGCCCGTGAAGGAGACGAGGCGACCGCCAAGGTAGTCTTCCTTCTCAAGGACCAGGACCTTTCGGCCCTCTTCGGAGGAGAGGACCGCGCCCACGGAAAGGCCGGCGAGGCCTGCGCCGATGATGATCGTGTCGTACGTTTCGGTCATGGTGGCTCCTTCTGATTGTCCCTTGGAAGGGGTGAAGTCCCTCCTGCTGCAGGTTGGTGCGCGCGGGTCAGGGTTCCGGGCAAAAGAGTGTCAGGAGTTCGGGTGTCCGATCCTCGAAGGCTGCCTGACATGGGGATCCGTTCGCGTACAGATATCGACTCTGCTCCTTGCGGGCCCCCAGGAGCAGTAGGAAGGATGAGACCGTGCCGTACCCTGGAAGGTGAACGCAGACCGGCGGAGGAAAATCCCCCTGCCCGTGGATCGCCAGGACCCGCGAGATCGGCTCGACAACAGCATCCGGATCCTCGGGAAGGTCCCTCAGGCTGGATTTCAGCCAGTCCCTCTTCGCGTCCCTCGGATCGTCCGGCGGGCGATTGGTCAGGACGTGGACCCCCCGTTCGAGGTCGAGCGTCTGGTATCGCTGATCGTCATGGGTGATGACCGCCCCTGCCGTGCCGGACAGGCAGAAGAGGTTGAAGGGATTGTAGCGTGCCGCCTCCTCCTGATGGACGATGGCGAGTACGGTCTCCACCGAATCCTGCTCGAGGCATTTCAGGACCAGCTGCCCTCGGGAGGCCCTTCCGGCGTCTCGGACCCCCGTATACCGGTTCGTGATCCCCACTGCGAGGCCGTGCTCGTTGATTCCGAACCAGGTGCCGCCCTCTTTCTGATCCCTGCCCGCGAAGATCCGTACGGAACGGCTGTCTCCTCGCACGGTCCAGACGTGGGGGGCCACGGCAGGCCGTTCGGTCCACTCGTCTCGGTTGCCGGCGACGACGACGGGGTGGGAAGGGAAGACGCCGTGAAGAATGATCGCAGTGCACATAAGCCCTCTCCGCAGGAACAGCCGGGCCCTTCCAAAAGGACGAATCATCGATTACTATGGGGTTATCCTAGCGTTCCGGACGAGGAACGACAAGACCCGTGGAGCGAGAGGCGGCGTGTAGCCGTGAAAACGGATGGGAGAGACGACCATGAGCCCGGCAGGAAAGGACAAGTGCCCGAATCAGCAAGAGAATATGAAGAACTGCAACTGCAGCTACGAACCCTGCTCCCGCAAGGGGATCTGCTGCGAATGCATTGCCTACCACAGATCGAGCGGCGAGTTGCCCGCGTGCTACTTCCCCGATTCGGTCGAGAGGAGCTACGACCGGAGCATTCGGAAATTCGTCAGCGTCCAGAAGAAATAGGCCGGTTTCGGTGAGGGAGCCTCCGTCCGAGCGGCTCGTCACCTTTCCGACACCACGCAGGAAAATCCCTTTTCCCGCAGGCGCGCCAGCGTCTCCTCTGCGCCCTTCTTCGAGAAGTGGCAGCCCACGAGGATCCGGGCGAGCGATCTTCCGTCGGACGTCGGAAACGTCTGTTTGTAGTGAAAGACGTTTTCCCGGTCGAGTTTTTCCGAAAGACTGCGGGCCTCCGCGGGCTCGAGAAAGCGGCCGCATTCGACGGTATATTGGAATCGCATGATTTCGGGCTGATAGCCCGGAAGCTCTTCCATCATCACCCGCAGGGTTTCCCTCGCCTCCTCTTTGGAGCCGAAGTGACCTGTGAGTACGCGGTACCAGAGGCCGTCCTGAGTCACGCCGAAAAGGGACTGGGCGATGTTCCCCTCGATTTCGACCGGAACGACATAGGCAGGGAGGTAGTTGCTGTCCAGCTCGCTCTGGGTCATGGCGGCCTCTTCGAAGTCCTTGTAGGCGTCGGTGTAGATGCAGTAGGGCATGGGGGGGAGGTGCAGGTTCTCCAGCTCGTAGCTGTCCGCGTCCTCGGCCATGGAAAGGACGGGCATGCCCGGTGGGCCGCTCGACTCCCTTTCGGGGTTGGTTCCATGAGAGGCATGCGACTTTGTCGCCTCCTCTCCTGCAAAGTCGACAGGCGAGGCCTCCGGCGGCCGGCCGGGGTCGACCTGACGGCTCGAGATCTTCTTCGGGCCTGCTGTCCCCGTTTCGCTCGGGCTTCGGAACAAGAGGAAGTAGACGACTCCGGCGGCGATGAGCAGACAGGCGAGAAAACCTGCCACGAGGGGAGAACGTTTCCGGGGAGGCCGGCCGGATTCGGAAGGATCCTCCGCTCCAAGCGCCTGATCAGGGTCGATTTCTGCCAGGGGGATCTCTCCTTTCGCACGAAAGCCGCTGTATGAGATCGATCCTCTTCCGATACTTGTCTCATTATAAGAACCCGTGTGCGGGGATGTCAATTTGGGCCCTCATGACGTCCGGCACGGTTTGCGGGGCTGCAGGGAGTCTACCTCGGAGAAGGTGTTTGTGCTATACTCGGAACGAGAAAGGAGCCGGACACCATGGACCGATCGAGACCGGGGGGGGGGCCGTACCGTCACAGGCGAGCGCCGCCGCCGCAGGAAGAGGAGAGGCAGTTCGATGAACTCGAGGCGTCGAGCCTCTTCTGCCCCAAGTGCAAGACCGCCGTGCCCGTCCGGAAGCGGCTGCTGCTCGTCTTACCGGAAGGCGAGCGATACGAGTATCTCTGTGCGCACTGCTTCACCTCTGTCGGCAGAAAGATGAAGGAGGCGACGAGTAAGATCCAGTTGATCCGCACGGCCTAGGAGCGGTCCATGCCGGCCAACCTTCCTCCCCAGTACTACGAAGAAGAGAAGAGACTCCGTTCCGCCCGCACGCCGGAAGAAAAGACGGAAATTCTGGAGACCCTCCTTCGCCTCATTCCCAAACACAAGGGCACCGAGAAGCTTCAGGCGGACCTGAAACGGAGACTGTCCAAGGCCCGTGGCAAGCAGGGCAAGCGGTCCGGCGGCGCAAGACGAACGGACGAACACCACGTGGTCAAGGAAGGGGCTGGCCAGGTGGTGCTGGCAGGTTTGCCGAACGTGGGGAAATCGCTGCTGCTGGACGCGCTGACGAACGCCACCCCGCAGATCGCGGACTACCCCTACTCGACGCTGAAACCGGTCGCTGGCATGGGTCTGTTCGAGAACGTCCGGATTCAGCTGGTGGACATTCCCCCTTTGCTCTGGGAGGTGACGGACACGTGGGTCGCCAACATACTGCGCAACACGGACGCGATCTGTCTGGTCGTGGAACTCACGGACGATCCGGTCGGCCAGGTGGAGATCATCCTGGAGGAGATGGAGCGGAAGAAGGTGCCGGTCCTTCGACGTGGTCGGTGTTTCCGCCCCCGGCGGTCGTGGAGCGGACGCGTTCCTCGCCGCTGCCTTTCGGGCCCTCGACAAGGTCCGTGTGTACACGAAGAGCCCGGGGAAGAAGGCGGACCTGGAGAACCCCTTTGTCTTCCGGAAGGGAACCACGGTGATTGAAATGGCCCGGGAAATCCACAAGGATCTCGAGAAGAACTACCGGGCCGCCCGTATCTACAGCGAGGACAAGTACGACGGGCAGCGAGTGGGTAAGGATTTTGTTTTGCGGGACAAGGATGTGATCGAACTCATCGTCTAGCGGGCCGTCCGATAACGCCCATCTGCGGCGTTCGGCTTCATCCCTCGTCGTTCAACGTACAGGAAGTACGCCTCACTCCTCGGGATTTCGCCTGCCTTGCATCTGGGCATTCTCGAACGGCCCGCGCCGGGGGGGCCGTCCGATAACGCCCATCTGCATCATGTGCGGTGACGGCGGAGGACGCGTTCGAAGACGGGGAGGGCGTTTTCGATGGCCCTCTCTTCCACGCAGAAGGCGATGCGGAAGTATCCCGACCTCCCGAATCCCGTGCCCGGGACGACCAGGACCCCTTCCTCCAGAAGCTCCTGCACAAACGGGATCTCTTCCGGGACCGGTGATTCGGGGAACAGATAGAAGGCCCCTTCCGGCCGGGTGAAGCGGTATCCCGCATCCTCGAGGCCGCGGCAGAGCAGGTCCCTTCGCCTCTGATAGGCAGCCGCCTCCACGTGAAGGCCGGGGGCTCTGCGGATGACCTTCTGGGGAGTGGCCGGGGCATTCACGAACCCCAGGGTCCGGTTGCAGAAGACCATGCCGTCCACCAGGGCCCCCGGGTCTTCCCCCTCCGGATGGACGGCGATGTATCCGAGCCGGTCGCCCGCGATGGACAGGCTTTTCGAGTAGGAGTTGACCAGGATCGATTTCGAGTAACAATCGAAGAGATTGGGCAGCTCCGCACCGTCGAAAAGGATGTCGCCGTACGGCTCGTCCGAGACGAGGTAGATGTCCGTGTCCAGCCGCCTGCCGGCCTCTTCGAGCAACTCTCCGAGACGGACGAGGCTCGTCTGGTCGTACATCCTTCCGGTCGGGTTGTTCGGAGAATTCAAGATGATCGCCCGTGTCCGAGGATTGACCGCCTCCTCGATTCTCTCCGGCGAAAGAGAGAAGTCCCGTTCGGTTTCGACGATGCGGGACACGCCGCCGTGGTTGTCCACGTAGAAGCGGTACTCGGGAAAGAAGGGGGCCAGGATCAGCACCTCGTCTCCCGGGTTGAGCAGGGTCTTGAGGACCACGTTCAGGCCGCCGGCCGCGCCGCACGTCATCACGATGTGCTTCGCCTCGAAGGGGGTCCCCCTTCTCTGGCGCAGGTCCGCGGCCACGGCGGCCCGTGTTTCCGGGTACCCGGCGTTCGGCATGTACGCATACCTGGCCGTGCGGACTTCTTCGAGGTCTTCCCGAAGGGCGTCGAGGTAGGCGGGCGGAGGGTCCAGGCAGGGATTCCCTAGGGAGAAGTCGAAGACCCTGTCTTCCCCGAGTTCCTGCTTCATTCGCGCACCGTCTTCGAACATCCTTCGTATCCACGAGGCGCGTTCCATCGATTCCCTGATCTTTTTTGCGACCGTCAAGTTGGTTTCCTTCTTTAGACCAGTTCCCGAAGCTCCCGGAGGAGCCGGTCCATCTGATCGTCGGTGCCGATCGAGATCCGCAGGCCCTGATCGAGTCCCTCCTGGGGGAAGTAGCGGACGTAGATGCCCCGCTGGGTCAATGCCTCGAAGAGCTGCGAGGCGGCCCGGGCGGAGCCGAACCTCGCGAAGACGAAATTTGCCTCCGAGGGGAAGGTTTCGATCCCCATCTCGTCCAGGGCACGAACGAACCGTTCCCTCGTCTGCAGGATCCGGTCACGGTTTTCGTGAAAATGGCTCTGGTCGCACAGGGCCACGCATGCGGCCGCCTGAGCGACACGGTTCAGGTTGTAGTGATCCCGGACCTTGTCCATCTGCTCGATCCATTTCTCGTCGCCGAAGGCGAAGCCGACTCTCAGGCCGGCCAGTGAGTAGGACTTGGAAAGCGTGCGGGTAACAATGACGTTCGGGGCTTCTTCTATGAGGGAAAGACAGTTGGTGCGCGAGAAATCGGCATACGCCTCGTCCACGACGAGGATCCCCTCCACCTGATGCGCGAGGCGTGCGACGAACTCAGGCCCCAGGGCGAAGCCCATGGGCGAGTTCGGGTTGGTCAGGAAGAACAGCTTCAGGTCCCTTGACGCCGGAAGGGGCGGGTCAAGGGGTGGGTCGCCGAGAAAGGTGGGAACGAGGGTGAGATCGTGGATCGTCCCCAGGGTCTTGTAGTAGGAGTAGGAGGGCTCGTAATAGCCGATGGCGTCCCCGCGTGCTGCAAAGGTCCTGAGTAGAATGCCGAGGATCTCATCCGATCCGTTGCCGCACAGGATCCTCTCCGGTGCGACGTGGTAGACGGATCCGGCGGTTTCCCGAAGCCGCCGGCTCGTCGGATTCGGATAGAGTCTCAGGGTGTCGGAGCTCTCCTCCCGCACCGCCTCCTCGACCCATGGAGAGGGAGGGTAGGGGTTTTCGTTCGTGTTGAGCTTGAGAACCTGCTCACCTTCCCCGGGTTGAAGGCCGGGTACGTAGGGCTCGAGTCTTGCGATGTGTTCCTTGACTGCGGCTCGCATGATTCCGATCTGGGCCACTGAGAGTGGGCTGATACCCGCGTGGTTGGATGCTCTCTGAATCTCCTTGGTTTCACCGATTCCGGTTAGATGCATTTAAGCGGCAGGCGTGCTATATGTCAACCGGATTCCCCCAGCAGGGGGGCTCAGCCAGGAGGCTGTGCCTCGCAGTTCGTACCCGAATCGGAGGAGGGACGCATGGAATATCAAGACATTCTGTTCGAAAAAAAGGACCATGTGGCTCGCGTGACCATCAACCGGCCGGAGCGACACAATGCCGCTGCGACCCGGACCGTACACGAGCTGATCGATGCCTTCACACGGTCCGCGATGGATCCGGAGGTGGGCGTCGTGGTGTTCACCGGGGCGGGGGAAAAGGCCTTCTGCACGGGAGGAGACCAGTCGATTCGGGCAAAGGGCGGATACGGGGGAGAGGGGCTTCAGTGGCCTCTGGAGGTTGGCTGGCAGCACATCACGCATCTGATCCGAACCATGCCGAAGCCTGTCATCGCAAGGGTGAACGGGTATGCAATCGGCGGCGGGCACGTCTGGCAGGTGGTCTGCGACCTGAGCATCGCGGCGGAACACGCTCAGCTCGGGCAGGCCGGGCCGAGGGTCGGGTCCTTTGATCCGGGCTATGGGACGGGGGATCTGATCCGGGCGGTGGGGATCAAGCGTGCCAAGGAGATCTGGTACATGTGCAGGCGCTACACCGCGCAGCAGGCCCTGGAGATGGGGTTGGTGAATTGCGTGGTCCCCATGGACAAGCTGGATGAGGAAGTGGACGCCTGGTGCCGGGAATTGCTGGAGAAGAGCCCGACGGCCCTCAAGATGCTCAAGTACGCCTTCCTGGCGGAGACCGATGGGACCACCGGAATCACCCACCTGGGCGTGGGCGGTCTTTCCATGTACTACGGCACGGATGAAGCGGTCGAGGGCACCGCCGCCTTCGCGGAGAAGAGGAAGCCTGATTTCAGCCCCTTCCGCAAGTGAATCTGCCGCAGTGTGAGGTCGGGGACTGTTCCCAATTACAGCACGACTCTCTGTAAAGCTATTTCTGGGACAGGCCACTAGACAGGGAAGAATCGGTAACGGCTGGACAACGCCTGGGCGGTGAGCTTGACGATCGAGGCGACCGGCACGGCCAGGATGATTCCCCACCATCCGAAGAGCTGGTTTCCGAAGAGCAGGACCAGGACGATCCCGAGGGGGTGGATGTCCACACTCCAGCCCAGGATGTACGGGGTGACCCAGATCGCGTCGAGGGTCTGCACGACGATGTACGCCAGGATGACGTGGACCACCAGAGGCAGGGGCGAAACGAGGGGAAGCAGGGCCTGGCCGGCTGCCTGGTTGAGGATGGCGAGCACGATTGCGGGCAGTGAAGCGATGAAAGGCCCGGCATAGGGGATGACGTTCAGGACGCCCGCCAGGATGGCCAGGAGCAGAGAATACTTCAGGCCGCAGAGCCTCAATCCGAAGAAGGTCAGCAAGCCGATGATGGTGGACCGTAGAAGCTGGCCCCGCACATAGTTGCCGATCTTTAGGTCCACCTCGTAGAGCAGGCCCATGACCGTCTCGAAATACCGGTTCGGGACGGCGTTCAGGAACCCTCTTCGTATCCTCCTGCCGTCCTTGAGAAAGAAGAAGCTGATCAGAGGCACCAGGATCAGCAGGGGGAAGATGGAGAAGATATTGGCCAGATAGGTGGGCACCGCGTTCAGTGTGTCGAGGGCCGCTCGCTGGATTCGCACGCCCACGTCCACCTGCTCGATGGCCGGCCAGTAGACGGCGAGGCGTGACTGCAAATCGTCGATTCTCGTGTTCAACAGCGTGAGTGTGCGCGGCAGGGCGGTGGTCAGATCCACCACCTGATCCCGGACAACGGGAAAGAAGTAGAGGATGGCCAGAAACAGGAATCCGAAGAAGAGGACAAAGGTGACCGTGATCGCCGGGATCCGTCCGAGGCCCCGGCGCTCCAGGTAGTCTGCCAGAGGGGTCAGGACATAGGCGATGAGCATGGATATGAACAGGGGGATCAGGGTGTTGCGGACGATGTAGAGGGCAAAGGCGGAGCCTAGCAGGATCAGGATCAGGACGAGTCTTCTGAACCAGTATGAGCGTGTTTCCGTTTCCATGAAGAGTCCATTCCCGGCGGATGCGCAGCCTTCCCCGGCCGGCCCCTGTCAGGCTTCCGTGAGAGAGGCGCGAAAACGGTTCGAAATCACTCGGCCCAGGGCCAGGAGCAGCTTGCACCCGAGGCGCGGGTAGGTGTGGCAGATGGCGATCAAGTCCGGGCGGAAGAAGCCGAGCAGCACGGTGTTGGCACTCGCCCGCGCGGAAACGAGGTGCGTCTTCTCTTCGAACAGGGCCATCTCGCCGAAGAAGTCGCCCGGCCCGAGTTCCAGCAAAGGCTCCGAGGCCTCTTCTCCCTGCTCTCCGTTCCACTCGATCCGGACCGAGCCGGCATGAATGATGTACATGCCCAGGGCCGGTTCTCCGGCCCGAAAGATGAAGGAGTCCGCCCTGTACCTGCGCAGATAGAGGCTTTCCTCGATCCGGTGGAGTTCTTTCTTGGACAACTCGTGGAACAGGGGGAGCTTCTCTATGGACGCAAGCATGGCGACCTGATCCGCATCCCACTTCTTGAAGATGTTGGCCCACATCCACTGAAGAGGCCTGCCCGGCTTCGATTTCTCCGCTGGACGCATCCGTCTGCCCGATCGTGCTGATCCACGGAAAGAAAAGACCGTTCGGTTTGGTAGATACCGGATTATAGGACAAAACCCCGCGAGCGGCAAATGCCTGTTCCGCGGCCTTCATTGACGATCTGTTTTTCGCTGTGTTACAAGATAGGTGTGGATACAAAGTTAAACGATCGGTTGTAGGGAGAGAAACGAATCCTATGCTGGAGACCTGCAGCAAAGGGAATCGAGGCTTCATCCGCCTCGGGGCTGTCGCGACGCTTCTTCTGGGAATCGCAGGTTGTGCGAGTCAGGCCCCCCGGGAGGCCCCGCCTGCTCCTGCCGCGCCTGCTCCTGCCCCGCAATTGGAACAGGTCCGGGAAAAACCCCCGGAGCCGAAGGTGCCGAACCGGTATTACCACTTTCTGCGGGGATACATGGAGGGGTTTGACGGAGATATGGAGACGGCGATCGCGGCCTATCTGAGGGCCATCGATCAGGATCCCTCCTCTCCCTATCTGCACCTGAGTCTCGCCAGACTCTACTTGAAGGCGAACCGTCCGGAGGAGGCCCTGGCGGAGGCGCAGAAGGTGGTGACCCTCGACCCGAAGGAGGTGGAGGGATACTCCCTGCTTGCCGGCATCTACTCCGCGTCGAACCGAATCGAGGAGGCGATCGAGGCGTACGAGCGCGTTCTCGAACTGGATCCCTCCCGTGAGAAGACACGACTCTTTCTGAGTTCGCTTCACGCGACCTCGGGGGACTACGACAAGGCGGTCGAGATCCTCCGGGAGATGATCGACAGACGGCCCGACTCCTTCATCGGATATTACTATCTCGGTCGACTCTATGCGAAGAGGAAGCTTTTCGAGGAGGCGGAAGCATCGCTGAAGAAGGCGCTCGAGCTTTCCACCCGGTCGGAGGTGGTGCTGCTCGATCTGGCGAGCATCTACGAACTCCAGCAGCGAGAGGAAGAGGCGATCGAGATCTACAAGAGGATCCTGGCGGAGGATCCGGGGAATCTGCTGGTCCGTGACCGGCTCGGACAGGTCTATATCAGCCAGAAGAAGCTGGACGAGGCCCTCACGCAACTGAAGGCTCTCGGCCAGATGGCCGGGTCGGACGCAATTCAAGTTCATTTGAAGATCGGTCTGGTCTACTTCGAGCAGGAGCGCTACGACCTGGCCATCCAGGAGTTCCTGATCGTGCTGGCGGCCGAACCGGACGCCCATCGGGTCGGCTACTTCCTGGGCTCCGCATACGCGGAGAACGGAGAGGCGGAGGCCGCCATGGAGACCTTCTCGAGAATCCCGCCGGAGGCTGAGTCCTACACGGACGCGCGCCTCTACTGGGCCTTTCTTCTCGAAGAAGAGAAGAAGCTGGACGAAGCGGTCGACATCGTCGAAGAGGCCCTCGAACAACGGCCGAAAAGCGACCGGCTGTGGGGCTTCCTTGCCGCCCTCTATGAACACGCCGAAGACTTCGATGAGGCGATCCGGTGTGCGCAGAAGGCTCTCGAAGCATCCGAGACGCCTGAGAAGCATCACTTCACGCTCGGGGTTCTCTACGACAAGACCGGAGAATTGAACAAGAGCATCGAGAGCATGAAGAAGGTGCTGGCCATCGATCCGGAGAACGCCGAGGCACTGAACTACCTCGGGTACACCTATGCGGACAAGGGCATGCATCTCGATGAGGCGGAGAGGCTCATCCGAAAGGCACTCCTCATACGGCCTGAAGACGGATACATCGTCGACAGCCTGGGTTGGGTGTATTACAAGCAAGGCAGGTACGAAGAGGCCCTGAAGGAACTGGAACGGGCCCAGAGCCTCGTTCCGGACGACCCGGTCATTCTCGATCACCTCGGCGACGCATACAGGAAGCTCGGGAAGTACGAAAAGGCGCTCAAGACCTACAAGAAGGCCCTGGAAAAGGCGAAAGAGCAGGACCAGTCAAAGATAAGAGAGAAGATCGAGGCAACCGAGAAGCTGCTGTCGAATCGCTGAGATGAAATCCGACCGTCCTCGTTCGTCCCTGCAGAAGCGACCCGCAGGGGCGTGGAGACGACCCTTGATATGGCCTGGAGGACGCGACCCGTTCCTGTCGGCCTTCATGGCCATTTTCATGCTCTGTCTTCCATCGGCATGCATGAAACGACCCGCAAGTTCGGTCTCCCTCGATGACGTGGGGAGAACCGATCCGGAGAGGATCTATCAGCAGATCCTCGATCGGAGCGGCCGAGTCCGGACCTTGAGAGGAACCGCTCATCTGCGCCTCAGGTCGGAACAGCAGAAGGCGAGCCTCGATGTCGTCATCGCCTGCGACCGGGAAGGGCGGCTTCGGTTCGAAATCCTGGACTGGCTGAATCATGTGGTCTTTCTCGCCGTCTTCGACTCCGGGGGCTTCCTCACCTACTCCGCCTCCGAGAACGAGTACAGGGTGGGCCCGGAAGAGGCCGAAGAGTTCGAGGAGCTGCTCGGGATGCCCGTCACGGCGGGGGAATTGACGACCCTGGCCCTCGGGGATCCCTTCTTCATGCCCCTGTCGGATCCGGCCGTTCGCGCCAGCGTGGACAGGAATGCTCTGCTTCTGGATGTGGAGGGCGCCGGGGCCGGGCCGCGCTACCTGATCTGGCTGGGCGAGAAAAAGAGGCCGGAGCGAATGGTCGCCATCGACGGGGAGGCGGCCCGGAACCTGGAGGTGGACTACGACCGGTACCGGGAGGTCGATGGGGTCCTCTTCCCGCACCGCATCCGGGTGTCCCCTTCCGGCTCGGAGAGGGAGCTGCAAATCGACTTCCAAAGGGTCCTGTTGAATGAGCCCCTGCCGGAGGACCTGTTTCGGTTCGCTCCCCCTGCGGGTGCTGCACGAGTCGGGGATTGAAAGGTCGAATCGATGGGAAGGACCGGTGGAGGGAGTTCCGCCCGCGGGGCCGTGCCGCCTGGCGGGACGGAGAGCCGGGTGGCCCTGGTGACAGGGGGAGCCCGCAAGTTCGGGGCCTCTGTCTGCAGGCACCTGGCGGGCCGGGGCTACCGGGTCGTCATCAACTACCGGAGGAGCCGTGAACAGGCCGAGGCCCTGGCGGTAAGGATTCGACGCAGAGGCGGGCGGGCCCTGGCCTGCCGGGCCGACGTAACGCGCGAGCGGGACGTGAAGAGGATGATCGGCCGGGTGAAGCGCTCCTTTGGGCGGCTGGATGTGCTGGTCAACAATGTGGGGGACTACCTGGAAAAGCCCCTCGCCCGGGTTTCCACAGAAGAGTGGGAGGAAATCCTGCGGAGCAACCTGACCTCGGTCTTCCTCTGCACAAAGGAGGCCCTGCCGCTGATGCGGAGTCGACCGGGGGGGAGGATTCTGGTGATCGGGTACGCGCCGGCCGGGAAGCTGGCCGCATCTTCACGCTGTGCGGTCTATCACCTGGCCAAGACGGGAGCGCTGATCCTGACGAAATCCCTGGCCGTCGAAGAGGCGCCCCACGGTATTACGGTCAACATGATTTCCCCCGGCACGATCTTCAATTCGGTCAAGAAGCCTTCCGATACGGCCTCCGACTACATTCCCGCGGGCAGATTCTGCCGCTACGCAGACCTCCACGGAATGATGGACTATCTCTTGAGTGAAGAGGCCGAGTACGTGACGGGGGGTCATTTCGTGGTGAGCGGAGGCTACGCGATCTGACGCCTTCTCCGCGCGAGGGCCCTTCCAAGTCCGAAGGCGGCCAGGGGCAGGAGAATCCAGAGGGCGGTATTGCCGACCCGCGATGCGGATTCCGGGGAAGGGTCGTGAGACGGCTCGAGCGTCGCAGCATCCGCAGGGACGGCGGCCGACCAGCCGGCAACACTGAATTCGCATTCGATGTCTTCGCCGTCCGCGGCGCCGTCACAGTCGTCGTCGATCCAGTTGTCGCACTTCTCGTCGTTCCCGGGATGGACGCTCGCGTACCAGTCCATGCAGTCCCCCGCACAGATCAGCCATGTATCCTCGTCCACGTCCCGCTCCGATGGGGGTAGGTTGCCGTCGCAGTCGTTGTCCAGCCCGTCGCAGATCTCGGGGGCGCCGTCGTAGGTTTCCGGATTCGTGTCGTCGCAGTCATCTCCGCCGCATGCCTCGTCGATGTGCCCGTCCCCGTCCAGGTCCTTGTCGTCGGCCGCGCCGCTGCAGTCGTTGTCGATGCCGTCCCCGCAAAGGTCCGTTTCCCCCGGGTTGATCCCGACATCGGCATCGTCGCAGTCGTTGCATACGGGCCATCCATCCCCATCCCAGTCTGCTTCGTCGGGAGGGGTTTGCCCGTCGCAGTCGCTGTCCTTTCCGTCACAGACCTCCTCTGCGTCCGGATGGACCCGGGGATCCTCGTCGTCGCAGTCGTCGCCACCGCACGACGGATCCAGGTAGCCGTCCTCGTCGTCATCACACGGATTGGAATACTCGAAGAAGAGGGCGTCGCGGCCTATGTCGCTGTCCCCCCAGAGGATCTTGAAATACCCCTCCTCTCCCCAGTGGGTGTTCCAGCTGTTCTTCGCGATCCATGCGTGGGCGATGTCGTCGTATCCGACGAGAACCACCGCATGTCCCCCTTCGTACTCTCCCCAGACATGCTCATAAACGCCACCGGTGTAGTAGTAGAAATCGGCGTATACATCGAAGGCGGCGGTCACGACCTGCTCGTTCAATGCGCTCTTGATCGTCTCCACTTCGTTCGGGATCGTCTGCCAGCGGTCGATCTTCCAGACGCGGTCGGGCCAGTCCAGGCATCGGTCCGTGCACCTGCCCGATTCCTCGCCCGAGTAGGGAAGACAACCCTCATCCACCGCGCCCGAGGTGCGCAGGAAATCCGCAGTGGGTTTCATCCACCACCCTTCACAGGTGCCCGCGCTGCAGGAGAGGACGTACTGCTCCGACAGGTTGAGTGCGAGGGCCGGGTTGTTCGCACGAATCGCGATCACCGACTCCATGACCCCCACCGTGGAAAAGGCCCAGCAGCTGCCGCAGGGGCCCTGGTCCTTGACGGGCGTGACCCAGTTCTTTCCGCCGACGTTCCGCCAGTCGAGATGCTTCGGCAGATTCGTCGCCCTGCGGATGGAGGAGGGGACCGCCCCGGAGGGGGCCACGAGAGAGAGTCTGCCCCCAAGGTACCTTCGCCTTTCCTCGGGGGGCAGGCGGCTGATGGGCGTGTCCCCGGAAGTCCAACGGGCACCGCTCCTCTGGATCGCGTTCTGGATGGACTTCAGCTCTGCAGGCCCCGCATCGACCGGCCGGGGAAGACAGAAGGCGAAAAGGACTGCGGTCCAGGCCAGAAACCGGAACGAGGGGGTCCATTGTCGTGGGTAACGGATTGCTCCCATATGCTCATGAGCTCCCGAGGCGTCGGCGTGAATCCAGGTTGGCTGCTCTCGAACCGCTAATGAAACAGCAAGATGGGTGCCAGCAGTGGGAGCCGAGAGGTGCACGTGCCCCTGCCCGTCGAAGGGGGCTGCCGACACGGCGAACGAACGGAGACGCTGTCGAATTAACGTAGGAGGATTGGTATGTTATAGTGAGGGGCAGGGCCACCGGGATCGCCGAATCGGATTTCCTCCGCCATGCGGCGCAGCCTCGTCGCACGGCCGGGCGTTTCCGTTGTGAAATGATTGCCCGTTTCCTCTGCCTCAAAGGTGAAATTTTTTTCGTAGGGTGGCGAAAAAGGTATCAGGAGAAGGCCATTGAACAGGAGTCCCCTCATCCTCGTAGACGGGCACGCCCATCTCGACCTGCTGGAAGGCGCCGAGGAGCAAGTCAAGAAGGCGGCGTCCCTCGGTGTCCTCGCCGTGATCGGTGTCTCCATGGGGGCCGCGTCGATGGAAAGGACCCTGGATCTGGGCGAGAGATTCCCGGGTGTCGTTCTGCCGGCGTTGGGCCTGCACCCCTGGCAGATCGACCGGGAGGACGTGGAAGAGGCCCTCGCCGTATTGGAGGATAACCTCCACCGGGCGGATGCGCTCGGTGAGATCGGACTGGACTACAAGCTGAAGACGAAGAAGTCCATCCAGAAGGACCTGTTCGCAAGGCAGCTCCGGATTGCGACCGACACGGACCTGCCCGTGATCCTCCACTGTCGCTACTCCCACGAGCGGGTCTTCCAGATGGTCGCCGAGGCCGAGGTGCCGCGGGCCGTGTTCCACTGGTACACGGGTCCTCTCGATCTGATCGACAAGATCGTGGATCGAGGCGACTTCGTCTCCGCCACTCCCGCTCTCGCATACAGTCGAATGCACCAGGAGGCGATTCGGTACGCCCCTCTGGGACACATCCTGTTGGAAACCGATTGCCCGGTCGCCTACGAGGGCGAGGAAGCGACCCCCTCCACCGTGCTTCGAGTGTGCGATCAAGTTGCCTTGTTGAAGGGCTGTTCTCCGGCGGAAGTGGCCGGCCGGACGACGGACAACGTGAAGCGGTTCCTGGGGAAGGCATGGAAGGAGTCAGGGGCGTGAGCAAGAGGCGGGTTTCTTGCAAAGCCGGCGGACGAGTGATACGTTTCCCCCTGTTGCCCCGCTTGCAGGATGAGCCGTCCTTGCACCAAGTCGAGATGACCATGCTCAGGGAGAATCGAACATGAAGAAGCTAGGCATCGCTCTGGTCATCCTGCTGGTCCTGCTCCTCCTGGGGGCGGTTCTGGCGCCGTTTCTGATCGATCTGAACCAGCACAAAGAGAAGATCCTCGCCCAGATCCGGCCTTATGTTCCCCGCGAGGTGGACTTCGAGCATGTGGAATTGACGGTTCTCTCCGGCCTTGGCGCGGAACTGAGAGGGCTGCGGGTTGCGGACAACCCCGCCTTCTCGACCGGTGACTTCCTTCGGCTGGAGGGGATGCAGGTCAGGGTGATGCTCCTGCCCCTCCTGAAGAGAGAGATCAAGGTCAAGCGGATCGTTCTGAAGAGGCCGGAGATCCGCCTGGCCCGCAACAAGGAGGGGCTCTTCAGTTTCAGCGACCTCATTGCGGAAGGGGAAGAGGGCCCGGCGGGCGAGGAAAGCGTGCTGGCGGGGGAGACGACCGCCCGTCGACAGAGGCCCGGGAGTTCGGCGGCACTGGCCGGGTTTCTGGTCGATGAGCTGACCGTTCAGAAGGGAAAGATCGTATACCAGGATGCGCTCCTCTGGCCCGGTCAGCGGCCGCTGGTCATCGACGCTCTGGACGTGGAAGTAAGGGACCTCTCTGTCGATCGACCCGTTTCGATTCGCGTGGCCGCCGACTTGCTGGAAGGCACCGGACAGAATGCCGAGCTTGCAGGCACGGTGGGGCCCGTAGGTGAGGAGGGGACGCCGGAAAAGGTGCCCTTCGACATGCGGGCTTCGCTCCGAAAGCTTCCTCTCCGGACACTCGCAAACCTCCTGCCTCCGGATCTGCCCCTGCGAGTACGTTCCGGTACGGGAAGTCTCGACTGGGAGGCGAAGGGATCTATCGGCGAGAAGATCGAATCCCGGGGGGAGGTCGACCTCCAGGATCTGAGGATCGAACCGAAGAACGGGGTGGAAGGGGCCTCCGGGGAGGAGCCCCCGGCACTGCAGTGCAGGCTCGCGGAGAGGCTTGTCGTGGAGGTTGCCTCGGAACAACTGCTGCTCGAATCGCTCGAGCTGTCCGTGAACGGGGATCGTCTGCAGATGTCCGGAACGGTGGAGGACTTCCGGACGGAACCGCGATGGAACGGAAGGATATGGAGCGAGGGCTTCCGTCCGGATGTGCTGGTTGCCGCCCTGCCGATGGCTGCTGGTTCCTTGCCGGCGGATCTCGGATTCGAAGGGCCTCTGACCCTGCAGGTCGAATCGGCCGGGACCCGGGAGGATTTCGGTGTCGAGGCGCGCCTGGACCTGACCGGCATGAGGATCGACTACGTGGATCTGTTTCAGAAACCTTCGGACGGGGAGTTCTCCATCGGCTGCAAGGCGGACAAGCAGGGCGATCGAGTCACAGTGAAGGAACTCGGGCTCCGACTCCACACCCTGGTCCTGGACGCTTCCGGCGAGATGATGCTCTCGAAGAAGCCCGGCTTCGGGTTCCTCGTGCAAACCGATCCGATCGTCCTCGAGGGGTGGGACAGGCTGTGTCCCCGGCTCGCCCCTTACCGACCCGAGGGCAGCTTCTTTCTGAGGAGTTCCCTGCGGGGCACGGTGGAGGATGCATCGGTGAACCTCCAGGTTTCCTCCGACAAGCTCGGGTTCCATGTGCCGCCTTCCGGGAAGGAGGAGGAGGACGCGCCCGAGGACCGGCGCGGGCTTCTGGAATCCCTGAGCGTCAAGGTTCAGGCGAAGAGGAAGGCCGACAGGATCGGCGGTGCCGCCCAGGCGGAAATCAAGAAGGGGAAGGTCATGAACGTCCCCTTCGAAAGGCTCTTGACCCGCATGAATTTCGATCCGGAGGTCGTGGAAATCAGCGGCGTGGAAATGAAGGTGTTTCAGGGCGAGGTTCAGGCGAAGGGTCGATACGATCTGGCACAGGGGAACTGGGCGGTGACCCCGACCGTGCGCGATGTGGCGGTGGGCGAGATCCTGGATCGGTTGACCGAATACGAGGAGAGCTTCTCCGGGACCCTCCGTGGTACGCTTCAGGCCAGCGGCACCACCGGGAATGGGGCGGAACCGGAGGTGAATGCGGAAGGCTCCTTTCGTATCTCGGAGGGGGAACTGAAGAATTTCAACCTCGTCGGAAGCGTCATGGACTCGCTCTTCGGACTCGAGGGGATGGATCGGAAGCTGAAGTCCCACCGTCACCAGGAGGTCAGGGAACACGAGTCCACGCGGTTCGACTGGTTCGAAGGTGCTTTTACCTTGAGCGACGACGTCCTTCGCCTCGAAGGGCTGCGCCTCCGCAACGTGGGAACGAGCGAGTCCACGGATTCGGACGTCCTGCTGGACGGAAACGTGGACCTCGACAAGCAGTTGCTCGACCTGAAGGGGAAGGTGGTCCTCGCAAAGCGGCACTCCGAGGAACTGGCCGCCCGGTCAGAGGTGATGAGGGCCCTGTTCAATGCGGAGCAGAGAGTGGTCCTGCCGGTTACCCTGAAGGGGAAGACCGGCAGGCCGGTGGCCTTCCTGGATACGGAATACGTTCTGGGCGCGATCTCGAGGTACTATGCCCGGAAAGGGGTCGACAGGCTCAGAGAGCAGCTCGGATTGCCCGAGGAGCGGCCGGAGGGGGAGGAGGAGAAGCCCGGAGAGCGACTCCTCAGAGAGCTCTTCAAGAAGCAGCAGCAATGAGAAGGGTCATGTCTCCATGGTGAAGACGATCCAGCTTTCGCTGGCCACCCGGGGGTTCTGCGACCTGAAAGAGATCACGGGCCGGGTTGCGGAGGCGGTAAGTGAATCGGGCATGAAGGACGGGATCGTGACGGTCTTCGTGCCGGGCGCGACCGGTGGCGTGACCACCATCGAGTTCGAGCCGGGAGCGGTCCGCGACTACCAGGATTTCATGGAGCGTACGATTCCTTCGGAGGGAGTCTACCGGCACAACGAGCGGTGGGGAGACGGAAACGGCTTCTCCCACGTACGGGCGGCCGCTGTGGGCCCATCGCTGACCGTTCCCTTCCAGGGTGGAGAGCTGCTCCTCGGGACCTGGCAGCAGATCGTCGTGGCCGACTTCGACAACCTTCCACGCCAGCGGAAGGTGATCCTTCAGATTCTTGGGGAGTAGGCCAGCCCGCCCGGGGGCCGTGTCCCTGAACGCTCCCGTCTGTCCAAAAAAGGGGCACAGACGCCGAAGCAGCCCATAAGCCGAGTTCTGTTCCTCATGGGGGTTTCCCCCCGTGAGGCAGCGACCATTCCTCTAGGGCATGAGTTGCCTCATGCCTCCAGCAACCAACCCGAGGGCTCCGGGCGGGCCACCCGCTTCCCCTTGCGGGGATCGCCCTCCTATTTGGTCTTGCTCCGGGTGGGGTTTACCGAGCCGGTCCGGTCACCCGGACCGCTGGTGAGCTCTTACCTCACCGTTTCACCCTTACTCGTTCGGAGAACGAGCGGTCTGTTTTCTGTGGCACTTTCCTTGGGGTTTCCCCCACTGGGCGTTACCCAGCACCCGGCCCTGTGGAGCTCGGACTTTCCTCCCGTTCCTCGAAAGGAACCGGCGGCCGCCTGTTCTGCACCGGCGTTGTGCCTTTGTCCTGTTCTCTCTTCTCTCCTCTCAGGCGCTTTCCTCCAATTCGCAGTACAGTATCCTCCGGCAGTAGGGGCAATGCCGGATCTCCCCCGTCTGGAGCACCTCGTTGATGGTCTGAGGCGGTACGTGCATGTTGCATCCCGGGCAGACCTCCCTCCGGACCGTCACGACCGCCTGTCCTGCCCTGTGGCGGCGGAGTGTTTCGTATTCCTCCAGCACCTCCGGGGCCAGCTCCGCAGCGACCCTCGTTCTCTCTCCCTGGAGAAGACGGTGCTCCTTTTCGACGTCTACGATCTCCAGCTCGAGGCGGCGTGCTTCTTCCTTGAGCTTCCGCTCGCTTTCCCGGACCGTCTCCTCCCTTTCCTCGAGGGTCTTCTGGAGGGCGTCGATCTCCTCGAGAACGTCCAGGATGGCGTCTTCCGTGTTCGAGTCCGCCTGCTTTGCGTATTCGATCTCCTTGAGCAGGGCCTTGTACTCCTCATTTGTTTTGACGTCGAGGAGCTTCGCTTGTTTCTTCTTTCGGTCCTCGGCGTTTTCCAGGAGCTGTTTCTCCAGTTGTCGCTGTTTCAGCCCGGCCTCCTTCAGCCGCTGCCTGTCGTTCTCCAGCGCTTGTTTCTCCTCCTCATAGGCCTGCTCCATCGCCTTGATCTGTTTCGGGATTTCCTCTTTCTTCCGTCCGAAAGCGGTCAGTTTGTCATCGAGCTGCTGGAGGCTGAGGAGCATCTGAAGTAGCAGGTCCACCTTCTTCTCCTTGCGAGAGGTTGATGCCGGGCCGTTTACGAGAGGGCTTTCTCCTTCGGGGTCCTCCCTTTCGAACCCTTCTCACGTTCATGATCCAAAAAAAAAGTGCATCCGGGGGGATGCACTTTTGAGGTTCCATGCCGACAGACGTCAGGCATACCGCGTGTTCTTTGCGGTACGCGAGAAAGGTCACCTCGCGCCGCCTCGCTCCCTGCAGCTCCTTCGTCCTTCGGCCCATCGTTTTCAACACGAGCATCCGTGCCCTCTGGGTGGTGGGCCCACCAGGGATCGAACCTGGGACCTTCCGGTTATGAGCCGGTGGCTCTTCCAACTGAGCTATGGGCCCTGCGTATCGTTTTCTCGACGGCCCGAGGGCGGGAGACCCTTCCGCGGCCCCCTGGTCAGCCGTCCACGAAGTTCTTCAGTTTATTGCTTCGGCTCGGATGCCGCAAGCGCCGAAGCGCCTTCGCCTCGATCTGTCGAATCCTCTCCCGGGTGACGTCGAAGTTCTGGCCCACTTCCTCCAGCGTGTGGTCGCTCTTCTCCCCGATCCCGAAGCGCATGCGCAGGACCTTCTCCTCCCTCGGGGTGAGCGTTGCCAGGATCTTCCGCGTCTGTTCCGCCAGATTCACATTGATCACCACATCGGAGGGGGAGACCACGCCCTTGTCTTCGATGAAGTCGCCAAGATGGCTGTCTTCTTCCTCCCCGATCGGTGTCTCCAGCGAGATCGGTTCCTTTGCGATCTTCAGCACCTTCCGAACCTTCTCGAGGGGAATCTCCATCTTCTCGGCGATTTCCTCCGGGGTGGGCTCCCTTCCGTATTCCTGAACCAGATACCGGGACGTCCGGATGAGCTTGTTGATCGTCTCGATCATGTGGACCGGGATCCGGATCGTTCGGGCCTGATCCGCAATGGCGCGGGTGATCGCCTGACGGATCCACCATGTGGCGTAGGTGCTGAACTTGTATCCCCGCTGGTATTCGAACTTGTCCACCGCCTTCATCAGGCCGATGTTGCCCTCCTGAATCAGGTCTAGGAACTGGAGACCCCGGTTCGTGTATTTCTTCGCAATGCTGACAACGAGGCGAAGATTCGCTTCGATGAGTTCGCTCTTCGCGAATTTGGCCTGGATCTCGCCGATCTTGATCGATTTGACCACCCGCCTCAACTCCCGGGAGCTCATCTCCGCTTCCGTCTCGATCCGCTTGATGTTCCGTTCCGCCTCGGCAATGCGTTCATAGATCTCCGCGAGGTCATGGAATCGCATCTTCAGGCGCTTCACGACGCGGATCTTCTCCTTCGGGTTGAGCAGGACAAGGAGATAGTCCTCGCGAAGCCTCTCGATGGGGAATCCGGTTTCCTCCTCGATCTTCTCCTTCTCCCTTTCGTATTGCTCGATCTTCTGCAGGTAGCTCTTCAGCCTCTGTACGATCCGGTCGAGCTGTCTCGCGTTGAAGGGCGTCTGCATCAGCCGTTCGCCGATCTGGGCCCTGTTCTTCTCGGTCTTCGTCTTTTTGACCTTGTAGTGGGCCTCCGTGTGTTTCCTCTTCTGCAGGGAGGAGCGAATTCTCTGGTTCTCCTGGTGCAGTTTCCCGACCTCGGAGAGAACGGCGAGGACCTTCTCCTGCTGAGCCCTCTCCTGCTCGTCGCCGTTCGTTTCCTCGTCGAAGTTACGGAGGATGTCCTTCATGGACACCCATTCGGATCGGATCCGCTCTGCCAGGAGAAGGGATTCCTGTATGGCCGAGGGTGTGTGGATCGCTTCCTTGCGGACCTGGTGCTCTCCCGCTTCGATCCGCTTGGCGATTTCCACCTCTCCTTCCCGGGTCAGGAGATTCACCATCCCCATTTCACGAAGATAGAGACGGACCGGGTCGTTCGTCTTGCCTACCGCGGGGGACTCGAGCTCCTTTTCTTCCTCCTCCGACTCACCGTCGCCGTCGGACTGTGCCCGGTTCGTTCCATCGTCCTTCTGCTTCTGGTACTTGATCTTCTTGGCGGAATCGATGATCTCGATATCCATGTCGCCGAACATGGACATGACGTCGTCCAACTGGTCGCCGGAAAGGATGTCCGAGGGAAGGTACTCGTTCACCTCGTCATAGGTCAGGTAGCCTTTCTCCTTTCCGATGTTGATCAGCTTCTCGACCTCGGCGATTCTTCGTGAGCTTTTCATGAGTTTCATTACCCTCTCTCATGTTTCGAGGAGTGTCTCTTCATCCAGGGTCCTTCAGCAGAGGAGAGACTTCTTCTCTTCTAGAAGCCTCTGCATCAATTCCATCTGCTGGCTCCGGTCCGCCTCGCGAATTCTCCTGTTGAGCGCTTCCAGCCGCTCCTTGAGGGCCCTCTTGTTGAGGCGGCGGACACTGTCGCCCAGGGCCGTCTGCGCCTCCTCCTCGGTGAATTCCTGCCTGCAGGAAAGGCTGGTGAGCAGGCGGAAGAGCCGGGGTTCGCTCGACTCCTCGGGCAGAACCTCGGAAAGGTTGAGCGCCCGTCCCTGCCCGTAGCAACGCTCGAGCCTTCGAATCGTCGTTTCCAGGGATTCGCTCTTGAAGGTCTCGAGCGCCCCGGATGCCATGAAACCGGGCAGAAGAGAAGGAAACTGCAGCAGGATCTGGCAGATGAGCCTTTCCTCTGCAGGCCAGCCCCCGACCTCCTGCGGCAGGGTTTCCTCCGAACCCCTCTCGGTTGCTCCCTTCTTCGCCCCCCTCTCTTTGGATAGTTCTTCTCGCAGGGAAAGTTCCGGGATGCCGATCTCCTCTGCGAGCGACTTGATGCGAAGCCCCTGGGCGAGCGGATCCGGCATTCGCCGGATCATGGGCATCACCTGCCTCAGGGCGGCCAGCTTCTTCTCCACCGGGTCCCCTGCGCCCACATCGCGCAGCTTCTCTCGGACGAAGAGCTCGAGCAGGGGAGGGGCCTCTTCAATCAATCTTTCCAGGGCCTCTCTTCCGTGGCCATTCACGAAGCTGTCCGGGTCTTCTCCTTCAGGCAGGTAGACGACCCGGGCCGGAATATCCTTTTCGAGCAGGTCGGGGAGATTGCGGAACGAGGCCTTCTTGCCCGCCGGGTCCCCGTCAAAGACCAGCACGAGGTTCGGGGTGTGCCGCTTCAGGATGTCGATCTGACCCGCAGTCAATGCGGTGCCGAGAACCGCTACCGCGTTCCGCATGCCCTCCTGGTGGAGGGCGAGAAGATCGAAGTATCCTTCCACCACGATGACGGCGTTCCGCTCCCGGATCGCCTCCTGGGCGCTCTGGAGCCCGTAGAGCACGGAGCCTTTTCTGTACAGAAACGACTCGGGTGAATTCATGTACTTCGGTTCCTGTCCCCCGAGAGAGCGTCCGCCGAAGGCGAGTACCTGGCCCATGGGGTTGAAGATCGGAAACATGAGTCGATTGCGAAACCGGTCGTAGGAGCCTCTCCCGTCCTTTCTCGGGACGAGGAGACCGAGAGCTGAGGCCGCCTCCACCGCGCCCTGTTTCCTCTGAAAGGACCTGAGCAGTTTGTCCCACTCCGCGGTTGCATAGCCCAGTGAGAAGGCGAGAATGGTCTCGCTCCCGATACGTCGCTCTTCCAGATACTCCCTTGCGCCCCGGGCCTCCGGCGACTCCAGCAGGGTTCGATGATAGACCCGGCAGACGAATTCGTTGAGGGCCAACCCCCTTCTGTACGCTTCCTCCTCTTTCGGATTCCTCCGCCGATGACGGTCCCTGAGCTGAACGCCCGCTCTGCGTGCCAGCTCCTCCAGGGCCTGAGGGAAGGATAGATTGTGAAACTTCATGAAGAAGCTGTAAACGTCGCCCCCGACCCCACAGCCGAAGCAATGAAAGGTGTTGCGATCCGGGTTGACGATGAAAGAGGGGTTCTTGTCAGGGTGAAACGGACACAGCCCCTTGTAATACTTGCCGGCCTGCTTGAGCTGCACATGTGGGGACACCAGGTCCAGGATGGAGATCCTCTCTGCGATCATACTCTTCTCGGAACCGTCCTGCCCCATAGCCTGGTTCGCCTTATCCGTGTCGACGGTGTCAGACGTTGATCACGCTCTTCTGTCGATTCCGCGCCTCCCTCTGCCTGTGGGACGTGCAGGGTTCATCGAGCCCCTCGCCCGGAAGAAGCAGGGGGCAAGGCCCATTGCGAAGCAGAAGTTTCCTCTGAGAGCTGTGAATGAGCGGGCGTCCTGATCTGAATAGCCGGGCGACGTCGATGGAGAAGGGAGATGAGGAGTTGCTGGAAGCTTGATACGAGAATCGGATAGGATGATCTCCCCCTTCCCGGAAGAGTTCTCTCTCGATCGCGAACCTTCAAGATCTCCCATGGAGATGAAACCGGTGGCCTCCGTCAACCGCCTGGACCCGCCAATCCCTAGAGCAAACCCTGCTTCTTCAGTCGCTTCAAGGTTCGCTTCTTGGCGGCCAGAGCCTTCTTCTTCCGCTTCACCGAAGGCTTCTCGTACCGTTCACGCCTCCGGAGCTCGGTGAGAATACCCGCCTTCTCACACTTCTTGCGAAATCTCTTTACGGCCATCTCGAAGGGTTCATTTTCCCGCACCCGGATTCCAGACATTGTGCTGTCGATTCCTCCCTGGGAAAGGCTTTTTCGAGGGGTAACCCTCGCTTCATGGAAGAAGTGCGCTCAAAATTCGTAGAAACAACGACAACCCCTAATCATAACAGAATCTCGCAGGAAGTCAACCAAAACTTCCCATTTTTTAACGGTTTTCTTCTGCGGAACGAACGGCGGCGATCGCTTCCCGGTAGCTCAGACGCCCCGAGTAGAGGGCTTTTCCCACGATGGCGCCCGCGAGGCCGATTCCGGTCAGGCCGGTGAGGGCGACGAGGTCCTCCCGGCTCGTGACCCCTCCGGAGGCGATGACCGGGAAAGGGGACACACGACAGACTTCCTCGGTGGCCGGCAGGTTTGGTCCCACCAGGGTCCCGTCCCGCTGGATGTCGGTGTAGACGATGCCGGCGACCGGGATGTCAGGATAGCCCAGGATCAGGTCCACGGCCCGCGCCCTGGTGACGTCCTGCCACCCCTTGATGGCGACGTACCCCTCCTTTGCGTCCAGGCCGAGAAGGATCTTCTTCGGGTAGGTTTCGGCCAATCGCTTGACGTAGTCAGGATCCTGACAGGCGAGGGTGCCCAGTATGAGGCGGTCCACACCGATTTCCAGGTACCGAATGATGTCCTCCTGGCTCCTGATTCCGCCCCCCACCTGGACAGGAACATCCACGTCCCGGACGATTCGCTCGATGGCGGGAAGATTCTTCGGAATGCCCGCCACGGCACCGTCCAGGTCCACCACGTGTATCCGGGGCGCCTGCCGGGAGGCCCACATCCTGGCCGCGTCGAGCGGGTCTTCGAAGTAGAGGGTCTCCTGATCCATCTGGCCCTGTACGAGCCGAACGCATCTTCCCTCTTTCAGGTCGATGGCAGGGATGATTTCGAACATGACGTCTCTTCCCTTTCGCCCCTCTAGGGATCAAGGCTTCCCTTCGTGCTCTGAACGCCCGTTTGCCGCGGATCCATCCCGGAGGCCTGGTCCAGGGCCCGGCCCGCCGCCTTGAAGATGGCTTCGATCGAATGGTGTACATTGGATCCATAGAAGAGGCGGATGTGCAGGTCCAGCCCCGCATTGCTGCTGAAGGCTCTGAAGAACTCCTCGAAGAGCTCCACGTCCATGTCGCCCACCCGGGAGGATGGGAAATCCACACCGAACACCAGGTGCGATCGTCCGCTCCAGTCCGCAGTGACGGATGCAAGCGCATCGGTCATCGGAACGGTGGCCTCCCCGAATCTTCGAAGGCCTTTCTTGTTTCCCAGGGCGCCTTTGAACGCGGTGCCCAGGCAAATGCCGATGTCCTCGACCGTGTGATGATAGTCGACCTCTGTGTCCCCTTTCGCCTCGATCTCGAGGTCGAAGAAACCGTGTCTGGCGAAGAGGGAGAGCATGTGGTCCAGGAAAGGGACCGGGCTCTGGATCTTCGAGTCCCCCCTGCCGTCCACGCAAAGATCGACGCTGATTTCGGTCTCCAGGGTCTTGCGGTTCACCGTCTTCGATCGCTTCATTCGCGCCTTCCCTCTTTTTTCATGCGGATATCCAATGCCTCCGCATGGGCGTGGAGCCCTTCCATGCGGGCCAGATGCGCGGCTTTCGGGCCGAGCCGTTCCAGCCCCTCGGGCGAGATCTCAAGGATACTGGATCTCTTGATGAAATCATAGACTCCCAGAGGAGAGAAGAATCGAGCCGTGCCGGATGTGGGCAAAACATGGTTCGGGCCTGCAACATAGTCGCCGAGGCTCTCGGCGCTGTTCGCTCCCAGGAAGATGGCCCCGGCGTGGCGAATGCCGTCCAGGAGCGCATGGGCGTCCTCCACGGCGAGCTCCAGGTGCTCGGGAGCGACGCGGTTCGCGATTTCGCACGCCTCCTCGAGGTCTCTCACAACAAAGGCCTTTCCGTTGCGTGCGATCGACCTTGCCGCGATCCCTTCCCAGGGGCCTTCTCGAAGCTGCTCGTTCAGGGCCGAAAGAACCTCCCGGAGAAAGGGCTCGGAGGTGCTGACCAGAAGCGGCACGGCCAGTTCGTCGTGTTCGGCCTGCGCGAGGAGGTCCAGCGCGAGATGACGGGGATCGCCGTCTCCGTCCGTGATGATGAGGACTTCGCTCGGGCCGGCGACCATGTCGATGTCCACCCTGCCGAAGACGAGGCGTTTTGCGGTGGCCACGAACAGATTGCCCGGCCCGACGATCTTGTCCACCTGCGGTATGGTCTCCGTGCCGTAAGCCAGGGCTGCGACGGCCTGCGACCCCCCGACCTGAAAGATCCGATCGACTTCGGCCAGGGAAAGGGTCGCCAGCACGGCCGGGTTCTCGCCCAGGAGCCCGGGGGGGGTAACGGCGAAGATCTCCCTCACCCCGGCCACCTTGGCGGGCAGCACGTTCATGAGTACCGAAGATGGGTATGCGGCCCTGCCGCCGGGAACGTAGACCCCGACACGGTCCAGGGGCGTCACCCTCTGCCCGAGGAGGCTTCCGTAGTCGTCCGTGAATTCCCAGCTGCCGGGAACCTGTCGGGTGTGAAAGGCCCGGATCCTGTCCGCAGCCACCTCCAGGGCGGATCTCGACTCGCTGTCGAGCGCTTCCAGTGCGGCAGCGGCCCGTTCAAGGGGCAGTTCGATCGCCTCCCGGGAGAGATCGATGCCATCCCATCTTCGAGTGTACTCGAGGAGGGCCTCATCCCCTCGTTCACGGACCTGGCGCAGAACCTCTCGGACCGAGACCTCCACCTCGCCTACGATTTCCTCTTCACATCGCTGTGAGAGCCTGCTCAGGGCCGTCTCGAATTCCTCGGTGCCGGAATGAAAGACCTGCATATGCATCCTCCACCGCCCAGTCATGGTTGGGGTCTTGTCAGCGTACAGCCCTCAAGGCGTCAATCTGCCGCATTACCCAAGGTGAAAGGTCAAAGGTATAAGGCGAAAGGCAAGCATGATGTTTCACTTTGACCTTTTACCTTTCACCTTTGACCTCACTATGCCTTCACACGCTTCACACGGGCACCGAGACGAGAGAGCTTCTCCTCCAGCGCGCTGTACCCCCGGTCCAGATGGTAGATCCGGGCGATCCTTGTCCGTCCCCTCGCCGCCAGCCCGGCCAGTACGAGGGAGGCGCTCGCCCGAAGGTCCGTGGCCATGACCGGTGCGGCCTTGAGGCTCGGAACGCCGCGGACCACTGCGGACGCGCCCTCGGTTCGGATGTTCGCACCCATTCTGCGAAGCTCTGCAACGTGCATGAAACGGTTCTCGAACACCATTTCCCGGATGACGCTGGTCCCCTCGGCGAGGGCCATCATGGCCATGAATTGGGCCTGCATGTCCGTGGGGAACCCGGGGTAGGGTGCGGTGGTCACATCCACGCATCGGAGACGGTTTCCGGACGCGACCCGGAAACCGTCTGCCTCCGGAGTGATCTCGACTCCGGCGGCGATCATCTTCTGGAAGACCGACGCGATCACCTCCCTGTCCACGCCACGGATCAGCACGTCCCCGAGGCTGATCGCGGCGGCAGCAGCATAGGTGGCGGTCTCGATACGGTCCGGGATGATTCGATGTGCGGTCCCTTTGAGCCGCGTCGTTCCTTGAATCTCGATCCGCTCAGTGCCATCTCCCATGATCTTGGCGCCCATTCCCCTGAGCAGCGCTGCGAGGTCGGAAATTTCCGGCTCCATGGCGGCGTTCTCGATGACGGTGCGGCCCTCGGCCAGTGTGGCGGCCATGAGGAGGTTTTCGGTGCCCGTGACGGTGGGCGTGTCGAGATAGATCTCGGCCCCGTGCAGGCGGTCGGCCCGTGCCTCGATGTAGCCGCCGATGAGCTCGATCTTCGCTCCCATCGCCTCCAGCCCTGCCAGATGGAGGTCGATGGGCCGTTCTCCGATGGCACATCCCCCGGGAGACGAGACCTTCGCATAGCCGTACCTTGCCACCAGCGGCCCCAGCGTCAGAACCGACGCGCGCATCTTCCGGACGAGATCGTATGGAGCCTCCAGAGAGCTGAGTTCGCGGGGCAGGGTGCGGATCGCGCCGCCTTCCTCCTCCAGGGAAGCGCCCATATCCCGGAGCAGCCTGCACATGGTTCGAATGTCGACCACCCGGGGTATGTTCTCGAGCACGACTTCGCCCTCTTCCGCCAGCAGCGAGGCGGCCAGCGCAGGCAGCGCCGCGTTCTTGGCACCGTCGATGGAAACCTCCCCTTTCAGCGCCACCCCGCCCTCTATGAGTAATTTGTCCACGCTGGCCCCCTCCCGAGGTCAAAGGGAAAAGAAGAAAGGTAGAAGGTGAAAGGTCAAAGGGACCGCCGTTGCATCGGAACGAATGGAGCAACCCGCGGCCGTCGGTTCGACGCTCATCGTATCCTCTCCGCCTTGTACCTTGTACCTTTTACCTTTCCCCTGGCCTCGCGTCATTTCACCGCGACCAACACTCTCGGTTTGCCCGCATAGTCCTCCAGAACCCATATACGACGGTAGTGTCCGGACTGCTGCGCAAGGCCTTCGAGCCTGCCCGCCTGGTCCTGCCCGATTTCCAGGACCAGAGCTCCGTCCTTCAGAAGATAGGCCGGCGCGTCCCGCAGAATCCGTTCGAGGATCTCGGTTCCGAGTCCTCCTCCGTCCAGCGCCTCTTTGGGTTCGTAGTCCCGCACCTCGGGCGAGAGTTCGTCCCACGACTCCGCCGCCACGTAAGGGGGATTCGAGACGATCAGGTGGAACCTTGCCCTGTCCGGGCTGAGCCCCCCGAAGAGGTCCCCCTGAAAGAGGTGGATGCGGCTCGAGCATTCCGGATGCGCACGTCGGTTCTTCGAGGCCACCGCCAGGGCCGCGTAGCTGATGTCCAGAGACACGATCCGGGCGGCGGCCAGGTTTTTTGCCAGGGCGACGCACAGGTTGCCCGACCCCGTGCCGACTTCGAGGATCTTGAGCGCTCCCTGTTCTCCCGGACCCGCATGGTCCTGTGCGTGTGCGATCAGGTATTCCACCAGGTGTTCGGTTTCCGGTCGAGGAATCAGAACCGCGGGGTCTACCGCCAGGGGTATCGAATAGAACTCTCGTACGCCCGTGATGTAGGCGATGGGCTCGCCCTTCGCCCGCCTCCGAATCAGGCCCCGATAGGCTTCCAGCGCAGCGGCCGGAACCTTCTCCTCGTAATGCAGGTAGAGGTCGAGGCGTTTCTGCTCCAGAACGTGAGCCAGCAGGACCTCCGCGTCGAGTCGGGCCGACTCCATATGGTGCTGCTCAAAGAATTCGGTGGTCCACTGAAGCACGCTCCGTATGGTCCATGACTTCCGGCTCGGCTGTTCACCGTTTCGCGAAGTCGGTGTGGATGGCGTTGTCTTGGTCGGCATCGATTTCCGATGGGCCCGCGTCGGTTCAATCGGTCTGCTGCGCCAGTGCCTCGGCCTGGAAATGGGAAAGGATCGGATCGATCAATACATCCAGCTCTCCCTCCAGCACCTTCTCGAGCTGGTGGGTGGTCAGGCCGATTCTGTGATCGGTGACCCGGCCCTGGGGGAAGTTGTACGTTCGGATTCTCTCGCTCCGATCCCCCGAACCCACCATCGTCTTTCTCCGCTGCGAGACCTCTTCGTGCTGCTCCTGCTCCATACGGCTCTTGAGTCTTGCGGACAGGATGCGCATTGCCTTCGATTTGTTCTTGTGCTGCGACTTCTCGTCCTGACAGGAAACGACGAGCCCGGTGGGCAGATGCGTGATGCGGACCGCAGAATCGGTGGTGTTCACGCTCTGGCCCCCCGGGCCGCTGGAGCGGAAGATGTCGATGCGCAGCTCGGCCGGATCGATCTTGACCTCCACCTCGTCCGCTTCCGGAAGGACCGCCACGGTGACGGCGGAGGTATGGATCCTCCCCTGTGTTTCCGTCTCCGGAACGCGCTGAACGCGGTGAACGCCGGCTTCGTATTTGAGACGGCTGTAGACCTGCTCGCCCTGAATCAGGGCGATGACCTCCTTCCATCCCCCCAGACCGGTGGGACTGCTGCTCATCACCTCCACCTTCCAGTCCCTCGACTCAGCGTACTTGCCGTACATGCGGAAGAGGTCGGCTGCGAACAGGGCGGCCTCTTCCCCACCGGTTCCGGCACGTATCTCGAGCAGGATGTTCTTCTCGTCGTTCGGATCCCTGGGCAGAAGGAGGAGCTTCAGTTCCTCCTCGGTGTCCCGCTGTTCCTGCTTCAGGCTCTGGATCTCGGCCCGGGCCATCTCCCGGAGTTCCTCGTCCTCCTCGGAGAGCAGTTCCTGGTTCTCCTCGATCTGCCTCTGCTGGTCCCGGTACCTTCCGTAGACGGTGAGGACATCCTGGAGGCGGGCATGCTCCTTGGCCAGCCGCTTGTACTCCAGGGGATTCTGGAAGATCGCGCTGGAGCTGAGCCTTTGCGAGAGTTCATGGAATCGTTTCTCGACTTCACCCAAGTTCTCGAACATCAGATCGCCTCCGGCGCGTTTCGGGTCACCCCATGAGAACGATTCTGTTTCCTTCCCGGAAGGGCTGCAGGCACGGTGCGACCCCGGTGGTCCGGATCGTCGCCGCGGAGAGCTTGCGTGAGATCAAGGATTCCAGTACCGACGGGGAAAGGACGGGTGGGCTCAGCTCTTCGGAGTGGTCTTGCCGTACTTCCGCATGAATCGTTCAACCCTGCCCTCAGAGTCCACGAGCTTCTGCTTGCCGGTGAAGAAGGGATGACAATTGGAGCAGATCTCTGTATTGATCTTCTCCTTTGTAGACCGGGTCGTGAATTCGTTCCCGCACGCACACCGTACCGTGGCTTCCACATATTCCGGGTGGATTCCCTTTTTCATAGCGTGCACTCCTTCTGTGAATCACTCCTAAACAACCATAATCCTACCATTATAAACAAAACCCGGGACCGATGCAACTCCATGCCCTGCTAATCCGAGTTGCTCATGGCGTCTAGAAACTCCCGATTGCTTCGCGTCTTCTGCACCTTGTCCAGCAGGAACTCCATCGCCTCGATCGGGTTCAGGGGCTGGAGCACCTTTCTCAGGATCCAGATCCGGTTCAGGTCGTCCCGGTTGATGAGCAGCTCCTCTTTCCGGGTTCCGGACCGATTCAGATCGATGGCGGGAAAGATACGGCGGTCGGCGAGGCGGCGGTCCAGCACGATCTCCATGTTGCCGGTACCCTTGAACTCCTCGAAGATCACCTCGTCCATCCGGCTGCCCGTGTCGACCAGAGCCGTTCCCATGATCGTCAGGCTGCCCCCCTCTTCCAGATTCCGGGCGGCGCCGAAGAAACGTTTCGGCCGGTGCAGGGCATTCGAGTCCACACCCCCGGACAGGATCTTTCCACTCGGCGGTACCACCGTGTTGTAAGCCCTCGCCAGCCGGGTGATGCTGTCGAGCAGGATGACCACGTCTCTCTTGTATTCCACGAGCCGTTTCGCCTTCTCCAGGACCATCTCGGCGACCTGAATGTGTCGCTGTGCAGGCTCGTCAAAGGTCGAGCTGATCACCTCCCCGTCCACGGAGCGCTCCATGTCGGTCACTTCTTCGGGACGTTCATCGATCAGGAGAACGATCAGGTCGCATTCCTTGTTGTTCGAGGTGATCGCGTTGGCGATTGCCTGGAGCAGCATGGTCTTGCCGGCCCGGGGCGGAGAGACGATCAGGCCCCTCTGTCCCTTGCCGATCGGCACGAGGAGGTCCATGATCCGGGTGGAGTAGTTCTCCGGGTTGTATTCCAGGCCGACCTTCTCTTCCGGATAGAGGGGGGTCAGGTTGTCAAAGAGGATCTTCTCTCTGGCGAGCTCCGGGTCTTCGTGGTTGACCGCCTCCACCTTGAGGAGGGCGTAGTATCGCTCCGAGTCCTTGGGTGGGCGAATCTGCCCGGATACGGTGCATCCGGTCTTCAGATTGAAGCGTCGGATCTGGGAGGGCGAGACATAGATATCGTCAGGGCCGGGAAGATAGTTGTAGTCGGGCGCCCGCAGAAAGCCGAAGCCGTCCGAGAGGCACTCCAGGACGCCTGAGCCGTAAATCAGGCCGTTCTTCTCGGTCTGTGCCTGCAGGATCGAGAAGATCAGGTCCTGCTTGCGGAGGCTCGCAGCGCCTTCGATGTTCAGGGCCTTGGCAAAATTGGCGAGTTCGCTGATCTTCTTCTGCTTGAGCTCTTTCAGGTTCATGTAGTTGTCGCTCTTTTCCTTTGCCATCTTCTGAAATGCTCCTCCCTGGTTGTTCCGAGGGTCGTTGGACGAATTTACGTGTTTGTCGAAAAGAGTAACCACCCGGCTCAGGCGTTCGGCAAGGGCCGGGAACGGGCTGGGTCATCGACAAGGGGACTGCATAGGCACTGCACACGTCGAGAACGACTTCGATCCCTGCAATCGGCTCCAAAGAAAGGGGTTTCCCTCACTCACTGACTCACCGCTGTTGCAAATGGTTCGACCTAAGGACCACTTCTAATCCGGCTTGCATGAACGGATGCTTGAGGACCTGACGAGAAACCTTCTTGGAAGTGTGAGAAGTGAGGGACAGAGCTTTTTATGCAGCGACACAACTATAGAGAAAAGAGGGTGCCCTGTCAAGCCCTTTCTTGCTCCCCCCTCTTTTCGGACACATCACGGCAGCTCTTTAGCCACGCCCCGGCTGATGCCCGCCCTCCGTAACCTGGCTCGGCAGAATCCCGATCAGGGAGATCTGGCGTCCTGTCGGATCCCCTTCTGCTCTCACGGAAAAGAACAAATCCTTCCTGCAGGATGTGCACATGGAGGAAGATGTAATGTGGTGAGCGCTTACGCCTCCACCCATCAATTGATGCCGATTGAGGGCCGCCAGATTCAATTTCCATCGGCCGGAGCCTTCCGGGTGAAGGAAGCGTTCGGCCCCCGGGCCCATCCGTCGGAAGGGGCGTGCAACATCCTCGCCAACGACATAGCAGCAGGGCCCCACGGCGGGTCCGATGGCGGCGCGAAGGCGGGAGGCCGTGCACCCGAAGGACGCACACATCCTGGCGACGGCCTTTCCGGCAATCCCCTGCGCGGTGCCTCTCCAGCCGGCGTGGACGGCGCCCACGACCGGACGGTCCGGATCGAGGAGCAGAATCGGGACGCAATCGGCTGTGAGGACCCCGATGGTAAGCCCCCTCTCCGCCGTGATCAGTCCGTCTCCCTGGAGAGGATCCTCCGTTCCGAAGATGGAGGCCTCGTCCCCCGAGACCGGATGGATCCAATCCCCGTGGATCTGGGACGCGCAGAAGATACTCTCCGGGGGGATCGACAGGGCTCGAGCGGCCTTGGCCAGATTCTGCCGAACGTGTGCGGACTCGTCCCCCGCCTTCTGTCCCATGTTCAGGGAGGCATAGGGGGCAGGGCTTACGCCGCCGACGCGGGTGAAAAAAGCGTGCACGATCCCTCTGTGGTCGTCCCATTCCGGGACGGAGAAATGGACCACGCTGCCTGAGCTCGTCTGTTTCATGGGTCCGTCCATGGGGTGAGTGATTCGAGGATCGCCCTGAGTTCCCGCGGCAAGGGGCAGGAGAACCTGAGGGGCTCTCCGGTACCCGGATGCTCGAATCCCAATGTTTCCGCGTGCAGGAAGAATCGCTTCAGGCCCGCCAGGACCTTGCGGTCCGGATGCGTGCTCGGGAGCTGGTTGAGCCGGGTCCGTTTTCCTCCGTAGACCCGGTCGCCCGCAATCGGGTAACCGTGCTCCGCCATGTGGACGCGGATCTGATGCGTTCGTCCTGTCTGCAGGGTGAACCGGAGCTGGGTGAAGTTCTCGAATCTTCGCTCTCTTCTCCATTGGGTCACCGCACGCCTGCCTCGACGGGTGCGGGTCGACATCTTCTTGCGTTCCGTGACGTGCCGACCGATCGGCTCGTCCACGACTCCCCTTTCGACCGGAGGGATGCCGTGAACGAGGCCGACATATTCCCGAAGAATGGAATGGGCCTTGAATTGCCGTGAGAGGGCGAGATGAGCCCTGTCTCCTTTGGCCACCACGAGCAATCCCGAGGTCTGCTTGTCGAGCCGGTGGACGATGCCGGGTCGGAGGGTTCCTCCGATCCCCGAAAGGTCCCGGCAGTGGAACAGCAGGGCGTTGACCAGGGTGTCCCTGGAGTGGCCTGCAGCCGGATGCACCACCATACCCGCCGGCTTGTTCACGACCAGCAGGTCCTCGTCTTCGTACAGGATGTCCAGGGGAATCGATTCCGGGAGGGTCCGGACCGGTGCCGGCGGGGGAACCTCGACGCGTATGTGCTGGAAAGGCCTGAGCCGGGAGGAGGCCTTCGCCGGTGCACCGTCTACAAGCACCGAACCGTTCTCGATGAGCTTCTGTATCTGATGACGGGAGACGAATTCGCCGGTGGCGAGCAGGAACTTGTCCAGGCGTCGGATCTCCTCGGCTTCCCGGACCACCCACTCGAAGGCAGCCTCCACACCGGCCGCGGGAAGGAGGCCTGCTTCGTCAGGCGAGGGTTCCGGTCTTCTCTTCATCGGGCGGACCGAAGGCATCGGGTGGGGGCTCCTGCTCCAGGATTCGACGCGCCTGTGCGGCATCCCGGTCGATCTGTTCGACCAGGGACCGGGGGTCCGGAAAGGATTTCTCCTCGCGGATCCACTCGATGAATTCCATGCGCAGGGGTTCCCCGTAGATGTCCCGGTCAAAGTCGAAGATGTGGACTTCCATGGAATGCTTCTTGCCGGAAAAGGTCGGCTTCACGCCGAGGCTGGCCACCCCGGGCAGGCGTTCCCGCCCGAGTACGACCCGTGCGGCATAGACCCCGTTCGGAGGAATGAGTTCGGCATCTGTCTCCAGGTTGGCCGTGGGATACCCGAGGTCCCTGCCCCTCTTCTCACCCGTCACGACCTTACCCTTGATGGTGTAGGGCCGGCCGAGCATCTCAGCGGAAGCCCGGATGCGGCCTTCCAGAATCGACTGCCGGATGCGCGTGCTGCTGACCTCCAGGCCTCCCACGCGAACCGGATCGACCCTCTGGACCTCGTACCCGAAGGCGCCCCCTCTTTTCGTGAGGAAACGGATGCCTCCCTCCCGGTTCCTGCCGAAACGGAAATCCTCTCCCACGAGCACCTTCTTGGTGCCGAGTCGTTCCACCAGAATCTCGCGAACGAAGCGCTCCGCCTCCCAGGCGGCGAACTCCTGGTCGAAGGGAAGGCAGAGGACGGCGTCGATTCCGTGGCATTCCATCAATTCGATGCGGTCCTGAATGTTCGTAATCAGCCGTGGTGCACGTTCCGGGTGAAGGACCTTCAGGGGATGGGGAAAGAAGGTGATGACCAGGGCAGTGCCCCGGTGCGCTTCCGCTTCCTTGCGCAGGGCGCGGAAGATCTGCTGGTGGCCGCGATGGATTCCGTCGAAGTTCCCCATCGTCACCACCGGACGGGGGAGGGGTTCACGCATCTCTTCCAGAGCGTAGTAAGCCTTCATAACATATAGAAATTTAAAGAAAAAGAGCTTCTTTGTCAACAAGGGCCCGTGCGGCCGGCCGCCTCGCCGCACGGCCTTCTACGGCATGCACGCCTGTTCCTTCCCCGCCCTGTCGAGCATTGCAACGGCATGCCAGGAGTAGATGCTCCCCACGGGCCGTACGATCCAGGCGTCGGCCGTGCACTGCAGCAGGGTCGCCGCTTCCAGAGGGTCTCCGTAGTCCAGATAGAGGAGGATGAGCTGATGGATGAAATCCATCGTTACCTTCTCGTTCTGCAGGGGCCGAACCGCTTCGATCCCTTCCAGAAGGATGCGCTCGGCCGCCTCGGGGTCCTCGTCCATGTACAGCTTGTGCCAGCTGTAATTGGTCCAGGCCCCGCTGTGGAGGGGGTGGCGGTCGAGCAGGGTCCCATAGAACCGGTCGGGGCTGCGAAAGTTCGCTGCGAAGCGAAAGGATTGGGCGCCGAGGAGCAGGACCAGCAGGGCAAGGGCGAGCCCTTGCATCCGGGGGACTCTCGGGGTGGCTCGTCTCCTGCTGCTTGCGGAAAACGGAACCAGGATCGAGGCGGCCAGCAGCAGGCACAGCCCGGCATGGGCCGGGTAGAGATGGTGGGCGCCCGCCTTCAGGTCGCCCCCCGCAAGGGTTCCGATGGAGACGAGGTTCGAGGAGGGCAGGTAGAAGACAACGAACCAGCCGATGCCGAAGAAGAGCGCTCCTTTTGCTCTCCGAAGCCGCCAGCCCGCAAGCAGGAGGGCCGAGAGGGGTACGAGGATCTGTGACAGGGAGGCCTTCTCGGTCGAAAAAGGATACTGGAACATCTCGGTGTGCAAGGGTAGCAGCCAGGTGTAGAGTTGATGGAAGAGGAGAAGCAGAAGGGAAGAGACATAGCCCCCTCCCGCCCCCTGCCGGGCGAGCTGCCTGGCAAGGGCATCGAGGATCGAAGTCCCCCCGAGGAGGGTCTGCCTTGCGGCGAGAGGGATGCCCGGCAACAGTAAGAACCCGCAGAGGAGCAGCAGGCTCTTCCGGTCCGGCCGGCCCAGCATCAGGAGCACCAGGCCGTGTATCAAGGGAGCTGCGTATGCTGTTTCCTTGCAGAGCATTGCCAGAAGAAGGGACGTCACGGAAAGGCCGTACAGAGCGAGCGGAAGGCGGGTCCCTGCCAGGAGCCTCGCCCAGAGCAGAAGGGACAGGAGGCAGAAGAAGGTGCATAGCAACCCGGTCTGGTTGGCGATGATGGAGACGGTTTCCACATTGCGCGGATGGACCAGGAACAGGGCCGCCCCGGCCAGGGCGATCGGCTCCGGGTCGGCCGAGTACCTGCGGAGCAGGAAGGCGAGGAGGGCGAAGAGCAGCAGGGCGTTCCCCACGTGCAGGAAGATGCTTTCCAGGTGAAAAAAAGGGAAGGCGGGCCCCACGACCCTGTAGGTGAGGCCGTGAACCAGCACCGTCACAGGTCGATAGAAGGGCAGGTCAAGGGGAAGTTCGTTTCGGAAGGATCCCGGTAGATAGAAGTATCGCTGGAAGAAGAGATCCGGCAGGCGTTCCCAGCGAAAGACGCCCGCATGGGCATTCCCCAGGATGAGCCGGTACTCGTCCCAAAGGAAGGGACAGCCCACGGTCTGGAAGTAGATCCCCGCAGCCAGGATGAAGAAGAGGAGGAAGACGCGTGTACGGAAAACGGGGCCTCCGTTTGCTCCCGGCTCCTGCCCCTCGCCCGCCTCCGTCCCGAACCGGGAACGGGTTCCCGATTCAGGCCCTACCAGGTCCTCTGCCAAGTCGTCCTCCTTCCTGCTCAGCCGGTTCCGAGGCACGGGAAGAAACTCTCACCCGGGGAGTCCCACGGTACGGAAAAGGCCTCGGCCAGGGTCGCCGCCACATCCGCGAAGCTCCTTCGCAAGCCGAGGGGCGAGCCCTCGGTGCAATCTCTGGTGAAAACGAGGAGGGGTACGAACTCTCGGGTGTGGTCGGTTCCCCTGTATGTCGGGTCGCAACCGTGATCCGCCGTCAGCATGAGAAGGTCGCCGGTGCCAACGCCTTCCAGCAGGGGCGGGAGAGCGTGGTCGAACGCCTCGAGAGCCCCGGCGTAACCCGCTGCGTTCCGCCGGTGGCCGTAGAGGGTGTCGAAGTCGTTCAGATTGATGAAGACGAGCCCTGCGGGTTGCCCCTCGACCGCCTCCTGCAGCCTCTCGAGCCCCTGCCGGTTGTCCGCCGCCGGGAGAGAACGAGGGACTCCTCTGCCTGCGAAGATGTCTCGGATCTTCCCGATGCCCAGGACCGGGATTCCCCGGTCCTCCATCAGGTCGAGCAGGGTCGGTCCGGGAGGGGGCAGTCCGAAATCCTTACGCCCCCCCGTACGTTGGAAACGACCCGGACGGCCCGTAAAGGGTCGAGCGATCACCCGGGCGATTCCGTAAGGGTCCGCTGCCCTCCTCGCCTGCTCGCAGAGCCTGTAGAGGGCATCCAGTGGGAAGCGGTCGGCATGGGCCGCAATCTGAAAGACACTGTCTGCTGAGGTATAGACGATGGGCCTGCCGGACACAAGATGCTCGGGCCCGAGGGCCTCGATGATCTCCGTGCCCGAAGCGGGATACCCGCCGAGAGGCTCCAGGCCCGTCCCGTCCCGGAAGGCATCCAGAAGCGTCTGCGGCAGGCCGTCGGGAAAGGTGGGAAAGGGCTTGGAAAGCACCCGCCCCATGAGCTCCCAGTGCCCCGTGAGTGTGTCCTTTCCGGGAGAAGCTTCCTGCATGACCCCGAAGTGCGCAAGAGGTCTCGCTTCGGCGAGGGCGCCTCTTCTCTCTCCGATCCTTCCGAGGCCGAGCCGGTCCAGGCAGGGGAGGGACAGGCCGCCCACTTCCTCCGAGCAGTGAAGAAGGCTGTTCGCCCCCTCGTCCCCGTATTCCACCGCGTCGGGCGAGGCGCCCACACCCACGCCGTCCAGGATGATCAGGAATACGCGTCTGGTGTCCCGGCTCATGGGGGGCCCGCAGCTACAGATGGAATCGTCCCGCTTCCGTATCTCCCCCATCTCGTCCCTGAAGCGGCAAAGGCACCCAGGTAGATGAGAAGGATGATGACGTGGAGATGCTGCACGCCGATCAGCATCACCCCGTTTTCGAGGAATCCACCACACACAGCCCCGAGGAAATTGTAACCGAGTGATACGAGAGAATCCTGTGTATTCTTGAAGAGCGTCGCAAACAGGAAGCTTGCCGCCAGAATCGGTGTCGCCACCAGGAGGCTGCCGAGCAGCCACTGGGAGAGCAACGGCAGAGCGAGAAGGGCCTCGACCGGCAGGAGATAATTGACGCCCAGGGAGACGAAGAGAAGGAGAAAGATCCCTTTCCTGTGATCTCTCGTCATCTTCATGGTGGCCACGTTGGCGAAGAAGATCATGGTCAGGATCGAGAGAAAAACGAGCACATTCACCCTCCAGGTGGACGCGAAGAGCAGTGACATCTGTGTGACGCTCTTCGTCTCCAGAAGCAGGAACCCCGCTCCCAGCAGAAACATGGCCATATCCCGGTTCCTGAGGACCTCCCGGCCCCCGGCCGCCAGCAGGAGAAGAATCCCGATTCCGAGCAGGATGCCGAAGGCCTTGAGATAATGGGAGGGGATCACACGCCTTGCCAGATACAGATAGGGCCAGTCGTCGGAGGGCAGGTCGACGCGGGTGTTCTTCAGGACTTCCGCCCGCTTTGCATCGTGCGGGGCGCCTTCCTTGTCGACACCCATGACGAAGGTGTAGTTGAACGTCCTGTGGTCGGGCTCGTGGAAAACGACCGGCTCTCCATCAAAAGCTTCCTCGAGGAGCTGGTAGATCTTCGCCGCGATCTCTTTCGACGGGGACATGTGGTAGAGAACCAGGGCTCCGCCCGGCTTGAGCAGGCTCCGGGCGGACAGGAAGGCGTTCAGGGTGTAGACGTAGTTGTCGAGTCGCAGTGAGGTCATGCCGGACAGCAAAGCCTGGCTGTCCAGGGTCCCGAATACGATCAGGTCGTACTTCCTGCCGCACGTCTTGAAGTAGGACCTCGCATCATCCACGATGATGTTCACCCGTGGGTCTTCGTAGGGTCTGTGCCGGTTCAGGGTTCGCCCGAGGGCGATCAGCTCCTTGTCGATTTCGACCGCATCGATTCGTTCGGCTCCCTTCATCCGTGCGATGGCAACATCGTTTCCCGTCCCGGCGCCCACAATCAGTACGTCTCTTATGTTCCGGACGTATTCATACGGTTTCGTGTAATCGTCGAACGCGCCCTGGGCGAATCGGCTCTTGGCGCGGGCGTCCTCGTGGAAATCGAATACGATCTGGTGCAGGGATCCGTTCACGTTGATGACGGTTGTCACTTGTCTGGGAAAGTAGTCGATTCGATAGTAGGGAGACCAGATCTCGTTCGGGTTGCCCGGGACCTGGTAGAGAAAGAGCAGGTATGCGCAAACCCCCGCGGCGGCCGCAGCGGTCTTGGTCCAGGTCTTCTCGTGGACCAGCAACAGGAAGACGAGGCTCCCTCCCAGAAACCACCCTTTCGGATGGACCGAGAAGTGACTCAACAGGAAGAAGGTGAGGATGCCGCCGATACTGCCTGCGATGTCCAGGGTGTAGGCGGTGAGGGGAGGAAACCTGCGGAAGGATCTTCCCAGTCCCATCGCCAGGGGGACGAAACAAAGTGTTGTGGCGAGAAAGTGCAGGGCGAGAACCGGGTAGATCCCGAAGGTCTTCACCCGGGGGGAGACCTCCAGAACGATCAACCAGAGGTACTCGCTCGGATCCTTCGGTCGCTCGACCACCACGTTGGAGAAGTACTCCACCAGCAAGAGGAGGAGAAGGAAGAAGAAGGGAAACAGAAAGGGGGCGTGTCTTCCCCTCTTTTCCAGCAGAAGGCCGACCCCCATCCCGAGGAAGGTGGATATGAGCACGAAATTCGTGTAGTACCCCACCAGACGGACCGATGACGGGATGTATCGAATCAGGGCCAGTTCGAAAAAGAGGATGAGGAACGAGTAGCCAACGATTCGAACGCGATCAGCCATTCCTGCAAATCTCGAGAAGAGCGGTTGGTCGAGGGGATCCGCGAGAAGGAAATCGAGGATCACAGTATGATCCGGGGTGCCGTGCCTGTCAACCGAAAGCCATGGAGGCGGCAGCGTGCCCCGAGGGTTCAAACAAAAAAGGGGCTCACCTTCTCGGTGAGCCCCTCGTGCGAGGCAGCGCTTCCGCAGCCGTGACTTACAGCACGGCGTCCAGAACCGTCGTGTCTTCGCTTTTCACGCTGGCGCTTCTGGAATGAACGTTCGGCAGGATCTGCCTTACGTAGAACTTCATCGAGGCGATCTTGCCCGCGTAGAACTTCGCCTCGTCGTTCTCCTCGGCCAGGGCCTTCACGTCGGTGGTTCCCTTGTCCGCACAGATCTCGTCGAGCTTCTTCTGTGCGATCCGTGCCTGCTCGAGGAGGAGCCACGAACACGTTACCTCGGAGAAGGAGTTCAGGTAGGGCATGGCGTAGGAGATCGGGAAGAGGGCGTCCCCGCTCATGGATTTGGTCATGAACATTTCGGAGACGCTGGCGAGAGCCTCCTTGGCCTCGGCCAGGTCCTTTACGTACGGGCCGAGCTTCTCGTCCGATTGATTCGCCTCGATGAAGGCATTCAAATCGTTCAGGAAATTCATGTAGAGCATGCCGCCCTTCATGCCCAGCTTCCGGCCGATGAGGTCCATGGCCTGGATGCCGTTCGTCCCTTCGTAGATGGAGGCGATCTTCGCGTCCCGCGCGTACTGTTCGACCGGGTACTCCTGGCAGTACCCGTACCCTCCCAGAACCTGAATGGACTGGATGCACACCTCGAAGCCCATGTCGGAAGAGTAGGACTTGCACAGCGGCGTGAAGAGGTCCACGTAACCGGCGGCCTTCTCCCTCTCCGCATCGTCCTGGCTGACTTCCGCCAGGTCTGCGTAGTAGGCGGTCTTCATCAGCAGAGCCCGGGTCGCCTCGCTGATCGACTTCCCGAAGAGGAGCATCCTGCGGACGTCCGGGTGCTCGACAATGGCGACGCGCGGAGCGTTCGGGTCCTTCATGCTCCGGACGTCCACGCCCTGGATCCGCTCCTTCGCGTAGCTGAGGGCCTGCTGGTAGGCGGCCGAGGCGAGGGCGCTTCCTTGCAGGCCAACGTTGATCCTCGCGCCGTTCATCATCTGGAACATGTAGACGATGCCCTTGTTCTCCTCCCCTACCAGGTAGCCGATGCAGTTGCCCTCGTCGCCGAAGTTGAGGGTGCAGGTGGAGGACCCGTTGAGGCCCATCTTGTGCTCGATGTTTCCGCAGGTCACATCGTTCGGCTCGCCCAGGCTGCCGTCCGGGTTGACACGGATCTTCGGTACCAGGAAAAGGCTGATGCCCTTGATGCCCGGAGGGGCGTCCGGGGTCCTTGCGAGCACGCCGTGGATGATGTTCTCGGTCAGGTCGTGGTCACCGCTCGAGATGAAGATCTTGGTGCCGGTGATCTTGTAGACATCCCCTTCCTTGACCGCCATGGTCTTCACGTCGCCTACCATGGAGCCGGCCTGCGGTTCGGTGAGGCACATGGTGCCGGCCCACTGGCCTGCGTACATCTTCTCCACGTAGAGGTTCTTCAACTCATCCGATGCAAAGGTCTCGAACATCTCCGCCGCCCCGTGGGTCAGGGACGGGGTCATCATGAAGGCGAGGCAGGCGCCGGTGAAGAACTCGCCCGTAGCCATGCCCACCACTCTCGGCAGGCCCTGGCCGCCCCACTCCGGGTCGCTGGACACGCCGATCCATCCGCCCTCGCAGTAGGTCTTGTAAGGGCCGTGGAACTCCTTCGGCAGGGTCACCGCCCCGTTCTCGAACTTGGCGCCCACCCGGTCGGCCACCTCGTTCAACGGCGCGATCTCCTCCTTGGCCAGCTTGAGACCCTGCTCAAGCACCATGTCGAAGACCTCTTTGCTGAACTCCGCGTATTTCTCGAATTCACACAGCTTCTCCACGCCCAGATGCTCGTACAGCACGAATTGCACATCGCGCAGATCGTCGAGGTATTCAGCCATCGTCTTCTCCCCCTGCTCCGTCGAAGCGTTCTGAAGGTTGAAGGTACAATAGAGGATAGTACATCTTAATATAATTCACGCTCGTACTAAAAGTCAAACCGGGACGCAGGCCCGCTCGGATCGAGCCGGTTCCGATTGTTATAATGAAAGAGGGCGTTTGTAGAACGTGCGGGCGTCGTCCGAAGCCGCGTCACGGGCTTCCTCAAAGACCTTCGAGCAGCTTCTCCTCGATGAAGCGGACCTCGCGGGCGATCCGGGCGCTCGAGCCCATCTTCGTCTCCAGGCTTCGAAGGGCGTGGAGCACCGAGGCGTGCCCGCGGTTGTAGAGGCGGCCGATCGAATCCAGCGACGCGTGGGTGTACTTCCTGGCCAGGTACATCCCGACCTGCCGGGGATAGTGAACGTCTCTCTTCCGGGAGCGTGCCGCCAGCGTTTCAGGGGGAAGGCCGAAATACTTCGCCACGTGGTCCCGGATCGTCTTGAGGTCCGTGGGCCGCTGCGCAGGGCTCGCCGGATCGCGGAAGTGGTGCTCCGCCGTTTCCGGTGCGAGCCCCTCGCCGGTCAGGGTCTGGAGCGCCATGAGCCGCTTGAAGGCGCCCTCCAGGTCCCGTACGTGGGAGCGGACGCATCTTGCGACCACGGCCAGGACCTCCTCGGAGACGGCAAGCCCGGAAGAGAGGGCGAGCTGCTGCAGGATGGCCAGCCTTGCCTCGTATTCCGGCGGGTCCATGGTGACCGCCAGGCCGGAGAAGATCCTGGATTCGAGGTTCTCATCGATCCCGTTCCTTCCCCGGGCGGGTAGGTTGCCCAGAAGCACCACCTGTTTGCCCCGGTGGATCAGCACGTCCAGGGTGTGGCACAGCTCCGCCTGCAGGGACGCCTTACCCCTGAGGAACTGGATGTCGTCCAGGATCAGGACATCGCACCCGTCCCGGTATTTCGACTTGAAGGACGGCACGTCCTTCTCCTTGATGTGTCGGATCATCTCGGACAGAAAGGTCTCGGCCGTCATCCAGCGGATCCTGAGCTCCTCGTTCGCCTCGAACAGGCTGTGCCCGATCGCCTGGCCGAGGTGGGTCTTGCCCAGGCCGGTGGGGGCATGGATGAGCAGCGGGTTGTACGGGTTCCGGGGCCTCCGGGAAACCTCCTGTGCCGCCGACCAGGCGAAACCGTTCGACCGGCCGGTCACAAAGGTCGCGAAGCGAAACCGGGGATTCCAGCCGGGAAAGGGCTCTCTCGGCGGTCCGTCGGCGGGGGCGACGGCCTGCTGCCCTGGGGCCGGGGGCGGTCCCGCCGCAGGGGCCGATTCGGCGGTGTCGTCTGCAGACTCCACATGGGCGGAGGCGGGGTCGATCTGGAAGGTGAGGCGAAGGTCCCGACCCGCTTCCTGACAGAAAAGCCTGGAAAGGGCTTCTCCGTGCTTCCCGGAAAGCCATTGCTTGGCAAAGGCGTTCGGGCACTTGAGGGTCAGGAGGCCCTGTGCCTCCTCTGCGAGGGCCACATCCTGGAGCCAGAATTCCAGGTGCCTCGATTCCTCCAGGGACCTGATGCGTTCTCTGACCTTGAGCAGGAGCGATTCCATGGAAGGCGCTGAATCCGGCGTCGTCGGCATTTCCGTTGACTGTCTTTTCAAGAAATACAGGTGGTTACAGAAATCCTCGGCGCCCTCTCGAACGGGCGGCCTCGGCTCGTGAAGCTGGAAGGATAGAAGAAGGCCTCGCCGTGGGCAAACCCCGCTGGCGGCACTCAGCGCTCTGGCTGTCCACAAGCGGGGGGGGCCCGGTTCCGTGACCGACAGACGGGGGTTTCGGGGAAGGGGGGCGTCGAGAAGAGGCCGGGGAAGGGTGGTTCGGCGATCCTGACCAAAACGAAAACGAAATCAAAAGTTTAGCGGGCTTTTACACAATTCCGAACAGGTTTCTTCACAACCCCCGGGAAGGAGAAATCGCCGTTATTCTCGACCATGCTTCAAAATGCGGGAAAATTCTTAAGTCCCCGTCCACAGACGGGAGGCTGTTTTTTCGTTGTCCCGCCGGGTGGGGTTCTGCTACAATAGGCGCACCGGTTCAGGAGATCGAAACAGATGGTAGAGCCTATTCCACCTCAGGACTGCGAGACGCAACGCCCGAACCCGGCGACCGGTTCCCGCGCCGGCCAGGCGCAGACCGAGTACCTGGTGATCCTGCTCTTCGGTGTCTTCATCGGGGTGGGGCTCTTCGTCTACGAGGAGACGCTGCAGGGAGGCGGCGAGGGGGTGCTGGACAACCTGAACGGATACATCTTCGAGTATTACGCAGGCATTGCGAACTTCCTGAATCTTCCGATCTTCTGAGCGGCCCGCAAGACGCAGCCCGGTGAAGACAGAAGAAAGCAGTACCCAATAGTGGAATTTTTTTTCCCTCTTCAAGCGAACGTTCCCAGGACGGACCGTGTACGTGGAAGACCGCAGGGACACGGGTAATCACGAGGCCGGACCCATAGTTGGAAGGAATAAAACAATTTTCTTCCACATTGGACGAGGTTTTCTGTTTCCGCCGCGGGGAGCGAATGCTTTTCAGGCCTCTGGCATAGGTTTTGCTCCACCCCACAGGGGAATCCAAAGCAGAAAGGAGGTGATTTCGAATGATGAAGTTTCTTCGCAACAGGAAGGGACAGGGGATGAGTGAGTACCTGATCATCCTGGCGCTGGTGGCCATCGCGACCATCGGTGCGGTGATCTTCTTCGCGGACAACGTGCGCGAGCAGATCTCGAACCTGGCCGAGGAGATCGCCGGAACAGACGCGAGCGTGGACATCGACGCGGACCGGCAGGCCGCTGCGACCACCTCGTACGATCTGTCCGACTTCACGGCTTCGGATGAGTAGCAGCAAGACGAACAGGTTGACTTGAGAGATTTGGGGATGAGGGCGCAAGCCTTCATCCCCAAATCTTTTTCGGAGTTCGGGGACAGCCACCGAACTCCGGAACGGCTTTGACCCGACGGGTCCGGATTGGGTAGAATGCGGGTGGTGCCGGGGAGAGTCGGGGAACCAGGAAGAAGCAGCCTAGAAGATCCAAATGCGCTCCGGGAATGCAAAGGGCCAGGCCCTCGCCGAGTTCATCATCGTCATCCCGCTTTTCCTCGTGGTGATGCTGGGCGTCATCCAGTTCAGCCTCCTCTATTTCGCCTATCAGATGGTCCACTACGCATCCTTCGCGGCCGCACGGGCCGCGATCGTGAGGCCCTGCGCCGCCTTTCACCCGGACGACCAGGCCGTGCCGCACTTCACCCCGGCGGTGTTCACGGCCGCCACCCTCGCCACCATGGTCGCCATGCCCTCCCAGTGCATCGTCCAGGTGCCGGACGGGACGAAGTCCGGCTGCCCGGCCGGCCTGGACGCGAGCTTCGACTTCATGCCCCGGCTCAACGCGGTGTCGGAAGAGGTGCGCGGGATCGGGTTCGCAGGGGAAGACGATCCGTCGGCCGACCTGGCCCTGACGCGCTTCGTGAACGCCGCCTATCTCACCTCGGTGCAGCGCGTGCACCCGGAAACGTTCAGCCTGGGCGTGGATCCCATGAGCTGGGTTCCCTACCCCCTGGGTCCGGGTCCGGGGATCCCCTGCGACGTGGGGGGGGCGGATCAGCAGAACGTGCCGGCCCCCGGCGAGGACCTGACCCTGGAGGTGACCCTGATCTACCCGATGACCGTGCCCCTGGTGAACCGGGTCATCTTCGGGATCTTCGTCAACTTCAGCTCGGTGGCGCAGGAGCGGCTCGCCATGGACCAGATCTTCGGAGCCGAAGGGGGGCCGGAGGACGTGATGGTCTACCCGAGGCGCGTCCTGCCGCTCATCAACCGGCCCGCCCGGTTCGGTCTGCTCCTCCTCCGGAGCTTTCAGGAGTTCGGGTACTCGGGCCAGACCGCAGCGGGAGGGTCCTGGGGCGCCTTGGGTGCCATCCTGGACGGGTTCGCTTCCAGGGCCTGGTACCCCATCCCCATCCGGGCGCGCTGCACCCTGACCACCGAGGGATCCATGTACCTCATGGGAGGGCCCCCCGGCAGTCGGGGATGGTAGCTTCGCCGGAGCGAAGGGAGACGGGAGAAGACCGATGATCCGCATCTTCACGCGCCAGATCGAGAAGCTCCACGAGGAGGAGGGCCAGGCCCTCGTCTTCGTCGCCCTGGTCGGGCTGGTGATCTTCCTCTTCCTGGCCATGGCCATGAACGTGGCCGAGATGGTCAACCTGAAGATCAAGAACCAGAACGTGGCGGATGCGGCGGCCCTGTCGGCCGCGGTCTGGCAGGCCCGGACCCTGAACCTGGTCTCCGGGATCAACCGGAACATGCTCGAGCTCTACGCGGCGGCGCTGCTCGCCTGGCAGGCTTGCGGCATCGGCGTCCTCGGCTGTGAACTGGCTGTCTGCGGCGAGGTCTGGACCGACCCTCTCTTCTGCCTGGGCTGCCTGCTGGCTGCGGGTGTTGCGTGCGAAGGGGCCATCGCCGCCACCCTGGCGGCCGCGAGCACAGGAATCTTTCAGGAGGCGATCCTGAGTGCGGTCGACAAGGCGATCATCGAGGAGGACTTGCCGCAGGTCATCGAGCAGAACTACGCCTTCAAGCCGAACACGCGGAACCTGGATGTGGAGAACAACCTCGAGGCCGGCTTCTACGTTCACTACGGGACCGCCGGTGAGCAGCTGCTGCAGGCGTATACGCCGGGCCAGGCGGAAACGAACGACTATGTGCTCGAGCGGGTCGGGTTCTGTCCCACCTTCGTCATGGTGGCCCGTTACGGCAATTACTGGTGGCACGCCTCGGAAGAGGACTTCGGCCTGTCGGACGACCAGTGGGACACCTTTGCCGATACGACGCTGCGGGATTTGTTCACCGACGGCGGGGCCTGTTATCGAGAACTCGGAATCCTCCCAGGGGTGGAGATCGGCTTCCCTCTCGGCCTGCGCACAAGGGACGCCAGCTGGGCGCCGAACGACCTCGACCCCCTTCTCGCGGTCACCGTGGCCACCTTCCGGCAGCAGGAGCCGCCCACGGTACTGGGCAAGGGCTCCGGGCCGGCGGACTGCACCTGGGAGGACGGCGACATGAAGTTCGTCTGCCCGGACCACCGGCACTACGCCTTTGCCACGGCCCACGCCTACAGCGAGGCGGCGAGCAGCTTCTACAACGCGAACGCGGTGACGCTCGCCTCGGCCCACGAGATTCCTTACATCAGCTTCGAGATGGACTGGGAGGCACGGCTCTTCCCGGTGAGCAGGGACGGCTACTACGATATCGCGATCCAGATCGAGAACGACGGTTTTGCCGCGGATGCGGCCATGCTCTTCGGCAACGTGCTCGACCTGGGCGGCGCGGACTACTTTCTCTTCTAACAGTCAGGGAGGCCCTGATGATCCGTAGAAACCGGCCGCACAACGAGGGACAGGCCCTGGTGGAGATGCTCGTGGTCATGCCGGTCCTGCTCCTCCTGCTTCTGGGCGCGGCGGAGATGGGCAAGCTCTTCGTGGTCTCGGGCAAGACCGAGATCGCGGCCCGGTACGTTGCCCTCAGCCATTTCCGGGAGGCCCCGTTCGGGGACGCCTATCCGGCGCATACTGCGCAGCAGGAGATCCGGGATCTCTTCTTCAAGGACGCCCTCGACGACAGCGGCCCGACGGACGACGGGACCGATGTGATCTACCAGGAGCTCGTGGACGACGATCTCGACTATGCGCCCCTTTTCGATGATGAGATTCTGAGGACGCTGTGGGACGAATACCTGGATTTGACATCCCCGCTGATCCCGATACGGGGTGCCCGGTGCACCTTCACGTACGACGTACCCTTCTTTCCCTTCGGAAGGGAGAACCCCATGGAGGAAACCCGGCCCCTCGAGGAAACGCCCTCCGGAGGCCTGCTGGCGGGGAGCTACGATGCGAGCGGCAACTTTGTGATGATCGCCGACTCCTTCTCCGGGGAACGGGGCGAAGTGGTCCGGCTCATGCTGGAGGCTGCCGGGTTGACCGTGGGAGTCGTAGCCGGTCTTCCGCTGGACGTGCTTCTCGGCCTCGCGCTCTGGGTCGTCTTCCTGCCCTGAGGAGGGGCGCCCCGCCTTTATCGGACCCAAAAAAGATGTTTATTTTTCAGTGCTTCTGTAAGCTTTTTTGACTTTCGGTCGATATGTATACTAACATCAAAATGGGTGAAGATGCTGTTATAGGGATACCCACAATGCTCCGTGAAAGCAGAAAGTCGGATCCATGCGAAAGATCGACGTCCGTCCCACCCTGCCCCTGATCCTCTCCATCGCCCTGGGGACCGCGGCGGTTCTGATGGTCCGGAACTACATCACCGGCGAGAAGAAAGCGATGCAGAAGGGCTTGGAGCCGGTCCGGGTCGTGGTGGCCCGGAGAAACATCCCGGCCAACGAGCCCCTGGAGGTGGAGTGGGTGGCGGCCCGTCCCGTGCCGAAGAAGTTCGTTCACGCCAACGCCATCTACCCGGAGGAGGTGGACCTGATCATCGGCCGCGAGCTGGTCTACCCGGTGCGGGCCGGAGACCCGATCCTCTGGATGGACTTCAAGGGCGGGGAGCGCTACCGGGGCTTCTCCACCATGATCAAGGAGGGGGAGCGGGCCATGACGATCCGTGTGGACGACACGTCCACCATTGCCGGCCTGATCCAGCCCGGAGACCACATCGACATTCTGGGCACCTTCAAGAGCAAGGTCGACTCCCGAAGCGAGCCGGAGACGACCATCACCCTTCTCCAGAACGTGGTGGTTCTGGCCATCGGGCAGATCACCTCGGCGCGGTCCGGCATGGGCAAGGACCGGCGGGCCGCCGGCATGCTCACCATCCTGGTCACGCCCGAGGAGGCCGCGCTCCTGATTCATGCGCAGCGGGTCGGAAAGCTGCACAACGTGCTGCGCAACCCGGAGGACATCGAGACCTTTGAAAACCTCCCGAAGATCACCTTTGCGGACATCCTTCAGCCCAGGGTGCGTGAAGAGATCCAGACCGCCCGGGACAGCCGCGTGCTGGTGATCCGGGGCGTCGAGAAGAAGCACGAGAGAGTGGAGTAGGAACGGTAGCGGGCGAAGTTCAACCGGCAGATACGGGCAAGTGTCTATGATGATCCAGAAAAAGCGGGCGTGTCTTCTGACCATTCTGTGTCTCCTCGGGGGCTCTTCCGGTCTCTTTTCGAGCCCTTCCTCCGCTGCCACCTTAGGGGGAACGGTCCGGCTCACCCTGGGGCAGCAGGTGGTCCTCGACGTCCCGGCGCCGCTGGAGCAGGTGGCCATCGGAGACCCGAAGGTGGTGGATGTGAAGCTCATCTCCGAGGGCCGTCAGATCCTGATCACCGCCGTCGGCCGGGGCACGACCGACGTCCTGACCTGGGACATGTACGGGAAGCAGTCCTCCACAGTCGTGCAGGTGATCCTGAAGGACGTCCGGCTGATCCGGAACGAGGTGCAGGGCATCCTCGGGGATATCGAGGGGGTCGAGGTCCGTGTGGTGGGGGAACGGGTCGTGATCGACGGCGAGGTCTACACCCGGCGGGACTTCGACCGGATCAAGACGGTGGCGGACATCTACCCGAACGAGGTGACCATGCTGGCCCGGATGAGCTCCTCGGTGACGCGCCTGATCGCCTCGGAGATCAACCGAAGTCTCATCAAGAACGGGTATGCGGATGTGCGGGCCGAGGGGATCGGCAGCAAGATCTTTCTGGAGGGGACCGTGCTCAAGCAGGACGATCTGGCCACGATCGACACCCTGTCCGGCGCCTACTTCGACACCTGCGTGAATCTGGTCCGGGTGGGCGGAGTGGCCGAGGATCTCGTGCTCATCGATATCCACTTCGTGGAGCTGGGCAGGGATATCCTGAAGAAGGTGGGCGTGAGCTGGGACGACTCGGCCCGGTTCGAGGTCTCCAGCATCCAGTACACGATCGACCTGGTCCAGTCCGGTGCGGACACGGGGCGCATCCAGCTCGAAGCGGGCAGGAATTTCGGCGCCAACCTGGATCTGCTCGACTCGAAGTCCATTGCACGGGTGCTCGCCAACCCGCGACTCGTCTGCAAGAGCGGGGAAGAGGCGGAATTCGTGGCGGGGGGCGAGATTCCGATCGTCCTGATCCTTGCGGACCGGGCGGTGGTGGAGTACAAGCGGTACGGCATCATCCTGAAGGTCTCCCCCCTCGCCCACAGGGACGGGCGTGTCTCGGCCAGCGTGGCGGCGGAGAACTCCGCCCTCGACTTCTCGGTGCAGGTGAACGATTATCCGGGGCTGACGACCCGCGCCGTGAACACCTACGTCACCCTGGACAAGGACAAGGTTCTCGTCCTCTCCGGCCTCGTGGACCAGGTGGATGCGAAGGGCGTGGACAAGGTGCCTGTGATCGGCAGTTTCCCGGTTCTGGGAGAGCTGTTCAAATCGAGGGACTTCACGAACCAAAACAGCGAGCTGGTCATCTTTCTCACCGCAAACCTGATGAGCCCGGAAGCACAGAGAAACCGGGAAATGCTGCAGGACATCGAGCGAAGGTACGATGCGGTCGGGGAGAAGATCGAGCTCGACGCCTTTGACTGAGCCCCCGGGACTCGACCGGGGCCATGTGTCGGCGGGTTCGCCTTGCCCCCCTGCCGGCGGAACGGACATTCAGCATGCGCCTCCATGTGAGCAACAGCGAGGACGGCTCCACGTCGGAATACGACGTGAGAAAGCCCGAGATCTTCATCGGGACCTCCTCCACGAACGACATCGTGCTCTACCAGCCCTCCCTGTCCGGGCGACACCTCAAGCTGCGGCTCGAGAACGGCCGAGCCGAGGTGGTCGATCTGGAGAGCCGCACCGGCACGTTCGTGAACGGGATGCGCATCGAGGGGGGGCATCTCCTGGAAGAGGGGGATACGATTTCGCTGGGCAGCTACCACCTGCGCGTCATTCCGGATGCAGCGAGCCAGGAGACTTCCCCCCAGGAGCTCTACTGGGACATCCTCGAGACGGCCGGAGACCGGTACGACGAGAGTCTGGTTCCGATCAAGCAGGAGATTCACAGACGGCTCATCGCCTTCCTGGACCTCCGGAGGATGGATCTGAAGAGCATCGAGGACCAGGAACTGAAGTCCACCACCAGCCGCGCCATCTGGAGCATCATGGACGCCATGGGGGACACGATCCCGGAGGACATGGATCGGCAGAACCTCCACAAGGAGATGCTCGACGAGGTGCTCGGCCTCGGACCGATCGAGGACCTGATCAGGGACCCGGAGATCACGGAAATCATGGTCAACCGGAAGGATCAGATCTTCGTCGAGATCAACGGTAAGCTATTCTTGACCAACCGATCCTTTGCAAGCGAGGATTCGCTGCTCGGCATCATCGAACGCATCGTGAGCCCCCTGGGCAGGCGTATCGACGAGAGCGTGCCCATGGTGGACGCACGTCTGAAAGACGGCTCCCGTGTCAATGCGATCATCCCCCCGCTCTCTTTGAAGGGCCCGGTCCTCACGATCCGTAAGTTCTCGAGAGATCCCTTCACCTTCGACAAGCTGATTCAGTTCGGAAGCCTGACCCGGGAGGTCTTCGAGTTCTTGAAGATTGCCGTCACGAGCCGCAGAAACATCGTGATCTCTGGAGGGACCTCGAGCGGAAAGACCACCCTGCTGAACGTGCTCTGCGGCCTGCTTCCCAAGTCGGAGCGGATCGTGACGATCGAGGACTCGGCCGAGCTGCAGCTGCCGCAGGAACATCTCATCTCCCTGGAGTCGAGGCCGCCGAACATACAGGGCAAGGGGGAGGTGGCGATCCGGGACCTGGTCAAGAACTCGCTGCGGATGCGCCCGGACCGGATCGTGGTGGGGGAGGTCCGCGGCGGGGAGGCCCTCGACATGCTGCAGGCCATGAACACCGGTCACGACGGCTCCCTCACCACGGGCCATGCGAACGCCCCGTACGACTTTCTGCGCCGGCTGGAGACCATGGTCCTGATGGCGGGGATGGATCTGCCGATCCGCGCGATCCGGGAGCAGATCGCCTCGGCCATCCACATCATCGTGCAGCTCATGCGCTTCAACGACGGATCCAGGCGCGTGGTCAAGGTGTCCGAGATGGTCGGACTGGACACGGACGGGAGCTACAAGCTTCTGGACATCTTCGAGTTCAAGCAGGAGGGTATCGGGGAAGGGGGAAGGGTGATCGGCAGGGTCGCCCCGACCGGTGCCGTCCCGAAATGCTTCCAGGAGCTGGAGGACAGCAACGTCCACGTCAAGATGGACATCTTCAAGGTCGATTCCTAGGGGAGGGTGAGGACGGCATGCCCGAGTTCGTCTATGTGATCCTGATCTACATCATCACCTTCCTGACCATCGCGATCGTGGCGAACTTCGTAGCAGGCGCGGGCCGGGCACTCTTCCGGCACTACCAGAGCCGGTATCTGCAGAGCGTGAGCCGGACCCTGGAGACCATGTTCATCTTCCTGAACCCGAGGCGCATCCTGAACGTGAGCATCCTGATCATGTGCCTGGTCTTCATTTTCACCCTCACGATCACCCGGCTCAACGTCGTTCTCTCCGTGATCATGGCCCTCGTCGGCCTGCTCGTGCCCCGAATCCTGCTGAGCTATTACGTTCGGAAGAGGCGTCGAACCTTCGAGCTCCAGTTCGTGCAGGGGCTGGACTTCCTGTCCAGCTCGATGAAGGCCGGCCTCTCCTTCGTGCAGGCCCTGGAGAGCCTGGTCGAGAATTCCACGCCCCCCCTGTCGCAGGAATTCGATCTTCTGCTGCGGGAGTATCGGATCGGCATTCCCCTGAACGAAGCGCTCCAGAACCTGGCCCGGCGCGTGGAGAGCGAGGAGTTGAACTTGATGGTCTTCTCCACGATCATCACCCGGGAGTTGGGCGGGGACATCTCGGAGATCTTCGATCATCTTGCCGAGGTGATCCGGTCCCGGCACCGGGTCATGGAGCGGGTGGACACCCTGACCGCGCAGGGAAGGCTCCAGGCCATGGTCTGCGGGGCCATTCCTTTCATCCTCTACGGGATCCTGTTTCTGTGGCAGCCGGAGTACATGCAACCCCTCTTCGACTCGAATGTGGGCCGGGTCGCCATCTACGCGGTGATCCTCTTTCAAGTCATGGTGATTCTGATCGTCCGTCGCATGGTCAACATCAGGGTGTAGCGATGTCCTGGTATCCGCTCTTCTTCTACTCGCTCAGCTTCAGCGCCGCGTGCTTCTTCGCCTACGGCGCCTACCGGGTGATCAAGGACATCCAGCAGGTTCCCATCGAGGAGGAGGGATGGCTCGGAAGCGTGGGGGAATCGAGCATACGGGGCAACCCCCTGTTCCGCCTCATGATGTTCGTGGTCCAGCTTCTGGCCCGCATGAACGTGAACTGGAACCTCGGTGCCTATGAAATCATGCTCAAGAAGAAGCTGGATGCGGCCGGCCGGCCCTGGGACCTCAAGCCGGCCGAGTATCTGGGGATCAAAGAGGCGAGTGCCATCCTCTTCGGCCTGCTCGCCTTCGGGATCTACCTGCTCGCCCCGGGGTTCTCTCCCGCCCTGATCCTCCTGGTGGGGGTGCTCGGCTTCATCCTTCCGAACGCCTTTGTGAACAAGCGGATCAAGGAGCGGCAGCTCTCCATTCTGCAGGACCTTCCCTTCTGCTGCGACCTGCTGACCCTGGCCGTGGAGGCGGGGCTGGACTTCGGCACCGCCCTGGAGCGGGTCGTGGCGAACGGGCCGCCCGGGCCGCTGCGGGACGAGTTTCACATGGTCGTGCAGGAAACGAAGATCGGCAAGACCCGGCGAGAGGCCTTGACGGATTTCGCCGATAGGGTCCAGATGCAGGAGATAAGCAACTTCGTCGGATCGATCATCCAGGCGGATCGGATGGGAACCGGCTTCGCAGCGGTTCTGCGAATCCAGTCCGGCCAGATTCGGGGCAGCCGGTTCGAACGGGCGGAAAAGGCGGCGCAGAGGGTTCCCGTGAAGATCCTCTTTCCGATCATCATCGCGAACCTGCTGTCCATCGCGATCATCCTGGTGATTCCGCTTCTGAGCGCCATCAGTGACATCGGCCTCTAGCAGGCCTCTGCGAGCGGGCCTGCCGGCGGCGACCGAAGGACATGAGCTTCAGGATTCGAAACGTCACGAAGAGCACGGTGGTTTGCGAAGAGGCCTCCATGGCGGACAGCTTCTGGAAGCGGGCGAAAGGCCTGATGTTCCGGAAGGGCTGGAGGGGCTTGGACGGACTCCTGCTCTCCCCCTGCGGGTCGATCCACACCCTGGGGATGCGCATGAAGATCGACATCTGCTTTCTGGACAACGAGCACAGGGTCGTGAAGACGGTGGGTTCCCTCGGACCCTGGCGGTCCGCCCACGGGGGACGGAACGGCCATGCAACCCTGGAGTTGCCTGCAGGCACCCTGGAGCAAACCCGGACAGGGGCCGGGGACCTTCTGGCACTGGATCAACAAGTCGAGGGGCAGACGACCGCTGTCCCCGTTGAGGGTCGAACATGTTGACCTCGGTACAGTTCACGATCGTAGAAGGACCGGACGAGGGGACTCGCTACGAGTTTCGCCAGAAGGAGATCCAGGTCGGGAGCGATTTCACCAACGATCTCATTCTGAGCCATGCGGAGATCGCACCGCAGCATTTTCGGATCGTAGAGGAGAAGGACGAGATCTTTCTCGAGGACCTCGGTCAGGGAGGCGGCATCAAGCTGAACGGCCTGTTCGTCTCCCGGGGGCCCCTGCACAACGGAGACGAACTGCAGGCCGGGCCTTACGTGTTCCACATCTCCCTGCTGCGGGAGGAGATCACGGATGAGTTCATACAGGGCCTTCAGGTTCTGGAGGGGACCGGTGGAAGGCCGTCCCCCTTCAAAAGGCCGCCGGTGCTGGCCCTGTTGAGTGTGCTGCTCGTGGTCCTGGTCTACTCCGCGGTCCGGCTGGCCATGACCGAGAGGGAAGGCGAGGACCTTTCCGACACAGGGCCGCTGTCCCTGCCGGTTCAGGAAATCATCGGCCACAAGGTGGGTGGAAAGAACTACGTGGACAAGGCGGAGTTCACCTTTTTCGCGCAGAAGCCGAAGTACCGGCTTCGATACATGCCCGGGTACATCCGTTACCCCCAGCTCGTGGGAATCTACCTGAACGACGAGAAGCTGGCGGACGTGCCGCTGACGATCGACCGCTGGGCGGACGAGCACGTCTGGGTGGACATCCCCGGCACGGTGTTGAAGGTAGGCGAAGTCAACACGATCCGTTTCGACAACCGGAGGAATCCTCCGGAGAAGACCCGCTGGGGCATCCGGGAAATCTCCATCCACGAAGTCCCCATACCCAAGTGCGATGTGGAGGTGGCCCAGAGGTATCTTCGCCTTTCGAACGAGAAGTACGAGGAACGGCGGATCAACGATCCGAACCTGCACGCGGCCATCCAGTACCTGAAGGAGGGCCTCGAGTACGTCATCGCCTGCGAGGAAGCCGATGTCCGGGAGGTCCTTCTCGAGACGAAGGAGCGGTACGAGGCGGAGCTGCAGGGCAAGTACGAGGATTATCTGTTCAACACGAAGAAGTTCCTGAAGTTGAAGGATCTGGATGCGGCCGAGATCGAGCTGCAGAACATCATCAGCCACATCCCGGACGAGTCGGACCGAAGGCACAGGGCGGCGCGGGATCTGCTGGAGAAGCTGGACAGAAGATGATAAAAATAGAGGGCAAAGGACTGCAACCTCGAATTGCCTGAGGGTGTGAGCGGGATGCAGGACGAGGACAGACAGAAAAGCGAAGGACGCGCACTCCTTTTTCAGCTGCGGGGGGAGCAGGCGGGCTCGGCACGCCCGCTGCCGAGGGGTGTCTTCCGGATCGGTGCGACCGACGACAACGACCTCGTTCTCAAGGATCGGGACGTTCAGCCGCAACAGCTGGAGATCAGCTTCACCGAAGGTCGGTTCGTGCTGAAGAGCCTCTCCACCGAGGGGTCCGTGTTTCTGAACGGCGAACCCTTTGAAGAGGCGACTCTGCAGAAGGGCGATATCCTCACTGTCGGGGAATCCATGTTCCGTTACGTGGATACGGGGGAGACCCTGAGCCAGGAGGACCTTTGGCGGCCTGTGGGGGGAAAGCAGGGCCTCGCCGGCCAGAAGAAGGCCCCCATCCGTCGCATCCCCTTCCTTCTGGTGCTCATTCTCGTCGCGGCGGGCGCGGTGGCGATCATTCTCTTCAATCAGGGAACCGAGGAACAACGAACGCTGGAGAAGACGTCGGGAAAGCTCACCGATCTGGAAAAGCCGGTGGACCGCGAGGAGATCAAGGTTCGCTACGAAAACGGCAAGGACCTGCTTGCAGCACGCCGCTGGGACGAGGCGATCTTGGTCTTCGAGGAAATACGCAAGAAGATGCCGAACTTCATGGACGTGGAGAGTCTCTATCAGGAGGCCCTGCGGGAGAGCCAGTACGTGGACATCCTGAACCAGGGAAAGGGCCTGGTGATGGAGAACGAGCTGATCGATGCCACGGAGCAGATGGAACAGGTTCCCAAGCAGAGCGTCTATTATCGCGAGGCGGAACGGCTTGTCCGGGAAATCGAAGATATGATCCTGGAGCAGAGGCTCCGGGCCGCCGGAGAGGCCCTGGCGAGGCAGGATTGGTCCTTTGCGAAGCGCGAGGCGGAAGCGATCCTTGCCAAGTACCCGAACAACAAGGATGCCCGTCGCATCGTTCTGGAGGCGAGGCTCCTGCAGAGGCAGCTCGCGGACAAGAAGTCGGGTGTGCACACGGCCTGGTCCCCCCGGCGGCCCGCAGTGCCGGTGCGGTCCGCTACCCCCGTGACGCCGCAGCGGGACGAGCCTGCTTCGAGCACCCCGACCGAGGCGAAGCCTTCGAAGCCGCCGGTCCGTTCCGGGCCGAAGAGGGGGACGGCGAGCTGGTACATCCAGAATGCAGTGGACGCCTATCGAAGAGGCGAGCCCGAGAGATCCCTTGCCTCCCTGGAGAAGGTGAAGAACGGCTCCAGAGCGGGCGATGCAAGAGCTCTCGCAGAAGACGTGCAATCCGCGATGACCTGCTTCGAGCAGGCGACGACCCTCCAGCGGGAAGGGCGCATCTCCGAGGCCCTGGACGTCTGGAACCGATTCCTGGAAAGCGATCGGAACATCTCCGGAAGCCGTGGGGGCAACTACTTTCGGCGGGCCTCTGCGTCGCTGTCAAGCATCTACTACGAAAGGGGCCGGAGGGAATTCGACCGGGGGAATCCGATCGGGGCGGCCCTGTTCTGGAAGATGGGCAGAAAGATCGATCCAGGCGACAAGGCCCTGAAGCAGGCGTTCGATCAACTCGACGAAGTGGGGCGCAGGATCTATCGGGAAGGATATTCCCTCCAGGAAATCAACATCGATCAGGCGATGGAGAAGTGGCGCCAAGTCCTGATGATTCTCCTCCCAAGCCATCCCTACTACAAGAAGGCGAAGAAACGTATCGACCGATACGCGGAACGGCCCTGATGGTTGCCCCTCCCATGGCCAGGCGAGGGACACCCGTAGCGCGGCCGTGCTCTGGGTTTCCCTCTCCGATTCGTTTGGGCTCCGTGTTCCGGCAACATAGTCACTCGTCCCCTGCTGCGGCGCGAAGGCGCCGGAGGCGTGTGCAACGATTCGCACCTGGGGACTCGGGAAGCCTCCACGAGTCGCCCTGCACGAATCTCCGAGGGAAACCCAGAGCACGGCCACGGAACAGCCGTGCCCCCGGCACATAGGGACGGTCGTCCGGCAACCCGCTTGATCCATCTCCATTTGCAAAGGAACGTCCTGCGAGTTAAAAATGTTCAGAGACCGGCGACCTCGGGAGGAGAGGGAGACATTGCCCATGAGGCTGGAGCGGGCCGTGGAGGCGACCGCGCCCACGAGGATCGATCTGGCGGGCGGAACCGTGGATCTGTGGCCTCTCTATCTGTTTCATTCGGATGCGGTTACCGTGAACGCGGCCATCGATCTGTGCCAGCGGGTCCGGGTGGCACCTGCCAAGGCGAGAACCGTCCGGATCATCGATCGCAACGCCGACCGGACGCTGGAGTGGAAGGTGCGGGAGACCCCCCCGGGCCATCCGGGATATGAGCTCTTCGGGCAGGTGCTTCGGCATTTTTCGGGACATCAGGGCTTGCATATCGAGTTTCAGTCCGACGCTCCCCGAGGTGCGGGGCTGGCCGGGTCCTCTGCTTTGCTGGTGGCGCTTTGCGGCGCCCTGATCAGGAGCGCAAGAAAGGGAATACGGCGAGACCGCTTCCTCGAGCTGGTCCGGGACATCGAGACGCGCCTGATCAGGGTGCCCGCCGGCACGCAGGACTACTACCCGGCCCTCTGGGGGGGCGTCCAGGCCCTCTGGTGGAGGCCGGGAGAGGTCGTACGCGAGCCTCTGCCGGCCCTCCCGCATGAGCTGGAAAAGCGTCTCCTGCTCGTATACACGGGCACTTCCCGTCACTCGGGCACGAACAACTGGGAGGTGTTCAAGACGCACCTGGACGGAGACCGAAGGGTGCACCGGCTCTTCGAAAAGATCGCCGGAGCCGGACGGGAGATGGCCCAGTCACTGAAGAGAGGCGACTTCGTGGCCGCGGGAAGCGCGATGGAGGTCGAGGCGGAGGCCCGGAAAAGGCTCTTTCCGGGAATCGTGACCCCTGGGATCCGGTCCCTGGAGAGGGCCGTGAGGCGGACCGGCGCGATCGCCACGAAGGTATGCGGCGCAGGAGGGGGAGGATGTGTGGTGATCTACGTGTATCCGGAGGACATGGACCGGTGCCGTGCGAAGGTGAGGGCCCTGGGATTCCGGGATCTCCCTTTCAAGATCCAGAGAAAAGGACTATCCTTTCAAAGAGCGGGGTTTCATTAACATACACCACGAGGGCTTCTTTCTATGGTGATCGGGTGGAGACGGATGGCGGCGGGCTGGCTGGTTCCATGTGTGATCCCGTTCCTGTTGTGCGCGTGCTCGAAAAAGCAGGTGATCCGTGAAGACCCGCCGAGGGCGGCGGTTGTGGAAACGCTGGTCTTCCTTTCGGCGGTTCAGGGAAATCCGGTCTGCATGGTTGTGGACATCCACAAGCGCCGTTCCTCCGGCCTCTTCTCTTCGGCAGACACGAAATGGCGCTCAAAGGCCTGGCTGATTTCACCGGGCCGGTCCATCTACCTGGGCGCCCGTAAGGGGAAGTCGAAGCGCGGGCCCCTGGCGCCGGTCTCCTGGACGAAGAAGGACGGGCTGCTCTTCACCACGGACAAGGACGAGTTCGTCTACTATCTACCCGAGGACGCGGCGAAGATCCTCCTTCTGTCGGAGCCGCTTTTTGCGGATCGTGTCAGGAGCGGTCAGGAGGAAGAGATCCGATACGGCCGGATGCCTGCAAAGCTCTTCTGCAACAACCGCACGGTGGAGGGCAACCTCTTCTATGAGCGCTGGGCATGGATCGATCTCCCGCGGCAGGACACGAGTGGGCCTTTGGCCGGCCTGAGGCCGGGCGGAAGGATCTATGCCGTCTGGGGGCCGGGAGGGGAGTTCCTCTACCTGGAAAAGAGGGCGGAGGGTGGCCAGGAAGACAGGGCCCATTTTGCCGTCATGCAGGACCGCCGGGGCAGATGGCAGGAGACCTACCAGATCCGGTGGACCGAGCCGGAATGTGCCTTTTCTCCAGATCCCTGCCCCGAGGCTTCGGAGGAAGGGTTTCGTCTGTTGATCCCTGCCTGGGATGTGGAGGGCTCTCTGAAGAGGCTCGAAGAGGTGAGCATCCCCATGGACACGGCCGGAGGAGAGGCCCCCCCTCCTGAAGGAGAGCAACCGTCTCCTCCGAGCCTGGACATCTTCTGGACTTCCTTGGGCGAAATCCCCCAGGCGAAGGGCCAGAGCAAGGTGGATTTCTGTCTGCTGAAGGGAACCATCTGGGTGGAAAGGAACCAAAGGGCGGTCTACGGCATTGGTCTGTTGGCCAGGGAGCCGTGAAGAGGGCGCCCTTCGATAGACCGGGGAGGCCCCCTGATCCCGGGACAGGCCGGGCCCTCTCGAAGGAACGATTCCTTCCATGGAAGCGAAGCCCCTGCCCGCGACGGACGACAAAGAGGCAAGACGGAGAAGACGTGAGATCTTCTTCATCTTCCTGATCATCTTCGTTCTGCTCATCCTGACCACGGTCGAGTTCTCGGTCCATCGCTTTCGCACCGCATTGCCCTTCAATGACAGCATCCTGTTCTTTTCCATGATCAACATCAATATCATCCTGATCCTTCTCTTGGTCTTTCTCATCCTCAGGAACGTTGTCAAACTGGTTTTCGAACGGAGAAGGCGGATCCTGGGCGCGCACCTGCGGAACAAGCTCGTGGCCGCTTTTGTCCTGCTGTCCCTGGTTCCGACCGGTATCCTCTTCTACGTCGCCTGGTCCTTCATCTCCCGGAGCATCGAGATGTGGGTTCACGTCCAGGTGGAAAGGGCCCTGGAGGGTTCGCTCGCCGTGGCGCGCACGTATTACAAGAGCCAGGCAGAGGACACGCTCTTCTTCGCAAAGCAGATCCGCCAGGCCCTGAAGCGTGAAGACGTTCTCCGGGAGGAGAAGAAGGAAGGCCTCCGGGAATTCCTGCGACTGGAACAGGTGGCGTACCGCCTCGACGCGATCTATCTGGTCGCGCCGGACCGGACCCTGCTGGTCGACCCTTCCCTGGATCAGGCCCTTCCCGGGCCTCTCGTGCCGGAGGCGAGGGAGATCGAAAAGGTCAAGGACGGGCAGGAAGTGACCCGGATTCGTGAGAGCGGTGGTGGAGAGCTGATCGAGGCGATGGTGCCCATCTCCCTGCCAACGAAGGGAGGTGACCGTGAGGTCGCCCTCGTTGTCCAGCGTCGCGTGCAGCAGAGTCTGATCGAGAAGATGGCCCAGATTTCCGAATCCCTGGAGCGGCACAAGCAAATGACCCTCTACGAGGTTCCTTTCAAGACGGTCATCTTCATGGCCCTGATCATGGTGACCCTCCTGATCCTCTTCTCGGCGACGTGGTTCGGTTTCTTCGTGGCAAAGGGCATCACCACCCCGATCCAGCATCTTGCCAAGGGAATTCGGGAAGTCGCCGCGGGCAACCTGACCTACCGAATCGAGACCGCCTCGGACGACGAAATGGGCATCCTGGTGGACTCCTTCAACCGGATGGTCATGGACCTCAAGAAGAAGGGCGTGCAGATCGAGGAAACCCAGGGGCGATTGCACCAGACCAACGTGGAGCTCGAGCAGCGCCGGCGATACATGGAGATTCTGCTGCGAAACATCGGTGCCGGGGTCCTCTCCCTCGACCGGGACGGCCGGATCCTCACGGTGAACCGGTTCATGGAGATGCAGTTCGGCATCCGCGCGGCCTCGGTGCTCGGGCAGTCCTACCGGGAGCTCTTCGCGGGGGAGGCCATGCAGCCGGTCCGGGAGCTGATCGAAGAGGTGACCGGGAAGCGCTTGCGGAATGTCTCCAGCCAGATTCGCGTCCGGATCCAGCAGGAGCCGAAGAACTTGCTGGTCCGGGCCAGCATGCTCGAAGACGAGGAGGGGAAATGGATGGGTGTTGTCATGGTCTTCGAGGATCATTCTGACCTGATCCGTGCCCAGCGGGCGGCTGCATGGCGGGAGGTGGCACGAAGAATCGCCCACGAGATCAAAAACCCCCTCACGCCGATTCAGCTTTCCGCCCAGCGTCTCCAGAAGAGGTATGCGGGGCGCTTCGGGCAGGACGGAAAGGTATTCGAAGAGTGCACCAACACGATCATCCGTCAGGTGGAGGAGATGAAGAACCTGGTGAGCGAATTCTCCCAGTTCGCACGGATGCCGGCGGCCACCCCGGTCTTCTCCGACCTGAACCACATCGCCCGCGAAGTGGTCGCCTTCTACCAGCAGGCCCATCGTTCCACCTCCTTCACCTTTGAAGAAGACCCGAGCCTTCCCCGTCTGCTCCTGGACCCGGACCAGATCCGGAGGGTTCTCATCAACCTGCTGGACAACGCAATGGACGCGACCGACATGGAGAAGCCGATCGTGCTCGCCACGCGCTACGATCCGTTCCTCCGCATTGCGGTCCTCGAGGTGATCGACCAGGGAAGCGGGATATCGAAAGACATGCGGGAAAGGATCTTCGAGCCGTACACTTCGTCCAAGAAGGGCGGGACCGGCCTCGGGCTGGCCATTGTGAAGACGATCGTCGCGGATCACAACGGGTACATCCGTGTGAGGGACAACAAGCCCCGAGGCACCCGGTTCGTTCTCGAATTCCCGATTCCGGTCGCCTAGGCCTCTCTCGTGTACCCCAAGCCTGCTGGAGAGCACCCGTTGAAAGCACAGAAGCCACCCCCCGTTTCGATCGAACGCTGCGACTGTCCCTCTCCGAAGGTACACAGAGGTGACATCTTGCCGGTTACCATGGGGCTGAAGAACCATACGCGGAAGGCGCAATCTCTTCTCGTGTGGTTCGATGTGACCTCCTCCGAGGGAACGGCACTGACCGAGTTCCCCTTCTTCAAGCCGGTGGCGTTGAGCCTGGAGCCGGAGCAGGCGGTCGAGCAGGATGCCCATGTTCACATCCCCTACAGCGCGGGGGCCGGAGACTATCTTCTCTGTCTCGTGCTGGGATCGACCGAAGAGGATCGGTGGGACGAGCGCCGTTTCGAGATCTCCGTCGTACCGCAGCGGGAGCTCGAGCGCAACCGCTGCAACCTCTGCGGCGTGGAGATGGGCGAAGAGAGCATCATTCGAAGAGACCCCTCCATACGGTTGGCGAAATGCCCGGCCTGCGGGCTCGTCTTCGACTTCGATATGGAAGACACGATCAGCCTTCTCTATGAACTGAGGCAGGCTTGCGGCGGAGGACTCACGTTCCAGAAGAATACGCCGAGCATTATCCGGGACTACGACCGTAAGAACGAGCTCGTTCTGGGTGCAGAGATCGACCGGATCTGCAGGCGGACCGGTTCCGCAGGAAAGAGGCTTCTGGATTTCGGCTGCGGGACCGGGGGTCTGCTCGCCGAGGCGCGGAAGACCGGCTTCGAGGTTTTCGGGATCGAGACGAGTGAGGCTGCTGTCGAATACGGGCGGAGCGCCAAGGAGCTGCCGCTCTACCTCTCGATGGAGGAGCTCCGAAGGGAACGGGGAGAGGACCCCTTTGACGTCATCGTGGTCCGTCACACCCTCGAGCACCTGTCGAATCCGCGGCAGACCCTTCAGGAGCTTCGGACGCGGATACGGCCCGGCGGGCTCCTCGTCATCATCGTGCCCTACTTCAACTTCGTCGCCCGTTGGATCCTGCCGAATTCGATGCCCCGCTTCTCCTACGGTTTGGTGCACAAGGGCCACCAGTACTACTTCACCAAGAACACCCTTTCCGCTTATCTGACGCAGGCCGGCTTTCCGGTGATCGAATATCACTACTCGATCCTGGGGGGGTTCCTTGCGAGATGGATGCGGGGGGCCGAGGATCCTGCCCAGCGGAGACTGGTTGCGGCGGCCTCCAAGGTCTTCTCACGGCTGCTTCACACGACCCGGCTGAGCCCCGTCCTCACCGCGTACGCGAGAGCCGCAGACGGGACCTTTCGGGCAGCCCCCTAGAGCTGGGGAATGGGTCTGTCCAGCCGGCCCTTGACCGAGAAGATGTAGAAGCCGTCCCTGTCCTGGTTCCGGAGAAAGCCGGCCAGCATGGGCTGGTACTGGGCGGCCAAGTCCCCGGACAGCCTGACTCGTCCCTTGAGGTCGAGGGAGCTTCGGAGGAGCTGCCTGGCGAGCAGGATCTTGCCCTCCAGGCCGAAGGTGAGGAGGTCCGCCTCCAGAAGGAAGTCGTCCACCGTGGCCTGCTTCTGTCCCAAGGTGATCCTGGCCTTGCCGGTGATGCCTTCGAGGCCGGGCAGGGCAAATCCCTGAACCTGGAGGTTCCTGGCGGAACCCTCCTCCAGGCCGGCGGTCAGGTTGCCGCTCTTCGGAACGAGGAGGTTCCCCTGGATGTCCATCCGGAGATCCACGTCGCCCTCGAGGCGCCCCTGCAGTTCCGCTCCGGGCAAGCGGGTCGCCGCCGGCAGTTCCGCCAGCGCGATGTTCTTCCAGTGCAGATCGAGGTCCAAGTCCTTGCCCTTTGTGGCCCTTCCGCTCACCTTGCCTCCGTAAATCTCGGCCTTGAACCTGACGGACAGCTTGCCGAGGGCCAATCGAAGGAGAGAGGGCCGCATACGGACTTCACGCACCTTCAGGATCGCTGCATCGTTTTTCTTCACCTCGCTCACATCCACGCCTCTGGCAAGGATCCAGAGGAACGGGGTGGCTCGGACCTCGTCGATGGAGACCCGGTAGGGCATCCCCCGCATCTGCCGGGCAAGGTACCGGTCCTTGACCTGATCATAGGGAAAACAGAGGAACGAGAAATAGACCACCATGACGAGGGTGAAAAGGCCGTAGCCGATGTATTTCCCGTACTTCTTGAACAGCGAGGGCATCGAAACGGGGCTCCCTAGGTCTTTCGCTTGTACGTGGTTACCTGCATGGTCACGTTCAGGAGATCACGATTGTCGAAGCGCGTCTTGATTCGCAGCCTCTTGACCTTGAGCAGGTGTCCCGAGTTCTCGATCTTGTAGATGAAATCCACCAGGTCGGGCAGGGTCACGTTGTCCATCTTCAACTCGACGATGCTCTCGTTGTAGTCGTCGTTCAAGGGAAGTTCCTTCGGCTTCACCGAGCCGATGTTCTCCCGGATATTCTGCTTGTTGGCCAGGTCCTCGATAAAGGAGAGCATGGAGAAGCCCTTCTCCATCCTGTCCAGCTTCGTCTTGACTTCTTCCAGCTGCTTGTGGGCCTCCATGTACTCCTCGCGGAGCTGGGTCAGGTTTTCCACCTCCTTCCTCGTCTTGGCGATCTTCGTTTCGAGGCGGTCGTATCCCTGCAGAACCGAATCCACGGTGAGGTAGAGGATCAGCAGGACGAAGACCGCGCCTGCGCCGATCAGCACCCGTTGTTCCCGTTGCGAAAGGTTGATCTTCAGTGCCACGATGGGGTCTCCTTAAAGGATCTCCTCGCTGAGCTCCAGCATCATGTTGAACTTCACCGTCTTCTGGTCCAGGCTGGTCTTCACCTCCGGCAGGTCGCCTTCGGCAAAGGTCTCCGTAGCCTTCAGGTTCTCCTTGATCTGTTCGGCCGCGTTGTAGGATTCGGTCTCCCCCTCGATCCGGACCTTGTCCCCCTCCAGGACCATCTCCCGCACGTCGATCTTCACCCCTTTCGGAACGGCCTTGGTGACGTCCAGCATGATGTCCAGAACGGACAGGCTTCCCGGGGACAAGGGCGCAAACAGGTCCCTCTCCCTCTTCTCCCGTTCGAGGCGGGACTCGATGGCCGACGTTCGCTGCGCCCCCGCCGGCAGCCTGCGAAGCTCGGGGAAGATCTCCAGGGCCACCCGGTCCAGGGACTGGCTGACCCGGTCGAGCTCCTGGCTGCGAAACCGGTACTGGAGACCGAAGAGGACCAGGGCGAGGACCAGCAGAATGCTCGCCATGACACCGACCGAATAGGCCTGTCTCTTCAGCTCCGCGCGCTCGGATACGTAGGTGTACTCTCCCGTGCGGAGGTTGAGCCGCGAGGAGGCCATCTCGCGAACGGCATGGTAGGCAAGGCCCAGGCTCGTGGCCGCTGCTGCCGGATCCTGCCCTTCCGCCTCCAGAAGGCTGCCGACCGGGCCGCGCAGGAATATGGGCCGCACCTCGATCTGGAGTTCGTCGGACAGAAGGCGGTCCAGGCCCTTCAAACCGCTGCCCTTGCCGCAAAGGTAAACTTTCCGGACCGTCAGATCCATGGATTTGGAAACGCTCAGCAGGCTCTGCCGGATCCCCACCACGACCGGGTTGAGAGCCTTCACGAGCATGGTGGCGATCCATTCCTGCTCCGAGTCGCCGCCCGGTGTGGGGGACGGGTGGAGGGTGGCCTCCCTTTCCTTTTTCTCCCTTGCCAGCGTCGTGGAGAGCTGGAGGCCCTCCCGGATGGCCCGCGTAAGGGCTCCGGAGCCCTGTGCCCAGGCCCGCCCGTATCGGAGGCCCGTTTCATTGACCACGCAGAGGGACGTCTCGCTCTCTCCGAAGTCCACGATGGCGAAAGGTTCCTGCTCGGAAAGGGAGATCTCCTTCCACAGATTGGCCAGGGCCACGGAGGAGGGGAGGATGACGTTCGGGTCGATTCCCCCTTCTTTCAGAAGGTCGAGGTGTGCCTCGAGAACGCTCTTCTCGGTGAAGAGAACGAGGACCTTGGCGCCTTGCGGCGTCTTCTCGAGCACCTCGTAGTCGAGAAGGACGCTCTCCAGGGGCAGCGGGATCAGGCCCTCGACCTCGAAAGGCAGGGTCTGGTCGATCTTCTTTCGGTCGGAGAAGGGGAGGGTCAGAATGTGAGCCGACACGTTGCGCCCCGGCAGGGAGGCGATCACCCGGTCCGCCTTCATGCCCCGGTCGGAAAAGAGCACCTGAAGCACGTTGGTGACGAGCTGCTCCCAGGGAAGGTCCACGTTCACCGGCAGGGGATGCTCGGAGAAATCGACGAATTCGAAGCGGAAGAGGCTCGCCTCGAGCCGAATCATCTTGATCGATGTGGCCCCGATGTCCAGGCCTACGACGGTCTGTGCCATGGGCTGTCCGTTCCCCCGCGTTGGTTTGTGTCCACTTTTACCATGCCCGGCGTTTCGGGGGCAAGCCCCCGTTTCTCTTGCCTTTCAGTCCTCCCGGTAGTAGAGGAGGGTGAGATTCTGCCCCTCCCGAAACAGGTCCATCTGGAGCCTGCTCCGCGCACGCTCCGACCCGGTCTGGAGGTTCAGGACCACGCCGTAGACCCCGATACGGAAGTGGCTGGACTTGAATGTGGTGTTCTCCTTGAGCTGTCCGATCAAATCCCGACCGAGTTCTTGGTCGAGTGCGTTGTCGTAGCCGTTCCCGTCCTCAATCACGCGTGGCGGGGTGTCGTCGACACCGTAGTGGAGCAGCTCCAGGACCGTCCTCGAGTACTCCTCGTTCTCGCCGTCGCCATGAGGGGGGGCGGCACAGAGGGCGTGGAGGACCGGCAGGCTCGCCGTGTTGATGTTCGTCTCGAGGTCATAGGCGGTCAGGTGGCGGGTGAGAAGCTCGATCGTCGGGTGGGGAAGCTGGCGGAACCCGCACACCAGGCCGATCTCGTCGGCCGAATCGAGCCGGCCGTTCTTCGCCTCGTAGGGCAGCCCGTCGGCGGGGCAGCTCTGCTCGGCCGTCTCCGGGTTGAATTCCGGGCTCTGGTTCTTCTCCGTGTCCATCCAGTCGACCAGATAGCCCACGAGATCACGCGCCTGGTCGATGCTGATCCTCGTCTCCTCTTCGAGACCGAGAGAGAGGCCCCCTTCCTGTTCCTCCTCCGGGGTGAAGTCGCTTTCGTAGAGCAGGTACTGGAGCAGGTACTGGAGGTGATCGAACCGGACCGCGTTCGTCTCCTCCCTGGGCGTCCCGAGGTTGTCGATGAGCTTGAAGAGGCTCAGCTTCCGGTTCTCGTCCAGGATCGGGGCGGCCTGGGGAAAGCGACCGAGCGTGATCTCGGCCCCCCCCCGGTTCGGGTCGGTGAGGAGAAGGGCCGGCTGGATCACGCTCGACTCGCAGAGGATGTTCGACAGGAGCAGGGGCACCACCTCCCGGTACGGGTCCGACTCGAAGTGCCAGGGACTGGTCGCTCCGTCGAATTCCTGCGGCGCCTGGGCCGTCATCCTCAGGAGGCCTGCGGCCGCCTGCAGGCCGGACTGGGCGGCCCAGTAGGCCTGGAGCTTGTCCTTGTAGTACTGGGTGACCTTGAGGTGCTTCTGGGTGGTGTCGGTGAAGGAGACCACCAGGGTCGTCAGGATGGTGATCACCACCAGGACCATCAGCAGGGCGATCCCGTCCCGGCCGGCCAGGATCGACCGGATGCTGCGAGGTGTCCATGGGCGATGATTCTCGGTCTTCACGGGGCGGATGGCGGTCTCTCCTGGTCTGAAGGGGTCACGACGTTCGCATGAGCCGGAAGATCACTTCCTTGGAAAAGGGGAGCACGTTCCCGTTCGCGTCCTCGTAGGTGAGGGTCACGATCGCGCGGGACGGCAGGTTCCGCCGCTGCTCCGAGTCCCACTCCGGCACGCTCTCCTCGTCCTTCAGGTTCACGAAACACTCCACCTGAAAGCCGACGAGGCGGTACCCGACGCCCCGGTCCGGGTGAATCCCCGTCGCCACCGGCGTCGGGGGTTCGTCGTACCGCTCGTCGAAGTCCTCGGGGGACTCCTCCTTGCAGGTCAGGTCGTCCAGGGTCACATCTTCCCATTTGAGCAGGATCAGCTCCTCCCGCTTCTCGCTGTAGCGCGCCAGGTAGCAGACCTCGCTCTGGTCGCTCTCCCCGGTCCCGTCCGCCGAGCGCCCGTGCCCGTAGGTGGTGAAGAAGAGGTCGTCCTGGGGCATGTCGTACGATTCCCTGTCCTCCACCCAGAAATAGGTCTCTGCGTTCCCGTTCGCCGGCGGCAGATGCCTGGACAGGTAGGCGCTGGCAAGCTCCCGGCCCATCTCGTCGAGAAGGGCGTAGGCCGACCGGTAGAGCTGGTTGCGGACCGAAAGGGTCTGCAGGGACCTGCCCGCCGTCCGGAGGCTGCTGTAGACCACGGACATGATGATCGCGGTGATCGCCAGGCCGATCATGATCTCGAGAAGTGTGAGACCCCTGTCCTTCGGGCCTATTGCAGGGTCGCCAGATACATGCATACCTTCAGGCTGTTGCCTCCTCTTCCTTCTGCCCGTGAGGTGCGCGCGCGCCCCTCCTGCCCGGTGTCCCAGGTTACGGTGAGGTGGATGTCCCGGATCATCTGGGGGAGGAACTCGTTCTCCTCCACCCGGAGGGTCCAGTGAAGGAATTCGTAGGGAGGGTCGAACACGCCCTCCTCGCTCGACCCGACCGCCGGAAGCTCGAAACGACCCACCGTGAGCACCTCGTCCATCTTCTCCATCGCCTTCATCGTTGCCAGGGTCACGTTCTGCGTCCTGGCCTGTGCACGAAGGGACTGGGCCTGGCCGTAGTGGATGGTGGTCATCGCAATGCCGAGGATCGCCACGGCCACCATGATCTCGAGCAGGGTGAAGCCCGCAGATGGGCCTTTGCTGAATCGAGCTCTGCAAAATCTTGTACGCATCTTGGCTTCAGCCAAAGCACCTGACGGCAGGCTTACGAGAAAGGTCCAGATGCAAGGCGCGCGAAGTCCTGAGGAACGAGGCGTACGTGGTTGGTACGCCGCAGTGACGAAGGATGAGCGCAACGCCGCAGATGGGCCTTTCTCGTAAGCCTGCCTCATTTGAAGAGGTCCTCGTAGTACTCCTCGATCTCCCACCTCCCCTCGCGGACCTCGACCCTGCCGCCGTAACGGCTCAGGATCAGGGTGTAGAATCGGCCCTGCTTGTCTCCCAGACGGATCATCAGGGGGTCGGTGATGCCCCGCGGGGAGTACCAGTGCGAGAGGCTGCCCTTCTCCTGCTTCTCCTCATCCTGTCGGAAGCTTTCGATTTCACGAAAATAGACGCCGTCCTTGAGGCCGAAGCACTTCTCCTTGGACAGCGCGTCCTCCCCCACGATCTCGACCGATTCATCGGTGAACCGGGCGACCCACCTGCCCGTGGCGGCATCGAACCGGGCGGCGGTGGTGCAGTATTTGCCCTTGTCCAGGTCGTACCGGACCACGTGAGGCCGGGACGTGTTGGTCGCCATGGCCGAAGTGAGCTGAAGGGTTTCGGCGAGACGGCGCGCGGACGTTCTCAGGTTGACTTCGGTGATCATGAAGAGCCGGGGGATGGAGAAGGATGCGAGGATCGCCATGAGAAGCATGACGATGCCCAGCTCGATGAGCGTCAGTCCCCGCGTTGAATCCAGCTTGGTCGCGGTCCGAAACATCTATTCCAGATTCCAGCTCTCGATGTCCTCGTTCTTTCCCTCTCCTCCGTCTTCTTCGTCGAACCCGTAGCTCTCCAGGTCGTAGTCGCCGTGCGAGCCGGGGCTGATGTACACGTACGGGTTGCCCCACGGATCGGTGGGAAGCTTGTCCAGGTAGCCTGATTCCGGGTAGTTCTTCGGCTGCTTTCCCACGGACGGCGGCGAGACCAGAGACTCCAGGCCCTGTTCGGTGGAGGGGTAGAAGCCGTTGTCCAGCCTGAACAGCTCGAGGGAGGTCTGAAGCTCGCGGATTTCCACCTGGGCCTTGGTTCTGCGGGCCTGCTCCGGACGATCGCCGACGCGGGTGAAGATGACCGTGGCAAGGATGCCGAGGATCACGATGACCACCATCATCTCGATCAAGGTGATGCCTTTCTGGCTGGCCAGGATTCGTTTCATCGGGTTCTCCTTTCTTGAAGACAGCGCATGCTCGCGAAGGCTATCGAACAATCTGGTTGATCTCCAGCAGAGGGAGCAGGATCGAGATGACGATGAAGGCCACGATGAGCGCCATGCCGAGAATCAGCACAGGCTCCAGCAGGCTCATCAGGGTGGAGGCCAGGGTGTCCGCCTCCTCTTCGTAGATCTCCGCTACCTTCGAGAGCATCTCTTCCAGTTCGCCGCTCTGCTCGCCGCTTGCCATCATGTGGATGACGATGGGCGGGAAGATGCCGCTCCTTTTCAGCGGCTGGGACAGGGATGCCCCTTCGGTGACCGACTCGCGGGCCGAAGAGATCGCCTGGGCGAAGACAGCATGGTTCACGACGGCCTCGAGGATGTTCAGCGCCTTGAGCAGGGGGACCCCGCTGCTCAGCAGGGTGCTCAGGGTGCGCGTGAACCGGATCACGATCCCGAGCATGATCAGCCGGCCGAAGATCGGCAGCCTGAGCAGGAGCCGGTCATATTGCTCTCTGCCCCTGGGCGTCTGCCTGTAACGGGCCAGGCCGTAGCCGACCACGACCGCCAGCATCAGAAGCAGGAACCAGTACCCCCGCACGAAGTCGGAGATCCCGATCAGGATGACCGTGGGCAGGGGGAGCGCCTGTTCCAGCTCTTCGAAGATGGACACGAACTTCGGGACCACGAAGGTGAACAGGATGCCCAGTACGAGGAAGCCGACGACGGTCATGACGGCCGGGTAGATCAGGGCGGCGCGGATGCGGTTTCGGATCCGTACCTGCCCTTCCAGGTACTCGGCGAGACGGAACAGGACCAGTTCCAGCGCCCCGCTCGCCTCTCCGGCGCTGATCATGTTGACGTACAGGTCCGGGAACACCCTGGGAAAATCCTGCATGGCGGTTGCGAGAGCGCTCCCCTCGTTCACCCGTTCCCGGATCTGCGTGATGATCTTCTTCAGCTTCGGGTTGTCCACCTGGTCGGCCAGGGCATTCAGACCCGCCACCAGGGGCAGGCCCGCCTTGAGGAGGGTGGCCAGCTGCCGGGTCATCACCGCGATGTCCTGCGGGCTGATCCTCTGGAACAAGGTCTGAAAGGAGACGTCCTGGGACAAACGGCCCTTCTGCTCCTTCTCCTCCACCACCTCGGTCGGGAAGATGCCGTCGGAACGGAGCTTCTGCCGGGCAAGCCGGGGGCTCTCCGCGTCGACGATGCCGCCGACGGTCTTGCCGCTCGCGTTGACCCCTTTGTATTCGAATACTGCCAAGAGTCTGCTCCATTGTGCACAAAGGCGGAATGCCGGACGCAAGGATGAGTCGGGAGCGGTGTCGCTACATGATCACGTCCTGGCTTACTCTTGCCACTTCCTGGACCGTGGTCAGCCCTGCAACGACCTTCTCGGCGCCGTCCTGCCGCAGGGTGGTCATGCCCTTGGCGATGGCCGACTTGCGAATGACATTCGCATCCGAACCCTTGAGGATCAGGTTCTGAATCTCATCGTCCACCATCAGAAGCTCGTAGATGCCGCTCCGCCCCATGTATCCCGTGTCGGCGCATTTCTGGCACCCGCCCCGTCGGTACAGGTGTCCGTTCTGAAGCCGATGGCGTTCGATCTGGAGCTCTTCGAGCTCTTCGTCCGTGGGGACGTACGGCTCCTTGCACCGCGGGCAGAGGACCCGGACCAGGCGCTGTGCCACCACGCCGGTCAAGGAGGAGGAGACGAGGAACGGTTCGATCCCCATGTCCACCAGCCGCGTGATGGCCGTCGGTGCATCGTTCGTGTGGAGCGTGCTGAGCACGAGATGCCCGGTCAAAGACGCCTGGATCGCGATTTCAGCGGTCTCGAGATCCCGGATCTCCCCGACCATGATCACATCCGGGTCCTGGCGTAGGATGGCCCGCAGCCCGCGGGCGAAGGTGAGGTCGATCTTCGGGTTCACCTGAATCTGGCCGATCCCCCTGAGCTGGTATTCGATCGGATCTTCCACGGTGATGATGTTCTTGTCCGGCGTGTTGATCTCGCTCAACGCCGCGTACAGGGTCGTGGTCTTGCCGGATCCTGTGGGTCCGGTCTCGAGCATGATGCCGTAGGACATGCGGATGAGCCTGCGCATCTGCTCGAGCTTGCGCCCGCTCAACCCGATCTCCTCCAGCCGGAGGAGGACCTGCGTCCGGTCCAGAAGACGCATGACGATCCTTTCCCCGTGGGACGTGGGGATCACCGAGACGCGGATGTCCACATCTTTGCCGCCGATCTTGATCCGAATGCGTCCGTCCTGAGGAAGGCGCTTCTCCGCGATGTTCAGACCCGCCATGATCTTGATGCGGGAGATGGTGCTCGACTGGAACCGCTTGGGCGGACGCACCATGTCGTAGAGCACGCCGTCGATTCGGAACCGGACCACCAGCTCCTTCTCGAAGGGCTCGATGTGGATGTCGCTGGCCCTCTGTTTCACCGAATTGTACAGAATGGAGTTCACGAGCCGGATGATCGGGGCCTCGTCAGAGGCATCGAGCAGGTCTTTCGGCTCTTCGAGCTCGGTGGTCAGCAGGTCGAGTTCCTCTTCGTGCAGGCCCTCGACCATTGCCTCGGTCGTCTCGGAGATCAGGTCGTAGGAGCGGTTGATCGCATGCATCACCGCAGAGGGCCGGGCCAGTACCGCCCGCACCGGCTTCTTGAGCAGCAGCTGAAGATCGTCCATCGGGGCGAGATCCAGCGGATCCGCCACCGCAACGTGGACGACGTCGTCCTCGCTCTTCAGGGGGATCAGCGAGTGCCGTTTGCAGAAGTTGATCGGGACGGTGCGCAGCACCTCGAGGTCGACCCAGCTGTCCGCGACCTCCTCCCAGTAGGGGATGTTCAGCTGCCGGCTCAAGGCCTTGAAGATCTCTTCCTCGGCGACCAGCTTCTGGCCGATCAGGACCTCCCCGATTCTTCCACCCCGCTCCCGCTGGATGGCAAGTGCACTCTCGAGCGCCTCCTCTGTGAGAGAGGTGGTCTCGAGCAGGATCTGTCCCAGCGCTCGGGGATCGCAGGTCGTGACGGTCGTCTTCGCCATAGCCCCTTACTCGTTCGGCAGGTCCGGCAGGGCCGGTGAATCCAGCCTCTCGGCCCCTCGGATCGTTACTTCGTATTTCGGCTCGTCCGTCTCCAGTCGGCTCGTGTCCTCCACCGGCATTTCCTCTGCGGGAGCCTCCCCGACCGGCATCTCCTCCACCTCTTGGGGCTTCTCCTTTTCCATCTCCTCGACATGGCTTTCGGGCATGTCCGAGGCCTTGCCCTGGAAGGGTCGAACGTCCAGGTGCTCGACCGGCAGCTCGTGACGGTCCTTGTACTCGAGCATCCTTGCCTTCTTCTGCTGGTAGAGCCTCTGCACGTCCTGATCCTCACGGACGATCGTGGGCGTCAGGAAAATGAGCAGGTTCTGTTTTTCGACGGTCTCGGACTCGGCCCGGAACAGCCAGCCCAGTGCCGGGATGTCGCCGAGCCAGGGGACCTTCCGCACGTTCGTCCGTACGCGGTCCTCCATCAGGCCGCCCACGATGATGGTCTGGCCGTCCCTGACGAGGACCGTGTTCGTCGATTTTCGTTCCGATGTGGTGGGCCCGACCCGGTTCGGGTCCTGGCCGACCGGGCTTTCGATGAGGGACGAGATCTCCTGGTAGAGCTCGAGCTGGATGTAGTCCCCCTCGGTGATCTGGGGCGTGAAGCGGAGGGTGATGCCGACGCTTTCCCGCTGGACCGACTGGACCGTGCTCACGGTGCTCTGGCTCGTAGAGGTGACGAAGGGAACGTTTCGGCCGACGACGATCTCCGCCTCTTCGTTGTCCATGGCGATCAGGTGTGGCGTGGACAGGAGGTTTGCCTTGGTCGTCTGGTTCAGGGCATTGATGACGAGGGTGTTGGCGGGCAGGTAGATCGGGTTGCCCGTTGCCGGATCCGTTCCGACCTGGACCCGGTCGAAGATTCCGCCCAGGGTAAGCCCGGCCTGGGTGCCCAGGTCCAGAGGAAACAGGCCGGTATCCGTGTCGGTCGGCAACGACCCGGAGGCAAGGGAGGTTGCGCTCCCGATCAGCTCGTTTGCGCCGAGGCCGTAATTCGTGCCGCCCAGGAGTACATTGCTCACGTCGTCGCCGCTCTCCAGGGGAATCGCCCCCCGCCACTCGATCCCGAGGTCCTGAAGGACCGAGGGCTGGATTTCCATGATGACCGCCTCTACGTAGACCTGCTTTCTCCGGATGTCGAGCTTCTCGATTACGTTTTTCAGGGTGAGATAGTCCCTCGGCGTCGCGACGATGATGAGTGAATTGGTGGCGACGTCCGCCGTGATGCTGACCTCTCCCTCAAAGGAAGCCATGGTCCGGGCGATGGCGGGGGGGCGTCCCTTGTTGCCCACACCGTTTCCCGCCAGGGATTTGGCCCCGGAGACGAGGTCACTCAGCACCGTGGCGGTGTCCTCCGCGTTGGCGTACTCCAGGTAGTAGACATTGATGTTGCCGTAGGCACGAGGGGTGTCGTAGTCCAGCTTGTGGACGAGCTCCCGGATTTCGTCGAGCTGCGTTTCCGTGGCCAGGACGATCAGCGAGTTGGTCCGGTCGTCCGCGATGATCTTGCCGGTGAAGCCCTGATTCGCCGCGGCGGCCGTCACTCTCGCGGTCCTCCGTCGGCTTCTCCTTCTCTGGGCGGCGGTCTGCTGGGCCCCCCCCGGTGCGGTGGAGGTTGCCAGGGTCTGCAGGATCTCCTGGAGCTGTTGCGCCATGGAATCGGCAGAGGCGTATTCCAGGGGGAGCACGTCCATCTCCATCTCGTCCGCACGCACGTCCAGCTGCTTCACGATCCTCAACAGTCGCGTGATGTTGGAGGAGGTGTCCGTGATGATCAGGGTGTTGGTGGGGCCGTAGGCGTCGATCTTGCTTTCCCGGGACATGAGAGGCTTGAAGATCTTCACCATCTCGTCCGGGTCCACGTACTCGAGCGTTACGAGCCGCGTGATCAGCGTGTCGCTCTCCGGTGCCCGTTCCCTGCCGACAACGGTCGTCACGCTCTTCTCGATGGCCTCTTTTGCGGGCACGATCTTGGTGACGCTGCCCGCCGGTACCGTGGCCAGGCCCTTGATCTCCAGAATCGACTCGAAGACCTGGTAGGCCTCCCCCTTGGTGATCTTCGTGGGAGAGATGACCGTGACCTTCTTGCCCTTGACCCTCTCGTCGAGAATGAAGTTCCTGCCGGTGAGTTCGCTGATGAACTTGATCAGAACCGTGAGATCCACCTCCTGGAAGTCCATGGTGATCATGGCCTCGTCGTAGTCGGGCTCTCCTTGCTGGGAAACGACGTGGGAGGGCCCTGCCAGAAGGGGGCAGGCCACCGCGAAAAAGAGAATGGCGAATCGTAACCCGAGTCTTCTTCTGTCCATCAAGAACTCCCTGCCTTTCGGTTTGCCCTATCGGATCTCGTAACTGAAATTCTGGGTCTGTCCTCTCCGGGAGATTTCTACATTGAGGTTCTTCTCGTTTCTCAGTTCCTGGAAGATCTGGAAGGCCTTCTCAGGGGAGGAGATGTCGTTGTCGTTCACCTTCCGGATGACGTCGCCGTTCTGAAGGCCGACCTTGGCAAAGATGCTGTCCGGCTTGATGGCGAAGACCTTGAAGCCGTCCGCCTTTCCGTCCTGGAAGTTCGGCACGATCCGGATCTGGGTCAGCAGCTGATTGATGTTGCCAAGGGCGTTCTCGACTTCCGACTCGTCGACCACGAACTCGGAATCCGAGACCTTCCTGACTTGATAGTCCCCCTTGTTCCGGGTAGTGCCCGTATAGCGGACCGGGCGAGAGGGCTGCTTCTTCTCGTCCGGCTCCGGGCACTCGAGGATCTCTTCGGCGTTGTTCCGGAGCACGACCACGCTGCAGCGGGCGATGGACAGGACCCGGGCCTGGTCCTGGACCATGTCATCCACCTGGTAGAGTTCTTGTGTGCGGGCCTGATGGTCTTCTATGACGGCAAAGGAGATTTCGGGCGTTCCCACAACCGTTCCGATCAGCTCCACGTTCATATCCGTCTTCTTCAACGGCTCCGTGCTCTTGGCGACTTCAGGGAGCTTGGCCGCCACCGGCTCGTCCGTGTGTGCACTGTTGAAGACGTTTTCCTTGGAGATCGTCTCGTAGAGGCGCTGGGATTTCCTTCGGGCCACCTTTCTCTCGGTCTGGCGCGGACGGGCGCTTTCGCTCACGCTCGGCTCCGGTGGAAGCAGCTTGGGGAGCGCGACCGTATATCCGATCCGGACGATGAGGTAGGCGAGAAAGCACAGGAAGATCAGGTTCTTGATCCAGAGGTACTTTTTCCACATAACAGGGCCGACGTAGGTCTAATTTGTTTGAGAAGTTGTTTGCTTATTAGTTGAAAGAGCTCTATTTTGAAAGAGATTTGATGTGCAATTATAGAAAGGTGCTCCTCGAAAAGCAAGCATCTTTCTGGAATGGAATTTCGATGATGTTAGACTTCGAGGGGGCCGCCCTGGTTCGAAAAATCCGTTTGTTTTCAAGGAATAACTCCAATTTGATCGGTTCTTTACTGATCGGCGCGTTTTTGGCCCATTGCAGCGGGAACGGGCCTGCCGTCGTCTTTTCGACCCCTGCCGGACCGAAACGGCTCGTCCTGGAGCTTGCCAGGACCGAAGCGGAGAGGAACCGGGGTCTCATGTTTCGCAGCCGCCTCGAGGAGGGGCGGGGCATGCTGTTCATCTTCGAAGAGGCCGGTCGGCCTGCCTTCTGGATGAAGAACACCTACCTGTCCCTGGACATCCTCTTTCTTTCGGATGACGGAGAGGTTGTGGACCTGTTCGAACGTCTGCCTCCCTGCGCGCTCGAGCCCTGCCCGAGGTATGCTCCCGGTTCGCCGGTCCGATACGTGCTCGAAGTGAACGCCGGGTTCGTGGCCCGACACTCCGTGCGAAAAGGAGACAGGGTTCGCTTCGAGCGCCTCCCCGGCGATCTCTTTCAGTGACGCAATCTCTGTACCCCCCTCCTCTTCTCGTCCTCCTTTCGGGCAGCACTGAGCCGGAAAGGGCACGTGTCTCGCGAGGAGGAGCGTGCAGGCTCGATGGACCGGAAACCTTCGATCCTCGCGTCCAGGAAGGCTTCGAGATCCCTTCTGTCGGCCAGCCGCTCCTCCGGGCCGGCCTCTGCAGGGGCGGGCGGTTTCCCGAAGAGGGGGTCCTCCAGGTAGTTGTACCCCAGGGAGCTGAGCACAGGGCTCCGGGACCAGACCTCATCGTCTTCCTCTTCGTCACCCCGATCCCCTTTCAGATCCCGCATGGTGCCGGCCACCAGGACGATGACCAGTGCCGCTCCGATGGTGATGCCCGTGACGATGCCCGCCGTCTTCAGCGTGTCCGTGTCGAAGCACAAGGCGTCGTCAGGAGTGCACAGGGTGAACAGGAAGAAGAAGAGAACGGAGCACGCACAGAACATCCGAAAGGGGGGCGTCATCATGCCTGAATCCTCCAGCAAGCGGACGGGCGGTTTGGGCCGGATGGGCATCAGCGGATCTTCTCCCCCGCGGGTACCGTCCCTGAAAGGGTGACCAGCGAAAGCTCCCTGTCGGAGCCCGCTGCCAGAAGCATGCCTTCCGACAGGATCCCGTGGATGCGAACCGGCTTCAGATTCGCGATCACGACGACGGTCCGCCCCATGAGTGACTCCGGGGAAAAGGTCTTGCCGATGGAGGCCACGAGTGTCCGCCTTTCCCCGATGTCTACGGTCAACCGGACGAGTTTGTCCGTGTTCTGGATCCGTTCCGCCTCGAGGATCTTGCCGGCGCGAAGGTCGAATCGGTCGAATTCGTCGATGGTGACCTCGTTCTCGTTGCCTGACTCCGCCTTCTTCGGTTTGGCGGCAGGCCCCGGGCTCTCCTTCCCGGCGAGGATGCGTGGGAACAGCGGCTTCGGCTTCCTTATCCTGGTTCCCTCGGGTATCTGTCCCCAGGTCCTGGGCGCCTCCGGGGGGAGCTTGTCCGGCCGGTCCGACAGACCGAGCTGCTCGAAGAGGCTTCGCGCAGCGTCCGGCAGGAAAGGGGACAGCACCGCGCCGATGATCCGGAGGGATTCCGCCGAAGAAGAGAGAACCGTATCCAGTCGTTCCTCTTCCCCTTCCTTCTGAAGGGTCCACGGGGCCGTGTGATCAATGTACTGGTTGGTGTGTCGAATGGTCTCCCAGATGCGGGCCAGGGCGAGGTGGAAGTCCACGTCTCCGCGGGACGGATCCAGCAGGGTCCGGACGTCGGAGCAGAGAGAGAGGCAATCCTTCTTGAGCGCCTCTTCTTCCTCCTCTGCGGCGTGCGGGGCCGGGATCGTGCCGGAGCGATAGCGGCGGACCATCGTGAGCACCCGCTGCAGCAGGTTGCCGAAGTCATTGGCCAGGTCACCGTTGTACCGCTCCAGGAAATTCTCCCACGTGAAATTTCCGTCCTTGCCGAAACTGCTGTCCCTGAGCAGGTAGTAACGCAGGGCGTCGGGCCCGTACACCTCGACGATATCCATGGGGGTGACGACGTTGCCGAGGGTCTTGCTCATCTTTTCGCCCTTCAGGAACACGAAACCGTGCCCGAACACCATGCGGGGCACCTCCAGCCCGGCGGACATGAGCATGGCAGGCCAGATGATGCAGTGGAAACGCGTGATGTCCTTACCGATGATGTGCATGTCTGCGGGCCAGAATTTGGGAAAGAGCTCTTCGTCCCAGCCGAATCCGATGGCCGATATGTAGTTGATCAGGGCGTCGAACCATACGTAGATCACATGGTCCGGCTGTATCGGCAGGGGAATGCCCCAGTCGAAGGAAGACCGGGAGATGCTGATGTCCTCCAGCCCTCCGTGGAGGACGTTCAGGATCTCGTTCTTGCGGACCTCCGGAAGAACGAGCAGCCCATCCCCCTCGATGAGCTTCAGGAGCCTGTCCGTATACCTGGAAAGGGCGAAGAAGTAGTTGTCCTCCTCGATCCATTGCGGCTCGCTTCCGTGCTGGGGGCACTTGCCGTCCTCCAGATCCTTTTCCCGGTAGAAGCTCTCGCACGACTCGCAGTAGAGGCCGGAGTATTTGGAAGGGTAGATATCGCCGTTGTCGTGGATCCGCCGGAAGAGCTCGCTGACCGCCTGGGCATGCCGCTCCTCGGTGGTGCGGATGAAGGCATCGTAGGAGATCCCGAGGCTCTTCCAGATCTGCCTGAACTGGTCCGCCATCTGGTCGCAGTACACGTGGGGCTCGAGTCCCCGTTCCTGTGCCTCTCGTTTCACATTGATGCTGTGCTCGTCGTTTCCCATGAGGAAGAATACGGGCTCGCCCTCCAAACGCTTGAACCGGGCAATCACATCTGCACAGATCTTTTCATAGGCCGTGCCGATGTGTGGCAGGTTGTTCACATAATCGATCGCAGTCGTCACGAAGTAGGTCTTCGCCCCTGTCATGGGCATACCCCCTGAGTGCTTCTTCCTGGTGCGCGTCTGTAGCGGCTGGAAAGAGAAGCCGGCAAAAGAAAAAGGGGAGGTGGCCCTTCCTCCCCCTCGGAATCTTCTATGGGCCACGCGGCTCGGTTTGCCGTCCTCCCTGCCGTTTGGATAGGTCTGGTAGAAGGCTTGCTAGCGTGTTGAGGGCCGGATCGACTTCCCAATGCTGATCTCCCCACGGTCGATTCTTATGTGAAAGCCGCAGTCGGGATCGGTACAAACCCAGGCCTTGTACATGATCGGAGCGCCATCCTGCCCGAAATCGGACAGCGGAACCAGTACGCCTTGACTGCACTTCTGGCACTTCGGGAATTCCATGGGCTTGATCCCTCCTTCCATTGCTCGCCTCCCCTCCTTCCGTTGCTTGCCTGATCGGCCTTCACATCGGTCAGTTATATGAAAAAGGGAACGCCTGTCAAGGTTCCGTGGCCGCCCGGTGCCTCCTTTTCGGACGTCAATTTTCGGGCAGGACCGAGTAGCCTTTGTCCCTTAGCAGCGAGCTCAACTCCTTGAGGTTCGCGTCCTTCATGCGGAAGGAGAATACGGTTCGTTTCAGGTCGCTGTAGGACGTGATGCCCGTGCTGACCACGGAGACCTTCTGGCTCTTCAGAAGCTTCAGGACCTCCTCGTACTCGTTCGCATCCATCACGATGTCGATTCGCTGAATCCCGCCCAGGAGCCTGCTCAGTTCCAGGAAGGCCTTCAAGATGTCGGTCGATGTGAGGATGCCCACGAGCTTTCCCTTTGCATCCTTCACCGGCAGGCAGTCGATTCGCCGGTCGAAGAAGATCTGTGCGGCTTGATCCACCGGCGAATCCGGTCCGATGGTGATCGGGTTCGGAGTCATGATCTCCTTCGCCTTGATATTTTTTACGGTATGATACATGCTTCGGTGCGTGTGGCCGGGGTCTGAAGGAATCACGGCCTCGTGCAGATCACGATCGGTGATGATACCCACGAGCTTCCTACGGGAAAGGACCGGAAGGTGGCGGATGTCGTTCGTCAGCAGAAGTTCGAAGGCGAGCGACACGGGATCGGCCTGATTGATCGTGATCACGTTGCGGGACATCCACCTGGCAACGGTCAAGGCCTGGCCTCCCTCGCGGCGGCTACACCCGGCCGCAGCGTTCTCAACAGATGCATTCATAACCGATTTCCCTTTTGAATGCAATGCGGATTCAGAAGGGCAGGAAGCGGGCGGCGTTGAAGGCAAGAGCAGGCTCAGGCAAAGCAGAAGGCGGCGTTCAGAGGCAGGGCCTGCAGGGAGGCGAGGGCCCGCTCGAGGGTCCCGGACGGTGGCGGAAGACAGCGGTGCTCGCATGCATTCTGACGGCCCTCGTCACGCTCCGATGCAGCCGGCCCGTGGAAGTTGGACAGAAGGCCCCCGAGTTCTCCCTTACGAGCCTGAAGGGGGATACCGTTTCACTCGGCCGGCTCCGGGGGAAGGTTGTCTTTCTGCACTTCTGGGCGACCTGGTGCCCCCCCTGCCTCGTCGAGCTTCCCGGTCTCCTGCGTTTCTTCCAGGTCCTGGACCGGGAGAAGCACGTCCTGCTCGCGGTCTGCGTGGACAACGAGCGGCCTTCCAGGATTGCCGAATTCGTGAAGTCCTGGGGGGTGGAAATCCCTGTCTACCTGGATCCGGGTGGATCCCTTGCCAGGCGGTACGGGACCTTTCGATACCCCGAGACCTACCTGCTGGATCACGATGGGAGGGTGTGCGGCAAGGTGATCGGGGCGGGAGACTGGAAGATGTCAAAGTGGGCACGTATTTTGCATGCTTGCGCCGGGGAGGCGGATGAGGTTACAAAAGGCCTGGAAAGCGATCCCTGACTTCTTCCGCCCGCTGTTCTCTGCACCGTTCCTGTTTAGGATTCGGTGCTTTCTTCCGAAGAAGTAAGAAAGCACTTTCTCGAATCAGACAAAGCGAACGATCCAAAAACAAGGGGTGTACGAAAATGAACCCGAAAAGAAGAAGACTCCTCCTTTCCCTGCCGGCCGCCTTCGTCCTTTGCGTCTGCATCATCGGTCTCGTCGCTCTGGAGAAGGGGGTTGCCAAAGAGGGCTTGTCCGGGGCGACTGCCTACTACATCGTCCGTGAGGGCGACACGCTCTGGGACATCACGAACCGTTTCTACGAGGATCCCTACCTCTGGCCGGTCGTTTGGGGCTACAACAACCATATCGCGAATCCTCACTGGATCTATCCGGGAGATCCCATCTACCTGGCGTCCATTGCCGGCCGATACCTTTCGGATGCCGCTGTCGAATCAGAGGAGCCCGTGGTGGCACCCCCCATACCCTCGGCCGTCCTGCCGGATGTCTCCACCATGTTCATATCCAGACGGATCGCCGACACGGCGCTCCTGACGGCGGACACGGTCGCCGGGGCGGGCAGGGTGCTTGCGTCCCGGGACGGCAAGGTCCTGCTGTCTCAAGAAGACGAGGTCTTTCTCCAGCTCCCCGAGACCGCGGATGCTTCCCACGAGGGTCCCTATCAGGTGTTGAGGGGACTCAGGGAGATCCGGCATCCCGAGACAAAGGAGAGGATGGGTACCCTTTACAGCATTCTGGGCTACGTCGAGGCCGTGGGCCGGCCCCAGGAGGGCGTCTCACGGGGTATCGTGCTGACCTCGCAGGATGCGATCGAGCCGGGTGATCTTTTGCGCAGGGCCGCCCCTCCGCCGGGAGAGATTCTCTCGAACCCGTCGAAGAGAAACCTCGAGGGGTTCGTCGTTGCGGGCCTGAGGTCCGATGAGCTGCTCTCGGAGTACGACGTGGTTTTCATCGACAAGGGTGTCGAAGAAGGGGTTGCCGTAGGGGACACCTTCTGGATCCTCGAACCCGCAAGGGAAGTGAGGAATCCCTCCGGCACGGGCACGATCACCCTGCCGGACACGCGCATGGCCGTCGTGGTCATCATTCATGCCGAGCAGCAGACCGCCACGGCCCTGGTGACCAACAGCCAGTGCGCATTCTCGGCCGGTCACCGCATCCGAGCCCGAACGGAATAGAGACGGCCGAAGAGCAGGCTCCTTGACCCCCGGGGTTGCCCGTCTTCAGCTGGCACGCCTGGCCGTTGCCTGCAGCCGGTTTCCGACAAAGGCCCTTTTTCAGGCCTTCGGAACGCCGGAAGCGATCCTCCAGGCCGACCCGGACCGGCTCCGCTCCGTGCCCGGCCTTCATCCCGAAACCGTGGAAAGACTCATTGCTTTGCGGCGGGACAGGTCCGCCCCGGGGCAGCTCGCCTCCCTGGAGGCGAAGGGCGTCCGCCTCCTGTCCTTCGAAGATGCGGAGTACCCCTGCAATCTTCGGGAGATCCCGGATCCTCCTCCCTTGCTCTTCCTTCGAGGGCGGATTCTTCCAGGAGACGAGCGGTCGATCGCCGTCATCGGCTCCCGCAGGGCGAGCTCGTACGGGATTTCGGCTTGCCACCGGCTGGTACGGGAACTGGTGGATCAGGGGTTCAGCATCGTGAGCGGGATGGCGAAAGGGGTCGACGCTGCCGCGCACTGGGCGGCTATGGAACGGGAGGGCCGGACCCTCGCCGTGCTGGGGACAGGGGTGGATGTCGTCTATCCGAAGGCGAACAGGAAAGTTTTCGAGAGCGTGCCCGATCACGGCGCGCTCCTGACGGAGTTTCTGCCGGGAACCGAGCCTTTTGCCAAAAACTTCCCGAAGCGCAACCGCATCATAAGCGGGATGGCCCTCGGAGTGCTGGTGGTGGAAGCGGCGGAACGGAGCGGGACCATGATCACCGTACGGACAGCCCTCGAGCAGGGCAGGGAGGTCTTTGCCGTGCCGGGCGACATCCGTTCCGCCGTGAGCAGGGGTACGCACCGGCTGATCAAGGAGGGTGCGAAACTCGTGGAGAAGGCGGAAGACGTCCTCGAGGAGTTCCCCTTCCACGGGTTCCACGTGTCAAAGGCAGAACCGGAGGAGGGCGCACTCGATCCGGAAAGCCAGGAGCCGGCCGAAGGGGCGGCGCGTGAAGGCGGGGCAGGGGAGAGCGAGGCGCTCATCCGGCTCATGAGCGACGAGGGAACTCCTGTGGACGTCCTGATCGAGCGAACGGGGTGGCCCTCTGAAAAGATGTCCACGCTATTGACAGAACTGGAGCTTTTGGGAAGAGTGAGGAGGCTGCCGGGCGGCCGGTACCTGCGAACCGACTAGAAAGAAACAACATGGGAAAATCGCTTCTGGTGGTGGAGTCTCCTGCGAAGGCGAGAACGCTGTCTCGCTATGTGGACCCGTCCTTTTCGGTGGTGGCCACGGTGGGGCACATCAAGGATCTCCCCCCGCGGGAACTGGGTGTGGACATAGAACACGGGTTCAAGCCCAAATACAGCGTCATCTCGGGAAAATGGAAAGTCATCAAGGAGCTGAAGTCGGCCACAGAGAAGGCGGACGCCGTATACCTGGCACCGGATCCGGACCGGGAGGGGGAGGCGATCGCCTGGCACGTTGCGGACGAAGTGGCAGGGGACAAGAAGACCCTTCGGGTGATGTTCCACGAGATCACGAAGAAGGCGGTCCAGAATGCGCTGAACAACCCGATCGTTCTGGATCAGAACAAGTACGATGCCCAGCAGGCCCGCAGAATCCTCGACCGTCTGGTGGGGTACCTGATCAGCCCCCTCCTCTGGAAGAAGGTCCGCAGGGGCCTGAGCGCCGGCAGGGTGCAATCCGTTGCCGTCCGGTTGATCTGCGAAAGAGAGGAGGAGATCCGCCGGTTCGAGTCGAAGGAGTACTGGACGGTCCACGTTCAGCTCGAAGGCGGCGATCCACCCCCCTTCATCGCCAACCTGCTGCGAATCCAGGGCAAGAAGGCGAACGTTCCGGACGGCGAAAAGGCGGCCGAGATCAAGAAGGCCCTGGAAGGGGAGACCTTCCGGATTCAGGGGATCGAGAAGAAGCGGACGAAACGGAATCCGCCTCCGCCGTTCATCACGAGCACGCTGCAGCAGGAAGCCTCCCGTGCTCACCGCTTCACTCCGAAGCGGACCATGAAGATCGCCCAGAAGCTCTACGAGGGGATTCCCCTGGGCGACGAGGGCCCGGAAGGACTGATTACCTACATGCGGACCGATTCGACCCGCATCTCCCAGGAAGCGATTCAACAGGCTCGAACGTATATCAAGGACTCGCTCGGAGCGCCCTACCTGCCGTCCTCCGCGCGGGTGTACCGTTCCAAGAAGAAGAACGTGCAGGACGCTCACGAGGCGATCCGGCCCACTTCGGTGCAGCGGGAGCCTTCCAAAATCAAGTCGTTTCTCACGCCGGAACAGCACAAGCTCTACGAGTTGATATGGAAGCGCTTCGTGGCCTGCCAGATGAAGCCGGCGGAACTCGATCAGACACGGGTGGATATCGAGGCGGGCGACTACCTGTTTCGGGCGACCGGATCGGTGCTGCGGTTCGACGGGTACCGAAAGCTCTACGAAGAGACGACGGAATCGAACGGGAAGGGCATGACGGAGGACAGCCTGTTGCCCGAGCTCAGAGAGGGGGAGGTGCTCACCCGGAAGAAGACCGACCTGGAACAGCATTTCACGCAGCCACCCCCCCGGTACACCGAGAGCAGCCTCATCAAGGTCATGGAAGAGAAGGGCATCGGCCGCCCCTCCACGTACGCGGCGATCCTGAGCAACATCCGGGATCGGCAGTACGTGGAACTCGTGGACCGGAGGCTGGCTCCCTCCGAGCTTGGAGAGCTCGTGAACAGGCTGCTGGTCGACAACTTTCCGGACATTCTCAATGTGGAGTTCACCGCCAACATGGAATCCTCCCTCGACGAGATCGAGCTGGGGAAACAGGATTGGCTGAAGGTGCTCGACACCTTCTACAGGGCCTTTGAGAAGGATCTGGAGCGTGCCAAGAGCGAGATGCTCGATGTGAGGAAGGAAGGCACGCCCACCGAGATCGCTTGTGATCAGTGCGCCAAGCCGATGGTGATCCGATTCAGCGCCGGCGGTCCCTTTCTGGCATGCTCCGGTTTTCCCGACTGCAAGAACGCCAAGTCCTTCGATCGGGACGAGAACGGCAAGATCCGGATCCGCGAGGAAGAACCGGTCGAGGACCAGAACTGCCCGCAATGTGAGAAGCCCCTGCGGGTCAAGCACGGTCGGTACGGTCCCTTTCTCGCCTGCACCGGATACCCGGAATGCCGGTTCACCCGGCCGCTGGATCGTCCGGGCGAGGCGCCGGTCGAGGAGACGGGAGAGCAGGAGCAGCCTTGCGAGAAGTGCGGTGGAAAGCTGATCGTGAAGAGAGCGAGGTCCGGGAACCGGTTCTGGGCCTGCTCCAACTACCCGCGGTGCAAGGAGGCGAAACCGTACCGCGTGGGTGTTTCCTGCGACCGTTGCGAAGAGGGGGAGTTCGTGGAGAGGGCGGGCCGAAACGGCCGTCTCTTCTACTGCTGTGACCGGTATCCGAAGTGCAAGAACTCCGTGCCGAATCGTCCGGTGCCGACCGCCTGCGAGGCGTGCGGGGCCCCCTACCTGCTGAGCCGTGTCGACAAGGATGGAAACCCGGTTCTCTATTGCAGTCGCAAGGACTGCCCGGCCCGTAAAGGCGTCAAATCGGAGCCGGAAGCGAAAGCCGAGAAAGAGGCCTGAGGGGCTTTCCGAACAGAGGCCCCCTCGGCTCGAGCCGGTCTCGAATGCGATCGATCGGCGAAGTCGCCGGGTGAATCGGACGGGGAAACATGCCCTCTGAGGACATCCTGATCATAGGCGGCGGCCTGGCCGGGGCCGAAGCCGCATGGCAGGTCCGACGTGCGGGGATCGGTGTGACGATCGTGGAGATGAAGCCGCACCGGTTTTCTCCGGCCCACCGTTCCGCTGCCCTTGCAGAACTGGTCTGCTCGAATTCCTTCCGGTCCAGTTCCGTGGAGACCGCCGCCGGCCTGCTGAAGGAAGAAATGCGGCGGCTCGGTTCCCTGATCATGTCGGCGGCTGAACAGACGGCCTTGCCGGCCGGTTCCGCCCTCGCCGTGGATCGGGAGGCCTTTTCTCTCAGGGTGACGAAGGCTCTCGAGGAAGCGGGGGTGCGGGTCGTCCGGGAGGAGGCGACCGGCATTCCGCCCGGGCCGCAAACGGTGCTCATCTGTACCGGGCCGCTCCCGTCGGACGCGATGGCCCGCGCGCTCCAGGAAGTCACCGGTGCGGATGCCCTGTACTTCTATGACGCGATCGCGCCGATCGTGGCCGCCGATTCCATCCACTTCGAGAAGACCTACTGGGCGTCCCGATACGGCAAGGGAGGGGCGGACTACCTGAACTGCCCCATGGACCGGGAGACCTATCACCGTTTCGTGGAGGAGATCCTGGAGGCGGAGAAGGTGGCGTCCCGCGCGTTCGAGGAGATTCCTCCCTTCGAGGGGTGCATGCCCGTCGAGGATCTGGCCGCCCGGGGTCCCGAAACCCTGGCCCATGGGGCGATGAAACCGGTGGGCCTCATCGATCCGCGGACGGGCAGAAGGCCCTATGCGGTCGTTCAACTCAGAAGGGACAATGCGGCCGGAAGCCTCTTGAACATGGTCGGCTTTCAAACCAAGATGATCCGGTCCGAGCAGGACCGGATCTTTCGGATGATCCCGGGTCTGGAAGACGCGCATTTCTTCCGGTTCGGAAGCGTGCATCGCAACGCCTTTCTGAACGCGCCGCGCCTGTTCCTCCCTACCCTGCAGTTGAAGAAGGATCCCAGGCTCTTCTTCGCCGGCCAGCTTACAGGCGTAGAGGGGTACATCGAATCAGCGGCCACCGGCCTGCTGGTGGGGAGGAACGCGGCCCGCTGGTCGAGGGGGGAACCGTTGTCTCTGCCCCCCCCGACCACGAGCCTGGGCGCCCTTGTCCGCTACATCGTCCATGCAGACCCGGAAACCTTCCAGCCCATGCACGTGAACTTCGGGATCTTCCCCTCCCTGCCGGAGGAGGGACGCCGACTCTCCCGCACGGACCGTCGCCGGGCCCAGGCGGAACGGGCCCTCCGGGACCTGGATTCCTGGCTGGCTAGCTAGAGCCTGTCCCAGATGATGATGTTTTTGCGGTTCCAAGGGCGGACCTCGGGTAGTGGTCCTCCCGTCATAACCCTTACTGGCGTCCTTTCATACTATGACGAACGTTGAACCCCTTGCGAGAGCAGAAATCACGCGGACCGGGGTAGATCGGGGGTAGATCGGGGACAGTCACCGATCTCCCCTGGTCTGGGCCATCCTTGCCCCGCCCGAATGTGTACAGGCATTTCTGGGACAGGACGCTAGCTCTCCGGACCCCCGAGCTGAGAATCCCGTTTTTCGGGTAAGGCCAGCAGCAGGAAGATGACCAGCACGCCGAAGGGAAGGGTGAGGAAGAACCATGGAAGGGGTTGGCGATGCTTCTTCCGGGCGAGGATCATGCTCAGAATGGCGACGGAGAAGTTGCAGAACAGCAGGGTGACCCAGGGCATGGGATGGAGGCTCCTCGAAATCTCTTTCTGACGCAAAGCCTTACCACAACGGTCTCTTCGTATCAAGATGAGGAAGGGAAGAGGTGGTCGTTCATCCGCAGCAGGCCGTCCATATCGAAGACATCCTGATCAAAGGCCGGAACCGTCAGGATCGGAACTTCCCCGGGCGATCTTCGGCCAAAGGCCTGGAGGACCTCCCGATCTCTCTGGGCGAGGCGGAAGTACCGCTCGAAGTTCTCGATGAGCCGGCGCGCCACGGAAGGGGAAAGCCCCCGTTCCTCGGTGAGGTAGGACACGCCTTCTTCCAGGGCTGTCTGCCCGTCCCCGGCCGCATCCAGGGTCGTGTCCTCGGAGGGCAAGGCATGCACCCGGTTGGCGATGATCCCGCCGAAGGGCAGGGAGGCCTCGCGAATCCGGTCGAAGAAATAGGCCGCCTCCTCCAGGGCGCTCCGGTCCGTGGCGGTTACGAGCAGAAACGTGGTCTGCCTGCCTCGCAGGACATGGCTCACCTCCTCGGCTCGGCTTCGAAAGATGTCGAAGGAGTCGGCCAGGCCGGTCACGAATTCGGATACATCATGGAGGAACTCGGCGCCGGTGAAGCGTTCCACGAGACGCAGGACCGTTCCGGCGGTCCGGTTGAAAAGGTTGAGGCTCAACTTCCCCATGGTCAGATAGGGTTTGAGAAACCATTGGCTGATGCTCCGGTCGAAGAAGGCACGCACCCGGCCCGGCGCTTCCAGGAAATCGAGGGCATGTTTCGTTGGAGGAGTGTCCAGCACGATCAGATCGTACCGGCCTTCGAGGTGGATCTGGTAGAGCTTCTCCATGGCAAGGTACTCGTGGGAACCGGTCATGGCGGAAGAAAGGTGCTGGTAGAACTGGTTCTCCATGATGTTCTCCGCCACCTCTTCGTTGGGTGCATACCTTTCGATCAATTCGTCGAAGGTGCGCTTCGTGTCGAGCATCATGGCGTGGAGGCTTCCTTCCGGCTTCTTCCCGTACTTCAGGAAGCGGTCGTCCGGCACAGGGGTCTCCTGGTTTCCGAGTTCCGAAAGGCCGAGGGAATCCGCAAGTCGTCTCGCGGGATCCACGGTCAGGGCAAGCACCTTCCTGCCGAGCAGGGCGGCCTGCACGCCCAGAGCGGCGGAAACCGTGGTCTTCCCCACACCTCCGCTTCCACAGCAGATGATGATCTGCCTGCCCAGGAGCAGGTTCTCAAGATCCAAGCCCGGCAATCGCCTTTCCTTTCATCGTGTCGTCCGGCTCTTCGATCGACCGCGCGAGGGCCCGGATCATGTCGAGGGAGGCACGGGGCAGGGCGACGAAGGGAAGGAGGCTGGTCCGGTCTCCGAAGAGGTCGAACAGCCGTTTGAGATGCCCTTCCTGCACCCCCCTGGCGATCCTCCACGATTCCGCGCAGGCGAGAACGGCCTTCTCCTTCTCTGCCCAGGGGCTCGACATCGGGGAATACGTTCCGGCATCCGCATACAGGTCCTCCTTCCATCGTTGGTAGTCTCTTTCCTCCTGACCCTGGAAGAAGGGCGGATAGACCTGATTCACGAACAGACGTCCCACCGGCAGCCCCAGCCCGGAACGGGCCTTGTCATGGAGGTCCAACGCCTCGTTGACCGGCATTTCTGCCGGTGTCGTGACGATGTGAAAGGCGGTCCTGTGAGGATCCTGGAGCAGATCCGCCACCTTCCTGGCCTCTCTCCGGACAAACCCCTTCGCCGTGTCGGCGGCCGTCATGGGCATCTGGAGGTAGGACACAACGTGGCCTGTGGCCGGGGTGTCTACGACGATGAGGTCGTAGTGGGGGCGGTCGCTTCCGCGGGCCCGCTTCCGCTCGAGGTCCCAGAGCTTGCCGACCGCCATCAGCTCCTTCAGACCGGGAGCCACATTCACGAAGTACTGATAGATCGGACTGCGGACGATCCCGCGGACAAAGGTCCTGCTCTTCAGGACCAGGTAAAGGTATTCCTCCAGGCCGGATTTCCCTTCAACGTAGAAGGAGGAAAGGTTCTCCGCCAGGGGCGTTTCGCGGTAACCGTCTCCTTTCGGTTTCCCGAAGATCCGGGCGACGGACGCAACGGTGTCCAATTCCACGAGGAGCGTTCGTTTGCCCCGCTGGGCCGCCATCCAGGCAAGTGTGGATGCGACCACGCTCTTTCCAACGCCGCCCTTTCCCGAGACGATCAGCAGCCTTTTTTCCAGAAGCCCTGAGGTTTTCATTGCGGGGGCCGACGACCTTTCGTGGATGAGATCATTCAAGGTCCAGAAGAGCAGAAGAACATCCCTAGCAGAGAGAAAAACTCCTTGTCAATCGGTCGGATCCTCGAGGCGTGGGCGGGGTGGAACTCCCTTGGCGGGGCGAGGCGTACTGAGCCGCCGGTGACATGGTCGCGCGCTTCCGGGTCGCGGCCCTCCCGGAGTCGGTTTCACCCTTCTCATCGGCTCTGCCTGGAGAGCCGTTCTTCCAGGTGACCGAGCTGGCTTTCCAGCTTCTGGAGCTGCTTCTCCAGCTCATCCAGTCCGGTCAGATGATGGAAGAAGAAGCGTATGCGATCATCGATCTTCTTCTGGATGAGATCGAGGGTCTTCTGCGGGTTGGTGAACCAGTCCTTCAGGAGGTGTGCGCCCTCGATCTTGTGGTCGTATCCCTTTTCGATCAGCCTTCCGATATGTTCTTCCGCTTCCACTCGCATCGTATTGAGAGACTCTCTGCCCTTGTGCAACAGGTCTGAAAGACAATCGCCCCCCTCCTGAATCAGATTCTTGCAAAGGGACAGCGGGAGAATGTTGTTCTTGTTCTTCTGCTCCTCGAGCATGATCTGCGTGAGCGTGACGGCCGTCATGTCTTCCTGACTTCGGTTGTCGATCACCCGAATGTCTTCTCCTTTGCGCACCATCCGGGAGATCTCGTCCAGTGTGACATAGCGGCTCTGCTGCGTGTCGTAGAGCTTCCGGTTCCCGTATCGTTTGATCAGCTTTGCCGATCCGGACTCTGTGTCTTCCTTCTTCTTTTTTGCCACGTTGACTCTCTCCTGTTCTTCCGGTCTGTCCCGCCCTACGTCTCGTTGTCGCCGGCGATCTGAACATGGAGTCGCCTGCTTCGGGGGCCGTCGAATTCGCAGAAGAAGATCGCCTGCCAGGTGCCGAGCACGACCCTGCCGTCTTCCACGGGAAGGACCAGGGACGCGCCTACCAGCGTGCTCTTGATATGAGCGTCCGAGTTGCCCTCCGCGTGTCGATAAGGCCCCCGGTGCGGTACGCGGTCGGCAAGGTAGGCCAGTATGTCGGAGGGGACCGAGGGGTCCGCCCCCTCGTTCACGGTGACCGCGGCCGTGGTGTGGGGGACGTGGAGCAGGCAGGAACCGGTTCGGATTCCCGATGCCCCCACGATCTGCTGGACCTGGGAGGTGACGTCTACGAAATCCTCGCGGCTCGTCGACTTGACTGTGAGGGTTTTCATCGTTGCCGAATCCGAAGTGAAGAACGTTGTGCATCGGGGGAACTTCTCCACTTGAAGCTACCACAGTGATTCTATCTGGTCAAGACGGAAGCCCCTTACGCGTTCCTCGATTGACAACCCTGATTCCCATTTGTCATAAAACGGGTAGCCCTCTGATTCGACGGATCCATCGCCTGTACAGACCCTCGAGGGAGAAGCATGGACGTGCATCCGGCGCTACGGCCCTGCCGGTATCCGGTTTCGTGCCGGGAAATCCCCACGGGACGGGGTATTGCATGACGGAGCTGATACTGGCATCCGGCTCTCCGCGGCGGGCGAGGCTGCTGAAGGAAATCGCAGGGTCCTTCCGAATCGTGCCGAGCGAGATCGTGGAAGAGCAGCAAGCAGGAGAAACTCCGGAGGCTTTCGTACTGCGGGTGGCACGTGAGAAGGCGGAGTCCGTCGCGAAAGCCCTGGATCACGGAGACGGCGCGTGTTGGGTGCTGGCGGGCGACACGATCGTGGTCCTTGAACAGAGGGTCCTCGGAAAACCGGAAGACGCCGAGCGCGCGCGAAGCATGCTCGCGTTGCTTCAGGGTCGGCAGCACGAGGTCATTACCGGGATCTGCCTGTTGAATACCGTGCGGGCCGTGCGCTGCGTCGAGGCGGTGCGAACCCGGGTTTGGATGAAGGAGATCGGGCCGGCGGAACTGGAGGCGTACGTCCAGACGGGAGAGCCTCTTGACAAGGCCGGGGCGTATGCGATTCAGGGGCATGCGGGCCGCTTCGTCCGCAGGATCGAAGGATCCTATTCCAACGTGGTCGGGCTTCCAACGGAGCGGCTCAGAGAGCTGTTCCTCACGTACGGAATCCGATAAGGGGAGGAAGGGATGGATCTTACGGTCCGGGAAAGAATGGAAGGCATCCGGGAACGGATTGCCGAAGCCGCCCTCAGGTCGGGACGCGACCCATCCGATGTCCGTATCGTCGCGGCGGTGAAACGCGTGCCGGTGGAGAGGATTCGGGAGGCGGTGGACGCCGGAGTGGAGATGCTGGGAGAGAACTATGTGCAGGAGGCCCGGAACCTGAAGGGGCAGATCCGGACGCCCGTCCACTGGCACATGATCGGAAATCTCCAGACCAACAAGGCGAGACAGGCGGTCCGGATCTTTGATGTCATCGAGACCGTGGATCGCGGGAAGATCATTCATGAGTTGCAGCGGTGCGCCCGCGAAGATGGGAAGAGGCTGGATGTCATGGTTCAGGTCGATCTTGCCGAGGAGGCCACCAAGTCCGGGGCCGACCCGGAACAGGTCCGGGGGCTCATCGAAGAGGTGGCCGGCTGCGAGAACCTCCGCTGCGTCGGGCTCATGACCATGCCGCCTTTCTTCGATGATCCGGAAGGGGCGAGGCCCTACTTCGCCGAGCTGCGAAGGCTGCGGGATCGTCTCCAGGCTCTGGTGCCCCGGGGTGCCGAGCTGAGGGAGTTGTCCATGGGAATGTCGGGTGACTTCGAAGTGGCGGTGGAGGAAGGGGCCACGCTGGTGCGAATCGGAACGGCCCTGCTGGGGCCGCGGAATCCCTGATCGCTGTGAGGAATGACATGACGAAGAAAGGAAAAGGTTCGCTCCGCCTGTCCTTCATAGGCGGAGGCAGGATGGCCGAGGCCCTGGTGAGGGGCATGCTCGATTCCGGGACCTACACGCGCGGGCAGATCGAAGTAGGGGAGCCGGACGGACGCCGAAGGTCCGCTCTGCGCAGGGAGTACGGGATCCGGGCGAACAAGGAGAACGTGCCGGTCGTTTCCGGATCGGACGTGTGTCTTCTTGCCGTCAAGCCCCAGGAGATCGCGCCTGTCCTGGAGGAGATCGGCCCCCATCTCTCCGCCCGGACGATCGTCATCAGCGTCGCCGCAGGAATCACAACGGGCTGGATCCGGGAGCGATCGGGCAAAGCGGGAAAGATCGTGCGCGCCATGCCGAATGCGGCCGCCCTGGTGGGGCAGAGCGCGACGGGCCTCTATTTTCGACCGAGAATCGGGGAAGAGGCGAAGAAGATCGCCCTTCGGATCTTCGATTCGGTCGGGGCGACGGTGGTGGTGGACAAAGAGGATCACCTGAACATCGTGACCGGCTTGAGCGGCAGCGGGCCTGCCTACGTCTTCCTCTTTCTGGAAGCCCTGACCGACGCAGGGGTCTACCTCGGGCTGTCTCGCGATGTGGCCGGTCGCCTGGCTCTGCAGACGGTTCGGGGAAGCGTCGGCATGGCCAGCGAGCTCGAGAAGCCTTTCGCGGTCCTGAGGGAAATCATCTCTTCCCCGGGAGGCACCACGGTGGCGGGCCTGAAGGCGCTCGAGGAGGGGGCGGTGCGCGCCGCCTTCACCAAGGCGGTGGAAATGGCGACCCGCAGGTCCGAGGAGCTTTCGCTCTAGTGTCCTGTCCCAGAAATAGCTTTACAGAGAGTCGTGCTGTAATTGGGGACAGCCACCGATTTCCTCACTGCGCCAACCGTCCATCAGGGCTGAGGAAATCGGTGGCTGTCCCCAATTACGCCCCAGCGTTGAAGCGCCCTATCTGTGCACCCTTATTTCTGGGACAGGATGCTAGGACGCGTTTTGCAAGGGAGCCGTCGTCGATGGTGGAGAGGAGGAGGGGCTTGAAGAAGAAGTCCGGGGGAAAGCACCGCGGGGAGGCCTTTACGTTTTGGGTCCGCGTGAAGCCCAAATCAAGGGAGGATCGGATCCTGGGATGGGGCAGGGAAGGGTTTCTGGAAATGCAGGTGAGGGCCGTTCCGGAACGGGGGGAAGCGAACCGGCATTGCTGCCGCCTGATCGCCAGGCTGTTGAGGGTGCCTGCCTCCAGCGTTTCGATCGAAAAGGGGCAGTCCTCGGGGCGGAAACAGTTCCGTGTGGAGGGGCTGGCACGGAAAGAGGGCGAGGATCTGCTCGCCAGGGCTCTGGGCCCGCGGCAGGCGGGATAGCCCGTGTACTGCGGAAGCCGTCTGCTGTAGCTGCCTGGACACGGTATCTTCCGGTCGATTCGGGAGGTTCGGATGAAGGTTTTGCAAATCGGGCCGGGCCTTACTACAATTGAAGCAGGAAGGCTTGTCTTGGCTGCACCTACCTGGTGGTAAAGAGGGAGAAGGAAATGCTTGGCGGAGTCGGCCCGACGGAGCTTGTCATCATCCTGTTCATCATCCTGGTGATCTTCGGTGCGGGGAAGCTGCCGGAAATCGGGGGCGCGCTCGGAAAGGGCATCAAAAACTTCAAGAAGGCGACGCGAGAGCCGGACGAGATCGACATCACGCCTCCGAGCAAGGAAATCGAGGAGAAGAACGCCCCTTCCGAGGAGAAGACCAAGGGAGGGTGAGCCTGGTGCCCTGTCCAGGAAATACGGGTGCAAATGTACGCCGCTTCAAATCGGGGGCGTAATTGGGGCCAGCCACCGATTTCCCCGGCCCGAATTGACGGTTGCAACAGCGAGGAAATCGGTGGCTGTCCCCAATTACCGTGCAATTACCGTGAAGCTGGGGGATTGCCACGCTTCGCTCGCAACATGCGCCGCAGATGGGACTTTTTCAACAGCCTCTCCCAGGCTCACTCGCCGCTCTGGTCCTGCAGGGAGTACTCGTGGACCTCGAGGCTGAATTCCGAAAGCTTCGCGGGGGGATCGAAGAAGATGAGCATGAATGGGACCGACTTGCCGGGCTCGATGTTGAAATTGGAGAGTGTCGATCCGTAAGCGTTCTGAAGGCTCTGTTCGATCTTCTTGCGGGAAGAGGTCTTGATCTCCGCTGCCGTGAGTACGTTGCCGCAGTACACGATCTCCTCCGCGGCAGGATTCCCCCGTTCGTCGAAAAGAGTCCCCTTCACCTGAATCGAATGGCAGGGGCTCTTGTAGCGATTCGTCACCTTCCCTTCGATGACGAAGACCGAAGGCCCCTTTCCAGCCCGGTCCTGAAAGCGCCCGTTCAGGTCGGAGATCTGGATCTTCCCGGACTCGAGGTTGCCCAGCGGCAGGGCGGCCAGGGCCCGCTGGCCGAGCTGCTTCACTTCCTGCCATGAGACCTGCGTTGCGCACCGGCTGGCAAGAAACCCGAGCGCCGCGATCAGCACCGCGACCAGGGCGACCCCGATCCAGAGACGAAGCCGGCGTTTCGGCCGCTTCCTGCCGACCACCATGTCCTGGCCCAGCGGGTAGGGTGTGGAGAAGTAGTCGCTTCCGCCCAAACCCGTCAGTTCCGAGGCATCGTCCACGCCCCCAGGGTCGAGGAGCACGTCGTTCGCCTCCTCGTCCAGGGGCTCGTCGATCTCGGGGATAGACCAGGATCCGTCCGGCTCATCCAAGGGGGCCGTGGTCGGAACCGGAGCCGGGATCGCGGCCGGTGTCGGGACCCGGCCGATCTCCTCGTAGGCCCGGACGATGGCGTATGGAATCTCGTCCCTTTGGAGAAAGATGGACGGATCGAGGTCCGTACCGGTCTCCTCTTCCGTAGGGAAGAGCGGGGATGGTTCCTCCTCGGTGGCGGGGGTCGGGGGGTGTGTGGGAGAAGGCGGGCCCGCAGGCGACCCCGGGGGCCGCTGGGCGCCGTGGGGCCGGATCAGAAAGGTCCTGTTGCAGTTCTTGCAGTGGATCTCGATGCCGTCCGGAGCGACCGAGGGCATGTCCACCGTGTAGGTTTCATGGCATCCTGGGCATTCAATGACCATCGCTTCTGCCTGGCCTCTGCATCGTCTTTCAGAGGCCCTTTGATTGACCTTTCGAAGGGGCCTCGGTATCCTGAAATCTAGTTAGTACCACAAACCGACACAATTTGAAAATTCACCCGAGTCACGCGGTCGTGCCTGTTTTAGGGACGCACCGAGATCGACCCGAAGCACCTGAGAAGGAGGAGCCGAGCCGATGGCCAGAGCGAAGGTCGCGGTCCTGAAGACCCAACCGGAAACGGTGGTTCAGGACTACAAGAAGCTTATGGACATGGCGGACTACGACAAGTTCTTTGCCATGGACAAGAAGATCTGCCTCAAGATCAACGTTTCCTGGCAGATCTTCTATCCGGGCTGCTCGACCACACCCTGGCAGCTGGAAGGAGTGATCCAGAAGCTGCTGGAGGACGGGGTGCCCAGGGAGAATCTGTACGGATGCCACAACCGGACGGTGGTCGTAGACGGGAAGATCGGTGAGGTCAACAACAAGCAGAAACAGATCGTCGTGGGGAAGCACGGGCTGGAGAACGTACACCTTCAGCCGGAGAATCTGAGCGAGTTTCGGCAGCTGATCCAGCAGGGGGAGTGGATCCGCTACGAGCCGAAGGGAGAAATGCTCACCCTGAACGATGTTTTTCCAGAAGGGATCTACATCCCGAAGAGGTTCCTCGAAGAGAACATCCTCCATCTGCCCACGGTCAAGACCCACGTATTCACCACCATGACCGGTGCGATGAAGAACGCTTTCGGTGCCCTGCTGCACCACGAGCGGCACTGGGCCCATGCGACGATTCACGAAACCCTGGTGGACCTCCTGACGATTCAGAAGGAGATCTTTTCCGGTCTCTTTGCCGTGATGGACGGGACCTTTGTCGGCGATGGGGCCGGGCCGAGGGCCATGATTCCCTACGAGAAGGACCTGATCCTTGCAAGCGGTGACATGGTTGCCATCGATGCCGTGGCGGCCCACATGATGGGCTTCGATCCCCTGTCTCTGGACTTCATCCGGCTCGCCCACGAAAAGGGGCTCGGCTGCGGGGACTTCCGTGAGATCGAGATCGTGGGGGAGGATGTCTCCAAGGTGAACTGGCGGTTCAAGAGCACCGACAACTTCGCGAGTCGCGGCCAGAAGATGATCTACCACGGGCTGCTCAAGCCTTTTGAGAGGGCGCTGCTGCGTACCCCCGTCGTGCCCTGGTCGTATCTCGCCTCTCGGACCTACTACGACGGGATATGGTACCCCTTTGTTGGTAAGCGGCGCGTGGAGCAGATGATGGGTACGAAATGGGGGAGGCTCTTCCAGGAGATCGCCTGACCCGGACGAGAATTCCTAAGTACTCCATCTCAACAATACGGTGACGCACCGAGGATGCCGAGGCGCCCGGCAGGCAAGGCGCGAGGAGGGCGAATACCGGGCGTATTTAACCGACGAGCAACGCAGCCTGCCGGGATGGATCGGCATCCGAATGCCACCGTATTGTTGAGATGGAGTACGAAGGGCCCATCTGCTGCGCTTGTTGCGAGCGAAGCGTGGCAATCCCTCAGCTTCAATCGTTGGGGTCTACAGCGTAGGCTTGATATCTACATGGACCTTCTTGTACATCTCTCGCCGGCACTGTTTCAGCGACCTGCCGAAGATGCTGCCGTAGGCGACTTCGCTCCGAGTCACATGGCCTCTGAAGAAAGCCGTTTGGCAGACGTCCGCTGGTGCCCTTCGCCATGGGTCGGGTGCTTCGCTGCTGTCCGGTGTTCCGTCGGAGATTTGCGCCGGGCGACTTTGTAGGGGGAGAGGGAGACGGAGCCCAAGCAAATCGTAGACGGAACACCGGACAGCAGCGAAGGAGAGGCCCCGGGGTGAACGAAAGCGATTGCCTGCTGTCGGCCTCCTTCAAGAGGCGCCGCGGCCGAGGAGCACGGCGGGCAGCGTGCGCAGGATGATGATGAAGTCGAGCTTCAGGGACCAGTTGTCGATGTACTGAAGGTCCAGCTTCATCCACCTCTCGAAATCCACCTCGTTCCTACCGCTCACCTGCCACAGACCGCTGATCCCGGGCTTCATGCTCAGTCTTCTGTATTGCCAGGGTTCGTACTTCGTGATCTCGGAAGGCAGAGGCGGCCGCGGGCCCACGAAGCTCATCTCCCCCTTCAGAACATTGATCAGCTGCGGGAGCTCGTCCAGACTCGTTTTCCGAAGAAGCCTTCCGACGAACGTGCATCGAGGGTCGTCTTTGATCTTGAAGACGGGCCCGGAAAGCTCGTTTCTCTCCTCCAGGGATTCCCGAAGCTCCTCTGCGTTGTGGACCATGGTCCGGAACTTGTAAATTCGGAACCTTCGCTTGTGGAGGCCCACCCGCTCCTGTACGAAGAAGACAGGCCCCTTGGACGTGACCTTCACACAGAACGAAAGGAAGAGGAACAGAGGGAAGAGGAGCAGAATCATCGTAAAGGCGCCCACGCGGTCGATCGTTTCCTTGAGGACCATCTCCCACGTTTCCATGGGGGAGGCGGTGAACGTGAGCATGGGAGTCCCGCGAAAATCCTCGAGATGCACCTGCGAAATGGTCGGGGAGTAAAGATCCATCATGACGCGCGTACGGATCCCCTGTTCCTCGCAGATCTCCAGCATGGAGGTGATGGTGTCCAGGTTGAGAAGCGGGAGGGCGATGTGCACCTCATCGATCGGGTTGGTGGAGATGACTTCCTGAAGATCCTCCAGGGTGCCGATCACACGGCCGTCGTCCAGCTGTTTTCCCACCTCCTCCGGGGTCTGGGACAGAAAACCGTAAACGACCATGCCCCACTCTCGATGGGCATGCAGCTTTTCGGCAACGGATCTGGCGCGAGTGCCCGTTCCGACGATCAGGATTCGGCGGAAGTTGTACCCTTTCGATCGGAGGCTGTGGAGGGATTCCTTCAGGACGATGCGTACCAGCACGATGAGAACGACGTTGATGATACCGAAGAGAACCACGAAGAGACGGCTGATGTCGGTAATCCGCAGGAAGTAGCTGATCAGGATCAGCAGGGTGATCCCCTCCCCGACGGACCACATGGCGATCCAGGCCACCCGCGGAACCGTGTCCAGCCGGCGGGATTCGTACATTCCGTTGATGCGGAAGAGAATGTACCAGACGGGGAGGACGAAGTAGAGGCCCGGGATGTACCGTTTGAGCTGGTCAAGGAACGGCAGAGCCGGGGAGAAGACCGCATTGTAGACGAGTACGGCCGCAACCAGGGAAAGGCAGGTCACGACAAGATCGAGAATGACGTTGACTCGTCTGAAAACCGTTGCTTTTTGCTTCAACATAGTGTGCGTGCTGTCTGACGGTCCTCGGTCCCGGTCGACGTTGAAGAGCAGGAAGGGTCTCCTGAATGATCCTTGGGCGTCCGCCCGTCAAGGCCCCTTCCCCAACAGGGTAATCGCTTCGAAAAAGATCCTCAAAGACAAGTATGCCGAGCCGATCCCGCAGAGCAAGCCGAAGATTCCCCACCAGTTCACCTTTCCGGCTCCCTGGTTTCCTGCCTCCCGCTCCTGCCCTCCATCTTTCGGTCGCGTTTCGTCCATTTCCGAACCTCTCCCGGAACCCGGCATGTCCAGGGCCCTTGAAGCCGCCAGCCCCTCCTACCCAAGGACGTTAGCAGCCGGAGAGAGCGCTGTCAAAAAAGAACCGTTGTTTCAGAATTGTACCCGGAAGACTCCCTTCAGGAGGTACCCGGCGAGAAGGCTGAGGGCCAGGAACGGCCAGACCCAGTGCACGGTTCGGCCGAAGAGCCGGAAATCCCGTCGTGGATAGGCGATCTCCGCAGCCAGAAGATCCCCTCCCGGCGGGAGAGGCTGGCCCGCGGGATACCAGAGCAGATCGATGGCGCCTGCCGGCACGTGCCTCGGAGACACGGGCCGCATCTTCTCCGATACGGTGACCTGGATCGGGACCCGTTCGTCCCCCGAGGCCAGGAATAGGGTTGCGGCACCTGCCCGTTTCACCCGGATCTTCCAGTCGATTTCGGTCCCCTTCCCGATCCGGACGGGTGGACTCTCGATCGACGTGCCTTCTCCGGGCAATAGGGCGGGTGGAGAGCGCTCTGCCCCGGGAGGCGCAGGCCGCCAGAAGGTGCGCAACACGGCCGACTCCTCCGGCAGAAGAGGACGATAGCCGAACCGCGCCTCCATCTGTACCAGCAGAAGAAAGATGGGCAGAAAGACGATCACGAAAGGCTTCAGGTTGAGGCTCAGGTATTTCAGGTTTGCGGCCAGGGCGGCACGTACCGCCCTTCCCATCAGAACCGGGTCTTCCTGAAAGATCCTGATCTCGAGGATGTGTGCCTTGACGCGTTCCTTCACCGCTTTGATGGCTCTCTGAGGGGAGAGAAACTTGTAGACCAGAAGCACCGCTACGGCCGTGAGGACGGACACCCACAGCATGGGCCATATCGGCGCACTCTCCTCGAAAGGAGAGAACAGAACTCCATAGAAACTGTTCAGGATCTGCTGCAACCTTACCACCTTTGTCGAACAGCCCTTTCTGGATCCAAGGCGCAGCTGGGGCGCGTGGCCTGGCCCCTGATCCCTGACCCCTGATCCCTTTTGCGGCACAGCCGCACTATGATATGTAGCCGAGACCCTGGAGCTTCTTCCTGATCTCTTCCGCCGAATCCGTTTCGTCCAGCTGGGCCATCGCCTTCTCAAGGGTATGAACGATGAATTCGTCTTCCGAGGAGTATCCCGCGATCTTCGCGTAGCGCTTGATCTTCCGCATCAGTTCCTTATCGATCTTGATCTTGGGCATGGTTCCCTTTCGCTCCTCTTCGTTCCGGACAGACGCCGGACGTCGCCCTGCGCCGACCGGTTCAGTGCCCCTCTAACGGCAGAACCCTTCCATCCATGTATTCCGGAGGATCCACCCCGAAGGCGCTCAGAAGGGTGGGGGCCATGTCCGCGATGCACGGGTCGTGGGCCGCGAACTTGAAGTTGGAGAAGAAGACCCCGGGCACCCGGGTCGGTGACATGCAATGGTCTCCGCTCCATCGCTTCGTGTTGTCGTAGAAGACCCTCGGGCCTGCCCTTCCGGTGGCCGACTCCCATGCGGTTCGGTATCCTTCGTTGTACCCGATGATCAGGTCCTGGGCGTTGTCCCTGTAGGGGCCCTTGTAGGCCTCTCGGGTGTCCGTCACGTCCAGGATCGCCGTCTCCCCGGTGTCCGGATCCTCGAGGCCCTTCAGCTTCGCGATGATTTCCGTCTTGAGCTGTTCCGTTTCCGCCCCGGGCGCCACGATGCCGTGTCGTTCCCTGCCCTTCTGGTTGATGTAGATCCCGGCAAGCCCTACGGCGAAGGCTCGGGTCCGCGACCAGTCCACCCCGTCGAACCACTCCCCCGGTTCCCGGTCCGGCAGGAAGCGGAGGTATCCGTTTTCGCGCAGCCAGGCGTTCACGTTGAAGCACCTACGGAAAGAGCGGAATCCATGATCCGACATCACGATCAGCAGGGTGTCGGAATCGATGCGGTCCAGGACCCGGCCCACGAGCTTGTCCGCCCTCTGATACACCTTCCGGAAGATGTCCCGCAGCGGTTCGGGAGGGTCTTCGGGGTGTCCGGGATGCCGGCGGTCCTCGTAACGCCAGAACATGTGCTGGGTCCGGTCGGTGATGTCGAATACGCACACCAGCAGTCCCCTGCGAAGGTGGTCCATGGCGTCCCAGAACATTTCTTCCCGTTCCCGGTGGATCTCGTAGCACTGTTCCAGGAAGGATGTGTCGTCGAGCACGCCCTCGTTCAGGGCCCACGTGTCCTCGGCGAGGCCGAGCGTGGCGTAGGGACCGAACCTCTTCGCCAGATAGACGGAGTAGGTGTTCGGGTACGAGATGGGCAGGGAAGGGTTCGCAGGATCGATGTTCACCGGGGTCATGTAGAGGTCCAGGTGCGGTCCGACCGATCGCAGATAGAACCGGACGATGCCCCGGATCTTGATCGGGCCGGCCCGGAACACCACCTGGATCCAGGGGCTGTGATCTCCGGGTCGCAGTTCGTAACTCGTCCCGTTGATCTCCAGCCGAACCGACTCCTCAAGGAGTCGAAGGAGAAAGGGGGCCTTCAGCTCGGTCTCCTGGTTGCGGAAGGGATGGACCGGTCCGGTGATCCAGGTTCGGACGCTCCCGTTCTTCGGCTCGAGCGGGATGACCTGGCCCCCGGTCTTCAGACCCTCCTCCTGCGGGCGTGTCGTGTAATAGCTGAACGTTCCCTGGGTGCCGCGAAGGTCGGGGACGCACATGGCGGAGAGGCTGATTCCATTGAACCGCTCCGGCGGGAAGGTGATGGGCACGCGGAGGATCATGCTCTGGATCCCCTCTTCGCCCAGGAGCTTCCAGAAAGGCTGCGATCGCCGGAGCCCTCGAAGGGTCGGCTTGGCGAGAGGCAGCTGGAACTTGCCGAACCGGAGTGCCTTCTTGCTGGAGTGGATCCGAGCGGAGGAGAGCTCGCCCATGTAGTTCTTCGGGTTGCGATGCAGGAAGTCGAAGATCGAATGCTTGCCCGGTTCCACTCCGGTCTGGAAGGTGGACCACGCAACGGGCGACAGGGGAGGCAGGGTGCTTTCGAGGGGGCGATAGGTTCCCTCGGAACGCAATCGGGCAAAACCGGGCAGATGACCTTCCTCCATGAACCGCTCCACGAGGGAGGGTTCCATGCCGTCGAACCCGATCACCACCGCCTTCTCGATTCCGCTCTCACGGCTGCGCCGCCCCCGGGCTCGTCCAAGGCGGAGCAGGAAACGGACCGGCCAGGAGAGAACGGCGAGAAAGGCGAAGAAGAAGGCGAGGAAGAAGACGAAGAAGGATCCGATAAAGGCGAATCCGGCCCCCGGCCCGATGTAGGCATGAGCGATTCCGGGAAGGAGAGCCGGCAGCAGGCAAGAGGAAAAGAGGATTCCTGCGTGTTTCGTTTGTCTTGTCATGATGCTATCGGGGTTCGCCCATCGTCTGCGTCGCCGCCGGAAGTGGGCAGTAGGCCAGGGTTGAGGGAGAACATCTTGCAGGTCGCGCGCGTTTCTCTTTTCGGATCAGATGCGCTAGTCTGTGTAAAGAAATTGAACGAAAATGGTAGCATACGGTATCTCCAAGGGTCAATCCGACCACGAGATCGAAGGGGGGCGGGTGCAAGGGCCGAGCGCTGCCGAAGGGAGAGGCCAGGGTTGCCGGAAGGCGATTCTCGTGAACGAGCATTTCGTGGTGTACGGCGTGCCCGCCATCGCGGTGCCCGTCTTCTTCCCGGTGAGCGTCACGGTGACCGCAGTTCGCGGCACGGGAAGGAGAGTCGTCGTCCGCGACGCGTCCGGGAAGGATGTCCGGAATGGTGAAGACGCGGACAGGGTCGAGGCGGTTCGCCGTGTCATCGGGGCGATGGGTCTGTCGGAGACCGACAGAAACTTCCAGATCCGGTGCTCCGAGGATCTGTCGGGATGGGGGGGGCTGGGCTCGAGCGCCGGGTTCTGCGTCGCCCTCGCCCGAGCCCTGGGCGAGGCCCTGGGCTGTGCATGCACGGACGAGGAGGTCAACCGGTTCGCCTATGAAGGGGAGAAGGTCTTCGCGGCCAACCCATCCGGAATCGACAACACCGTGGCAACCTACGGGCGGCCTCTTTGGTTTCGGCGAGGAGAACCCCCGGTGTGGGAATGGATTCGGATCGACCCCGCGCCTCTGTGGCTGGTCATCGCGAACTCGGGCACGCCTTCCCGAACCCGTGTGGAGGTGGAGAGGGTTGCACGCTTCAGGGAGGCGCGGCCCGAGCTCTTTTCGAGGCTTCTCCAGGACGCCGCGGGCCTGAGCCGCGATGCACGGTCTGCCCTCGAAAAAGGAGACGGCAGTGGGCTGGGCACCCTGATGAATCGCGGGCACGCCATGCTGCAGCGCGTGGGCGTGTCGAATGAGACGCTCGACGAGATGGTTGCCTTTTGCCTGCAACAGGGGGCTCTGGGTGCGAAGCTGACCGGCGGCGGCGGCGGAGGATGCATGCTGGCGCTGGTGGAGGATCGACGTGCAGGAGAGGCGATGGTGGGCGGGCTGGAACGGCTGGGCTATCCGGCCTTCTGTGTTCCGCTGACCGCCGTAGAGGAGCCGAGGTGACCGGTTCCGCCGTGCCGGCTGTCGTGTGTCAAGCCCCTTCAATGCGGGTTCCCACGATCTCTCCTCGAAGCGCACGGCGCACGTTTCCTCTGACCGTGGCGTCGAAAACCTGACCCCCCGCACCGGCGGTCCGCATCTCCTCGAGCTTCTTCCGCATGCCTCCCGTCACGTCGGTCACCCTGGAGCCGGTGACGCCCTCTGGCAGACCGGACGCGTCCCCCAAATCCACGAGAGGACAGAATTCCGCCTTCGCGTCCTGCGAGGGGTCGGCCGTGTAGATCCCCTTTACATCGGTCCCATGGAGAATTCGGTCTCCGCCGAGGCGTCGGTAGAGGAAACCGGCAACCTGATCCCCGGACAGGATGGAACACCCCTGCCGGCGGTCGTAGGCGGGCACACCGTTCAGTACCGGCACCATCCCGATGCCCAAGAGGCCTTCCGGGACCTCCGTGTCCAGGGAGATGAGATCGCCCGCATCCATGACCGCACTGGCGGAGGGCTGACACGGAAAGGCGGGTAACCCTGCCTGCAGGAGGTGCCGCACGACGTGAGCGTTCAGTTCGCTCTGCAGCCTCTGGGTTTCCCCCATGGCCCTGCGCTGATCGCCGTCACGGATTCCTTGATGAATGCCGGTCCTGCGTACGATCGGGTGGCCGTAGGAGCCGGCCCCGTGGATGATGACCAGACGGGCTTCCGCCGGTCGCCAGCCTTCGGCGATCTCTCTGGCGAGCCTCCCCAGGCGGGCGCCCCGCAAGCGCGGACGCTCGTCTTCCCGGTCCGTGATGACGGATCCGCCGATCTTCAGGAGGATCAGGGGCTTGGCTGTGTGCATGGCAGGGCCCTAATCGTCCTTGGCCGTAGGCGTACTCCGCTTGTCGATCAGATCGGCCAGGAGGCCGAGCATGCCGACCTGAATGCCGGCCAATAAGAGAAAGAGCGTCGAGTCCGTCATGTTCTGGATGAGCAGGATGTCGATGAGGATCATCTTCAGGAAACTCAGTCCGATCATGGAGAGGCTCAAGGGGATGAAAATCTTCAAGGGTGCGAAATACAGGGCGGTTCGGACGACGAGGGCGAAGAAGTTCACCGTGTCCTGGATCGGGCGTATCTTCGACTTGCCCTTTCTCGTCTTGTAGTGGGATTCGATGTACTTGATGGAATACCCGTTCGTCAGCAGCGCCATGGTAAGGGTGGAGGTGAAGGAAAAGCTGGACGGGAGGATGTTGAAGAAGTTCTTGGCCGCCGTCTTGTCAAAGATGCGAAACCCGGAGTTCAGATCCGGGATGTGCGTCTCGGAGAGGAAGTTGGCCAGCAGGTTCAGGATCCACTTGGCCGGCCTACGGATCATGGGGATCTTGGCGCCCTTGCCGGTCCGGGCGGCCACGACCATGTCGTACTGTTCCATGTGTTCGATCAGCTTCGGCAGGTCTTTCTCTTCATACGTCCCGTCCGCATCGACGATGCAGACGTGCCCGTACCGCGAGGCCCGCACTCCGGTCTTGATTGCGGCTCCGTACCCCCGGTTGATCTCGTGCCGGAGCACCGTGACCGGCATCTCCCGGAGGGCCTCGACGGTGTGGTCCCTGGAGCCGTCGTCCACCACGATGATCTCATGAGGCACACTCGTTTCCTTCAGTGCGGCGAGGATGCGGTCCACCACTCCCCGGATCCCCTTCTCCTCGTTGTAGGCGGGGATCACAACCGTCAAGCCTTTGGCCGGTTCATGAGTCAAGCCTGTTTCGCTCCTTTCTTATTCCTCTTCAAAAACCTCTGCGGTGAAGACGAGAAACTCCGTATCCGGATCCTGCCAGTCGCCGCCGGCAAGCCCCGCCTTCAGGGCGAGATGACGGAGAGTCTCCGGCAGATCCCAACCCTGTTCCGGCGCGACCTGGGGGAGAAACACGGCCTTCCGGGAGCCCTTCTCCAGGATGATGCCGTGTCTGCCGAGGATGATATCCTCGTGGGAGGGGACGGGTGCCGGAGGCGTCAGGGCGGAAATCTCGACTTCGATCGACGCAAGCTCTTCAGGCCGGACCGGAGAGAAACGTGAATCCCGCGTCGCGGCATTGATGGCGTTCTGTTGAACCGCTTCGAAGAGGGGTTCCACGGGCTGGATATAACCGATACATCCGCGCAGCTTGCCGTGAGCCTTCAGGGTAACAAAGGCGCCCCGGCGCTCACGGAGGGCCGGAGTGATCTGGTATTCACCGCCTTGAGGATCCGCTGTCCTGCGGTTCCTGACGTATCCTTCCACCGTGTCTCTTGCAAGCTTGAGCAGGGTGGCCTTTTCGGAAGCGCTCAACGGCTCCTGTTTCGCTCCCGGTGCGACGGAAGGCTGTTGCTTGCTTTTCATCGTCCTTCCTCTCCCCCGGCTGGAACGGCTCGCGGCAGCCTCCGGACCCCAGAGGCCGGGGCGCGTAAAGACAATGGAGCAGTAGCTCACCGAGTTGCGGTAGTCTCCTGTCAGCCGCCCTGAGGTCGTGTATGCGAGGATTTCGGTTCGACTGTCTTCCGGCAGAAGCTGCAGGAGCAGGGCGATCGGACGTTTGCCGCATACGGTGATCCCCGTCGCCTTCTGGTAGGCGAGAAAGCCCCGTGGGTCCAAGTCGCGGATTTCCTCGAGAGCCCCGTCGTCGAGGTGCCGGATCTTCTCCCCGACCCCGGCCTCGTGAGGGAAGGGAACGTACGCGAACCGCGGGCCGTAGTGTGTAAAATCGGAACTTACTACAAGCAGCGTTTCCTTATCAAGGAGCGTATGAAGGCACCGAGCCAGTTCCGGATAGTCCTCCTCTTCCAGATGGCCCACCAGAAGGGGAAGAATGGGGGGCGGCGATTCGGGGAAGAGCACTTGCAGGAAGGGCACCTGGATGTCCAGGGAGTGCTCCTTTCGGTGTGCCTCCGGATGAAAGTCCACGAGGGGACTCTCGTCCATGAGGGCCCTGCCGGCAGGGTCGACGGTCACCCGGCCCAGGGGCGTTTCGTAGGAAAGGTAGTCCCCGAAGGAGACACCGCGGAATCGGGCGTGGTGGCTCGGGCCGATCATCACCACCCGTCCCGGCTTCCGCTTCTCCACCCATTTGTATGCGCAGGCCGCCGTGGGGCCGGAGTAGGCATACCCGGCGTGCGGGACCAGGACGGCGAGGAGCCTGCCAGCCCGGTCCGGACCGGGCGTGGGCGCCTCATCCAGAAATCCCTGCAGAAGCCGCCTCAGCTCTTTCGGGTCCTCCGGATACCAGGAGCCCGCAATGGGAGACGGGTGCACGTCACCTGTGTCGGTACGGGCGGACAATCCCTTGCGGGCCTCCCCTTCGCCGGCCCCCGTCTGCTCGGCGCCGTTGCCGAAAGAACAACAGGTGAGAAGAAAAACCAAGGCGAGGGCGCCCGTCTTGCCGATGTCTCTGTGGATGTGCATGTCTGTTCTCTAGGTTCTTCCCGCGCGAAGTACGTGAAAGGGGCCCCCCTTGATCACGCACGTACGCTGCAGCAGGGGCTTCGCATCGGCGGTGTCCGGGATTCCTTCGGAGATTTGTGCAGGGCGACTTTGTAGGGGGAGGGAGAGACGGAGCCCAAGCAAATCGGAGAAGAAATCCCGGACACCGCCGGATGGCTCAACCTCCCCTCGGCGACATAGTAACATGAACGGCTCCCCTTTCACCGTATGGAGCGCGCTAGAGACCTTCCTGCAGAAAGAGTTCCGTGTTCCCCGAGACCCAGTCGAAGAGCTTCTTCACGCCCTCCTCGGGAGAGGTGCGCGGCTCCCACCCGAAGTCCTGCTTGGCCCGGTCCACATTGCAGACGAAGACCGGCTGATCGCCGGGACGCCAATCGTCGTAGGTGTACGTGAGCTTCCGGTTCCCGTGAGCCTCGAGTGCTGCGATCAGGTCGTGGAGGCACATCTTGTTGCGGGGGCCTCCCCCCAGGTTGTAGATCCTGCCCCTCGTTGTTTCGATCTCCCGGATGGCCATCTGGTACGCATCCACGAGATCTTCCACGAAGAGCATGTCCCGTACCTGCTTGCCGTCGCCGTAAATCGTGATGGGCCGACCGAGTACGGCCTGGATCGTGAACCATGCGACCCAGCCCTGATCCTCGACCCCGAACTGCCGGTAGCCGTAAATGCAGGACTGGCGGAAGGCGACCGTCCGCAGGCCGTAGATCCTCGCGTAGTCCCTTACGTACTGGTCGGCCGCGCCCTTGGAGCATCCATAGGGTGAGTGGAAGTCCAGGAGACGGTCTTCCGGTATGCCCTCCGGGAAGTCCCGGTAGCCGTACCTTCCGTCCTCCTCGACGATCTTCACATCCTCCATGCCGCCGTAGACCTTGTTGGTCGAAGCGAAGACGAGGATCGGGTCTGCTTGGGACAAACGGATCGCCTCGAGCACGTTGAAGGTGCCGAGTGCATTGATCTCGAAATCCTCCCGGGGATCCGTCACCGAGGTGGTCACCGCGACCTGGGCCGCCATGTGATAGACCACGTCGATGTCGGGATGATCCCGAAAGACCTCCTCCAGCCCTGCGGGCGTACGGATGTCCCCCTCGAAGAACCGGATCGCACCGAGGGACCGGAGCCACCGGAGGTTCGAATGGGTTCCCTTGCGGGACAGGTTGTCAAAAACCAGGACCTCGTCCTGCTGGTCGAGGAGCCGCTTTGCGATGTTGCACCCGATGAATCCTGCACCGCCGATGATCAACGCCTTCATGTGGAACCTTTCACAGAAACCCTCAGGCCAGCCCCTTCGCCTCCAGCTCCGCCTTCGCCTGTTCGAAGTGGTCGACCGCCTCCACGGTCTGGGACCAGCGGATCAATGCCTCCATTCCCTTTTCGAAATCGATCTTCGGAGAGAAGCCGAGGAGGTTCCGGATCTTGGAGTTGTCGGCGTAGCAGTGGCGCACGTCTCCCTTGCGGAACTTCTCCGTCACATCCGGTTGAATCGACTTGCCGTATGCGTCGGCCAGGATCTCGGCCACGCCGCGGATCGTCAGGGCCCGGCCGGTGCCTACGTTGAAGATCCGGCCGTCCGCTGCGCTCCGCTCCATGGCAAGCAGATTCGCTTCCACAACGTCCTCGACGGAGACGAAATCGCGCGTCTGTAGACCGTCCTCGTAGACGACCGGAGGACGGTCGTTCTTGATGCGGCTCATGAAGATCGCGGCAACGCCGGTGTAGGGGTTCGACAGGGACTGCCGAGGACCGTACACGTTGAAGTACCGGAGAGAGACCACCGGAATCCCGTAGGTCTTGCCGATGAGCAGGCACATCTCCTCCTGGTCCTTCTTGGTGATCGCGTAGATGGAATTACAGTTCAGGACCGCCTCCTCCGGCGTGGGAATCGGAGAGACCGGGATCCCGCAGACCGGGCACCTGGGCGCCCAGTCACCTGCCGCCATCTGTTCTTCGGGACGGAGGGCAGGGCGGCAGGCCCCGCACTTCGGACATTCGTAGAGGCCTTCACCGTAACTGCTCATCGAGGCGGCCACGATCAGCTTCTTCACCTCGTGCTCGTTGTTGACCAGGACGTCCAGCAGGGTCGCGGTGCCTCCCGTGTTTGCGGTCACGTACTGGGCGATCTGATACTGCGACTGGCCCACGCCCACGGCGCTCGCCTTGTGAAAGATGACGTCCGCCCTTTCAACGACCGGCTGGAGGGCCTCTGGGTCCCGCACGTCTCCCCGAACGAACTCGGCCCGGGGATTCAGGTAGGGAGGGGGGCGGCCGTCCGGATGGACCTGGGGGTCCAGGTTGTCGAAGACCGTCACCTCGTGATTCCTGTCGACCAGGGCATCCACCAAATGAGAACCGATGAACCCGGCTCCCCCTGTCACCAGAATCCTCATCGTGCCTCCCTCACGAATCGACGCTGAGCACCTGCGCGCATCTTCTCAGAGGAACTCTTCATAGCAAGCTTCGAGCCTCTCCGAGAGTTTCTGCCACGAATACTTCTCTTCCGCAAGCCGACGTGCGTTGCGTCCGTACGCCTCGGCCCTCTCCGGGTCGGCGAGGAGCTCGGAGATCGCACCGGCAAAGGCCTCGGGGCTGTCGCCCGCGAGCAGACCGATCGGATCGTCTTCGGTGAATACGGTGCGCAGGTCGCCCACCGGCTGTGTGACGATCGGGCGGCCTGCCGCCATGTAGTCGCCCAGCTTGATCGGTCCACGACCGATGTTGCAGATCTTGTTCGTGAAGGGGAGAAGCAGAACATCGGCGCACGCCAGGTATCGGGGCAGCTGGTCGAAGGGGACGATGCCCGCTTCGCGTATGCCCCTCCTGATGTTGTTCTCCCTGCACAGTTGCCGGGTGATCGGGTACTTCTGCCCCACCAGCAGGAGGGTCGCCTCGGGGAAGCGTTCCTGGACGAGCGGGAAGGCTCGAATCATGCACTCCACGTCGTAGTTGATGAAGCCGATGTAGCCGATCACCTTCCCGTCTTCGGGCAGGCCCAGCTCCCTTCGCATCTCTCCCTTCGGCAGGGGGCGAATCGTCTCTACATCGGAGCCGGAGGGGATGTAGCGCACCCGTCTGCGGTCGAGCCCCAGGGCGACGGCCCTGTCCTGAAGGGCCCTGCTCGTCACGGTGACCGCGTCCGCATGGAGGCGGAAGCCCTCTTCCAGGTAGGTCTCCACCGGCCCCATGGTCCATCGAAGCAGCCTGCCCCTTTCCTGGACGATCCCGCCGCGGCCCCACCAGTCCGCCCAGTCCGACAGGAACGGCCTGTGGCGGGCCTTCTTCATCGCCAGGGCGGGGAAGACCACGGCCGGCCTGCAGTCGAAGCCGTGGACCAGATCGAAGCCGTTCTTCCGGACCGTGTAGGTGAGCCGCCGAAGCGTGTCGTACGGATCCCACCCGCTCCGTCCGATGCCGGTCATCCAATCCGGCGATTCCAGGATCTGCACGCCCTGGAGGGTGCTCCTGCCGAAACGGAGTCGGTTCCCCTCGGAAATCGTCACCAGGGTGACGTGGTGGCCCATGCGGACGAGGCATTTGGCAAAGTGGAAGGCCCGGAAGAAGGTCCCCCGCCACTTCACGTTGTGATTCAGCATCAGGATCTTCATCCGGCTCATCCCCACACGATCTCACGTATCCGCCTGAGTCTGCCTCTGAGACCGGACATGCCCTGGCCCCTTGCAAGCCGGTAGAGGTAACGGGCCTGGCGGACGATCCACCTCGGGTCCCGGATCTTGGCGGAGAGCCATCGCGCCGGTGCTCGTTCGCAGACGGTCTGTATCTCCTCCAGGGAGAGATGGGGAAAGGCGACAACCGCGCTCCGGGAGCCGTCGTAGTCCTCCCAGTTCCGGCTCTTCAGACGGCCCTGCTCTGCCATCTCTTCGAAGTACCGGGTGCCGGGGAAGGGGGCCGTAATCGAGAACTGAACGGAGTCCACATCGAGATCCTCGACGAAAGCGAGATTCGTCTCCATGGTCTCCCGGTTCTCTTCCCAGAGGCCGAAGGTGATCGTTGCGTGGGTCTTGATGTTCCTCCGGCTGCACCATCGGGCGACCTGCCGGACGCGATCCAGGTCGACCGGCTTGCCCAGCCGCTCCAGGATCTGCGGGGCCGCGCTTTCCACGCCGAACTTCATGCCCACGCACCCTGCGTCCGCCATGGCATCGATGACTTCCTGGTCCGGCACCACTGCGTCTCCCATACAGGACCAGGGAACCCGGAGTCCTCGGCTCCGGATTTCCCGGCAAAGGCCCAGCACGTGTTTCTTGCTGATGGTGAAGTCGTCGTCGTCGAAATAGATCTCCTTCGCCCCGAAGCGCTCGACCGCCTCCTGCATCTCGTCCACCACGCGCCCGGGCGAGAAGGTGCGGTATTTGCCGTCCTGATACATCACCTGGACCCAGAGACAAAAATCGCACCGGAAGGGGCATCCGCGGCTCGCGTGCATCTGCACGGCCGGTCGGTGCTGGCAGAAGCCGTCCCAGTACACGTGAGGGTCCGGCCGGGTCGGTGCAGGAAACAGGTGGCGGGCCGGGAAGGGCAGTTGGTCGAGAGGATCGATGGGCTGGTATTCGGGCTGGAGAACGATCTCTCCGTTCCGTCTCCAGGCCATACCGGGCAGGCCGTCCGGCTCCTGCCCCCCTGCCTTCCTCGCGACGAGCCGGTGGAGCGTGTTCTCGTATTCGTACAGGAGGACGTAGTCGATGGAGGCCTCCTCCTGAAGGACATCCTTCGGGAAGGTGGTTGCGTGGGGGCCGCAGAGGGCGATCTCGGCGCCGGGCGCGACCTCCTTGATCTGTCTTGCGAGGCGCAGGTCCCTCCGGTGGGTCGGCGTGGTCGTTTCGTACACCACCAGGTCGGGACGCTCGTCCCGGACGAAGGAGAGAAGCGACTCCTCGGGCAGGTTCTCGGCGACGGCGTCCCTGACCGTGACGGGAAGGGACGCCCGTTCCAGGATGGCCGCGGCATAGGCCAGGTAGAAGGGAAAGGGGATGTATCGCCCCATCTCTCCCTTCGGCTTCGTGTAGCTGGCCGGCCAGCGGCTTCCGGATCGGACGAAGTAGCGCTCCCGCTTCCGATCGAACGGTTCCGTGAAAAGGGGGTTGAGCAGGCAGGTCTTCAACATGGCTCTCTTCCGTTGGATCGTCCCAGGACGCGTTCATAGACGTCCAGGGTCTTTCGGGCGGTCTCCTGCCAGGAAAACCGGCCCAGGTTCTTCAGCCCCTCTTCCTGGAGGCGCCTGCGGAGTTCCGGGTCGTCGAGGATCTTCCCGATGGCGGACGCGATCCCCTGCACATCATCCGGGTCTGCGAAGAGGCCCGCCCTCCCCACGACTTCCGGCAGCGAGCCGTGGGAGGAAGCAATGACGGGCAGGCGGTGCTGCATCGCCTCAAGGGGTGGAAAGCCGAAGCCCTCGTAGCGGGAGACGTAGAGAAGGGCGGTCGCCCTCCGGTACAGGACGGGCAGGTCCTCCTGGCCCACGTAACCGATCCTGTGAATCCGGTCCTTGATCCGGAGGGTCTCGGCCAGATGGACCCAGTCCTGCTCGAAGCGGCTTTCCCGTCCGGCCAGGACCAGGTACAGGTCCTCTCTTCCGGGCTGCCTCAGGGCTTCTGCGAATCCTCGGAGCATGTTGCCCAGATTCTTGTGGGGAAGGGTGGCCCCCACGTACAGGAGAAACCGGTCGGGCAACGCGAATCGCCCGCTCTCCTCTCGACCGGCCGGTGCACCCAGCCGGTGAAACCGGTCATCCAGCGCCTCGTGGATCACATGGACCTTTTCGGCGGCCATGGGAAAGCAGTCCCGGATCTCCCCCCCGGTGGCCTTCGAAACGGCCAGGATCGCCTCGGCCCTCGACAGGGCGTACCGGTATGCCAGAGGGTAGAACAGGCGATAGCCCACCCGCAGGGGCAGGGGTCTCCGATCTCCGATGGAGGGGACACGAAGGGGCTGCAGGTCATGGACCGTAACGAGAAAGGGCGTGCCCGGGAACAGGGGCGATATCGGGAAATGGGCGTGCCACAGGTCCAGACCGAGCCTTCGGACCCTCGTAGACATGGCCAGGAGGGACGAGAGCGTGATCGGCGCATACGGAACGCGTACATAGGTGGCGTTCTCCCCGGCCGGCAGGCTGCCGGTGTAGTCGTGCCGGATGACCACCGAATAGGCGTTTTCCCTGTCCGCCTCGAGGAGATGGGCGATCAGGTTGTAGCTGTAGCGTCCAACCCCGGTGTTCTCGTCTTCCAGGTATCTCGCGTCGAGTCCGATGCGTGCCATTCGATGTCCGACGGCCTCCTAACGCGGCGTAGGCCCAGGATGAAGACTTCAGAAGAAGTACTTGCACTCGATCAGGGTCTCAGGGGTGATGATACATCTCTCCAGGTCCTCTTTCGTGGAGATCACCGTGTCTGAGAAGATCATGGATTCCCGGATGCGAATCGGTGCCTGAATGGTGACGCGATTCCCGAGGACGGCCTGCTCCAGCTGTACCTCCGGATGGAGGAAGCACCCCTCGCCTACGAGGGATTCCTTGCCCCGGTGCTTCAGCTCCTCCAGGCTGCAGAGAAGCAGATCGTGAGGAAAGGAGACATTCATGTCCTTGTGGACGATCTTCGACACCACCACGGGAAAACCGTCGTCCACGAGGATCTGGATCGCGTCGGTGATCTCGTACTCGTCGCGCATGGCGGTCCGGGGCGTCCGGCGGATGGCGTCGAAGATGTGGAGGTCGAAGAGGTACAGACCGCAGCCCTTCAGGGGGTTGGTCACGTATCGGGGCTTTTCGATCACCCGCTTCACGTAACCGTCCTCGTTCAGCAGGACGGCGAAGTTCCGCTTGATCGCCTCCGGGTCCTCTTCTTCCTTTACGGCAAGCACGGCGCTCGCCTTCTTTTCCACCAGCATGTCGATCATCACGGAGAGGTCTTCGGTGATGAAGAAGATGTCTCCGAGAAAAAGCAGAAAGGGGGAGGTGATGTAGGGCTCGAGCCGCCCCATGGCGTGGGCGATCCCGAGGGTCTCTTCCTGCTCTACGTACCGGATCTTCACACCCAGGGCTTCCCCGTCCCCGAAGTGCCTCGCGATCGCGTAGCCGAGATGGCCGATCACCATGATGATTTCCGTGATCCCGGCCCGTTTCATGTATTCGATCTGGTACTCCAGTATGGGACGGTTGCATATGGGCAGCAAGGGCTTTGGGAAACGCTGACTGAACGGGGCCATCCTCGTGCCCTTGCCCGCGGCAAGGATCACCCCCACCAGGTTTTCTCTTGTCATCACAGGACTCCCTCTCACAGAGGCCCGGGTTGTTCGCCCCCTTGCCTGCTTCATCCATCGGACGTTTTTCGGTTTCCCTTGAACGACAGCGACCTATAACCGTCTGCCCTGGCAGGAGAAATCCCGCCGCTGCCGATGCACAGACGCCGACGGAAGTGCGGGTCAGGCGGGGGGCCGATTCGTAGAACGCTCGAGTTTCTTGCGGATGATGGTCTGAAGCATCTTGAGGGCCGTTTTCGCCAGATGGTAGTAACTTACCGAATGCTTGCTCTCCCCTCCCTCACGCTGATAGTACTTCACCGGAATCTCGACGATCTTGACCTTCTGACGGAGCCCCTCCGCCATCATCTCCGGAGAGAAATCGGGCCCCGCGGCTCGGAGGCCGGGTCGGATCTTCCGGTGCGTCTCTTTCCACAAGGCCCGGTAGGTGCATCCCACGTCCGTGAAGCGGGTCTCATTCGTGAAAAACCACATCATCTGGAGGATCTTGGCCCACAGCACGTTCGCCATGCGGATGATGAAGGTCATCCTGGCGCCCTGGTCCACCATCTGTTTGGTGGTGCGGGTCCCGATCACCATTCCCGCGTCCTCGATGTAGGCCAGAAACTTCTTCACGTCCGAAGACCGGAAGGACCCGTCCGCTTCGGACAGGATCATGATCTCGCCCTCGGCCTGGTCCATGCCCGCGCGGAGGGCATTCCCATAACCTTGTTTTGTTTCTTTGATGACCCGGGCGCCCTCCCGTTGGGCGATCTCGGCCGTGCGGTCTCTGGAATTGTTGTCTACGACCAGGATCTCGTCCAGGGACTCCTCCGTCCGAAAATCCTGGATCACGGACGCGATCGTTTCTTCCTCGTTGTAGGCCGGGATGATCAGGCTGACCTTGAATTCCTTGTACATGAGGACGAGCGCTCCTTGGGGCTTCTTCCGGCGGAAAAGGCTCACTCCCGGTTCGAACGACAGGCGAATAATATAACACAGACTCGATGCTATTGCACGCCGGTTTCCGGCGCCCCGGGACCCCTCGGGACGGCTCCGTTTCCCTCCGGCTCGGGGGGGGACGCCTCGTCCAGGACCTCGAAGATCCGGATCTTTCGACCGTTCGGAGCTCTCTCTTCGTGGAGCAGCCGGATGTTCTCAGGGAAGCTCTCCTCTTCGAGGAGGAAGGCAAGCTGCGGGCGGGTGGCGATGAAGAACTCGTCGATCACGAAGTAGTCGATGCCCTGATGCCGGGCGTAGTTCACAACGGCAGGCAAGTCCTCGTTCGGGAGGGGATGCATCGGGCGTCTGGCGTAGTAGGAGACCTCCGGCTTTCGCGTCAGGATCATGGCGTCCGGCGGCAGATTCTCATCCATCCATTCTCCGGCGGCCTTGTACTCGACAGGATACTGAGCGAGCATCTTCGACCTCACCGGCTTGGCAACGAGCAGAGCGACGAGGGGCAGGGCGAAGAGGAGGCCGACCAGTATGGACGGCCACCGTGCGGGCGGCCCCTTCAAGCCTCTGATATGGACCAGGGTCTGCCGAAGCCAGTCTTCCAGGGAGGTGACCCCCTTTGTCGCCCAGAGCAGCAGAACCGGGGTCATGGGAAGGAGATAACGCGGCCAGATCCGGAAGGTGAGGAACACCAGAAAGGGGATGCACAGGACCAGCAGGAAGACCTCGTTTTCGAGCCTGGCCCGATTCCAGGGTTCCCGAAAGAGCCCGATCAGCACGAAGCCGAAGAGGAAGCCCGGGAAGACCTTCCAGGACATCAGGGTGGCGAAGAAGTTCCAGAACTGGAGGAAGGACCCTCCCACCAGGACCATCGGGTTCTCGAGGATCATCCCGAGGACCGTCTTGCCCTCGATGAGCTCTCTGGGGTCCATGAACTCGGTCTTCTCCTCGTTCAGCTTGCCCCCGAGCCTTTCGCGTTCCTTCAGGCCCATGTTCCCGATGAGAAGGATGAACTTGGTCTTCCCGCTGATGCTCAGTTCCCCGTACGATTGTTTCAGGAAGATGGGATAGGGAGCGCTGATCAGGATGCAGGAGAGGGCCATGACGAGGAGATTCCTCAAGTTTCTCTTCGCGCCAAGGGAACGTCTCATCGCAAAGGTCAGGACCGTGAAGGAAAACAGGACCAGGGGGAACAGGATGCCCTCGGAACGGGTGAGATAGGCGAGGGCCAGGAGCCCGCCGGTCACGGCGAAGTCTACGGTCCGACCCTCCTTCAGGGCCTTGTGGAAGAAGAGGAAGCTCGACACCAGCAGGAAGGTGTAGAGCGGGCCGGTCATGGATCCCCAGAAGAAGGAGAGCAGCAGCCCGGGAAAGAAGCAGAGGAAGAAGGCGGCCCTCCGCGCCACACGCAGGCCGTAGACCCGTCGTGCCAGGTAGAAATAGGGGATCACCATGGCGGCTCCGAACACCACGTAGGTGAAATTCGTGCCGACCTCCAGGTCCTCGGTGAGCAGAGAGAAGAAGCCCGCCACGATGGGAAGCAGGGGCGGACACACGGGAACCGGGTAACCGAGCAGACTGAACCCGAGCCCGTGCCAGAAGTTCCTGCCCAGCAGGAGATAGACGACCTCGTCCGTTCCGACGACCTCCTTGAACTGGATCAGAACCAAACGGCAGGCAAGAGAGAAGAGCAGCAGACCGATCAGGTAGCGCGTCTGGGACGTTTGCCCGCCATCCGGACGGGCGCCCCCGTCGGTCTCGGGTGTGGGCCGCAGATCCTCTGTTGTCATGTGGTCCCTCTTCGGTAGTAGTGCGTTGGACCACGCAGGAACCGGACTCTGTTCAGGATGATGCCGAGGATGCTGCAGCTCATCAGGGTGAGGGACCGTTTGGCCCACGCCGCCCGTTCGGCAGAGGTGGAGCCGCTGGCGATGACCCAGAGGGCCGTGTCGGTCCACTGGGAAAGGGCCACGGTTTCAGGCGCCTCCAGGAGGGCGGAGGAGTCGATCAGTACCCAGTCGAAGCCCTGTTTCAGCTCGTCCATCACGCGCGGGACGGCTGCGGATTCCAGCAGCACCGACGGAACGGGCGGGCAGGGGCCGGCGGGCAGACAGGAGAGGTTCTCCACATCCGTTTCCCGGATGAACGCCCTGGGGTCCCCCCCGGTTTCGAGCAGGTTGGACAGGCCCTGGCCCTCGTCGAGGGAGAAGGCCTCCGCAAGGCTCGGCTTCCGCAGGTCCCCGTCCACGACCAGCACCTTCTGGCCCCGCTGGGCCAGAGCGATGCCCAGATTCACCGTGAGGGAGGTTCTTCCCTCCCCTGGGCAGGCGCTCGTGACCAGGATCGTGCTGCGCTTTTCGCTCGTTCCTGCGTGGTGGACGATGCTGGCCAGATGCTGAAGGAACTCCACATACGGAAGCTCCGGATGAAGAAGAGGAGCCTTCAGCAGAGAGGCGCCCCTCCGGACCCGGGAGGTGCGGCCGTGGGGGAGGATCCCCAGCAGGGGGAGCCTCAGGTGCTCGTGAATGTCCCGTTCGTTCTGAATCGTCGTATCGAAGTAGTCCCGCACATAGCAGAGGAACAGGCCCACCAGAAGGCCGACACCGGAGGCAAGGGGCAGAAAGAAGGGCCTGAAGCCCGCAGGCTTGTCCTGCGGGACCGCCTTCTGGATGATCTGGAGAGAGTCTCTCGGATTGACGAAGTCCTGAATGATCGTAGTTTCTTTGAGACGGCTGAGCAGGGTGTCGAAGAGAACACGGTTCACCTTGGATTTGTTCAACAGCTGCATGAAGTGGATCTTCTCTTCGTCTGCCCGGATCACATTCTCCTGAACCTCGTCCAGCTCCTCTCTCAGCGAGGCTTCCTGGGACCGGGCCATCTCGTAGGTGAGTTTCAAGGACTCGATCGCCTCCAGGACCTCCTGCTCGATGCGGTCCTCCACCTCCGCGATGGCGGAGTTCATCTCGACCATTCGAGGGTGCTTTCCCCTGTATCGTTCCTGCAGGCGGGCCCGCTCCGTCTTCAGCACGTTGAGCTGGCCGTTCAGCGCTGCGATCTGAGGGTTGGACGAAACGACCGCCGGGGCGTTCTCCAGGTGGGTCGGATCGTCTTCGAGCCTCTTGGCGTCGAAGTAGGCGGTCTCTGCGGCGATCCTGGCGATTCGGGCCTGCGTGAGGCTGCTGCTGAGCGCATGGAGCTTCTGCAGGAGGATGTTCTCCCTGTCGTCCACGGAGATCAGGTCTCGTTCCTTCTTGAAGTCCTGAAGGGCCTGGTCCGCCTCGATCACGTCCTCATCCAGCAGCCGGAACTGTTCCTCGAGCCACTCGAGGTTCTCCTGGATGCGCACGTCCCTGTCTTCGAAAAGGATTTCCGTGTACACCTCGAGCATGGTGTTGACCACCTCGGCCGCCGTCTCCGGGTCCCTGGAAGTGAAGCTTATCTCGACCACGTTGCTGATGATGGTCGGCTGTATGACCGAAACCTTCTCCGCAAAGGCATCGGCGGCCATGTCCCTCGTCACGGTTCGAGGCTCCCCTCCGAAGGGAGACTTCTTCTCCTCGCCGAGGCCGTACGCTTCCCACAGATCCAGTCGATCCATGACCCGTTTCGCCACGCGTCTCGACTTGAAGACGTCGAACTGGGTGTTGCTGAAGAGCCTCTTGGAAACCACGTCGAGGCCTTCCGAATACACGATCTCCGACACCATGGTCAGGGGCGAGATCGGCGGCGGCTCGAGCACCACCTTGGCCATGCCCGCGTAGTTGGGGGGAGTGGCCAGCAGGTAGAGGCCCGTGAGTCCGACCACGAGGACGAAGAAGATGATGCCCGTCCACTTGTTCTTTCGGATGATCCGCAGGTGATCGCGAATGTGGACGGGCGGAAAGTCTTCAGGACGATACATTCTCTGGCCTTCGGTTGCAGTCGGGTTCGGGTTGACCTGAATCAGAAGAATCTCTCGGGTATGATGATGACATCACCCGGCATGAGGAGCACGTCCTCCTCCAGCTTGCCGTCTTTCGTGATGCGCACCGTATCCACGAAGAAGACGCGGCTTTCGCCGTTGGCCTTCCGGATGATCTTCACCTTGCTTCGTTTCGCGATGGGCGTGAATCCGCCCGCCTTCGAGATGGTGCCCATAAGGGTGTCGGAATGGGTGATCCGGTAGGGACCCGGCGTAGCCACCTGGCCGATCAGGTGCACCACGTCCTCCTTGTATTCCTGCAGGATGATCTGCACGTCCGGCTTGACCAGATAGCCGTCCCGAAGCCTCGCCTCGATGGCCTTCTTCAACTCCACGGCGGTGAGCCCGGCTGCACGCACCTGACCGATCAGGGGCAGCTCGATGAACCCCTCGTTGCTCACCCGGGCCACGCCGGTGAGGTCCGGTTCCCCGTAGACCAGGACGTTCATTACGTCACCGGTGCCGATCCTGTAATCGGAGGTGGGTGAAGAGGACGGGGGAGGGGAGGGGTCCCCGCCCTGGAGATCCACGGCGGAAGGCGGCGCCTCCACCGGTTTCGCCCCGCGGAACAGATTGCAAGAGATGGGACCCTGAAGGAGAACGAGAACGAGCAGGATGACCACACCTTTGCGCCGTGGCCTCGGAACATCGTGCAGATCTGTCACCAAGGGTTTCCTCTGCCGGTTGCCTCTTCCGACGGATGTCTCATGAGAGGGATCGGCCAAAAACACGGTTTGTCTTTAGAAGGTCGCCATGATTCGCAATCGAATTCTCTGTCCTGTGAAGTCATTGTAGCTCAGATCCCCGTTGCGCGCAAGAAACTGATATACCATCGACGCTTTCAGCCAACTCTGCAAGTTGTACGACACGTTTGCTCCGGCCCTGTACTGGTAGCTCGTCGGCTCGACTGCGTTTTCGAAGTTGCTCTGCCGGATTCGAAAGGAACCCCGTATCCCTGCGTACCATTTGGTCCGCAGCCGGTGGGTCAGGGACCCGGCGAACAGGTAGTTGAACGAGACGTCTCCGCTGCCGCCGATCTCCTCCCTGGGATACCGGCTGAACTCCAGGAACAGGCTGGTTCGTGAAGTGAGTTGAGAATTTAGTTGAAGTTCCACAAAAAACTCGTTGAAATCATTAAGTTGTAGAGGGATGATCTCCGGCGGGCTATCCAGGGCCGAGAGCTCCAGCCGGGCGCCTTCATAGGTGCGCATCTGATAGGAAAAGGTGCCCTCCAGGGTCGTCTTCGGCACGCCCAGGCCGAACACGTACTTCCTGGCCGTGAGGATCCTCTGGAAACGGAGCCGGACCTCATGGAACGTTGCGTTCCTCGGGTCGCTGTCCACCCGTATCGAGAAGGGCACCCTGTCGTCGAGAAAGGAACCTTGCAGACCGAATTCATCCAGGTTGCCCCGGACGAAGCCGATGGAGTAGCCGGCGGTGAGCACGGTCTTCCGGTTGAAGGGCTTCGAAAGGAAGAAGCCTACGGAGTGGACGTCGAATCCGGCCCGGTTGGAGTCGATCCCCTCCAGCTCCAGCTCCACGAACCCGGGCAGACCCGCCTCCTCCACCAGCCCGGTGAAGTCGAAGTCGTCCAGGAAGAAGAAGTAGTTCGAGTACGTCACGAAGGCGAGGTAGTCGGCGTAGAAATTGTACCCCAGGGTGACCGCCGCCTGGTTCACGGCATAGCCGACGCCCTGGGCGCGCAGGGCGCGGTTGAAGTCCGCCACCTCGTACCGGAAATTGTTGATCGAGTTCGAGGTGCGAAACTGGTTGTCCACCCGCAGGTAGAGGCCGCTTGGAATACGCAGGTCGCCGGCGAAGAAGAGGTCCTGTTCCACCGAGTCGAACTGGGGGTTGTCCACCAGGTTGATGAACATGGGCTCGTACTTCAGGTAGAGCCCGTACTTCCGAACCTTCATCGAGCTGAGGACGGCGCTCTCGAGGGGCCGGCCGATCGGAATCTCCTGTTTTCCCCTTCCGGCAAAATCGCGGTCCCCCATCTGGCGGATTCGCAGGAGATAGAGATCGAGAAGCAGCTCCCGTGGGATCCCGTGGGGGCTGCCCACGCGCGGCAGCCGCGTCGGAACGTGCATGCGGCCCCACTCGAGCGAGATGCTCGGGACCTGTTTGAAGATGACGTCGGAGACCTTGTCCGACGTGAGGCTGATGTTGCTGTTGTAGGTCACTTCCGTGAAGAAGGCGGGGTGGATTTCAACGGGTCCGATTCGCAGCGTGTTCGGTTCAAACCCGTCGGCCTGCAACGGCATGAGGGCGGCACACCCGAGGGCGAGGAGGAGGGGGCAGAGGAGGCGGGCCCTGGACGCGTTCCTGGGCCGAACCTGTAATCGCGGTCTCTTATCACATAAATACATAATTATTTAAGAATATTAGAAATAAAAACTAAAGTAAATTATTATCTTTTTTCAGCGGGTTCCTGTGTCCGGCGAGGGTAGAAAGGCATTCATTTCCTCAAGGTATTTCAGGGAAAGCCTCTTCCAGGTGAACTCCGATTCCACCCGTTGCCTGCCGGCCAGGCCGAGACGGTGTGCCAGGTTCCGGTCCGACCGGAGCCGGAGAATCCGTTCCATCAGCTCTTCCGGGTTCTCCGGGTCCACCAGAAAGCCGGTGGTGCCGTCCACCACGACCTCGGGTGCGCCGCCTGCCCTCCCGGCGATAACGGGCTTCGCACATGCGGAAGCCTCGAGGAACACGATACCGAATCCCTCCGTCGCAAACACGCCGCCCGGCCCTGGGATGTCCCGGTTCGGCATGACGAACAGGTCGCATGCGTGAAGCAGTGAGGTCCTTACCTGATCGGACACTTCCCCGGTAAACGTGACCATGCCCTCCAGTGAAAGTTCCCGCACCTTCTGCTCCAGCGGTTCCTTCATGGATCCTTTCCCGACCACGACGTAGTGAAGCTCCGGTATGCGCTCTCTCAGGCCTGCCAGGGCGCTCAAGACGGTGAGATGGCCCTTTCGGGGGTAGAGGCGGGCGATGGTGAGCAGGGCGAATTTCCCTTCGAGGCCGTACGACCTGCGGATCTGCGCGGCAAGCTCTGCTGACGAGCCGTCCAGGGCGAACTCCTCGGGCCGGACGCCGTTGTGCACGACGCTCAGCCGGTCGGCAGATACCTCACAACGCCTCAGGCATTCGGCCGTGTGGCTGCTCACGGCAAAGACGCGGGCGGAGGCGTTCAGGATTCTTTTGTAGAGGAAATGCCGCCGGGCGCTGGGGGAAAGGTTGGCGTCCGATCCGTGAGCGGTAACGACGTAAGGCACCTTCCGGATGCTTGAAACCAGAAAGGCGGCGAGGGCCTCGGGCCACCAGGTGACCGCCCACAGGACGCAACGTTCCCGGTTGCCGGGAAACCGGCGCAGTACACCCAGGGTGTCCCGCGCCATGGCAAAGACCTTTGGCGGCAGCCTGAAGAGAAGCTGCCCCCGGGACCATCCCCGTTTCACCAGAGCGCTCGTGTCGAAGCTCGGGAACCTCTCGACGCGGTAGTTCTCCGGCGCGGGTGGAGCGGAGCCGGTGACCGGGTAGGTGAGAACGGTCACGGCGTGGCCCATGGCCCCCAGATGGTCGGCCAGCTCGTGCGTATAGGTCGCAATGCCGCCCCTCTCCGGAAGGGTTTGGCAAGCATTCAGCAGGATGATATATAGAGGATGCTGCAAGGGCTTTTCCTCGAAGAGCGCGGGCAAACAGAGGAGGGACTCTGGGCGTCTTCCGGTCCCCTATGATAATAGAGCCATGCAGCCGTCAGTCAAGTCCGCCTCTTGCCGTTGTCTGAGCGAAAGAGGATCGAAAGGCGACACCCCATGAAAGGGGGGGATCTGGGATGTCCTCGAGCAACCTTGCCCGGATCGGGAAGGCGGTACGCTACGACGTACGGAACCTCCTCTACCCCTTTCTCCATCCCGGTTGCTTTCTTCAGCGGATCTTCCTCTTCAACGGGAACCGGATTCTCAGGCACCCGTCCGCCCGGATCGTCAAGGAGGAGGGACGGCTCCAGTTCGGGTGCTTCTGGGACCTCTGGAAGGGCAGGGGGGGAATCGTTCTCCACGAGGGTGCGTGCCTCCGAATCAAGGGGAACGTGGTGATCGGTGACGGGGTCATCATCGAAGTGCATGCAGGGGCCAGCCTGGAGATCGGGGCCGAGACATTCATCAATCCGAATGCGCGGGTGATCGCGCTCGAGTCGATCCGCATCGGCGCGGACTGCGCCGTGGCGTGGGACGTACAGATCATGGATGGCGATCGTCACTTCTTTCTCGACCGGAAGGGAAACCCGGAAAAGAACACGGCTGCCATCGAGATCGGCGACCATGTCTGGGTCGGTGCCAGAAGCCTGATACTGAAGGGGACGCGTATCGAGGAGGGCGCGGTGATCGGGGCCGGGTCCGTCGTGTCGGGGCGCGTGGCCGCCGGTACGGTGGTTGCCGGCAACCCGGCCGTCGCCCTGCGCGAGGGCGTGCGTTGGACGAAGTAGGAGAAAGGTCAAAGGAGAAAGGACAAAGGTCAAAGGCTTCGCTTCCTTCCGCATGCGTTCTCCAATGCGGCATAAGAAAGGTTGTTCGTCTTCCGTTTTGTCCCGAATCGCTGACATCCCGGCCAGGTGGAAATGGGTACTCGCCTACACGGCCCTGTTGCTCCTGACGCTCAATCAAACGCGGCGTTTCCTGAACTGGCTTGCCGAACACAACCTTTCCGGGTTTCTGGGCATTGCCCTGTTTCTCGCCGGTGTCGGGTGCCTCCTCTTCGTGCTCTACCGGATTCGTCGCGTCCGCGGCGGGTTCACGGCTTCTTCGGTGCTTCGGGTCCTGGCGATGCTGGGGCTCTACATGTTCTGTATGCTGACCACCACGGACCTGACCGCCGATCGGATTCACTTCGTGCAGTATGGAATCCTCGGCATTCTCTGCTTCCGTGCTGTACAACCCTCCCACCGGACGGTCAGGCGGGTGGCGTACGCAACGGTCGTCGTCTTCGCCATCGGCCTTCTCGATGAAGGCATCCAGGGCCTTCTGGACGGTCGTTACTTCGATGTCCGGGACATTGTCATCGATCTCCTTGCCGGACTGTTGCCGGTGCTGGGGCTCCTCTGGCTCCCGCTCTATGCGAAAGGTGCCAAGGAAGGGCCCGAACCCGAGGCACACCCGGCCGCCTCGCAGGCGGAAGCGTCCGGTTCAGGGTTGCGCGCCTCGGACGGCTGGGTCTTCCTGGTGGCCCTCTGCCTCCTCTTTGCCGTCCTGTGGGTGGCCCGTGTCTCGTGGGACCTGGAGCCCCTCTACGGGAAGTGGATACGGGAGAACCATTGCGGAAGAACCGAAACGATTCAGGTCCTTCCGGAGGGCACCATCCTGTGGAGAGACGACGCAGGCGGAACGGGGAGGGGTGCGTATCGGATTCGAGGCAACCGGCTGGACGGCCCGCTGCTCGACGTGGATGTCCTGGCGGGAAAGGGCTCGGATGCCTGCTCCTGGACCACGGGCGAGGTGCGGCACCGTTACTTCCGGCTCGAGCCCGACCGGCTCGTCTTCACCAAAGAACGGGAGCACCCCTTCCGAAGGGCGGACCCTTCCTCCGGTGTCCATCCCGCACATCCGCCCGAACGCCAGGCGAAAGAGCAAAGGCGAAGGGCGAAGGGGTTGGACGAGTAACGGAAGCGGGAACTAGGGAGCGTCCCATCGCTCGTCGACCCTCAGCCTGTTTCGGAACCCCTCTTGTAGACGTAAACCCTCCCCTGACCCCTTCGCCTTTGCCCCTTCGCCTCTGCTCACGGCTCCCATCGGCGATCTTCTGATTTCCCATGCGTCACGATGGTCAGGTGTCGTTCGATCTCCGCCTCGATCCTGGCGATCCGGCTGTTCCAGTGGTGTCGGGCCGACGCTTCGATCCTGGCCCGCCAGGCCTCTTCGGCATCGGGCCGGTTCACCTCTTGCAGGGCGTGTCCGATCAGATCGCAGAAGTCCCGGCCCTTTCCCACATAGATCAGTTGAGAGTAGTCGCCCGTGGGAGGCACGGGTGTGGAGACGATGGGAAGACCGGTGGTCAAATACTCGTAGAGCTTCAGCGGGTCCATCGAAAGGGTCAGCCTCGACTCCGTGTGGGGGATGAGCAGAACGTCGGAGGCACGGAGGATCTCCGGTATCCGGCTGTGGTGGACGAGCCCCTTCCATTCCAGGTTGGGAAGGTGCGCCAGTTCCCTCTTCCTCCCTTCCGCAGCACGGGAGGTGGGCCCAACAAGCTGAACGCGGCACTCGGGCCGTTCCACGGCGACCCTTTCCAGCAGATCCAGATCCACCCGTTCCGCCACCACGCCCACGTAGGTGAGAACCGGTGGATCCCTCGGGTGTGCCTTCCTTCGAAGGGAGGGCGGGTCTGCGGGAAGGCGGAACAGGTCCCCGTCCACCCCGTTCGGCAGATGAATGACAGCGGCCTTCCGCGCCCTCTCCCGGAATCTGTCCCTCAGGTGACGCGAGACCGTGAAGACGATGTCGGCATGCTCCATGACCGTCTCGTATCCGGAGCGTATCCGTCTTCCGAGATGCTGAAAGACGGAGACGGATTCCCAGTCATCGATCGCGTCGAAGATACGGATCGACGCGGGAATCTTCTCCATGAGATAAGCCTTGTGGACGTTGGCGATCCAGAGGATGGGCGGACCGGCCAGCCCCCGCATCGACTTGTCGACCAGGCGGGTCGTGTACCGCCGCTTGAGGGTGTCCGGTCCCACCAGGAAACGGGACGGGTCGAGGAGCCGGACCTTCGTCTCCTCGTCCGCTTTCCTGACCCCCCCAAGGACCGGAAGGGCCCGGAACCGGTCCATCCTCGGGACGGCGAACCCCTTCTGCAAATGCCGTAGATAGTTCGGTTCGTTCAGCACGTACATGTTCGAGCAGCGGTCGGACCGCGCGAGAAAGCGGCAGAGTTGCGCACTCCGGGTGCGGAATCCGTCCCAGCGCCAGAGGTGCCAGTCGCCGTAGCCGACGAAGAGCATGTCCCAGGACCGGTTCTTTGAGGGTTCTGTCTTCATGGTCCCATCGGAGGAGGGGAAGGCGGCGGGGCCGCTCCGTCTCGGGCCGAATCCCGGGACTCCTCGTCGAGACGGGGGAAATGAAACAGCGCGATGCCCACGAGGAGGTGAATGACGATCGGAATGACGTGGCAGCTCCAGACGTTCAGGAAGATCCCGAAGATGGCGCAGGCAAGGTAAGCGGCGAAGATCCCGTGCGTGAGATCCTTGAGAAACGGGTCCACCAGCCGGGCGCCCATGGCCAGGAGGGCGCGCATCGTCTCAAGCACGATGGCGATGTACAGACAGAAACCCGGGAAGCCGAGCTGTGTGCCCACCTGGAGATACCAGCACTCCGTGTTGAAGCCGCCGGTCAGGGTTGCGGCAAAACGAATGCCCACTCTCCCGGTCATCCCGAGGCCCAGTCCCAGCGGATTGTCGAGCATCTTCTGGAATTGCCATCCGTACGTGGACATGTGGACCACCAGGCTGGATTCTCTGCCCGAGAAGAGAGAGTGATAGAGAAAGGCCCTCCCGGCCGGGATGCTCACGAGCAGGGCTAGCAGAATGAGCCCCAGGACGAAGAAGGCGGAGAAGGTGACGAGGAATCTCTTCCTTCTCCAGGCAAGCGCGAGGGTTCCCACGGCCGTGCCGATCCAGGCCGACCGCGTCGTGGTGTACAGGAGCGCCAGCATGAGGATGAAGTACTGGATTTGCTTCCGCGGCCGGCCCTTCCGTTCCTCGGGAAACATGTAGAAGGGCTGGAGCAGGAGCAGCCAGATCATCAGATAGGCGCCCAGGCTCAGGGCGTCCTGGAGAATGGAAATGGCGCGGACAAAGGTCAGGCCGCCGGGCAGCACCCGCTGGTAGTTCGGGTCGATGTAGGTGTAGCCGAAATCGGAGAACGCCTCGAGGCCGTACCCGAGGGTCTTGAGGAAGCCCATGCCGAAGAACTGGGCCTGGATGCATCCGAAGGCTGCGATGCCCGTGGCGATCCATGCGGAAATGGCCAGGTACTTCCTCATGTCCTCTTTTCCGAAGGGGATGAATCGGACGAGGAAGTAGTAGAGGTAGAAGAGGATCTGCTCCTTGACGCCCCACATCCCCATCAGCAGCTTTCCATCCGCGGCGGCCCGCACGAAATAGACCAGTACCAGGGAGATGTAGACCAGGGTCAGGCCGTCCAGGAGGGGCGCCGAGAAGAGGACTCTGCGCATCCCCCCGATCTTCCTTCCGAACATGGCGACCAGGACCAGCACCTCGGTCCATCGCGACAGGCCGAACATGACGAGCTGGCCCACCACCTGGAAACGGAGGAGCTGGATGCGGACAAAGGGGTAGAGGGGCAGGAAGGTGAAGATGAGGAGCAGGGCCCACTTCCCCTGCCTCAGGATCAGGTTCGTGACGAACCCGAAGACAATGAAGCCTGCAGCGAAACTCAGGGTCAAGGGGGGGCGCTTGTGGGTGGTCAGGTAGAAGAATAAATAGGCCACGAAGAAGAGGAAGAGGCCGAAAGAGATCTCCCGGACCCACTTCTCGCGGTCTATCCGAATTCGATGGAGCACCCTGTAGGATCCCGTACCGATCGAGTCGGCGAAGTTGCGTGTAATCTGCAGGCTAGCACATGAAAAAAGCGCGAAACAAGCCGGGCTCGGGCCGTGCCCTTCTCTGTGCTTGTCGGACCCGATGGGTCGAACCTTGAGAAATCCCCGCACGCCTGCAAGCCGGACCTTGCGCACGTCCACCGCTCTTGTGACGTAGTTCGGTACAACATGCGGGCCGGGCCTGTGTCCGCTGGTCAGAGGTACCCGAGCTTTTCCAGCCGTTTCATGACCTCCTCCTCCTCCTCCCGGGAGAAGGCAACCGAGAGGTCGTGTTCGGCCCGGACGAGTTCGGTCACATAATAGGCAGGGGCGGCACCGTCGCACGCCTCGAGGAGACAACGCCCGTCGAGACCTTCGGGGATTCTCAGCCCTCCCAGGGCGAGGACGGTGGGCAGCACATCGACCAGTGCTGCCTGTCCGGGGGATGGGCGCGTCTCCATGGCCGGGCCGGAAAGCAGGAGTACGCCCTGCTGGTTGTGTTCGTGTTTCAGGTCCACGGGGCCGATGGGACCGTTTTCGTAAAGTCCGGGCTCCAGGTGCCAGGACCCGGGGTCAAGGATCACCCCGTCCGGAAGCTGTTCCATGTGATCCCCGTGGTAGATGTCCCGGCAGGAGGCGAGACGGATCGGCTGATACCGATCGATTCCGGAAAGCTCGCTCAATCGGTCCGCCATCCTGCTGAGCAGGGACTCCGTTTCCCCCGGGGGGACCCGGCCCCGGGATTCTCGGCCCTCGACATTCAGAAAGAGATCGCAATACTCCCCGGGCCCGAGAAAGGCCTCGCTCCCGGCGTAGTCGATCGGCAGGAAGGCCGGGTACTGAATCCCGGCGGGCAGCACGTTCCGGAGGAACTGGGGCATCCACTTCTTGATCGAGCTCATCCCGGAACGCTGAAGAATCTTCCGGAGGGCGAACCCGAGCTGCTCCCTTCGGCTCCTCATCCCCTGTCCCTCCACAAGCGTCAGAAACCCCTCCTGTACGAGCCACTCGCCGAAGTAGAACACCGGCCCCTCGATGATGTTGATCCCATGGTCGCTGACCACCACGTGTCGTTCGCCCAGAGGGAGAAGCTCGCCCAGGTTCTTGTCGATCTCCTTGTAGACCCTTTGGATCTGCTTCTCGGTCAACATGGCGTGCAGGGCCATGTCCGGAAGATTGTACACCACCATGCAGACCTCGGGTCTGCGATCTTCGATCAGGTGCCGGGTTACCCGGGTGCAGGCTTCGGCCTGTTCGAAGGCGAAACGAAGAAAGCCGTGGATGCTCGAGAACTCGCTCGGGTGGTGTACCTCGGGCCGGTAGCCCATGTCGAGGATCCGCTGCTCGAGCGAGGGCGGCCGTGTTTCCAGTGAGGTGAAGCGGCCTGTGATCCCGAAGCACACGCCCTCCGGAACCGGCCCCGGCCACGGCACGTTGACGATCCCGCAGGAGAATCCCTGCTCGGCACAGTATTCCCAAAGGGCCCTGGCAGGCGTGCGCTGGAGGGTTACCGGCACGAAAGCGTAGTCCCGGCGCAGGAAGAAGCCGAGGAGTCCGGTCCTTCCCGGGTTGACGCCGGAGCAGATGGAGGCCCAGGCCCCCGGCGTTATGGGTGGATGGGTCGAGGCGAGCGGCGTCAGCACCCCTTCCGCAAGGAGCTTCGAGAAGTTGGGCATGTCCGACGGGTGCTTCCGGATCAGGTCGTAGTCCAGCCCGTCGAATCCGATCAGAAGCAGCTTGGCTGGGTCCATGGCTTCCTTCCTGGAACGGGTTGCCGTGGGGGCGATTCGGAGAAAGTCCGAAAGGCCTCATGTTGACATATTTTCCGGCCCCTTGCTAGATTTCGAACGGGAGCCTCGATGTCCTCTTCTCTTTTCGCCTTCCGGGGAGGGACCTGCCGATTACGCAAGGAACCCGGCTTCGCCGATTCTTCGGCTGGCTTTTCTACTTTTTCCGGTTCGAGTTGCTCGCCCCGCTGGGCAACCGACTCCTGAGGATGCGATACACCCGGAGGGCGAGGAAGATCGGCAGGAAGGTGTGGATCGATCTGGGCGTCCACATGGGCGGACGTGAGATCCACGTGGAGGATGCAGTCTACGTAGGGCCCAAATGCAGGCTTTACGGGGCCGGTGGAATCCGGATCGGCGAAGGGACGATCTTCGGTCCCGAGGTCACGGTCCTCTCGACCATGCCGCGGTACGAGGATCCGGCCTGCCTCCCTTTCGAGCCGGCCCCCACGCCCATGCCGGTTCGGATCGGCCGCGGGGTCTGGGTCGGGTACGGGGCCGTGCTGTGCCCCGGCGTGCAGGTGGGGGAGGGTGCGGTTGTCGGCATGGGGGCCGTCGTGTGGGAAGACGTACCGGCCGGTGCCGTCGTGGGGGGCAATCCGGCCAGGATCCTCCGGATGCGGGATGCAGAGCTCATCCGTTCCCTGCTGCGCGAGGAACGGTTCTTCGGGAGCGACCGTGTCCGGATGATGCGCAAGAGACGATTGGCCCTGCAACGTGGTACGGAGTAGGGGGACCCATGGGATGGTTCCGGCGTAAGCAGCGCCGCGCGCGTTTTCATCCGACCGTGCTCCTTGCCGAGGGCGTCCGCATCGCCTTCCCGGAGCGGCTGGTCCTGGGCGACCACATTGCGATCGGCCGGGACTGCTACCTGCAGGCCAGGGGCGGGATCACCATCGGGGATCACAGCATGCTCGGGTCCCGCGTGGTGGTCCTTTCCCACAACCACAACTACCTCGATCCTGCGAGGCTGCCCTATGACGAGGAGGAGATCGCCCGTCCCGTCGTGCTGGGTCGCTACGTGTGGGTGGGGATGGGGTCCATGATCTGTCCGGGCACGAAGATCGGCGATGCGGCCGTGGTGTTGATCGGATCGGTCGTCACCAAGGACGTCCCCCCCATGGCGATCGTACGGGGCAATCCGGCGACTCCTGTCGGAAGCCGGGACCCGGAGCGGACCCGGGAGTTGATGGAAAGAGGTTGCTCCTTCATGGCCGACCGGCAGACCCCTCCCGACGACCTCTGAGGGCACCGCATCCCCGGTTTCCCTTTTTCGTGCCTTACCCCTCCGTGGGCGGCCTTTCTTGCGATTCCTTTCGGGCCTGTGCTAAATAGAACGGATTCGTTTTTCATGTTTCGTGTTACGGATGCGAAAGGGGCGGGCGGTAAAGGGGAGACCATGTCGTCGCGCAAGTACAACCCGGCTGAGATAGAGGAGAAGTGGCAGGGCCTCTGGGCGGAGCGGGATCTGTTCCGTGTCCGGGAGGACACGGACAAGCCGAAATACTACCTCATGGAGATGTTCCCGTACCCGAGCGGCAACCTGCACATGGGGCACGTCCGGAATTACTCGATCGGAGACGTGCTGGCCCGGTTCAGGAGGATGAGCGGCTGGAACGTTCTTCATCCCATGGGCTGGGATGCCTTCGGAATGCCGGCCGAGAATGCGGCCATCGAGAGCGGGGTGCACCCGGCGATCCACACGGAGAAGAACATCCAGAAGATGATCCGGCAGCTGAAGCGGATGGGCTTCAGCTACGACTGGAACCGGGAGATCAACACGAGCAGCCCGGAGTACTACCGATGGGAGCAGTGGCTGTTCATTCAGATGTACAAGAAAGGGCTGGCCTACAGAAAGAGCTCGGAGGTCAACTGGTGTGACCAGTGCCAGACCGTTCTCGCCAACGAGCAGGTGGAAGCGGGCCGATGCTGGCGCTGCGAGCAGGAAGTGGACCCGCGCGAACTGGAGCAATGGTTCTTCCGGATCACCGACTACGCGGAAGAGCTTCTCGAGGAGTGTTCGCGCATGGACGGCTGGCCCGAGCGGGTGCTCACCATGCAGCAGAACTGGATAGGCAGGAGCGAGGGAGGTACGATCCTCTTTCCGCTCTGGGACCGGGAGGGAAGCATCGAGGTCTTCACCACACGCCAGGACACGCTCTTCGGGGCGACCTTCATGAGCCTTGCCCCGGAGCATCCCCTTGCCATGGAGCTTGCCGAGGGCACGGACCGGGAGGCCGAGGTTCGCGAATTCATCGACCGGACGCGCAGGCAGGACAAACGAAGCCGGACCTCTGCGGATTACGAGAAAGAGGGGATCTTCACCGGTTCCTACTGCAGAAACCCGGTGACCGGCGGGAAGATGCCCGTCTTCGTTGCGAACTTCGTGGTCATGGAGTACGGCACCGGCGCGGTCATGGCGGTCCCTGCGCACGATCAGCGGGATTTCGAGTTTGCCAGGCGCTACGACCTGCCCATCCGGGTGGTGGTCCTGCCCGAGGGAGGCGAAGGACTGTCGGCCGAAACCATGCAGGCGGCCTATGAAGAATACGGCGTGCTGACCGAATCGGACCGGTTCACAGGCCTGAAGTCGGAGGAGGCGAGAAGAAGGATCACCGAGTACTTGGAGGGGCAGGGCCTCGGCAAAGGAACCGTTCAGTATCGCCTCCGGGACTGGTGTATTTCCAGGCAGCGGTACTGGGGGGCGCCGATTCCGGTCATCTACTGTGACGGGTGCGGCATCCAGCCGGTCCCGGAAGACGATCTGCCGGTACGGCTGCCCATGGACGTGGATTTCCAGACCAAGGGTTCGCCCCTGGCGGCCCACGCCGGATTCGTGGAGGCGACCTGTCCCAGCTGCCAGGGGAAGGCACGGCGGGAAACCGACACGATGGACACCTTTGTGGAGTCCTCCTGGTACTTCGATCGCTACACATCCCCCCATTACCACCAGGGCATGTTCGACCCGGAGAAGATCCACTACTGGATGCCCGTGGACCTGTACATCGGCGGCATCGAACACGCGGTCCTGCATCTGCTCTATTCGAGGTTCTATACACGGGTCCTGCGGGACATGGGCATGCTCGAGGTCAGTGAGCCCTTCGAGACCCTGCTCACCCAGGGAATGGTGATCAAGGACGGCGCCAAGATGTCAAAGTCCAAGGGAAACGTGGTGGACCCGGACGCCATGGTGCAACGCTACGGTGCGGACACCACCCGGCTCTTCAGCCTCTTCGCCGCGCCGCCGGAAAAGGATCTCGAGTGGAGCGAGCAGGGCGTTGAAGGTGCCTTTCGTTTTCTCCAGCGGATCTGGCGGTGGGTGGATGAGTGGCGGGACGAGCTGGCGGGAGTGGAACCGTACGAGGGCCCCCTGCCGTCCCGGGAGCCCTTTGCCGGCCTCTTCCGGAAAGCCCATGAGACGATCCATCGGGTGACGCGGGATGTCGGGGAAAGGATGCACCTGAATACGGCGGTGAGCGCGATCATGGAGCTCGTGAACGAGCTCTACCTCGTCGAACCGGCCCATCTTCGGGACGAGGCCGCCGACAGGGCCGTCCTTCGAACCGCCATCGAGACGATCCTGATCCTCCTGTCTCCCTTCGCGCCCCACATTGCCGACGAGCTCTGGGTCGACCTAGGGAACGATAAGCCGTTGCTCGAGATGCCCTGGCCTTCCCACCGGGAGGATGCCCTCCGGAAGGAGGAGGTCACCCTCGTGATCCAGGTCAACGGCAAGGTTCGTTCCAGGATGCAGGTCCCCCGGGACGCCGCACAGGCCGAAATCGAGCAGCAGGCACTGGCGGACGAGAAGGTCCGGCGGTTCATGGCAGGCAATGCGCCCAGGAAGGTCGTCCATGTTCCCGGGCGGCTCGTCAACATCGTGGTTTGACATGGATTCCCGGTCGAAATGGGCCCCTCGGCGCACACGCTTTCTTCTGGCCGGTGCAAGCCTCCTCCTAGCGGCGGCGTGCGGCTACAGCCTCGGTGTCCCCCCTTCTGAATCCGGAAGGCTCGCCGGGAGCGTTGCCGTCCCCCTGTTCAAGAACCAGTCCCAGGAGCCGCGCCTGGAGAATCTGTTCACAGAGGCCTTCCGGGATCGGATCCAGGCGCTGCCGTCGGTCACGTTGAGGACGGGCAGGGGAGCGGACGCAGATTTGCAGGGAAAGATCCTGTCCGTGGAAACCTACACGGTGGCGGTCAACGAGGACTTCTTCGCCATGGAGTACAGGATGCGGGTGGTGATGGCCCTTTCCCTGGTCAGGTCCGGCGACGGCGAGGTCCTGTGGCGGGACGACCAAGTGCAGGAAGAGGTCTCCTTTTACGCAAGCTCGGACCCGTTGCTGTTCAAGGACAACCGGGAAGAGGCCATGATACGCCTGTCCAGAACCATGGCCGAAAGGGCGGTGGACCGATGCCTTCTCGGTTTCTGACTCGCCGGGACCCGGGTGCCCCGGGCAGATGGAGCTGAAATCCGTGGCAAGAAAATCCCCGGGGGACGGAGCTGCGGCCTGGAAGGGCTTCGAGGCCCTTCTGGCCGTGGCGGCTCTTCCCCCTTTCTTCGTCCTCTACGGAAAGGAGCGATACTTCATCCGTGAGGCCGTGGCCCGGCTGAAGCCGAGGATCGTACCCTCTCCGGACATGGACGACCTGCTCTTCCGTTCGGTGAGTGCCTCGGAATGGACCGGCGTCGAGATTGCAGACCTTGCCCGCAGCGCCCCCTTCTTCGACGGCACCCAGCTGATCGTGGTCCGGGATTCGGACAAGCTGAAGGAGGAGGACCAGAAGGGGCTCCTCGACTATGCAAGGGACCCGGCGCCGTTTACTCACGTGGTTCTGCTCGCAGGCGAGGAGGCCCCGAAGGGCTCCCTCTTCTCCTATCTGAAGAGTCGTCATCCGGACAGCTGGCTTGCCTTCCAGGGGCTCAAGCGTGCCGCCTGTTCGGAGTGGGTTCGGAGGATGGCGAAGGAAAAGGGGCTGGCCCCGTACCTGACCCCGGAGATCCTGGAGGGCCTGGTGGAGACGGGCCAGGTCAGCCTGGGGACCCTGGAGAGACAGCTCTCCATCCTCGCCCTGTACGTTCAGGGCCTGGACAGGAGCCGGATATCGGAGGACCTTCCCTTCGGAATGCCGGAGATCGCCCTTCAGCAATCTTATCGGTTTACGGACCCGCTGCTGCAGGGGGAACTCGGCCAGGCCCTGGAGATCCTGGACCGTCTGGTGGGACAGGGCGTCTCTCCCCTGGTGCTTCTCTCGCGAATCGCCTGGGAGATGCGGAAGATCTGGCGGATCAAGGACGAGCTGGACAAGGGGCCGCTCTCCGACGCCTTCCTGAGGGCGATTCGGGTCCAACCCTTCAAGAAGGCGGTCTACGTCTCGGTGGCAGGGCGGCTTTCCTGGGAGGTCCTCGGCGGGATCCTGGTCTCGGTGACCGAGACCGAAGGGAAGCTCAAAGGGAGCCGGCTCGATCCGCAGTTCCATCTGGAGGAGCTCTGCGGGCGGATCGGCCGGTTGGTTGCAGCAGGGCCGGCCGAAGGGCTCAGGCGCTCGGGGGGGCGGTCAGGAAGGAATTGACCTTGCGCCGTATCTGAGAGACATGGCGGGCGGCCTTGTTCTTGTGGATGACGCCCTTGGATGCGGCCTTGTCGACGATGGAAATGGTCTTGTCGAGAAGTCCCTTCAGTTCTTCGGTGTTCTGGGCCTCGAGGGTCTGTTCGAACCTCTTCAGCGTGGATCGAAGGGTGGTCCGTATGTGTCGATTCCGGATTCGCTTCCTCTCGTTCTGGCGAATCCTCTTCTTCGCTGACTTGTGATGCGCCAAGATCCGACTCCCTGTCTCCGTCTTGCCCCGGAGGGCGGTCTGTTGGACTGCAAGGGCTTGATTTTCAATAACGAACCATATTAGCTGATTTCGTGAACGCTTGTCAACGTCTGTCTCCACCGCACCTCAAACCAGGAACCGGGAACTCGAGCGATGACGAATTCAAGGGTCTTGCGGGCCATCGAAAAGGTCATGGTCAAGGGCAAGCGGACCGTGCAGCAGGGGATCGGTCTGACCGGCTACCAGCTGGTCAAGGCCTCCACGTGCGAGGGCCCCTACCAGAGGATACACGTTGGAACAAGATACGCTCCCTGGAAGGAGGATCGCCCCTTCAGGGAGACGTATGAGAGGATGCAGGACCATTCTCTCGTGGACATACACAGGTGCTACGAGCTGTGGTCCCTCGTGGAGCAGAGTTCCAAGCTGCCCGAGGGCGCGCTGCTGGAGGTGGGTGTCTGGAAGGGAGGAACCGGGGCCCTGATCGCCCGGCAGGCGGAACGCTGCGGAATCAAGGATAAGACCTACCTGTGCGATACCTTTGCGGGGGTCGTCAAGACCGGGCCGAGGGACGCAGGCTACGCCGACGGTGAGCATGACGATACGTCCCTCGAGATCGTGGAGGCGCTGCTCAGGCGTGACCTCCGTCTCTCCAATGTAGAGATCCTGCAGGGGGTCTTTCCCGAGGAGACGGGTAGGCTCGTGGAGGGAGAGACGTTCCGTTTCTGTCACATCGACGTGGACGTGTATCAATCGGCCAGGGACGTGCTCGCGTGGATCTGGGAGAGAGTGGTGGTGGGGGGAATCGTCGTCTATGACGACTACGGTTTCGAGAGGACCGTGGGGATCACCCGGCACGTGGAGGAGGTGAAGGGCGAGGACGACCGGGTGCTCATCTACAACCTGAACGGACACGGAATCCTCATCAAGACCCGATAGGCGAGCGGAGCGTCAAGGCCTGAAAAGGGGTCCCAGGTGCTCCCAGCACGCAGCAAGAGGCACGTTCCGGCACACGGGATCCGAGCAGGGTCGGTAGTAGCACGGATTGCACGCCAGATCCCTGTGGAGGATCGCCTTGGTCGTGCCGTCCAGGGGACTCGACTCCATGGCGATTCCCTTCAGGATCTCCCTCTTTGCGTAAGGCTTGCCCGTGTAGGGTCTCCATTTCGTGTGCTCGCCCATGGTGTAGAGGGTCAACGAGGATTTCGGCATGGAGAGCAGGTGGCTTTGCCCGCCGTCGTATCCGATGTAGCCCCTGCAGCGGTCGTCCAGAAGAAGGGAAAGATACTCGAACAGGCTGTGGTTCGTTAGCACCCAGAAGACCTTCTCGTTTTTCACCTTCTCCTTGAGCCGATTCAAGGCGGCCTTGGAGTCGTCGTCGATGACCACCATCGGCACCTCCGAGTGATTCAGGAAGTCGACGACGCACCCGTCGTGAAGAAGCCGATCCTCCTTGCCTCCCGCATGAAAGAGCACGAATCCTTCCCGGGGAAGATCGAGGGGAGGCTCCATGGGCTCCGCGAGGAAATTCAGGGCATCCGCACGGGGTACGAACGAGAAGGAGGGGTCGAAGGTGCGAAGGGCCTGATCGTACTGGGCGACAGGCGACGGTCCCGGATCCGTGACGAGGTAGTGCCGAAAGAGCAGAACGTTCAGGAAGGGGACCAGGAAGTGGCCCAGGAACGGGGTTGCCAGGAACCGGGCCTTCGTGTCCGCCTCGAGGATGAAGCGGCGGCGGATCGGCGACAGATCCTGAAGGAGCAACAGATCGTAATCGGGGGTGCCGCCCTTCATACGACGGCGGAGGAGTTCCAGGGGAAAGAGCGTGTTGAACAGGAGGATGCCGCGAAGGAAATCGGAAAAGGAGTCCTCCCGGTAGAAGGCGGGGTCGTCGAAGACGAGCGTATTCAGGCCGGCCTTCCGGAGGACGAAATCGTTGTAAGGGGAACTGAATACGGACAGCTCGTATTTCCGGTGCATCTCGAGAAACAGGGGCAGGCAGACAAAAGCATCGCCGATGCGGTCGGCCCGGAATGCGGCTACCCGTCGTATCTCCGATTCCTTTGCGGGCCTGAGGCGTTCCATGATGCGTGCGTCCAGGGAACGAACCCAATCGAAATAGGCGCCCAGGTGGAGCCTTCTCTGCCCGAAACGTATCGCCATGTTCGTTCCTTCGGACGGCCCGGATCACCGGACAGGAGCGCATGGATGCTCTTGCCGCCATGTTACCTCAGACCCGTTGACCGAGGCAAAACCGTGCAACCACATGGCCGGGACAGGACGTTCGGCTTGTCTCTGCTGAATTCCGTGTGATAGATTTCCCCGACTTCCTCTTCTTCCTCGACCATGGGGGCGTGCAGCGACGATGCGCGAGGGCGGTTCCATTGCGCGACCGGCGGGTACGGTCGCCTTCTTCACCTTCCTGAGCAGGATTCTGGGCCTCGTCCGGGACATGGTGGTGGCCTTTTCTTTCGGCGCCGCAACGCATGCGGACGCTTTCTTCGTCGCTTTTCGAATCCCGAACATGCTGCGCAGGATGGTCGCCGAGGGGGCGCTGACCGCCTCCTTCCTGCCCGTGTACGTGGATCACCTGGAGAGCCGGGATCCGCGGGAAGCGGAGAAAGTGGTCAACGTCGTCTTCACGATTCTCGTGCTGGTTCTTGCACTCATTACCCTGTTCGGCGTAACGCTTTCCCCTTGGATCATCCGGGTCTTCGCGCCCGGGTTTCTGAGCGTTCCGGAAAAGTTCGCCCTGGCCGTCTCCCTGAACCGGATCGTCTTCCCCTACATCTTCTTCGTTTCCCTCGTGGCTCTGTGCATGGGCATTCTCAATGCGAAGCGACACTTCGCCGCGCCTGCCGCCTCGCCCATTCTGTTGAATGTGTTCATGATCCTCGGGGCCCTCTGGTTTTCCCGTTATTTCGATCCGCCCATCTTCGGGCTCGCCTTCGGAGTGGTCGTAGGCGGCCTGTTCCAGCTTCTCCTCCAGCTTCCGGCCCTGGCGTCGAAGGGAGTGCGTTTCCGACCCAGCCTGTCTTTCCGGCATCCTGCTGTGAGGCGGATCGGGCTTCTCTTTCTGCCTGCGGCTTTCGGTGCAGCCGTCTACCAGCTCAACATCTTCGTCAGCAACCTGCTCGCCTCCTTTCTGCCCGAAGGGAGTATTTCGTATCTGTGGTATGCGAGCCGCCTTCTCGAATTTCCCCTCGGCGTATTCGGGGTGGCCCTTGCGACCGCCGCCTTTCCGAGTCTGAGCCAGCTATCCTCGAGGCAGGATACGTCCAGGTATCTTCAGATCTTCGAGGACACCCTCGGGTTGATCACCGTCGTCACGGTCCCCGCCATGGTGGGCCTGATCGTTTTGCGCCTGCCGATCGTGGAGGTGCTCTTCCAGCGGGGCGCCTTCGACGCGGTGACCACCCTCCGGACGGCGGATGCCCTCCTTTACTACTGCCTCGGTCTGTGGCCGATCGCTGTGAGCCGGATCGTGGTCTCGGCGTTTCATTCGGTTCAGGACACCCGGACGCCGGTCAAGCTCTCTTTCATCGCTTTTGTGGCGAATGTGATCCTCTCCCTCGTCCTCATGCGCCCCATGCTCCACTCCGGGCTGGCCCTGGCGAACAGCCTCTCGGCCATGCTGAACGGGGCGCTTCTCTTCTACTGCTTCCGGGAGAGGATGGGCGTGTGGGGTCTCGGATGGGTCGGAAGCACAGGGGTGAAGGTAGTGATCGCCTCCGGGATCATGGGGGCCGCCCTGTGGGCGCTCGAGCCGGCCCTCGGGTGGAACGAGGCCTGCCCGTTCCTCTTGAAGTGTCTTCGACTGGCCCTCTGGATCGCTGCCGGAGGGGGCGTCTATGCCCTGTGCTGTGCCGCGCTGAGGGTCAGAGAGTTCCGCACCATCAGGCGTGCACTTCAATAGTAGATGGAGGCGTTCCAGAACTTGTGGGCATCCGTCCGGATGTGGTTGTGGAGAAGGTAGTCGAAGGCCTCCGCCCTGAGCGTGGTTCCCGACTGGTTCCAGAAGACACCGATGAATCCCTGCTTGAGCGGACTCGGGTTCGCAAACCAGCGCTGGAAGTCCGGGGTCCATCCGTTCTCCAGGAAGGCCTGTGAAACCTCCAGCCCCTTGGAGGCGATATCGTCGATCTTCGTGTAGACGTCGTCCGGAATGAAGGTGCGGTAGTCCCAGACAGCCACGTGCATGTTCGGATAGCTGGCGTAATGGTTGATGTAGTCGGGCGTAATGGTCCAGATGTCGTGCCATATCATGGTGCGGACGTTGTTGTTGCTGAGCAGCGTGTAGGTCTCGTTGACCCAGTGGCGATGCATCTCCCCGCTTCGTGGGCCGAAGGTTATGTCCTCGTCCATGCCGATGTGAACGTACTGAAGGGGCTGCACCGGCGCGAAAGCGTCGACGATGTCCTGCAGAACATCCTTGTAGACAACCAGATTCGCCGCGTCTTGGGCCAGCATGTATTCTTCCGTGTACTCCACCGGACTCTCCGTCGTGCCGATCCATCCGTTGGAGGACGAAGAGCCGGTGAGGAAGGGGATGACCTCGAGCCCATAGTCGTTCGCCTCGGTGACCAGGTCCATCAGCTCACTCACCTCGATGGCGGTGTTCTGCGGTTCCGGAAGGCTTTCCCACCTCACGATGTCCGCCAGGGAGAAGAGGACGGTGTTGAACCGCAATTCGCTCAAATGACGGAGATAATCCCGGGCTACGTCCAGATTGATGGGGATGTCCGTGTACTTGTAAGGGTCTTGATGGCCATCCCCGTCGTTGTCGGAAGGGACGTGATAGAACATGAGAAGGAGGATGAACATGCGCCTGGCTGCATCCGGGGAATCGGTGACCCGCCTCGAGGGGAGCGGATCGGCCGGCGACTTCAGCGCTTCTCCCCGGATCAGCTGCTTCAGTGCCTGTGACCCGTGAAGAACTCCCCTGTCGCCCTGACCGGCTACGAGGATGTTCGTCCCCGTGATCTCGAAGGCGTAGTTCTCTTCCGGATGGGGCCCTCCCGCAGGGACCGCAAGCCCGAGCTGACCCGCGAGGGCCTGTACGCCGGGGTTGGAGGCCTCCGTTCCGATCACGATGGCGTTGTCGAGGACCGTCTCGGCCGTGTACGGCTCCACGGTCAACTGCAGGCCGAGGGATTCCTCGATCTGGGCCCGCAGGAGCTCTCCCGCCGTTTGGTCGGTGGAGGTCGGGACCTCGGGGAGGATGACCCTCGTCTCCTCGGTCACGGCGAAGGGGTCGGTGAACGTCTCCAGCTCTTCTTTGGGTGGAGGGTAGATCGGGGTTTCGGCGCAAAGGCGGTAAACGCAGTAGTACTCGGCCGCACATTCCGAAGACGCCCTTTCGCAGCATTCCCCGGGAAGGTTCCCGTCGGGCCGAACGCACATGTAGTCGGTGCACTCGAGGCCGGCCCGGCATGCCTTGAGCGGGTTGTTCAGTTCGCAGTACCCGCACACATCGACTCCGTACTCGGCGCATGCGAGCAAGGAGAGGGAGAGCGCCAGAGCAAGGAGCACGCTCCCCACCCTCACGGTTCTTCTGGAGTTGGGGCGGTCGATCATGGATCCCGCATATCCTGAAAGAGGAGGGTTCCATTAGAATCTATCAAGTACGATGCTATTATACCACACCCGGTTTGAACGCACAACAAAAAACGTTTGCAACGGAATAATCATCTTGAAGCGAAGCGGCGCAGGGCCCCTGCGAGCCCGGGGACCTTCCGCAGGCGCCACGCCCGGGCGATTCTCATGAGGAGCGTGGGATGAAGCATCCGAAGGGCCTGCCCCGGGCCCCGCGGCAGGGCTTCAGGCAGGCCTTCCCCATGCTTCTCGGCAAGAACGAAGGCAGCGTGGACCTTCCCTCCGCCGTAGCTTCCCCCGACCTGCCTGCCTTCGACGATACGGAGCCCCTCCCTTTCGAAGAGCAGCTCGAAGGAATCGGGCGTGAAGAAGTTCACATGGGTCACAGGATCGTGGCGGATGTCGATCCCTCCCCACAAATCGATCGGCACCTCGCCGTAGAGCATTCCTCCCTCCCGAAGGCGGGTCGCCAGGTTTCGCACGGTCCGGCGCGGGTCGCCCAGATGCTCGATGACGTGGCTGCACAGGATCACGTCATACACCGCTCCGGAGGAGAGGTCGTCCAGCGTGTCGCCCACCTTCCGGATTCCCGGGAGAGGTTCGAGCGTGTAGTCCACAAGATGACAGACATGCCCTCGTCGCTGGAAAGAGACCAGAAGCTTTCCGTTGCCTCCCCCGAAGTCGAGCACACGGTACGGCCCTCTCCCCGTCTTGCGCGCCACACACCGGTAGATCCTCTCGGCGCGTTTCTCGTCCGCCCGCTGCGCCTTGCGGTCGGATGGCTGCCCCCCGATGTCGCTTTCTTCGCGCTGCAGGAAACGGTATTTCGCGTCGATATCCGCTTCCGAAGGCCGCGGCGAAAACGCCGCGAACCCGCACGCCTCACAGAGCACCGTCCGCAGATGCACCGCGTCCGCGTCCGGAAACCAGACCTCGAAGAGCACCCTGCGGCGCAGACCCACATATTCCCGCAAGGATCCCAGGGTGGATGGGATTTCATCCGACCGGGCAAAGTGAAAATCGCCCAGGGGCCTCCAACGGTCGCCGTCGCACACAGGGCAGGGGAAAGCCTCGAACAAACGTGGGGTCTCCTTGTTCAGCCGGTCCGTTTGATCTCTTCCCAGAGACGGTCCAGCTTTTCGGGTGACAGGTCTTCCAGGGACCTGCCTTCCGCACCTGCACGTTCCTCGAGAAGACGAAACCGGGCCAGGAACTTGTCGTTGCTCTGCTGGAGAGTCTCTTCCGGGTTCTGTTTCAGGCTTCGGGCCAGGTTGGCGAGTGAGAAGAGGGTATCGCCGAGCTCTTCCCGGACCTGCGGCATCGAATCGCCGTCCAGGGCCTGCTCCAGCTCGTCGATCTCTTCCCGGATCTTCGCCAGGACCGCCCCGGGCTCCGGCCAGTCGAGGCCGACCTGGGAGGCGCGCTGTCCGAGTCGGTAGGCCCGCTGGAGGGCCGGAAGATGCCGGGGCACCCCCTCCAGATGAGACCGCGGCGTCGCCCCTTCGGCCTGTTTGATCTTCCACCACTTTTCTCGAACCGCCTCCAGGTCCTCGGCCGACTCGGAGCCGAACACATGGGGATGACGTCGCACCATCTTTTCGTGCACCGTCCCCACCACGTCCTGCATGTTGAAGCTCCCCTTTTCCTCTGCCATCCGGGTGATGAACACGATGTGGAACAGGAGGTCGCCCAGTTCTTCCTGCAGCTTGCCGGGGGGAGCGTGGTCGATGGCGTCCAGGACCTCGTAACACTCCTCGAGCAGATACTGTTTCATGTCCGTAATCGTCTGCGCCCGGTCCCAGGGGCACCCTTCCGGGCCCCTGAGGGTCCGAACGAGATCTTCCAGGTTTTTCAGGCAATTCATCGCGATTTTTTTCCCTTTTGCACAAGAGATTGCCCGTTTGTGCCGATTTAATTCATGGTTCACGATAGTGGCTTTCGAAGGGGTTGGCAATAGAGCGGAGGGTCGGCCCCTTGCGGAAGCTGCAACAAGAGGGGATTCCAGGTCCATCCGGGCGCTCGCCAACACTTTATAAATCTGTTATTAAATTGGCGAGAACCGCAGGGTGAAAGGTAGTGCCCTTTGAAGCGAGCGATCCCATACAGACCGGGGGGTTCCGCCCTTCTGCTCGCCTGCCTGCTGGCGGCCACGGCCCTGTTGACGGTGGCACCGGTGACGGCCCAGTTCGTCCTTCCCGATGAGGAGGACCCCTCCCCCGCCCGAGCGGGCAAGGTCTCCGGAGCGGACAACGTGAAGCGGCCCGCCAGGGGGGAGCCTGTGGGGGAGGTGGTGGTCGTGCACGAACCTTCGGAGGCAGAGGGCGCAGCGGCCGGCGAAGGCTGGCTGCCGGACGAGGGACCCTCCGACTGGGACGGGGCGGCTGAAGAAGACGCCTTTCGGGAGCCGGAACCGATCGAACCGCCCCTCGGTCAGACGGAAGGCGTGGTCGTGGAATGGGTCGAGGAAGGCGGGGATGTGTCCCCCCGGGCCTATCCGTCCAGGGTGTACCGCACCCACGCCGGTCCGGTTCGGGGGGAGGAGGACGCGAACCCGTCGGAAGCTCGATCCGAGGGGGTCGAGCAGCAGAGGGAGAGCATCGAGGCGATAGACAGCCGGGAGGCGGCAGAGACGGAGCCGGACGCGCTCTTCGTCGAGCTCCCGCCTGCCGAGAGGGCAACTTTTGGCCTGAGCCTCGAGGGGTACCGTTTTCCCGACCAGCTGATGGAGCCCCATTGGAGCCAGTGCGTTGAGGTCCTGGAAGAGGGTTCGATCGCCTCCCTGCAATCTGCCCTGAATCGGCTTTATGAAGCGAAGCTGGACACGGGGTTCCGGAACATGCCCGCCTATGCGACCCTGCTGGTGCGCAGGGCCGGCCATTCGCTCCAGTCCGGGAAATTCCTGGAGGCACGGCTTCTCGGGGAGGCGGCGTACAACCTCGCCCCGGAGTACTACCCGGTATCTTCCACCCTGTCCCGTCTCGTCCGCAAAGACCCGCAGCGCGGTTTCCTGAATTCCCTCAAATGGAGATGGATCTCGCTGAAGCAGATGTTCCAGGATTTCATGTGGCAGTTCACGACCGCAGGCAGGGCGTATGCCCTCGTTCTGATAACGCTCTATCTTTCCTTCCTCGCCTTCGGGTTCTATCTACTGGGCCGGTATGCCGGGGTTCTTCTCCATTTCATAAGGGAGCGGACTCCCTTTGGACCGGCCGGCATGGCGGTCGTCGGCACCCTCCTGTTTGCGACCCTGCTGGTTCTGCTCTTCCTGCCCGGCCCTTTCTGGGTGACCGTGTTTCTAGGGTTTCTGGCCGGCCGGTTCTCGCAAAGGTGGGAAAAGGCCTTCTTTTCGGCCTTTCTGGTCCTCTGGGCCCTGTCCCCCTGGCTGTTCAACCACACCGTCTGTTTCTTCTCTCCCCTGTCCGAGGCGACCTACTCCATCCAGCGATGCATCCGGGGGGAGTGGGACGCTGAGGGCGAGGAGTCCCTGACGGCCGCCTCCGAGATGTATCCGGATTCGCCCGATCTTCAACTCACCAGGGCCCTGGTGGACAAGCGCAGGGGGGAGTACGACCGGGCGAAGAAGGTTCTCAAGAAGGCGCTGATGGCGCACCCGGACCGGGGTCGCCTCTGGAACAACCTCGGAAACCTTCACGCCATTCATGGGGAACTCGAAGAGGCGAAGTCGGCTTACCGGAAAGCGATTCTCTACGGAAACGGTTCTGCTGCGCCCCACTACAACCTCAGCCAGCTTCTTCGCCGCGAGTTTTCCTTCCTGAAGGGAGCCCAGGAGTATCAGGCGGCCCGGAAGATCGATGCAGAGCAGGTCGACTACTTCACGTACATTCACAGCCCGAACCCGAATCGTTATTTCATCGACGAGGAGCCCAGAGGAATCGCCATGTGGCGTTACGCCTTCTACCGCAGTCCTGAAACGGAGCGGGCCGCCGATGATGTCTGGCGCTCTACGGCCGCAGGCATTCCCCTGCGACAGACGACATGGGTCTTCCTCGCCATGACGGCGGTCTACGTGATGCTCGTTGCCCGTCGAAGGAGCGGACAGGAGCCCTTTACCTGTTCGGGATGCGGGAAGATCGTTTGCGCCAAATGCGATGTGGGTGCACAAGTAGGAGGCCTCTGCTCTCCCTGCTACCAGGCGCTCTACCAGCGGGAGAACATATCGAAGGAGCGCAGGCACGGCCAGATTCGAAAGATGGCACGACATCAGTCCCGACGGTCCCGGAGGCTTCTCATCCTCAATCTCCTCCTGCCGGGCCTCGGCTTCAGCCTCCTGGAAGAAAAGCCGCGGGGCCTGTGGTTGCTGCTCGGCTTCTTCTTTCTGGTGCTCGTGGCGGTTTTCTGGAGCAGCATGCTGCCCGTACCGATGACGGTCTGGGAGACGGCAGGGTCCGTGTCGAGGGTTCTGTGCGTCGTCTTCCTGGTCGGCCTCTATCTGTTCACGCAGCAGAGATTCCTGGACAAGATCCGGGCGAGGAGATAGAACGCCATGCCCCTGAGAGGTGACCTGAAGGAATTCGGAGTACCCGAGATCTTCCAGTTGCTCGAACAGCAGGGCAAGACCGGCTGCCTGAATCTCAAGACAGAGATCAGAGAGATCGAGGTCTATTTCCGTGAAGGGATGGTCGTGGGGGCCCTTCCCAGCGGCAAGGACCCGTGGGATCATCTGGTCGGGATCCTGTTCCGTGTCGGATACCTCTCCGAGGAAGATGTTCGGAGACTCGAGAAGCGACAGGCAAACGACCTGACCAGCCTGAAGGAGATCCTTCGAGGGGAAGCACTGCTCGGGCCAAGGGAGATCGATGTGCTTCTGCGGGAGCACATCGAGGAACTTCTCTTTCCCCTGTTCCAGAAGCGCCGCGGGGAGTTCTTCTTCCTTCAGAACAAGACCCTTCCCTCCGACTGGGAACTCCGCGAACCCCTGGCCGCAGAGCCCATGGTCCTGGACGGCCTGCGCAAGGCGGACGAATGGCCCTTGCTGAAGAAGAGAATCGGTTCGTTCCAGGAGGTTCCTCAGCGCCAGCTGGCTCCCGGCGAGTCGGGGCGCCCCCCCATGAAGAGCCGGTTCCAATCCCTCTTCAGGCGCGTGCGTGGCAAGGAGGGGGACGAGGCGTCCGAATGGGAGGAGGATCTCCTTACGGAGGGGGAGCCTTCACTGACTTCCGCCGAGAAATCGGTATACGCCCTGATCGATGGACGTCGAAGCATCGAGGAGATCATCCACCTGTCCCTTCTCGGGGAGTTCTCCGCATGTCAGGCCTTTCTCTCGCTCATGGACAGGGGCTGGATTCGTTTCACAGCCCCCGAACTGGCGGCCCCGAGCGAAAGCCTCGCCCCCCAAGCCGCCAGGAGTACGGAAAGGGCGAACCTGATCGGGGGAGCACTCGCCCTTACCGGTGCGGTGGTCCTCCTCCTCACGATCCAGTTCGTGTCGCTGGGGCCGAACGAGAACCGATTTGGTGTCGTGCCGATCCTTCGGGAGGAGGCTCCGGTCTGTCGTCTCCTGAACCACGCGCAGCGGGATCGCGTTCTGTACGCGCTCAAGCTGTTCCGAAGGGAAAAGGGGCATTATCCGGTTGACCTCGCGAAGCTGGTCGAAGAAAGGCTGCTCCTTCCTGAGGATCTCGCTCTCTGGGGCCCGAACCGCTTCTCTTACGTGATGGGCCAGGACGGTGCGTACCAGCTCCTGATCGCCCCCTCCAAGTAGAGTGCGATCGCCTTTTCCGTCTCGGCCTTCTTCGGCTCCGTCTCCCCCTCCCCCGGAAGTCGCCCCGCGAAGGCCGAGACGGATCACGCACACGGTCCCCGCCGAGGGTCCGCGGCTTCCTGCCGTCAAGCTGCACCGGCCCCCCGACCCCGACCCCT
>CAYZMM010000003.1:0-358278 GCA_964479535.1 uncultured Thermodesulfobacteriota bacterium
CTATAACGGGTTCTTCTGAGAACAGGGCGATCGCCCGCAACGTCTGTTCCCGACTCGGCACGGAGGTACGGCGATGGAATTCGACCACCCGAGGAAACGGGTCCACGAAGACCCGGACAAGCCCGCCTTCATCATGGCCACGAGCGGCCTCACGGTCACCCGGGGGCAGCTGGAGGAAGCCGCAAACCGCTGCGCCCACATGCTTCGGGATCTCGGCCTTCGGACCGGGGACAAGATCGCCGTCTACATGGAAAACGATCCCCGTTTCATCGAGATTGCCAGCGCGGCCGCCCGGTCGGGGCTGCTGTACACCACCATCAGCACCCATCTCACCGTCCCGGAGGTGGAGTACATCGTGAACGACTGCGGGGCAAAGGCCTTCTTCACCTCGGCTGCGAGAAGCGAAGTCGCCGCCCGGCTCGTGGACAAGATGCCGAACGTAACGGCCCGAATGATGATCAACGGGACCACGGAAGGCTACGAGGCTTACGAACAAAAGGTGTCCGACTACCCGGTGGAGCCGATTGCCGATGAAATGGCCGGCCTCGACATGCTCTACTCCTCCGGCACCACGGGTCGTCCGAAGGGAATCAAGCTGAATCTGGAACCCATGCCCTACGGCGGGCTCTGGGAGGGAGCGAAGCTGCTGATCGCCCTCTACGGCCTCGACAAGGAGACCGTGTACCTGTCGCCCGCCCCGCTCTACCATGCCGCCCCGCTCCGTTTCGTCATGTTCACCCTCTTCATGGGCGGCACGGTGGTCGTCATGGAGAAGTTCGACGCCCTTCAGGCGCTGGAGTTGATCGACCGATACCGGGTCACCCACAGCCAGTGGGTGCCCACCATGTTCATCCGGATGCTCAAGCTCCCGGAAAAGCAACGGAAGCGGTTCGACGTCTCCTCCCAGAAGATCGCGATCCATGCCGCGGCGCCCATCCCGATTCAGGTGAAGGAGCAGATGATCGAATGGTGGGGGCCCATCCTGTTCGAGTACTATGCAGGCACCGAGGGAAACGGTCTGTGCGCCATCAATTCCGAGGAATGGCTGCAGCACAAGGGGTCCGTGGGAAGGGCCATGCTCGGGACGATCAAGATCCTGGACGAGGAGGAAAGGGAGCTGCCGGCAAGAGAGGTGGGGACCATCTATTTCGCGGACGGCATCGATTTCGAATACCACAACGACCCGGAGAAGACGAGGGAATGCCGAACCGGCCGGGGGTGGACCACCCTGAACGACGTGGGCTATCTGGACGAGGAGGGGTATCTCTACCTGACGGACCGGAAGGCGAACATGATCATCTCCGGAGGGGTGAACATCTACCCCCAGGAGTCGGAGAACCTGCTGGTCACCCACCCGAAGGTGCTGGACGTGGCGGTGATCGGCGTTCCCCACGAGGAGTTCGGTGAGGCGGTGAAGGGCGTGGTCCAGCTCAGGGATCCGGCGGAGGCGGGCCCGGAACTCGAAGCGGAACTCATCGAGTTCTGCCGGCGACGTCTGGCCAAGCTCAAGTGTCCGTCCAGCATCGATTTCGTGGATGAACTGCCCCGGACGCCCACGGGCAAGCTGCTCAAGCGGCTGCTCAGGGAGAAATACTGGAAGGACACCGGGGCCTGAGGCGAAGAAGGTGGACAGATTTCTGCAACTGAGAAGATCCATCGTAGACGCCGCAAAGGCGCTGGCTGCGAGGGGATTCTTCGGCACGGATTTCGGTACCGCCGGCAACGTGTCGGCGCGGCTCGAGAAGGAGGAGATCGTCGGGGTCACCCCTTCCGGAAGGGCCTATCAGAACCTCGAGCCGGAGCACATCTGCATCGTCGATTTCGACTGGAACGTCGTGTCGGGCGACCTGGCCCCGAGCCTCGAGACCGGCATGCACCTGAGCGTCTACCGGAGCCGGCCGGAGACAGGCGCTGTTCTCCACACCCACCCGCACTACGCGAGCGTGCTGGCGCTGATCAACGAGCCCATCCCTCCCCTGTTCGACGAAGTGACCCTGTACCTGGGGGATCCGATCGAGGTGGTCCCCTACGGCCTGTCCGGCTCGCCGGAGCTGACCGCGAACGTGTCGGCGGCCGTGGCAAACGGGTGCAATGCCTACATCCTGCAGAACCACGGCGCCCTGAGTCTGGGCGAAACGCTCGAACAGGCCGTCCGGAATGCCGAACTTCTCGAGAAGACCGCCAAGGTCTATGTTCAAGCCCTGTGCACGGGCAGGGAGGTTCGCGTCCTGTCAAAGGAGATCGTGGCCCGGCTTCGGGATCTTCACAAGGAAGAAGCGGACCTGTAGCTTTTTGTGATCCAGTTCACAGACCCCCCCCCCGGTTTTTTGCTACGCTGATGATGTCGACTCGGCAACCGGCCGGCTCGACCGAAACCAACCTGCCGGAAAACGAATCTTAACAATGTAAACGGTAGAACAATGGGGATAGGATTCCCCGACGGGTAAGAGAATGGAACAGACAGGCCCAATGCGAAACTGGAAGATCGACAGATGGGGGCTCGTTCGTGGACTCGCCTTGCTTTTCTCCGCCCTGCTCGCCATCACGGCCCTCCACCACCTCATCGTCGCCGTTTTCCGTGGTTGACCCTCCCCCTGTGCCCCGCAGCCCTCGTCGAGGCGTACGCCTCGGGAGCAGTCCTGCGCGCTCCCGAGGGAAAAAGCGACATTTGGCTTGACGTATACCCGCCTTCGTGATAAGGTCCTTTCAGTTGAAACTATTTTGGGGCGAACTATTCGTCCTGAACCGAGGCACCCTTCATGGAACCGCGACCGGATTTTGTGCGCGAAATCGTCTATCTGCTGCGGAAGCTCATGCAGGCAAGCGCTCATTACAACAAACAGTTGAACAAGAAGCACAATGTCAGCGCGTCCCAGCTCGCCACCCTCCGGGCCCTCCTGTACGACGGACCCATGCCCCCTTCCCAGATCGCCCGGCTCATCATGGTCAACTCCAGCACGGTCACCGGCGTGATCGACCGCCTGGAGAAGAAGGGGCTGGTCGCCCGGCTCAGGAACGATCCGGACCGGCGCATCATCCGGGTCGAACTCACGGACGAGGGCCGGGCCCTTGCCGAAAAGGCCCCGCCTCCGGTCCAGGTGAAGATCATCAAGGGAATGAGAAAGCTGGATGTGCCGGAACGAGAGCAGATCATGGAGGGCCTTGCGAAGCTGGCTGAAATGATCGACGCGCAGGATCTGGATGTGGAAACAGACGAGGAGGTCTTCTAGGCCCCTCTCCCGAGGAGGATTCATTGAATCGAGCACGCGTGGAAGAGTCGAGGTCCGTTATCGGAAACGATGCCGTGGAGATGCTCCTGCAGGTTCACAAGGACGCTCTGTGGATCCTGGAGAACCTGGGGGTGGGCTGCAAGCAGCCGGAGATCCTCGCCGCCTTCAACAAGCCTGCGGAAGAGGGCTCGGCGGTCGTCTTCGAGGAGCGGGTCTACCTGATGTCCGACCTCGTGGAACAGTGTCTTGCCACGGTCCCGGGTGTCGATGATTTCTTCGTGCCCATGGAGAGCTTCTTCATCGGCGGAACCGCCCCCTATGTTTACGACGACGAGGCGGGGCAAGGCGGGCTGCTGCCCGATCCGGGGCATGTGGAGCGGATCGCCCGGTTCGCCGAGCAGAGCCCCATCGTCGCCGGAATGGGCCGGGGTGTGAAGCTCAGGGACGAGGTCCAGCAGATGAGCATCATGGAAGACAACTGCAGCAAGCCCCTCTATTTTGCGGTCACCTCGGACGCCGCTCTCGCCAGGGCACTCGAGATCTACGAGAAGAGAAAGAACCTCATGATCGTGTTCTGCGTCACCCGCCCGCCCCTCGAGGTGAACGAGAACTTCTCCGAGCATTTCTACAAAGTGGCAAAGGCGGGGCTGCCGGTCTTCATATCCGCCATGCCGATGGCAGGCATCAGTGCACCCTACTGCTACAACGGCGTGCTTGCCATGACCCACGCCGAGGTCCTCTTCGGCATCTGCGCGGCCCAGATGATCCGGCCGGGCCTGACCTGCGTGCACGCCGGGTTTCCCACGATTGCGGACCCGAGGATCGAGTACAACCCGAACTACGGGCTGGTGAGCCACAACTTCCTGAACATCCTCATGACGCACCTGAACCTCATGCTGGACCTGCCCACCTTCCAGAGCGCGGGCGCCACCCACGAAGAACACCCCACGGAAAAGGCGTACGAAGACGCCAGGAGGGGGCATGCCCTGTGCAAGAAGTACGGCTACCACATGATCCGGCACCCCTTCTCCTTCCTTCGCTACCTCATCGATTTCTCTTTCGAGAAGATGGAAAAGGCGAGCCGCATCGCCGAGGAGGTCACGGCGGAAGAGGCGCCCGAAGTGGAGCCTGTAACGTACGACGAAAGAGGCATGGAGTCGATCAAGAACTTCGGCTTGAGAATGTACATGGAAGACCCTTTGACCACGGCAAACATCGGCAAGGTTTTCGTTCACTGAGGATCGGGAACCCTTTAAGCAACCGCAAAAGCATCGAGAGGGAGGAATGGAGCAGGTCTTCGAAGACGAACTGTTGGACAAGATACACGGGGACGCCTTGCGCGTCCTGGAAGAGGTGGGCATCAAGTGCGAGTCCGAGGAGATCCGACGGATCTTCGAGGAGACCGGCCTCGCCGGCTTCGACGAAAGCACCGGTCACATTCACATCCTGCCCGCACTGGTGGAGCAGGCTCTCGCCTCGGCGCCCGGTCGGGACCGGTACTGGATCCCGGAGAACGCATTCGGTGTGGGCGGAACCGCGCCCTTCGTGTACGACGATGAGACCCGCGAATACGTGGCCCCCACCTTTGACCACGTGGCGCGAATCGCCCGCATCGTGGATCAGGCGGACGTGGTGGACTTCATGGCCCGCGGGGTGCTCATCCGGAAGGCGGAGGTGCAGGTCATCGACACCCTGGTGGAAAACTGCAGGAAGCCCCTCTACGTGGCGGCACTGACCGACGCGGGAATCGAGCGGGCAAGGGAAGTCCACGAGAAGAGAGGGGGCCTGACCGTTCAGTTCTCCATCGTGAACAGCCCCCTCTGTGTCATCGAGAGCATGATCGGGTCCTTTCTGTCCTGCGTGCGGACGGGGATCCCCATCTACGTGTCGACCATGCCCATGGCCGGCCTTTCGGCCCCCTACTCCATGTCCGGGCTGCTCACACTGACCCACGCAGAAGGACTGTTCGGCATCACGCTCACCCAGCTCGTCAAGCCCGGCCTGACCGTGGTCCACGCCGGTCTTCCCTCCATTGCGAACATACAGAGGAACTACGCCGTCGATCTCGGGCTCATCGACCACAACGTGGCGAACCTGCTGCAGGAGAAGCTCAACAAGAGGCTGGACATTCCCTCCATCCAGACGGCCTGCACCACCAGCGAGGAGCATCCGGGCGAGAGGGCCGAGCAGGACGGACGCAACGGCTTCGCCATGATGAAGAAATACGGCTTTCACCAGATGCGCCACTCCTTCGGCTTCCTGAAGGAGCTCATCTCCTTTTCGATCGCGAAGCTCGAACGACACATCGACATCTGCCGGGAGGCGGGGCCGGATGCCTGCCCTGCCTTCCAAGTCGATCCGTACGACCCGGAGGGCTTCGAGGTGATCCAGCGGAACGGAAGCCAACCGAACTACATGCGGGACGACCACACCCTGAAGAACGTGGGCAAGTGCTTCCTCAGCTAGCAAATTAGGGGACGTTGTTAACTTCGTTAACTTCCGCTCTGAAGTCAACGTCCCCCAACTTCTTCCCCCAACACGTGCGCCCTTTCGTACGAAACGTCCTTGACAACGGTACCATATTTTGGTACTGGCTGGGGATGCGAATCCGTGCAGACAAGCTGAAAGAACTCTGCAGGCAGAGGGACACCACGTTGACAAGGCTCTTGGAAGAGGCCGGGGTGAGCAAGAACGCCTACTATTCGCTCGTACGGAAGCACTCGGTCCTCCCCAAGTCCGTCCTCGCCATCGCGGATCACCTGGACATCCAACCCTCGGCATTTCTCGAAGACGTTCCCGACGAGAGCGGTCGGAAGGATTTGCTCGAAGGGCTGAGTTCCTGAGGGCAACCGGCAGACAGAAGGACAAACTCGCCCTGCCCGTTCTCGCCGATGCACTGGCCGTGATCAAGGAACGCACCAGGAAGTCGAAGAAGACGTGACCCCCTGGGGAGGAGACCGTGATGAGCGAAGAGCTGATCCAGGCCTTCGTCGACATGCAGGAGCAGGAGGTTCTCAGACTCGTTCAAGCGATGCTGGATGAGGGGGCCGACCCGCAGGGGATCCTGACCGCCTCCCGGCAGGCGCTGGAAGCGATCGGCCGGCGGTTCGAGTCGGGCCGGGCCTTTCTCCCCGAACTGATCATGGGCGGGGAGATCATGAATCAGGTCTCCCGGCTCATCAAGCCCAAACTCCGGCAGGAGGCCGAAATCGAACGTCGGGGCAAGGTCCTCATCGGCACGGTGGCCGGAGACATTCACGACATCGGCAAGGATCTGGTGGTCTTCATGCTCGACGTAAACGGGTTCGAGGTGTGCGATCTGGGCGTGGATGTGCCTGCCGAGGCCTTTGTGGAGAAGATCCGGGAATTCGAACCCCGTATGGTCGGGCTGAGCGCACTGTTGACCACCACCTTCGAGAGCATGAAGACAACGGTGGACACCATTCGGGAGGCCGGCCTTCGTGATCGCGTGAAGATCGCCATCGGCGGCGGAACCATCGACGAACTGCTCGTCGACTACACCGGCGCCGATGCCTACGGGGCCGACGCCATGGCCGCCGTCGAACTGGCGAAGAAGTGGACCGGGGACGCTTAGGCCATGTGCAGGCAATGTCCCTTAATCCACCCATCCCCCGGCACGGGAATACCTCGAAGCGGGTTTGTGGCGGTATTCCTGTATTGGTGCATATCGCATTGGAGAAAGACCGGGAAAGGGGGATAAGTGTGCGGCAGCAAGACGGTTCAGTGGAGTTTGAGCCTGGGTCTCGCGCGTCTCGTGAGCGAGTCGGAAAGCACGATGAGCAGCGTCCGGAAGAGACCGAGAAGCGTGATCTGATGCATCCGGTACAGGGCCCGATACACGAGACGGGCCAGCCGCCCTTCCACGGTCAGCATCCCCGTCAGATTTCCCATAAGGCTCCCAATGGCCGTGTAGCGGCTGAGTGAGATGAGGGAGCCCTGATCCCTGTATACATAAGGCAGCAGCGGCCCCCCCCGGAGCCGATGGGCGAGACTTCTCGCGAGGAGAGACGCCTGTTGGTGGGCGGCTTGGGCCCTCGGCGGTACGGGTTCCTCGGTGCCGGGCTGGGGAATGAACGCGCAGTCCCCCATGGCGAAAACGCGTTCATCGCGAGTGGCCTGAAGGGTGTCGTGGACGACGAGCTGATTCAGGCGGTTCGTTTCCAGCCCGTCCAGATCCCTCAGGAAGTCCGGCCCCTTGATACCGGCGGCCCACACCTTGATCTGGGCAGGGAGAAAAGGACCGTCCTCCAGTTGAACGCCCTCCGAAGTGACCTCCGTCACGGAACGACCCGTACGGACCTCCACTCCGAGCTGCCGCAGTTCCTTTCTCGTCTCTCCTGCCACCCTTGCCGGAAGAGAGGGAAGAATCTCTTCCGCCGCCTCGATGAGAATCAGCCGAACGTCCCGCTCCGGAGAGATCTCATCCAGTCCGTACGCGACCAACCGCCGCACGGCATAGTGAAGTTCTGCCGAGAGCTCGACACCGGTTGCACCCGCCCCGATGATGGCCACATTCAACTGTCCCTGTCTCAACGGTTCCTTCTGGTATTGGGCGCGCAGGCAGTGGTGAAGCAGCACGCGATGGAAATCTTCTGCCTGCTGCGGGTTGTCCAGGTGCAGACAGTGTTCCCGTACACCGGATACGCCGTAGTCGTTCGTAACGCTCCCCACAGAGAGAACGAGCGTGTCATAGGAAACGGAACGCCGCGGCAGGAGTTCGTTGCCCTCGTCGTCGCGCGCCGGCGCCAGATGGACCCTCCGTCGCTCCCGGTCGAGTCCGTCCATCCTCCCGAGGAGAAACTTGAAATGGTGCCTTTTCGCTTGTGCGAGAAACTCGATTCGATCCTCGTGGGAGTCGAGTGTTCCTGCCGCAACCTCGTGGAACAGCGGCTTCCAGAGGTGGGTGAGCAGGGAGTCCACCAGGATGATCCGGGCTCTCCTCCTCTTTCCAAGCTTGTCACCCAGGCGGGTGGCGAGTTCCAGGCCTCCCGCCCCCCCGCCGACGATCACGATTCTGTGAAGGTTCCTCTCGTAGGTCATGTCGTCAACCGAATCCTCCCTGCCCATCGAGCCTTTCATGTTCCGCGCGTCGAGAAAGCTCTCCTCCTCTCCCATACGGATGCCGCAGGCACCGCCTCTGCTTCCATCTTTCGCGAAGATGTGCATCTATGGTACAGATGGCCGCCCTGAATCGTGGCTATTGCACAAGCGGTGCCAACCGCTTGTTGACGGCGAATCGTGTCGAGGGGCGTATCGGGATTGACAGAGGTGGTAATCGGGTAAGCGGGAATTGGTGCCGGAGGCGGGAGTCGAACCCGCACAGGCGCAAGGCCCGGGGGATTTTGAGTCCCCTGCGTCTACCAATTCCACCACTCCGGCATGAGGTGTTTCTGCTTAAATATCTATAGTTTGAACCCGGCGGAAAGTCAAGGAAGGCTTGACATTGACAACGTCCAAAGGCATTATTTGACTATAATATTAGTCGACCATAAAACAGGTCTTTCTATGAAGACACTCTCCCTGTCCGAAGCGAAAATGAAGCTCAGCGAACTGGTTGAGAAGGTCTTTTCGACGGACGAAGAAGTGATGATCACCAAGAATGGACGTCCTTCTGCCGTACTCGTGAGCCCCGACGAATTCGAAAGCTGGAAAGAGACGATCGCAATCAAGGGGGATTCCGAGCTCATGGATGAAATCAAGAGGGGTCTCACCTCCTTGGGAAGAAGCAAGCTTTACACCCTCGAAGAGCTCCTCTGATCCAGAATGTCTGGCTATAATCCTAAGGAACGCAGAATCAGGGTCTCGGACGAGACAGCGGACTTGATCAAGGGACTACATCCCGACATCACGAGAAGAGTCAAGTCTGCCTTGAAAATGATTCTAGCCGACCCTGATATCGGACCCCCCCTAAGGACGAACTCAAGGGATTGCACAGCTACAGGCTCGGACGATTGCGCATCATCTACAGACTCTCTTCCAGAGGCGTTATCGAGATAGTGGCCATGGGACCCCGCAAAATCATCTACGAGTTGACCTACAGAATGGTCAAGAAAGAGAAGAAGACTTAACTCCTGTGTCGAGGCGGTCTCGAGCATCCTTTGACACATCAGAGGGGTGGCGCCGCAGCCCCACCGTTACCCTTCGAACCCCCTGCTCCTACCATTCCGTCCTGTCGAAGTGCTCGACGCCGGAGAAGACCTGGCAATCCCAGACCTTTGCCCCCGCCTTGTCGTAACACTGCCGACAGCACGTGCCGGTGTAGTTCGGAGGCCTTCTGTCACAGTTCAGCCATGTCGAGCAGGAGCTGAGTCCACCCTCGCCCGCCGGGGCGGCAACTTCCGAGTAGACGAGATCGTATGACTCGACTTCGAGGGTGGCCTTCCCTCCTGTCTCCTGGACGGCCCCTTTGATCTCGACCTTTCTGCCCATGTTGCTCTTCAACTCGTCCACCTGCAGCTTCGTACCCGCGAGGCGGTAGTTCTTCCCTTCATCGACTTTGAGAATGCCTTCCGCGGTGACGATGCCGGTCAGGGTCGCCTCGCCGAGGGCCACGTCCGAGGCAGCCGAGGCACCCCGGGCTGCATCTCCTGCTACGTTCCGCTTGCAGTCCCAAACGGTCTTCCCTGCGTCGTCCTTGCAGATGCGGCAGCAAACGCCGGTGAAGTTCGGGCTCTCGGCACTGCAGTTCAGCCATCCATCGCAGGAGGCGAATTCACCTCCGGACTTCGCCTTCGCTTCCGAGGTGTCCTTCATCTCCTCCATGGCGGTCGCCTGGCCGGCAAGAGGGGCCATCATGGCGATGCCGAGAGCGGATACCAACAATGGCAAGATGTACCGATTCATTGTCTGACTCCTTTCTCTAACGGTTTCCAGTTACTGGGACGCTTTCGGCACCCCTTTTGGTTCGACTTGAACGTTCCAGTGCCGCAAGAAGGATGCCAAGCCCAACCTCCTTCGGCAGAGGAAGAAAACAGCTGAAAAAGAGACGAATCCCACCGATCTATCACCGTTTCCGGGAAGAAGCCCGGACCCTCTTCTTCCGCTCCGCGCGTGTGAAGGATCCGTACGAATCCATCCGGCAAGGGAAGATCTGTGCACGATCGGTACAGATTGGCATCTTTCGGAAAAACATCGACCAAGGGGGGGATCAAACCGACTCCCGGTCTCATCACAACTTTGTAGTCAGTTGTTTGCGTATCCATTACGATTCCAATACTCGCATGCCGAGGTGATGGAAGCGCATCCTCCGAGAATATGCCGCCACCGTCTCCGAGCGCTCCCGTCCAAAGAAAAGGAGAGTGCCATGCAACCTGCAGAAAAAATCGATCGGGAAAACGGAATTGACCTGAGCGTCCTTAAAGAAACCGTGAGCGCGATCCAAAAGGACCCGGATCTTGGAAAATGCAAGTTCCGCGCCCGCAACAAGTGGGTCGATGCGAATCACAACTGCACCACCATTTCGGGGTTCTACGCAGCCAAGCAGGAAATGCCGCACAAGCAGAAGTTCGAGTTGCACGCCGACGAGCCGCCCATCCTCGCGGGGGCGGACGAAGGCGCCAACCCGGTGGAGCACCTGCTGAATGCCCTGGCCGGTTGCGTGACGACGAGCATGGTCGCCCACGCGGCGGTTCAGGGAATCCACATCGAGTCGCTCGAATCCGAGCTGGAAGGCGACATCGACCTGCGCGGCTTCCTGGGCCTGGCCCCCGAGGTGCCGAAGGGGTATACGAACATCCGCGTCAAGTTCAAGGTGAAAACGGATCCTGACAATCTGAGGAAGCTGAAGAAACTCGCCTCGTTTTCGCCCGTCTACAACACGCTCACCAACGGAACCAAGGTGGACATCGACATCGAACCGGCCTGAGCATCGGATCGCGGCAGTTGCCTTCGCCCCGGGAGAGAGGGAGTGCGAACCCCTGTGTGAGGCCTCTCACCGGTTCAGGCCCACTCCGCTGCCTCATCGGCGACGGCGATCGCCTCCATCTCGATCAGCGCTTCAGGGCTGTAGAGGGACGTGACTTCCACGATCGTATCGGCTGGATACGGAGCCTTGAAATACCGACCCCGAAGCTCGACGATCTTCTGGAAGTACGACATGTCCTTGAGAAAGATGGTCACCTTGATGACGTTCCGGAGGCTCGAACCGCCCGCACGAAGGACCCGGTCGAGATTCGCAAAGACCTGTTCGGCCTGGGCATCGAAGTCGCCGATGCCAACGATCTGTCCGCTGTCGTCGATCGCCGCCTGGCCTGAAACGAAGAGGAGGTCGCCTGCGCGGTAGCCCTGCGCCAGACGGAAAGGTTCGTACGGGTCCGGTTCGGTCTTGATTCTCGCGATCTTCATACCGCCTCTCCTGTTCGCTATTCGTCCTGACCCACGACGCCCAAGGAACGGTCATTCGGCTGGACGCGGCGCCAGTAGTACAGGTAATGACTCTGGTTCAGGGCCATCTCGTCGCCGTCCGCCCTGTTCCACTCCAGGAGCCGGTGGGGATACTCCGGTTCGAAGACGAAACGATCCTCGTCGTCGCCCCACCGGACCTCGGATACGAGGACCCGCGGGTAGGTTCTTCCGCCCACCTTTCGGTCCTGTTCCATGCGATTCCGCACCCGCCCCTGCCGGATCGCAGGCTGAACCGCCCGGTTCGAGATGAGCGAGTCCATGATCTTCAGCCCGTACTCACCCTTCTCGGCCAGTCGGAACCTGAGCACCACGGGCAGTGCGTCGTAGAAGGTGAACTCACCGCCTTCGAAGATCGTCTCCGAGTCGCCCTGGTCATCGAAATAGGAGTGGTAGTGAAAGACGTGGTTGCCCCCGCGGCGGCGGTATTCCATGAAGGTGTTTCCGCAGCCGTCCTGGCTGCTCATGGTGTACTTGAGAACCCGTCCCGTACTGCGCTCGAAAAAGATGGAGGCCATCTGAAAGTAGTCGTAGATTCCCGTTGGGACGGTCTGAATCAAGTTCATCTTGACGACGCTAACGGAGTCGCCGTTGCGGGCGGTCTTGACGAGGCGGTCCGGGTCGAAGGGCTCCTTGACCAGGATCAGCTTCACGGTCGCAGTCCGGTCCGTGCCGTATTTCTCGATGGAGGCCTCGTAGACCTGAAACTCGGCCTTTCCCGAATCCCAGTACGAATTCTGAAGATACCCCTCCGCTTCGGACGTGCCCGGCAGGACCAGCAGGCACCCGATGAGCACACCGGCCCGTAGGAGGGTTCGTACGCTCTTCATCTGCTCTCCTTCTGCGGTTGTTCCGCCTCGCGCCCTGAGAGGCCGCCTGCCGGAGACGAGAAATCCTCCGGCAGGGTCTTCAGGGCCGGCAGCATGGTGAGCGCACCGAGCTGCCGCGTTCGCTGCGGACCGTTTTCCAAGTTCAGAACGCCCCGGGGGCAGACGGTGGAGCACATGCCGCAGCCCACGCAGGAGGCGCGCACCACGTCCTGGCCCCGCTGGGCGTACCACCGCACGTCGATCCCCATCTCGCAGTACTTGGAGCAGTTCCCACAGGACATGCACTGGGCCCCGTTCGTGGTGATCCGGAACCGCGAGAACTTCTTCTGAAGGATCCCGAGGATGGCGGCCAGGGGACAGCCGAAGCGGCACCACACCCGCGACCCGAGAAGGGGATAGAACCCTACGCCCACGGCACCGGCGAAGACGGCGCCGATCAGGAATCCGTAGGTCTTGGAGAAGGCCGTGGAAAAGGATCCGAGGATCTCACCGCCCCAGGCGGCATTCAGCCAGAGCAGGGCCGTGGTCACGATGACGAAGACGAGCACGCTGTGGATGGAGAACCGTTCGATCTGCCACGCCCGAAGCGACTTGTCGGAGAGCTGCCGCCAGTCGTCCCCCAGCGTGTTGGCGAGCCCCCCGCAGCCGCACACCCAGGAGCAGTACCACCGCTTGCCGTAGAAGAACGTAAGAATCGGCGTGGCCACGAAGCTCATCATGGCGCCCCAGCCGAACAGGAACAGGCCGAGCCCGCCCGGGTGGCTCCGGAGGCCCTCGAACTTGGAGGGAAAGAGCGCATCGTAGCTCAGCGGCCAGAAGTAGGAGAAATAATACTCCGGCTGGTTCAGGTAGACCATCAGGGAAGGGATGAGGAAGGCCAGCACGAGCTGGACGAAGACGATCGAGGCGGTTCGTACGATCTGGTACCGGCTGTGGCGGTATTTCAGGATCGCCCGGGTCCCCATGACCAGGACGGCGAGGGTGTAGAAGGCCCCGTAGAGAAACCACTGGTCCGCCGGCTTGTCCCGCAGCGCGTGGCTCAGAGGGTCCATCATGCGAATCAGATGCGTCAGATGCTGCGGAAACCAGTACAGGAGGACGTAGAATCCGGTGAACAGGACGAAGATGAGCCAGGCCGGTGCGCCCCGGGCAAAGAGGGGCGAGGTGACCTTGTTGTCGTTCCGGATGCCCGGGGGGTCCTTCATCTGGTTGCGAACGATATAGACGAGGGCCCCGACGCCGATCAGCCCGAAACTCAACAGAAGGGTGAGCAGCGGCTCGGCGCTGCCCCCTCCTGCGAAGGCGACCAGCAGCGCCAGCAGGCCCATGCCGAACAGGGCCAGCCCGGTCTTTCGAACGGCATCCAGCCCGCGACCTCCGCCCTCGAGAGACACCCGGGTTCCGTCCGGCTTCTCGTTCATGCCTCGGCCCGCCCTTCCCTTCGCCTCTGAAACAGGGAAGTCATGTACCGGGAAAACAGCCCTTTCCCGGTCGAAAGCCGGACGCCCGCCCCCGGGTTCTGCCGGTTGAAGGCTTCGACCACGCCGTGTTGGAAGGGTTCGAAGAACTCCGGTTCGAAGTTCATGGCCCCGAGGTTCTCCAAGACGTGCTCGATGGCGGCTCCCTCCGCAATCCATTTCTCACACACGCTGTGCCTGCCCCGGGTGCCGAGCAGGTTGAATCCGGTCACCCCCCGGTCGGCCCTGCGGTAATTGATGCGGACGCACTTCTTCCCGTCCGGGTGCTCCCAGTAGAGCGTGTCCTGGTCTTCCGGAAGCCGGCCGGGGACCATCCCGTAGGTCTGGTACTCGATATCGAAGAACTTGGCCGAGTTGAACCATACGCCGGGCCGGTAGGGCCGCCGGTCGCCGCAGAGATTCGCCGCGATGTGCTCCCCGTGGATGCGGCCCGTGTACCAGACCTGCTCCACGGGACGCCTCCCCGGAGGGGGCTCGCGAAACTGGGCGCAGTCCCCGCCCGCGTGGACGTTTTCCCGGCCGGTTTCGAAGTATTCGTTCACCAGGATTCCCCGGTCCGTTTCGATCCCGCTTCCCTCGAGAAAGGCGATGTTCGGGCTCACGCCCACGGCGAGCCCCACGAACCCGCACGGAATCGTCTCCCCCTGCTTGGTCACCACGGCCCTTGCCCTCCCCGCGTCGTCCGGGAGGATCTCCTGCAGCTCCGTCTGCAGGCGAAGATCCACGTGATGCTCGCGCATGTGCCGCTCCACGAGCATCGCCTCCTCCTTCGGAAGCACCACGTTCCAGAAGTTCTCTTCCCGAACCAGAAAGGTCACCGGCACGTTGCGGCTCAGGAGCATCTCGACCATTTCGATGCCGATCAGGCCGCCGCCCACGATCACGGCCCGCTCGAGCCGGCCGGCCGTCTTCCGCTCCATGTTCTCCACGTCCGGGTAGGAGTAGAGCCCCTGGACGCCTTCCAGGTCCTGGCCCGGCCACCCGAACTTGTTCGACCTCGATCCGCAGGCGATGACAAGCTCGTCGTACGGGACCGGGGCACCCCCGCGCAGGTGCAGCCGCTTTCCGGAAGGGTCCACGCGGTCCACGGTGTCGTGAACGAGCTCGATGCGGTTCTTCTCCCAGAACCAGTCCTCGTAGGGCTTGGTGTCCCTGTAGTTCATGTGGCCCATGTAGATGTACATCAGAGCCGGCCGGGAGAAGAAGTGGGCGGTTTCGTCGGAAACGATAAGGATCTCATCCCGGGTACGTTTGCGCAGGTACCGTGCTGCGGTGACCCCGGTGATTCCGTTTCCGATCACTGCAACACGGCGCATGAACTCCTCCGCGGGGAACGGGAAGGCGACAACGTCATCGAATTCGTTTCATGAATGGACGCACAGAACTTTTCAAAGAGGTAAGATGCAGCAAACAAGCCGGGCGTCACATGTTTTCTCGGCCAGGGCGTGCCTCGTTCAGCGGATCGATCATCCCCGGCTCGCCACCGAAATCACTCTCGCAACGCTTGAAGATTCCGCGAGGCACGACACCGGAAGCAACTCGAGGGGATCAACGACACCCCTGTATGTCACGACTGCGTCACGCCTCCGGCAGGCTCCCCTTTCCCCGGGGTCAAAGCGCCGCGAACGGAAAGGTAGGTCAGCGAGGATGCGATGACCAGCGGCACAACCCCCAGCAGGATGAAGACCAGGTCTCCCGGCATCCGGAGCCACTCGAAGAGGCGGACGATTTCCCGGTCCATGTACTCCGGGCTTCGCGCATGCCAGTAACCGTTCTTCAGAACGTCGAGAAGCTGCATCACGCCTCCGGGGAAGAGGCTTCCCGCAAGCATCAGGGCAAGTCCCGCGTTCAGCCCCCAGAAAGAGACCTTGATGAATTTGAGCGGCCGCTGCCACTGATCCTCCGGCAAAACCTGCCGAAAGGTGAGCACCATGAGTGCGACGGCCTCCATGCCGAAGACCCCCATCATGGCCGCGTGACCGTGATTCGGCGTGAGCATGGTTCCGATTTCATAATAGCTGACAATGGGAAGGTTGATGAGAAAGCCGAAGATGCCGGCTCCCACGAAATTCCAGAAACCCACCGCCATGAGGAAGTAGAAGACCCATTTGTGCGGGATGGTGGCGCTTCGTCCCTCCGACTCGCCCTGCCTCCGGGTGAGCCGCACGAAGTCCCAGGCATCCAGCGTGAGGAGCGTGAGGGGAACCACCTCCATGGCGGAGAAAACGGATGAGAGGGCCATGTTGAGCCCGCCCTGGCCGGTCCAGTACCAGTGGTGACCCGTCCCCACGATCCCGCTGCCCAGGAAGAGGATGGCATCCAGGTACACGATGCGCGTCGCGGTGATCCTGGCCACCAGCCCGAGCCGGTAAAACGTCACGGCCACCATGGTGGTGACGAAGAGCTCGAAGAAGCCCTCGACCCATAGGTGAATGATCCAGAACCTCCAGTTGTCCACCACGGAGTAGACGGTTGTGCTGGAGAAGAAGAAAGCGGGCAGGTAGAAGAAGGGAATGGCCAGCGCCGCGAGGAGAAAGAGCCAGGAGATCTCACGTCTCTCCGGATCCCTCAGGGCCGGAGCCACCGTCCGGATGAGCAGTACGCTCCACAACACCAGTCCCGCCACCATGCCCACCTGCCAGGCCCGTCCCAGGTCGAGGTACTCCCACCCCTGGTGACCGAACCAGGACCAGAGCGAACCGAAGACCTGGCGGATACCCAGCCACTCCCCCAGGAGGCTTCCACCTACGACAGCCACGAGGGCCCAGAACAGGAGGTGAACCCAGTTCTTCTGACCCCGCGGCTCGCGTTCGCCCAGGGCCGTACCGAGCAGCATCCCGCCGGCCACGTAGGATGTGGCGATCCAGAAGATGGCCAGCTGCAGGTGCCAGGTGCGCAGGATGTTGGTGGGAAGCAGTTCGTAAAGACTGAACCCGAAGAAGCTTCCCGGCTCCGCCCGGCTGTGGGCCGCAGCGGAACCCACCAGGACCTGGGCCAGAAAGAGAAGGGAGACGATCACGAAATACTTGACCAGCGCCCGCTGGCTCTCCGTGGCCTCTCCCGGGACCATGGCGGGGCGGATCTCCTGCTCCCCGTGCCTCCACCCCAGGTAGTTGAAACGGCCGAACGCGAAGAGCACGACGGCGAGTCCCGCCAGAAGAGCGATCAGGCTGAGCGCGCTCCAGAGGACCGCCTCGCTCGTCGGGTGATTGCCGGCAAGGGGGTCATAGGGAAAATTGTTCGTGTAGGAGTGGTCCCTGTCCGGCCGGTTGGCCACGGAGGCCCAGGCGGTCCAGGCGAAGAAGGCGGTCAGGTCCCTCAACTCCTCCGGGTCCCGAATCGGGTCGGTCATGAGCCCCCCGCTGCGCGAAGGGTCGGAGAAGTGCTCCGACCACCGATCCACCTGCCTCCGGAAGGATTCGGCCTCTTCCGGTTCGAGCACGAGAGTGTCCGTCTCCGGATCGTAACGGTTTTCTTTCAGCATCTCCCTGACCCGGACTCGAACGCCTTCCCTTTCAGCCGTCTCCAGATCGGCCGGGTCCCGCCCATAGCGTTCGCGCGCGATGGAGTCGGAGATATCGAGGGCCAGGTCGTGCAGGTATTGTGCCGAGAAGTCGGGGCCCAGATAGCCGCCGTGCCCCCAGATCGATCCGTTCTCCATGAGACCGTGTTTCAGGAAGACCTGCTGGCCTTTCCGGATCTCCTCGCCCGTGAAGATCGTTCTGCCGGACCGGTCCACCACCCGTTCCGGGATCGGAGGTGCGTCCACGTAAGCCCGGCACGCAATGAAGATCAGGATGCCGAAACCCACCCAGGCGACCAGCACGACCGCCCATCTCCACAACGGTGAGAGGCGTTCCGAACGCTCACCTCCGATTTCCGGTCTTTCCATGACGGGCCTCCCGTTGCGTGTTTCTGGAAGCGTGGTTGTGCACCATCTTTACAGTGTCCTCATCTACGTGCCCTATGCCTACGGCCATGAAGTGCCGGCGCATCCACAGCGGCACGGCCGGCGCGAACGTCTCGTTGACTGGAATGTCGGCCGGGGTGGACGGTTATACGAGGAGTCTGCAAGAGGCATGCCCGTGCGGGGCTGGCCGGAAAGAAGCTTTTACCCGGCATGCCCCTTGCACAAAGCGGTGTAAAAAGGGAGTCCATATACCGCAGGGGAAAAGGACCCGTGAAGCTGACGTTCCTGGGAACCCGGGGTTACATCGAAGCGAGGACGCGCCGCCATCGAAGGCACGCTTCCCTGCTCGCGACGTATTACCAGGGGCGCATCATGATCGACTGCGGCGAGGACTGGCTGGGCCGTGTTGCGTCGGTCCGCCCCGGGGCCATTCTGATCACCCACGCCCACCCGGATCATGCGGGCGGCCTGGCGCGGGGCGTGCCGTGTCCGGTGTACGCTACGGAGGAGGGGTGGGCGAGCATGGGCGACTGGCCGATCCGCGACCGGAGAGTCCTCGAGGTGCGAAGGCCGAAAAGGATCGCGGGGCTCACGGTGGAGGCCTTTTCCGTGGAGCACTCCACGCGGGCCCCGGCGGTCGGCTATCGCATTTCCGCCGGAAGAGCGGCGGTCTTCTACGTACCGGATCTGGTCTACATTCACGAGCGCGCGGAGGCCCTTGCGGGTGCGGGACTGTACATCGGCGACGGCGCGGCCGTCGACACGCCCATGGTCCGGAAACGGCAGGACCGCCTCATCGGTCATGCCCCCGTGCGCACCCAGCTGACCTGGTGCAGGAAGGAGGGCGTCCCCGAAGCGATCATCACCCATTGCGGGTCGGAGATCGTCACGGGGGACGAACGGAGCCTGGGGGCGAGGCTGCGGCGCATGGCCAGGGACCGAGGTGTATCGGTGCGCATCGCCCACGACGGGATGGAGCGTGTCCTCCGTTGAGCCGACATGCCCCGATCCTTCCTCCGCTCAGGTCAGGATTCCTCCTCGGTGACGAATTCATCGGCAGGGGCGACGGGCTTCCCGCTCTTCAGGGAGTGGAAGGCGCTCTTCCCTTCCTGCGACCCCTCGGCAAGCTCCTCCAGTTCCTCGTAAGGGATGCCGGCCTCCTGCCCGCCTTCCCTCGGGGGCGCCGCCGGATCCGGCCTTTCCCAGGCGAGCCGGTCGATCCGGACCCTGTCCTCGATCTCTTTCAGGCCCAGGGTGTTCTGGACGAAATCGAGCAGGATTCCGTGCTTCTGCCGGCTGGGAAGGCTTCCCTCGAGGCGTACGGCCCCGCGGTGGCAGGAAATCGCGAGATCCTCCATTTCGACGCGACCGTCGTTGCGAAGATCCTCGCCCACGGCCCGGGCGATTTCACCGTCCGTCATCCCCTGGAAGCGCTGCGGAAGCGGCGGCGAGGCCGAAGGCTCTCCTTGTGCCTCGGCAGGGCCTTCCGGAGACGTTTCCTGCTCGCGGCCGCGTTCGCAGGCCAGGCAGGTTGTCCTCCACGGAACGGCCTCCAGCTCCCCCAGCGGAATCGTCCCGCCGCAGGCATCGCAGACGTCGTAGCTGCCGCTCTCGAGCTTTCGAAGGGCCCGGTCCAGTGCATCCACCCGTTCCACGGCCATCGTGTCCAGTTGTTCGGTCCCTCGGGACAGATGCTCCTCCTGCCCGGCCTCTTCCGTTTCGAGTGCCCGATCCCGTAACCTTTCCTCTCCCTGATGCTCCCCGGCCCTGACCTTCGTCAGGCCGCGCCGCAGGTGCAGCAGTCGTTGACGGATCTCGGCCTTCTCCTTCGGCATGGTCATGTCGGCCTTCCTTTCGTCTCGAAGTGGATACCCCCTGCGGTTGCAAGCCATGTACCAGCCCGGGCGTGTCGGGTGTGGCACCGTAATTGCTGTCTGGTAGCGCCAGGTGTCCGTTAGAACAACCCCCCGCACCATGAGGAGTCAAAACATGTATTCCCTTTCGAACGATCAACTTCGCCGACTCGTCGAGCAGGAGCGCGTCCCCTGCGCATCCGTATACATGCCCACCATAAAGGCGGGACCGGAAACCATGCAGAACCCCATACGGTTCAAGAACCTGCTCCGCACGGTCCGCACCCACCCCCTGGTCCAGGCCCTGTCCGAATCCGAAAGCGATGACCTCCTTGGACCGGCCGAGGCCCTCGCCGAAGACCTGCATTTCTGGCAGCACCAGGAAGAGGGGCTGGCCCTCTTTCTGGCACCCGGCCTCTTCTGGCACATGAAGCTCCCGCACCACGTCGACGAGCTCGCCGTGGTGACAGGTTCGTTCCACCTGAAGCCCCTGCTTCCGCTGCTTTCCGAAGACGGCCGGTTCCACATCCTGGCCCTGAGCCTGGGGCGGGTCCGGTTCTTCCGTGCCTCCCGGTACGAGGTGGAGGAGCGGAACCCGCCCGCCCTGCCGGGGAGCATGGAAGACGCCCTCAGCGAATACGAGGAGCAGAAGCAGCTGCAGTTTCAAACCGGGGCGCAGAGCCGGCGGGGACGCCGGCCGGCCATGTTTCACGGGCACGGTGCGCCCAAAGAAGATGAAAAGGAGAGAATCCTGGAGTATTTCAGAAAGGTGGATCAGGCTCTCCAGGACGAACTGCAAACCGAGCAGGGCCCTCTCGTCCTGACGGGCGTGGACTACCTGCTGCCCATTTACGCAAAGGCGAACACCTATCCCGGGCTGCTGGAGGAAAGCGTCCCGGGGAACCCGGAGCATCTCCAGGCCGAGACGATACACGAGAAGACCCTTCCGCTCCTGGAGGACACGTTCCTCCGGGAACGGCGTGAGGCGGTTTCACGCTACGAGGAGTCCCTGGGAACGGGTCTCGCCTCGGCCCAGCTCGACCGGATCGTTCCCGCTGCGGTTCACGGAAGGGTCGATTGCCTCTTCGTCGCACTGGGCGTGCAGCGCTGGGGGACCTTCGACCCGGACACCAACTCCGTCTCCCTCCACTCCGACGCCCGGGAAGGGGGCCGGGATCTCCTCGACCTGGCGGCGGTCCACGCGTTTCTGAACCGCGGGCGGGTCCATGCCCTTCCCCCCTCGGAAATGCCCGGCAACGAAGAGATGTGCGCCGTCTTTCGTTATTGAGTCGTAACGGGGTGAGCTTCACTTGAACCGGGAGACGGCCGAGTCGATGCCCTTTCGCAGGTCGTCGCCTGCGTTCTCGATTTCCTGCTTGAAGTTTTCCCAGGAGGCGTCTCCGGACCTCTTCAGCTCTTCGACTCTGCTCCTCGTCTCGTCGAGCGACTGCCTGAGGCCTTCCACCTTATCGTACAGCTGTTTCTTGAGGTCCGCGTCCGCCTTTTCCGCCTCCGCCTCCGCTTCCTTGGCGCGGGCCTCCGCCTCCATTTCCTCGATCTGCTTCTTCCACTGCTCCATCTGGGTTTCCATCTTTTTCACGAACGCGTCTTTCGTTTCCTTCATGCTGCTCCTCCTCTTCTTTCGTTTTTGGGGACGTTGTTTCCTTCGGCTGCGTGTCAGGCTCCCGGCCCGAACTCTTCACAGTCGGCCCCGGGCGGGTAGGTGATGTGCAGTGAGGCCTCGAGATCGTGAAGGGCGGTCCGCAGGCCTTCCTCCACAACGGGGTGATAGAACGGCATGGAGAGCGCCTCCGAAACGCTCAGTCGTTTCCGGATGGACCACGCGATCAGGTGCGCCAGGTGCTCGACGGCCGGCCCGAACATCTCGGCGCCCTCGAGCAGACCGGAGACGCGTTCTCCGTAGATGCGCGCCCTGCCCCTGTTCTCGGCCATGACCCGGCTTCGTCCCTGGTCTCCGAAGTCGACCTCGCCCACCCGGTCCTCTTCACACTCCATCTCCGACCAGGGCTTCCCCACGATCGCGATCTGCGGATCCGTGAAGACGATGCTCAGGGACACGTTTCGGGGCCTCGTCATGACGGAAGGATACCGGGCCGCATTCTCGCCCGCGATCCTCCCCTCTTCCGCAGCCTCGTGAAGCACCGGGCGCCATCCGTTCACATCCCCCGCCAGGAAGACGTTCGTTTCCTCCACCCGGAGCGTGTACGGGTCGAAGCGGGGTATGCCGTTTTCCTCCAGGGAGATGCCCGCCCGGTCCAGGTCGAGCCGCTCCAGGTTCGGTCGTGTGCCGGCCGCAACGAGCGCCCGGTCGAAGGTCTCCCGGTGCTCCTTGCCGAAGGCGTCGACGAATCGGACTTCAAGGGCGCCGTCCACGACCCGGACCTCCCGCAGCTCGTGCTCCGTGTGCAGGTTCAGCTCTCCGGACAGGACACGCAGGGCCTCGGCCTTCATCTTCGGGTCCGTGAGCGGCCCGAGGTCGTTGAATTTCCCGAGCAGGGTGGTCTGCACGCCGAGCCGCGTCAGTGCCTGCCCGAGCTCGAGCCCGATGGTCCCGGTGCCCACCACGAGAACCCGTTCCGGGAGCGACTCCATCTCGAAGATCTCTTCGTACGTCATCAGCAGCCCCTCCGCCGATTCGTAAGGCGGGGGGACCAAGGTTCTCGACCCTGTGGCGACCACCACCGCCTTCGCCTGCACCTGCCCCCACCCCTCGACTTCGACGACATTCGGAGAGGAGAATCTCGCCGCGCCCTCCAGCAGGACCCCCTCCTGCCGGAGCGTATCGATCGAGTCGAGCACGCCCCCCACGAAACGGTCCCGCTCCTTCCGCACCCGTTCCATCACGCGTCCGCCGTCCACGGTCATCTGCGCGCGGATCCCGAACCTTTCCGCTTGCCGGATCCTGTGCGCCGTGTCTGCGGCGGCAATCAGGAGCTTGGAGGGCATGCACCCCACCCGCGCACAGGTGGTCCCATGAGGTCCGGGGTCGACGAGGACCGTCGAAGCGCCCTTCTTCGCCGCAGCTCGCCGTGCTGTGAGGCCTGCCGTGCCCGCGCCCAGCACCGCAACATCCACTTCCATCCTCTTCTGCATCGGGGTCTCTCCTTTCCTGCCTCGGGGCCCTCTTCAACTCCCCCACAAACACAGCAAGGGGCGTGCCAGTGAAGAAGCCCCCCTCCCCGAGGCTTTCCGTAAGGCCCCGGCCAGCCGGCTCCTGTCCGGGCGCACCCGCGTGTGAACCGATGGCTACACTCCCCCGTGCGGCCCCGTCTTTTGTGCAGGAACTGCACACTTCAGGGTCGCAACGCCGGCCTCCAGACCGCGTCCCTTCCCCAGTCTCTCCCGGAATCCGGCGCTGGCACGAAGGTTGCTCCTCCGGTGTGCTGAAGACTCGAGAACAAGGAGGAGCCGGAACATGGGAAAGAGGAATGCGTGGATTCGACGGTTCGACGCACTCGGATCCGGTGACGTGGCCAGCGTGGGCGGCAAGAACGCCTCGCTGGGTGAAATGATCGGCACCCTTGCCGGGCAGGGCGTTGCCGTGCCCGACGGGTTCGCCACGACGGCGGAGGCCTACCGGGCCTTCCTGGAGTCGAACGATCTCGGCGGGAAGATCCGGGATCTGCTGGGCGAGCTCGAACGCGACGAAAAGCCCCTCGCAAAGGTGGGACGGTCCATACGGCGTCTCATCACCGGCGGCGATTTCCCGGAAGAGTTCGCAGAGGAGCTGAAGGGGGCCTACGCCGACCTGTGCGACCGGTACGACGTGGACGAGGTGGACGTGGCGGTCCGGAGCAGCGCCACGGCGGAAGATCTGCCCGAGGCGAGCTTCGCCGGGCAGCAGGAGACCTTTCTCAACGTCTCCGGCGAGCAGGATCTCCTGGAGGCGTGCCGCAAGTGCTACGCCTCCCTCTTCACCGACCGGGCGATCAGCTACCGGGAGGAGCACGGCTTCGACCACATGAAGGTCGCCCTCTCCGTGGGCGTTCAGAAGATGGTGCGGTCCGACCGCTCCGGCTCGGGCGTCATGTTCTCCATCGACACCGAGACCGGCTTTCCGGACGTGGTGGTCATCAACGCCGCCTGGGGCCTCGGCGAGAACGTGGTCCAGGGCACGGTGACGCCGGACGAGTACCGGGTCTTCAAGCCCCTCCTGGGCGAGGAGGGCCGGGTTCCCATCATCGAGAAGGCGCTGGGAGCCAAGGAAAAGAAGATGGTCTACGACAGGCGGGGCGGCCGGACCACGCGGAACGTGGACACCCTCAAGCGCGAACGCAGGGCCTTCGTTCTCGAGGACGAGGAGATCCTCCGGCTGGCCGCATGGGCCCGGACCATCGAGGACCACTACGAAAAGCCGATGGACATCGAATGGGCCAAGGACGGCGAGACCGGCGACCTGTTCGTCGTGCAGGCCCGGCCCGAGACGGTCCAGTCCCAGAAGGAAGCTGGAACCCTGAAGTCTTATCAGCTGAAGGAACGGGGCGAAAAGGTCCTCACCGGCCTGAGCATCGGCCAGGCCATCGCGAGCGGGCCGGCGTGCAATATCGCGTCGGCGGACGACATCGACCGGTTCGAGGAGGGTTCCCTTCTGGTGACGGAGATGACCGACCCGGACTGGGTCCCCATCATGAAGAAGGCGGCCGGCATCATCACCGACCACGGGGGCAGAACCTGCCACGCCGCCATCGTGAGCCGGGAGCTCGGCATCCCCGCCATCGTGGGCACCGGAGAGGCGACCGACGTGCTCGAGGACGGGCAGGCCTTCACCCTCTCCTGCGCCGAGGGGGACGAAGGGTACGTCTACGAAGGCGAACTGGACTTCCAGGAAGAGGAGATCGACCTCGAAGGCGTGTCCGAGACGCGCACCCGCATCATGATGAACATCGCCAGCCCCGCCGCATCGTTTCGATGGTGGAGACTGCCCTGCGAAGGGATCGGGCTGGCCCGCATGGAGTTCATCATCAACAATGTGATCAAGATCCACCCCCTGGCGTTGATCCACTACGACGACCTGGAAGACAAGGACGCACGGAGAGAGATCCGGAGGCTCACCGCCGGTTTCGAGGACCGGACCGAATACTTCGTGGAGCACCTCGCCCGCGGCATCGCCAAGATCGCGGCCCCGCAGTTCCCGAATCCCGTCATCGTGCGCATGAGCGACTTCAAGACGAACGAGTACGCGGACCTGATCGGCGGAAGCCGGTTCGAACCGGAGGAGAGCAATCCCATGCTCGGCTTTCGAGGGGCTTCCCGCTACTACAGCGACCGCTACCGCGAGGGCTTCGACCTGGAGTGCAGGGCGATCAAGCGGGTGCGCGATGAAATCGGTATGACCAACGTACTCGTCATGATCCCCTTCTGCAGGACCCTGGACGAGGCGGAGAAGGTGCTTCAGGTGATGGAGGAGAACGGGCTCGAGCGGGGCGAGGACGGGCTGGAAGTTTACGTGATGTGCGAGATTCCCTCCAACGTGATCCTGGCCGGAGAATTCGCGGACCATTTCGACGGATTCTCCATCGGGTCCAACGACCTGACGCAGCTCGTCCTCGGAGTGGACCGGGACTCGGCCGACCTGTCCGACCTCTTCGACGAACGGAACGAGGCGGTGAAGCGCCAGATATCCGCCCTGATCCGGGCGGCCCACGAGAAGGACCGGAAGGTGGGGATCTGCGGGCAGGCGCCGAGCGACCACCCGGATTTCGCCGCCTTTCTGGTCCGCGAGGGGATCGACTCCATATCCCTGAACCCGGACAGCGTGATCCGCGTCAAGAAACGCGTGGCAGAGGTGGAAGGCGAAGAATAGAGGTGTGAACAACCTGCACAGGATCTCCGCCGCCTGTGCACATTTCGCATAGAGGGGACGTTGTTTCCTTTGTTGCGGAGCGCCGGAAGATGGCACGGGCGTTGCTTCATGAGGACAGACATGGCGAATGTCGGGAATCGAACCACTCACCTATCAACGAATTTGCAGGAGGTGATCGGTCATGGCCAAACCTGTAGGAATCGACCTGGGCACCACCAATTCCGTCGTCGCCGTCTGGGAACACGGCAAGGCGACGGTCATCCAGAACGCCGAGGGCTCCCGCACCACGCCCTCCGTTGTCGCGTTCACCAAGGAGGGCGACCGCCTGGTGGGGCAGATCGCGAAACGCCAGGCCGTGATCAACCCGGACAGCACCGTCTACTCGGCCAAGCGCTTCATCGGAAGGAAGTACAACGAGGTCGACGAAGAGAGCAAGATCGTCTCGTACCGGGTGGTGGAGGGCAAAGACGCGGCCGTGCGGTTCGACATCCGGGGGAAACAGTACGCTCCGGAGGAGATCTCCGCCCAGGTGCTGAAGAAGCTCGCCGACGACGCGTCCAAGCACCTCGGGGAGAAGGTGAAGGACGTGGTCATCACCGTGCCGGCCTACTTCAACGACGCACAGCGGCAGGCCACCAAGGATGCGGGCGCCATTGCAGGCCTGAACGTGCTTCGCATCATCAACGAGCCGACGGCGGCGTCGCTCGCCTACGGCCTCGAAAAGAAGGGAAGCGAGACGGTCCTCGTCTTTGACTTCGGCGGCGGCACCTTCGACGTCTCCATACTCGAAGTGGGCGACGGCGTGGTCGAGGTGAAGGCGACCAACGGAGACACCCATCTCGGCGGAGACGACCTGGACAAGAGGATCGTCGACTGGCTGGCCACCGATTTCAAGAACAACTACGGCATCGATCTGCGGAATGACCAGCAGGCCCTTCAGAGGCTCTACGAAGGAGCCGAGCGGGCCAAGTGCGAGCTGTCCAGCATGGTGGAAACGAACATCAATCTCCCCTTTGTGACGGCCGATGCGAGCGGCCCGAAACACCTGGACATGAAGCTGACCCGGGCCAAGTTCGATGAGTTGACGAGCGATCTGATCAAGCGCCTCGAGGACCCCTTCAAGCAGGCGATCGCGGATGCGCAGATCTCGGAGAACGACATCGACGAAGTGGTGCTGGTCGGTGGATCGACACGCATTCCGGCTGTGCAGAACCTGGTGAAGCGCCTGGCCGGCGGAAAGGAGCCGAACCAGAGCGTCAACCCGGACGAGGTGGTCGCCGTGGGCGCGGCCATCCAGGCGGGCGTCCTCTCGGGCGAGGTCGAGGACGTGGTGCTGCTGGACGTGACGCCCCTGTCCCTCGGCGTGGAGACGCTCGGGGGCGTGATGACGAAGCTGATCGAACGGAACACGACCATCCCGGTGCGGCGGAGCGAGATCTTCTCCACCGCCGAGGACAACCAGCCCGCCGTGGACATTCACATCCTGCAGGGTGAACGGGAGATGGCCCGGGACAACCGGACCCTGGGGAACTTCAAGCTGGAAGGCATTCCCCCCGCCCCTCGGGGCATGGCCCAGATCGAAGTCACCTTCGACATCGACGCGAACGGGATCCTGAACGTGAGCGCCCTGGACAAGGCGACCGGCAAGGAGCAGAAGATCACGATCACCGGCTCAACCTCCCTGGAGAAGGACGAGATCGACCGGATGGTCCGGGACGCGGAGGCCCACGCGGCCGAGGACAAGGCGAAGAAGGAGAAGGCGGAGGCGAGAAACCAGGCCGACAGCCTGGCCTACCAGGTGGAAAAGCAGCTTGCAGAGCTGGGGGACAAGGTTCCGGAGCACGACAAGGCCCGCTGCGAGCAGCTCGTCTCGGATGTGCGTGAGGCCCTCAAAGAGGACGCGGACACCGGGAGGCTGCAGTCCCTGACGAGCGACCTCCAGCAGGCGGCTTACGGCTTGAGCAGTTCGGTCTACGAGCAGGCCGCCGGCGGCCAGCGGGGCGGGGGTGAGGAAGCAGAGGCCGGCGGAGGCGGCAGCGACGAGGACGTGGTCGATGCCGAGTACACAGAGCAGGGGTAAACGGGATGGACCAGCAAGGCCGGGAAGCGGCCGAGGACCGGTTGCGAAGCCTGGAGGAGCAGCTCGCGCAGAAGGAGGATCAGTACCTTCGAGCGCTTGCCGAACTGGACAATTATCGGAAGCGCGCCGAGCGCGAGAGGGAGGAGGTCGAGAAACGGGCGAAGAAGACCGTTCTCCTGGATGTTCTCGACGTTGCGGACACGCTGGAGCTTGCCGTCCGGCACGAGGGCAACGATTCCGCCCCCCTCCAGGAGGGGGTGCGGGCGATCCATCAGCAGCTCGTCGATATCCTCCGGAAGAACGGGGCCCGCCCTTTCGACCCGGTGGGCCGGCCCTTCGACCCGAATTACCACGAGGCGGTGGGCGTCATGGAATCCGAGTTCTTCCCGCCCGGGGTGGTGGGCCTCGAGATCAAGAAGGGCTATCTCCTGGACGGTGAGCTTCTGAGGCCCTCCCGGGTGCACGTGGTGAAGGAGAGCTGACCGGAGCCGGAGGCGAGAAGGCGTGGAATTCAAGGATTACTATGCCGTCCTGGGTGTGGACCGCAGTGCGACGCAGGAGGAGATCAAGCGGGCGTACAAGAAACTGGCCCGCAAGCACCACCCGGACCTTCACAGCGGGGAAGCCAGGAAGGCGGCGGAGGACAAGTTCAAGGAACTGAACGAGGCGTACGAGGTCCTCAAGGACCCGGGGAAGCGGAAGAAGTACGATCAGCTCGGCAGCGACTGGCGGGCCGGGCAGGACTACCGTCCCCCGCCCGGGTGGGGCGGCCAGGGCTTCGGTGGGCGTCCCGGCGGTGCGCAGGAAAGCTTCTTCTGGAGTTCGGGAGGAGCCGAGGGCTTCAGCGATTTTTTCGAGAGCCTCTTCGGAGGCGGTTTCGGCGGCGGCCAGGGTGAACCGCGAAGGGGCGGGCCTTCCATGAGACAGAAGGGGGCGGACCGCGAGGCGACCCTCCGGCTGTCCCTGGAAGAGGCGTTTCACGGTGGGTCCAGAAGCATCACGCTGCAGGCTCAGGACGTGGACGCCCAGGGGAGGATCACCCCCACGGAGAGGAAATACGACGTCAAGATTCCCCCGGGGGTTCTTCCCGGACAGAGGATCCGCCTGGCCGGCCAGGGAGGGGAAGGGTTCGGAGGCGGCAGCCGGGGCGACCTCTATCTCAAAGTGGAGATCGAGCCTCATCCCCGGTTCAGACTCGAGGGCCGGGACCTGTACACCGATCTGCCCGTCGCACCCTGGGAAGCCGCTCTAGGGGGCGAAGCGCAGGTGCCGACCCTGTCCGGCACCGTCACCCTCGCCATCCCACCCGGTTCACAGAGCGGCCGGAGGCTTCGCCTCAAGGGCAAGGGCATGCCGAATTCGAGGGGCACCCCGGGAAACCTCCATGCAGTGATCCAGATCAAGGTCCCGAAGCGGCTCACCGAGGAGGAGCGGAAGGCCTTTCAGGAACTCGGCGAGATCTCCTCCTTCGATCCGAGGGCTGAAAGGAGAAATGTCTCATGACCAGGAAGAGATTTCTCCCCGTACCGGCCGACACCCTTGCCGGAACGTCCGTCTTTCTGAAACGAAGGGACATCGTCTGTCTCTGCGGGGTGCACCCGGATCTCGTCGAACGCCTGGAAAGGCTCGGCCTCATCGAACCGGTGCACCGGGACGCCCGTGACAACGAACCGGTCTTTCACAGGGAAGCCGTCCCCCTCATCGAGAAGGCCCTGCGGCTGCGCAAGGAACTCGGGATCAACTACGCCGGGGTGGGGGTGGTCCTGGAACTGCTCTCCCGGATCGAACAACTCGAGGCCCGCATCCGTGACCTCGAGACAGGGGACGTTGTTGAATAGATTGACTTCTCGACGAGAAGTCAATCTATTCAACAACGTCCCCTACGTTTTTACGGTTCTTTCTTGGAGGTGGCCGGGAACTTGAAGGAGCCGACGCGCTTCTCGAAGTCCTGCGGGGCTTCCCACTCGAAATACGGCTTCTTCTCGCTCGACTCATCCAGGATCTGCTCCCCATGCTCCTCCGCAAAAGCCTTTCTCAGGTCCTGCAGGGACCTGCCGAGAAGATAGATCCTTCGTCCCTCCGATGCGTACTCGAGGTACTTCAGGTCGAGATCCGCGCAGAAAGCGCGGATCTCGACCTCCAGCATGGAAGCGTATTCCTTCCCGGTCTCCAGGTCGCTGTCCCTCTCCCAGACCTTCAGGTCCTCCAGCTGGGGCGCGTATTCGATCCGCTCCACGGTCCCCCGCACGATCTGCGCAATGCATTCGTGCAGGGTTCCCAGGTCGAAGAAGAACAGATCTCGGCTCGTCTTCGCCATGGAGTAGACCAGGGGGTGCACCTCCTCTCCGGAAGGCACGCCCTCCAGGTCCCCGAGCGTCAACTTCTCCAGTTCTTGCCTCTCCTTTTCATCCTCCATCGCTTCGTCCTCCTCCCTGTCGTGTCCTCCCGCTCACGAGCGGGCGTAACGACCCATCAGAACCGCCGTGTCGAGAACGTGACCGCTCATGGCCCCCTCCACGTCGAGCTTGGTCGATTTCTCGGGAAGGTCCAGCTCGCAGTCCAGGGCGTAGAGCTTGAAGAAGTACCGGTGCTCGCCGTCCGGAGGACACGGGCCGAAGTAGTCCGTGTTGTCGCCCGTGCCGATGCCGTGCCTGCCCGGCGGCTCCTGGCCTTGCGCAATCTCCGTGTGATCGGGGGGAATGTTGAACACCACCCAGTGGTCCCACATCCCGTCCTTGCGAATGTCCTTCGGCACGTCCGGGTCGTCCATGATCAGAACCAGGCTCTTCGCGTCGGACGGAACCTCGGAGATCGAAAGCGGCGGGTTCACGTTCTCGCCGTCACAGGTGTGCGCTGAGGGAATCTTGCCTTCGTAATCGAACGCGGGGCTCGTCAGTTTCATTCTCCACTCCTTTCTTCTGTGATTGCCTTGAAAAACTCCTTCGCCAGGCCTACGCTACGGTTTTCCTGCGTGCATCCGGGCAACCGCCTCGGCCAGAATCTTGTCCAGGCCCACCGTCTTCGGGGAAATTCTCGCGTTCGAGCGGGCCTTGCCGCCCAGGCTGTCCGTCACCGTGATGCTCCGGACGGGAAGGGCCGCGAACCGCTCCAGCGCATCCTCGACGAAGAGCCCATGGGAGGCCACGACACTCACCTCCGGTTCGCATTCTTTCTCCAGCAGGGCTTCGATGGCCGAGGCGGTCGTACCGCCCGTGGAGATCATGTCGTCCACGACCACGGGCGACCTCCCCCGCACCTCGCCGCTCACGTTTCGAACACTCGTCTCCCTGCCGCTCAAACGCTCCTTGTGCACGTACGCCACCGGCAGGTCGAGAAGGCCCGCATAGGCCTGGGCGAGCTTTGCAGCGCCCAGGTCGGGCGCAACCAGGACCGCATCCCCGGGAAGCGAAGGCCCGATGGACTCGGCCAGCAAGGGAACAGCGGAGAGGTGTTCCACCGGAATGGTGAAGAAGCCCTCCACCGCCGGATCGTGAAGATCCACCACGGCCAGGCGATCCAGTCGGGCGCCCAGGAGATCCGCCACGAGCCGGGCCCCCACCGCTTCCGTTCCCTTCACTCGACGATCCTGCCGCGCGTAGCCGAAATAGGGGACCACGGCCGTCAACCGCTCCGCCCCGACCCTCCGGCAGGCGTCCGCCATGAGCAACAACTCCAGCAGATTCTTCTCCACGGGGGGGCCGGTCGGCTGGAGCAGGTAGACGTCCCTTCCCTTCACGTCCTCCCGGATCTCCACCTGGCACTCCCCGTCCGGGAAGTCCTCGACCAGGCACTCTCCGAGAGGTGTCCCCAGTCGTGAGGCGACCCCTTCGGCCAGTCCGGGGTTCGCCCGCCCGCTCAGGATCTTGAGATTCATGTTCCGTCGCTCCTTCGGACCCCCATCATCCATTTGGATGACCCCGGAGGGTCTCGGTATTCAAAGCCGGCATCTCCGGAGGCGGGCCGCTCACGGTCCCAGGAATTCGACCCCCCCGGTGAACCGGAAAATCAAGAGGAAGAAGAGCAGCTGCACCACCCACCCGATGAAGACCACGCCGGCGGCCCGCAGCGTGCTCTCGTAGTCGAGGGCCTGCCGAACCGCGATCACCATGGCGAGCAGCATCCAGAACGAGGCCGCAAAGAACACGAAGACCCGCAGGAACGGAACCACTCCCAGAACCCGGATCAGGCCGGGAGAGGCGGAGAACCCGATGGTTCTCAGCACCTGACCGAAATCCGCCTCCGTCTTCCGTGTTCCCAGGACCCGCGTGCCGATCAAGTAGGTCAGGAAGGCCCAGAGCACCCAGGCCAGCAAGGCAGACAGGATGCCGGCAAGGAGGCCGGCCAGGAAGCCCATCCCGGTTCCTCCGATGGAGCCGATACCCCCGGCGACCGAGGCGAGCAGAACGACGGCGGCCGCCTGGACCGTGGCCGACCGGTCCGCCTCCACCTCTTCGTAGAGCCCTGCGTCCAGCTGCGCCGCTCTCACCATTCTGTTCACCAGCGTGTTGCCCATCTTCTCCCTCCTGTTCTCATGTTTTCGCCACATCGTTTCAGACGACTGCAAAAGAGGGGCCAAATCACAGGCCCCGGGCGTTCACCCCCGGAGGGATCTGCCTGTCCCGGGCCTGCGCACATCCTGCACAGAGTTCGGGGCTTCTCCCCATTTTGTGCAGGCAAGGTACAGGGCCACCCCGTTGCCCCACGCGGATCCCAACGAAAACAGGAACGGAGTTCGGCGCGAGGACGTTCCCGGGGTGAGTGGCACTTCGTTTGCACCTTCAACCGTACTTCAACCGATCAACAGGAGGGACATTCCATGCCACTTACCGGGAAGAACATCGCACTGTTCGTGGCCGACATCTTCGAGGACCTCGAATTCTGGTACCCCTACTACCGCCTGCGTGAGGAGGGGGCCGACATCGTCGTCGTCGGACCGAAAAGGGATTCCTACACGGGCAAGCGGGGGCTGCCCGCCCATGCAGACCAGGCGATCGAGGCCGTGAAGCCGGACGAGTTCCACGCCCTGATCATTCCCGGCGGCTACGCGCCGGACCACATGCGAAGGGTTCCGGAGATGATCACCTTCGTGAAGGAGATGCACGCCGGCGGCAAGCCGGTGGCCGCCATCTGCCACGCGGGGTGGATGCTCGCCTCGGCCGACATCGTCCGCGGCAAGCGGGTCACGAGCTTCTTCGCCATCAAGGACGACCTCGTCAACGCCGGCGCGGAGTGGGTGGACAAGGAGGTGGTCGTCGACGACAAGATCATCACCTCACGGACACCGGACGACCTGCCCGCCTTCTGCAGGGCGATCATCGAGAGCCTCGGGAGCTAGGTGTGCGGGAAGCGATGCTTTACGAGAGTCTCGAAGGGAACGGGGTGCAGTGCTTCCTCTGCCGCCACCGCTGCCGGGTCGCCGAGGGGGAACGGGGGCTCTGCCGGGTGCGGGAGAACCGGGACGGAACGCTCTACTCGATCTTCTACGGCCGGCCCATCGCCCTCTCCACGGACCCGATCGAGAAGAAGCCCCTCTACCACTTCCTGCCGGGAACCACGTCCCTGTCCCTGGCCACGCTCGGGTGCAACTTCCAGTGCGAGTTCTGCCAGAACTGGGACATCTCCCAGTACGGCAGGCTGAGCTCCTACCGCGAGGGGGACGCACGACGCCGGATCCCGCCCGAAGAAGTGGTCGCGGAAGCGGAGAGCGGGCGGTGCGCGTCCATCTCCTACACCTACAGCGAGCCGACCATCTTCTTCGAGTACGCCCACGACATCGGCCTGCTGGCTAGGGAGCGGGGCATCCGGAACGTGTTCGTCACCAACGGGTACATGTCCCCGGAAGCGGTCGAGGCGTCCACCGTCTTCCTGGACGCGGCGAACGTGGACCTGAAGGCCTTCCGCAGAGAGACGTACAGGAGGCTGATCAAGGGCGATCTCGAAGGGGTGCTCGACTCGATCCGGCGGCTTCACGCAAAGGGGGTCTGGCTGGAGGTCACGACCCTCGTGGTGCCCGGGATGAACGATTCGCCCGGAGAACTGGCCGACATGGCCGCGTTCATCGCAGACGTGGATCCCTCCATTCCGTGGCACATCAGCCGCTTTCACCCGGATCACCAATTCACCGACCGGCCGCCCACCCCGCTCGAGACCCTGGAGCTGGCGTACAGGGCCGGTCTGGACGCCGGCCTCGCGCACGTGTACGTGGGCAACGTGCCCGGGCACCCCTCCGACGACACCGCCTGCGCCCAATGCAAGGAAACACTGATCCGGCGGGAAGGGTTTCGCGTGAGGGAGAACCGTATCGGTCCGGAGGGCGACTGTCCCGGCTGCGGCAAACCGGTGGCCGGCGTGTTCTCTACGACTCTTTCCGACTGATCCTGTGACGGTCAACCGGCCCCACCGCTGCCGGGATCAGGATTCACCGTCCCCGGCCTGTTTCGGCTGCCACCTCTCGGTCAGGTCGGCCATGTTGCCGCTGTGGGTCAGGATGACGACCTCGTCCCCCTTGCGAAGCTTCGCTTCGTCGTCCAGGAGGGCGAAGCGGCCGTCGCGGTAATAGCAGATCGCCTTTGCGTCCTTTGGCAGGTCCAGTTCGCCGACCCCCTTCCCCTTCTCCTCGTCCACGGTGAAGGAGAAGAACCTCGCCTCTCCCTTGATCACCGTGGTCAGCTCCAGGATGTCCAGGCCCTCCACCATGTCGGCCAGGTAACGGCTGATGGTGCGGGAGGGAAGGATCGTGTCCTCCAGCTTCAGCTCGCGGCAGATCCCCTCGAATTCCGGGTCCTCGATGCTCAGGATGACCCGCTTGAAGCCGAGAGACCGGCCCACCAGGCTCGCGATCAGGTTCGCCTGGTCGCTGTCGGTGAGGCAGAAGAGCACGTCGGTCTGCTCCGGGCCCACCTCGCGCAGGATGGGCGGCGAGCTTCCGTCTCCGTGCAGGAAGCTGCAGTCCAGCCTGTCGGAGAGATCGTCGATCTTCTCTTTCGACCTCTCGATGACGATAACCTCGTGGCCTCTTTCGATGAGGAGTTCCGCGGTTCTCTCGGTGGTTTCGCCGGCACCCACAAATGCGATTCTCATGGCCTTCACAACCTCCTTCCCACCCACGTTCCGGGGGTGATCATCACGAGCCAGGCAAGGATCTCGAGCCTTCCCAGGAGCATGTCCGCACAGAGGACCCCCTTGAGAAGGGCCGGGATCTCCGGGCCGGCCACGCCCACGGAAAGCCCGACCGTCCCCGTGGCCGACACGACTTCGAAAAGGGAATCCATCGGGTCGTACCCCATCAGCAGGAAGGGCAGCCAGGAGAGAAGGATGACGGTGACGAACAGCAGGATGACAAGCAGTGCTTCCTGCACCTCCGACTCCCCCAGCCTCCGGCCCGCCATCTGAGGGGCGACGACCGCATGCCTGCTGGCGGCCGCCCGCCGGAGCACCACCGACAGGATGCTCAGCACGATCAGCACGCGCAGAATCTTCACGCCTCCCGCCGTGGAGCCCACACCACCCCCCACGGCCATGGCCAGGATCAGCAGAAGCTTCGAAGAACCGTGGAGCTCTGCGAGATCCATGCTCGAGAACCCCGCCGTGGTCTGGGCCGAGAAGGCGAGGATGGGCGCATGGTGCAGCGCATCGTTCCACCCCATTCCCGACGAAGCCACGAGGCAACCGCCGAGCGCCAGCGTGACGGCCGTTCCCATCACCAGGAGGCCGGCGATCTGCGGAGCGTCCCTGGTGGGTCGTCGAACCCTTCGGTAGCGCCTGTGATAGAAACCCAGGGGAACCGCACCTGCCAGACAGACCAGGATGACGGAGAAGCGCACCCCCGGACCGCCCAGGGCGGCCAGGCCGGCGTCGTGCGGGGCGAACCCCCCCGTGGAGACGGAGGCCATGGTGTAGAGCAGGGCGTCGAAAGGCTCGGCTCCCAGGGCCAGCAGAAGCAACACCCCCGCCCCGGTCAGCGCGGCATAGATGACCAGCACGCGGCGCGCATGGGCCTTCGTTCCGCCTACCAGGTCCTCTTCCTGCTCTTCGGTGACGGCCAGCCGCTTCGCCGTCATCCCCGGCCTGAAGAGCAGGGCGAGCGACAGGACCACGATTCCCAGGCCTCCGTACCACTGCATCCAGGCACGGGCGAAGAGAAACGTTCCGGGCATGCCCTCCACGCTCGCCAGGGTGCTGAGCCCGGTGGTGGTCGCCCCGGAGATCGCTTCGAAGAGGGCATCGGCAAAGCTGAGCCCGGATCCCATGATCGGAAAGGCCATGACCAGCGGGGTGAAGAGGAACATGGCGGCCACGAGGACCATCGCCTCGTTGACCTGTACGTCGGAGGGGGCGTGCATTCTGCCGAGAGGCCCGCCCAGGGCTGCCAATGCGGCAATGACGACGGCGTATCGAGCCGCGATGTGCGTCTCACCGTGGAGAAGGGACACGGCCAGCGGAAAAAGCGTCAATGCCGCGACCACCAGGCAGAGCTGTCCGAAGTACTTGCCCAGCACGGAGAAACGCACGGCGTAACGGAGACCGGCCGCCTGGGTTGGCACGGTTCACCCCTTCTTCCTCTCGGTCATCCTTTAAAAGGCGAAAACCGTCGCTGAACTGTGCCATTCATGCACAGACCGGCATTCGAGGGTGCACAAAAGAGATCCTTTTCGCCGGAGACGAAGAACGTGAGGCGCGCGGCCACACACTCTACCCCTGCTCCCGGATCGCCTCGGCCAGCTCCTTCTTGCTCATCTTGCTGCGTCCCTGGATGTCCATTTCCTTCGCCAGCTCGTAGAGTTCCTTTTTCGAGAGGCGACCCGGCGGTTTCTTCGCTCCACGACCGGGCTCGGCCGGGGGCTGCTCTCCTCCGCGGATCTTCTCCTCCACAGATCGGATCGAAGAGCGGATGAACGCCACCGCCTCCCGCAGGGTCTCTTGAACCTCCCGGCGCAGTTCCCGCCCGTTCTCCGGGCTCAGCACTTCAGCGGCCGTCTCCTTCAATCCTGCAAGGGTCTCGCGGATCTTCGCCACCATCCCCTCGGTCCATTCACGTACTCTTTCCTTCTGATTCTCTTCTCTCTCTGCCATCGGACTCCTCCCATCCTTCGGGACTGGTTTCCGAATTCCTCATCCGTTGTTTAGATGCTCCTCCCGAGGCTCTTGACTGACCAACCTCCCTGCCCGACTGAATCCCAAGGCACATGGCACCCGGATGGGCCGACCATCTGGTGGGCGATGGTTCGGGCGCCAGGAGATCGAGACATCGGGGGATTTCGTGACCGTCGCCTGATGGCTGGAAGGCAACCAGCCCAGCGTGCCCGCTCCGCGGCCCACGGCACGGGGCGGTAACGGGTCACGCTGGGAAGCATCTCATGTCTCGTTGCCCTTCAGGACCGGGCAGCCGACGGAAGAACAGGCCGCCATGGAGCCCAGGCTGTCCTCCACATCCTCGAAGCCGTTCCGGACCAGAATCGAGGCCGCGATGATCGCCCGCCGGCCGCTGCCGCAGAAGGTGGTCACGGGCTTGTTCCGGGGGATCTCGTCCAGCCGGTCCGGCAGCTCACCGAGAAAGACGTGTTTGGCTTCTGGAAGGCGCGCTTCCTGGAATTCTTCCCTCTTTCTCACGTCGAGGAGGGTGAAGTCTTCCTTCTTCTCGATTCGCTGCACAAGCTCGTGGGCGGTCACCGCCGGAATCCGGGAGTAGGGACGGCCGCTGATCTCCCAGGCATGGAGGCCCTCTTCCAGAAAGCCCGCGACCCTGTCGTAGCCCAGCCGCAGAAGATGGCGCACCGCCGTGTCCACGTCTTCGTGTTTGTGCACCACGAGCCCGATATCCTGATCGTAAGAAAGGAACCACCCTGCATAGGCCGGGACCATGCCCAAGGGAATCGCGAGACTACCCGGGATGAAAGCACCCGCAATCGCCTCCGGGCTGCGGGTGTCCAGAACGGTCATTCCTCTTTCCATGGCCCGTTCGATCTCTCCCGGGCCGAAGGGCTGGGGGTTGGGGATTCCATTCAGAGGCGGTGCCCCTTCCAGATTGTATTTCTCCATCCGCCGGAAATAGGGCGGCTGGTAGTGCTGCTCGTTCACCTTCCGCTCGATGAAGGCTTCCCGGTCGGTCAGTTGAAGAACCGGATTGTGTCTTCTCTCGTAACCGAGGCTCGAGAATTCCCTCGAAGCCATCCCGCCGCCGCAGACCGATCCGGCGCCGTGAGCGGGATAGAGCAGCACGTGATCCCCCAGGGGCAGGAGCTTCTCGAAGATGCTGTTGTAGAGCAGGCCGGCCACCTTTTCCGCCTCCTCGGGGAAGAAGTCGGTCCTGCCCACGTCGCCGATGAACAGGGCGTCTCCCGTAAAAACCGCCACCGCCTCCTCCTGACCGAACTCGCTATCCGACAGGGCCAGCGATATGCTCTCATAGGTGTGCCCGGGCGTTTCGAGCACCTTGAGCGAGAGGGCTCCCACATCGAAGGTGTCCCCCTCGGATACGGCCTTCCCGTAATGGAAATCGAGCGCCCCGCCGTGGTAGATCTCGGCGCCGGTGCGCCGCGACAACTCAGTGGAGCCGATGACGTAGTCCTCGTTCCGGTGCGTCTCGAAGATGTGCGTGATGGCCGCCCCGTGCTCGTGGGCGATCTGCACATAGATTTCGCAGTCCCGACGCGGGTCGATCACCGCCGCCTTTCCTCCGTCCCCGACGATATAGGAGATGTGGGCAAGACCTTCCGACCGGACCGCCTCCAAGAACATGTCACTCATTTCTCTTTCTCCCTGTTTCCTGTTCGTAATGAATCAAAAGTTGTCGACAATATCAGGGCGATCGCAGCAAGGCCCGCGATCCAACCCCAGGGTGGGACACCGGCGAGATCGGGAAGCCGGACCGCGCCCCGATTCCCCCACACATCGACGATCGGGACCACCCAGCGGTACAGAGCGACGTAGGTTCCCGCGCCGGCCAACATGCCGACCAGACCGACCACGGCATCCCGGCGGCCTTCCCCGCATGCCGCGACCCCGGTGCCCGGACAATAACCGAGGACCGCCATCCCCGTGCCGAACAAAACCGCTCCCAGCAGAACACCCCCCGGCAGAAAGGGCTTCACGTGAAGGTTCGCAAGTCCAAGGGAAACCAGCACCTGGACGCCCGCCGACCCGACGACCACTGCGGTTCCCATTACCCTGAGCACGGTCCAGTCCTTCAGCAGAAACTGCCCCACAATGACTTCGAATTTCGCGACCCGGCCTTTCTGAAGGAGGAATCCGAAGACCAGGCCCGAAAGGAGGCCGAGAAGCAATCGATGGAAAGGCTCAAACATGCCTTCTTCCCTCCCTCCCGTACAGGATGTGCGCCACCAGGATACCCGTCAGAAACAGTAAGGGTGTGAAGACCCAGCTGGACAGGGCCAGTTGGAGGCTGCCGCTGATTCCGTGCCCGCTCGTGCAGCCCTTGGCCAGCCGGGCACCGAACAGCATCAGTGCGCCCCCGAAAAAGGCTCCCAGATATCGCCCTGCCACACTCCGCCCGAACCTCCATTCCCACAACGCCGGAACTCTTTCTCCGCAACGATCCCGGGAAAGGCTTGCGCTGAGATAGGCTCCGATGAACACACCGAGCACCAGCATCCACTCCCAGTCGACCATCGGCCGGTTTCCCTGCCGGAAGTAGAACAAGGTTCCGTCTGTCTGCTCCTGCACCGCCTTTGCTCCGAAAGCCGCGGTGTACTCCACGGCCGTCGTGATGCCGAGGGGGTGATCCGCCGTCAGGAATACGAACCAACTGAGGACCCCGATGCACGCTCCGACCGCATAGGGTGACCACGACTTGCTGCGTAAGGTCTCGACCATTTTCTTCTCGCTCCTCATGCAACGGGGAATGGGCGCAGTGTTCCGTCCAGGCCACCACGAGGTCAGCACCGTAGACGTCCAGTCCCAGCCTTTCCGCCGCCTTCTCTGCTGTGCTGTGGATCCGGCCGGAAGCGTTCCTGAAGGATGGCGAACCCGACATTGCCTGAACGCAATTCCTGAAGGGCCTTGTTGAGGGAGGCACGGTTGCCGAAACCGGTTCCGAGCCCCTTCATCATCGCCTCCGGCTCTCCAAGCGAAAACCTTCCTGCGGCACGACCTGGCCGTTCGTCAGGCGGCCTTGCTACTCGGTGACGAAGAACCATCCGGTCCCGGCCATGGCCGCAACGTCCTCTCCTCCAATATATCTGGCTTGCACCTGCACCCCATAGGCACCACGTTCCGTGACAAGCCGGCCTGCGTCGTCCCTTCCATCCCACCGCGTGTGCACAAGTCCGGGAGCGGTTTCGCCCCAGTCATGGAGGGTTCGCACAACCGTCACCTCCGGGCGGTGAACGGAATCGCGGATGATTCTCACCCGGACTTCATGGCCTCCGGGGCTCGAAGCGTAATAGAGGACGTGCAGCGGACCACCTTTCGAGACGGAGAGGAAGAACGGAAACACATAAGGCTTTGCAACCACCGGCAGAAGGTTCGGTCGAGCGAAGGCACGTGGCTCCACCGAATCGCCCGCAACCTCGATCGAACCCGCGTCGGCAGTCCCCAACCCTCTCTGTGATGCATAGTGCAGGTGCAAGACGCTCTGTTGCGGTATGCTCATCGTCTCGAGGCAGACTCTGTCCACCGCCAGCGCATTTCGTCCTGCGGCGACCATGTCCATGCGCAAAGGCTGTCCGTGGACCGGCCCGGCACCCTCCATGGCCCAGACACCGTCGACCACGGCAAAATCGATCGGTCTTGCGAGACTCAGGTCGAGAACGGCCTGCTGGATACCCCGCTCGTGGAGCCCGAACCTGTAGTCGCTGTACGAGGTCTGGTAGCGGGCCACGGAACAGAGCCCCACGAGATTCTTCATCGACAGGGTGGACATGGTGTGCGTGTGCGTCTTCATTTTTGCCGCGCTGACGAAGAAGACGTCGTCACCGAGGACGCACTCGGGCATGTACAAATACCCGTAGGCAGAACCCCAGGGCACCCTCACCATCCTTTCCGGCTCTTCGTTCAGATCCACCAGTCTCGTCCGATCACCACCGTATGTGTCCAGCCCGTCATAACCGCACTCTGCAAAAGGCGCCCCGCCCACCCCTCCTTCCACGATCAACACCTTGTCCGCACCCGCCTCCAGGGAGAGGTCGATCAATGCACGGACCAGTTCCCCATCGGTGGTGACACCGGATTCCGAGGCCATGGGGGCCACGAGATTCGGCTTGATGACGACGGTTCTGCCTCCCAGCGAATCGGACGGCCACTGGCCCGAGGCGGCGACCGCTCTCAAGGTTGCCGAATACGGGTCGTCGCGGTGCCCGACACCCACGCGGTAAGGAGATGCAAGGGTCACGGGGTTGGGCGTCAAACACCACGCCAGGCCGCCGCCAACCGCCTTCAAGAATCCTCTCCTCGAAGCATGGAGTGTCCCGCTCTTGTCCTTCATCTGTGACCTCTTTCTCCCGATCAGACGAGCCCGCACGGAAGGGCGCAGGCCCCGTACTCGACGCAGCTGTCGTTCGTGTCACACTGGAAGATACATCCCTGCGTATCGTTGTCCTCGGCGATGCAGTCGTTCGTGCAGTTGTTGATGTCTACGTCGATACCGAGGTCGCCCGCGCAATCGTCGAATTTCGTGCAGGCACTCCGGCAGTTGTCCTCCACGGCCGCTTCCTCGTCCGTGAAGCCGCACCCTATGATGCACAGGCCGTAATTGGCACAGCTCTGTCCACGGTCGCAGTCGAACACGCAGTCTCGCGTTGCCGGCGGCGCGTTCTCGCACTCGTCCACGCAGGTTCCGAAGTCCACATCGATGCCGATGTTGTCCCCGCAGGCCGCCACAACGTTGCAAACGTCCTCGCACTCGTCCTCCACATCGTCTCCGCAGCCTTGAAACACGGCCAGGGCCAGAATCAGGGCACACGCGACCACGCCGAAGACGGTTGTCCAGGATCTCACTGCTTTCATCTTCTCTCCTCCTCTGCTTGTGAGTGGGTCGGCGTCCTTTCCTCCGGAACACCGAGAATGGCCACCACTCATGCAAGAGGCAGGCCATGTGCAACAGGGTGTTCAGGGCGAGGGAAAGCACGGGTGCTTTTAGATATCGTTCTCCCGGGCTTCGCTTTCTGCTGCGGCGCAGAGTGTGCAGATTCGGTACCCATCGATGCCGAGATATGCAACATAGGTACGGTACAGGGCGGTCAAGGGCACCGGCCGATCCGTCCTGCATGGGGCTCGAACTCGTTCCAGTTCATCCCTTCTCCTTGCCCCACAACGAGGAAGCCGCCTCTTCCCCGCCGGGGAAAGGCATTCCCGGACCTCCTCGCGCAGGTCTTCCCATCTTGTCTCCCACCTTTGCGGTATCTCGTCTCTCCATTTCCGGAGGTCCTCCTCGTCCACAGCCCCGTCGAGACCGAGGAAGTCCGGCAGGATCTGCTCCCCCGTATGGCTGACGACTTCGACGCTTTCGAGCACCGTGCCGAGGGTGGCCTGTTTCAGCCCGGAACCTACACCTTCGAGGTTCGTACGGAGGCTCCCCTCCACCGTCGTGAGCAACCCGTCACCCGTGGCCTTCAGGACGGTAACGACCTCGTCGCCGAGCGTGACGGCAGGATCCACAATCGCATTGGCCACATCCACTCCCATACCGCCCACGTTCCCCATCAGACCGCCGACACTCCCCTGCGTTCGGAGAAGGACGGGAAGCATGGAACTGTAGGCGTTCACCCTGGGCTTCGACGGCGTTCCGACGATGTGCACGGGTAGATGCCGGCCGTCCACTGGAACGAACCGGAGAAGACAGTCCAGATGATCGGGCGCCAACGAGAGCTTCACCACCAGATCCATGGCCTCCGTTCCCAAAGCCTCCCGAGAGCCCTCGGGCGAAACCGGCTCCAGCGTTTCGAGATCCATGCCGATCACACAGATGCCCGTATTCATCGCCGGGGTGGGGTGCCCGAAGGCGCCGAACCGGGCGAACCCGCTTGACCGTGCCGGATGCCCGGAGGCCTGAAGGAGGCGTCCTGTCACCGCTTCGGACGCGTCCGACGGCCGCCCGCTTGAGGGGAGCCGAAGGGTCGCCTTTCACACGCATCGGTTCTTGCTCTCCAGTGCCTGCGACGTGTTCTCATGACTTCAGGAAAGGGGGAAGAAGAAATGAAGACTTGGAAACGCAACCTCTATCGATGTGTTGCCTTACTCTCGCTCATATGCTTCGCCTTCAACTTGGCCGGGTGCGGGTCCCTTCTGTATCCGAAGCGCCTCAACCAGGAGCCATCCAACAAGATACATGCCCCCACCCTCATCATGGACTGTCTCTGGCTGTTCGTCTTCATCGTTCCCGGGGTGGTGGCCCTCGCAGTGGACTTCGCGAACGGCACGGTCTTCTATTCCGAAGAAGAACTGCGATCGGCAGGCAGCCTGGAAGGCAGGATGGTTGTTTTGATTCCATAGAGAGCGCCGCAACCTTGAAGCCATGCGCCGCCCCCCCTGCCGGTGGAGCGTCGATCGTCATGCGCCCTTTCCAAACGCGCTCCGATCTTGTGTCTTGCTTTCCCGACCCTCAAGCAGGAGAATATCCACGGGAACCCAGCCGCCGTGTTCACCCGTTGAATCCGGAAAGCTTCCGAGTCGTGTGCCGAAACGCCGATGTATCGAACCGGTCGCCGCTCTCCACGGCGATCATCCCCCTGACAATCGCCGTTTTGTCATACATCTGCGTCTTTCTGGCTGCCAAGCCGGCCGCCGCGGTGGTGGGGATGGAAACGGAGGAAGAGATCGCACGCATGATCGTATCCAAACGCCACAGTCCGGGCGCGGAGATCGAGCCGAAGCGCCGAAAGTGGGCACTCCTGCCCCAGGCTGGATACGGGCCCGAAACCGGCGCCGTGGGAGGCCTGAAGTTCGCAACCCGGGATCTGCTGCGGTCGGGCGTTTCGCTCGACTTCGGCGGCGTTTACGCAATCAAGAGACAGCAGAGGTACTCCCTGGCTGTGGGCACGGATCACCTGTTCGACGATCGAATGCTGCTGCTCCTGACGCTGTCCTACGCCCTGGATCCACAGCAGGAGTTCTTCGGCATCGGGAACAACGACGTAGGTCCCGATCCGGTCTCGCGACACGCGATTCAAGACGCACAAGGCAGAGTGACCGCCGGCTGGCGCATCAGCCCCGAACTCATACTGAGCGCCCAGTTCGGCATCCGGGACATCCGGATCTGGTGCGATGAGCGTGGCGCAGAAGGGCCCTGCACCGTGCCCGCCCACCCCGACCTCCCCGGCATCGACGGTGGGAGAGTGGATCACCTGGCGGTTTCCCTGATCTGGTGCAACCGGGCGAGCCTGGTCCGGCCTACCCGGGGCTGGCGTGTCATCCTGAAGGGAAAGTACACGGACGACATCTTCCTCGGCGACTATGACTTCATACGTTTCGTGGGAGACGCAAGCTATCTGTTCCCCCTCTTTTCGGAAAGACTGATCCTGGCCATGCGCGTCAACGGGCAATGGATCACGGGCGCCCAGGGGGACACCCCCTTCTGGGAGCTGGCCAACCTCGGGGGAAACGACACGCTCCGGGGCTTCTTCCCGAACCGCTTTCTGGGACGGGGATCGGTCTTGCTCGGAACGGAGGTCCGAGTGGGCATTACAAAGTTCGATTTCTTCAACCTGTGGCACGTTCGCATCGACGGCGTGCTTTTCGGCGAAGGGGGCCGGGTGTTCATCGACGAGGAAGCCGTGCGCGAGGAGTTCCGGCTCGACAGCGAACTCCTCACCCGCGTGGTCGACGACCTCCGGTACAGCTACGGGGCGGGCCTCCGCATCGCGCTGTCCCAGTCCATCGTGGCCCGCATCGACGCCGGCTTCAGTGAAGAGGAAAGCGGGCTGGTTTACCTCCAGTTCGGCCACACCTTCTGACACGCTTTCTCGCTAGCACATTGCACGAAACTTCATCGCGAGAGCGATTGCAGCGCGGAAGATTCGGGCTTGTAAGGGCGAAATCGTTCTACAGGGGTATCGACATTGCTCTCAGCAATGCGGCTCCGGCGAGGTGTACCCTTCTTACACACTTTCCCCCTCTCTTCCTATTAGTGCACACTTTAGTGCACACTCAGCCTTCCAAGGCGCCGCACAAGGGTTCCAATGCCTTCGGCCTCCATGCATAGGAGGGTGAAGCTTCAACGGGACAAACGCTCGACTCTGAAGAAAACTCGTTCCCGGTCGGGACTCAGGCGCCCACGACTGGTCTCGTTCTTGCATCACTGCGGCCCAAGATGATTCCGGAAGGGGCGACCCGTCAACACCAGAACAGCTCAAACAAGAAGGAGGGGAACACAATGAATCGATGGAACCTGAGGCTGGTTGCGCTGCTGTGCTCCGCCTTCATGACGGCCCTGGGGTTCGCCGCCTGCGGTGATGACGATGACGAGGGGGCCCGGATGACGTGCGAGGAGGCCTTTTCGACCTTCGCGTCGGACACCTGCGTCAATGCGGCTCTAGACACCCTTCCCGGCGTCGAGGACTGCTTGGGTGACTGTGTCCCGCCGACCGACCCGGCCTGCGTAGAGGCCTGCTTCGATCTCGATGACGTCCTGCCGGCCTCCTGCGTCCAGGCGAACCAGATCCTTCTGGATGACGGCAGTTGCGGCCAGTGTTTCGTGGGCTGTGGGGACGCATTTCTGGATTGCGTGGTCCTGGGCGGCGACCCGGAGGCTTGTCTGAACGAACTCGGTCTCTGTGCGAATGGCTGCGAACTGCCCTAAGAGGTTTAGACCTGTAAACGAAAGGAGGCTGGAGCATGCATTTTCTGAAAGAATACCTATGGAGGATTCTCCCCGCACTTGCGATTCTCGGGTTGAGCCTGGCCCCTTTGGGCTGCAATGCGAAGCAGGAAGAACAGAAGATGGGCGAGAAGATCGAAGAGGGGTACAAACAAACGGCCGAAGCCGCGCAGGAGGCTCGGGAGGATGTCCGGAAGACGCTCAACCGTGCGATGGACGACCTCGACGAGAAGATAGAGGACCTTCAGGCGAGCGCGAAGGACGCCGGTGGGGAAATCAAGGATGAATACAAGGGTGCGATGCAAACCCTCGACGAGCAGAGAAAGGCGGCGGCCGACGAGTTGAAGGAACTCGACGACGCAGCGGCCGACAAATGGGAGGACGCCAAGGACAAGGCGGAAGACGCGATGGAGAAGCTCGAGGAGACCTACGACGATGTAGCCTCACGCATTCGGGGCTGAAGTCGAGCAGGAGGGAAGACCCATGACCCGGGAAGCGCCCCAGAACCCGGCGATCCTCGCCTGGCGGGAGGGCGTGATTCCTTCCACACCCGCTTCGCTTCCGGAAAGCTCGTAACGAAGAAATCGTCGGCAGCCTTCCGTTTCGATCGAAACGAACCAGGCAGTCCGTGGCGCCTTCTTGCGTCCATCTTGCCACACCCGCCCGCACCCGGGCATCTAACACCCGACACAAAGAAGCAAGAGCCGTGCCGGAGCGTCCGGCTCCTTTTGCATTGAGGAGGGCCTTTTGATATGAAGTGTCTGAGGGGCAACGCCCGCCGGTGGCCGCTGTACCTGTTCGTTACGGTGGGGGCAATTGCCCTCGCAACAGGGGCCGCAGCCGAACAGAAGCAGATCTTCGGCTGGGTCGAGAAGGTGTGCCTCTCCCCGGAGAAGATGATCATCAAGGCGAAGCTCGATTCCGGGGCGAACACGGCCTCCCTGAACGCCATCGACCTGGAGGCCTTCGAACGGGACGGCGAGGAGTGGGTCCGCTTCAAGGTCGTGGACCCGGAGGCCGGAAAGAAGGTTCTCTTCGAACGCCGGGTGGTGCGCCACGTGAAGATCAAGGAGCACGGCGGCGGTTACCAGAGGCGGCCCGTGGTCGTGGTGAAGGTCTGCCTGGGCCGGACCTGCAGGGACGCCGAGATGAGCCTGGTCAACCGGACCCACTTCAACTACCAGATTCTGCTCGGACGCCGCATGCTGGCGGGCCTCGCGCTCCTCGACATGTCCCGGACGTTCACTGCCTCCCCCTCGTGTGAAGGGATTGAAAAGGATTGAGGAATCTTCATCTCAAGATCCTGGCCGCCGTCCTGATCACGGCGGGCACCGGGACCTTTCTCTACCGGCACCTGGCCCTCGGGTTTCCGCTGACGCCCGCCGGAAAGACCGGCCTCTGGAAGGTGGGTGCCAGAATCTCCTTCGACGCCAGGGGAGGGCCCGTCAAGGCGACTTTCTACGTGCCCTACCTCCCGCCGAATTACGTGATCCTGGACGAGGACTTCGCATCCTACGGGTACGGCCTCACCCGGTCGACCACCGAAGAAAACCGGACCGCCGTGTGGGCCGTTCGAAGGGCCCGGGGAGAACAGTCCCTCTACTACGAGGCGACCGTCTTCTTCACCCACCAATCCGGAATCCTGGCGCACCTTCCCGATCCTCGCTTCCCTCCCGTTCCGGAGTACGAGGAACCCTACAGGTCGGCCGCCCTGGCGATCCTGGACTCGGTCAGGGCACGGTCGGCGGACGTCGCAACCTTCACCGCCGAGCTGCTGGTGAGGCTCAGCGAGGGCTCCTCGGACGAGAACGTGGAGGCGCTGCTCGGGAACGATCTGTCCGAGGCGAACCGGGTCAGGATGGCCGTGCACCTCCTCGCCGGGGCAAGGATCCCCTCCCGCATCCTGAACGGCGTCTACCTCCGCGAGGACGCAACGGAAGCGACCGTACACCCCTGGCTCTGCGCACACAACGGACAGGAGTGGATCGCCTTCGACCCTGAAACCGGGAAGACCGGGCTGCCCGAGAACTACTTCGTCTGGTGGATGGGGGACGCCCCTTCCCTGCGCCTCGAGGGAGCTACCAGCCCTCGGGTCAAGTTCTCCGTGGCCCGGAGCTTTCAGTCGGTCGTCGACGTGGCGACCCGGCGCGCGTCGTCTGAGGGTTCGCGACTGGTTCAGTTCTCTCCGCTGAGCCTCCCCCTGCACATCCAGAACGTCTACCGGGTCCTCTTCCTGGTGCCGGTGGGCGTCCTGGTGGTGGTGTTCATGCGGAACGTGGTGGGCGTGACCACCACGGGCACCTTCATGCCCGTGCTCATCGCCCTCGCCTTCCGGGAAACGCGCCTCCTCTGGGGCATCACCCTGTTCGTGTTCATCGTCGCACTCGGCCTGGCCATACGCTTCTACCTGGAGAAGCTCAAGCTGCTCGTGGTGCCGCGCGTGGCGGCGGTGCTGGTGATGGTCATCCTGCTGATGGCATTCCTCAGCATCCTGAGCCACAGGCTCGGCCTCGAAGGCGGCCTGTCCGTTGCCCTGTTCCCCATGGTGATCCTCGCCTGGACCATCGAGCGCATGTCCGTGGTCCGCGAGGAGGAGGGGATGGCCGAGGTGTTGCGCCAGGGAACGGGCAGCCTCTTCGTGGCCTCGGTGAGCTACCTCTGCATGGCGAACACCCACGTGAAGTACTTCAGCTTCGTCTACCCCGAACTGCACCTGGTGGTCCTCGCCCTTCTCCTTCTGCTGGGCCGCTACACCGGCTACCGCCTCACCGAATGGCGTCGGTTCGGGGTTCTTTCCGGAGAGCCCTCATGAGACTTTCGGGCAGGCGCCTCTCCGCCCTCGGCATCATGGGGCTCAACCGGAGGAACTCGGACTACATCCTCGACCTGAACCCGCGGCAGCGCTATCCCCTGGTGGACGACAAGCTTCGAACCAAGGCCCTGGCCATGGAAAACGGCCTCGCGGTGCCCGCGCTCTACGGCGTGGTGAAGACGGAACATCAGTTGCGCTGGCTCCCGAAGCTGCTCCGGGAGCATGAGGATTTCGTGGTCAAGCCGGCCCGCGGAAGCGGGGGAAAGGGCATCCTGGTGGTGGAGGAACAGCAGAAGGGACGCTACCGCAAGTCCAGCGGCGCGCTGATCAACCAGGACGAACTGGATCAGCACGTGGGAAACATCATCAGCGGTCTCTACAGCCTCGGCGCCCAGCGGGATCAGGCCATGATCGAATACCGGGTGAAGGTGGACCCGCTCTTCGGGGCGATCAGCTACGCCGGGGTGCCGGACATCCGCGTGGTCGTCTACCGGGGGTACCCGGTCATGGCCATGGTCCGGCTGCCCACCCGGAAGTCCGAGGGCAAGGCGAATCTGCACCAGGGGGCCGTGGGGGCGGGGGTGGATCTCCGCACCGGCGTGACCCTGTCGGGTGTGTACATGGGTCGACTCGTCGAAGAGCATCCCGAAAGGACGGAGCCCCTGCGCGGCCTTCGCATCCCCGGCTGGGAGGAGCTCCTCAACCTGGCGGCACGGTGCTACGAGGTGGTGGGACTGGGATACATGGGGGTGGACGTGGTGCTCGACGAGGAAGAGGGCCCCCTCATCCTCGAGATGAACGCCCGGCCCGGGCTCGGCATCCAGATCGCGAACCGGGCGGGCCTGCTGCCCCGCCTTCAGGCCCTCCGGGCGCGGCGCCCCCAGGAGGAGGCTCCGGCAGAGCGTGTGGCCGCCGCCATGGACCTCTTCGGTCAACCGTCCCGGACCGTGCCGACGGCCCCCAGGAACTGCTCGGACCAGCGGTAGATGTCGTTCCTGCGCACTTGATCCTGCAGTCTCTGCATGCGCTCGGCCTTCTCCCCCTCCTTCATGAAACAGGCGTCATAGATTCTGTCGGCCACGTGCTCCACGTGGTACGGGTTCACGACCAGCGCGTGCCGGCGCATCTGCGCGGCCGCCCCGGCAAACTCGCTCAGGATCAGGACGCCCGCCTCCTCCCTCGAGCAGGACGCGCAGTACTCCTTCGCGATGAGGTTCATGCCGTCCTTGAGCGGCGTCAGCAAGGCCGCGTCCGCGGCGCGGTACAGGCTGACCAGTTCGGGCCGGGGCAGGGAGCGGTAGATGTAGTGGATGGGCGTCCACCCGGAGACCGTGTACTTCCCGTTGATCCGTCCCACCATCTCGTCGATCTCCCGCTTCATCTGTGCGTACTCCGGCACATAGGTCCGGCTGGGCACCACGACCTGGACCAGGGTCACGCGGGACCGCATCTCCGGGTACCTCTCCAGGGCGAGGTCGAATGCCTTCAACCGGTAAGGAATCCCCTTGGTGTAGTCCAGCCTGTCCACGCCGAGGACCAGTTTCCGGTCACCCAGTTTCCTGCGGAGGTCCGTGGTCTTCTGCATCACCTCTTCGGAAAGGGAAAGCTGCCGGAAGGCACCGTAGTCGATGCTGATCGGGAAGGCGCCGACCACCGCCTTCTCCCCCCGCCTTTCGACGATGGACAGGCGCCGGTGTCCGCGGACCCTCGACTCGGGATAGATCGTTCGAACGCACTGGAGGAAGTTCCGCCGGTCCCTTTCGGTCTGAAAGCCGATCACGTCGTAGAGGAGCAGGGCGTCGATGAACTCATCCCGCCAGGGCAGGCGCAGAAACAGGTCCGCCGCGGGAAAGGGGATGTGCAGAAAGAAGGCGAGCACGCCCCGCTTGCGCGACTGCCTGAGGTATTTTGCCGCGAGCATCAGGTGGTAGTCGTGGATCCAGACGAGCCCCTCCTTTCCGGCCGCCCGGGAGGCCGCCGCGGCGAACTTCTGATTCGCGTCGCAGTAGGCCTGCCAGTACTGCCGCGAGAAGTGGGCCCGGTCGAGCAGGTCGTGGAACAGGGGCCAGAGGGTCTCGTTGCTGAACCCCCAGTAGTAGTCCTTGACCAGGCTCTGACGCAACCCCACGGGGCGAAGTCCGTACCCGAAACGCTTGCCCGCCTTTCGGATCGCATCGTGGGAGGCTTCCCCCTTCGGGTCCCCGTCCCATCCGACCCAGACCCCGCCGGTCCGCTGCAGGACGGGCGAAACCGCCGTCACCAGCCCGCCGCTTCCCTGCTCCACGCGGGTCTCCGACCGCGTTCTGGAGATGCGTACCGGAAGGCGGTTCGACACCACGACCAGTTTCTTGAAAGGCAGGCTTTCCGCGTGATCTTCTTCCTCTGTCATCGATCCGTTCCTTCCGTGATCCATGTGTGACGCTGCGCCGGGGTACCGGACCTCTGCCGGAGGCTCCCCGGATTCGCATCTTGACATAGCAACCTCTATGCCAACGGCCTGCGCCTTCGGAGCACCCTGCCCTCGCGGCCGCGAGGGGCCGGCAGAACCCTGTGTGATTTGCACACAAATCGCAGGCACGGAAGCGCCCGTGTAACAAAAGTGCACACCGGACCCTTCCCCCCGCCTCCCGGTGGGCGCCGCGCCTCCCCGGTTCGAGGCGGTCGGCAATCATTGGCACCCGCATTGCTTCTCTGTTTGTCCTTGGCCGCACGTTGCACGAAACCGGTTCGCTCGCAGCGGAAGGAAAGGCGGTTGCATGCGAAAGTCCCTGTTCGTCCTCAAGAACCTTCTGTTTCTCGCAGGCTGTGCCTTCCTGTTTGCGAAGATTGGGCAGACCCTCGTCCTTTCGGAGCTTTCCGCGACCCAGCCCGCGGCCTTCCGCAAGGCGGAGGCACAGAAGAAAGTCCCGGCACGACCCGTGCCGCCCCTCCGCGCCTACGCTGCGATCTCCAGCGAAAACGTATTCAACTCCGCATCCGCACCGGAACAGGAACGGGACACCGCGGAGCAGGAAGAGGCCGAAGAACCGATGGAGGAGACGGAACTGGAGGTCCTGTTGTTGGGGACTGCCGTCGGGCCGCCGGACGACACCTTTGCCGTGATTCAGGACAAGACGAGCCGCGAGCAGGCTCTGTACCGGGTCGGCGACACGGTCCAGGAGGAGGCGAGAATCGTGGACGTGTCCCGTTGCCGGGTGGTTCTGAACCGGGACGGCAGCCGCGAGATCCTCGAGTGCATCGAACCGGACGAACGCACTCCGCGACGGGCCCGCAGAGCGGTCCGCCGAACCGCCGGCCCGTCAAAGGGCAAAGGAATTCGCAGGATCGAACGGAACCGGTACCGGATCGACCGGGAGCGCGTGCAGTCCGCGCTTGCGAACGTCAACCGGCTCATGACACAGGCCCGGGTCGTACCGAGCCTGCGGGGCGGCGAGAACCAGGGCTGGAAGATCTTCGCCATCCGTCCCAACAGCATCTTCAGAGAGATCGGCCTGAGGAACGGAGACGTGGTCCAGAGCGTCAACGGAAGAGCACTGCGGACCCCCACGAAGGCCTTCCAGGCCTTTCGGGAACTCCGGGACGCGCGCAATCTGGAGGTGGAGATCCTGCGCCGGAATCGGCAGGTGACACTGAACTACGAGATTCGATGACCAAAGGAAGGTCTTCCATGAACAGGGGCGGCAGGAGACACGCACGAAGCGTACTGGTTCTAGGCTCTGAAACGAACCGGGCCCTGTCCCAGACGCTCGGCAAGGTGAATCTCGAGCCGAAATTCGTACGGACTCTCCCCGGAGTCGTTCACGCCCTTCGCCGCATGCAGGCGTCAGCCGTTCTCATCGACCGGGGTCAGGAGGGAGTCGACGCGCTGGAGCTGGTGCTCAACATCCGTGATCTGGACGGGGCGATACCCATCATCCTCATCGGATCCAGAGGGGAGGGGCGTACGGACGCCATCCTTGCGGCACAGCCGGGGACGTTCCTCATACGCAAGGCCTCGACGAACCGCTCTCTGGAGGAGGACCTGAAAAGGCTCAAAAGAAGAGGGGGTTTCTCGAAAGCCCACTGAGGGGCCTTCGGCTACTTGACGCCGTGCTTGCGCAGCTTGTTGTACAGGGCGCGACGGCTGATCCCGAGGATCTCCGCGGTGTGCTTGCGGTTGTTCTTCGCGGCCGCCAGGGTCCGGAGAATCATCTCCCTCTCCATCTGATCCAGGGTGGTCCCGACCTCGAACTGCACCCCCCTGTGCGCGGAACGCCCTTTCACCTTCCGGAAGCGGGAAGGCAGATGCTCCCGGAGCAGCACGTTCCCTTCACAGACCAGCACCGCTCTCTGGATGACGTTCTTCAGCTCCCTCACATTGCCCGGCCACTCGTACGCCTGCATCACATTCACGCATTCCGGGGATATGCCCGTGATCTCCTTGTCGAATTCCTCGTTGTACCGCTTGACGAACATATCGATCAACAGGGAAACATCCTCTCTTCTGTCACGCAGGGGAGGCAGGGGGATTCGAAAGACGTCCAGACGATAGAGAAGATCCTCCCGGAAACGGCCCTGTTCGACCGCCTCGAAGAGGTCATCGTTCGAGGCGGCCACCAGCCGGGCGTTCGTGGAGATCGCCCGGTTTCCGCCCAGCCGGTGGAACTTTCGTTGCTCGATGATCCGGAGCAGGCTCACCTGGACCTTCTGATCCACCGCACCGATTTCATCCAGGAAGAGCGTTCCGTCCCTGGCCAGCTCGAACTTCCCCCTGCTCCTGTCCGCTGCGCCGGTGAACGCGCCCTTCTCGTGCCCGAACAGCTCGCTCGCAACCAGCTCCGACGGGATCGCGCCCGCATTGACCGGGATGTAAGGGCCGTCCCGGCGGTCGCTGTTCCGATGAATGGCCCGTGCCGCCAGCTCCTTGCCGGTCCCGGTCTCCCCCACCAGCAGGACCGGTATGTCCGTCGCCGCGGCCTGCCGGATCTCGCGGAACACGTCCTGCATGACCCGGGACTGGCCGTACATCTCTTCGAAGACAGCCTGTTTCCCCGTCTTCCTCCCCGCCTCCTCCTCCAGGGGCGCGGGACGCCTCGCCAGGGCGGTGCGGATCATGAGCTTGAGTTCCTTGTCTCCGACCGGCAGCCTCATGTACGGGTGGGAGCCGGTCCCGAGCGCGGACATCACCTCTTCCAGGTGCCAGGGGTGTACGAGAAACAGGATCTGGGTGGAGGGTCGCGTACGCCGCAGAACCTCCAGCAGATCCATGCCTTGCACCTCGCCCGCTCGAAAGGCGTCACTCGTGATGAGGACGATATCGAAGAACTCCGTTTCCATCCTCTCCAGGACGTGGTCGATGCTCGGCTCCAGGGCCACCTCCGCCTTTTCGTGCCGGAACAGGCGGTTGACCCGGCTTGCGAATTCACCGACCCTGCCCACGACCAGGATCCGAAACCTGCCGGCCTTCATGTCTCGCCTCTTCCTCCATGAGGGTCGAGCATGTGCCGTTCGTGCACACGCGTACCCCTACATAACAGACCCGCGGCCTTTCCGCAAGGGCAGCGGCCCCCCGGGGGCGGGTGCAAAAGGGACTCGGGGCAATGTCCTTGGCAGGGGCGAAGCCCCACTCGGGACATTGCGAGCGAAGCGAAGCAAACCCCCGGCTTCAAACGCTGCTCTGCGGACCGGACGGCCGCGTCGCCGCGTCGCCTCCGACGGGTCTCGATCTCGATGGGTGTGTCAGGAATTCACCCCCCGCCGTCCCGGAGGTGGAAGGTCGTCTCGAAGGAGTTGAACAGGTCGAGATACTGTTCCAGGAGGCGCGTCATGAGAAACCGCTTCCGCACGCTCTCCCGGGCCGCCTCCCCGATGCGTGCTCTCAAGCCCTCGTCCCTGAGAAGGGTGACGATGGCTTCGCCCGCCTCCTCGGGCGAGGAGACGAGCATGCCGTTCGTCCCGTTCTCGATCTGATATCGAATCCCGCCCACGTCGCCCCCGATCACGGCCGCTCCCTTCCACATCGCCTCCGTCACGGTGAGGCCGAAGCCCTCCCGGATCGATTTCTGGAGGACCACGTCGGCCCGGCGCTGGAGGGCGTTCACCAGGGCCGTGTCCTCGTGGGTCAGGATGTGGACCCGCTCCTCGCAGTAGTCGAGCAGGGACCGGTACACCTCGTCCCCCTCCGGATCGTCGGTGGCCACGTTGCCGAGGAGCACCAGCGTGCAATCCACCTCTTTTCTGGCAAGGTGAAAGGCCTCGATCACCCCCTTCGGGTCTTTCCACCGGTCGAAGCGGGAGACCTGCACCACGAGGGGAAGATCGGTGGGAATCTTGTAGTGGTCGAGCCGCTCCTGGATCTCCTCCTCCGCCATGTCCTTGTTCTTGATGGAGAAGGGATCGATCGCGGGCAGGAAGAGCCGCTGGGGAGTCGTCAGTTTCTGCTTGTACTCCCCGATGCTCACAACCACCGCGTCGTACTTCTCGATGTAAGGGGAAAGAAAGTCCCAAACGTCCGGGTTCGGATGCGTGAGGTCGATGTGGCAGCGCCAGACCCAGGGGCCCTTCTTCTTGTAGTGCTGAATCATGGGAAGGGGCTGCGGATCGTGAATGACGACCAGGTCGTGATGATCCAGGTGGTTGCGGACCGCGTTCTTGTACACGATCTCTTCGAAGATGGACTTCTTTCGTTCCGACAGGTTGATCGTGTCGCCCTGGAGGGCATTGTGGATCTTCTTGGTGATGCTGAAGAAGTCCGGCGCGCCCTGAAGGACCCGCCAGCCGGTCTTGAGGCCCACGTTGTTCATCAGGAGCGTCATCGGGTCCAGCAGTTCGGCCACGCCGCCGCCGTAATAGGTCGAATTGACATGGGCCACGTGCAGTCCCTGCAGGGGAGCGGCCTTCTTCCGGATCCGGGCGACGGCCTCTTCCCCTACGAGGGGCTCGTAATCCTCCAGCTCCACCAGGCGCCACGCCTCCGGTCCCTCAGGGCCCGCGCCGGGCTCCTCGCGTACAGTCGCCATTTCTTCTCTTCCTCTTTTACACGGTTCACTTCTCGGATGAGCCGGGTTCGCCGATCACCTGTCCTGTCTTCCGGCCCGGGTGCACTTTTCCCTGGTAGATGATGCCCACGTAGCCTTCCGTCTCGACGCGCGGATTGCCCGTCCACGTCCAGAGGTGCCCCTCCCGCGTGTCGATGATGAACACCGAGTCGCTCGTTCCCAGGGGTACGCATTGATACCGGCCCGCCTCCTCCCCGTGCACCCGGGGGACAGCCCCCGCGGCAAGGAGAAGGAGCAGCGTGCAGGCGGCCGTGTGTCTTCTCAGCATTGCTTCTCCTTTCCGGTTCTCCCGTGCGAACCGGAGCCCGGATGCCAGGCGCCCCTGTCCGGTCGCACGTGGGCAGGCTTTTGCAAGGGGAATGCCAAGTTCGCCGGACGGGGGTCTCCTCGAACACGTCGGCGCGGCAGGCTCCCGCGGCGGTTCCGAAGGGCGCGTGGGGGACGCGTGTGCCGATTCTGCACAGAAGACGCGCTCCGGAGGATCCGGTGTACTGACCTTGCACACCGTATTCATGGGATGGAGTGCATAGCCGTGAGCGCGGGATTCTCGACGTGGTATCGACGACCGTGCGGTCCGGCCCGGGGGATGACCAGCTGGTCCTGTTCTTGCATTTTGAAGCGGATGTTCAGGATGGAAAGGAAACGAGAACCCACAGGAGAAGGAAACCATGCACCCATCCCTTCACTTTCCGGTGCGCGCGCACCCTGGCCTCACCCCGGAGAAGGAGCCGTCGCCGGACGACGCACCGATCCGGCCTCCCCCCACGAAGAGGGGACCCGTCCGCGAGCCGCCGCGGAAGAAGCCGCCCGTAGACGACCCCACCGACGAGGGAGAACCGAAGAGAAGGCCTCCGCCGAGGGAGAAGCCGCCCGTTCACGAGCCTCCCCCGAAGGATCGGGACAAATGGCGGCGCTTCGCCAAGGGATTCTTTCCGCGCTCTAGCGGCACCACCCGCCTCGGCGAGAAGAGGGGAATAGAATGATCTTTTTCGACTTTCTGGTCGCCTTGGTCATCGCCCTGCTGCTCGCTTCCCTCGTCTTTGTCGGATTCAGGAGAGCGGGACCGTGGGCGAGCTTTCTCTTCCTGTTCCTCGCCCTCTTTCTGGCCACATGGGCAGGGGGAGTCTGGATCATGCCCTTCGGACGGCCGCTGGGCGGTGTCTACTGGCTCCCCTTCCTCATGGCCGGCGTCGTCTTCGCGCTCCTGCTCGCCGCGGTCGTTCCGCCGGACAAGAGCGAAGAGACCACCGTCGAGCTGGTCACCGAGGAGGAGAAGAAGGAGCGGGAACGAACCCTGCGTCGCACGGCGGGGCTGCTCTTCTGGACCTTCGCGGGCGTTCTGGCCGTCGCGATCATTCTCGGCTATCTGCGCGGTTGAACATGCTCGGCATCATCGGCATCATCGTCTTTCTCACCGTTCTCGGACTGTCCCTGACCATCATTCGGATCGCGACGATCGCACTCTCCCTGACCGGGCTCTCCGAACAGGCCGCCCGCTTTCAGGCCCGCTCCGCATTCACCGGCACGGGCTTCACCACCTCCGAGGCGGAGAAGGTGGTCAACCATCCGGTGCGGCGTCGAATCATCATGCTCCTGATGATCGTCCGAAGCGCAGGCCTGATCACGATTCTCGTCTCCCTGGTCTTCTCCTTTGTGGGCACGGGTGACCAGGTGGAACGCCTGTCCCGCCTCCTCTGGCTCCTCGCCGGAGTCCTGGTCCTGTGGTGGATGGCCAGGAGCAAGCTCGTGGACCGCTACCTGAGCCGAATCGTCCGCCGCGCCCTGAAGCGGTGGACGAACCTGGATGTCCGTGACTACGCCAGCCTTTTGAAACTGTCGGGCAACTACTCGGTTCGTGAACTCGGTGTCCGGCCGGGGGACTGGCTCTCTGGAAAGCCGTTGAAGGAGTGCAGGCTCACCGACGAAGGCGTCCTGGTTCTGGGCATCCACCGTGACGACGGCAGCTATGTGGGTGCACCCCGGTCGGATACGGAGATCTACGACGACGACACCCTCATCCTGTACGGACACTCGGAAGCCCTCGAGAACCTGGACCGCCGCCGTGACGACACCGCGGGCGACCAGGCCCACCAGCAGGCCGTGAGCGACCAGAGAAAACGAATGAGCGAACAGGATGTCCAGGAAGAAGAGCACCGGAGGAAGCGCAAGGAGACGTCATGAGGCGCCCCCCGGGGGGCCGTCCGCACATTGCACGGCCAGGCCGTTGTCGATCTCCTTCACACCGGACGTACGAAAGACGACTTCCTCGGCACGGCGGCGCGCCGACCCGTCCGGAACCGTTCCGGACAGGAGAACCCGCCCGTCCACCACCTCCACCGTGATCGCGTCGGAATCGACCCCTGCGCTTCGTTCGAGGGAGGTGACGATGCCCTCGGCCAGGACCTGGTCCCAGACGTCTCTCGTGGGGACCACGGCCAGATGGTTCTCCACGTCCACCACACCACCGATCCTGGCGACCATCTCCTCCACCTCGAGCCGCTCCCAGTACCGGCCCACGGACCCGGTGAGTTCGACCACGCCCTGCTCCACTGCAACCGCGATGTTGCTCGAGTCGATGTCCGAAAGCCAGCCCAGAGTGGACCGGACGTTCGCATCGATTTCGACATCGGTGATTTTGTCGCGTGTTGGGGGGAGCTTCACCTGCAGCCGGCTCTCCACCGCCCGCACCCCCTTGATCCCTGCGGCGGTGTTCTCCGCCACACGCCGGGCCGCGTAGCTCGGCACGGTGCCGCTCAGCACGGCCTTCCCCCCTTCCACTTCCACCATCACGTCCGAAGCGTCCACCCGGTCGTCCCAGTACAGCTCGTCCACGATGTACTTCTTGATGTCCTCGTCGGTGCGAACGATACGCATCATGTCTGCTCCACCTCTCCGGCCCCTTCCTTTCCCCGGGGAGAGGGCGCCGTCAGGATTGCGGCATTCTCCTCGGGCAGTGTGGGGTTGATGCTGATTCCCGACCCGATTTCGAAGCCGGCCCGGGTCGTCAGCCTCGGCCGTATCTGGAGGTACCAGTGGAGGTACGGCTCGTCGGCCCTGGACCTTGCCGCTGCGTTGATGATGTAGTTGTAGTCCGGGTCGTGGAGCCTTTGGTGGAGCCGTCGCAGCGAGCCTTGCAGGGCCTCTGCGAAGAGGTCCTTCTCCTCGTGGGCAAGGTGCGAGAAGTCCGCCTGGTGGCGCTTCGGCACGATCCAGATCTCGAAGGGCACTTCGGCCGCAAAGGGAACGAAGGACAGGAAGGCGGGGTTGTCCCACACGACCCTGCACCTCTCCCCGAGCTCGAAGGCGACCACATCGCAGAGGACACAGCGTCCCCACTCGTCGAAATAGCGTTGGGCTTCCAGGTCTCTCCAGCGAACGTGCTGGGGAATCACGCCCACGACGATGATCTGGGAGTGGGGATGCACCAGCGAGGTCCCTGCCTTCTCTCCGTGGTTCCGAAAGATGAGGATGAGCTTGTTCCGGTGCTCTTCGGTCAACTGGATGTAGCGTCGGTGGTATGTCTCGACGATGACGGAGACTTCCTCCAGGGACATGCAGCCGATCTGCCGGTTGTGGACCGGGTTCTCGATGATCACCTCGTGACAGCCGTAGCCGCCCATGGCCAGGTGGATGCCCCGAAGAAAGCGGTCCGTGCCTCCCTCCGGCGTCACGGCGGGGAACTTGTTCGGCACCACCCGGGTTTGCCAGCCCGGGTACGCGGGGCCGGCCGTTTCCATCACGATCCCTTTCAACCGCTGCTCGTTGCCCGGGCAGAAGGGGCAATCTTCCGCCCTGGGAGGAAGCTCCTTCCTCTCCCTTCTCCCCGACCCGAAGTCTGTGGGCCTTTGACCGCGCGCAGCAGCGTATACGACCCACTCCCGGGTCACCTTGTTCTGTCGGATCTCGCTCTGCATGCCTCGCGTCTCGAACCGCCCTGCGCGCCCTGCCCTGCGATCAATGCTTCTGTGTTGTCAGCCACTGGTGTTCCAGCTGGTTGATCCGGTTCCTCGTCTTTTTGAGCAAGGACAGGACCACGCTGGCTTCCGCTTCGGTGGTGGAATGATCCAATTCCATCTCCAGGAAGTCGAGGTAGTGGTTCTGTCGGTTCAATCGAAATGCGAGGTACTGAGACACGAACGCCTCCCTGCTTGACTCGTTCATTTCCAGACCCTCCATGGGTTGGGCTGTCCGACCGTACTGTGCTCTTCGGTCTCACCGTTTCGGTTTCCGCATGCCCTTTCGTCATGCTTTCTTGCCCCCGTTGGAGTGCAACATGTATGCCAGCAGCCTCCCCGCAAGCCGCGCCTCACACAGGGGCGGCGCCTTGGGATCTGCACACACATCCGTCCGTGTGCACAGGCTACACAGGAAGGAGGCCCGAGCTTAGTACTCGATGTCATAAATACGGTCACGTATCGAGGAGGCCGAGGCGCCCGAGAGGCAAGGCGCGAGGAGGGCGAATACCGGGAGTATTTAACCGACGAGCAACGCAGCCTGTCGGGATGGATCGGCATCCGAGTGCCACCGTATTGTTGAGATGGAGTACTTAGCCCGCATACTGCACGAAGCCTTCCACTCGCCCTTACGGGCCCGAATCTTCCGTGGCACCGCAATTGCTACATCCTGTACCGAAGCTGCACGCCGGTGCGCAAAGGGGCGCAACCGGCGGGAAAGAAGGGACCCCCCCGCAAGCGCCGCCCGATCTCGAAGGGCGAGGAGACCGTGGAATGAACAAGGACGAAGAGGAAAAACAGGAAAAACAGGGGGCGAGAAGCCTGAAAGGGCCGAGCCCCCCTGTGTGGCGCGTTTTGCTCTGGGTTGCCCTCGCGTGGATACTGGTCTACTACATGACCCAGCGCACCGGAGAACCGAATCGAATTCGAATCGCCTACTCGACCTTCAAGAAACAGGTCGAAGCGGCCAAGGTGAAAGAAGTGACCATCAAGGGGGGCAGCATCCGCGGAGAGTTCTCCGAAGCCTACCGGCCGGAAAGGGAAGAGCAGGAGGGCCGGAAGGGCGAGGAGGGCGAACAGGGTGAGGAGGGCCGGCAGGGGAAGGAGGAGACCCAAGCGTATTCCTTCTTCTCGACCGTCAAGCCCGCCCTGGAAGACCCGGAACTGATGCCCATGCTCGAGGAAGAGGACGTGCTCATCCGGGCGGAAGAGGAGGACGGGTCGTGGTGGACCGCCGTGCTGCTCTCCTTCTTGCCCTGGATCCTCATCATCGGGTTCTTCGTGTACATGAGCCGCAGGATGCAGAAGCAGCAAGGAGGCATGCAGGGCATGGGAGGCCTGTTCGGTGTCGGAAAATCGAAGGCGAAGCTTCACCGCGAGTCCGTCCGGGACACGGGCTTCGACGACGTGGCGGGTCTGGAGAACGCGAAGAAGGACCTCATCGAGATCATCGAGTATCTGAAGAACCCCGGGGAATTCGCCTCGCTGGGCGCCCACCCCCCGAAGGGTGTGCTGCTCGTCGGGCCGCCGGGGACGGGCAAGACCATGCTGGCGAGGGCCACCGCCGGCGAAGCGGAAGTGCCCTTCTACAGCGTGAGCGGCTCTCAGTTCATCGAGATGTTCGTGGGCGTGGGCGCTTCCCGGGTGCGGGACCTCTTCCAGAACGCCAAGAAGGAGGCTCCGTCGATCGTCTTCATCGACGAGCTCGATTCCGTGGGCCGCGCAAGGGGTACGGGGCTCGGCAGCGGACACGACGAGCGGGAGCAGACCCTGAACCAGATCCTCTCCGAAATGGACGGCTTCGAGCCGCACGAATCGGTGATCGTCATGGCGGCCACCAACCGGCCCGACGTTCTCGACCCGGCCCTCACACGGCCCGGCCGCTTCGACCGCCAGGTGGTTCTCGACCGACCCCACAAGGAGGCCCGGCACGAAATCCTGAAGATCCACACCCGGGACGTCCCCCTGGCCGAGGACGTGGACCTGGACAACCTTGCGGCCAGGATCGTGGGATTCGCCGGTGCGGACATCGCGAACCTGGTCAACGAAGCCGCCATGCTCGCCGGCAGGGAACAGAAGAAGAAGGTCCACGCCGACGATTTCGACCGGGCCCGGGACAAGATCCTTCTTGGAAGCGAGCGGGAGGACATGATCGACGACGAGGAACGACGGCTCATTGCGTATCACGAAGCAGGCCACGCCATGGTCGCCCGGCTGCTGCCGGACACCGACCCCCTCCAGAAGGTGACGATCATCCCCCGGGGGCAGTCCCTCGGCGCCACGGAGCAGGTGCCCGAGACGGATCAGCACCACCACCGCAGGCGCTATCTGCTGAACCGCATCTCGGTCATGCTCGGCGGGCGGGCCGCCGAAAAGATCGTGTTCGACGATTTGACCAACGGTGCGGCGAACGATCTGAAGCAGGCCACGCAGCTGGCAAGGCAGATGGTCTGTCAGTGGGGAATGAGCGATGCGTTGGGCCCGGCGGTCTTTCGACAGGGGGAGGAGCACCTCTTCCTGGGAAGGGAGATGGCCCAGCAGAAGGACTTCAGCGAGCACACCGCCGAGGTGATCGATTCCGAGATCCAGAGAATCCTGCGGGAGCAGGAGAACGCGGCAACGGACCTTCTCCAGGATCACCGGCGCGACCTCGACCGGCTGGTGGAGGCCCTGATCGAACACGAAACCCTGGAAGCGAGTCAAATCGAAGCGTTGCTGGAGGAGGAACCTGCCTCACCCGAGCAGCGGGCTTCGTGATCGCGGCACCGCCGGCTCGGGATCGGATGCGTGTGATTCGGAAGGACGGAGCTGAACCGTGGAGAAGCGATCCATTCTGGTGGAAGGAAGGAACTGCTGGACAAGGCGCCGTGCCGACCGCGTCTCCTTCCTGATCGATGGGGCGGCCTACTACAGAGCCTTCGTGTCAGCGGTCGAACAGGCGCAGAGATCGATCCTCATCGTGGGGTGGGACCTGGACAGCAGGATCGACCTTCTTCGGGACGGGGCCGATGGCCGCTCCCCGCTACGGCTGGGCGACTTCCTCAACCGGGTGGTCGCAGACAGGAAGGAGCTGCGGGCGCACGTCCTGGTGTGGGATTTCGCGCTCCTCTTCGCCCTGGAGAGGGAGCCCCATCTCCTGTTCAAAACGGGGTGGAACCGGCACCGCCGGATTCGCTTTCACATGGACGGGGAGCATCCCCTGGGCGCCTCCCACCACCAGAAGATCGTGGTGGTGGACGACAAGGTCGCTTTCTCCGGGGGCATGGACCTGACCAAGGTCCGCTGGGACGCGTCGGAGCACCGGCCCGGGGATCCGAGAAGAAAGGATCCCCTGGGCCAGTCTTACGGGCCTTATCACGATGTGCAGATGGCGGTGGACGGCGAGGCCGCCCGGAGCCTGGGCGACCTGGCGCGGGACCGCTGGCACCGGGCGACGGGCGGCAAGGTGCCTCCGCCGAAGGAGTCGGCAGGAGATCCCTGGCCGGCGGGCCTGCGGCCCGACCTGGAATCCGTGGAGGTGGCCCTTGCACGGACCGAGGCCGCGTACAAGGGGCGGGAGGCGGTTCGGGAGGTGGAGAACCTCTACCGGGACGGCATAGCCGCGGCCCGGAAGTGGATCTATATAGAGAACCAGTACCTGACGGCGAAGGTGGTGGAAGAGTCCCTTGCCTCGAGGCTCGCGGAGGACGACGGGCCGGAGATCCTCGTGGTGCAGCCTCGGCGATGCTCGGGTTGGCTCCAGGAAACCGTCATGGGCAACCTCCGCGACGCCGTGCTTCACCAACTCCGCGAAGCGGACCGGCACGGCCGCCTCCGGGTGTACTACCCCCGCGCCTCCCCGTCCGACGAGGACACGGTGATGGTGCACGCCAAGGTCATGGTCGTGGACGACTGGCTGGTGCGGGTCGGGTCGGCGAATCTGAGCAATCGATCCATGGGCCTCGACTCGGAGTGCGATCTGGCCGTCGAGTCGGCCGGACAGGAAAGGGTGGAGCAAGCCGTAGCCCGGTTCCGAAACCGGCTGCTCGCAGAGCACCTGGGAGCCACGACCGACGAGGTAGCGGAGGCGGTCAGGTCGGGCGGCTCCCTGATCCGTGCCGTGGAAACGCTCCAGGGAAGGGAACACTCCCTGGTCCCCCTGCCGGCGGGAGACTCCGATTGGATCGAGGCCTTTTCTACAGGATCCGAACTGCTGGATCCTGAGCGCCCCATGGAGCTGGACCACGTGATCGACGAATTCGTGCAGGAGGAAGAAGAGACGAAAGGGTGGGGCCGCCTCAAGCTGGCTCTCCTGGTCTGCCTGGTGGTCGGGCTGGCGCTCCTCTGGCGGTTCGGCCCCCTGGGCGAACTGCTCAGCGAGGAGACGGCGGTCGCGCTCGCACACAAGGTCGCTCAGGGCCCGGCGCCTGCGGGATACGTGATCCTCGCCTTCGTGGCGGGCGGCCTCATCGTCCTTCCGGTGACCGCCCTGATTGCCGCCACGGCGGCCGTCTTCGACCCTTTGACCGCCTTCCTGTACGCCCTGGCAGGCAGCATGGCAAGCGCAGCCGTGAGCTACGGGATGGGCAGTGTGCTGGGACGCGATCTGGTGCGCCGCATTGCGGGTAGGCGGCTGAACAGGCTGAGCAGACGGCTGGCGAAGAGGGGGTTCGTCTCCGTGTTCCTGGTGCGCATGGTCCCGGTGGCGCCTTTCACCGCGGTGAACCTGGTGGCCGGCGCATCCCACATCCGATTCAGGGACTTCCTCTTCGGCACGCTGGCCGGCATGTGCCCGGGCATCTTCGGTGTTACGCTCCTCACGGACCGGGTCAAGAACCTCTTCCGGGAACCGGACCTGACGAGCGTACTGAGCCTGGTTCTGGTGGTCATCGTTCTGGGCCTGAGCGCCTGGTTCCTGGCAAAGAGGCTGAGACGAAAAGTCCCGAAGGTGAAAGACGCAACGGCCGACCGCACAACGATCGACGAACACGATCCGTCACACAATGGGTAACACGATGGGGTCGGACCAGGCTATCTTCCTGATATTGAATGGAAGACCACCAAAATCAGGCCCGTCTCAGGTCTTAGAGGCTAGATTGTATGGTTATTTTGGTCGGATCTTAATCCCGATTTCGGGGGCAAAAAAAGGATGTAACCTTCCTTTTCGACCTCTCTGGACAAATGTTTCTCTTGGTTATCGAATAGTTGTCTTGGTCCGACCCGGAGGTGGCACGAAGGTGGCACCGAACGTGGCACGGTGGTTCGACTCGGACGTGGCGTGATCAGGCGGGGGGCGGCGCACAGCCTTTTTCGGACAGGAAGGCCACCGCTTCCGAGAGGGCGGCCTCGGGTGAGCCCTGTGTCGAAATCGAGCGGGTTCTCTCCTGCATATCTGGGCCGGGCGGCTCCCAGAGGTCGGCGGCCTTGCGATAGACCTCTACACCCGCATCCGACGGGCCGGATTCCCGGGCCACGATCCGCTGCTCGATCACCTGCCGGTCCGCCCGGCACAGGAGGAGGAAGACGGGCACACCCAGCTCACGGGCGGCACTCCAGACCATCTTCCGGTGGTCCTCGGAGCCGAAGCTGGCCTCAACCAGCACCCGTTCTCCCTGAAACAGCCTCTTCATGGCCTGACGTCTCAGCTCCGCATAGGTCCTGTTCGTCCAGGCCTGCGAGTAGATGCCCTCCCCGAAGGACGCCGCCGCGTTTGCCGACTCGGGCAAGCCGGCCAGCTTCTTGCGCACCCTGTCCGAGTCCATGCGCACGAAGCCGAGCCTCGCCGCCATCCGGCGCGCCAGCGTGGTCTTCCCCACGCCGGGCAGCCCGCCGACCATGACCAGACAGGGGTGCTCATCCGGGGGGGCGAGCCTTCCCAGGGCCCCCAGGAAGTGGGCCCGCGCCCGGACCTCCGCCTCGTCCCTCTTCTCCTCCGCCACCTCTTCCTGCCTCGCCTTCAGGCTGCACACCTTGCCCCGCACCACGTGCCTGTAGGCGATGTAGAAGGGAAGGAGCTCGTGGCCCCGCGAGTCGCCCGAACGGCGGAAGCAGCCGTCCGCAAAGGCCCGGCCCAGGTCCGCACGGTCCTCGTGCTCCAGCTCCATGACGAGGAAGGCGATGTCCGAGACCGGGTCCGCGTAACGGAACCGCTTGTTGAACTCGATGCAGTCCACCACCAGAATCTCCGGCATGCCCCCTTCCCGGGCCCAGGCGTAGACGTGCTCGAGTCGCAGATCGCCGTGGGTGTCCCGCGGCACGTTCTCCCGGGCCCGCTCCTCCATGAGGCCGCGGTGGCTCCTCAGGGCGTTCTCTGTGTAGGCCCGAAGTCGCCTGTAGACCGTGCCGCTGAGGGTGCAGCCCACGAAGGGCTCGATCTGTTCGAAGTTCTCCTCGCAGTTCCGGGCCACCACTGGCCAGTCGCCCGTGCGGGAGACCTCTTCACCCGCCTCGGCCCCGGCATAGAAGGTCACGAGCTTCGCGGCGAGCTGCGCCAGGTGCTCCTGTTTCAGCTCTCCTCTCTGCAGCATGGCCCGAAAGGTTCGGTCCGGCGGCAGGCGGATCATCTTCACGGCGTATTCGACCACGTCCTGTCCGCCTCGTCCCGACATCCCCTCCTCCGTCCCCTCCCCCACTCGAAATGTTCCCCGCTCGCACCGGACCGGGACCACGCCGCAGTAGACGGCCGGCGCGAGCCTCCGGTTCAGACGCACCTCCTCGCGGCAGCACGCCAGCCGCTTCTCCAGGGAGGTGTAATCCAGGAAACCCAGATCCAGAGGCTTCTTGAGCTTGTACGCGTACCCTCCCGCCAGGAAGACGACCGAGATGTGCGTCTGCACCCTCTCCACCGAGTCCACGTCGTGCGGATAGGCGGAGGGGTCCCGGAGGGCCTCCATCAGCTCATGCATCGCCTCTCCCGAACTCGGAGACGGCCTTGTCCACCGCATCCTTCAGGTGCGAGACGGCTTCCTCGACGCCCTCCCTCAGGTCCCGCCAGGCGCCCTCGCCCGCCTCCTTCAGGGCATCCACCTTTTTCAACGCCTCTTCCATCTTCACGCGGAGCGCTTCGAGCTCTTCGCTGCTGAGTCGGTCCGACCCCTCCTTTTCTCTGGCTCTCTCGAGGGCCTCCATCTGCGAGGAGACCTCCCTCAGCCTCTTCCTCTGCATCTCCCAGTAAGCGTCTTTCTGTTCCATCTTTCTGCTCCTTGTCCTACCGAATGTTTGTCTTCTTCTTTTCGGTTTGCAAGAGCCGTGCCACCGGATCCGTTGGCCTCGGGTCGAGGCGATCTCGATCATGGGGGTAACGACGTGCGCATGAACGGTACACGTCGACCCGGTGGACGGCTCCACTGTGCACAATCGGCACAGATCTGCGCCAACGCCCGGTCCGGCCGGCTTGGCCCGCGGCGCGATGCACAACGTTTCGCACACGGATGGACCGGGTGGCATCTTTCTTGCTCTTTCACCTTGCAGCACTCAACCTCTTCTCTTCGGAAAAAGGAGTGCACAAAATGTCGCGGACATTGCAGCTGAAACACAAGATCATTGACGGCCGGGAAGTCGTAAAAGCGACGGCCACGGGCGAGTTCGATTTCGAGGCGACCAAGGAAGCACTGAAGCGAATGCTGGAAGAGCCGGAAGCCTCGCAGTACGAAGACATCCTGTTCGATTTCCGCAAGGCGGAATGTGAACTCACGATCGCGGAGATCTTTGAGGTCGTCCAGTTCATGGTGGAGTTACAGTGGTCCCCCCTCCGCCGAATCGCGCTGGTCGTGCTGGAAGGGATCGAGTTCGACAGGGCCAAGTTCATGGAACTCTGCGCAGCGAACCGCGGGCTGCAGATTCAAGCCTTCGTGGACCCCTCGGAAGCGAAAGCCTGGCTCCGCCTCGAGGAATAGGCGCTGCACGCGAACAGGGAGAATCAACCATGACCCGATTTCGCCTCTGGGCGCCCCGGGCCGAGAGCGTGGACTTGAAGACCGCATCGGACAACATCCCCATGGCCCCTGAACAGGACGGATGGTGGTCCGTCGATGTGCCCTCTCTCACAGAAGGCTCGGACTACGCATTCGTCCTGGACGGGGACCGGGCCCTGCCGGACCCCCGCTCCCCGTGGCAGCCCGAGGGCGTGCATGGGCCCTCCCGCCTGCTGGAACACGAAAGCTTCGTCTGGACGGACCCGCTTTCGCAGGCGAGGCCCCTTTCCTCCGGGATCATCTACGAGATGCACGTGGGCAGCTTCACCCCGGACGGGACCTTCGACTCCGCCGTGGACCGCCTCGATCACCTGGTTCGGCTGGGCGTAACCCACGTGGAGCTCATGCCCGTCTGCCAGTTCCCCGGAACACGCGGCTGGGGCTACGACGGCGTGGACCTGTACGCCCCGCATCAAGCCTACGGCGGGCCCGAGGGGTTGAAGGCCTTCGTGAACGCCTGTCACGACCGCGGTCTCGGCGTCATCCTGGACGTGGTCTACAACCATCTCGGCCCCGAGGGAAACTACCTGAGCCGATTCGGGCCGTACTTCACCGACCGGTACGGCACGCCGTGGGGCGAGGCGGTGAACCTCGACGGCAGGGGCAGCGACGAGGTGAGGACCTTGCTGATCGACAACGCCCTCATGTGGCTCGCGGACTACCACGTGGACGGCCTTCGAATCGACGCGGTGCACGCCATATTCGACGCTTCCGCCTTCCACTTCCTGGAAGAGCTTGCCGAGGAAGTGCGCAGGCTCGAGGCCGCCCTGGGAAGGCACCTCGTGCTGATCGCCGAGAGCGACTCGAACGACCCGCGGATCGTCCGGTCCAGGGAAACGGGGGGCTACGGCCTGGATGCGCAGTGGAACGAGGATTTCCACCACGCCCTCCACGCGCTGCTCACCGGTGAACGGCGGGGTTACTACTGCGATTTCGGCTCCCTGGAAGATCTGGCGAAGGTCCTCACGCAGGGCTTCGTGTTCGACGGCCGCACCTCCTCCTATCGGGGGAGACGGCATGGAAGATCCCCGGCAGGCATCTCGGGGAACCGGTTCGTCGGTTGTCTTCAGAACCACGACCAGGTGGGCAATCGCGCCGCGGGCGAGCGAATCGGCCATCTCGTTTCGAGGGGGTGCGCCATGATCGGAGCGGCGGTCGTGCTCACCGCGCCTTTCGTGCCCATGCTCTTCCAGGGAGAGGAGTGGGGGGCTTCCACCCCCTTTCCCTACTTCACCGACTTCCAGGACCCGGACCTGGCCCAAGCGGTTCGCGAAGGCCGGCGGAGGGAATTCGCCGCCTTCGGCTGGGACCCGGAGACGATACCGGATCCCCAGGACCCCGAGACCTTCCTTTCGGCCAAGCTCAACTGGGGCGAGGTGGAGGACGAGCCGCACAGCACCTTGCTCGCGTGGCACAAAGACCTCATTCGGATCCGACGGGAGTTCCCGGACCTGTCCGACGGACGTCTGGACCGCCTGCAGGTTCGCTATGACCCGGACGAGCAATGGATGCGCATTCGGCGCGGACAGCTATCGATCGCCTTCAATCTCGGGGAAGCCTTCCAGCGGCTCCCCGTGGAGGAGGGTACGACCTTGCTTCTCCGGTCGGATTTCCAGGTCGCGGTGAATGACCGGTCTGTCGTGCTTCCCCCCGACTCGGTCGCGCTGATGGCCGCCCCCGGTGCGTCGCGGCGTGATGAGCGGATCGGCGGGGCGGATGGATAGGAAAACCGACACGGATCCCGTATGAAGAACGCCTGGACCCTCGACGTCGACCGGATTCAGAACGAACTGGGCGTATCCCCTGCGGAAGGCCTCTCCCCGGAAGAGGCGCGGAAGCGCCAGAAGCAGTACGGCAAGAACAGGCTCCGGGAGCCGAAGGCCAGGAGCCTGTGGGGCATCCTGATCGATCAGTTCGAGAGCCTGATCATGGCCCTCCTCGCCGTGGCGGCGGCCACCTCGTTCCTGTTCGGGGAGCCGATCCAGGGCGCCGCCATCGTGGCGGTGATCCTCCTGACGGCCGCCATCGGGTTCTTCACGGAAACACGTGCGGTGCGCTCCATGGAAGCCCTGCGGCAGATGAGCCGTGTGGAGGCGACGGTCCGCCGCAGCGGAAAGGTCCGCCAGCTGCCTGCAACTTCGCTCGTGCCGGGAGACATCGTGATCCTGGACGGTGGCGACATGGTGACGGCGGACCTTCGCCTTCTGGAAGCGAACAAGCTGCAGGCGGACGAGTCCGCCCTCACCGGGGAATCGGTGCCGGTGAGCAAGACCGTCGAAGCGATCGAAGACGAGGACGCCCCCCTCGCCGAGCGGAAGAACATGTTGTTCAAGGGGACGGCGGTGACCCGCGGCTCCGGGGAGGCGGTCGTCGTTTCCACGGGCATGCACACCGAGATCGGACAGGTTTCGGAACTGGTCGAGGAGGCCGAGGAAGAGACGTCGCCCATCGAAAACAGAATGAACCGGCTCGGGAACCGCCTGATCTGGGTGACCATCGCCATTGCGGGGGTGGTTTCGTTCCTCGGGATCTGGCGGGACAAGGACGTCCTGTTGATGGTCGAGACGGGAATCGCTCTGGCCGTTGCCGCCATCCCGGAAGGCCTCCCCGTGGTTGCGACCATCGCCCTGGCCCGCGGAATGATCCGGATGGCGCGGCGCAACGCCCTGATCAACCGGCTGGGCGCGGTGGAGACCCTGGGCGCGACGAACATCATCTTCACGGACAAGACGGGCACCCTGACCGAAAACCGGATGACCGTAACCTCGGTGGTGCTTGCAGACACCTCGGTCACGGTCCGGAAGCAATCGGAACAAGGGGGCTCTTTTCTGCAGGACGACAGGGAGCTGAGCCCGGACGAAAACGAGCCGCTCATGTCCGGCTTGCGGATCGGTGTCCTCTGCAACAACGCCGTTCTCGCGGAGGGAAAGGACCGGGAAGGGATCGGAGACCCCATGGAGACGGCCCTCCTGGTCGCCGGCGCCATGGCCGGTCTGAACCGGGAGGATCTGCTGGAGCAGATGCCCGAGGAGCGGGAAGAGGCCTTCGACCCGGACAGGAAGATGATGGCCACCTTCCACCGAAGAGACGGCGATCTGCTGGTGGCCGTGAAGGGTGCCGCGGAAGCGGTTCTGGAATGCTGCACCCGGATTCTGACGGAAGAAGGGGAAGAGGAACTGCAGGATTCCCGCAAGGAGGAACTCCTCGAGACGAACCTGCAGATGGCCGAACAGGGGCTGCGGGTTCTGGCCATGGCCCGCCGCACCGCAGGGACCGTCGACGAGGACCCTTACACGGGCCTCACCTTCGTGGCGCTCCACGGGCTTCTGGACCCGCCCCGAGAGGGGGTGAAGGAGGCGATTCACGCCTGTCACGAGGCGGGCATTCGCGTGAAGATGGTCACCGGCGACCACGCCGTCACGGCCCGGAACGTGGCGGAGGCGGTGCACCTGGTGCCCGAGGGGCCGCTCTCCTCGAGAGAGGGCAGAGCGTTGAAGCCGGCGGAGGAGCTTTCCGAAGAGGGGAGGCGCGAGATCGCCGGGGTTCCGATCTTCGCGCGGGTCAGCCCGCGGCAGAAGCTCGACCTGATCGCCGTGCATCAGGCCGAGGGGGCCATCGTGGCCATGACCGGGGACGGGGTAAACGATGCGCCCGCCCTGAAGAAGGCGGATATCGGGGTCGCCATGGGGAAGAGGGGAACCCAGGTGGCCGTGGAAGCGGCGGACATGATCCTGAAAGACGACGCCTTCGGCACGATTGTGACGGCCGTCGAGTATGGGCGGACCATCTTCAAGAACATCCGCCGTTTCGTGATCTTCCTCCTCTCCGGCAACGTGGGCGAGATCCTGGCGGTCGGTCTGGCGTCACTCCTCGGCATGCCCCTGCCCATCCTGCCCCTGCAGATCCTCTTCGTGAATCTTCTCCTGGACGTCTTTCCCGCCATGGCGCTCGGCATCGGGGAAGGAGACCCCCACGTGATGCAGGAGCCTCCCCGGGACGCCGACGAGCCCATTCTGACGAACCGGCACTGGCTCCTGACCGCCGGCTACGGCCTGGTCATCGCCGGCGCGATTCTGGGCGCGCTGTACATCGGCCTCGCCCGCCTGCAGCTCCCCGCCGGGGAGGCGGTCACCCTCTCCTTCCTGACCCTCGCCTTTGCCAGGCTCTGGCACGTGTTCAACATGCGGGACACCTCGTCCGACCTGTTCCGAAACGAGGTGACCACCAATCCCTTTGTCTGGGGCGCCATCGCCCTTTGCGGCACGTTCCTGCTTGCGGCCGTGTACCTGCCCGTCCTCTCCGACGTACTGCAAACCCACCCCCCTTCCGGAAGGCAATGGGGCATCATTCTGGGCATGAGCGCAATCCCCCTGCTCCTCGTCCAGGCGGCCAAGCTCGCCCGCAAACACCTCTAAGCCGTCGCACCAACAGAACCGGGCATCGGGTCCCGCTTCGAAAAGGAGGGATGTAATTCCTTAGAGAGCAACTTCTGGCCCCAAAATTGAGCAGCTAAGGCCAAAAACGGGCTTGGTTAGGGTTCCTTATTCTTGTATATCAGACACATAGCTTGGTCCGACCCGCCTTGAACCATGAATTGCTCCAAGATCTCGTTGTCTCCAGCCGCGGCAGAGTGGTGCCCCGAGGGGTGAAGCGCAAGATGAGCAATTACCATCTTCGTCCGAGAGTGCCCATGCCAACTCGGCGAGTTGAATATGAACCATGTATCAAAGTCGTTAAATGAACAGTATTGCCCCTAAATGGTTCCGTCGCTGATGACGTTCTGGGGGGTGCCCCGTGCGAAGGCGGTGATGTTCTCCACTGTGGTCTGCAGGATACGGCGGACCGCTTCCCTCGTGTTGAACCCGCTGTGGGGGGTGACGTACACGTTTCGCAGACGCAGGAGAACGTGATCGGCCAGGAGGGTGGAGAGATCGTGCCTCTCTTGAAACACGGAGTGGATCAGCTCGGCCTCCTCCCGGATGACCGGCTCCTCGGGCAGCACGTCCAGACCCGCGGCGGACAACTTCCCCTTCTCGAGGGCGCGAATGAGCGCCTTCACATCCACCACGCTCCCGCGGGACGTGTTGATCAGCACGGCTCCCTGCTTCATGCGATCGAACTCCCCGGAAGAGAGCAGGTTCACGGTGGCGGCGGAGCCCGGAACGTGCAGGCTCACCACGTCGGAGGTCTCCAGAAGCTCGTCCAGCTCCACGTAGCGGAACCCCAGGTGATCCGAGGCGTCCCGGTCCGGCTTCACGTCGTACGCGACCACGTCCATCTGGAAACCCTTTGCGATCTTGACGACGCACCGGCCGATGTTGCCCGTGCCGATCACCCCGATTCGTTTTCCCATGAGATCGAAACCCTGCAGCCCCTTCTGCGAGAAGTCCCCCTTCCGCGTCCGGTCGATCGCCTCCGTCAGGTTGTGGCTGATGGCGAGCAGCAACGCGAAAACGTGCTCGGCCACCGTGTTCTCCCCGTAGGTCGGGACGTTGCAGACCTTGATGTCCCGGGACGCGCAATGCTCGAGCTCGATGTGGTCGAAGCCCGTCGACCGGGTGGCGATCAGCTGCAGGTTCTTGAAGATCTCCAGCACGTCGGAACCGAGGCTCGAGTAGATGAAGGTGGAAATCACGTCGGCGTCTTCGTGATCACGCGCGTTCCCGGCGTCCAGCGGCCCCTCCACGAAGCGAATCTCGTGATCCGCCTCGAGGGCCTCGAAGGCTTCCTTTTCCCACGGTTCGGATTCGAATACGCTGATCTTCATTGGGACGATTCTCCTTCCTCTTCGTTCCCGGGACTTCGAAGGACTTCGAAGCCCGCAACGATGTCCAGCAGTTCTTCGGTAATGCTCCTCTGCCGCTCCTGCCGGAAGGCCGCCTCCAGCCTTTCGAGTCGCTCCTCGATGTTCTTTTCCGCGGCCTGCATCGATGCCATGCGGCTCGCGTTTTCACTGGCCAGCGACGCTGCCAGGCCGAGGTAGATCGAGCCGAACAGATACTGGCGCACCAGCGCGGACAGGAGCCGGTCCGCGTCCATGGTGAACATGGGCCGGGTCCTCGAGTCCCACGGTCTCGACCGCAGGCGGGCCATCCAATCCGGGTCCAGGGGCAGAATGCGGCGGTCAGCGGGCTCATACGAAGCACCGGACAGGGGCCGATTGTAAAACAGCGTGAAACGGCCCACGTCCCGCTCGAAGCGCCACGCTTCGATCCGGAGCAGAAGGTCCTGCAAAACGGCGGAAAAGCCGTCCGTGGAGGCGGGAACCGGATACACCTCGTCGACTCGGAAGCCTTCCCTCTGGAGGGAGGCCGAAACCCTGGCCCCCACCGCGAGGACGAAGATCTCTTCTTCCCTTTCGCCGGCGACGCGACGGTGCTCCGCGACGTGGGCGGCGATCTGCTCGTTGAAGGGTCCGCACATGCCCTGGTCGGAACCGAGGACGACGAATCCCGAAGGGGAAGACGGACCCTCGCGTTTCCTGCCCACCAGAACGGCCGGGACCGTGCCGGTCAGGATCTGCAGGCCCATTTCCACGGTCCGCTGATACTCCGAGAGCTCCTCGGCCGCTTTCTCGTACTGGCGGATCCGAACGGCCGCCATGCTCTTCATGGTCTTGACCACCGTCTGAAGCTGCCCCGTGCTGTCCAGCCGCTTCCGCAGCTGCTCAAGCGTCGCCATGACCCCGCTCTTTCCGGCCGCTCTCGACGACCTCACGGATCGTGTCCGCGAGGGCCTTCCGCTCCTTCTCCTCCAGCTTGTCCCCCTCACGGATCTTCCGGCAGATTTCCCCCTGTTCCTTCGGAACCTTCTCGCGAAGGGCCTGTTCCATCGCCCCGATTCCTTCCAGTTCCACGCCGTCGAGGAGGCCCTCCGTGACCGCCAGGAGCGCGGCGATCTGCTCCTCCACGGCCATGGGTGCTGAGGCCGGCTGTTTCAGGATCTCCCGGACACGCCGGCCTCTGTCCAGCTTGCTGCGGGTCTCCTCGTCCATCCGGGTTCCGAATCGGGCGAAGGACTCCAGCTCCTCGAACTGCGAGTAGGCGAGGCGAAGGTCTCCGGCCACGGCCCGGTACGCGGGAAGCTGCGTCTTTCCCCCGACCCGCGAGACGGACCGGCCCACGTCCACCGCCGGAAGGATCCCCTTCTGGAAGAGCTCCGGTGACAGGTAGATCTGACCGTCCGTGATGGAGATGAGGTTCGTGGGGACGTAGGCGGAGATGTTCTGGGCCTCCGTCTCGATGACCGGGAGCGCTGTCAGGGACCCGCCTCCGTGTTCTTCCCGCAGGTGGGTGGAGCGCTCCAGAAGGCGGGAGTGGATGTAGAAGATGTCGCCCGGATAAGCCTCGCGGCCCGGAGGGCGGCGCAGCAGCAGGGAGACCTCGCGGTAGGCCCGGGCGTGCCGGGTCAGGTCGTCGAACACCACCAGCACGTCCTCGCCCCTGTCGCGGAAGAATTCCCCCATGCTCATCGCCGCATAGGGGGCAACGAACCGCAGGCCCGGCGGGTCGTCCTCCGTGGTGAGAACGAGGAGCGAATAGGAAAGGGCGTTCCGTTCCCTCATCTCCGCGATCAACTTCGAGAGGGCCGCACTGCGCTGTCCGATGGCGCAGTAGATGCACTTCACCCCCGTGTCCCGCTGGTTCAGGATGGTGTCCATGGCGATGGCCGTCTTGCCCGTCTGACGGTCTCCCAGGATCAGCTCCCGCTGTCCCCGGCCGATCGGCACGAGAGCGTCCACCGCCTTGAGCCCGGTCTGCAGCGGAACCGTGACCGGCGCTCTCTGCATGATGGGAGGGGCTTCCCGCTCCACGGGCAGTCTCCTCGCAGCCGAAACGTTTCCCTGCCGATCCAGGGGGCGGCCGAGGGCGTCCAGAATGCGACCCAGCAGGCCGTCTCCCACTGGAACGTCCAGGACACGGCCCGTACGGCGCACCTCGGCACCGGCGACCAGTCTCTCGGCGTCGTCCAGGAGAACAATGCCCACCTCCTTCCGGTCCAGGTTGAAGACCATCCCCATCCGCCCCGAGCCGAGCCGAACCAGCTCTTCCGCTCCCACGCCCGGCAGTCCCGTTGCCACGGCGGTGCCCATTCCGACCGTCCGAAGCGTCCCCGCTTCCTCCAGCCGCAGCCCCGCGGCCATTCGGTCCGACGTGCTGCGAACGTCGCGGACGGCCTCGCACACCGCCTCTCTTACCTCCTCAATCGGCTTCACCGCTCTCTTCCCCGCCTTCCCCCTCCCGGCTTCCCTCCGCTTTCTCGAGAGTCTCCAGGAGGCTTCGTTCGAAGGCCTCCATGTAGGACCGTACGCTCCAGCCGATCCGGCGTCCCTCCGTTCGGACCTCTACGCCGCAGACCAGGTCCGAGTCCGTGTCGAACCGGATCTCCCTCTCCCACCCCAGCCCTTCCTTCACGCCGCTCTCGACACGCTCCCGCTCTTCCTCGGAGAGGCCCCATGCGGTCCGAACCACGAGCCCGCCTCCATCTTCTCCGTGCAGGCCTTCGATCTCCTCTTCGTCGAAATCCTCCCGCTTCGACAACCGTCTCAGAAACACTTCGACGGCCTGCTTTTCCAGCTCTTCGTCGGCAAGATCGTGGAGGGACTTCCGAAGGCTCGTGCAGAGCCCTTCGCCTGCGCGACGCCGCAGGTCCTCGAGAAGGCCGGACTTCTCTTCCCCCACGGCCCGCATCCAGCGGGAACGGCTCTCCTCCGCCTCCTTCCGCGCCTGCTCGAGCAGCCCCTTCTTCTCTTCTTCCGCCTCCCGGCGGATCCGGTCCCGCTCCTCCTGTCGGTGCCGCTCCAGTTTCTCCCGTTCCCTTCGAAGCTTCTCCCGCTCCTCCTCCGCCTCCCGCTTCTTTTCGTCCGCCCCCTCCAGCCGGGAGGCGATCTTCTCCTCCCTCCGGTCCATGGCCCGGATCACCGGCTTGAAGAGAAACCGCCAGAGCAGGGCGACCAGAATCAGGAGGTTCACGATCTGTGCGGCAAAGGTAATCCAGTCGATACCCACGGCCTAGCCTCCTGCCCGGGTCATCATGTGGTCCCAGAAGGGGTTGGCGAAGATCAGGATCATGGCGATCACGAAACAGTAGATCGCGAAGGACTCGATCATGGCCAGCCCCACGAAGAGGGTTCGCGTAATCGTGTTCGACTCGTCCGGCTGCTGGGCGATCGCGCTCAGGGCCTGTGCCACGGCCCGCCCCTGCGCGAGACCGGGACCGATCGAACCGATCCCGATGGCGAGCCCGGAAGTGAACACGGAGACCATGCCGATCAGCGTAAGGCTATCCATTGCTGCCGTCTCCTTTCCGTTCTTGTTCGTTCCTGCCAGTCTCTTCCTTCTCTCTCTTCTCCGGGCCTTCCGCGTCCCGTTTCCGCACGGACTCCGTCTCCTGCTCTGCCCGGGCCGCCGAGGCGATGTACACCGTGGCCAGCACGGCGAAGATGTACGCCTGGACCTGGCCGATCAGAAGCTCCAGGGCGTGCAGAAGCACGGGAAACAGCAGCGGGGCCACGGAGAGCAGAATACCGACGATCAACGTTCCGCTCATCACATTGCCGAAGAGGCGGACGGCGAGCGCCACCGTCCGCGAAACTTCCGAGATGACGTGGAAGGGCAGCATGAAGACGACGGGCTCCACGTAGTGCTTGAGGTATCCCCGCACGCCGCGGGCGCGGATGCTGTACCCGGGAACGGCCAGGAAGACCATGGCGGCGAGTGCGGCCGTGGTGGACAGGGACCCGGTGGGGGGGTGGTACCCGGGCAGGAAAGCCAGGAAGTTGGACACCGCCACGAAGAGGTACAGGGTGCCGAGAAAGGGGAGGTAAGGCTTCGGGTCCTGTTGCGTGATCTCTTCGATCTGGTCCCTGGTCATGGAGACGAGCACCTCGAGAAAAGCCTGTGCCCGCCCGGACGGACGGTCCAGTGCGAAGGTGCGCGTCACCGCCCACGCGCTCAGGACGAGCAACCCCATCACCCCCCAGGTGTAGACCAGGGTCGCGTTGATGGAGACGAAACCCCATTTCCAGTACACCAGATTATCCGGCGTGATTTCCATGGTCCACGTGTCCTTCCTTCGTCAGAGGGGCCGCCCTGCCCACCACGAGCATGCGACCCAGGAGAATCCCGGCCACGGCAAGGGCCCACCTCTCCACCCTCTCCCCGGCGACCAAGACCAGCCCGGCGGCCACCACCGAGGACCGGAGCAGGAAGCTTCCCGACCAGAACCACACGGGCCGCCTCGCACGGACGAGCCGGTCCGTCGTTAGCCGGAGCCCGTAGAAATGGAGCACGCCGAGCAGAAGACCTGCCGGAAGAGCCACCGCTGCAAGAAACCATTCACTCAACCGTGTCCTCCTCTCGTTCGTCCCGGATCTGCTTTTCGGCCCGCGACAGCCAGAACCAGGCGTTCGCACACCCCAGGCAGACCCCGACGATGAGCAGCGTGAGCGTCCAGGAGAAGGGGCTTTCCATCCATCCGTCCAGCCACACGCCCAGGGCGATCCCGATCAGCGCGGGCAAGGCCACCGACCAACCCACCACCCCGAACGCGCCGAACCCGAACCAGAGGCTCCGGTCCTTCTTGCGGGCGGCCCGCATCCTGCGGAACGCTTTCCGTTCCACCTCGCGGACGAGCTTCCGATGCTGCTCTCTTCCCTCTTCCCGGGGCCTCATCCCGACTCTCCCTTCCCCCTTCGCCTACGCGCGTCCGGCCCTTTCCCTCTCCACATCCATGAACCGCCGCACCAGATTCGCCTCGAGCCTGGAGACGGCGGTCAGGGTCTTCTTCTCCCGGTCGCTCATCGCTTCGAACCGCTCCTCCACGATCCGGCCCAGGGTCTCCAGCGAGGAGCCCGAGACCGCGTGGAGGGTCGAAACGAAGACATCGGCGTCCCGCTTCACCAGGATTCCGTCGTGAACGGCCAGGTATCCGGTACGTCCCTCCTCGTCCTCGTACATCAGGATTCCCGGCACCAGCGCGGCGAGGAAGTCCACGTGCCGCGGCTCCAGGCAGAAGGACCCGTTCTCCGCCTCGGCCACGACCTTGGCCACGTCCCGCTCGAACCGGTCGCCGCTCGGCTGGTATACCCTGAGTTTCACGTCTCCTCCTGCTTCTTCTCCGCCTCGTCCGCCGTCCCGATCATGTAGAGCGTGCCTTCGGAAGCGTCGGCGAACGCGTCGTCCAGGATGCGCTCGCACCCCTCCAGCGCATCGTCGAGGGCCACCGCCTTGCCCTCGTATCCGGTGAACTGCTCCGTCACGAAGAAGGGCTGCGTGAGAAACCGTTCCAGCTGCCGGGCCCGGCGGACGGTCCTCCGGTCCTCCTGAGACAGCTCCTCGATGCCGAGCATGGCGATGATGTCCTTCAGGTCTTCGTACCCCGCCAGGGTGGCCCGCATCTCCCGGGCGATCCGGTAGTGTCTCTCGCCGACCACGTGCGGCGTCAGCATCTTGGACCCGGAGCGCAGGGGGTCCACGGCCGGGTAGAGTCCCTGGCTCGCCTTGTCCCGGGAAAGAACGATCGAAGAGGAGAGGTGGCCGAAGGCGTGCACCGCCGCCGGGTCGGTGAAGTCGTCGGCCGGCACGTAGACGGCCTGCACCGACGTGATGGCCGCCGTCTCCGTGCTGGAGATCCGTTCCTCCAGGTCGGCCAGCTCGGTGGCCAGAGTGGGCTGATACCCGAGGCGGGAAGGGATCCGGCCCATGAGCCCGGAGACCTCCATGCCGGCCTGTATGAAACGAAAGATGTTGTCGATGAGGAGGAGCACGTCCTGCCGGGCGTCGTCGCGGAAGTACTCGGCGATCGTGAGGGCCGCGTTTCCCACCCGGAAGCGCGCCCCGGGCTGCTCGTTCATCTGCCCGAAGACCAGGACGGCGTTCTCCAGCACGTTCACCTCCTGCAGTTCACGGTACAGCTCCTCCCCCTCCCGGGACCGCTCCCCGATCCCGCAGAAGATGCTCACGCCCTCGTGGCGTCCCGCCATGTTGTGGATCAGCTCCATGATCAGCACCGTCTTGCCCACGCCTGCACCGCCGAACAGACCCGCCTTCCCCCCCCTTTCCAGGGGCGCAAGGAGGTCGATGACCTTGATCCCGCTCTCGAACACCTCGGAGCGGCTCGTCTGCAGGCTCATGGGAACCGGCGGCCCATGGAGGGAACGCCGGTCCTCGGCGTCCAGCTCGCCTCCCTGATCGATCGCCTCGCCGAAGACGTTCAGAACCCGGCCCTGAAGTCCCCGTCCCACCGGCACCTGGAGCGGACGACCGGTGTCCTCCACCGGGTCGCCCCGGCACAGCCCCTGCGTGGGGGTCAATGCGATGGCCCGGACGGTTTCGGGGTCCAGGTGGGTGGCCACTTCCACCGCCACGTCCTTCTCCGGCCCCGCCTTCAGGAGGTGATGGATGCCGGGAAGGCCCCCGGGAAAGCGCACGTCGATCACGCTCCCTCGAACCGACAGGATGCTTCCTGAAGCGCTTTCCCGGACGGCTTCCTTCCCTGCGGGCATTCCGGTTCCCTATAGCCAGTACTGCGGGCGTCCGTAGAAATCGTAGAGCCGGACCTCGTATTCGCGGTTCACCGGCACGGAGGGATCGTACTCCGGGCTGTCCCGGACCTGCCGGGTGGTGAGATCGACGAACACCTTCTCCTCGCCCCAGTCGACCGAGTCGACCCACTCCGGCGACACGAGGACCTTGCGCCCCGGAAGCCAGTTACGCGTGTCCACGACGATGTAACGGAGCGTCCAGGACTGCTCGTCCAGGATGAAGTCCTCCACGTGCCCGATCTCGTCGTCCGTTGCCTGAATGTGATAGCCGGTTACCTCCTTGGCGGAGCGCAGGTGGCGGTCTTCCCTGCCGGCCGCCTCCTCCTGCTCCTGCTCCGCCGCTTCGGTCAGATCTTTCTGCAGGAGAAGGGCGCTCGGATACTCCACGACCCCCCAGGGAGCGGACCCGGCCCAGTAGTAAGGCCAGCCGTAGTACCGGGTCCAGCGGATCTCGTACTGTCTGCTCACCGGCGCGTCTTCCTCCAGCGGGGGAGCTTCCTCGATTTGCTTCTTCGTCAACTGCACGGGGAACCTTCGGGACCGCCAGTCGGGCTCCCCCAGAGAAATGGGCGAAACCAGCACCTTCCTGCCCGGAAGCCAGCGGCCGGTGTCCGCCACCATATACCGCACCGTCCATGCGAGGTCGTCGAAGAGAAAATCCTTGCAGCGACCGATCTCCCCGTCCTGGGCGCTGAGAACATACCCGAGAACCTCCTTCAAGCTGCGCAACATGGCTCTTCCTCCTTTCCGTTCTTCTTCCCGGGGCACGGCCTCTTCCGGACGGCCCGCGGTTCAGCGGACCGTCAACACCGAAACGGATGCATCCCGCACGACCTGCTGCGTGATGGAGCCGGCGCGGGTTTGATCGGGGTCCTTTCCCCCACGTGCAGCCAGGACGATGAGGTCCGCGGAAAACTCGTCGGCCGCTTTCAGGATCTCCACCGGGGCGAACCCGTCCCTGACCTCGATTCGCACCACCTCTTCTTCGCGGGTGCGCTCATCGACCCGCTTCTCCATCGTCTCTTCCGCCCCCTTCACCAACCCTTCCAGGTGCTGTGTCACATCGAAGGGAATCCGCCCGGACGGGGCCACGTCCTCCGTGGACTTCTTCACCGTGGTCTTGCCCGAGGGGCTCACCGGAAGCATGTCCACCACGTGGAGGAGCACAACCTCCGCCGAGAAACGGGCGGCCAGCTGGCGGGCGGCGTTCAGCGCCCGCAGGGAAGGTTCACTCAAGTCGGTGACACACAGAATCCTTTCGAATGCGAACATGATTTCCTCTCAACCCTCCCCGTTGGCATCCTCCGGCAGGGAGGCGAGCTTCTCCAGAAAGCGCTTCACCTCGTCCGTGTCCGCGAGCATGTATCGTGCGTGGGTTCCCACCGTCCCGACGCCGACCCGGATCGTGACGGCGTCGGCCCCCAGGGCGCGGAAGGCGTCTTCATCGGTCCTATCGTCCCCGATGTAGACGGGAAGGACGTCCGGGCCGTCGAGCCCCAGCACCTCGAGAAGCCACAGCACGGCCTTTCCCTTGTGCCAGTCGATGGCCGGCTGCAGCTCCAGAACCTTCTTCCCCCCGGCCTCCCGGAGTTCGGGGTGTGCGGCTCCAACCCGCTCCACGGCCTCGGTCAGCCGAGCGACGTCTCGGTCGGCCACGTTCCGGTAATGGGCCGCGATGCTGAACCTCTTCCGTTCCACCTGGGCGCCGGCGACTCCGCTCAGAGCACGCCGGAGTTCCCCCTCCGCCTCGTCCAGGACCGTAAGGATCCTTCCCTTCGGCCGCTGGAGCCTCAACCCCCTCGGGCCCTCGATCTGGAACCCGTGGCTCCCGGCATAGTACACACCGGCGATTTCCACGCGGTCCCGCACATCGTCGAGATCCCTGCCGCTGATGATTGCGACCACGCACCGCCTCGCCGCCGTCTGCAGGATTTCCTTCACCTCCTCGCTCAGGTGGGCCTGTTCCGGCCGATCCACGATCGGCGTCAACGTGCCGTCGTAGTCCAGGAAGATGGCCGCCTGCTTGCCCTCGATCCTCCCTGCAATTTCCTCGAATCGTTCCAGGGCGTGGAAGGGCGTCCTGCCGTCGGCTTTCCTGCCGGTCCGCTCTTCCATGGCACCCCTCCGGATCGCTTTCGTCGCTTCAGATCTCCTGAACCATGGATACAGCAAGCTTCATGCCACGAAAGAGACGAAGGAAAACGCGGCTGCGTGTGTGACCGTTCCCGGAAACAGGGAAAGAAGACGGCCGGCAGGGGGAGACCCGGGGTGTGCAGAAAAGGGACAGCCGGCCCTTCGCGGATCATGGGCTGTGCAGGATGCGCACAAGCGGGGGCACCGGGCCGCAGCGGAATTCACGGAGCTTGCCGGAGGCGGGCCCTCGAGGAGTTTACACCAGGAGTTCCCGGTCCAGCCCCCTTCGAAGGCCGTGCATGAGGGTGAGATACTCGCGGAGATGCCGGGTGAGCAGGAAGTTCTCCCGTACGAATTCCCTCCCCTTCTCTCCCATTCTCCTCGTGAGCGCCGGGTTCCTCAGGAGATAGCGGATCCGGTGAGCGGCTCCCTCCGGCGTGTTGACGAGGAACCCGGTGTGATCGTCGTGCACCTGAATGCGGATGCCGCCGGTGTCCCCGCCGATCACCGGCCTTGCCTTCCAGAGGGCTTCCGCAACCGTGAGGCCAAAACCCTCCCTCGTCGATTTCTGCAGAACGATGTCGGCGGTACGCTGCAGGGCGTTTACGGTCCTGTGCGCGTCGTTCGGGAGTTGCAGCACATGGATGTCGGGGTGGCCGTTCGCCGCATCCTTCGCCTCGGTGTAGACCGCATCCCCCTCGGGGTCGTCCGTGGCGCCTCCCCCCGCCAGGACGAGCTGCACGGGGGCAACCTGCGAGACCATGAAGAACATCCGGATCACGCCGACCGGGTCCTTGAAACGGTCGAACCGCGAGACCTGGACCAGCAGCGGCCGATTCGGGTCGATCCTGTTCGCGGCGACGATGGCCCCTGTCTCCTCGGGTCCGAGGGGGCGGTTCGTCTCGTTGAGGGGATCGATGCTGGGGCGGATGATGAACTGGGGATGAGCCAGGGCCTGCGAGAACTCCGTCATCGAGAAGATGCTGGCGTCGTAAGGCGTCACCAGAGGCTTGAGAAACTTCCACACCGGACGGTAGAGGTGGCTCAAGTCGATGTGGCACCGCCACACCCACTTCCCCCTGCGGCCCGGGCACAGCTGGAGCAGGGAGGCGGGTTGCGGGTCGTGTATGAACACGAAGTCCGCCTCCTCCAGCTTGTCACGGAGGTGCTTCGCGTTCTGCTCGTTCGTTCCCAGGTAGGTTTGCATGTCCTGTTCGGTCAGAGCCACCCGTGTTCCCTGGAGTCCGTTGTGCATCGCCTTGGTCACCCGGAAGAAGGATTCGTCTCCCTGAATCACCTCCCAGGAAGCGTCGAGGCCGAGTTCCCTCATGAGGGGAATCATCCAGGAGAGAATCTCCGCAACGCCCCCGCCCTGGGAAGTCGAATTCACGTGCACGACACGGGCGCCGGAGAGGCCGTCGGCGAGCTGCCGGAGCTGGTTCAGCACGGAGGAGCCCACGACCGGTTCATAAAGGTGCAGGGAGCGCTCCATCACCCCTTCCCCCCGGGCAGGTGCTTCCGGAGCAGCGAGTGGAGCTCTCTCTGGAGTTCGCGAAGCGACATGAAATAGAAGTCCACCTCCGAGAGGAGGTGCATCCAGGGCGCATCCTGCAGCCCCTGCCTGGCGAGCCACAGGGTGAAATCGTCGAGATGCTGCGGGTTTCGTCTGCGTGCGTCGATGAAGTGATACCAGATGCTGCTGGGCGTCATCTGCTCCACGGCCTCCGGCAGTTCCCGGGGCCCGGCCGCAGACAGCTCCGTTTTGAAGGTGACCGTCAGTGCCTGGAGGAAGCGGAAAGCATCTCCGGTCTGAACGTTGGAGATGTGGGGAAGCTCGCTGATCCGTTCTTCGACCACGTCCAGCACCACCAGGCGGAAATCCTCCAGGGTATCGAAATCGAAGGGGTTGAGAACGGCGAGACGCTCGGCCAGGGTCTTGTCCTGCAGGTTGTGCTTCGCCCAGAAGGCCAGATCGTTGTGGTATTCCGGGTCGTCGAAGGTGGGGCGAAGCAGGGTCTGACAGAAGTGGTGGTAGAGCGCCTCGGTGGGGCACACCTCGAGCCTCTCCGCCAGATCCCGCAGATCGTAGACCGGCGGTACGTCCACGCTGACCGTGACGAGTGCACAATCCTTCACCTGGAAGGTTTGCGGCATGGGTGCTTCTGTCATCCGGGGCGCCTCATCCCTGGTTCCGGAACGGTTCTGCTCCGTCCTGCGGACATTGTAGCGGACCTTCCCACCCCCTTTCAAATCGGAAGCATCCCCGTTCCCGCCCCTGCGGTTCACCTTCTTCGCTCTGGCATAACCCTTGCAGCTCTACCCTGCGAGCCTCTCAACAGACGGACGAAAGGAGACCCAGGGATGAAATGGACAAGAGTGACCTGTGTTCTGCTCCTCTTTGCGGCTTGCACGGCCCAACCAACGGAAGAGAAGCTGGAAGTGACCGACCGGGAAATCGCAGACGCCGTCCAGTCCGAATACTGGTTTCGTGACCGGGTGGACGCAAACGATCTGGACGTCACCTGCGTGGACGGCATCGTCACGCTCTCCGGCACCGTGGACAACCTGCTGGCCGTCGACAAGGCGGTCAAGATCGCCGAGGCGACTGTCGGCGTGAGAGGCGTGGTCAATCGGCTTCGGGTCGAGCCGGCGGTGCGTCGCAGCGACAAACGTCTCGAGACGGCGGTTCGAGCCGGGCTCGCCGGAAATCCTGCAACCGATGCTCTCGGGATCGACGTGAAAGCGGAAGAAGGGGTGATCACCCTGGGCGGGACCGTGGATTCCTGGCAGGAAAAGAGGCTCGCCGGCTCGGTGGCCATGGGCATCAAGGGCGTCCGGGAGGTACGAAATCTCATACGCATCGAGTACGACTCACTCCCTTCCGACGGGGAGATCGAGGACATCGTGGAGGCCCGCCTGGAAAACGATGTTCTCGTGGACGACGCACTGGTCTCGGTGAGGGCGAAGGACGGGAAGGTGATCCTGAGCGGAACCGTCGGGAGCCTCGCAGAGAAGACGCGTGCCATGACCGACGGCTGGGTGGCCGGCGTGAAGGGAGTCGAGGGGGAGGACCTCGAGGTCGAGTGGTGGATGCGCGACCGAATGCGGCGAAGCAGCACGTATGCGGCGCGAACCGACGAGGAAATCGAAGAGGCGGTCCAGGACGCCTTTCTGTATGACCCGCGGGTGAACGCCTTCACACCCGAGGTGACCGTCCACCAGGGGACCGTCACCCTGAACGGCGTGGTGGACAACCTGCAGGCAAAGCAGGCGGCCGGCGACGACGCGCGCAACGTGGTGGGGGTGAGGCGCGTCCGGAACCATCTCAAGGTCCGGCCGGAGACCATCCCCCCCGACGCGGAACTCGAGGAACGGGTGTCTGCGGTGCTCCGGGAAGACCCGTATCTCGAAGCCTGGGAGTTCGATGTGCGGGCCGTTGCGGGCCGCGTCTATCTCCTCGGTACGGTGGACACGAGCTGGGAGAAGAATCATGCCGGCCAAAAGGCCGAGAGGGTGAAGGGTGTGGTCCGCGTCGTCAACAACGTGGACTACGAGCACGAGTGGGCGTACAAGCCGGACTGGGACATCCTGCAGGACATCCGGGACCAGCTCTTCTGGAGCCCCTTTGTGGACCAGCGCGAGGTGAGCGTGGCGGTACAGGACGGGGTGGCCACCTTGAGCGGCAAGGTGGAAACCTGGGGAGAACGTCGGGCCGCGGAGAGCAATGCCTTCGAGGGCGGGGCCAAGGACGTGAAGAACGAACTGACCGTGACACACCTCTCCTACGGCCCCTACTACGGGCCGATGTGGTACCCGCCCTTCTATCCGGGCTAGGGGCAGAGACACGGGGCAATCACTTTGGAAGATCGACAAGAGGACGGGTTGCATCCGGACCTTTTTCGGCCGGAGAGGGTCAGTGCCCAGGCGAAAAGGCTGATGGAGCGGATCGAGAATCGTTACCCGATCCTGATTCCGCAGACGCGGGAACAGCTGGAGGAAGTCCGGCGGCAGATGCGGGAGAACGCAAACCCGGCGAACTACCTGTGGTCCCGCGCAACCTGGAGGTCCCTTCCGGGGCCCGGCGGAACCGTGCGGCTGCGCGTTCTTCCCGCTGAGGCCCCCCAGGGCGTGCTCATCCATCTTCACGGAGGGGGATGGTGTGCAGGTTCTCCGGACATCCAGGATGCCGTGCTGGAGGCGTATTGCAGAAAGCTCCGCCTCACCGTGGCGAGCATCGACTACCGGCTCGCCCCCGAGCACCCGTACCCGGCGGCGCCGGACGACTGCGAGGCCGCCTTCCGATGGATCGTCGAGAACGGCCGGAAGGAATTCCAGACCTCACGGCTGCTCGTGATGGGGGAATCCTCAGGGGCCCATCTTGCTCTCGTAACGGTCCTCCGGATGCGCGACCGACACGGCTTCACCGACTTCCGCGGCCTCTGCCTCGCTTACGGGCTCTACGACCTCTCCGGGGTCCCGGGCCAGACCCGTCTGGACCACCGCAATCTCACCCTGAACTCGACCCTCATCGACTGGTTCGTCGACCAGTTCGCGCCCCGGACAGGAAGGCGGAGCCCGGACGTGTCGCCCCTCTATGCGGACCTGTCCGGCCTTCCGCCGGCCCTCATCACCGTGGGAACCTTCGATCCTCTTCTTGAGCAGAGCCTGTTTCTGTATGCCCGGTGGGTGGCGGCTGCGAATCGCGCCGACCTTCGCGTCTGCCCGGGAGGCCTTCACGGCTTTCTGCTCCTGGAGCCCACACCGGAATCCAGGAGCGTCCAGACCGACATCGACCGATTTTTGGAAGGCTGTTGAAATTTTCAGAGGTATTGCTCATTGCTGGTCGTCTTCACTCTGATCATCCGACGATGAGGTCGTTGTCGACCCACACAGCGCCTCCCTCGTAGGCGTTTTCGGTCGCCGCGTGCCGTTCCGCCCAGGTATCCACGGTCCCGGTCAGTCTCGCCCGCCCGTCCTCGACCGAAACCGTCACCTCGTTCTGGTCCACGTAGGGACTCCACCAGAGTTCGTCTTGGATCTGGTCACGGACCTCCGCGTCGGTCTTGAAGGTGTACCTGGGTTCGTAGTCGTACCAGGCGTAACCGTAGGGGTAGAAGTCGTCTACGAAGGGGTCGTAAACGAGAGGGTAGCCGTTCTCCACCTCGAGGTTGTTGCGGACCTCCTTGACGCCGTATGTGCTCGCAGCCAGCTGCTCGGCCTGCCCCTTCTCGAAATAGCTGTCCACCGAGCCGGAGAGGTAGGCGGTCTGGTCCACTACATTGACAAAGATCTCGTACCGCTCCACGTAGGGGTCCCGCTTCAAGGCGGCCTCGATGTCTTCCTCGATCAACGTGTCCGAGACCGTGGTCGGCCGAACCTTGAGCAGATTCACGATTCGGATGACCCCCACCGTGTTGCGTGCGTCCTGTGCAGCGGCCCGCTTGGCGCTCAGGCTCTCCACCTCCCCGCGCAGCGTCACCGTCCCCTTTGAGGCGTCGGCCTCCACAGCGGTGGACAGCACCCGCGGATCGTAGATCAGGGCCCACTCGATCGCGTCCTCCACCTTCTCGTCCGGTTTGATCGCGTACTTGTCCTTGCGCATGCTTTCGTCCCGGGCCCACTTCTTCACTTCGAGCCCGCCTATGTTCACCACCTTCACGCCCGCTACCCACGCGTCGTAGAAGGCCTGCCGCTTCTCCGCAGCGCTGCCCACGGTGCCCGAAAGCCACACCTTACCGTCGTCGACCTTCACATCGATCAGTGCGTGGTCGACCCGCGTGTCCCAGCGCAGGGCTCCCTGCACGTCGGCGAGGATCTCCGAATCCTTCCGCTCGCTGTCGTAGAGGACCGAGATCCGGTTGTCGATCCCCTTCACGCCTTTCACGCCCATGACCAGCTTGCCGGCGAACTGCTTCTCCTGCCAGGAGTCGACCGTTCCGGTCAGCTCGGCTTCTTTCCCCTCCACATCGACCCGGATCTCCCATGATTCGGTAGCCGGGTTCTTGGCGAGGGCCTGCACCGCATCCTGTTCGATCTCCCGGTCCGACCGTCCCCAGAAGGGCTTCACGTCGATCCGGTTCACGACCGATCGCACTCCCTTCACCGTGAGGGCTATGGTGGTCGCCCTTTCCTTTGCGAGCAGGTTGTTCACCGAGCCGGTGAGGGTCACGATACCCTTCGTCGTGCCGACATCGATCTCGTTCGAAGGCACGGCCGCGTCGAACACGAACTCCTTGACGACGGCATCGCTGATCTGCGCGTCCGTCATGTCATTCGTCTTCGCGACCGCCACGGAGCCGATTGCGCACAGGAACATGAGGGTGATCACTCCGCACAGCAAAAGCCGACCGCACGCGACCCTCGGATCGCCGCCAGTTTCTCGTACAAATCCTTTACCCATGATTTCCTCCCGTCTTGCCGTCTTTCGGATTCAGGGTTTCTCCTTTTCCGCCGCGCGAACCAACCCTTCGCGCACCTCCCTCGTCAGAGGGTGCGAAGCAAGGGGTGCGCCACTCGAAAAATTGCCCGGCCCCTCCGCTCCTGCATCTCGAGGAGCAACCGAGACCGTGAAGAAACGGAACAGGAGGGGTCCCGGGTGTGAAGGAAGCACACGGTTCCTATTGAGGAGACGACCCGTCCTTCTCGAAGCTCTTCACCTCCAGCGTTCTGCCGCTTGCGTCGAGTATGCCCTTGATCCGCACCGACTTTCCGGCCAGTTCCGACTTCTGCAGGGGAAGGAGCGTCTCGTCCGTACCGGTCAGGGAGATGCTGCGCTTCCGGAGCGCCTCGAGGATTTCCGCCCTCGTTTCGAGCCCGGTCAGGTTCGTGACGTCCTCCACCTCGAAGGACCAGTGCGTCTCCTTCACCTTGAGGTCCACCGTCTTCATGAGTTCTGTCCTCGAGGCATCCGGCGCGTGCAGGGTGCCGCTCAAGAGAATCAGGGGTGGACCCGCATCCGGCGTCCCCTCCATGAGGGGCGCGGTCGATCCGCCTGCCGCACGGATGCCGGGAGCCGCACCGAGAACGAGCGCACAGGTGAGGAGCAGAACGAAGGCCGTATCTCTGCCGATAAATGGGGTCTTCATGGATGGTCTCCTTTTCGTGATGGGTGGTCGGGAACGCCTTGCTTCCGCTTTTCCTTTTCTGGTAATGCAATCGGGATACCAATCGCCTCCCGGCCCCTTCCAGCAGCGCTGCGAGACCCTCGTGCAGGATCTTCACGGTGTGCCGGAGGGGATTGCCGCCGCGACCCTCACGGTGAGGGAGCGCATCCAATGCATGGGATCGGGATCCGAGGATCGGAACATTGAAAACGGAGGAAAGGAAGATGCTCGAACTCTACCAGAAAGAGGAATGCCCCTACTGCCGCAAGGTCCGGGAGGCCCTGACGGAACTGGATCTGGACTACATCTGCAGGAACGCCAAGGGCAAGGAGAGCCGGAAGCACGCCCTTCTCGAGAGGCTGGGCGGGAAGACCCAGGTCCCCTTCCTGGTCGACACGAACAGGGGTGTGCGAATGTACGAGTCGGACGACATCGTGGCCTATCTGAAGGAACACTACGGATAAAAGGAGGGGACAAGCTCGATGGAGGAACAGGGATTCGGCGTATGTACGGAGAAGGTCCTTCACGAGCTTTGCACGTGATGCCGTTCTCCGGATGCACCGACGGGGTCCACGTGCACCGTGGCGTCGTAGAGATGGCGTATATCGTGGAGAAGCCTCCGTCTGACTCCCTTGGCCGTGTCGTGACCCTGTTCCACGCTCCACCGGGGAGGCACGGCCACGTTCAGTTCGGCGTGGAGCACGTGACCCAGCCACCGTACCCGCACCTCGGTTACGGCCTGCACGCCCTCAACGCGAAGAGCCGCCTCCCGGATCTCGTCCACGAGATCCGGGGAAACGCCGTCCAGGATTCTTGTCAAAACGGACCGGCCCGATGTCCAGGCAATGCCGAAGATGGACACGCTGATGACGATTCCCACGATCGGGTCCGCCACCGGATATCCCAGCCACACGCCCGCGGCGCCCAGGAGAACGGCCAGGCTCGTCAAGCCGTCCACCCGGGCGTGCTGCCCGTCCGCCACGAGGGCCGCGCTGCCGATCCGCCTGCCCGCCCGGATGCGGTAGACCGCTACGGCCTCGTTTCCAACGAAACCGATGCATGCGGCCGCCGCCACAGCCCACAGATGAAGGATCGGCCGGGGCCGGATGAGGTGGATGATCGAGTTGTATCCCGCGGCCAGGCCGCTCGCAAAGATGACCAGAATAATGAACAGGCCCGCCACATCCTCGACCCTGCCGTATCCGTAAGTGAACCGCTTCGTCGGCTCGAGCCGCACGAGCCGGAAGGCGATCCAGAGTGGAATCGCCGTGGCCGCATCCCCCACGTTGTGAATGGTGTCGGCCAGGAGCGCTGCGCTCCCCGAAACCAGAAAGACGGCGGCCTGGAACAAGGCCGTGGCGAAGAGCCCGAGGAGGGACCACTTGACGACCCGGATCCCTTCCCGGCTCCCAAGAAGGGCCGGGTCCGCGTGATCGTGCGTATGGGCGCTCTGCTTTCCTTTCTGTCCCTTCGACCCCACGCTCAAGAGGGCCCCTCGGAAACGGCGTACCGCTCAGCCGCCCCTTCTGCCTTTTGTGAGGATACGATCGGCTCCGTCTCACCCCGGGTGTAGCGCACGAAATCGACCGCGTCGACGGCGAGACAGGCCGTGTCGACCAGGACAACCAGCAGCAGAAAGCCCGCAAAGGCACCGCCGGGCGAGGTCGTCGCATACCGGAACACGATCCACGGCAGAAGGAAGAGCCACGGGAAGTGCCCGATGCCGAGCAGGCGGACCCAGCCGAGACGACGGTGCAGCAGCACGATCACAACGCTCGCAACCACGTAGGCGATCAGAACGACCCGGGCTTCCGGCGTTCCGAGAAAGAAGAGGGGTGCGACGAAGTTCACGCCGAGGAGAACCCAGAACCAGGCACGCCAGCCGATGGGAAAACGCCTCGCGTCGTGTACAAGGCTTTCCTTCTTCATTCCATCCTCCTTATCCGTTGTGCAGACGACTGCAGCGGTGGGTATGCCTTCCGCATTCGTCTACCTGTTTGGATGAGAGCCGGGGCCAAAGGACTCTGCCCAAGGCCGCAGCTGTGCAATATGTTTACACTTGCTGCTCCCCCTGAAATCCGTGTGCAGGAACCGCACAGGTCGGCCTGCCTTCCGCTCTTCCACCGGGGTGAACGTTCTCTTTCCGATCCGAAGTGGCTTGTTACCCTGCATTTTCTCAACAAATACCCGTTGGCATCTGTCTTGCTGTTTTCCGACCCCTGCAGTCGAAGAACGCTTCCAGACTCCGGGCTGCGGGAAGAAAGGAGCTGCCGACATGATCGCCGAACAAGGCAGAGCGCGTATCGTCATCGAAAACGTGAGGCCCCAGGTGGACTGCGGCCGGTTTCCCATCAAGCGGACCGTGGGTGAGAAGGTCCATGTGCAGGCCGACGTTTTTGCCGACGGCCACGACTCCATAGCCTGTGCCCTGCTCTATCGAAAGGAGGGCTCCTCCCGCTGGGAAGAGCTCCCCATGGAGCCTCTGCCGAACGACGTGTGGAAGGGAACCTTTGAGGTGGCCGAGGTCGGCCGCTACGTCTACACCCTGCAGGGGTGGATCGATCGGTTTCAGACCTGGCGGAAGGCTCTCACAAAGAAGATCGCCGCGGGCCAGGACGTATCGCTCGAAATCCTGACCGGGGCGGAACTCGTCGAGCAGGCCGCCACGCGCGCAGACGTCCCGGACCGTGAGAGGCTGACGGGCCTGGCCGAGCAGCTGCGCTCGAAGGAGCAGGGGGAAGCCAGGAGAATCGACCTCGCACTGAGCGAAACCCTGGCACGGATGATGGACGGCTATCCGGACCGCGAGACCGCCACCACGCACGACCCGGCGCTTCTCGTGGTGGTCGACCGGAAACGGGCAAGGTTCAGCTCCTGGTACGAGATGTTTCCCCGTTCCACCGGCATCGTGCCGGGACAACACGGGACGCTCGCCGACTGCGAGGCCCGTCTTCCCTATGTGGCGGAGATGGGTTTCGATGTGCTGTACCTGCCGCCGGTTCACCCCATCGGCCGAACCAACCGGAAAGGGAGGAACAACAACCCGAGGGCGCACGACGAAGACCCGGGAAGCCCCTGGGCCATCGGCGCGGAAGAGGGCGGGCACAAGGCGGTGCACCCTGATCTGGGCGGCATCGAGGATTTCCGCAGGCTCGTCTCCTCGGCTGAGGCCCACGGCATCGAACTGGCCATCGACATGGCCTACCAGTGTTCCCCGGACCACCCTTACGTGAAAGAAAGACCGGACTGGTTCCGCCGTCGCCCGGACGGAACCGTCCAGTACGCGGAGAACCCTCCGAAGAAGTACGAGGACATCTACCCTCTGGAATTCGACACCGGGGACTGGGAAGCCCTGTGGGAGGAACTCAGGGACGTCCTGCTCTTCTGGATCGAGCAGGGCGTGCGCATCTTTCGGGTCGACAATCCCCACACCAAGCCCTTCCGCTTCTGGGAGTGGGTGATCCGGGAGATCAAGCGAGAGCACCCGGATGTCCTGTTTCTCTCCGAAGCCTTCACCCGGCCGAAGGTGATGTATCGCCTGGCCAAGCTCGGCTTTACCCAGTCCTACACCTATTTCGCCTGGCGCAACCTGAAGTGGGAGCTCGAGCAGTACTTCACCGAGCTGGCCCGACCCGAAGTCCGTGACTTCTTCCGGCCCAGCCTCTGGCCGAACACGCCGGACATCCTGACGGAATATCTGCAAATGGGCGGCCCCACGGCCTTCAAGGTACGCGCCATCCTGGCCGCAACCCTGGGGGCGAGCTACGGGATCTACGGCCCCCCTTTCGAGTTGTGCGAGAACAAGCCCCGAGAGCCGGGAAGCGAGGAGTACCTGGACTCGGAGAAATACGAGGTTCGAACCTGGGAAATCACGAAGCCGGGAAGCCTCAAGGACCTGATCGCGCACCTGAACCGCATACGGAGGGAGAACGCGGCCCTCCAGAGTGACGCAAACCTGCTCTTTCATCCGGTGGGCGACCCGGAGCTGATCTGTTACAGCAAGCACACCGACGACCTGTCGAACGTCATTCTCGTCGTGGTGAACCTGGACGTGCACCACACCCACGCGGGCTGGGTGGAACTGCCCCCCGACATCTTCGACCTGGACCCTCACCAGCCGTACCAGGTGCACGATCTTCTCAGCGACACGCGATACCTGTGGCACGGTGCGACCCACTTTGTTGAGATCAACCCCGGGCTCCTTCCCGCACAGATCTTCCGCTTGCGGCGCAGAGTGCGAAGGGAGCAGGATTTCGACTACTACCTCTAGGGAAGGACCGCCGGTTCATGAAGAAACGCGACCGAAAGAAGACCACGGTCTTCGATGCGAATCCCCTCTGGTACAAGGATGCGGTGATCTACGAGCTTCACGTGAGGGCCTTCTCCGACAGCGACCAGGACGGGGTCGGGGACTTCCGGGGCCTGACGGGCAAGCTCGACTACCTCCAGGACCTGGGGGTGAACGCCCTGTGGCTTCTTCCCTTCTACCCGTCCCCGCTGCGGGACGACGGGTACGACATCTCCGACTACACGAGCATCCACCCGTCGTACGGCACCATGCGGGATTTCCGCCGCTTTCTGCAGGAGGCGCACAGGCGCGGCCTTCGCGTGATCACCGAACTGGTGCTGAACCACACGTCGGACCAGCACCCCTGGTTTCAGCGGGCCCGCAGGGCGAACCCGGGAAGCAAGTGGCGGAACTTCTACGTGTGGAGCGACAAACCGGACCGGTATTCGGACACGAGAATCATCTTTCAGGATTTCGAGGCTTCGAACTGGACGTGGGACCCCGTTGCCAAGGCCTACTACTGGCACCGCTTCTATTCCCATCAGCCCGACCTGAACTACGACAACCCGCAGCTCGAAAAGGCGGTGTTTCGCGCCATCGATTTCTGGTTCGGGCTCGGCGTGGACGGCCTTCGGCTCGACGCGGTTCCCTACCTCTTCGAGCGGGAGGGCACGAACTGCGAGAACCTGCCGGAGACCCACGCCTTCCTGAAGAAGCTGCGGGCCTACGTAGACGCCCGGTACGAGGACCGCTTGCTCCTGGCGGAAGCGAATCAGTGGCCGGAAGACGCGGTCGCCTATTTCGGCGACGGGGACGCCTGCCACATGGCCTTCCACTTCCCGTTGATGCCCCGCATGTTCATGGCGCTGCACATGGAGGACCGGTTTCCGATCCTCGACATCCTGGAGCAGACGCCCGGAATCCCGGACGCGTGTCAGTGGGCCATCTTTCTGCGAAATCACGACGAGCTGACCCTGGAGATGGTCACGGACGAGGAGCGGGACTACATGTACCGGGTGTATGCCCAGGATTCCCAGATGCGCATCAACCTGGGGATCCGGCGGCGCCTCGCCCCCCTGCTGGGCAACCACAGGAAGCGCATCGAGCTGCTGAACAGCCTTCTCTTCTCCATGCCCGGCACGCCCGTGATCTACTACGGCGACGAAATCGGGATGGGGGACAACATCTACGTAGGCGACCGCAACGGGGTCCGCACGCCCATGCAGTGGAGCCCGGACCGGAATGCAGGGTTTTCCGGTGCGAACCCCCAGAAGCTCTACCTGCCGGTCATCATCGACCCGGAATACCACTACGAGGCGGTCAACGTGGAGGCGCAGCAGGCGAACCCCAGGTCCCTGCTCTGGTGGATGAAGCGCCTGATCGCCATGCGGAAGCGATACAGCGCCCTGGGACAGGGGGCCATCCGGTTCCTGCACCCGGAGAACCGGAAGATCCTCGCCTTCCTGCGCACCCTGGGCGAAGAGAACATCCTGGTCGTGGCTAATCTCTCACGCTTCGTCCAGTACGTGGAGCTCGACTTGTCGGACTTCAAGGAAAGGGTTCCGGTCGAGCTTTTCGGAAAGACCGAATTCCCGCCCGTCGGCGAGGCCCCTTACTTCCTCTCGCTGGGCCCCCACTCGATCTACTGGTTCGCAATGGAGCCGCAGCCCGCACTGGAGGCAGGGGTCGAGGCTCGGGCCCAACCCTGCCCGACTCCCCTTCTGTCCGTGTCCGGCAGATGGGAGCGTGTCCTCTCCGGCAAGACCGCCGGAAAGATCGAAGACGCCCTTCCCGCCTACCTCGGAGGGCGGAGGTGGTTCGGGGGCAAGGCCCGCCGTGTGAAGTCGGCCAGGATACAGGAGGTCATCCCCCTCTCCAACGCGCGCCAGGCGGTCTATCTTCTCCTCGTCAACGTGGGCTACACGGAGCGGAACGACGAGACCTACACCATACCGGTCACGTACGCCTCCGGAAAGCGCGCCGAGGAGCTGCTTCTGGAGAACCCCCGGGCCGCCCTGGTAAGAATCGCCCTCAGAGACAGGGGCGAAGAGGGAATCCTCTACGATGCCCTGTATGACGAGCGCTGCCGCGACGCGCTCCTGGAGGCCATCCTGTCCCGCCGTCGGCGCAAGGGCTCCACGGGCGAGCTGGTCGGAAAGGCCATGTCCGGCTGGAACCGTGGGGGAGACGGCGGCGGGCGCCCGGAGTCGGCTCTCCTGAAGGGAGAGCAGAGCAACAGCTCGGTGGCGTACGGCGATCGCTTCATCCTGAAGCTCTTCCGGCGTCTCGACCCGGGCGTGAACCCGGACCTGGAGATCGGGCGTTTCCTGACAACGCGCGGCTTCCTCCACACGCCGCCCGTGGCCGGCTACCTGGAATACCACAGGACCCGAGAGGACCCGATGACCGTCGCCGTGCTCCAGAACTTCGTGCCGAATGAAGGGGACGCGTGGGAATACACCCTGGATCACCTCGAGCACTACTTCGAACACGCGCTGGCGGAATTGAACCGCGCAAGCCGGCCCGAGGTGCCCGAAGGTTCCTGGGTGGATCTCGCGGGGCAGGAGCCCCCGGGCTTCGTCTTCGAAACGATCGGCCCCTACGTCGAGTCCGCGCGGCTCCTCGGGGAACGGACCGCGGAGATGCACCGGGTCCTGGCCGGGGAGACGGACGATCCGGCCTTTTCCCCCGAGCCTTTCACCAAGCTGTACCAGCGTTCCCTGTACCAGTCGATGCGAAGCCTCGTGGGCTGGGTCTTCCCACTGCTCTCCAGCCGCAGGAAGGAGCTCCCGGAGACCGCACAGGGACTGGCCGGACCGATCCTCGCAGAAGAGCGGCAACTCCGGAGCCGATTCCGGTCCTTTGCCGACAGGAAGATCAGGGCCTCCAGGATCCGCTGCCACGGGGACTACCACCTCGGGCAGGTGCTGTTCACGGGGAAGGACTTCGTCGTGCTGGACTTCGAGGGAGAGCCCGCCCGGCCCCTGAGCGAGCGCAGGATCAAACGGTGCCCGGTGCGCGACGTGGCCGGGATGCTTCGCTCCTTTCACTACGCAGCGTACGGTTCCCTGTTCGCACTGGAGGAAAGGGGCCTCACCCTCGAAGAGGGGGACGGTCCGGAGTTCTGGGCCCGCTTCTGGAACGGGTGGGTGTCCACAATCTTCCTCTCCGCCTACCTCCGGGCCGCCGCCCCGGGCGGTTTCCTTCCGGAGTCGCAGGAGGAGCTTCGCGCACTGCTCGAGTTCTATCTTCTGGAGAAGGCGATCTACGAACTCGGCTACGAGCTGAACAACCGCCCCGACTGGGTGCGCATCCCCCTCCAGGGAATCCACGACCTCCTTCAGGGGCAATCATTTAGGGGACGTTGTTGAATAGATTAACTTCTGCGAGCAGAAGTTAATCTATTCAACAACGTCCGCTCCCCGGCAACGTCCCCTCCCCGGTGTGCAGCAACCGAACGATGCGGTACGGGCTCGTGCAGGTTCGGAACAGCCGTTCAGGAACGATTCCGGACGGTACCGGCCCGCGCTCCGGACGGCTTCAGCGGCGCGGTCTCCGCCAAGCCATCGATATCAAAGGCCGATTCCGGGAATGAAATCACGGACGGTGGAAACGTATTCGAGCGCCCGGGGCTCTGGCAGAGAGCTTGCATCCAAGACGTCCGCAACAGCCACCCATCCACAGCGCCGCCGGTGCATCGACGGTTCGTATCCCGCGAAATGCGGCGCAACCACGGAGGCAAACAATGGACGACCGTCTCCTTCAGAGCCGAACACGCTCGATCCTCAGGCTCCTTCGACAGAACTTCCAGCGGGTGGAGGGGCCTCTGCTCGACCGGCCGAACCGCGTGCTCTACCGCGTGTGGGCGCACGCTGCAAAGGCCAACGACCGCTCCGGCGTGGAGTTCGAGTTCTCCAGGGACTTCCTGAGCGAAGCGGCACGGGATTTTGGAGTGTGTACCCTCGAGGCCCTGCAAAGGGCGAAGCGCTTCTTGGGCGACCCGAGAGAGGCCTCCCCCAACGGTAGAAGCATCTCGGCTTTCCGAAAGCGTTCGCTTCGTCTTCGAGACGAATCCATCGGTACGGGCCGGGTCGAACCCCTCTACACGATCCGACGCGTCGGAGCCGCCGGGACCGCTTGATTCGCCGCGCATTTAGGGAACGTTGTTAACAAAGTAAACAACGGCCCCTCCGGCCCGCTTCCGACGAAATTGGGGACAGCCACCAATTGCTGGGGGCCGGTCGCTCCATAGGGTCTAGGTTTCGACCACGGCCAGGCCCGTGATTCCCTCGATGTCACCGAGAATCGGCTCCCACCTCGGGATCCTCGGGGATTCGACGAGCACGCTGCCCGTCGACAGAAGCGCAACGAGCCTTTCCCCCACCGTAACGAAGCGCTCCACCATCTGTTCGGGCCATGGAGACCGCAGATTCGAGGAGCCGGGCCGCCAGGTCTGTCCCCCGTCCAGCGATTCTTCGATCCGGCCGTTCCTCGCAACCCCTTCGGCCGACCCGAGAATCACCCGGTCCGTCTCGTCCGGGTCGGGCCGGCCCGCATTGCCCGGGTCCAGCCAGAAGGCCCTGCAGTAGCAGGGGTAGAGGCACACCCAGCTCTTTCCGCCGTCCTTCGACCGGTAGAGGCCGCCACCGGTGGCGGCGAAGACGCGGTCCGGCGAGGAGGGGTGGATCTCCACCGAGTGAACGTCGGCGTGGAGTCCACCGGGGGGAGGTGAGGACTCGGGCCTGCCGGTGCTTCCCTCGACCAGGCTCCAGGAGGAGCCGCCGTCATCGGATCGAAGGATCCCGCCCTGCTCCACTGCCGCGTACGCCCTGTCTCCCCGGCAGGCGAAGCCTCTCACGCACCCCGCCTCCGGGGAGTAGGGAAGAGACCACCCGAACCTGTCGCGAAGACGCTCGACCTCTTCGCATCCGCGCCAGGTGCCTCCCTCATCATCGGAAACGAACAGCCCGGCAGGTTCCGTCCCGGCGAAGGCCCGGGAGCGGCCCTCCTCTGTCCAGGCGATCCACCGTACATGCGGGATCGTGAGGCCCTCCCCGCTCTCCTGCCATGACCGGCCCCCATCCGTGGACCGGAAGATCCCCTCCCGCGCTCCCGCCAGGGCCGTGACGTCCCGCGCGGCCACGCAGGTGACCGGACGATCCTGCAGGCCCTCGTGGAAAGGCTTCCAGCCACCTTCCCCCTCGACCAGCAGATGGACGCCTCTCTCAGACGCCGCATAGAGTACTCGCTGCATGTCATCCCCGCGGCAGGCCCGGGGCCGGAGCCCGCTTCAATCCGGGTACGTCCGATTTCCGACCAAATTGGGGACAGCCACCGATTTCTCCAGCGCGCCATCTTGCAAGTCCGAAGGAAATTAGTGGCTGTCCCCAGTTTCGGTGATCCGGTCTCCGTGCGGTAAAGGGTGATCATCCCCCCCTTCCCGGGCGACGTACCCGAGCCTCTCGAAGACGCGTCTTCTTATGAACCGCCACTCCAGCCGGTGGTCCTCGTTCGATGCGCACTGCCTGTGGAAGACGCGGTCCAGAACACGGGCGGCATGACGCCTCGAGAAGACCCGTTTCGTCTCCGTGTCGACCCACACGAGCCCGCCGTCTCCCCGGACGAGGATATTGTTGAAACTGGGGTCCTTGACCACGAACCCGTTGCGAACGCACTGCACGAGCCCGTCCGCAATCGCTTCCAGAACGTCGCGCCGTCGAGACGGCCCCATGCTCCGAAACGCCGCCCGTACCGTCGGCGCGTCCACCACGGACGCACAATACAGGGAGAGCAGTTCGTTGAAAGGGTTGAGGGACAGTCCCCACCCCAGCGTCGGTGCCACCTGCAGTCCGGCCCTTGCCATTCGTTTGTTGCCCGTCCTTTCCTTGCGGGCCTCGAACTGGAACAGGAGCCGATCCCGGATCAGGACGCGGAAGAACCAGTCCACCGGGCGGTCCGTGTGGCCGTACTTCTGCTTTCGGGCCTTGACCAGGGCCGTTCCGCCCCGGCTGCAGGAAAAGGTTCCGAAGCTCCTCCTGGAGGGGTGTCCCCCGCACTTCATCCACTCGCACCGGCCCAGGGAAATCTCCCTCGGCAGGGAGTCGGCGTGAAAGAGCAGGAACCAGGACGCCCGATTACCGAAGTGCAGCTTGGCCAGGTGCAAGACGGCCGCCTCCTGCGGACACTTCATCCTTACGTTACCTATCGCCTTCCTTCGCCGGGTCCAGAGCAAGGCGTGTGCCAGGCCCGGCCCGGCCTCGGCCCGTCGTCAAGGGGCGAGAAATACACGCCCCGAAGCAACGGCCCGGATCCGCCCTTGTTCCGCGCGTGCACAGGGGCGATCGGAAGCGTGCAAAAGATGCACATGCCTCCGGGCCCCTTGGTCGCGCCCTCCGTCGCTGTGGCGCCAATCGTCCATGGCACATGCCTTGCTTTTTTATTCATATTCGATCATTGAAGGCCGGTCAACCCACGGAGCGCGCACCCCATGGACCTTCGCACCACTCTAAGAGGAATCAGGGTCACGGTTGCGGCCCTGCGTGAGCTCTCCAGGTTCACGAGGGACGGACGCATGTTGAAGGGAATCGCCGGGGAGGGAAGCATGATTGAAACGCTGATGGAAAAGACACGGAAGAAGATGGCGGTACAGAACCGGACTTCTCTGCTCACGGACGAGGATCTCTACCTTTTCAACGAGGGAAGCCATTTCCGGCTCTACGAAAAGCTGGGCTCCCGCGAGGCTCTGCAGGACGGGGAGCGAGGCACCCATTTCGCCGTCTGGGCCCCCAATGCGGAGCAGGTCGCCGTCATGGGCAGCTTCAACGACTGGAACAAGGAAAGGCACCTCCTCGCACCCCGGGGGAACTCCGGCGTATGGGAGGGCTTTCTGCCCGGCGTGAAGAAGGGCGACAGCTACAAGTATCACATCCGCTCACGACACCGCGGCTACCGGGTCGACAAGGCCGACCCCTTCGCCTTCTGGAACGAGGTTCCGCCGAGGACCGCTTCCGTCGTGTGGGACCTGGACTACGAGTGGAACGACGCGGGGTGGATGCAGGCCCGCGCGTCCCACAACTCCGCCGACGCGCCCATGACCATCTACGAAGTCCATATCGGATCCTGGATGCGTGCACAGGAGGAAGACGGCACCCGGCCGCTCTCCTACCGTGAGCTCGCGCCCAGGCTGGCCGACTACGTGAGCCGCACCGGATTCACCCACGTGGAATTCCTCCCCGTCATGGAGCACCCCTTCTACGGCTCCTGGGGCTACCAGGTGAGCGGCCCCTTTTCCCCCACCAGCCGCTACGGCACGCCCCAGGACTTCATGTACCTGGTCGACTGCCTGCACCGGGCGGGGATCGGCGTCATCCTGGACTGGGTTCCCTCCCACTTCCCGAGCGACGAGCACGGCCTCGGCTACTTCGACGGCACCTACCTCTTCGAGCACGCCGACCCCCGCCAGCGCGTTCATCCGGACTGGGACAGCCTGATCTACAACTACGGCCGCACCGAGGTGCGCAGCTACCTGATCAGCAGCGCCCTCTTCTGGCTGGACAGGTACCACATCGACGGCCTCAGGGTGGACGCCGTGGCCTCCATGCTCTACCTGGACTACGGACGGAGGGAGGGCGGCTGGATCCCGAACGAGTACGGCGGGAACGAGAACCTGGAGGCGATCTCCCTGCTGCGACGCTTCAACGAGGAGGTCTACAAGAACTTCCCCTCGGCGCAGACCATTGCCGAGGAGTCCACCGCCTGGCCCATGGTCTCCCGGCCCACGTACGTGGGCGGCCTCGGGTTCGGCATGAAGTGGGACATGGGCTGGATGCACGACACCCTGAAATACATGTCGAACGAGCCGGTCCACCGCAAGTATCATCACGACAAGCTGACCTTCCGTCTCCTGTACTCCTTTCAGGAGAACTTCGTCCTTTCCCTCTCCCACGACGAAGTGGTCCACGGCAAGGGGGCGCTCCTGCGCAAGATGCCCGGCGACGACTGGCAGAAGTTCGCCAACCTGAGGCTCCTCTACGGATACATGTACGCCCAGCCCGGAAAGAAGCTCCTCTTCATGGGGGGCGAGTTCGGGCAGTGGGACGAGTGGTACCACGAGAAGAGCCTGGACTGGCACCTGCTCGACGCTCCGCCCCACGGCGGGCTCCTCCGGTGGATGGAGGACCTGAACCGCCTGTACAGGCAGGAGACGGCCCTGCACCGGCTCGACTTCGACCCGAACGGTTTCGAGTGGATCGACTGCAGCGACGCCGAGCAGAGCACCATCAGCCTGCTTCGAAAGGGACCGGACCCGGCGGACCGGATCATCGCGGTCTTCAATTTCACCCCCGTGCCGAGAGAGAACTACCGCGTGGGAGCACCCGACGCCGGCTCCTGGAAGGAGATCCTGAACAGCGATGCCCGGGAGTACGGCGGAAGCGGGCAGGGAAACATGGGCGGCGTGGAAGCCGTGCCCTTCCCCTTTCACGGCATGCCCCTTTCCCTGAACATCACCCTGCCGCCCCTCGGAGCGGTGTTCTTCAAGAAGGAAGCCTGATCGGAAACCGGCGCTTCACCGAGGCCGCAGCGGAATCACGGAAAGGAAGGACGAGTTGGAACGTTACGTGTGTCTCCACAGCCACTTCTACCAGCCGCCCCGCGAGAACGCGTGGCTCGAGGCGGTGGAACTGCAGGACTCGGCGTACCCGTACCACGACTGGAACGAGCGGATCACGGCGGAGTGCTACGGCCCCAACTCCGCTTCCCGCATCCTGAGCCCGGACGGCCGGATCGTGGGGATCCTGAACAACTACTCCCGGGTCAGCTTCAATTTCGGCCCCACCCTGCTCAGCTGGATGGAACGGGCGAGGCCGGACATCTACGAACGGATCCTCGAGGCGGACCGGCTGAGCCGGGAGCTTCACGGCGGGCACGGCAGCGCCCTCGCACAGGTGTACAATCACGCCATCATACCCCTTTGCAACGGGCGGGACAAGCGGACGCAGATCGTCTGGGGCCTCCGCGACTTCGAGCACCGTTTCGGCCGCAAGGCGGAGGGCATGTGGCTGGCGGAAACAGCGGTGGACCTGGAGACCCTGGATCTGCTCGCGGAGCAGGGCGTCCGGTTCACGATCCTCGCCCCCCGCCAGGCCGCGCAGGTCCGGAAGAAGGGGAAGGGAAAGTGGAGCACGGTGCGCGAGGGCGCCATCGACCCGAGGCAGCCGTACCGGTGCCGCCTTCCCTCCGGCCGGGACATTCACCTCTTCTTCTACGACGGGCCCATCGCCCAGGAGCTGGCCTTCGGCGACCTGCTGAACAGCGGGGAGGGCTTCGCACAAAGGCTCCTCGACGCCTTCACGGACGACTCCGGCCCCCAGCTCGTGCACGTCGCCACCGACGGAGAGACGTACGGGCACCACCACAGGCACGGGGAGATGGCCCTCGCCTACTGTCTGCACTCCTTGGAAGCGAACCCCTCGGTGCAGACCACCCTGTACGGCGACTACCTGGAGAAGTTCCCGCCCGGCCGCGAAGCCCGGATCCACGAGGGGTCCTCCTGGAGCTGCATTCACGGCGTGGAGCGCTGGCGGGACGCGTGCGGGTGCTCCAGCGGGAGCAACCCCGACTGGCACCAGCACTGGCGCAAACCCCTCCGGCAGGCCCTGGACTGGCTCAGGGACTCGCTCATCCCCCTGTGCGAGGAACACGGCCGGCCCCTGTTCCCTGATTTCTGGGCCGCCCGGGACGCGTACATCGGCGTTGTGCTGGACCGGTCCCCTGAAAACACCGAAGCCTTCCTGAGCGAACACGCGGGACGCGAGCTTTCCGCCGAAGAGAAGACCCGGGGGCTGCGGCTCCTGGAGACCCAGCGGCAGGCCCTGTTGATGTACACCAGCTGCGGCTGGTTCTTCGACGAGCTCTCCGGCATCGAGACCACCCAGGTCCTCCAGTACGCGAGCCGGGCAGCCCAGCTCGCCAAGGATGCGACCGGACAGGACCTGGAGGGCGAATTCGCGGACCGGCTCCGGGACGCGCCGAGCAATCTGGAGCGTTACCGGGACGGGAAGACCGTCTACGACGAACTCGTCCGGCCCGCCCGGGTGAGCCTCACCCGGGTTGCGGCCCACTACGCGGTCTCCTCCCTGTTTCACGAGATGGACGGACCGGCCCCGGCGTACTGCTTCGCCTTGGAAGAGCTCGACGTCGGCCGTTTGACGGCCGGGAAAATCCGCCTCGCCACCGGGCGCATCCGGGTGCGGTCGGAACTGACCTGGGAAGAGGCGGACCTGGATCATGCCGTGGTGGATCTGGGGGGTCTCAACCTGAACGCGGGCGTCCGCGCACACAAAGACGACGCTGCCTTCTCGGCCATGCGCGAGGACCTGGCCGAGGCCTTCCGCGCAGGCGACGCGCCGGAGACCGTCCGCCGCCTGGACGCGCACTTCGGAGCCCTCAACTACAGCCTCCGGGACCTGTTCCGGGACGAGCAGCGCAGCATCGTGGGCTCGATCTACGAGGAGGCGGCGGTCTCGATCGAGCACGTCTACCGCGAGGTCTACCACGCCCAGTACCCCTTGATGCAGTCCATGGCCAACCTCGGCATTCCCCTGCCGGCTCTGCTGCGCGAAACGGCCGGGTTCGTGCTCAACCGCGATGTGCGGGAGTGCCTGGACGAGGACCGGATCGACCGGGAACGGCTCGACACCCTCGACGGCGACATCCGGAAGTGGGCCGCACCCATCGACCGGGAAGAGCTGGGGCTCCACGCCGGCCAGCGGATCGACGACCTGGTGACGCAGCTGAGCGAAGCGCCCCTGGACGAGTCCGTGCTCGAGCGCATCGAAGACCTCCTCCAGGCCTGCCTCCGTCTCGAGGTTCCCCTCAATCTGTGGAAGATGCAGAACACTCTCTACGAAATCGGCCTCCAGCAGTTCTTCCTGCGCACACGGCTGGCCGAGGGGGGGGACGATTCATCCGAACAGTGGGTCGAACGCTTTCAGCGGCTCGCCGACCTGTCGGGCGTGAGGTTCACCTGATGGAGACACCGAACGCAACCTACCGCCTGCAACTCCGGCCGGAGTTCGCCTTCCGGGACGTGGCCCCTCTGCTCCCCTACCTCGAGAAGCTCGGCATCACCCACCTCTACTTCTCCCCGGTCTTCGCCTGCCGGCCCGGGAGCACCCACGGGTACGACATCGTGGACATGAACGAGATCAACCCGGAGCTCGGGGGCCGCGAGGAACTGCAAGACCTCTCCGCACAGATGCGGCAGGCAGGGGTCGGCTGGATCCAGGACATCGTGCCGAACCACCGGGCCTTCCACGGAGGGAACGGCCTGCTCATGGACGTCCTGGAGAACGGGGGCCGGTCCCGGTACCACCGGTTCTTCGACATCCTCTGGGACCACCCGTACGAGAACATCCGGGGACGGGTCCTCGCCCCGTTCCTGGGCGATTTCTATGCGAGGTGTCTCGAAAAGGGGGAGATTCGTCTCACCTACGGCAAGGAAGGGTTCGAGATCCGATACTACGAGCTGCGGCTGCCGATCGCCATACGGACCTACAACCGGATCCTCCGGCACGGCCTGCAGGACCTGAAGGCGAGGACCGACCTGCCCGTGGAGGACCTGGCCAAGCTCCTTGCCCTGATCCGGTTCATCGACGATCTGGAAACCGAGACCCGGCGAAACCCCGGATTCCCCTTCTCCTCCTTCGTCAGGGACCTGCTCTGGGAGCTCTGCTCCACCTACCCGTGGGTGCGGAGCCACGTCGACGAAGCGCTCGGCCACATCAACCCGGCAGACGACACCGGCGGCGGGGGAGACGTGGAGATGCTCGACCGCCTGCTGGGCGAACAGAACTTCCGCCTCTCCTACTGGAAGGTGGGCACCGAGGAGCTGAACTACCGTCGCTTCTTCTCGATCAACGACCTGATCTGCCTGCGCGTGGAGGACGACCAGGTCTTCGGGGAAACCCACCGCCTCCTGTTCGAACTGATCGAAGACGGCACGGTGCAGGGCATCCGGATCGATCACGTGGACGGCCTCTACGACCCGGACCGCTACCTCGGGGAACTGCGCAGCCGCTTTCCGGACCTCTACGTGGTGGTGGAGAAGATCCTGGAGGCGGACGAGCCCCTGCCCGCCTCCTGGCCCGTCCAGGGCACCACCGGCTACGACTTCCTGAACGCCGTGGGGGGCCTGCTGGCGGCCGGGGAAGAGGCCGAGCCGATGCAGGAGGTGTACGAGGCCTTCATTGGCTCCCGGTCTTCCTTCGAGGAACTGGTGGAGGCAGGCAAGCGGAACATCATCGAGAAGCACATGGCGGGCGACATCGACAACCTGGCCCTCTGGCTGCGGGCCGTGACCGCCTGGAGCCGGGAAGGCAACGACCTGACCATGCACGCCCTGCGGCAGGCCCTGGTGGAAGTCCTGGTGAACTTCCCGGTCTACCGGACCTACGTGAGCCCCGGCGTGTTCGACCCGAGGGACCGGGTCACGATCGCCAGGGTCATGGAACGTAGCAAGGAGACGGCCCCCCGTTTTCGGAGAGAGCTCGATCTGATCGGCTCGTCGATCCTGCGCGCCACGCTCGAGGACATGCCCGAGGCGGAACGGGCGGACTGGATCGCCTTTGTCATGCGCCTTCAGCAGTACACCGGCCCCCTCACCGCAAAGGGCGTCGAGGACACGGCCTTCTACCAGTACAACCGCCTCCTCTCGCGAAACGAAGTCGGCTGCGACCCCTCCGCCCTCGGCTGCCCCGCCGATGCGTTCCACGCCTTTCAGGCCGAACGGGTCGAGCAGTGGCCCCACACGCTGAATGCGTCGTCCACCCACGACACGAAACGGGGCGAGGACGTCCGGGCCCGGCTCCACGCGATCTCGGAAGACCCCCGCGAGTGGGCCCGTCGGCTCGACCGCTGGCACGAGCTGAACGTGGGGCACAAGGAGCACCTCCGCGGCCGCGCGTGCCCGAGTCGAAACGACGAGTACGCCCTCTACCAGATCCTTCTCGGCGCCGCGCCCTTCGAGGGGCTTCACGCCGAGGGTTTCCCCTCCCGGCTGGAAGACTACCTCGTCAAGGCCTGCCGGGAGGGCAAGCGGGAGTCCTCCTGGCTCGCCCCGAACGAGGCGTACGAAAAGGCCCTGACCGGGTTTGCCGGGAAGATCATGGATCCGGATGCGAGCCACGCCTTCCTCCAGGACTTCACCGAGTACTGGAGAAAGATCTCCCTCCTCGGCGTCTTCAACTCCCTGGCCCAGACGGTCCTGAAGATCGCCGCCCCCGGCGTTCCGGATTTCTACCAGGGCTCGGAGCTGTGGGACTTCAGCCTCGTGGACCCGGACAACCGGCGGTCCGTGGACTACGAGAAGAGGGCGGATGCCCTCGCCGGGATCGTGGAGCGGGCCGGGCACGACCGGGCGGGCCTGATCGACGCGCTTTCGGCGGCTCCGGAGAACGGGGAGATCAAGCTCTTCGTCGTCCGGGAGGCCCTGGCGGTGCGGAGGGAGAACCCCGGGCTGTTCCTCGCGGGCGGCTACGAGCCGCTGCAGCCATCCGGAGAGCGCGGGGGGAACCTGGTCGCCTTCGCCCGCGTCCGCGACGGGAAGACCGCCGTTGCGGCGGTGACCCGGCACGCGGGCCGTCTCGAGCCGGGGCCGAACCTGCGGATCGCCCCGGAGGCCTGGGGCGAAACCCGGCTCGCCCTGCCCGGGGAGGCCCCCCGGCACTGGGTCGAGCGTTTCACCGGGGAGAGGATCTCCGGGCAGGGGAGCGTGTCCGCGGCGGAACTCCTGTGCAGGCTTCCGGTGGCCCTCCTCGTCAGTGATTGACGATGTAGAGCTTCAGCCCTGCCGGTGCCAGCCGGAGCCTCCACCGGTCTCCCTCCGGGACCTCTCCCCCTGCCTCGGGCGAGCGGTCCTTCGCCCTTCCCCGGTCCGTGAAGGGCGAACCGGGCTCCACCTGAACCGCCTGCTCCTTCCGGGGGTCGGTGTTCACCAGCAGGAGGGCCTCCTGCGAGCGGTCCAGGGACCGCCGGTGCAGGACCGTCACGTGCCGGTTGTCCGCGGGCACCTCGGCCATGGGGCAGTCTTCGCGGAGTACGGGGTGCTCCGATTTCAGGGCCAGGGCGGCACGGATCTCTCCGGTCAGATCGTACCGGGGTTCCTCGAAATCCTCCGGGGCGGCATTCACCACGTCGCAGGGCTTCCGGAACCCCCACTCGAAACCGAGGGGGATCATCCAGCCCGTGGCGGTGAAGGCGGTGAAGTACATGCGCTGCTTGACCGCTTCCCGGTCGCCGTCCAGCTCTTCGGCCAGCCGTTCCGTGTCGTGGGACTCGGGAAACCCGACCGAGCGCGCCCTGCCCTGGAGCTTCCCGTTCTGTTTCAGGGCCCAGTCCTCGCGGTAATCCCACCACTTCAGGCTGTTGAAGATGTAGTCGAACCCGGCCCGGGCGGTGGCCAGGGTCTCCTCCACCTCGCAGCCCAGCGTCTCGGCGAACCAGGCGCTCTCCGGAAAGCGCTTCCGGTGTTCCCCGATGAGGAATTCCCAGAGCTTCGCGGGCACCTGGTACGCCGCATCGCACCGGTAGCCGTCCACGCCCAGGGAGGCGTAGTGCCGTGCGAGCCGCACCCAGTAGTTCCAGAGCTTTTCGCGATCCGGTGCGCTCTCGTTGTCGATCTCGGCCAGATCCCCCCACTCGACCCACTCGTCGTCCCGGAGCGCCCCGGGGTGGCGGATCCCGCCCTCGTCGTCCCGCATGTACCACTCCGGGTGATCCACGGTGAGAGGGGAATCGACGGCCGTGTGGTTGATCACCAGGTCCATCATGACCCGCAGGCCTTGCGCGTGGGCCTCCTCGATGAAGGACTGGAGCTGTTCCTCCGGCGTCTTCTCCCCGGGCCCGATGAAGATGTCCGCGAAGCAGTAGTAGTCCCGGACGGCGTAGAGGGAGCCGGACAGCCCGGTCTGGTGGAAGGGGTTCAGGAAGACCCAGTTGAACCCCATGGACGCGATCCGGTCGAGGTGACGCCGCCACGCGGGCATGGAGCCGACGAGCCGCTGGAACAGGTTGTAGACCAGAGGGACATCCGCGTTCTTCTTCATCACCGCCCTTCAGAGGTTGTTCAGAAAGGAGCCGAGCTCGACGGGCTTGTTCGCGATTCCCAGTTTCCTTCGAATGCTCTTCCTGTGCTTCTCCACGGTCTGGGTGGACACGTTCATGGAATCGGCGATCTCCTTGCTGGTGAGCCCGCCCCGGATCATCCTGCAGACGTCTATCTCCTTCAGGGTCAGCTTGGATCCGATCTTGGCCATCTCGCGGCTGTAGGGCGAGGCGAGGTCCTCCAGGAGCCGGCGGATCGCCTTCACGTGAGGCGCGAACCCGTCCTCCACCCGGAACTTCTCCAGGATCGGCAGCACCGAGTCCCGGATGTTCGCCGCCACGTCTTCCTTGACCTCGCGCTTCTCCTGCGCGATCTGTCCGATGAGCTCCCGCATGGTCACGTTCTTTCGCTCCAGATCGGCGGCCTGCTCCCGCAGTTGTTCCTGAGAGGCCCTCAGCTCTTCGTACGCCTTCCTCAGACCGGCCTCGCTGCGCTTCCTCTCCGTGAGGTCCGTGAGCAGGAGGCAGACGGCGGGCACGTCCTCCATGTCCATGCCCCGGCAGGAAACCTGAACCGGCAGAAGCAGGCTTCCGTCTGTCTTGCAGAGGTCCACCTCTCCCCTTGCACTCCCCTGAAGGCCCTGCTTCACGAGGGTTTCGATACGATCCCGGGCTTCCGGGTCCAGAAAGCGGAAGATCCGCGCGCCCCGGACCGCTTCCGGAGTCTGCTGCATGATTTCCGCAAACCGGCCGTTGCAGTAGAGCACCGTCCCATCGGCCGCCACGGTGGCGGCGCCTTCGTTGATGGATTCCACGAAGATCCGGTAGGCGTAGTTGGCGCCCTTCAGGGTGAAGACGCTCTCGCCGCCCTGCCCGGAGACCACCAGGGCGTCCACCTCTCCGCTTCGGATCGCCTGCAGGGTCTCTTCCGCCTCCCGGAGCCTCTCTTTCAAGTCCTGCATCTCTTGAAGAAGCTCTCCCCGGGCCGGATCGTCCTGTTCGGCGTGTGACGACACGTTCTTCGCCCTCGTCCTCCTTATTTGCCCGCCCCGTTCAGGCCCAGCCCCACCAGGACTCTGTCCGTTTCCGCCAGGTCCCCCACGAGACGGCGAATGGGTAGGGGGAGCCGTTTGATCAGTGTGGGCGCAGCCACGACCTGGGCCTCCTCGGCCCTCTCGGGCTGCTGGTAGAGGTCCACCACCTCGAGGCGGTAGCGGCCGTTCAGGTGCTCCTCGCAGATCTTGTTTATGTTCCGGATCGCCCGCACCGACTTCGGGCTGGTGCCCGACACATAGAGCGTCAGGAGGTATTCCGTACCGGGGGACTTCTCTGCCTTCGACTTGCCGGATGCCATGTTCTGCCTCTTCTCTTGGATGCGGTTTCAAGGCTTGCCTGCACCCGCTCCTCATGCAGGTCTCAAGTCCAGCCCCACCAGCACACGCTCGGTGTCCGACAGGTCGCCGATGATCTTCCGCAACGGAGGCGGCAGCTTCCGGACGAGGGTGGGAATCGCGAGGATCTGGTCCCCGGCGGCCAGCTGCGGGTTCTCGAGGAGATCGATCACCTCGATGCTGTACTGACCCTTCAGGTGCTCTTCACAGAGCTGCTTGAGGTTGGCCAGGGCCTGCACGGATTTGGGCGTGTTGCCCGCAACGTACAGCCTGAGCGCCCAGGTCTCCGCCCCGCCCGGCCCCCCCTGCCCGGGACCTCCCGGCGGCAAGTCCGTGTCTCCTTGCTTCCGCCCTTCCATCAATACCCCCTTTCGGCGGCGGCTCTCCCGCCGCAGTGTCCTTCGACGCCTCTGGCCGGTGGGGCCCGCTTCCCGGTCAACCCCGGCCGCCCGGGAACTCGATGCCCGAGTCGGTGAGCCTGAACTCGCGGACCTCCTGGCTCTGCTTCCGCCCGCGGGTCTTGGCGACATAGAGAAAGCGCTTGAACTCCCCCTCGCTCTGGAGATTCTGCAACACCACCCAGCAGTCGATGGCGGCCGACATGTTCCCGTGCAGCCCCTTCTCGAAACGCGACCCGGCCACCTGATCCGTGAACACCGTGGTGACCCCCCTGCTCTTCAGCCAATCGACGAGGATGGTCAGCACCTCGCTGCCGAGGGGCCCGGCGTTTGCCGTGAAGAGGCTGGAGACCGGGTCGATCACCACGAAGCCGGGACCGTGCTCGTGGAAGGCCTTCTGGAACAGGGAGAGGTGGTGCTCCAGGCCGTAGGCGGTGGGGCGCATGCACCGGAACAGAAGCTTTCCTTCCTGCACACACGGCAGGAGGTTGATGTCGATGGAGAGCATGTTTCGGCGGATCTGCTCCTCCGACTCCTCGAACCCCACGAAGAGCCCCTTCTCCTCCCGGCCGCACGCCGACTCTGCGAATGCCGCCGCGAAGCTGGTCTTTCCCGAGCCCGGAGGCCCCGAAAGCAGGAGGGTGGAGCCTCGATAGACGCCTCCGTCGAGCATTTCGTCCAGGCCCGGGACGCCTGTCGAGACGGTCTCGCTGCAGACCGGGTAACCCAGTCCGAACGATGTGATCGGAACGAGCGAGAAGCCTTCCGGAGAGATGACAAAGGGATACTCGTTCGTGCCGTGACTGGATCCCCTGTACTTCACGATCCGCAGCCTGCGCACCGGGACCTGGTCCTCGACCCTGTGGTCGAGGAGGATCACACAGTCGGCCACGTACTCCTCCAGGCCGTGCCTGGAAAGCCCGCCGTCACCCCGCTCGGCCGTGACCACGGCCGTGACGCCCTTCTCCTTGAGCCACCGGAACAGCCGGCGAAGCTCGGCCCGCAGGAGGGCCTCGTTCGAGAAGGCGGAGAAGAGCGCCTCGATCGTGTCCAGCACCACGCGCTGCGCGCCGATGGAGTCGATGGCATGGCCCAGGCGCACGAAGAGCCCCTCCAGGTCGTACTCGCCCGTCTCCTCGATCTCGGAGCGCTCCACGTAGACGTGATCGATCAGGAGCTTTCCCACCGAAAGGAGATCGTGCAGGCCCTGCCCCAGGCCGGAGAAATTCGTCTCCAGCTCCCGGTCGGTCTCCTCGAAGGAGACGAAGACCCCGGGTTCGCCGTACGACCCTGCGCCCCTTTGGAGGAACTGCATGGCCAGGAGCGTCTTGCCCGCCCCGGCTCCTCCGCACAGGAGCGTCGGCCTGCCCTTCGGGAGGCCTCCGCCGGTGATTTCGTCCAGACCCTCGATGCCGGTGGGGCTCTTCACGAGTCCTTCGGGCGGAAGGGCCTCGGCGCTCTCGGTCATGCCGGCCTCCTCGTGCCTTTCGCGCTCTCGGTTTCGTCCCGGTCCTCGGCGTCGCACTCGTCGCTGTTCATCTTACAATTACAAGGAAGCAGAGGGCTACGCAACATAAACGGTCTTCACGTTGACGAACTCGCGGATGCCGTAGAGGGAGAGCTCGCGGCCGTAGCCGCTCGCCTTCACCCCGCCGAAGGGAAGCCTCGGGTCGGACCGCACGAAATCGTTCACGAAGCAGCTTCCCGCCTCGATCTCGTTCGCCGCGATCCGTTCGCCTCTCTCCGTGTCCGAGGTGAACACCGCCGCGCCCAGGCCATAGGCGTTGTCGTTCGCCTTCTTCAGGGCCTCCTTCTCGTCCCGTGCGGAAAGGATGGCCGCCACCGGGCCGAAGGTCTCCTCCGAATAGGCCGGGCAGCCTGCCGGGACATCGGTCAGGACCGTGGGCGGGTAGAAGGCGCCCTGCCCTTCCGGCACGGTTCCGCCGGTGAGACACCTCGCCCCCTGGTCGATGCTCTCCGTCACCTGGCGGTGCAGGTCGTCGCGCAGGTCGAGCCGGGCCAGGGGGCCCATGTCCGAGTCCTCCAGGAGCGGATCCCCCATCCGGACCTCCCTCATCCGGGCCGTGAGCCGGTCCTCGAATTCCTCCCGCCTCGACTCGACCACGATGAACCGCTTGGCCGCGATGCAGCTCTGCCCCGCGTTCAGGAGGCGGCTCGTCGCACACTTCTCCACCGCCGCCTCCAGGTCCGCGTCCTCGAGCAGGACGTACGGGTCGCTGCCGCCCAGCTCCAGCACGGTCTTCTTGAGCATCTCGGACGCCTTCGCGGCCACCGCCTTGCCGGCCCCCGTGCTCCCCGTGAGGGAGACGCCCCGGACGCGGGGGTCTTCGATGACCGCGTCCACCTTGCCGCTTCCCACGAGGAGGGTCCGGAAGGCGTTCTCCGGAAACCCGGCGTCCCGGAAGAGGCCCTCGATCGCCAGCCCGCAGCCGGACACGTTGGAAGCGTGTTTCAGGACGCAGACGTTGCCGGCCATGAGGGCCGGCACGGCGAACCGGAAGACCTGCCAGTACGGGAAGTTCCAGGGCATGACCCCGAGGATCACCCCGATCGGCTTGAAGGTGACGAAGCTCCGGCTCGCGTCCGTCTCGATCGCCTCCGGGGCGAGAAAGCGGGCCGCGTTTTCCGCGAAGTAGGTGCTGACCCAGGAGCACTTCTCCACCTCGGAGCCGGCTTCCCGCACGGTCTTGCCCATTTCGCTTGCGGCGAGCACGGCCAGCTCCTTCTCCTTTTCCGCGAGCAGGGCCGCCAGGGCCTTCATGGCTGCGGCCCGGTCCTGCAGGGGTACGGCCCTCCAGGACGCGTACGCCTCGTGGGACCGGTCCAGGATGTCCTCTACCTGGCCCGGCGACATTTCCCCGTAGGATTCCAGCAACTCTCCGGTCGCCGGGTTGATCGATTCGAGCGCCATGGTCCTCTTCCTCCATTCCGGGATCAGGTGAATCTCTCCAGCCGCCTCGTTGGCACAGCAAGGCTCGTGCCAGCCGGCGGAAGGGGGCTGCCCCATGTGCGCAGGCGCCGCGGCGACGGGCCTGAACGCCCGCAGGAGGGTGTTCGGGATCCTCACGGTCTTCCCGGCGAGGTGTGCCGATCTTGCACGCCTTGCTGGCACGGGCATTGCTGCGCATGAGGTTCTTGCGAAACCAGGGGGAGACAAGGGAGGGAATCATGGTGCAGACAGTTCATTGCAGGATGCCGGTGATTTTTGCCGCAGCCTTTGCGGAGGTGTTCTCATGAAGATCATGATTACGGGCGCCGGTGGGTTCGTCGGCACCCATCTCACGCGCTTTCTGCTCGAAAAGGATCACAGGGTGGTCGGCCTGGGCACGTCGGCTCCGTCGTCGCCGGTGAGCCACTCGAACTACCGGTTCCTCCAGGCCGACCTCACCGAGTCCGGCGACTGGCAGCAAGAGCTGGCCGACACGGACGCGGTGGTGCACCTTGCCGGCAAGACCCTCTTCCGCTGGTGGACGGAGAAGCACAAGCAGGCCATGTACGACAGCCGCATACGGACGACCCGCAACCTGGTCGAGGCCCTGCCGGCGGACCGGCCCACCGTCCTCTGCAGCGCCTCTGCAGTCGGATACTACGGGGACCGCGGAGACGACCGCCTCACGGAAGACGAGCCGCCGGGGGACGATTTTCTCGCCGGGATCAGCAAGGACTGGGAGGCGGAGGCCCGGAGGGCGGAGGAAAAGGGCGCCCGTGTCTGCATCATGCGCTTCGGCATCGTGCTCGGGCCCGGCGGAGGCGCCATGGCGAAGATGCTCCCCGCCTTCCGGCTCTGCCTGGGCGGCCCGCTGGGAGACGGCGGGCAGTGGTTCCCGTGGATTCACCTTCAGGACCTCCTGAACGCCGCCTACTTCCTCGTGGGGAACGAAAGGGCCGGGGGCGCCTACAACTTCACCGCACAGCCGGTTCGGCAGCGGGACTTCGCCCGGACCCTGGGGGACGTGCTCGGCCGCCCCGCGGTGCTGCCGGCCCCTGCGTTCGCGCTCAGGGCCGTGCTGGGCGAGATGGCGCAGGCTTTCCTCAACAGCCACCGCGCCGTGCCCGGGAGGCTCGTCGATCAGGGCTTCCGGTGCTCGTTCGAACAGGCCCGCGATGCGCTCGAAGACATCGCAGACACGAGCGGATGACGGTTCGGCCGGGCGTCATCGAGCGCAGCCACCGCCCGTTTCGCCTTTCCATTCCTCGAGTTGCCTCAAGGCCCCGACGCCATGCGCTCGTACAGCCTTTCCGCATCCTCGCGGCGGCAGAGCTCGCTTCCCGGTGTCATCACGGCTGCCGCGCCCGCAGCCAGGCCGCGACGGACGGCATCCGGAAACGACTCCCCCCGGGCAAGACCGAGGACGATGCCCGCGACCATGCTGTCTCCGGCCCCGACCTTGCTTCTGACCGGGACCGTGGGGGCCGGGAACTGCTCGCAGTGCTCTCCCCAGACGCCGATGGCGCCGCCGCTCCCCAGGGAGACCACCACGTGTTCGCTCCGCCCCTCCTGCACGATTCGTCGTGCGACGTCCACCCGGTCGGAATCCTCTTCGACCGGCCCCTTCGCCAGGGACTCCAGTTCGCGCAGGTTCGGCTTGATCAGGAAGACCCCGCTCCGGATCCCGGCGGAAAGGGGCTCTCCCGACGTGTCCAGAATCAGTTCCGTTGCCTGCTCTCGCGCCCAGCGTCCCACGCGGCCGTAGAAGTCCTCCGGCACCCCCGGGGGAAGGCCTCCGCTCGCCACGACGTAACGGGGAGCCGGGTCCGCCCGGCCCAGTTCCTCGAGGCAGCGTTGCCATTCCGCTTCCGTGAGCTTCGGGCCGGGCATACCGAAACGGAACTGCTGCTCCGTGGATTTCTCGTACACCGTCAGGTTCTCGCGCGTCCATCCCTCGACCTCGATCGCCACCTGCTCGAGATGTTCCTCTTCCAGCAGTCTGCGGAGAAGACCGCCCGGCGGGCCCCCTGCCGTGTACAGGGCGATCGACTCGCCCCCCAGCGCTCGAATCGCCTTCGAGACATTGATGCCGCCCCCCCCCGGGTCGAACCGGGGCACACCGCACCGCAGCTTCTTGTCGGGCATGACGTTGTCCACTGCCGTGCTCTTGTCGATGGCGGGGTTCATGGTCAGGGTCAGGATCCTTGCTTGCGGCATTCGTTCTTCTCCGGATGGGAAGTTCGCGTTCTTGCTCCATCACCGGCGGACAGGCCGGCAGCGGCTCCTCGGAGGACGTTGCAAAAACCGGGCCCTGCTGGCATGCTCCTTGCTCGAGGTGCCCTGCCGAAAGCAGCCGCCGAAGGATCGAGGGACGGGAAGCGGCATCCAAGATCTCACGTACCGCAGCTGCACAGGCTGGAACGAGCTGTGCAACATGTGCACAGGAGAATCAATGAACCAAACCACCCTCTCCTTCATTCCGCTCCTGGTGGTCCTGGGGCTCTCCTTTCTCGTGCCCATCGCCCTGTCCCGGGTCAAGCGGATCTTCATTCCGATCGTCATCGGGGAGATCGCGGCGGGGATGGTCATCGGGCCGAGCGGGTTCGGGATCGTGGAGGAGAGCACGGTGCTTCGCATCCTCTCGGAACTCGGCTTCGCCTTTCTCATGTTTCTCTGCGGATTGGAGATCGACTTTGGGGGGGTACTCGAGAGCGGGGAACGCAAGGGTGCCCTGTGGAAGCGATGGGTCTCGAACCACCTGGTCCTCGGGGTCGTCACCTTCGTCCTGACCCTGGTCCTGGCCGCATGCTGCGCCTTCCTGCTCGCTCGGCTGGACCCGATGGTCGACCCGTGGATCCTTTCCCTGATCCTGGCCACCACGTCGCTCGGTGTCGTGGCTCCGGTCCTGAAGGAGCGGGGCTTCATGAACGAGCGGTTCGGTCAGCTCGTTCTCGCATCCGCCATGGTGGCCGATTTCCTGAGCATCTTTCTCATAAGCGTCTACGTGCTCCTCCGGAGTCGCGGGCCCACCTTCGAGCTCCTGCTCGTCCTTCTTCTCATCGCGGCCTTTGTGGTGGCGTACCGCGTGGCCAGCCTGTTTCGCGACCACCTGCCGGCACAGAGGCTCATCGAGGAGATCTCCTCGGCCACCTCCCAGATCAAGCTGCGGGGCGCGCTCGCCCTGGCCCTCGTCTTCATCGTCCTGGCCGAGACGCTCGGCATCGAGATCATCCTCGGCTCCTTTCTCGCAGGCTTCATCCTCTCCCTGTTCTCGGACCGGGAGGATTCCCCCCTGCGCGAGAAGCTGGACGCAATCGGCTACGGCTTCTTCATCCCCATCTTCTTCATCATGGTGGGCGTCTCCTTCGATCTGCCCGCCCTGCTCGAATCACGGGAAGCCCTGCTGAGCCTGCCGCTCCTACTGGTCGTGGCCTACGCGGTGAAGCTCCTGCCGTCGCTCCTGTACCGTGTCGGGTTCTCGTGGCGCGAGACCCTCGCGGCCGGCCTTCTCATGAGCTCGCGCCTGTCGCTGCTCATCGCGGCCGCGGCCATCGGCCTGGATCTGGAGGCGATCTCCGAGGCGGTCTACTCGGCCATCATCCTGGTGGCCGTGGTCACCTGCACCCTTTCCCCGCTCCTGTTCAACGTGTTTGGACCCGAACCCTCTACGGGCAGGGACCTCGTTCTCGTCATCGGCTGCGCTCGCTTTGCAGAGCTGCTCACCCAGCGTCTGCAGGGACACGGCCAGGAAACGGTGCTGCTGTGCACGGACCTCGCATCGGAGCCTTCCGACGTGCCGGCCACCGAGGCGAAGAGGATACGGGCCGAGGCGCTCCGGAAAGCGGGCGCGGAGCACGCCCGCTGCGTGGTCGTGGTGGAGGAGGACGACGAGGCGAACCTGCAGCTCTGCCGGATGATCCGCCTGCTCCTCGACGTGCCGAACGTCATCTCCTGGGTGCAGGATCCCGCGAAGAACCCGGATTTCCAGAAGCTCGGCGTTCGGGTCATCAACCCGGCCTACTCCACCATGCTCATCATGGAAGGAATGGTTCTGAACCCGGAGGCGATCTCCCTGTTTCCGGACGTGGACGAAAACCTGGAAATCCGGGAGGTGAAGCTGAAGAACGTGGAACTCGCGGGGATCCGCCTGTCCGAACTGGTCCTGCCCCAGGGCGTGGCCGTACTGATGATCCAGCGCGGCGACAGCCTGCTCGTGCCCGACCGGAACAGCGAGATCGCCGCCAACGACGTGATCACGGTGGCCGGCTCCCTGAACGAGGTGGAAGAGGCCATCCGCCTCCTGCAGCACGCCCGAAGCGCCTGAACCCAACTCAGGGGACGTCCCCTGTTCCGCGCCCGGTTATCGGGACACGACCTTCAGTTTCGAACCGGCTTCGACTCGATCCTCCAGGTACATGCCGTTCAGAAGGGCGTGAAAGGCCAGCTCTTCACCGCTCACGCCGAGGGACGAGAGTGCGGAGCGCAGGTCTCCGGAGGCGGCGACGGTTCGAACCCGCAGGCGGGACGGCCCCCTGCGCAGGCGGTCCGGGTCGTCCAGGGCGCGGAAGCCGGTCATCGTGTTCCTGAACACGCCCTGGTAGCCGTCGAAAGCCGCCGCAGGGGCGAGCCCCTGAAAGCCGAAGACCGAGCCGCCCTTTTCGATGAACAGGACCATCCCCTTCAGCTCCCCCCGGTCGGTATACCAGGAGGCGATGACACGCTGCGCGTCCAGGCCGCTGACCTGCACCGCTTCCGAGGAGAGCACGTTCGCTCCGGACTCGGAGAAGAAGTCCCGGGCCGCCGTCCGGGCCGACGAGGCGGCGGGCGCGAAGAAGAGGATCACCGCCTGCTGGTTCGGCTCGATCATCCGGACCCGGGAAGCCGCATTCTCCACCTTCCAGCCGTCCGGGACGGGAAAGCTGAACTTCATCTCCGGGTGGTAGAACCGGCCCTTTTCCACGTAGCCCTGGCGCGGGTCCTCGCCGACGACGATCCCGTCGATCTCGCGCAGGTAGGCCTCCCGCCTGACGCGATAGGGCGCCTTTCCGGTTTGCCGCTTCCACGTCTGCGCCTTCTCCCGGACCGCTCCCTGGCGGTCCGCGGGGTCCGGGTGCGTGGACAGCCAGCCGGGCAGGCTGCCGGCCCCGGAATCCTCTCCCTTCCGTCTCAGGGTCTCGAAGAAGCCCGCCATCTCGGCGGCGTCGTACCCGGCACGGGTGGCGTACTCCACCCCCAGGTCGTCCGCCTGGCGCTCGTCGTCGCGGCTGTAGCGCAGGAACAGCAGCCCCACGCCGAACCGGGCCAGTTCCGCGTAGTCGCGAAAGGCCTCGGAAAGAATGCTGCCCAGGCCGAGGCCGAGCTGTGCGAGTTGCGCGCGGCTGTACTGCTGCGCTGTGTGCCGGGCGCTGATGTGCCCGATCTCGTGGCCGAGCACGCCGGCGAGCTCCGCTTCGCTGTTCATGTAGGCGAGGATCTCCCGGGTCAGGTAGACATACCCGCCGGGCACGGCAAAGGCGTTCACCGCGGGCGAGTCGAGGACCCGGAACGTGTGGTCCAGTCCGGACCGGTGGGAATGCGGAACCAGGTCCTGACCGATGCGTCGCACGTATCCTTCCAGCTCCGGGTCGTCATAGACCCCGTAGGTGGAAACGATCTGCTCGTCGGTGCGCTCACCGAGCGCCTTCTCCTCGGATCGCGACAGGAGCATCAGCTCCTTCTCCCCGGTGACCGGGTTGACCGCGCAGGAAGGCAGGCACAGGGCCGCAGCGAGAAGGCAGGCGGCGAGGACGATGGGAAGGATCCGTGGCGTCGAAAGGGGCTTCATCGCTTCTCCTTTCTTTGCCTCGACGAGCAAGCCGCGTGCCACCCTGAGAATTCACGCCGTCCGGCCCGCCACGAGGTCCGACGACCTCGACAAACGTGTAGAAGAGGAACAGCGCTGCGATCGCCTGTGCACAAGGTACACGGGGACTCACTCCCGTCCCCGTCCGGTGTTCCCTTTACCCCTTCGCCGCCAACGGGTACGGGCCTTGCATGCCCTTGCGGGAAAGCGGTGATCGACCGAGGAGGGCGCCATGCCGGAGCTGCCGGACGTGGAAGTGTTCAAACGGTATCTCGATGCCACATCCCTGCACAAGAAGATCGAGTCCGTTTCCGTTGCGGATACGGACCTGCTCGAATCGGTCAGCCCTTCGCGGCTGATCCGCCGGCTGAAAGGGAACGCCCTCCGGTCCACGCGACGCCACGGCAAATACCTCTTCGCGGACACGGGCGACGCCTGCTGGCTGGTGCTCCACTTCGGGATGACCGGCTTTCTCAGGTATTTCAAGGAACCGGAAAAGGAGCCGGATCACGCCCGGCTGCTGCTACGATTCTCCAACGGTTACTCCCTCGCCTATGACTGCCAGCGTAAGCTCGGGAAGATCGGGCTCACCCGCGCACCCGAAACGCTCGTGTCGGAAAAGGAACTCGGCCCGGACGCCCTCGCCCCGGAACTGGACCTCGAAGCCTTCGAGGAGATCCTCTCGAATTCGCGCGGGACCGTGAAGAACGCCCTCATGAACCAGAACCTCCTGGCAGGGCTCGGCAACGTATACAGCGACGAGATCCTCTTCCAGGCCGGGATCGACCCGAGGGCGAAGGTGAAGGGACTGGACCAAGACGGCCTGGAATCCCTCTTCCGTGCCATGCGGGAGGACGTGCTGCCCACGGCCATCGACCGGAAGGCCGACCCCTCCCGGTTTCCGGCCCGGTACATCACGCCGCAGAGGCGGGATGGAGGAACCTGCCCCCGGTGCGGGGACGGGCTCGCCCGTAAGAAGGTGTCGGGACGTACCGCCTACCTGTGCACCCACTGCCAAAAAATTTAGGAGGCTGTTGAAAAAGTCCCATCTGCTGCGTTCGGCTTCATCCCTCGTCATTCGACGTACGAAAAGTACGCCTCATTCCTCGGGATTTCGCCTGCCTTGCATCTGGAACTTTTTGAACAGCCTCCGTGAGGCACTTTTACAACGTCCCCTATTATTGGGGTTTCAGTTCGACGAGGGAGAACCACTCCCGGCTGTCCGTGAACCATCGTTCCACGCTCAGGCCCGCCTCGGAGAACATGTTCATGGCCGAGTCCCTGGAGAACTTGCGGCAGACCTCGGTGTGAATCGACTCTCCCTTTTTGAAGTTTACAGAGAGCCCGAGGCCGCCGATCCGGACCGTCATCCGCCTGCGGGCGCACAGGTGCATCTCCACCCGCTCCTCCTCCTCGTTGAAGAACGCAACGTGTTCGAAGGAAGAGGTGTCGAAGTCGGCGTTCAGGGCGTTGTTGATCACCTTCAGGATGTTCTTGTTGAAGGCTTCGGTCACCCCCTGCGCGTCGTTGTACGCCGCCTCCAGGATCGCTTTCGGCTTGAGCATGTCCAGGCCGATGAGAAACCGGTCCTCCGGTTTCATGGTGCGGGCCAGCCCCTCGAGGAAAAGCCGGGACTCCTCCTCGCCGAAATTCCCGATGGTGCTTCCGAAAAAGACGATCAGCCGCGGCACGTAATCGGGGATCACGTGCAGGTGCTGGGTGAAGTCCGCCACGATTCCGAGGACCTTCAGGCCGGGGTAGATCCGGACCAGCTCCTGCAACGCGTCCCGGATGGCGGGCTCGCTCACGTCCACCGGAACGTACCGAATCTTATCCCGCACCGGCGTCTTCAGCGGGTCCAGGAGCCTCCGGACCTTCCAGTTCGCGCCGGAGCCGATCTCCACGAGGTCTCCCCTGTTCAAGGTCTCCATGATCCGGGCCCCGTTCTCCTCGAGGATGGAGAGCTCGGTTCGGGTCAGATAGTACTCGGGCAACCGGCAGATCTTTTCGAACAGAACGGACCCCTGTCCGTCGTAGAAGTACTTGCTGGAAAGGAACTTCCGGTCGGCGCGCATTCCCTCCCGGACATCCCGGGAGACATCTTCGGAAAAACCGGGGCTGAGGTAATTACGGACTTCGATCCCCCGGCTCCCGGCCGACCCGGCCACGGTCATCTCCTCCCTCCTTTCACACCTTGGTTCGCCTTTTTGCTCTTCGCATTCCCTTCCGCTGCGGACCGACGCCTGCTTCGCTCACCGGCAGGGCACGAAACGAACAGAGGCCTCGTCGTTGCGAAGTATCCCCTCCACCAGCGCAAGGGTGCGGTCGACTTCTTCCTCCGTGTTGCCCAGCCCCAGGGAGATGCGGACCGCACAGTGCGCATCCTCCTCGGTGCAGCCCATTTCGAGCAGCACGTGGGAGGGCTTCGGGGACCCGGACCGGCACGCAGACCCCGACGCGAGCGAGACGCCCTGCTGGTCCAGGGCCAGCACCACCGACTCCCCGCGAAGCCCCGGCAGGGTCAGGTTCGTGGTGTTCGGCAGCCTCTCCCGCAGAGGTCCGTTCCGCCTCGCCTTCGGCACCAGCCGCTCGATGCCCTGCTCCAGCCGGTCCCTCAGGGTGCGGACCCGGTCCATCCCGGGCAGCCGCTGAAGGGCGAGCTCGGCCGCCTTGCCGAGCCCCACGATGCCGGGCAGGTTCTCCGTGCCCGACCTGCGGCCGCCCTCCTGGCTTCCCCCGTGAATCAGCGGCGGGATCTCCCGGCCCTTCCGAATCAGCAGGGCGCCTACGCCTTTCGGGCCGTGCAACTTGTGGCCCGACAGGGTCAGGAAGTCCACATCCAGATGCTCCATGTCCACCGGGATCTTTCCCACCGCCTGCGTCGCGTCGGTGTGGAAGGCGACCCCTCTGTTCTTCGCCAGCCGGGCCAGCTCCCGGATCGGCTGGATGGCACCCGTCTCGTTGTTCGCCATCATGATGCTGACGAGCAGGGTTCGCTCGGTCACGGCGCTCGCCAGATCCTCCGGCCTGACCCTGCTGTGCGCGTCCACCGGAAGATAGGTGACCTCGTACCCGATCGATTCGAGCCACCTGCAGGGTTCGAGCACGGAAGGGTGTTCGATGCAGGAGGTGACGATGTGGTTTCTTCCGTTCCGGCAGCCGAAGGCCACGCCCTTGATGACCTGGTTGTTCGCTTCGGACCCGCACCCGGTGAACACGATCCTCCTGGCCGTGCAGTTCAGCAGCTGGGCCAGGCGGCGTCGTGCGCCCTCGACCGCCCCCCTCGCATCCGTCCCCTCCCGGTAGATGCTCGAGGGGTTCCCGAAGCCGGCCCTCAGGAACGGCTCCATGGCCGCGCCGACTTCCGGATCCACGGGCGTGGTGGCGTTGTGATCCAGGTAGATCCGCGGGAGCGTCTCTTCCGCCACGGCCGCCACGCCCGCCAGCGCGTCGTCTTCGCCCAGCTCGCCGGAATCCATGAGCAGCCGTTCCGCATGGTCTTCCGCCCGGGTCACCTCGCACAGGAGCGCCTTGTAGACCGGGAACCCGGAGATGGGGTCGTACCTGCCGAGGTCGGTCAGCTCGTTCACGTTGCACTGCCGCCAGGCCTCCGGCCCGACCGGCCCGCCCCCTCCCATGTTCGCGTCCACGCACCCCGAGGCGATGTCCTCGGTGACCAGGCCGCGGAGAAACACGTGGCCCCGGGCCGTCCTGACCATGACCCGGTCGCCGGAGACGATCCCGCGGGCGCGGGCGTCCTCCGTGTTCAGGGTGACGGTCGGTTCGGGACGCTCCTTCAGCAGGCCCGGAATGCCGTGGTGCTGGGAGCGGAAGTCCGTGGTCACGCGGGAACCGGAGTTGAAGACCAGGGGAAAGGCGTCCAGCCGCCCGGGCTGCGCCAGCGGCCCCTCGCCGGGCTCGGTGTAGACCGGCAGGGGTTCGTAGCCGTGCTCCTCCAGCAGCGTGGAGGCGATCTCGAGCTTGCCGGAAGGGGTGTCGAATCCCGGCTGTCCGTCCGCTCGCAGGAGGCCCTTCTCCCATTTCCTGTACTGCATCATGTCCGTGGGGGACTGCACGGTTCCCCCTGCCCGGCGGACTTCCTCCGGGCTGAAACCGGACCCCTCGAGCACGCGGTGGAGGAGCGCTTCCTCGCTTTGCGGATAGAGATGCCCGTATCCGAGGCGGGCGGCCAGCTCGGAGAGGATGAAGAAATCGTTGCGGGCCTCGCCGACGGGCTCGATCACCTTCTCGCGGATCCGGAAGACCGGCCCGTAGGTCATGTACGACTCCACCTCGTAGAGGGTCGTGGCGGGCAGCACGATGTCCGCGTAGGCCGCATCCGCGGTCAGCTGGCGGTCCACGCAGACGAGAAAATCGAGCGCGCCCAGGGTGCGCCGCCACACAGAGGGCTCGGGCCAGGCCGTGAGGATGGAGCCGCCCACGATCAGGAGCGCCCGAATCGGGTACGGCTTTCCCCGAAGAACCGATTCGGGCAGCGCGATGGCGTGGGATTCCCCGCGGTAGGCGCTGTAAACCGGGAACCGGTCCCTGCCGAGGGCCTTCCGCACGTCCGGGTTGGCAACGTGTCCGGAGCGGTTCAGAGGAAAGGCGTTCCGCCTCATGCTGAAGCAGCGGCCGCCGGGCACGTCCAGCTGCGAGGCCAGGGCCCAGAGAACGAGGGTGGCCCGGATCGCCTGCACCCCGGATTCGCTGTATTCGAGCCCGCTGTACATGACCGAGGAGGCTCCCTTCGCGCCGGCGATCCGCCTGGCCAGGGAGACCACGGTTCGTGCCGGCACGCCGGTGATCCGCTCCACGACCTCGGGCCGGAAGTGCTGGACGTAACGCGCAAAGGGGTCGAACCCGAGGGTCCAGTCCCGCGCGAAGGCCTCGTCGTAGAGCTCCTCCTCGATCAGCACCCTGCACATGCCGAGCGCAAGGGCGCCGTCCGTGCCGGGGCGGATCGGGATCCACTCCGCGTCGGTGAGCTTGGCCGTCATGGTGCGGCGCGGGTCGATGACCACGATTTCTGCGCCGCTTCGGTGTGCGGCGATGATGCGTTTGAGATCCTGGGGAGGACAGTCCGTGGCGGGGTTGGCGCCCCAGACGACCACCAATCCGCTGTTCTCGATGTCGGAGAACATGTTGATCAGCATGCCGCCGAGGGTGACGTGCGGGGCGATCATGGCAAAGGCCACGTAGCAGAGGGCACCCACGCCGAGGGTGTTGGGCGAGCCGAAGGGGAAGAGCACGCTCGACGCGGAGGAGACGGCCACGCCCTCGGGCTGGTAGAGGTCGCACATGGCCAGGTCGAAGGCCCCACGGCCGGTGTAGACGGCCGCCCCTTCCGGGCCGTGGGCCTCCTTCACGCGGTTCAGGCTCTCAACGATTCTTTCGTACGCCTCGTCCCAGGAGACGGGCTCGAAGTCGTAGGTTCCCTTCGCTCCCCTCCGGAGCAGGGGGGTCCGGATGCGGTCCTCCGAGTAGACGATCTCGGCGGAGTGTTCGCCGAGCTTGCAGATCATGCCGAAGGCCGACCCCTCGTCCGCCCGGACCTCGGCGATCCTTCCTTCCCCGTCATACCGGACGACGACCCAGCAACCGGCCGGGCAGACGCCGCACAGGGCGCGGCGCTCCCGGCCCGCCCATTCAGGATGGGTGCCCGGAGGATGTTTCTCCCTCTCCTTCAAACGGAGGCTCCCGGATATTCATGATTCGTGCGACGAAATCAGCAAGCCGCGTGCCAGTGCAAAAATTAGAAGGGCGTTGTTTAACAGATTGACTTCTGAAGAAGTCAATCTGTTAAACAACGCCCCCGGAACCTGATACTTAATATTAATAGATGAGCTTTTGCGGGAAAGGTTCTTTGACAAAACAATGTTTCCCGCATATGTGTGAAGAAAAGGAACAAAATAACCGCAAGTGTGCACATGCAGCACGTTTGCCAGGGCTGAAGGTCTTGCGTACCCTGGTTTCCGCATTCACATTGCCGTGACGCGGAAATCGGTGGCTGTCCCCGATTTCGGCCCTGGAGGGCGGATGAGCGAGTTGACCGAAGAGGCTTACGCACAGGCGGTGAAGGTTCTCAGGGAGTGCAGCCATGCCGTGGGGATGAAGGCATCTGCGAGGGAACGGGGCTACCCGCAGGTCTGGGCGCGGGATTCCATGATCACCCTGTTCGGCGCGGTGCTGGTCGACGACCCCTCCGTCCGGGCCGCCCTGCGGGCGAGCTTCGACACCCTTGCGAAGGCGCAGACCGACCTGGGCGTCATACCGAACAACGTGGACAGCAGGTCCCTGGAGCCGAATTACCGGGCGTACGCGGACGGGGGACTCTGGTTCGTCCTGGGCCTCATCGCCCACCATCGCCGCACAGGTGGAAGCAGCCTGCTCGAGCGGCACGCGGACACGGTCCGCAAGGCCCTCCGCTGGTACGCCTTTCAGGACGGCGACCGGAGCGGGTTCGTCTCCATGAGCGAGGCCGCCGACTGGCAGGACCTGTTCGCCGTCCGGGACAAGGGGCTCTACGTCAACGTGCTGTACTCTCTGGCCCTCGAGTGGGCTTCGGCGCAGGGCACCCTCCTCGGTGACCCGGCGCTCTACGCTGCAAGGGCTGCGACGCTGCGGGAGAAGATCAACGAGCACTTCTGGTACCGGGGAGACCGAAGGATCTGGCGTCACGTTCCCTTCGGTTTCGGTACCGGCCCGTTCGACGAAGCGCGCATGGAAGAACTGGGGGAGAAGAGCTTCCTTCCCCCCAAGCGCCTGTTCGAAGAGGAAACCTACTATCTTCCCTACTTGACCTTCCGTGGGTACGGCGAGTGGTTCGACAGCCTCGGAAACCTCCTGAGCCTTCTTTGCGGCGTAGCCGATGCGGCCCAGGGGGCTGCCGTCCTCGACTTCGTGGAGCGGCACGGGCTCGCCTCCCCCTACCCGGTAAAGGCCGTCCACCCGCCCGTCTTCCCGGGAGACCCGGACTGGCGCGAGTACTACCGCTTCGGAAACCTGAATCTTCCGCACCAGTATCACAACGGGGGCATCTGGCCCTTTGTCGGCGGCTTTTACGTGGCCGCGCTCGTCAAGGCGGGACGGCAGGACAAAGCCCGGGAAGAGCTCGAAAAGCTGGCCTCCATGAACGCCGAGGGGGATTGGTCCTTCAACGAGTGGTTTCACGGCGAGACGGGCGAAGCCCGCGGCATGGACAGGCAGGCCTGGTCCGCAGGCATGTACATCTACGCCTTCGAATCCGTCCGCGCCGGGCGGGCCCTCTTCTTCGACTGAGACCGAACTACTCTCCCCAATGAACGATTAAAAGGCGGCGATGACTCGAACGCCGAGAGCCCGGTAGGGGCCCCCGGCAAGGGGACGCACTTCGATGCGGCTCCGGAGGGTCGACGATTCTCTCTCCTCGCGTCGCTGCCGAACGATCGCGTCGGCCAGGCTGAACCCCAGAAGGAATCCGCCCACCACGTCCGCCAGGTAGTGCTCCCCGGCGCCCAGACGCTGGTAGCCCACCGCGGCCGCAACCAGGTACAGAGGGACCCCGACCCGCCACCCGTACGCATCGTGGGCGAGCCGTGCAAGACCGGCCGAGAGGACCGCGTGCCCCGACGGAAAGGAGGAGCAGGTGTCGACGCCGAAGACGAACTCCTTCGACCCGTTCGGCCTGGGCCGGTCCCCGATGTGTCGCAAAAGGAGCAGTTCCGGGAAGGCGGCAACGGTCAACGTGGCCAGGTCCAGGGCCAGGTCGGTGAGCCGGTCTTCCCCGAGCAACCTGCCGATCGCGTAGAGGGGAACGGGAAGGGCCGGGTAGATCGCATCGCCGATGAGGTCGAGGAGTTCGTTCGCCACCGTGTCCTCGCCGATACGGTTTTCCCGGCACCCGTCCGACACGGCCCGCTCCTCCACGAAAGAGGCGCCCAGAAAGGGCGCACCGTAAACGAGGGTCCGAAGCCCTTCCCGGCTGAGGAGCTGATGCCTGTAGACGGTCGGAATCCGCCAGAGGACGCTCCGGAGGTCGGAAGGGAGGGAGCGGCCCGCCGCATCTGCGGTCGAAACATCGTCTGCGGGGCGAGCACGGCGCGCCTCCGGTTTGCCGGCGAAGGTGTCCGCCCGTCCGACCGGAGCCGCCGCAGATGCGAGGGCCAGGAGAAGGAGATGCACCAGAATCGCGCGTCGCAACGAGATCCTCTCAGACGTCCCGGAAATAGAGACGAATCCCGCTCAGGACGAACTCCACGGAGATGGCCGCCAGCAGGAGGCCCATGATCCGGATGAACACGCCCATGCCGGCCTCCCTGAAGAGCGAAACCACGCGGCCCGCGTGCCTCAGGAGAAGATACGCAATCAACGAGTTCAACGCAATCGCGAGAAGCACGAGGGAGAACTCGGCCCAGCCTTCCGACCGGCTCACCAGCACGATGACGCCCGAGATGGACCCCGGGCCGGCCAACAGGGGCACGGCCAGGGGAAGGATGGCGATGTCCTCCTTCTGCCTCCCCTCCTCGCCCTCTTTCCAGGTGTGGCGGGCCTGCGATACCCGTGCGTCGATCATCTGCAGGCTGATTCTGAGCAGGATCAGGCCGCCCGCGATCCGGAACGCGCCGATGGTGATGCCGAGGAAATCGAACATCGTCCTTCCCGTCAGGGCGAAGAAGGTCAGGATCAGGAACACCACCCAGCAGGCCCTGCGGGCCATGGATGCCCTCTCCGAGTTCGAGTTGGAGGGCGTCATGAAGACGAAGATGGGGACGATCCCGACCGGGTCGAGGAGGGCGAAGAGCGACACGAATGCGGTGATGAAGAACGGCAGGGCGGTTTCCATGGGCAGGTTCCGACACGCTTTGATCAGTGAGATGACCGGCCGGGGAGAAAGGTTGCCCGTGCCGGGCCGCGCGACTCAGGGAGTGCGGCGGGTATCCAAACAGGTGGGAGGCAGGAAGAGCAGGAAGAGAATGAAAACAGGCAAAAGGGTCGCGTGATGGCAAAGGTGTTTCTCGTACCGGGGTTCTTCGGCTTCACCGAGCTCGGCTCGTTCAACTACTTTCGAAGGGTGTCCGAGGTGCTCGGGGAAGAGCTTTCAGCACGTTCCGTGCCGGCCGAGATCCTCGAGGTCGGCACGCTGCCCACCGGCTCCATCCGCCGCCGGGCCATCCGGCTCGTGGACTTCGTCCGGCAGAGCGGCGGGCTCGACGCGGACGAGATCCACTTCGTGGGTCATTCCACCGGCGGGCTCGACATACGCATGCTCCTCACCCCGGGCGTGCAGCTGAGGGCCTCCCGGGAAGAAACCGAGATCGCCCTGCGAACACGCACGGCCGTCACGCTCTCCACACCCCACTTCGGGACGCCCCTCGCCAATTTCTTCACGAGCCTGAACGGCAGGAACATCCTCTACCTCCTCACCCTTCTGGCCACCAGCAGCGCGGGCCGATACGCGGTCTACGTCGGAGCGAGGCTTCTGGCCACGGTGGCGAACTTCAACCGTTACCTGGGGCAGAGGAACAACATCCTGGACAATTTCGCGGAAAACGTGCTTCGTAGGGTCACCCCGCAGCGGGGGGACATGTTCTGGGAGTTCATCCGGGAGATCTCGACCGATCAGGGGGCCATGGTCCAGCTCACCCCGGAAGGGATGGATATCTTCAACGCCGCCGTGCCGGACCGGGAAGGGGTCCGATACGTCTCTTTCGCAAGCGCCGCCCCTCCCCCCAACCTCCGGGACTTCTGGATCCGGCCGCGAAACCTGTACCAGCCCCTCACGCACTCCCTCTACGCCTTGATCTACTGGATCACGTGCCGCGAGCACCGCAGGTATCCCTACCCGACCCTGGACGACGAAGCGCTCGACATGCTGCAGCACTGTCTTCGATATACGGTCAACGGGAGCGTCAACGACGGGATCGTGCCCGTGCTCAGCCAGGTGTGGGGGGATCTCGGCGGGGCCGTGGTGGGCGACCACCTCGACGTGGTCGGCCAGTTTCAGGACCCGGAGGAAGGGGCCCACTACGCCACCTGGCTGGTCAGCGGATCCGGATTCGACGAAGAAAGATTCCGGGCCCTCTGGTCCCGCATCGCCGACGCGATCGCCGGTCCCCTCAGCCGGTCCGGATGTGCTCGGCCACCAAATGGCCGAACTCGGAGCACTTGACCTCTGCCGCACCCTCCATGGCCCGGTGCAGGTCATAGGTCACCGTCTTGTTCCGGACGGCGGCCTCTATGCCCCTGCGGATGAGGCCCGCCGCATCGTCCCACCCCATGAACTCGAACATGAGCGCCCCGGAGAGGATCAGGGAGCTGGGGTTCACCTTGTCCTGGCCCGCGTACTTGGGGGCCGTGCCGTGGGTCGCCTCGAAGAGGCCGATCCCGTCGCCGATGTTTCCGCCCGGGGCCATGCCGAGGCCCCCGACCTGGGCGGCCAGGGCGTCCGAGAGGTAGTCCCCGTTCAGGTTCGGCGTTGCGATCACGCTGTACTCGTCCGGCCGGAGGAGCACCTGCTGAAACATGGAGTCCGCAATCCGGTCCTTGATCACCACGGTGCCCTCCGGGGCCTTCCCCCCGTGCTTCTCCCAGAGGTCGTCCTCGCTCACCGTCTCGGCGCCGAACTCCTCCCGGGCGAGTTCGTACCCCCAGTCGCGGAAGGCCCCTTCCGTGAACTTCATGATGTTGCCCTTGTGCACCAGGGTTACGCTCGGCTTTCCCCTGTCCAGGGCATACCGGACCGCCTTCCTGACCAGGTTCTTCGTGTTCGCCCGGCTGATCGGCTTGATCCCGATGCCCGCGTCTCCGGGCAGGCTGACGCGGAAGGACTTCTCGAGGTAGCCGATGATCTCCCCCGCCTCCTCGGTCCCCTCCTTCCACTCGATGCCCGCGTACACGTCCTCCACGTTCTCCCGGAACACGACCATGTCGACCTTCTCCGGCTCCCGCACCGGCGACGGCACGCCGGGGATGTACCGGACGGGCCGGACGCAGGCGTAAAGATTCAGCGTCTGGCGGAGCCGTACGTTGAGGCTTCTCATGCCGCCTCCCACCGGCGTCGTGAGCGGTCCCTTGATCGCCACCCGGTGCTCGCGGATCGCCTCCACGGTCTCCTCGGGGAGCCAGTCTCCGGTCCGGTCGTGCCCCAGCTCGCCGGCGAACGCCTCCTTCCACGCAACCTTCTTCTCTCCCCGGTAGGCCGCCTCCACCGCTGCATCGAAGACCGGCCTCGCGGCGTTCCATATGTCCGGTCCGGTCCCGTCCCCCCGGATGAACACGAGGACCGGGTCGTCCGGCACGGCCAGCTCTCCGTCTTCCAGTCGGATCCTGCTCCCCATTCGCACGGCCTCCTTTTCGAATGTACGGGCTCCCGCTACTCGGTGGGCACGAGGAACACCGGACAGGGCGGGTTCCTGAGAATTCCCTCGCTCACGCTTCCCACCAGCGCCTTGTACAGCCGGCCGCGTCCGTGGCAACCCGCCATGATCAGGTCCGCCTCCGCCTTGTCGGCCTGGTCCAGGAGCGTTTCCACGGTGGGGCCCTGAAGGAGCAGGGTCTTCACGTCGATGCCCCGTCGCTGCACCCGCTCCCCCAGATACTGCAGACCGCGGTGCTCCTTCCGAAGGTTCTCGGCTCGCTTGTCCCGGACCGTCTGCGGCCCGGCCTCGAAGCCCACGAACGCCGGGTTCGGCGCGGCCACGTGAACGATCCGCAGCGTCGCCCCGAACGCCTCGGCCAGCATACAGGCCTGCTCGAGGAGACTCTCCGTGACCTCGGAGAAATCGATCGCTACGAGGATGTTCCGGATCATCCCTTGCCTCCGTGGCTCGACCGCGCCGCTTTCTCGACGACTGCCTGTGAGATGACCGGCACGGTGCGAAAGTTTCCCTGCCGTTTGCACGTATCGACGAAACACCCCGGTGCCGGACGGAATCGAACGCATAGGGAGGATCCGACCATGAGCGAGCAAAGCGGCAACCACTGTGTGTTCTGCCGTATCGTGGAGAAGAAGACGGACGCGGAGATCGTCTACGAAGACGAAACCTACCTCGCCTTCAACGACCTGGACCCGAAGGCGCCCACCCACGTCCTGGTGATCCCGAAGCGGCACATCGCCACCCTGAACGACCTGGATGACGCCGGGCTCGGCGGCGGCCTGCTCACCGTCGCGGCCGACCTGGCCGGGAAGCTCGGGCACGCCAAGGAGGGCTACCGGACCGTGATCAACTGCCAGCGCGGCGGGGGCCAGAGCGTTTTCCACATGCACCTTCACCTTCTGGCCGGCCGGTCCTTCGCGTGGCCGCCCGGCTGAAGAATCCGACCCGACGGACCGGTCGTCGAAGGGACCCCTCAATGGAGCCTCGCACCCCGCTCCTGCCCTCTTTGCAGGAGAACGACGAACACCGTCCCGTGCACGAGGACGTTCAGAAGCTCGCCTCCGCGCTGGGCCGCGTGATACGAAGCGTGGAAGGGCAGGCCTGCTTCGATGCCGTGGAGCAGCTGCGCACCGCGTGCCGGGCCCGGCGCGACGGCCTGCCCGACGCGCCGGGGATCGAACAGCTCCTCGCCGGCGTCGAGGGGCGTCCCCTTTCCGAACTCCGAGTCGTGGCCCGTGCCTTCGCCCTCTTCTTCCTGCTGGTCAACACGGCGGAGCAGGTCTTCCGGGTTCGGCAGGACCGGGAGCATGACGACGGGGCGGACGCTCCCGCCGAGGCGGGGACGTTCCGCCGGGCCCTGCAGCGGCTGAGGGAGAGAGGCTGTTCTCCCCGGGAGGCTTCCCGGCTTCTGGCTGGGACGAATGTCTCCCCCGTGCTGACCGCGCACCCGACGCAGGCCGTGCCGCACACCGTCATGGACCTTCAGGCCCGCGTGGCGGACAAGCTGCTGCGGCTCCACGAGGCGAGCGGGCTCGAGCGAGCGAGGCTCGAAGAGGCACTCCAGGCGGAGGTGGAGATGCTCTGGCTGACCTCGGAGGTGCACGAGGACCGGCCTTCCGTTCTTCACGAGGTGGACCACGTGCTCTGGTACCTCGAACATCGCCTGCCCGGGTGCGTCATGGACACGGCCCGCGAAGTGCGGCAGGCCTTCGCAGACGTCTTCGGACAGACCCTGGACGTTGCGCCGCGGGTCCGGTTCGGAAGCTGGGTGGGAGGCGACCGCGACGGCAATCCTCTGGTCACGCCCGAGATCACCCTCCAGGCGGCACGCCGGGCCGCACGGAGGATCATCCGCGTCTACCGGGCCGAACTGACCCGGCTCCGGGAGGCCCTGTCCTGGTCCCGCCGGATCCGGCCTCCTCCAGGGCCCCTGGAGGCTTCCCTGGAAAGGGACCGCGACGAGATGCCCGAGGTGTGGGAAAGGATCCGGAAACGCGACGCGGGGGAACCGTTGCGGCTGAAGCTCGCCTTCATGAACGAGAGGCTGAAGGCCACGCTCGGGCGGATCGAGGGCGGCGGTTCCGGCGGGCCCGACAAGTGGCCGTCCGCCTACGCCGACCCACTCGCCCTCGAAGAGGATCTGCAACGGATCTGCACGGCCCTCGCCTCTGTAAAGGCGCAACACACGGTCGACGTCCTCCTCCACCCCCTGCTCGCTTCTGTTCGCGCCTTCGGCTTCCACGGCTACCGGCTGGACGTGCGGCAGGAGGCTTCCCGGCTCGACCGGACCGTGGACGCCCTGTACCGTGTCTGCCACCGGCCGACGCCGGACCGGGAGGCCCTCCTCGAGCAGATCGAAAAGGGCCGTCTTCTCGCCGAGGGCTCGCCGCCGCCGGACGACGACCGCGCACGGGAGACCCTGGAGACCTTTCGTGCCATCCGGAGGATCCAGCAGGAACATGGCGAGCCGGCGGCTTCGACGTACATCATCTCCATGGCGCGCAGCCAGGAAGACCTGCTGCGGGTCCTGTTGCTCGCACGGGAGGCGGGGCTCGTGGATCTCGCCTCGGAGCCGCCCCGCTCCGGACTGGACGTGGTGCCCCTCTTCGAGACGCTGCGAGACCTGAAGGGGGCGTCCTCCTTGATGCAGGCCCTGTTCGAGACGCCGGTCTACCGGCGACAGCTCCAGGCAAGGGGCTGGACCCAGGAGGTGATGGTCGGGTATTCGGATTCCACCAAGGACGCGGGCATCCTTCCGGCGTCCTGGGCCGTCTATCGGGCTCAGCGGGAGCTGGCCGAGGTCTGTCGGAACGCCGGGGTGAAGCTGACGGTCTTTCACGGCAGAGGCGGGACCGTGGGCCGAGGCGGCGGGTCCCCGGTGCTGCGCGCCCTTTCCGCCCTGCCTCCCGGCTCGGTGGACGGGAGCATACGGGTGACCGAGCAGGGGGAGGTCATCCGTCAGAAGTACGGGCTCGCACCGGTCGCCCGGACCAGCCTCGAGGTCCTGATCACCGGCACGCTGATCGCATCGTTCCGGGAGGGGTGTGTCGAGCTGACCGAGGAGAGCCGGAACAGGTACCACGGGGTGATGGACCGCCTCGCCGAGCTCTCCCTGCCCGTGTACCGCGGCCTGGTGTACGAAGACCCGCGGCTCTTCCGGCTCTTCCGAGCCGCCACACCCGTTCAGGAACTCTCCCACTTCCACCTGGGCTCCCGGCCCGCCTACAGGGGAAGCGACGAAGAAGAATCGCCGGGGTCGATACGGGCCATCCCCTGGATCTTCGGCTGGACCCAGATCCGCCTGAACCTGCCTGCCTGGCTCGGAGCAGGATCGGCCCTCTCCGCGTTCGCGGGCAGCACGGGAGGGCTCGAAACGCTGCGGGAGATGGCCCGGTCCTGGAGCTACTTCGACGACCTCCTCGGCAAGGTCGAGATGATCTGCGCCAAGACGGACATGGAGGTCGCCCGGACCTACATCGAGCGCCTGCATCCCGAGGGTCTGGAACTGTGGGAAACGCTCGCGTCGGAATTCGACCGGGCGACGGAGGCGATCCTGAAGATTCGCCGGCGAAGCCACCTGCTCGCCGACCAGCCCTTCCTTCAATCGGCCATCCTGCACCGGGACCGGTACATCGACCCGCTCTCGCTGCTGCAGATCGATCTGCTTCGGAGAAAGAGGCGGCTCCGCGAGGATGACCCGGAGGTCGAAGCCGTGGACCGCATCCTGGGGACGACCCTGAACGGCATCGCCCAGGGCCTGCGCAACACCGCCTAACAACGTCCCCTATTTTCAGCTGTCCGTGCAGAAGACGGTCTTGATCATTTCGATCGCTCCCCTTTCGAAGGCGGCGAACCGCTGGTCCGGGATGCGTCTTCCGTTGCCGCGGGAAAGCATCCGGGCCCCGCAGGACCCGAAGGCCGGGGCGAACAGCAGGCTGCACATCTTGTGCTGTTCGAAGGGGTCGAAGACCACCCCGTCTCCTTCGTTCGTCCCCTCCCCTCCAAGGCCGTAGAAGGGCTTGTACTCGTTTGCAAAGAACCGGAGCTCATCGAGGCTCAGAAGATCCAGCGCACACTTCATGGCCCAGCTCGCTCCCTCTTTTTCGATCTTCACCAGCTCTTTGGTCGGCATGAAACCCGTCTCCTCTTCCTTCCGGCTCGCTCTCATCGAACCTCGTTTCGCCCGGTCTCTGCTCCGGTCTCCGTCAGCGGATGAAGTAGCGGAACAGGATCATCAGAATGAGCCCGCCGATGAGGACCCAGAAGAGGGCGTCCAGGGCGATCCAGGTCTGTGCCCGGGCCGATCCCTCTTTGCGCAACCTCTCTTCTTCCGTACGGGGTCTTCGATCCTCCGTCGGAATCAGGGCCGCCAGCAGCAGGGCGACGACCAGCCCGACGAACAGAAAGGACATCCACGGGATCCCTACCAGCAGAGGCCCGGCCGGCGTCACCCAGATGCCGCCGGCCCAGGTGAACAGGAAGAGGAGGACGAAGAAGAACAGAAGCCCTGCACCCCACCCGTGTCCCCGGAAGCCTACGGCGAAGACCAGGCTCAACACCAGTGCAATCAGGAATGCGAAGATCAGCTCGAGCAAGAACACGTGGTCCCCCTTTCTCAATCATCGTCGAGCATGACGATCGTGTCGGCCATGAGCTCCCGCTTCTCCCACCAGTCGTAGTCCATGTCGCCGCCACGTACCATTCTTTCACCTCCCGACTCGGAGCACAGGCGGATGCCCGTCCCCTCGTCTCATCTCTGTTTCCGGCCATTTCCTTTGTTTCGGAACCGGGCGAGCCGGCTTCGCAGCGGTTCCGCCTCTGTTTGGCCTTCCCTCGAAGCAAGTCATGTGCCACTTTTCCGGGCACCCGCAAACCCTGCCTTTGTGGATGTCCCGCGCCATCGGTGAGAGCGCCGCATGAGGAGGAATTGCGAAGAAAAGGAACACGGCCTCGCCCGCGTGTGCAGCGATCGTACAGGCCCGTGCTTCGGCGCGGCCCGGTGCGACCACGTACGCCCACCGGCTGGTGGGACGCGGCGCTGGCATGCGTCTTGCGGGAATCGGTGGGCGGGTTGCGGTGCGGGCCGGGACCGTTCGCTGCGACGTGCCCGGCAGGATGTACGAAGCGGAGAACGCAGGAAAGGGGGATGACCATGAAGGCGAAGGTGTACGAAGAGGAAGCGTATCGGAACAAGGTTCGCGTGTTCAAGGACCGGACCGACGCGGGCGAGAAGCTCGGCCGGATGCTGACGCAGAAGTACGGGAACAAAAAGAACAGCCTGGTGCTTGCCATCCCCTCGGGCGGGGTCCCGGTGGGCCTGGCGATCCGCGAGAGGCTCGGCCTGCCCTTCGACCTCGCGATCGCGCGGAAGCTCCAGATCCCGGGGAACACGGAAGCCGGTTTCGGCGCCATGAGCTACGACGGGACCGTGTTTCTGAACGAGGACCTCCTGGCGCAGCTCGGCCTCACGCCTTCACAGATCGAGGCGCAGGCGGACAAGGTCCGTCGGGAACTGGAAGAACGAAACCGGCTCTTCCGGGGCGGGAAGCCCTTCCCCGACCTTCACGGGCAGACGGTCCTTCTGGTGGACGACGGCCTGGCGTCCGGCTACACGATGAAGGCCTCTGTGCACGCGGTCGAGAGGGGCGGGGCCGAAGCGGTCGTGGTCGCGGTTCCGACGGCGCCCGCGAGGTCCGTAGAGGCGATCCGGGATACGGTCCGGGAAGTCTACTGCGCCAACATCCGCGAGCAAGCCTCCTTTGCCGTGGCCGAGGCCTACCAGAGGTGGTTCGACCTGGACCGGGACTCCGTGCTCCGGCTTCTGAACCAAGAATAGGGGACGTTGTTGAATAGATTAACTTCCGAAACATCAACATCTGCGTTCCGTACATGGGCCGGAAGTTAATCTATTCAACAACGTCCCCTATTTTTCGGCGGCGTCGCACAGGTCGCGGCGCACTTGGCGGGAAAACCGGCGCATCGCCTCGCTCATGGCGGAGGTGAAGGAGCCTGCGGCGTTTCCGTCCAGAGGCTCGCTCACCACCTCGTGGAGACGCCGGGTGAGCACTTCCGGCGTTCCCTGCTTTCGGACGAGGCGGACCTCCGCTTCCAGGACGGCCCTGCCGGAGCCCTCCCCCTTGCGCCATCCGAATTCGTAGACCCTTCCCGTGATCTCGTAGGCCACGGCCGCCGGGTCGTTGCCGCTCACCACCCGCGGAAAGGTTCGGTCCCGGACCAGGTCGCGGATCAGGGCCTCCGCAACCAGAACGCCGGGCGTGGAAACCCACCGGTGCGCGCTCGAGAAGACGACTTCGCCTCCGGGTTCGAGGACCGCCATCTCGGAGCGGTCGAAGGGGCTGGCCTCGCTGAACCGCCAGACCCGGACCCCATCGGGAAAGGACCCGTTACATTCCACCGCCTCCGTCTCGTAAGCGAGCCGGTGGTACAGGGGCGGCTCGGAAACCGGCAGGATGGGGCTGCACGCCAGGTGCAGGGCAGCCAGGGCAAGGGCCGGAAGCATTCCCGTTTTCAAGAGCAAAGGGCGCATCACTTCCTTTCGAAAGGCTCGCGGTCCGGCGGGCGGGCGAGGATCTCGGAGGGCTCTTCCCGCAGCGACGCAACGAGCCGGTTCAGATTGTCGAGGACCCGGTTCAGCTCGTAGATGCTCTGCCGGAGCAGGACCAGGGAATCCCGTGCCTGGCGGCTCAGTTCGTCGACCGCTTCGGCGCCGCTGCCCGTGATCCGGTCCATCTTGGTCGCTATGCCGGACAGAGTGCCCGGCGGGATCGTGTCGAGCTGTGCGGCCAGCAGCTCGCTCGAGCTTCGAACCGAGGCGGCGGATGCGGCCACGTCCCGGAACACGCCTTCCCAGTCCTCGCCCTCCCAGGAGCCGCCCACAGAGTCCGCCACATCCCGGATGACCCCGGAGGCCTGACGGACGCTCTGCAGGGTCTCCTGGAGCGCTTTCCCGGAAAGCAGGACCTCCGCCTCCCGGCCGGTTTCCTTCCACGCGGTGACCAGGCCCTGCATGTCCACGGTCTCCAGCTTCTGCGATATCCGGGACAGGGAAAGCATCAGCTCTTGAAGTCCGCCGGGCCTTGAGGGAACCACGGGGTGTTCCACCGGAAAGTCGAATTCGGGCACCGTCTCCCGCTCTCCCTCCGCGAGCCGTTCGAGGGTCAGGTGGGCGATGCCGGTCAGGCCGTCCGTCCTCAAGGAGGCGACCAGGCGCTCGCCCATTTCGAAATCCGGCCGGACCTGCATGACCACGCGTGCGTATCTCCCGCCCGGCGTCAGGCCCACCCACGAGACCCGTCCCACCGGAACCCCGAGGTACCGGATTTCCGCTCCCGGGACGAGGCTGCGAACCGACTCGTCGAAGAAGGAGACGTAGGTCTTCTTCGACCCGAACAGATGGGCGGAGCCGACCCACACCAGGGCCCCCAGGGCGACGAACAGCCCTGCCAGGACGAAGAGCCCCACCTTGAAGTGGCTGACATCGCTTTTCATGAAGGCCTCCCCTTCTCCCGGCCCACGCCCCGGTCGAAGAACCTGTGGACGCGGGGGTCGGCGCCCCCGCCCTGCAGTTCCTTCAGGGTCCCGGAGGCGAGAATCCCCTTTTCCTCCGTGTCGAGGAGGATGCAGCGGCTGGCGAAGTTCTCGATGGTTCCCAGCTCATGGGTGACCAGCACCAGGGTGGCACCGAGGAAGGTGTTGAACTCCATGAGCAGCTCGTCCACCTGCCGGGCCGTGATCGGGTCCAGCCCGGCCGCCGGTTCGTCGCAGAACAGGATCCGGGGGTCGAGGGCGATGCACCGGGCCAGGCTGGCGCGCTTCCGCATCCCGCCGCTCAGCTCCGCGGGCACGAGTTGGCCGAACTCGCCGAGTCCCACCAGATCGAGCTTGAGCCGCACGGCCGCGTCGATCAACGGGCCCGGAAAGTCGGTCAGCTCCTGCATGGGAAGGGCCACGTTCTCCGAGACGCTGAGCGACTCGAGCAGCGCATACGACTGAAAGAGCACCCCGATCTCCTCCCGCATCCGGGACAGCGCAGGGCCGGCGTTCGGGGCGGTGATCTCTTCCCCGGCCACGGAGATCCGGCCCCCCCGGGGCCGGAGAAGGCCGGTCAGGGCACGGAGCAGCGTGGTCTTGCCGCAGCCGCTCGGCCCCAGGACGGTCAGCACCTCGCCCTGCCGGACCGAGAAGCTCACATCCTCGAGGACGGGCTCGTCGCCGCCGTAGCCCGCCACGAGGCGGTCCACCTCGATCACCAGATCCTGGTCTGCGTTCCCACGCTTCTCCTCTCCCATCTCCCCTTCCCCGTGTGCGGCTTCCTACCAGCCGTAGAGTTGAAAGACGTAACTGAAAAAGGCATCCGCAACGATCACCACGAAGACGCCGGTCACCACGGCGGAAGTGGTCTGCACCCCGATGCTTCGGGGCCCGTGCCGCGTCCGAAGGCCTCGAAAGCAGCCGACGAGGCCGATGAGCAGGGCGAAGGCCCCGCCCCGGATGAGCCCGGTGTAGATGTCCGTGGCGCCGAGGGTCCTCTGGACCTCGCTCAGAAAGCTCTCGGGCGGAAGGCCCATGACGATCCGGCTGCTCAGCAGGCCGCCCGCGATGCCGAAGGCGTCGGAGAGCATCACCAGGATCGGGCCCGCGAGAACGATGGCGAACACCCGGGGCAGCACGAGGTAGCGCATCACGTTCACGTCCATCACGGTGAGGGCGTCGATCTCCTCGTTCAGCTTCATGGTGCCGATCTCGGCGGCAAAGGCGGACCCGGATCTGCCCGCCAGCACCACGGCCGTGAGCAGGGGGCCCAGTTCCCGGGTGACCGCGATCACCACCATGTCCGCCACGTAGATCTCGGCGCCGAGGGTTTCGATACGGCCCATGGCCTGGAAGACCATGATCGTGCCGAGCAGGAGGCTCAGGGTCACCACCAGCGGGGCGGCGCTGGCGCCGATCAGGTCGAGCTGCAGGGCCGCCTCCCGCCACCGCATTCGTCGGGGCCGCAGGAGCTGGCCGGCCGAGGTGACCAGAAAGAACCCCAGGAAACGAACGAAGTCTCCGGCGTTCTCCAGCGCTTCCAGGAACCATGCGCCGAGGGCGGCAACGGGTCCGGGCCTTGGCGGCGCCTCGCCGATCTCTTCATGGGCGGTCGACCTGCCTTCCACGTAGGAGAGGAAACCCTCCACACGCTCCGGCACGTTCCGTCGGTGCGTCGAGATGCCCCGGTGTCTGCAGACTTCCTCCAGGCGGTGGAGCATGGCGATCCCCAGGCTGTCGATGTGCGCGACCCCGTCGAGGTCCAGGTCCAGGGATTTCTCCGGATAACCGCCGATCGCATCGGTGCACCTCTTCAGCAGGGCCCCCACGTGGTACCGGTCCACGGCTCCGCTGAACCGGAGCACTCCGCCTCCGTCCTCGACTTCCAGCTTCACCTGCGCCCGCCCCGGCGCTCCGGGTGCTGCCGCCTCGGTCATGCTCGTTTCCTTCCCTGCCGCCGACGGGGCCCTGCCCGTCGCTCGACCGCCTTTTCTGCGCTCTTGCGGGAAGGGGTAGCAAACCGAGTGCCAATGCGCTACGCGGGGCTGTGCGACAAGGGGGGCGTACTTACCCCCTCGTTGTGTAAAGATCCTGCACAACCGCTCGTCGGCTGTGCACGGAAGGAACGGGGCACTGCCTCCCCACGGTGAGATTTTGAAAGGGGAACGTCCCCTAAGTTTGGCACGAGGTTTGCGGCTCACGTGTTGAAGGTCTTCACGTCACAGGGAGGAAGCGGGCATGGGCCGTCCGGGCTGCCGCATCGGGACGAGCGGGTACCAATACGATCACTGGCGAGGGGTCTTCTACCCGGAGGGGCTGCCGAAGAGGGAGTGGTTCGGACACTACGCCGGAACCTTCGATGCTGTGGAGATCAACAACACCTTCTACCAGCTGCCCTCCGAGGAGACCTTCCGAAGCTGGCGGGCGGCGGCGCCGCGCTCGTTCCTGTTCATCCTCAAGTTCAGCCGCTACGGCACGCACATGAAGAAGCTGAAGGACCCGGCCGGCAGCATCGGCGCCTTCCTCGATCGCGCCCGCCTGCTCGGGGACCACCTCGGCCCGGTCCTGGTGCAGCTTCCGCCGAACTGGCGCGCAGACCCGGAACGGCTCGACGCGTTCCTTTCGGAGGCGCCGAACGAGCACCGGTGGGCGGTCGAGCTGCGCGATCCGAGCTGGCTCGTGGACGAAGTCTACGACGTCCTTCGGCATCACAACGCGGCGCTGGTCGTACACGACATGATGGAAGACCACCCGCGAACCGTGACCGCAGACTGGGTGTATTTACGGTTCCACGGGCCCGGCGAGGCAGACTACGAGGGCAGCTACTCGCCGCAGGCCCTCTCCGGCGCGGCGCGGCGCATGCGGGGGCACATGGAACGAGGCCGGGACGCGTTCGCCTTCTTCAACAACGACCAGCACGGCCATGCGGTGCGGAACGCCCGGGACCTGAAACGCTATCTGCGAAGGGATTGAACTCTGGCAAGCTCATTGCATTGCCTTGGTACCAGCGCAGTCAAACGAAAACCAGAAGAGGAGGAACTCCATGAAACGCTTGACCCTCATCACCGCCTTGTCCTTCTGCATTCTGTCCGCCTGGGTCGCAGGGCCGATCTACGGCGCCGAGACGGGCGGACCCGTGGCGGTCTCGGTAGGCCAGCTCGTCGGGCTGTCGTCCTATCAGCCCACGAAGCTGACCATCGGAGAGAAGGGTCTGACCTACAAGAACGAGACCATGAAGGAGCCCACGACCCTGAGCTGGGACGAGATCGTCCAGTGGCGCTTCTTCGTTCCGAAGCTGGCAGAGGCGGACGATTTGACCAAGGATTACTACAACCTCTCCGTGTCGACGAAGGAGGCCCACGGAAAGGACCGGGTCCATTTCGTCTTCTCCGGCACCCTGGCCGAGGCGTGGGAGATCCAGCGGGCCCTGCGCAAGATGGGCCCGGACGCGGAGCTGAAGGCGAAGGGCTACTGAGCAGCGCCGCGGTCCAGGGGATTTCGTTTACTCGTTCAGGGAGCGTGGACACCTCCGGACCGACCCGCGCGTGCGCATCGTCCGGGTGAGGCCCTGTTTCTGAAGAGGGAAGGAAGCCGTCGCGGACGGAGAGAAACACCACGATGATGACCTGGATCCTGGCCGCCGTCGCGGCACTGCCCATCGCTGTGATCGGCATCCTCATGGCGGGGTTCATGTGGCCCGCCAGCCGGGCCATGCCCCTGGGATGGCTCACCGCCCTGGTGCTCGCCGCGTCGGTGTGGAAGATGCCTCCCGCCCGGCTTGCCGCCGCCACCCTGGCAGGCTTCATCAACGCGGCGGACATCCTGATCATCGTCTTCGGCGCCCTGCTCGTCCTCGGGCTGTTGCAGCGGAGCGGCGGGATCGACGGGATCGCCCGCTCCCTGGCCACCGTGTCCGTGGACCGAAGGGTCCAGCTCATCCTCATCGCCTGGTTCATGGGCTCTTTCCTGGAAGGCGCGGCCGGATTCGGCACGCCTGCCGCGGTCGCGGCCCCGCTGCTGGTGGGCCTCGGGTTTCCTCCCCTGATCGCCGTCATCGCCACGCTGATGGCGGACAGCGCGGCTGTGAGCTTCGGCGCCGTGGGCCTCCCCATCTGGGGAGGCTTCGAGCCCCTGGAGAGCCTGGTCACGCAGACGGGGGGCGTGGGCTTCCGGCAGCTTCTGCACGACATCGGCGCCTATGCGGGCGTGCTTCACTGCCTGGTCGGCACGGCGGTTCCCGCCGTGGTCGTCGCGATCACGACCCGGATGGCCGTCGGCTCCTTCCGCAAGGGTCTGGAAGTCTGGCCGCTGGCGCTCTTCGCCGGACTGCTCTTCACCGTGCCGCAGATGCTCGTGGCCCTTCTGGTCGGCCCGGAGCTGCCGGCCCTGCTCGGGTCCCTGATCGCGCTTCCGATCTTTCTTTTCGCCGTATCGAGGGGCTTCCTCTGTCCTGCCGAGCCGTGGGACTTCCCGCCCCGTGCGAACTGGCCCGAGGAGTGGGAGGGGAAGATCCGGGCCGGCTCCGGCGGCGTGACCGAGGGCGGAGGCATGCCTGCGTGGAAGGCCTGGCTGCCTTACGTGCTCATCGCATCGATCCTGCTCGCCGGACGGGTCGAGGCCTTTCAGCTGAAGCCTCTGCTGCTCGCCTGGAAGGTCGGGTGGCAGGACATCCTGGGGACCGAAATCGGCCGGGACATCGCCCCTCTGTACAACCCCGGCATCGTGCCCTTCCTGCTCATCGCCCTGGTCGTACCGTTCCTCCACGGCGTTGGGAAGCGGGAGGCGGCAGGGGCCGTCCGGGAGACGGCGGCCATGATCGGCCCGGCCGCGGTCGCACTCCTGTTCACCCTGGCGATGGTCTACATCATGATGAACTCGGGCGAGGCCGGGGGTGCCGACTCCATGCTGCTGGTCATGGCCCGGGCCGCGGCGGACCTGGCCGGCGGTGCCTGGTACCTGGCGGCACCCCTCGTGGGGGTCCTCGGGTCGTTCATCTCCGGGAGCAACACGGTATCGGACATCATGTTCGGCCCCTTCCAGCTCAACACGGCCCGCCAGGTCGGCCTTCCCGAGCACGCGGTTCTCGCACTGCAGGCCGTCGGAGGAGCCGCGGGGAACATGATCTGCATCCACAACGTGGTGGCGGTGCTGACCACCGTGGGGCTGCTGGGAAAGGAAGGGCTGGTGATACGAAGGAACGCGCCCGTTGCGATCCTGTACGGACTGGCCGCAGGGGCCCTTGCGTGGCTGGGCGCCTCTCTTTAATGTGGGCACGTCGAATAAGGAGGGGACGTTGTTGAATTCGTTAACTTCCGCCCCGGGCTGAAGCTAACAAAAGAAACAAGCATAAAGACCACTTAGGTGCGGAAGTTAACGAATTCAACAACGTCCCCTAAAAGGAGGAAGGAATGGATCTGAAGACGATCGACCGGATCGACCTGGAGGGCAGAAGGGTTTTCGTGCGCGTGGACTTCAACGTTCCCCTGAAGGACGGCAGCGTGACGGATGACACCCGCATCCGGGAGGCACTGCCCACCATCCGGTACGCGCTGGAGAACGGGGCCCGGCCCCTGATCCTGGCCTCGCACCTGGGAAGGCCCAAGGGCAGGCGCAGCCCCGAACTCAGCCTGGCCCCGGTTGCGCGTCACCTGTCGGGGCTTCTGGGCCGGGAGGTGGCCCAGGCGGAGGACTGCGTGGGGGACGAAGTCGGGAAACGGGCCGAGTCCATGAAACAGGGTGAGGTCCTGCTCCTCGAGAACCTGCGCTTTCACGGGGAGGAGGAGAAGAACGACCCGGACTTTTCCCGCGACCTCGCCTCCCTCGCGGACGTCTACATCAACGACGCCTTCGGGGCCGCCCACCGGGCGCACGCCTCCACCGCCGGCATGGCCGGCCTGGTCGGCGTTCGGGGTGCCGGGTTCCTCATGAAGAAGGAGATCGAGCACCTGGGGAAGCTGCTCCACGATCCGGAGAAGCCGTTTCTCGTTCTCCTGGGGGGCGCCAAGGTTTCCGACAAGATCGGTGTCGTCGAGAACCTCTTCGACAAGGCGAGCGTGTTTCTGATCGGCGGGGCCATGGCCTACACCTTCATGAAGGCGAAGGGGGACGAGACGGGCAGTTCCCGGGTGGAGAGCGACAAGCTCGACGTGGCCCTGCGCATTCTCGACCGGCCTCCGGAAACGAACGTCATCTTTCTGCTGCCCGAGGACCACGTGGTCGCCGAGAAGCTGGAGCCGGGGGCGGAGTCCAAGGTCACCGGCACCGTCACGGACGGATGGATGGGCGTGGACATCGGCCCGGAGACCGTCCGCCACTACACCGAGGAGATCGGGAAGGCGAGGACCCTTCTGTGGAACGGCCCCATGGGCGTCTTCGAAACAGAGCCCTTCGACAAGGGCACCCGTGCGATCGCAGAGGCGATCGCGGAGTCCCCGGCCTTTTCCGTCATCGGCGGAGGCGATTCGGTGGCCGCCGTGACACGGTTCGGCCTCGCGGACCGGATGGGGCACATCTCCACCGGCGGCGGCGCCTCCCTCGAGTTTCTCGAGGGCAGGGAACTGCCCGGGATCGCGGCGCTGAAGTCGTGACCTGAAGACCGCGGGAGCAAGGCCAAGGCCGGAAGAGAGGAAAGGCGGCGACCCATGGCTGAGAAAAGAAACCATCTCGTACTCGGCATCGATCTCGGCGGCACCAAGATCCTCACGGCGGTCATCGACCCGGGGGGACAGATGCTGTCCCGCGACCACAGCGTGACACCGGCGTCGAAGGGACAGGACGCGGTCATGCGGGCCGTCTTCGAGTCCGTGCGGCGCGCCCTGGAGGAGGCCGAGCTCGGCATGGACGACCTGGCCGCCATCGGGGTCGGCGCTCCCGGGCCCTCGAACCCGGAGACCGGAATCCTCCACAGCTCCCCGAACCTGCCCGGCCTGCGCAACGTGCCGATCCGGGACATGGTCGGCAGGGAGTTCGGCAAGCAGGCCTTTCTGATCAACGACGCGAATGCGGCGGCCCTGGCGGAGTACCGTTTCGGCGCGGGCCGCGCCTCGCGGTGCCTGGTCTACGTGACCGTGAGCACCGGCATCGGCGGGGGCGTGGTGATGGGCGGTCAGGTCTTCACGGGTGCATCCGGGACGGCCGCGGAATTCGGTCACATGACCCTCCAGGACGACGGACCCCCCTGCAACTGCGGCAACAAAGGCTGCTGGGAAGCCCTCGCCTCCGGCACGGCCCTGGCCAAGGAGGCGCGGCGCCGGATCGGCGCAGGGGAGACGACCTCCATCCTGGAACTCGCCCAGGGTGAGCCGGAGAGGGTGACCGCCGCGGTGGTCCAGCAGGCGGCGGAGGCGGGCGACGGCCTCGCGAAAGAGCTTCTCGCCCGAACCAGCCACTACCTGGGAACGGGGTTCGCAAACCTGATCAATCTGTTCAACCCCGACGTGATCGCCGTCGGCGGCGGCGTGTCCAACATGGGCGAGATCCTGCTCGGGCCGGCCTACGCCGTGGCCAGGGAGAGGTCCTTTGCGTCGGCACACGAATCGGTCCGCTTCGTGCCCGCCGAACTCGGAAGAAACAGCGGCGTGCTCGGCGCGGCCGCCTACGCCCTGCACGGAGTCCGCGCCACCGAGGAGGTCATCCGACCATGAACCGGAGAACCCGGAAGACGAAGATCGTTTGCACCCGCCGGCCGGCGAGTTCCTCTGCCGAAAGGATCCGGGCGTTGATGACGGTCGGAACCACGAACCTGTTGAAGATCATCGAACTGGATTGACTGCATCGAAGGCGAAAGCGAAGAAGGCGTTCAAGAGAGTGGAGGGAAGAAAAGATGAAGGTCGGCATCGTGGGTTGCGGACTCGTTGGCAGCACGACGGCTTACGCCATGGCCCTGGAGGGGTCGGCCAGGAACCTGGTTCTCATCGACCTGAACCCGGCGGTCGCCCGGGCCCATGCGGAGGACATCCTCCATGCCACCCCCTTCGCCACGCCCGTCCGGATCACCGCCGGTGACTACCCGGACCTCGTCGGCGCGGAGGCGGTGGTGCTCTCGTGCGGCGTGGCGCAACGGCCCGGGGAAACGCGGCTTCAGCTTCTCGAGCGGAACGCCGAGGTCTTCCGCACGGTCCTCGCCGGGGTCAAGGAGCACGCCCCCGGGGCGCTGCTCATCGTGGCCTCCAACCCGGTGGACGTGATGACCCACGTGACCGCCCGACTCTCCGGCCTTCCTTCCCACCGGGTCATCGGCTCGGGTACCATCCTGGACACGGCGAGGTACCGTGCCCTGCTCGGGGAGCACCTGAGGGTCGCCCCCCAGTCCGTGCACGCCTACGTGCTGGGAGAGCACGGGGACTCGGAGGTCCTGGTCTGGTCGAGTGCCCGGGTGGGCGGGGTGCCGATCAGCGACTTTGCGGAGCAGGCCGGACGGCCCCTGACGGAGGAGGCGAAGGGACGGATCGACGAGGGCGTCCGGCGGGCGGCGTACCGGATCATCGAGGGCAAGGGGGCGACCTATCACGGCATCGGGGCCGGGCTCGCCCGGATCATACGGGCGGTTCGCGACGACGAGCGCGCCGTGCTGACCCTCTCCTGTCCGACCACCGACGTGGAGGGGGTGGGCGAGATCAGCCTTTCGTTGCCCCGGGTGCTCGGCGCCCAGGGCATCGCAGCGCAGCTCACCCCGGCCCTTTCCCACGAAGAACGGGAGGCGCTGCACGAGAGCGCCCGGATCCTGAAGGACGCGGCCACCGGGTTGGGTTTCTGAGGAGGGAGAAATGAACCGTTTCGAGATCCGGCACACCTTCGACATGAACGAGGACGCGTTCTGGAACGAGACCTTCTTCGATCCCGAATTCAACCGTACGCTCTACCTGGACCGCCTCGGTTTCGCGCGCTGGGAGATCGAGAAGGAGGAAGAGCTGCCGGACGGCTCGAAGAAGCGGCGCGTACGGGTGGAACCCAAGAGTGAAATCCCCTCGGCCTTGAAGAAGTTCGTGGGCGAAGGGCTGAACTACGTCGAGGAAGGCACGTGGGACCCGAAGAACAAGCGCTACACCTTCCGTGTCGAGCCTTCGAAGATGAAGGAAAAGATCGACGTCCGGGGGGAGATGTGGACCGAGGCCCGCGGCGACGGTCAGTGCGAGCGGGCCATCCGCATCGACGCGAAGGTAAAGCTCTTCGGCGTGGCCAAGATCGCGGAAGGCTTCCTGGAGAAGACCATCGTCGACAGCTACGAGGAAGCCGCCCGCTTCACGCGGGAATGGAACAAGCTAACAAAGTAAACAACGTCCCCTGAATTGGTTAGCGGAGGTTGTGCTTCTGGAGCTTGTTGTAGAGGGCCCGCCGGCTGATGCCGAGGAGCTCGGCGGCCCGGGTGCGGTTGTTGCCGGATGCCTGGAGGGTGCGCACGATCATCTCCCGCTCCATGCGGTCCAGGGTGGTGCCGACCTCGAAGATCGTCTCCTCCTCGCGCTTCCGGTTCTTTCCGTTCAGAAACCGCGGCGGCAGGTGCTCGGGCAGGAGGGTGTCCTCCGGGCAGACGAGGACGGCCCGCTGGATCACGTTCTTCAGCTCCCGGACGTTGCCCGGCCAGCGGTAGGATTCCAGGATCCGCATGCACTCGGAGGAGATGTCCAGCACCTCCTTGCCGAGGGACTCGCTGTAGCGCTCCAGGAACTGCTCGACCAGCAGGGCCACGTCCCCCCGCCTCTCCCGGAGCGAGGGAATCGAGATGCGGAACACGTCGAGCCGGTAGTAGAGGTCCTCCCGGAACCGCCCCTTCTTCATGAGTTCGAGCAGGTCGTCGTTCGACGCCGCAATGAGCCGCACGTTCGTCGGGACCGCACGCCCGCCGCCCAGGCGGTAGAACTCCTTCTGCTCGATGATCCTCAGCAGGCTGACCTGCATCTTCTCGTCGATCATGGCGATCTCGTCCAGGAACAGGGTCCCGCCTTCCGCCTGCTCGAACCGCCCCTTGTTCCGCTCCGCAGCCCCGGTGAAGGCGCCCTTTTCGTGGCCGAACAGCTCGCTTCCGACCAGCTCCGTGGGGATGGCCCCGAGGTTCACCGGAATGTAGGGTCCTTGCCGCCGGTCGCTCTCCGAGTGGATCGCCCGCGCCACCAGATCCTTTCCGGTTCCGGTCTCGCCGAGGATCAGCACGGGCAGATCGGTGGAGGCGGCCTGGCGGATCTGCTCGAAGACCTTTCGCATGCACAGGGATTCCCCGTAGAAGTCGTGCTCGTCAAAGGTGCGGCGCAGGCTCTGCAGGGAAGGTACGGGTCGCCTCGAAGACACAGCGTCCTGAGGTACTTTCATCATGGGAAGATCTCCTCTTTCTATCCACTTCGTGACGCCCCCCGGAAACAGGGAGACGATGCTCTGCTGTTGATCGCCTCTTCTCGTCTCGCTCAGTAGCTGAACGTCCAGGAGGGAGAGATCTCGCTCGCGTACTTGCCGTGAAAGACCAGGAAGTAACAGAGGTCCTCCAGTTCGTGGAGCCTCCCGCAAAAGGTGCTCCTGCCGACCGGGTCCACATGGCTGATCCTCCCCGTCTCGATGACCGCCCTGTCGAGGTGCATCCGGTGAACCCGCAGGCACTCGATCAGGCGTTCCGCCGAGGAGGCGTCGAAGATTCCGGCCAGCTCGATCCGCAACTCCCCGTTGTCACGGCGAGCCGAGAGGGTGGATGTCGTCTCCATCACCTCCAGGTGGCCCGGCTGTCCGTCTTCCAACTGCTGCTTCATGGCGTGACCGATCCTGAAATACTCTGCGGGTCGACTCCCTCCACCACGCTCATCGCCTTTCCCCATGCGCGCGCCTTCAGCATCCCCTTCGCGTCCTTCAGGGCCTCGAGCGTGGTCCGCGCGAAGTCGTTGCCCGCCTCGCTGAGGAAATCGAAGTCAAAGGCGATGTGGACGCAGCGCTCGCTGCGGCTGCTCTTCCAAACGTCGAAATAGACCCTCTTTTCCTCCTCCACCACCCGTGGCCCTCTCACGGCAACGAAATTCTGCTCGAGGAGCCTCCGGATGAACCTGCTTCGAACCTCGAAGATCCCTTCTCCCATGTTGATTCCTCCTGTGTGTTCAAGCATTGGATTCGACTCTAACCGGAAAAGATGAGCGCCGCAACGGGAAAAGAAAGGGCCCTAAATGGGTACATAACGTACCCATTACGCATTGGTAACGGTTTTTCAATTGAATATTAATAGGTTAGATCTGGAAAAGGCAAAGCGGTTCTCTCATGGTTGGGCATGTACGCATGCTGCACGTACCGATCAAGTACACCCTGAAGGCCGGAAACCCATCTTTCCGATCTTCCAGCAGAAACGAAGACCGGATGACAAAGGGCCGGACAAAAATATAACAAGTATTTGAAAATTCGGGGGAAGGGGTCACCGCCCGTTCAGATAGGTGCCGAGGTTCGTGCCCGTACCCGCGATGCCGAGCTTCCTGCGGATGTTCTTGCGGTGCTTCTCCACCGTCTGGGCCGAGCATTCCAGAATCCGGGAGATCTCCTTGCTCGACAGGCCTCCCTTGAGCATCCGGCAGATCTCCTTCTCCCGTGCCGTGAGGCCGGGCACGCCGGCTTGGAGGGGCTGCCCCAGGGGGGAGCTCAGGTCCGCCACCGCGTCTCTGAGGGCCGCCAACAGGGACGGGTGGTTGGGTCCGGATCCGGCAAGACGGTCCAGGGCGGGCAGCACGAACTCGGCGATGTGGGCCGCCACCTCCTGCCGTATCTTGGACTTGTCCCCTTCCACCTGGTCGAGAATCTCCCGAAGGGCGGTGTTCTTGTCCTCGAGCTTCTTCTTCTCCTCTCTCAGGGCCTTTTCGCTGGACTTGAGGGCCGCCTCGGTGCTCTTGATCCAGCTGATGTCCCTGGCGATGAGGGCGACACGTACGGTTTCCTCTTCCTGTTCTACGGACAGCAACGACATGCTCACGAGGGCGGGAACCCTTGTGCCCTTCTTCGTGAGCAGGACCGTTTCTTCACTCCCGCCCTCCTCGTTGCGCAGGGTCGCCTCCAGAAGGCGATCGAACTCGTCGTACCAGCTGGGAGCCAGCACGGTCTTCACGGACTTGCCCGAAAGCTCGCCCGCGGTCCACCCCAGGTTCCTCTCCACCTCCTTGTTCGCCTCGACGATACAGGCACCGCCATCCGTAATCAGGATCGGCAAGGCCGCGTCCTGGAAGACCCGGGACATCTGCGCCAACCCCTGGAGTGCCACCTTGCGCTCATGAATGTCGGTGCAGGTGCCCAGCCACCTCACGACCCGCCCCTCGTCGTCCCGCATAGGAACCACATGGGCGGAGTGCCAGCGGCAGGCGCCGTCACGGCCCCGGCGTATGCGAACTTCGGTCCGGCCTTCCGCTCCCGTGCGCAGCATCTCCGCAAACTCCGCGTCAACCCTTTCCCGGTCCTCCGGGTGCAGGGCTTCTCTCCAATCCCATTCTCTGATCTCCTCGACCGTCAGGCCGAGGTATTCGAGGGTCTGCCGGTCGCAGTACTCGCCGGTCCCGTCGGCAAGGAGGGACCAGACCATGTGGGGGATCGAGTCGATGCGGCTGCGGTACCGCTCCCGGCTTTCCCGGTACTGCCGCGTCCGTTCCTCCACGCGCTGCTCGAGGTCCCGGTTCAGGGCCTCGAGTTCCTCCTCCGCCTCCTTCAGTTCGCTGATGTCCTTGACCACCACACTGATGCCCACCACTTCGTTCTGGGGGTTCGCGAGCGGCCACCAATCTTCGATCCAGACCCGTTTCCTCCCCGGGTCCGCAGAGGTCCGCCCTGCGAACTCCCGATCCAGGACCGGCTCGCCGGTCCGAAAAATGTGAGCGCTCACCTTCTCTACCTGTTCTTCGAAATCGGGAACAACCTCCTTCGGGGTCTTCCCGATGTGTTCCTCGACTGTCATCCCGTTCATTTCCGCCAGGCGAGCGTTGACCCTTACGTATCTGAGTTCCCGGTCGAATACACAGAGCCCGACCGGCGCAGTGCGGTATAAGAGATCGAGCATCGCCAGGGTATCGTCCCGCTGCCTATCCGCTTCCTTCTTCTCTGTGACATCGCTGATCATCACCCGAAACTCGCCTGCGCCTTCCGTCGGGACGATCTGGACCCACCCGGGGAACGACGACCCGTCCGGCCGCTGAAACTCCACCTCGCACGACTGCCGAAGCCCGGAGTTCCGGGCTTCCTCCATGGCCAGGTAGATGTCGTCCGTGTGTTCTCTGGTTGCGTACCGCGACAGCCTCGTCCCGACGAGCCGGCTCCGCTCCAACCCGAGCTGGGAAGCGGCCGTGAGGTTCGCCTGCCGGATCAGGCGGTCCCCGCCAATGGTGAGGCAGCCCACCGGCGCGGATTCGTACAGGTCCAGGTACATGTCCCGGGCCTCGGCCAGCTCGACCTGGGCCAGCCGCAGATCCTCGTTCTGGATCTCCAGCTCGACCTGGTGGATCTGCAGCTCCTGGACGAGCTCTTCCACTTCCTCCGCCTGCATCTCGGAGATGTCCGTACACCCCCTCTTCATCCGCTCCAGGGCCCGTTGCCGCAGGCGCGGCGCCACGGCCTTCTCTTTCGCCGCAGCGCCTGCCTTCTTCGTCTTCACCCCCTTCTTCATGATCCCACCTCTTCGGTCACGTCCTCGATGGCGAGCAGGGTCACCGGCTGGTTCGCGGCCGAGGCCTGCATCCGCCGTGCGTTGACCCGGAGCACCTTCCGACCCACCGAGGGAAATGCGTGATCGATTCTCACGTCGAGGCAGGTCTCCTCCGGGCCGAGTCTCTCCTCGAGCAGCCTCCTGAGTTCCGGGATGTCCCACTGGCCGTTGCCCAGTTCGTAGACCCTCCTGGACTGGCTGTCCTGCGGGTGGATCCGGAAGGTGCTGTAAAAGGGCTCGTTGGCCGAAAGGATCCGCAGATCCTCGTCGAGGACCAGCAAGGGCTCACGGACGACCCGGATCACCTGCTCGAAGTGCGCGCCGGCCGCCGCCCTGTAGTCTTCCATCCGCTTGATCCGGTCGATGTCCACGAAGGTGAGCACCACGCCGTCGATCACGTTGTCGGCCGTTCGGTACGGCATGATCCGCATCATGTGCCATTTCCCGGACCGGGTCTTGATCTCCCTCTCCCGCAGGGCCAGATCCCTGAGAACGCCCTCGCAGTCTTCTTTGAGCGCATCGTATTCGAAATTGGCGGCCAGGTGATGGAGGGGCCGCCCCACGTCGGAGGGGATCAGGTTGAAAAGCTCGCTGGCCTGATCCGTGTAACGCTTGACGTTCAGATCCTGGCTGAGGAAGATGGTGGCCACGTTCGTGCTGTTGAGCAGGTTCTGCATGTCGTCGTTCACCCGCGCGAGCTCGTTCACCTTGGATTCCAGCTCCGCGTTGACCGTGCTCAGCTCCTCGTTCAGGGACTGAAGCTCCTCCTTGGAGGTCTCCAGCTCCTCGTTCGTGCTCGCAAGCTCCTCGTTCGTGCTCTGAAGCTCCTCGTTCGAGGACTTGAGCTCCTCGTTCGAGGTCTCCAGCTCCTCGATCGTGCTCTGCAGGGACTCCCGGGTGTACTGGAGCTCGTCTTCGAGGCTCTTGTCTGCGACGGAGGAGTCCTCTTTCTTCGTGCCGGATCGGCTGGGTCGGGAGCTCTTTCGCTTGCCTTCAGGGGTCACGGCCGGCCGCAGGGTGACCAGGAGCATCCCCCGGACCGGTTCCGGATCCAGGAGGGGCGTCACGGTGACGTCCACGAAGGCGTACTTGCTGTTCGTCTTCACCCGCACGCTCCGGCGGACCACTTCCCGCTTCTGGCTGCTTGCCTGCCGGATTCCGGCAGCCAGGAAGGAGGCGAGACCCTCGCGAGCCATGTCGGTGACGTTGCGCCGGGGCTGCTCGCCCGCGGCCGGCTCCAGGTACTCGCCGGTGCGGCCGTGGATGTAGAGGAGTTCCCCGCGCTCGTCCACGACGAGGCTCGTGGGCGTGAACCGGGAGAGCAGCAGGTGCTCGATCTCCCGGATGGTCCTGGATTTCCTGCCCCGGTGTCTTTCGTCGGGAAGGCTCGGGTCTTCCTGGGCTTTCGGCAGTTCGGCGTGCAGGTCGAGTGCGGGGTATGCCTGCCGTGCCGTCTCTTTCCGCCGGAAGATCTTCCACTTCGGATCCATGGCCTCGAAGAGTTCGTTGGACTTGCCCAGCGACTCCGAGGGGCCGAGGAACATCAGGCCCCGGTTCCGGAGGGAGTAGTGGAACAGCTCGAGCACCCTTCGCTGGAGGGGCACGTCGAGGTAGATGAGCAGGTTCCGGCAAACGATCAGGTCCAGCCTGGTGAAAGGGGGGTCCTTGGTCACGTTCTGCGGGGCGAAGACGATCATGTCTCGGATGACCTTGCGGATCTGGTAGAAGTTCTTGTCCCTGTGAAAGTATCTTTCCAGCCGCTCCTGGGAGAGATCCGCCTCGATGCCGGCCGGGTACCTGCCCTGCCGCGCCGACCGGATCGCGTGATCGTCCAGGTCGGTGGCGAAGATCTGCACCTCGACCGACGCTTCCAGCTTCTCGATGCACTCGTGCAGAAGGATGGCCAACGAGTAGGCCTCCTCGCCGGTGGCGCAGCCCACCACCCAGGCCCGCAGGACCTCGCCCTCTGCACGGTGCCGGATCAGCTCCGGAAGGCCCTCCCCGGCCAGGGCCTCGAAGGCCTTCGGGTCGCGGAAGAAGCTCGTCACGGTGATGAGAAGCTCGGAGAGGAGAAGGTCGATCTCGCGGGGATTCTCTTTGAGGTATTTCAAATACCCGGAGACCTCTCGAATCTGGTGGAGGTTCATCCGCCGCTCGATGCGCCGATGGATCGTCCCCGACTTGTACTGGCTGAAATCGTGGCCCGTCTTCCGCTTGAGCAGGCTCAGGATCTTCATCACCGACTCACGGGAAAAGGAGATGCGGTCTTCCTCTGCCTGCAGCTTGAGGCGGGGCTTCTGCAGGTAGGGCCCCCGGACGTATGCGAGAAGCTGCTCCGGCATCTCCTTCGGGGCAAGGACGTAGTCGGCCATCCCGGTGGAGGCCGCGCTCGCGGGCATGCTCGCGTACTTGGCCGACTGGGTCGTCTGGACCATGACCATGCCGGACTCGGCCTTCACCGCCTTCAGCCCCAGCGTGCCGTCGCTGCCCGTGCCGGAGAGGATCACGCCGATGGCCTGCTCCTGCTGGTCCGCGGCCAGGGAGCGGAGGAAGTGGTCGATCGGCAGGTGGGGGGAATGCTCGCCTTCCAGCTCTTCCACGCGGACCCGGCCCTCCTCGACGTGCATGAGCCCGCCGGGGGACCCCAGATAGATGCGGTTCGGCTCGAGCCGCGTCGGCTCCTGCACCTCGATCACGGAAAGCTTCGTGTTCCGGGCGATGATGTCCGGCAGGAGGCTGACGTGGCCCGGGTGCTGGTGGGTCACCACCACGAAGGCCACGCCCGCGTCCTCGGGCATGGCGCCGAAGAACTCCTTCAGGGCCTCCAGGCCCCCGGCCGAGGCGCCCACCGCGGCGACGGGGAAGGTTCCGGGCCGGGGCTTCGCCTCTTGTCCGGGGTCCTTGCCGTCGCGCTTCCCGCCCTTCTCCGCCCGGCCGGGCTGCCGCTTCTTCACAGCCGCCTTTTGCCTCGCCTCGGTCTTCTCCGGGGCCCGGGAGCCCTCCTCGCGGGCCGCAGATTTCTTCTTCTTCCGCAGGTTCGCCTGCTTACCGGCCGTTCCCGTAGCCTTCCCACGGCCGCTGCCCGGCTTGGCTCGCCCCGCCCCGGTTTCGGCGGCCCTTCTCGATTTCGGCCTGCCCTTTTTCGCCCCCGTCTTCTTCTCCGGCATGATCCCTCCCTTCTGCAAGCATACCCGGAAATTATCGATCAGAAAGGGACGAGCTGTCAAAGAATATCTGCGACATTCTTCAAAATGCTTTCATGTCGCAGGTTCTTGGCTGCATTTTAAAGAACAGGGTTTAAATTATTCACCGGGTATCTTCACTACCCATTTTGTGTCCGCTTTTTACCCGTTGCCGTCACGGCGCCGGGGCCTTATAGTCGGGGCCTCAACTTAGGGGACGTTGTTTACTTCGTTAACTTCGCTGAACGACTGCCTCCCTCGTTTCCTCGCAGGAACCCGGGATCGGGCGGTTGCGGCAAAACAAGGCCCATCCATGTGGCATCCCGCTGCGCCCGGCGCCTCTCGTGCAGGTCCGGGCGCGACGGGTGTCAGATACGGAGCGGGGCGAACACGGGAAGGGGGAGACAATGGCAGAGGCGTGTAGAAACGGCAATGGAAAGAACGGCTCGAGGCTGAAGCCGAAGAGGAGCGGGCGCAGCCGGATGGGCGCCGACACGGATCGGCAGCTGATCCTCGGCCTGAATAATCGGGACCCGGAGGCCCTCGAGAGCCTGATGCGGAGGCATCACGCCAGGCTCTTCCAGCACGTGGAGGGGATCTGCCGCAACACGGCCGACACCGAAGAGGTGCTTCAGGACACGTACGTGACGACGTGGGCCAAGATCGGCGACTTCAGGGGAAGGGCCAGCCTGTTCACGTGGATGTATCGGATCGCGGCGAACACGGCCCTCATGAAACGCAGGAAGGAGGAGCGGGAGAGGAGGAGCACGGTGCCCCTGGAGGAGCCTGCGCAGCTGAGCGGGCAGGCCGTGGTGCCGCGGCCCTGGCTGCGGAGGCCCGAATGCCCGGAACAGAGTCTGCTCACCGAGGAACTCCGGCGGACCGTCCGGAAGGCCTCGGGGCAACTGGGCGAGATCTACCGGGACGTCTTCGAATTGCGGGACCTCCATGGGTACACGATCAAGGAGACGTGCGACTCTCTGGGACTCACGGAGAGCGCTGCGAAATCGCGCCTTCGCAGGAGCCGCATTTGCATGCAGAAGCACCTGAAGGCTTACCTCGGGCAGCGATGAAAGGGGCCCGGAACATGCTACGGGAAGGAGCAACGATGGACGGAAGGGACGGAAGAACGACGCTCCTGCTGGTGGACGACGAAGCCCCCCTTCTTCGGGTGCTGACAACGGTTCTGCGAAGGGAGGGGTACCATGTTCTTGCCGCTTCCGGGGCGGCCGAGGCCCTGCGCATCCGCAAGCGCCATCACGGTATCATCCACGTCATGATCACGGATGTGAACATGCCCGCCATGAGCGGCACCGACCTGGCCGAACGAATGAGAGAGCAGACGCCGGGCCTGCCCGTGCTCTTCGTCTCCGGGGGTTTCCCGAAGACGATCCGGTTCGCCCGCTTCGGGTGGGAACCGTTGAATGCCTTCCTGCAGAAGCCCTTCTCGGCCAGTTCCCTGCTGCGCGCGGTGGAAAACCTGCTGGACACGGCCTGGGCCGAAGCGACGCACGCCTCCCGCACCGAACCACAGCTAAGTACTCCATCTCATAAATACGGTGGCATTCGGATGCCGATCCATCCCGGCAGGCTGCGTTGCTCGTCGGTTAAATACTCCCGGTATTCGCCCTCCTCGCGCCTTGCCTGCCGGGCGCCTCGGCATCCTCGGTGCGTTACCGTATTTATGAGATGGAGTACTAAGGGACGCCGGCATTTAGGGGACGTTGTTTACTTCGTTAACTTTTTTCTACACCCCGCGCTTCCGGGTCCGGCACGGTCAGGACCGGGCAGGCGGCCGTTCGGACCACCTTTTCCGCCACCGAACCGAAGACGAACCGCTTCCAGCCGGTCCGGCCGTGGGTGGAGATGACGATCATATCCGCCTGCTCCTCCTCGGCCAGTTCGACGATGTTGGCCGGCGCGTCCCCGAGCCGAACGACCGGCCTGCAGCGCACCTCCTCGGAAATGCGCTCCGCGGTCAACTCCTTCAGCTTCTTCTCGGAATGAGCGGCCATTTCCTCCTGATACGGCTCGATCTCGAAGTGAGGCCCCGTGACAGGGACCACGCCGTAATACGGAACCCGGGGCACCACGTGCACGAGCACCAGTTCGGCCTGGAATTGCCGGGCCAACTCGCCCGCCGCCTCGACCGCCTCGTAAGAGGGGTCGCTGAAATCGGTGGGCACGATCACCTTTTTGAGCGGAAGCATGGAATCCTTACCTCCCTTCGGCATGTGAAAAAGTCCTTTTTCCCCTTGAAATCACTTTGTTCCCAGCGATGCAATGCCCGTTCCAACTTCAACTTCAACTTAGGGGACGTTGTTTACTTTTATTCAACAACGTCCCCTAAGTTGTACCGGAGCTGCACAGGGTCAGTTGGGTTTGTGAAGAAAGGGAACAACCGCTCCCCTCTTATCGGGTCCGTGCGGCCCCTCCGAGCCCCGCCAGAAGGAGGTCGAGCGGCCCCCAGCCTCCTGGCATCGTTATTGCTGCAAGCTCGGCATGACGCCCGATGCGCACCGGCCGTGCGCCGGGCGGGCTGTCCTTTTTTCAATCTTCACCGCCAGAGAGAGGAGGGACGTATGAAAGGGAAGAAGGGATCGACAAACGTACTGTGGTGGGCAGCTGTCCCCGCGGTTCTGTTTCTTGTCGCCGCCGCGCAGGCGGACAGCATCGACCAATTCGACCCCCTTGTCGAGACCTACATGCCCGTGGTGACCGACGACTTCGAGACGATCTACGAGAGGGACACGAAGGCGAAAGACGACATCATGGAACGCCAGGAGGACCTGCTCGAGAAACGCTACGACCTGAGCGACCGGCCCGCCGAGGGCGTTATGATGTCCGGCGGCAGAAAGGCCGTGCAGGCCGGCGTCCGCGTGAAGCTGCCCAAAGGCATGACCTGGGAGAAGCTGGCCGGCATGACCCCCGAGGAGATCCGCGAGAAGGGGGTCTTCCCGAAAGGCTTCCTTCCGCTGCCGCACGCCAAGCACGAGGCCGGAGGGCAGGTGTTTCCCCCCGATCACATCGACGAGATCGAGGAACTGGAGGACCGGTCCCTGGAGCGCTTCGACGTGGCGTTCGATCTCCCGGACCACCTCATCCCGGAGTTCCCTCCGCCCATCTTCCTGACCACGCGCCCCGACCTGGGCGATGTCTCGCAGGGCAAGCTGCTCAGCATCAAGAACTACTACGACATCATGCACGGCATCCTGACGCCGGTGCAGATGGAAGGGCTTCGGCTCCTCTTGACGCCCTTCCCGCAGCAGCAGTTCAATCAGACCGACGACCGGAAGTCGAAGGAGCCGAGCCTCGGCGTGTCCTGTCTGGACTGCCACGCGAACGGCCACACGAACGGGGCCTTTCACCTGAACCCGGACACCCGCCCGCAGATCGCGCGGTTCCGGCTCGACACGGTGAGCCTGCGGGGCATGTTCAACCAGCAGATCCACGGCTCCAAGCGGTCGCTCCGGTCCGTGGAGGACTTCACCGAGTTCGAGCAACGAACCGCCTACTTCGACGGCGACCACGTGATCGCGGCCAAGAAGGGCGTGAACCTTCCGGACCGCGCGAGCCAGGTGGCCATGATGGCGCAGATGCAGAACATCTTAGACTTTCCCCCTGCACCCAAGCTCGACGTGTTCGGCAGGCTCGACCCGGACAAGGCGACCGAACAGGAGCTGATGGGGGAGAAGGTGTTCATGGAAAAGGGCAGGTGCGCGGTCTGCCACCCGCCCCCGTTCTACCTCGACAACAACATGCACGACCTGAAGGTGACGCGCTTCTACGAGCCGAAGATGATCAGCGGGCACTGGAACGGCGCGGAAGGCGCCATCAAGTCCTTTACGCTCCGGGGCATCAAGGACTCCCCGCCTTACCTCCACGACGGCCGCTGCCTCACGCTGGAGGATACGGTGGAGTTCTTCAACCTCGTAACGGGCGTGAAGCTCACGAAGGAGGAGAAGCAAGCCCTGGTCGCCTTCATGCGCCGGCTCTGATCCGGGACGAAACGGTGGGGCGACAGACAGACAGTGTACAAACGCGTTCGCGGCGCGCACCCCGCGGCGGCGAACGAACACGACAACCCGGAAACGGAGGTGAACCATGAAATTCGTACCTGTGATGGCCCTGGTGCTCGTCGTCCTGATGACCGGCCCCGCAGTGATCGCCAAGGAGGACATGCCGGACGTCGTCGGCAAGTCGGAGGGCCCCGACGACACGGAAGCGCTGATGATGAGCCCGGAGGCACTGAAGAAGTGCCGGCAACAGTGCCTCGCCTTTCAGAAGACGCTCGAAGACGTGGGCGACCAGCTCGAGACGGCCCGGATGGAGGGGAACCGGAAGAAGAAGCTGAGCATCCTCATCTCGGCGGTCGAAAACCTGGTCACGAGCATGGAAATGAACAATGCCGCCTGCCCGGCCATGAAAATGCGAACGTCCAAAGGTGAGGAGCCCATGCAGATGATGATGAAGTGACCCGGTGGGCGTTATTTTGGGGACGTTTTTTCATTCGTCAGCTTGCGACGACCACGATACACGATCTCGACGTCCATCAAGAAGTTAACGAATCAAACAACGCCCCCTTCTTTTGGTGGGGAAGTTCCGCCGCCCACGGCGCGCACCAGCAGGACGGCTGCCAGGGGTAGCACCAGGTTCGCCAGGGCAACCGTGATGAGCAGCACACCCACCTCGGAGTAGTCGCCTCTTTCGACGATGAAGATTTCGTTCACGGCCCGGGTCGCGAGGTTGCTCGCCGACAGCGCCAGGTTGGTGAAGGCGGCGAGCACGGCGAAGTAGGTCGCCTTCTGCCGGGCCGGCGCCTCCCGGGCGATCCAGGCGAGCATGGGGATCATGGCGACCTGCCCCATGGGCGAGTCGGCCATGGTGTCGATGAGGGCGATGGTGCGGGCGCCGAACCCGAAGTGCTCCTGGGTCCACTCGTGCAGGCCGTAGAACATGGAGATGAACGGAATGTCCATGACGGCGTTGTACACGGCCAGGAAGACGATGATGTGCGGCACGGACCGGCGTCCCATCCACCCCCGCAGGGCGATCATCCCCACGACGGCCAGGACGGAGGCAACCTGCCGGAGGGTTCCGAAGAAGGCCTCGTCGAAGCCGAGCGCATCGATCTGCCACCAGGCAACCCCCGGCCCCGGCGTGGGCATGGCCCGGTAGACGAACACCGCGACGGCGATCCCAACGATCTCCCGCCTCTTGCCCGGCTCGAGCCCCCGGAGGAGCTGGCGCATCAGGAGCCCGATGATCCCGAGGGAGCCGGCCAGTACCAGAGCCTCCTTGAAGGGGACCCCGGAGAGGCCGAGCACCAGGATGACCGCCACGAAGGCGGCGCTGCCCGCCAGGATGATCCAGTCCACCGACGGCTTCTCTTCCTGCGATTGGAGACGCCTCTGGATTTCGTCCTCTTCGTATCCCTTGTTGCGAAGCTCCTGCCGCCGTCTCCTCATCACCCAATCACCCAGGGTCACTCCCGTGACCGAAATCAGCGGAATCGCCAGGGAGATCTCGTACATGGTTTCATAGGAGAAGACCTTGGCCAGCCATCCTCCCAGCCCGGCAACGAGCGCGCCCCCGCCCACGATCGCGATCCGGCCCAGAGTCTGCATGGTCACGTGCATCCGCTGAAAGGCTTCTGGGTCCACGGGCGAGCCGTCCTCGCGGAAGGCCGGCACCGCCTCCACGGTCATGGCGTCGGCCACCACGTCCTGGAGCATGTACCCCACGGGCGCGAGCAGAACCGAGACGATGTACCACGTGGACACCGGCAGAAAGGCCGCCATCCCCTCTGCGTTCCCGGTCAGGCCGACCATGATGAGCAGCGCGGCGGCCATGAGCAGTGCGCCCACGTAGACGAACCAGGACTTCTTCGCCCAGAAGAGGTCCACCAGGTGTCCCACCGGCATCTTCAGGGCCCACGGCAGCCCGGCCCAGAACCCGAGCCCGGCCAGGAAGGCGGCGCTCAGCTCCAGCTCCTTCTTCACGAAAAAGGACTCCACGATCCCGGTGAAACCGGAGATGCCGGCGGCGAAGTAGACCATCAGCGGAGGCAGGTAGCTCCAGCGGAACTCCCGGAAGATCCCGAGAAAATCCCTGCGGAACCAGGCCCACACCCGGGAGGGAAACGCAATGCGTTGCCACCATCGAAGGAGTGCCGGCTTCCGGGTCCGTGCTTTGCCCTTTCCGCTCTTCATGACCAAGGGGTCCAAAGCCTTTCCCGTGGCAGAGAAGGCATCACTGTCGTTACCTCTTCCCTTGACATACGGGCATTAGTGCTTACCTTTTTTGAAGGACCGGGTCAAGAGGGCAGAACGTACAATCAAAACATTAATGGTGTACACCTCTTGACCGGGCGAAAACGATGATTACGAATAATGCAAGGGCGGATGAGAAAGCCCTTCTGAGCAACACCGAGAACAACAAAACATGAAAGGAGGTGACCGGTATGCTGACGCGCTACAATCCTCTCCGAGCAAGGCTTCGCAGGAGAGAGCCGATCCCCAGGCTGTGGGACGAGGACTTCTTCGATTCTCTCTGGAAGGGCTTCGAGGAAAGATCCTTCGAGCATCCCCGCATGGAGATGAAGGAGGAGGACGGAAAGTACTTGGTGCGAGCCGAGCTGCCCGGATTCGACAAGGACGAAGTGAAGGTCGAGGTCGAGGACGACATGATCCGGCTGCGAGCGGAGCACAAGGAGGAGAAGTGGGACCAGGACGAAGAGCAGGGGTGGCGCAGCATCGAAACGCGCAGAGGCAGCTTCTATCACACCATCCCGCTGCCCGAGGACGTACAGGCGGACAAGGCGGAAGCGAAGATGAAGGACGGCGTCCTGCGTCTGACCCTCCCGAAGGATCCGACGAAGTCCAAGGAAGCGAAGCAGATCGAAATCCACTGACGCCCTCCCGCGTACAGTGCGGATTCGGCAAAAAGGGGCCTGGCAAAGGCCCCTTTTTTTTTGTTGTCTCGCAACGTCCCCTCTTTTTGCTCCTTCTGGCACGTATCCTGCTGTAAGGCATCGAACCAGGGAGGAGTAGAACAGCATGGCCAAGTACGCATACGAGCGAATGAGCGCTCTCGATCATTCACTGCTCCTGCTCGAGCGGCACAACGCGCACATGCACGTCGCCTCGACCCTCATCTTCGATGCCGCCGGCCTGAAGAACGAGCACGGCGGCATCGATGTGGACAAGATCAAGCGACTGGTCCGCAGGCGCATGCCCTCGATCCCTCGATACCGTCAGCGGATCCGGACCATCGGGCGCGACAAGCGGCCCCTCTGGGTGGACGACGAGGACTTCTCTCTCGACTACCACATCCGTCACACCAGCCTGCCCCGTCCCGGCACCGAAGAGCAGCTCAAGCTCAAATCGGCCCGGCTGATGGAACGGCCGCTGGACCGTTCGCGGCCCCTCTGGGAGCTGTGGGTCGTGGAGGGGCTGGAGGGCGAGCGGTTCGCCCTGATTCCGAAGGTACACCACTGCATCGTCGACGGGATCGCCGGCGTGGAGCTGATGAAGACGCTGCTCAACATGGAGCCGAAGCCCCTGGAGACTCCCGAGCCAGACCCCTTCCTTCCCCGGCGAGCACCCTCCAGGCTGGAGTACATGCGGGACAAGTGGATGCGGCGCGCCCTGCTGCCCATCGAGGCGGTCCGCGATTTCCGCGATTTCGGCATGCGGGCCCGAGGTGCCAGGCGGGAGGTTCTCCTTCGCGCGCAATCCGCCCTCGACACGGTTCGCTCCGCCTTCCGCCTCCCTTCCGACACACCGCTGAACAAGCCCATCGGCCCCCATCGGCGGTTCGACTGGCTCAGCATGGACCTGGGACGGGTCAAGGAGGTTCGAAGATCCCTGGGCGGAACGGTGAACGACGTGATCCTCGCGGTCGTGACCGGGGCCGTCAGGAGCTTCCTCCGTCAGCGACAGGTCAACCCGGCCACGGTCGAGTTCCGGATCATGGCGCCGGTGAGCGTGCGTACGGGGGAGGAGCAGAAGGATCCGGGCAACCGCATTTCGGTCTGGCTCATCGATCTTCCCGTGGATGTACCGGATCCCGTTGAACAGCTGGATCGCATTCGGCGTCAGACAGCGGACCTGAAGGAGTCGAAGCAGGCCCTCGGTGCGGAAACCCTGACCCAGATGGTGGAGTGGACGTCCACGACGCTGCTCTCCCTGGGCGCGCGGGCCGCCGCCCGGGTCCTGCCCTTCAACATGGTCGTGACGAACGTGCCCGGCCCCCAGTTCCCGCTCTACCTGCTGGAAGCGAAGATGCTCGCCACCATCCCCATCGTGCCCCTCTTCGAGAGGCTCGGGCTCGGCGTGGCCCTGATGAGCTACGACGGAACCCTCTTCTGGGGGCTGAACGCGGACTACGACCTCCTGCCGGACCTTCGGGCCTTTGCCACGGGCATCGAGGAAGCCTTCCAGGCACTCGAGAAAGAGGCGGGCCTGCAGACCACACTCAGACAGGTGCACCCCCCGGCCCCGAGCTGAGCCGGGCCCGCATATACTCCCGGCGTCCCGCTGCGAGCGGCAGCGTGCCGTACCTGCACACCCGACGGGGGCGTACGGGTTCACTGTGTCACAGCGGTACACAGAAGAAGTGGAAACCGTCCCTGTTTCAGCTCCCGGACGTCTCCACGATGTCGCTCTTCTCTTCTCTTCGCACGGATTTCTCCATCCTGGAGAGCGCGTCCGCCGTCTTGTCCCGCAGTGCATCCATCTGGGTCTCCAGCTCTCTGGGAGCCGTCGTCCTTCTGTACGCCATCACCGCGATGATCAGCGCAACGAGCGCGATCAGGAACGTCAAGCCTACCATGGTCTTCCCTCCTCGGTTCATGAGTCGATGGATCCTCTCCCTTTCCTCCGCAATAACCGTGCCAGGGCCGGGCGGGTGCCGCCGTTGGTATCTTCTTTGCTTACCCGTGTTCCTTCGACAGAAGAGTGCGAAGGGATTCGACCGCGTTTGAAAGGAGAGCTCCACGATGAAACAGGAAAAAGTACCCCACGGAAGGATCCACACGCCGGAGGAGAACGAGCAGTTGCCCTGCGACGTGTGCGGCCTGTGGTATCCGGACGATCCCTCGAGCGAGGACATCCACGTGATGACGAAGAAAGAGCTCGAGATCCTCGACGCCATGCGGGAGGTGAAGAAGGACGCGAGGGAGGTGAAGGACCGGGTGCGCAGCATCATCGCAGAGGACGGGCAGGGCGCCGAACTCCAGCAAAGGCTGAAGGACCTTCAGGCACGCTGGCGCGAGCTCGACGCGGAGCGCGAGGCGGCCGCGGAGGAGAGAATGCGGATGCTCGGACACGAGGGCTCGTGACGAGACAACCGGAAGGAAGAGCCAAAGGAGAAATCGAATATGTACACACCGAAGCATTGCCCGGGATACGAAACCTACAAAGAGCTAACGTCGTTCCATTGCAAGTGCCCCCAGTGCGGAGCGGAGAAGGAGATCTTTTCGGACGAATTCGAGAGACAGCACCACTGCGGAACGTGCGGGGAGCTCATCGATTTTTCCCGCTGCGAGCACTACGCCGGCTCCAAAAGCCCGGACCCTCGCTGAACCGGTGCTGTGCCGTATGTGCACACCCGATCGCCTTCTGTGTGAAAGATGCACAGCTGTGAGGTGACCCGTCTATGTCAGAACAAGCCGAGTGGGAGCGTCTCGTAACGCAGGAGTGGCTGGAATCACTGGAGTACGTCCTGCAGGAGGGAGGGCCGGAGCGGGCCTCGGAGCTCCTCCGGCTGCTCCGGGCGAAGGCCGCCGAGCAGGGCGCCGACGTCTCCTGGTCGAACCGGACGCCCTACGTGAACACCATTCCACGGCACGAGCAGCCGACCTTCCCGGGCACACGGGAGATGGAGCGCCGCCTGAAGAGCATCATCCGCTGGAACGCCATGGCCATGGTGGTGCACGCCAACCGGGAGCTTCACGGAATCGGCGGGCACATCTCCACCTACGCCTCGGCCGCCACCCTGTACGAGGTGGGCTTCAACCACTTCTTCCGTTGTGCCGACGAGGGGTATGCAGGCGACCAGGTCTACTTCCAGGGTCACGCGTCCCCGGGCATGTACGCGCGCGCCTTCCTGGAGGGGCACTTCCCGGAGGAGGCCCTGGGCAACTTCCGGCGGGAGCTGGCCGACGGAGGGGGGCTCTCCTCCTACCCGCACCCGTGGCTGCACCCGGATTTCTGGGAGTTCCCGACCGTCTCCATGGGCCTGTCCCCGATCATGGGCATCTACCAGGCGCGGTTCAACCGGTACCTCGAGGCCCGGGGCCTGCTCGAAAAGGAGCCGGGCAACGTCTGGGTGTTCCTCGGAGACGGCGAGATCGACGAACCGGAGTCCACCGGAGCGATCACCATCGCCGCCCGTGAAGGGCTGGACAACCTCGTCTTCGTCATGAACTGCAACCTCCAGCGGCTGGACGGCCCGGTGCGGGGCAACGGCAAGGTCATCCAGGAGGTGGAGTCCCTCTTCCTCGGCGCGGGCTGGAACGTGATCAAGGTGATCTGGGGCGCCGACTGGGACCCCCTACTGGAGCAGGACACCGAGGGCGCGCTCCTTCAGCGGATGGAGGAGGCCTGCGACGGCGACTACCAGAAGTACGTGGTCGAGTCGGGCGGCTACATCCGCGAACACTTCTTCGGAACCGACCCGCGCCTCGAGAAGATGGTCCGCCATCTCTCGGACGATCAGCTCCGGCGGATGCGGCGCGGCGGACACGACCCGGAGAAGGTGTACGCCGCCTTTCAGGCGGCGGTGCAGCACCGCGGCTCCCCCACCATCGTGCTCGCCAAGACGATCAAGGGCTACGGGCTCGGCGAGGCGGGGGAAGGGAAGAACATCACCCACAAGCAGAAGGAGCTGAACGAGTCGGAGCTCAAGGAGTTCCGGTCCCGTTTCGGCATCCCCATATCGGACGAGGACGTGGGAAAGGCCCCCTTTTACAAGCCGCCGGAGGAGAGCGAGGAGATGCGCTACCTCCGGGAGCGGCGCGAAGGCCTGGGAGGGTACCTGCCCCGCCGCACCGAGCGGGCCGACCCCCTCGAGGAGGTCCCGGAGGGGGTCTTCGAGGAGTTCCACGAGGGCTCCGAAGACCGGCCCGCGGCCACGACGGGCGTGGCGGTCCGGATCGTCTCCAAGCTGCTCAAGGACGAGACGGTGGGGCCCCTCATCGTACCCATCGTGCCGGACGAGGCGCGCACCTTCGGCATGGAGTCCCTGTTCCGGCAGGTGGGCATCTACTCGCCCCTGGGCCAGCAGTACGAGCCCGTGGACGTGTCCACCCTGCTCTACTACCGGGAGTCCACCGACGGCCAGCTCCTTGAAGAGGGCATCACCGAGGCGGGCTCCATCGCCTCCTTCATCGCCGCGGGCACGGCGTACGCGACCCACGGCATCAACACCATCCCCTTCTTCTTCTTCTACTCCATGTTCGGGTTCCAGCGCGTGGGCGACCTCGTCTGGGCGGCCGCGGACGCCCGCTGCCGGGGGTTTCTGATCGGCGGCACCGCGGGCCGGACGACCCTGTCCGGCGAGGGGCTCCAGCACCAGGACGGCCACAGTCACGTCCTGGCCTACACGAACCCGCGCGTGGTCGCCTACGACCCTGCCTTCGCCTACGAGATCGCGGTCATCATTCGACACGGCATTCGCCGCATGTACACGGACCGGGACAGCGTCATGTACTACCTCACCGTGGGCAACGAATCCTACCCCATGCCCCCGATCCCGAAGGGAAAAGATGTGGAAGAGGGAATCGTCCGGGGCATGTACCGCTTCAAGAAGGCGGAGAAGAGCAAGGGAAAGGCGAGGGTGCACCTCCTCGGCAGCGGCGCCATCCTGAACGAGGCGTTGGAGGCACAGAAGGTGCTCGCAGAGGAGTACGACGTGGCGGCCGACGTCTGGAGCGTTACGAGCTACAAGCAGCTCTTCACGGACGCACTCGAGACCGATCGGTGGAACCTGCTCCACCCCGGCGGCCGGCGGAAGAAGCCGTACCTTCTCTCCCTTCTCGACGACGGTGCGGACGCGATCGTGGCGGCGAGCGACTACAGTAAGGCCCTCCCCTGCTCGATCGCGAAGTGGGCGCCCGCGCCCTTCCTCGCCCTCGGCACGGACGGCCTCGGCCGCAGCGACGGGCGCGCCGAGCTGCGCGACTTCTTCGAGGTGGACGCCCGGTTCATCGTGCTCTCCGCGCTCTCCGGCCTGGCCCGGGCAGAGAAGCTCCCGCGGGACAGGGTCAAGGAGGCGATGAAGTCCATGGAGATCGACCCGAAGAAGGCGGACCCCTTGGGCGAGTAGTCAGAGGTCAGGGGTCAGGCCCATCCCCGGGGACCACGACGAAAAAGAAAACGACGCAGACAGTGAGGAGAGGAACATGGCGGTCAAGGAAATCGCCCTCCCGGAGCTCGGGGAAGATGTGCAGACCGCGGACGTGGTCGAGGTCCTCGTGTCCGAAGGGGATACGATCGAGAAGGAACAGCCCGTGCTCGAGGTGGAGACGGAGAAGGCCGCGGTCGAGATCCCGGCCCCCTTCGGCGGCACGGTCGAGGAGATCAAGGTGAAGGCGGGCGACACGGTCGAGGTGGGCCAGACCCTGCTCACGGTGGAGACGGAAGGGAAGGAAGAGGAAGAAGAGACGAAGAAAGGGGAGGCGCCTGCGGAGGAGAAGGAGCAGAAGCCGAAGGAGGCAGAGAAAGAGAAGGAGGAGCCAAAGGAAGAGGAGGCGGCCGAGGAAACGGAGGAGCCGCCCCCGAAGAAGAAAGAAGAGGAGGCGGAAGAGCGCGCTGAAACCGGGCAGCCGGAGGAGAAGGCGGAGGAAGCCGAGGCCCCTGCCGAACCGGGGAAGGCGGCGAAAGAGACGGATCGGTCCGGGGCAGAGGAAGAGAAGGAAGTGGCCCCTGCCGGCCCCTCGGTGAGGCGGCTGGCCCGGGAACTCGGTGTCGACGTCCGGGAAGTGTCAGGCTCCGGCCCCCGCGGAAGGATCTCCGAGCAGGACGTCAAGGATTTTGCCCGGGGCATCATCGAAGACAGGGGCCGAAAAGAGAAGCCCTCCGCCGGGCCGCCGGCCGTGGGGATGCAGCAGCCCCCCTTGCCGGATTTCGAGCGGTGGGGCGAGACGGAACGCCGGCCCATGGGCGCCCTGCGCCGAAAGGCCGCGCAGACCACGGGCACGTCCTGGTCCCTCATCCCCCACGTGACCCAGTTCGACCGTGCAGACGTGACCGAGCTGGAGCGGGACCGCAAGCGACTGAGCGAAGACCTGGAGGCGGATGGAACGAAGCTCACGGTCACCGCGATCCTGATCAAGCTGACCGCCTTTGCCCTGAAGCGGTTCCCCAGGTTCAACGCGAGCCTGGACCTGGAGAACGAAACCATCGTCTACAAGCACTACGTGAACATCGGCGTGGCCGTGGACACGGACCGCGGCCTCGTGGTGCCCGTGCTGCGCGACGTGGACCGGAAGAGCCTCGCGGAGGTATCCTACGAGTTGAACGACCTGGCCGACAAGGCGCGGAACCGAAAGCTCGGCCTGGAGAGCATGAGCGGGTCCAACTTCAGCGTCACCAACCTGGGCGGGCTCGGCACCACCTACTTCACGCCCATCGTGACGTGGCCGGACGTGGCCGTGCTCGGCATCGGCCGGGCCCGCACGGAGGCGGTGTTCGAGGAGGGGGCGTTCGTGCCCCGCCTGATCCTGCCTCTGGCCGTTTCGTACGACCACCGGGTGATCGACGGCGCGGACGCGTCCCGGTTCCTGCGCTGGATCGCCGAGACCCTGGAACGTCCCCTGAAGATCCTGATGGAGGGTTGAACGCCCATGGCCGAGAAGACCGAATCCACAGGGCTCGCCGTGATCGGCGCCGGGCCCGGCGGGTACGCCGCCGCCTTTCTGGCCGGCGACCTCGGGATCGAGACGGTGCTGATCGACCCGGAGGAGAACCCGGGCGGCGTCTGCCTGTACAGGGGGTGCATCCCGTCCAAGGCCCTGCTGCACGTGGCGAAGACGATCACCGACGTGCGGACCGAGGCCCGCTCCTGGGGCGTGGAATACGCCGAGCCGAAGATCGACCTGGACAGGATGCGTGCCTGGAAGGACGAGGTGGTCGGCAAGCTCACCGGCGGCCTGGGAACCCTCCGCAAGAAGCGGAAAGTGCGCCACATCCGTGGACGGGCCCGGTTCCGGGACGCACAGGCTCTGGACATCGAAACCGCGGAGGGCGGCCGCAGGCGGCTTCGCTTCCGGCACGCCCTGGTGGCCACCGGATCCCGCCCTGCGCGTCTCCCGAACTTCTCTTTCGACTCCGACCGGCTCCTCGACTCGACGGCCGCGCTCGCCCTGTCAGACATCCCGGCGAAGCTCCTCGTGGTGGGGGGCGGGTACATCGGGCTCGAGCTCGGAACGGTCTATGCCGCCCTGGGAGCAAAGGTGACCGTGGTCGAAATGACCGGCGGCCTCCTGCCGGGGGTGGACCCGGACCTGGTGCGCCCCTTGAGCAAACGCCTCGACTCCGCCTTCGAGGAGATCCTGCTGAACACCCGCGTCGCCCAGGCGAAGGAGACGAAGAACGGGGTCCGGGTGACCTTCGAGGGGGACGGCGCGCCGCAGAAGGCGCGCGTCTTCGACAAGGTCCTCGTCTCGGTGGGGAGGAAACCGTGCAGCGACGACCTGGGCCTGGAGAACACCCGCGTGGAGGTCTCGGAAAAGGGCTTCGTACAGGTGGACCCGGCGCGCCGGACCGCGGAACCGCACATCTTCGCCATAGGAGACGTGGCCGGAGAGCCGATGCTCGCCCACAAGGCGTCTCACGAGGGGCGAAGGGCCGTGGAGGTCATCGCGGGACGGGACGTGGTGTTCGAGCCGCGGGCGATTCCGGCCGTGGTGTTCACGGACCCGGAGATCGCCTGGTGCGGTTTGACCGAGGCCGGAGCGAAGAAGGAGAAGCGCGAGGTGAGGGTCCTTCGCTTTCCCTGGTCCGCCTCAGGTAGGGCCGCGACCCTGGGCCGGTCGGAAGGCGTGACCAAGCTCGTGGTGGAACCGGACGACGCGCGCATTCTCGGTGTGGCCCTGGCCGGGCCGGGTGCCGGCGAGCTGATCGCGGAGGGCGTGCTCGCCGTCGAAATGGGCGCGAGCGCGGAAGACCTCGCCCTGAGCATCCACCCGCACCCGACGCTCACGGAAACCCTTATGGAGGCCGCGGAACTCTTCCTAGGGCAGAGCACCCACCTCTACCGTCCCCGGAAATGAACGGCCCCCGGCGCTACATCTCCTTTTCAAAGGCCGCGGACGAAGGCCGGGCGCACCTGCACACGCCGTGATAGTACGCCTTGAGGTCGTCCCCCGGTTCCGGAATCCCCGCGATCTTCACCGCCTTCATCGGGTTGTTCCGGAAGTAGCAGGAGAGGCAGCTGTCGCTCCAGTCCCCGGACACGCCGCAGGCCCGTCTCAGGGTGGGCAGATAATCGTACTTTTCGTAATACTCCCTAAGGAAGCGTACGATCTGCCAGTGTGTACTGTCGAGATGATCCAGGCCCTCCCGCCTTGCGATCTCCTGCGCCACGTTCTCGTTCCAGACGGACGGGTCCTTCAGAAACCCGCTCTCGTTCAGCATTTCCGACACGTTCATCAGAGCCTCTCCTTGATCTCTTCTCTCCATAGCGCGTCTCGTCGTAAGGGTAGCTGCCGGGGGGCCACGATTCCTCCAGGCGTTCCCCCAGGGGTTCGGATCCTCCTCCGAAAGACCAGAGCACGACCGTGCCGTAGCGGGGCGTGTTCCCGGCATGGGGCGGCGTGTGGGACACCGACGCCATCCTGGGCGGGTCCCCGGAAATCCATTCCCCAACGTTTCCCTTCTGCAGCGAGCCCACCAGACCCCTGAGCTTGGAGACCAGGGACGGGCCGAGGCCGGTATCGTCCGGCTCTTCCGGCGGCGGCTTGGCCAGCGTCATGTATACGCAAATGTCGACGGCCAGCTCGTTCGGCTGGGTCCTGCACGTTCCGCTTTCGTCTCCCATCGCGACACCGATGGTGAGAATCGAGAGAGCCCATGACAGAGCAACGATCTTGGTGGATTTGTTCAACATGAATCTTCTCACCTCCTTTTCCTTCTACTTTTTGAGATGCCTCCGGGCCTGTCGTGGATGCACTGCCGCACCCCGTGTGCGGCATGTGCACACCTCCGTGGCATACGCCTTGCTTCGGTGGTAGCCGACGGAAACGAAGTGCGAAACGAACCCGAAGAGAGGGAACCCATGAAGGACAGCCAGACCCTCCGCCGCCGAATGGTGGAGACGCAACTGATTCCGCGCGGCATCCGCGATCCGGCCGTGCTCCGTGCCATGGAAGAGGTCCCCCGGGAGGCCTTCCTCCCCCAAGGGCTGGCAGGAATGGCGTATCGTGACGCACCGCTGCCCATCGGTGAGGGGCAGACCATCTCCCAGCCCTACATCGTCGCCTTCATGGCCGAGGCCCTGGAATGCGGACCCGAAGACCGGGTTCTCGAGATCGGGACCGGATCCGGCTATGCGGCCGCCGTTCTGAGCAGGATCGCCGGTGAGGTCTACACGGTGGAACGCTACGCCGAATTCCTCAGGGTCGCGACGGAACGTTTCCGAAAACTCGGTTACGAGAACATTCACCTCCTGGAGGCCGACGGCACCCTCGGGTGGGAGGAGCACGCGCCCTACGAGGGGGTCGTGGTCACCGCCGGAGCGCCGTCGCCTCCGGGCCCTTTGCTCGCCCAGCTCACCGTGGGGGGGCGCATGGTGATTCCCGTCGGCCCCACGGTGGAGAGCCAGGAGCTGATCCGGATCCGGCGGAACGACGACGACTCCTTCGCGTCGGAGAAACTGACGGACGTGCGGTTCGTCCCCCTGGTCGGGGCCGCCGGCTGGAGAGGCTGAGGCGAAACGTGGAAAACGCACAGATCGCATCCATTTTCGAAGAGATCGCCGACCTCCTCGAGCTGAAGGGGGGGAACGAGTTCCGGGTACGCTCCTACCGGAACGCGGCCCGAACGGTCCGGGACCTTTCCCGTCGTGTCGAGGACCTTGCCGAAGAGGGGGAGAACCTCTCCGACCTGCCGAACATCGGCAAGAGCACGGCGGAGAAGATCGACGAGATCCTGCACCGCGGGACGTGCAAGCGGCTCGAGGAACTACGGGACGAGGTGCCCGCGGCACTGGTGGAGCTGATGAAGATCCCGCAGCTCGGACCCCGCAAGGCGATGGAGCTCCACAAGGAGCTTTCCGTCGAATCGGTGGACGACCTGAAGAAGGCCTGCGAGGAGCACCGCGTGCGCGAACTGCCCGGCATGGGGGAGAAGACGGAAGAGAACATCCTGAAGGGGATCCGCACCCTGGAGACCACCAAGGGCCGGCACCTGTACAGCACCGCCGCCGAGTACGTGGAGACCGTGAGCCGCGTCCTCGACCGGATCCCGTCCATCCAGGCGTGGGAAGTGGCCGGCAGCTTCCGGCGTCGCAAGGAGACGATCGGCGACCTGGACATCCTGATCCGCACCCGGAACCGGGAGGAGACCACGGAACGGCTCCTCGAATACGACGCCATCGACGAGGTCCTGAGCCGCGGCGAGGAGAGGGTCTCCGTCCGGCTCGAGAACCGCCTTCAGATCGACTTCCGCTTCTTCGACGCGAAGGCTTTCGGGGCGGCCATGCTCTACTTCACCGGCTCCAAGGCGCACAACATCGCCCTGCGGAAGCGTGTGCAGCAGCGGGGATGGAAGCTGAACGAGTACGGGCTCTTCAAGGGGGACAACTACCTGGCCGGAAAGACGGAGAAGGCGGTATACAAGCGGCTCAACCTTCCCTGGATCGCTCCGGAGCTGCGCGAAGACAGGGGCGAGCTGGAGGCGGCCGAAGAGGACCGGCTTCCGCGCCTCATCGGATACGGGGACATCCGCGGGGACCTGCAGTGCCACACCAAGGCGACGGACGGGGCGAACACGATCGAGGAGATGGCCGAAGAGGCGCGGAGCCGCGAATACGAGTACCTGGCCATCACCGACCACTCCAAGTCGGTGACCGTGGCGAACGGGCTGGACGAGGACCGCCTCAAGAAGCACGCCGACCGTATCCGTGAGGCGAACGACTCGGCGGACGGGCTCTGGCTCATGGCCGGCATCGAGGTGGACATCCTGAAGAGCGGCAAGCTCGACCTGGACGAGAAGGTGCTCTCCGAACTCGACTGGGTCCTCGCTACGGTCCACTATCACCTGAACCTCGGCCGGAAGGAGATGACCGAACGCCTGCTTCGCGCCGTGCGGAGCGGGGTCGTGCACTGCCTGGGGCACCCGACCAGCCGGATGATCGGAAAGCGGGACCCCATCGCCTACGACTTCGACGAGGTCTTCGAGGCCTGCGTGGAGAACGGGGTGTTCCTCGAGATCGACGCGCAGCCGGACCGGCTCGACCTCTCGGACACGCTCTGCAAGCGGGCCGTGGAGGCGGGCGCCCGGTTCACGATCTCCACCGACGCCCACAAGCTCTCGGATCTGGATTTCATGCCCTACGGTGTGGCCGTGGCCCGCCGGGGGTGGCTGGGCAGGGGAGACGTGCTCAACACCGTGTCCGCCTCGACTCTGAAGAAGAGGATTCGCCGGAAATGACGAACACCTTCGGCGCCGTCATGGCGGCCAGCTTCCTGGCATGCGGGATCACCACGGCCGGCATCTATCTGATCAGCCGGTACGCGGGCTGGGCGAAGAGGCGGGCGGTCCACTTCCAGAGCTTCGCCGCAGGGGTCCTCATCTCGGTGGCCTTCGTGCACCTCGTGCCGAAATCCTTCTCCATGGTCGATTCGTCTCCCCTCTTCTTCCTGGCCGGGTTCCTGGCCCTCTACCTGTCCAACCGCTTCCTGACGCTCCACGCCCACAACGGTGCGGTGCGACCGGAGGCGGCCGTGGGCCTCATCCCCATGATCGGTATCGGCCTCCACTCCTTCGTGGACGGGATCATCTACGCGGTCACCTTCCGGGTGGACCTGTTCACCGGCGCGCTGGCGGCCACGGGCATGATCCTTCACGAGTTCCCCGAGGGCGTCGTGGTCTTCGTGCTGCTGACGCGAGGGGGGTTCGCGAGCAGGAAGGCCTTTCTGTTGGCATTCCTGGCAGCCGGTCTCTCCACTCCGCTCGGGGCCCTGGTTTCGTACCCTTTCATCAGCCGGGTCCACCCCCTTCAGCTGGGCGCCCTGCTCGCCCTGTCGGCCGGCGCCCTGATCTACGTGGGCGCCACCCACCTTCTGCCGCAAGTGGAGCGGGAGAACCCGCGGTACAGCGTGCTGACCCTGGCAACCGGAATCGCGGTCTCGGCCGTGGTGATCGTCTTTCATCGCCTGTAGGCAGAGAAGCATGGTCTAGAAACCCGAAAAGAGGAGGAGATCGAAATGAAACTCAATCTGCGGGCCCTGGCCATGTCGGCCGCGGTGTTCTGGGGCGTGGCGGTCCTGCTGACGGGCCTTGCGAACATTCTCTGGTCCGGGTACGCTGTGGGCTTCCTTGCCGTGTTGAAGTCGATCTATCCGGGGTACGATGCCTCCGGAACCGTCTTCGACCTGGTCGTGGGGACCCTGTACGCCCTCGTGGACGGGGCCGTGGCCGGGCTGATCTTCGGGTGGCTCTACAACCGCTTTCTGGGACAGGGCAGGCTGGAGCCGAGCCCCTAGTCCCGGCGGGAAGTGTTCCGTGACCGACGAGTCGAAACAGATCCAGCGGGTGGCCCTGCTCGGGTTTCTTCTCAACCTGTGCCTGGGGGGCGCGAAGACCTTCTTCGCCCTTTCGTCGAACAGCCTGGCCGTGACCGCCAGCGCCGTGGACTCCGCCTCGGACGCCGTGGCGTCTCTGGCGGTCTACGGCGGGCTGCGGCTGTCCTCCCGGAAGACCCGCACCTTTCCGCTCGGGCTCTACAAGGTCGAGAACGTGATCTCCGTGGTCATGGCGCTCTTCATCTTCTTTGCGGGCTACGAGATCCTGGCGCGCATCCTGGACCCCCCGTCTTCGGCTCCCGTCATCTCCGTGCCGCTGCTGCTCCTTCTGGCCGGCAACGTGCTGGTCATCTTCTTCTTCGGCCGCTACGCGATCCGGATCGGCGAGAAGACCGGTTCGCCCACGCTGACCGCGGAAGGCCGGCACCGCCAGGTGGACGTGGTCTCGACCGTCGTGGTGCTCCTTTCCACGCTCGCCGGCTACGCGGGCGTCCGCTGGAGCCTCTTCGGCCTGTCCATCGACCAGTGGGCCGGCGCACTCGTGCTGGTCTTCATCGCGCGCGCGGGATGGGATCTCCTGTCGGACGGCATGCGGGTGCTCCTCGACGCCTCGGTGGACCACGAGACCCTGCTCGCGGTCCGACGCATCATGGAACAGGAACCGGTCGTGACCGAGATCCGCGAGCTGGTGGGGCGGAGCGCCGGCAGGTTCCGGTTCATCCAGGCCGAGGTGCAGCTGCGGACAGAGGACCTCAGGAAGGCCCACGACGTGATCGAGCGGATCAAGGCGGACATCCACGAACAGGTGCAGCACATCGACCGGTTGACCATCCACTACGAGCCCGAGGAACGCACCCATCTTCGCATCGCGGTACCCCTCCGGGACCGGTCCGGCGCCGTTTCCGACAAGTTCGGGGAAAGCCCGCACTTCGCGATGAACGTGGTTCGCCTGTCGGACCGAACCACGACCGAACAGGACATCCTGGACACTCCGCACACGGGTCTGAAGAAGGGCCGCGGCATTCAGGTGGCGAACTGGCTCGTGGAGCAGGGCGTGGACCACGTGGCGGTGCAGGAGGACATCTCCGGGAAGGGCCCCGGGTACGTGCTGCAGAACGCCGCGGTCGGCATCCATCGAACCGACGCGAAGGACGTACCGGAAGCGGTCCGCTCCGTGCTGGGTCGCCTGCCGGCGGCGAAGAAGGCGGAGAGCTGATCCTCGCCTCCCGCCTGTGCACGATGGGTACAGCCTGTCCGCAACTGTCCCGATTCTTCACACTGCAGCAACGATTCCGGTCCCCATCTGCGTATTTCCACGGAACCCGCCCCGTGATTTCACTGGCACAATGCTTGCGTGAGCATGAGGAGGATGGAAGGACCGAACGCGACGACACGCGCCGGGAAGGGATGCAGACCCATGGCGGGCGGACAGGTGCCGGGAGGCGAGGTTCAACGGTTTCAGTATCTCGTGAAGGGCCAGGTGCAGGGCGTCGGTTTCCGGCCCTTCATTTACAGGCTCGCATCCCGCCTACGGCTGGAGGGTTTCGTCCGCAACGAACGCGGGGAGGTGAACATCGAGGCCCAGGGGGAAGAAGCCCAGCTGGACATCTTCCGGCGAGCCCTGCTGGCAGAGGCACCGCCGCTGGCGCTCATCCATGACGTGATAGCGAACCCGATCCCTCCGCAACCCCGGGCCGGGGGCTTCTGCATCGAGAAGAGCCGGTCCCGGGAGGCGGCGCAGGAGGCGGCCGGCGCCGGCGTCACCGTCGACAGCGCCGCCTGTCCGGCGTACCGGGAAGAGCTGTTCGACCCCCGGGACCGACGATATCGGTACGGTCTGACCAACTGCACCGACTGCGGTCCCCGGTACACCATCCTCGAGGCCCTTCCCTACGACCGTCCCAACACCACCATGAAGCGGTTCGACATGTGCGACGACTGTGCCTCGGAATACGAACGGCCCCCGAACCGACGTTTCCACGCACAACCGAACGCGTGCCCCCTGTGCGGACCCGGGCTGCAGCTCGTGGACCACGCGGGACGCACCGTTCCGGGGGACCCGGTCGCCCGGGCCGCCGCTGCGCTCGCAGCTGGGCGCATCGTGGCCGTGAAGGGCCTGGGAGGATTCCACCTCGCCGTTCGCGCGGACCGGGCCGAAAGCGTCGGTCGCCTGCGCAGCGTGAAGGAGCGCAGTGCAAAGCCCTTCGCCTTGATGAGCCGTTCGATGGCGGAGGCGAGGAGGGTGGTGGACCCTGGCGAGGCGGCATCGGAGCAGATGCAGTCGGCCCGGGCCCCGATCCTCCTGGCCCGTCGGTGTCCGGACGCGGCGGTCGCCGAAAACGTGGCGCCCGGCATGGACCGGCTCGGTGTCATGCTTCCCTATGCGCCGGTCCATCACCTCCTGTTCGAGGCCCTCGACCCCGAAGTCGGTGCGCTCGTCATGACGAGCGGCAACGGTTCCGGGGAGCCTCTGGTCATCGAAAACCGGGAGGCGCTGCTCCGTCTGCAGGGAATGTGTGACGCCATCCTCTGGCACGACCGTCCCATCCGGAGGTGTGTGGACGATTCCGTGCGGATCGACATGGGGGATCTCGGCACGGTCCCGGCACGAAGGTCCCGGGGCTATGTCCCCTCACCGCTGCCTCTGCCCGTACCCTGTGCGGCGCCCGGGCTGGCCGTGGGCGGTGAGCAGAGGAACACCATCGCCCTGGCACTCGGTCCTGACGCCGTTCTGAGCCAGCATCTCGGGGACCTCACCGGGACCCTGAACTTCGAGCTGTTCCGCAGGACCGCTCGGGATCTGTGCAGTCTCTTCGATGCCGAGCCGGCCTGGGTTGCCCACGACCTCCACCCCGTGTACACGAGCACGCGCGGCGCGAAGGCCCTCGCAGACCGTCGAGGCGTGCCGGGAATCGCGGTCCAGCACCATCACGCCCATGCGGCGGCACTGCTGGCGGAACACGGGGCCGCCGCCCCTGCGCTCGTCGTCGTCTGCGACGGCACGGGCTACGCACAGGGGGGCGCGTCATGGGGCGGCGAGCTCCTGCTCGCCGACCTGCTCGGCTTCCGGCGGCTCGCCCACCTCAAGCCTCTTCGCCTGGCCGGCGGAGACACGGCAGCCATCGACATCCGGCGTTGCGGCCTGGCCCTGCTCCACCGGGCCCTGGGCAGGGATTTCGGTGAGCACCCCGCGGCCCGGGAACTGATTCCGGACCCCGGAGAGCGGAACGCCTTCCGCGCGATGCTCGAGCGGTGCGTTCAGTGCGTGGACAGCAGCAGTGCGGGGCGGGTCTTCGACGGCATGGCGGCCCTTCTCGGCATCTGCAGGGAGAACACCTTCGACGGCGAGGCCCCCATGCGGCTCGAGGCGGAGTGCCCGGTCGGCTCGCCTGCCGCGCGTGGCACCGGTACAGCCGGCCCATCGGCAGAACCCGGCAGGAAGAGGCAACCCCTTGAGAAGGAGTGACCCTTGGAAACACCGCGTTCGAACCCGCGCACCCGGGATGACACCGGCCGGGACGGCTCGGACACTGTCTCCCAAGACAGGATTCTGCTCCCCCACGGCGGCGGCGGGCAGCTGACCGACGAGCTTCTGGCCCGATGCGTTCTGCCGAGGATCGGAAACGAGGTCCTCAACCGGATGCTCGACTCGGCCCTGCTGCCGCAGCCGGTTTCGAGGGGGGCGCTTGCCCTGACCATCGACGGTTACGTTGCCTCGCCCTGGCGCTTTCCCGGGGGCGACATCGGCCGGCTCGCCGTCTGCGGCACGGTGAACGACCTGGCCGTGTGCGGGGCCGAGCCCCTGGGGCTGGCCCTGGGCCTGATCCTGGCGGAGGGCTTCGAAACGTCGGACCTGGAGGGACTGCTCGATTCCGTATCGGCGGCCGCGCGGGAGGCGAACGTGAAGGTCGTGACGGGCGACACGAAGGTGGTGGGCCGAGACCAGGCCGACGGCGTCTACATCACCACAGCGGGCGTCGGGGTCACTCCGGAAGGACGAGCCCTCTCGGCGGAGCGGGTAGAGCCCGGCGACGTTCTGATCCTGAGCGGCCCGGTCGGCGAGCACGGCCTGGCCCTCATGCTCGCCAGGGAGATGCCGGAACTGGAAACGCCCCTGCGCAGCGATGTGACCCCCTTGAACGGCATGATTGCGGAGGTTCTCGAACGAGCCGCGCCGGAAGTGGTGTTCATGCGGGATCCCACGCGGTCCGGCCTGGCCGGTCTTGCCGCCGACCTGGCGAGGGACTCCGGGCGGCGCATCACCCTGGAGGAGGCGTGCATCCCGGTCCGCCCGGAGGCGCGGCGCGCCGCGGACCTTCTCGGACTCGATCCCCTCGAGATCGCAAACGAGGGAAAACTGGTCGCGGTGGTGCGGCCCGAAGCTGCCGACGAGGTCCTCTCCGCTCTCCGCAACCACGAGGCGGGAAGGAAGGCCCGTGTCATCGGCTCCGTGGGAGACGAGCGGGACGGCCTGTGCGAGCTGCGAACCCGGATCGGCGGATCCAGAGTCCTGCAGAAGCCTCACGGTGAGCTGCTCGCGAGGATCTGCTGAGCCGCATGGAAAGACCGGCCATCGGAAAGGGAGGTCGAAAAGGAATGGCATCGGACAAGGAACCCCGACAGCACTTTCTGGACAAAGAGGCGCTCGCCGACCTCTTCGAGGCTCTTCGCAGCCGGTCCTACACCCTGATCGCACCCCAGGTGAAAAAGGGAGCGGTCCGTCTTGGCGTGGCGGAAGAGGTCGGCCAGCTTCCCAGAAGAATCCGCGACGTGCAGGACGGAGGACACTACCGGCTCGAGGAAAGCGACGAGGACCTCTATTTCGAGCAGGTGGTCGGGCCGGACAGCGCAAAACGCTTCCTCTTTCCTCCCCACCAGGACCTCTTCTCCTTTGTGGTGCGGGACGAGTCCTTCGTCGTGGACGAGGCCCGGTCCCGTCCCCGGGCGCCCCGCCTGGCCCTGTTCGGCATACGCCCCTGCGACCTGGCGGCGATCCGGGTCCAGGACCGCGTGTTCGGCTTCGACACGGAGCCGGCCATGACCGCCTGTCAGGTCGACCGATACTACTGCGAGGCACGGGAACGGATGTTCGTGGCGGTCGTCGACTGCACACGGCCCGGAGGCACCTGTTTCTGCGACTCCATGGGGACCGGGCCGGAGGCCTCCGAGGGCTTCGACCTGGCGCTGACGGAACTGAGGTCCGGCTTCCTCCTCCGCGCCGGATCGGAAAGGGGCGACGAGCTGCTGGGGGAGCTCGAGGTGCGGGAGCCCTCGGAAGCGGAGCGGGAACTGGCCCATCTCAAGCTCCGGATCGCCCGGGAGCACATGGGAAGGAAGATGAACACGAGAGGGATCGTTCAGCTCCTGGAGCGGACCATCGAGCACCCCCGCTGGAACGAGGTGGCCGGCCGCTGCCTTTCCTGCGGCAACTGCACCATGGTCTGCCCGACCTGTTTCTGCAGCACGGTCATCGACACGACCGGCTTCGGGTCGGACCGCATCTGCCGCAGCATGCACTGGGAGTCCTGCTTCACGCACCGTTTCTCCTACCTGACCGCCGGACCGAACCGAAGCACGATCCGGGGCCGCTACCGGCACTGGCTCAGGCACAAGCTCGGCACGTGGTGGGAGCAGTTCGGGACGACCGGCTGTGTAGGCTGCGGCAGATGCATCACCTGGTGCCCCGTCGGGATCGACCTGACCGAGGAGATCCCGGCCCTTCGCTCGGAACGAGACAGTCCGGAGGCAAACCCGTCTCTCAACAGCCCGGAAGGAGGATGACTCCATGACCTCGCTTTCCCCGCGAGCCGGACCCGGACCCGTCTGCGGAGGGGATTCGTGGCGGCCCCTGCCCACACGGGTCCTCGACATAAGGACCGAGAACTTCAACACCTACACGCTTCGGCTGGAACTGGTGGACCCGGACGTCCGGAAGGAGTTCCGCTGGCTGCCCGGCCAGTTCAACATGCTCTACGCCCCCGGCGTGGGGGAAGCGGCGATCTCGATCAGCTCCGACCCCCGGGAGACCGAAACCCTGGAGCACACCATACGGAAGGTGGGCTCCGTGACGCGCGCCATCGACGCCCTGGGGGAGGGGGCCGTCATCGGACTGCGCGGGCCCTTCGGGACTTCCTGGCCCCTGGAAGGAATCGAAGGGCACGACGTGGTCATGGTGGCCGGCGGGATCGGCCTGGCGCCGGTACGGCCCATGATCTACTGGCTCCTCCGGCACCGTGACCGGTTCCACCGGGTCATGCTTCTTTACGGCTGCCGCACGCCCGAGGACCGGCTCTACAAGGAAGAGCTCGAGTCGTGGGAGCGGGAGGGGTCCATCGACGTGCTCGTGACGGTGGACAACGCGACCGGAGACTGGTCCGGCCCTGTCGGGGTGGTCACCCACCTGCTGCGAAGAGTGCGGGTGGACTCGGAGCGGACCGTGGTCATGGTCTGCGGCCCCAAGATCCTGAACCGGGCCGCCGCCTGGCAGTTCCTGCAGCTGCACGTGCCGCAGGAGAAGGTCTACGTCTCTCTGGAGCGGAACATGAACTGCGGGTTCGGCAAGTGCGGTCACTGCCAGTACGGAGCCAAATTCGTGTGCATGGACGGGCCCGTCTTCGCTTTTGCGGACATCGCACACATCTTCGCCAAGGAGGAGATCTGACGTCATGGCCGCCGAAAAGCCGAAACTCGCCGTCTACAAGTTCTCCAGCTGCGACGGCTGCCAGCTGGCCCTGCTGAATCTCGAAGACGAACTGCTCGACCTGATCGGGGCCGTGGAGATCGCCTTCTTCCTGGAGGCGCGAAGGCGCGTTCTGCCGCCTCCCTACGACATCGGGCTGGTGGAAGGGAGCATCTCCACCCCCGAGGAGGAAGAGCGGATCCGGGGGATCCGGCGGGACTGCAGGACCCTGGTGACCATCGGGGCCTGCGCCACCTCCGGGGGAATCCAGGCCCTGCGCAACTGGGCCGAGCTCGACGACTACCTCCGGTTCGTCTACCCCTCCCCGGAAACCATCCAGGCCCTGGACACCTCCACGGCGATCGCCTCCCACGTCTTCGTGGACTTCGAGCTGCGGGGCTGTCCGATCAACCCGGCCCAGGTGCTGGAACTGATCACGTCCCTCATGCTCGGCCGCAAGCCGAACATCCCGACCCACAGCGTATGCATCGAGTGCAAGAGACAGGGCTACCCCTGCGTTCTGGTGGCCAAGGCCGAGCCCTGCCTCGGCCCGGTCACCCAGACCGGATGCGGTGCGCTCTGCCCCTCGGTGAGCCGTCCCTGCTACGGGTGTTTCGGGCCCATGGAGCAGCCGAACATCGACTCCCTGGGGAAGTGGTTCCGGCACCTGGGGTGCGCGAACCGCGACATCATGCACATGCTCCGGAACTTCAACGGGTTCCTGGAGCCCTTCAAACAAGCGAGTGAACGATATGAACGACTCGAACGAGAGGAAACAGAAGAAGGCCGGCAGTCGACCTGAAACGGCAACGCGGACCCTTCGCGTGGACGCCCTCGCACGGGTGGAAGGCGAGGGGGCGCTCCACCTGGAGATGCGGGGGAGCCGGGTCGAGCAGGTGCAGCTGAACATCTACGAGCCGCCCCGGTTCTACGAGGCCTTCCTCCGCGGGCGGGACTTCCGGGAGGTGCCGGACATCACGGCCCGCATCTGCGGAATCTGCCCGATCGCCTACCAGACGGCGTCCTGCTACGCTTTGGAGAAGGCGCTCGGCGTCTTCGGGCGTTTCGAACAGGGCGTGCAGGACCTGCGGGACCTCATCTACTGCGGCGAGTGGGTCGAGAGCCACGTCCTGCACATGTTCATGCTCCACCTTCCCGACTTCCTCGGCTATGAAAGCGCGATCGCCATGGCGGAAGAGTACCGGGAGGTGCTCCAGAAGGCCCTGCGCATCAAGAAGGTGGGCAACGAGATCATCGCCCTGCTCGGCGGGCGCTCGGTCCACCCGGTGGGCATGTGCGTCGGGGGCTTCTACGACAGCCCCGATCCGGGTGACGCCGCACGCCTGCTCGAGGAGGTAAAGGGGTGTGTGGACGACATGTCGGAGCTCACCCTCTTCCTGGCACGGCAGGTGGAGTACCCGGTGCTGGAGAGAGACTACGAATTCGTGGCCCTGTGCCCGGAGGACGGCTACCCGATGAACCTGGGCCGGATCCGGTCGAACAAGGGCCTGGACGTGGACCAGGAAGAATTCGGAGACGCCATCGAGGAGTTTCAGGTCGATCACAGCACGGCCCTGCACGCCGTGCTCAAGGAGCGCGATGCGTACCTCGTAGGCCCCCTGGCGCGCCTGAACCTGAACCACGAGAAGCTGCATCCCGAGGCGGCGGCCCTCCTGTCCGAGGTCTGCCGGGCCGTGGGAAAGGAGCTGCCCTGGAACAACACCTTTCTCGGCCTCCCTGCACGGGCCGTGGAAACCGTGCACGCCCTGGCCCTCGGGCGGGATCTGCTCGGGGCGTACGAGCCTCCCCGCGAGCCGCGCGTCCCGGTCGAGCCCCGGGCGGGCCAGGGGGGGCACGGGACCGAAGCCCCGCGCGGGCTGTGCTGGCACCAGTACCGGACCGAAGCGGACGGGTCGATCGCCTACGCCCGCATCGTGCCCCCCACCTCCCAGAACCAGCGGGTCCTCGAGCACGACCTCTACGAGATGGCACAGCGTGTGGTCGACCTGCCGGACGAGGAGGCGTCGTTGCGGTGCGAGCATCTCATTCGAAACTACGACCCGTGCATCAGCTGCTCGGTCCACTTCCTGAAGTTCAGCAGGAACTGGGGGGATACGGGGTCCGGGGAGGAGACATCCCTGCGCGGACCGGCGAAGACGTGATGAAGGGCGAGGCTGCGCCCCTTCTGGTGGCGACCTTCGGCAATGCCCTGGCGGGCGACGACGCGCTCGGTCCGCTGGTGGCCCGGGAGATCCTGGCCCGCCCCCTTGATGGGGTCGCCGTGGTCGAACTGGACATCCGGCCCGTGGGCCTGCTAAATCACCTTGCGGGCCGTTCGACACTCTATGTCGTGGATGCCGTCTGGGACGAGGGGGAAGCGCCGGGTCGCCTCGTGGACGTCGACTGGTTCGATCCGGAGAGGCCTCTTCTGGACGTGGAGAACACCGGCGGGAGCACCCACACGCTGTCCGTGGCCCACGTCATCGCCCTGGCCGAGGGGCTTCGCCTCCTGCCCCGGACCGTTCGCATTCTCGGTCTGACGGCCCGCCGGCCGGAGGTCGGCCGACCGCTTACACCGGCCGTGCGGCGAGGCGTGCCGGAGCTCGTTCGCCGGATCGCGTGGCGGGCGGGTCGCACAAGGGCCTGAGAAAGGAGACCCCATGGATTCCTCTTCCGATTTCTCGCTCCTCACGGATTTGTACGAAATGACCATGGCGGCCTGCTACTTCCGGGAACGGATGTTCGGGTCGGCCACGTTCAGCCTCTTCATCCGGGAATACCCGGCCGATCGCGGCTATCTCGTCTCTGCCGGCCTGGAAGACGTGCTCGACTTCCTGGAGGGATTCTCCTTCTCCGGGGAGGATATCGACTACCTGGCCGGCACGGAGCTCTTCTCCGAGCCGTTCCTCGACTACCTGCGCTCCCTTCGTTTCACCGGGGATGTGTTCGCCCTGCCGGAGGGGACTCTCTTCTTCCGGGACGAGCCGGTCCTGGAGGTGACGGGGCCGATCGCGGAGGCCCAGCTGGTCGAGACCTACATCATCAACCAGATGAACCTGCAGGTCTCGCTCGCCACCAAGGCGGCCCGTTGCGTCTACGCGGCCGGGGGGCGCAACCTCCTCGACTTCTCGCTGCGCCGGACCCAGGGGACCGATGCGGGGAACAAGATCGCCCGGTGCGCCTATCTGGCCGGCTTCGACGCCACGAGCAACGTCCTGGCCGGAAAGCTCTACGACATCCCGATTTCCGGAACCATGGCACATTCCTTCGTGACGAGCTTCGAGGAGGAGATCGACTCGTTCCGGGTCTTCGCAGAGACGTTCCCGGAGAAGACCGTCCTGCTCATCGACACCTACGACACGATCTCCGGCGCGCGGAAGGCCGCTCAGGTCGCGCGGGAGATGGCCGAGCGCGGGCAGAACCTGACCGGCGTTCGCCTCGACAGCGGCGACATGGCGGAACTGAGCAAAGAGGTGCGGCAGATCCTGCGGGAGGAAGGCTTGGGGGACGTGAAGATCTTCGCCAGCGGAGCCTTCGACGAGCACAAGATTGCGGACGTGCTGGCCCGGGGAGCGGAGATCGACGGGTTCGGCGTGGGCACCAAGCTGGGGGTCTCGGCCGATGCGCCGTACACCGACATGGCCTACAAGCTGGTCCAGTACGACGGTCGGCCCGTGCTCAAGCTGAGCTCCGGCAAGAAGACCCTGGTGGGCGAGAAGCAGGTCTTTCAAAACACCCGGGACGGCAAGCGGGTCGGCGACCTGATCGGCCTGCGGGAAGAGCGGCGGGAAGGGGAGCCGGCGCTGGTCCCGGTGATGAAGGGCGGCAGGCGTCTGCAGGCCCGGGAGTCCCTGTTCGAGGCACGGGAGCGTTTCCGCGAGGCCTTCGAAAGCCTGGACGACTCGCACAAGGCGCTGAAGGAGCCGGCCGAGTTCCCGGTCGGTCTGAGCGAAGAGCTGCAGAAGCTGCAACGCCGGGTGGTCCAGGAAACGCGAAAAAAAGAACTCGGCGAGAGCTGAACCAACTTAGGGGACGTTGTTAAATAGATTAACTTCCGCGTGCAATTAGGGGGACGTTGTTTACAAAGTAAACAACGTCCCCCAACTTACGGAGGCCCCGTGCAAGGCAACGGAAAGGGAGAAGCCTTCGCCCTGATCCTGGTCGGGCTGTTCCTGCTGTCCGGCTTTGCGGCGCACGTGGTGGGGCGGCGGATCCGTGTCCCCAGGGTGACCCTGCTGCTGCTCATCGGCTTTCTGGCCGGCCCCTACGTGCTCGATCTGATTCCCATGGAGGCGTCCGCCTGGTTTCCGCTCACGGCACGCATCGCCCTGAGCGTGGTCGGCTTCCAGCTGGGCGAACGGTTTCTGGGCAGGAAGCTCCGAGAGACGGGCCACACCGTGTTGAGCGTCTCGCTCGCCGAGGTGGTCGCCGCTTCGGCCACGGTCACGGCCGCACTGCTTCTGTTCGGATTTCCGCTCCCGCTGGCCCTGCTGCTCGGCGCCGTCGCCCCTGCGAGCGCGCCGGCCGCGACCCTGGATGTGGTCCGCGAGGCGAAGGCGAAGGGGCCCTTGACGGATACGGTCCTGGGCGTGGTCGCCATCGACGACGCCTGGGGCGTGATCCTCTTCAGCATGCTCCTCGTGGTCGTGCAGGCCGTCACCGGGCAGGCGGCCTCGGCAGAGGTTCTGCTCCACGGTCTGCGGGAGGTGGGCGGCGGAATCCTTCTGGGCGTCCTGTTGGGCCTGCCCATGTCCTGGCTGACCGGACGTGCCCGCCCGGGAGAATTGACGCTCGTCGAGACGCTGGGCTTCGTCTTCCTCTGCAGCGGACTGGCCATTCGCTTCGAGCTCTCCCACATCCTCGCCTGCATGGCCATGGGGGCCACCGTCTCGAACCTGGCCCAACACCACGAGCGCCCCTTTCACGCCATCGAGGAAGTGGAACAGCCCTTTCTCATCCTCTTCTTTCTGCTGGCCGGGTTCGATTTCGAAGCGAGTCAACTGAGCACGGTCGGAGCCGCGGCTCTGGTGTACGTGGCCGCCAGGGCCATGGGGCTGATCGGGGGCGGCTGGGTCGGGGGCTCCATCGCCGGTGCGTCCCGCGAAGTGCGATCCCACACGGGGTTGTGCCTGCTCCCCCAGGCCGGCGTCGCCCTCGGCCTGGCGCTCATCGTGAGCGAGCGGTTCCCGGAACTCGGCCCGCAGGTCCTTTCCATCGTCATCGCAACGACCATCGTCTTCGAAATCCTGGGGCCCATCGTCACGCGCTTCGCCCTCCGCCACGCAGGCGAAGTCACCGATAACCAAGAAGCCGAATGAGGTTTTAGAGTTTGCATTCTTCGGGGTCGCACGAGGAGCCGTGGTCGTAGTGATAGCTCTGCTCGCCCGAGCCGAGCTCCATCACCTGCTGCGACTTGCTCCCGTATCGGTAGAGGGTCACCCCCTTCAGGCCGAGTTCCCAGGCCCGCCGGTAGGCGTCGGCCACGTCCCGGACCGAGGCGTCCCCGGGCATGTTGACCGTTTTCGACACCGAGTTGTCCACGTGACGCTGAAAAGCGGCCTGCATTTGCAGGTGCGACTCGCTGGAGATCTCCAGGGCGGTCACGAAGAGGCGCCGGGTCGACTCGGAGACCCCGGTCACATACGCCAGGGACCCCTTTTCGAGAACCTGCTCCCCGATCGCGTCGGCGTCGAGTCCCTCTTCTTCGAGGTGACGGCGGAAGAAGGGGTTGACCTCGTGCAGGGTCTCCCCCTCCAGCACCTGGGAGCGTCGGTAGGCAAGGGCAAAAAGAGGCTCGATGCTCGGGCTCGTGCCGGCGATGATGCCGATCGTGCCGGTGGGGGCGATGGCTGTGCAGGTTGCGTTTCGGAGACGATTTCCCTCCGCTTCCTGAAGGCTGCCTGCCCATGCCGGATAGACCCCCCGCTCCGCTGCGAGGCCCTCGGAGGCCCGGCGCGCCTCAGCCTGGACCCGCTCGGCAATCCGCTCCGCCAGCTGGAAGGCCTCCCCGGCATCGTACGGGATGCCGAGACGCACCAGCGTTTCGGCAAGGCCCATGACCCCCAGGCCGATCTTTCGAGTCCTTTGCGTCACCTCCCGGATCGCGGGCAGCGGGTAACGGCTCACCTCGATGACGTCGTCGAGGAAACGAACCGCCTTCTGCGTGACCGCTGCAAGCCGGTCCCAATCGATGGCGCTCCCCGTCCCCTCCCGGCGGAGCATGCGTGCCAGGTTGATGGAGCCCAGGTTGCACGACTCGCAGGGGTAGAGGGGTATTTCCCCGCAGGGGTTCGTCGCCTCCATGGAACCGAGTTGGGGCGTGGGGTTGGCACGGTTCACGGCGTCCAGAAAGATCAGCCCGGGGTCCCCGGTCCGCCATGCCGCCTGCGCGATGCTGTCGAACAGTTCCCTGGCCCTCACCATGCGCACCGCCGCCCCGCAGTTCGGGTCCCGAAGGGCATGGGGAAGGTCACGGTGAACGGCGTCCATGAAGGCGTCGGTCACGGCGACAGAGATGTTGAAGTTCCGCAGCGCAGGCTCCTCCGCCTTGGCGCGTATGAACGCCCGGATGTCCGGATGGGAAACGTGCAGCACGCCCATGTTTGCGCCCCGTCGCCTGCCTCCCTGCTTGATGTGCTCGGTGGCGCAGTCGAAGATGCTCATGAAGGATACGGGCCCGGAGGCCTCGCCGCTGGTGGAGGAGAGCAGAGCCCCTCTGGGCCGCAGTTCGGAGAAAGAGAATCCCGTTCCACCCCCCGTTCTCTGCACGAGAGCCATGTGTTTGACTGCATCGAAGATGCTCCCCGTGGAATCTCGCACGGGAAGGACGAAACAGGCGCTGAGCTGGCCGAGCCGCGTGCCGGCGTTCATCAGGGTCGGGCTGTTCGGCAGGAACTCCAGAGAGGTGAGCATCTGAAGGAACTTCTCTTCCCAATCCTTCGCCTCCCGCGCGCTTCCCCAGCTCAGCTCGGCCTGCGAAACGCTCCGGGCCACGCGCTCGAACAGGGCGGAAGGCGTTTCCGCGACCTTGCGGTCGTCGTCCCTCCTCAGGTATCGCGCCTGCAGCACCTGCATCGCGTTTGCGGACAGTTCCATGGGATCAACTCAAAAGCCCCTCGATGATCAGGTCCACGGCATCGTCCTCCTCCAGCCCCCGGGCCATCAGGGTCTCCAGTTGCTTGGAGTCCACGCTGCCGATGGCGGCCTCGTGCGTCACGTGGGCCGCCGGGTGGTTGACCTCCACGATCGGCACGGCCTTGGCCAGGGCCTCGCCCTGGACGATCTCCTTGCAGTCCACGTGCCCCCGGGCACCTCGCGCATCCGCTATCAGGGTGTTGGTCACTTCGGCCCGCGCACGGTCCCTGAGGGCGATGTAGGTGTTCAGGACGGCCCGGCCGTACTCTCCGGTGATCCGTGCGGTCTCCCTGATCCGGATCCGGTCGTCCCGACGGCCGTTGATCCGGGCCACGAGTTCGACCGCACTCTGCGCGCTGCACACCACCTCGTAGTCGATGTCCAGCTCTCCGACGCGCCCCTTGATGAGCTCGAACTCGGTCTTGAACCGCCCCCCCTCTTCCACCCTCACCTTCGCCTTCGGGACCACCAGCACCCCGCCCTCCGGGCCGTGGACGTGCCTCTCGAAGTAGCTGTACTCCGCACCGGGCCCGACCGTGATCTCGGCATCCATGCGGTGTTCCACCTGCCTCGCGTTCGGAAAGGTGCAGTGCGCGATGACCGAGGCCTGTGCGTCCTGCTCCATCCGGATGTCCAGGACCACGTGCTGAAGGCCCGTCTCCGGAAGCATGCCGAAGCAGATCTGGACCGGCTTGGCGAGCCGGACGCCCTCCCGGACCCTCACGGCCGCCGCCACCCCGTCGCTTCGCTCCTCTGCCTCCACGTTCAGGCCCGGCACCAGGTGGGTTCCCACGACCTGGTTGCCGTGCACCACGACCCGAGCGACGTCCTCCTCGTGTGCGTGGGCACCCAGGCCGATGGAATCGTAGAGTTCCTGGACAATGGTCGGATCGCTCATGAGACCTCGCTCGCGTCCGGCTGGTTCGGGTGGTCACACGGAATGCACTTGTTCTCGAAATACCCGCCGATCTTGTCCACCGAGCCCTTGTCGATCAGTCGTCCGCAGCAGATGAGAAAGGCGTGCTCCGCCTGCTTCAGGACCGTCATGCTGTGGGTGATCAGAAGCACGGTGGCCCCCTCGTCCTTCAGCACACGGATCGCTTCGAAGATGCGTTCCAGGGCCTCCACATCGATGCCGGAGTCGGGCTCGTCCATGAGCACCACCTTCGGTTGCATGGCGAGGATGGAGGCGAGCTCCAGCCGCTTCCGCTCTCCGCCGCTCAAGGTCTTGTCGAGGGCCCGGTCCCGGTAGCGGGCGGGCTCGAGGCCCACCCGCTCCAGAACTTGGTCCACCACCTCTTCCCCGCCTTTGCGGGAGCCCGCACGAATGAACCGCCGGACCTTCAGCCCCTCGAACCGCGCCGGCTCCTGCCAGGCCAGGGTGATGCCGCGCCGGGCCCTCTCGTCCACCGGCAGGTCCCGGATCGAGTCACCCTCGAAACGTATGTCCCCCGTGCCGTCGGTGTACCCGTGGAGCCCCATGATGGTGTGGGCCAGCGTGGACTTTCCCGCGCCGTTCGGGCCGATCAGGGCGTGGATGTGACCTTCCCAGAAATCCAGGGTCAGGTCGTCGAGGATCTTCTTTCCGTCCTTCTGCAGTTCCAGGTGGCTCACCTCCAGAATGCCCATGCCTCCCTCTCCTTGAACTACACGTCCACCTTGATCGCCTTCGAGCTCTCCCAGAGCCCGTGGATGTTGCAGTAGCTCTCGGCGATCAGCGTTCCCGACTTCTTCAGCTGGGTCACCACCTGCACGTCCGGCTCCGCGTAGGTCGGCCCCTCGTTGGCGCCCTCGACCGATTCGCCGTGGGCGGTGAAGGCGAAGTTCCCGAGCTGATAGATGAACTTGTCGTCGTCCGGCTTGAAGTAGAGTTGAATCCAGCGAATGTGGTGTTCCGTCGTGTTCGGGTGACCGATCTCCTTGCCCACCACTGCCTGGATCTTGAACTGCTCTCCCGCTTTCACGGAGTCCGGACATTCGATGACGGGAACGTGTTTTTCCGACTTCCAGTCCGCAGACTGAAGGAACTCGCCCAGCTTGGCTGCCATGACATACTCCTTCCTTGCATTGGGTGTTGATCTGAACCCTGACCGACCCTGTTCATGGAAAGCAAACGAAGTGCCAGGGCTCTTTCCGCACAAACCGGGCCTCTGCGTCACGAATCGCGGCCCGGGGTGTTCCGATTGTGCACACCGCCTCCGACCGGTGTGTCCTCGAAGTACAGGCTTTCCCCTTCTTCCCGCCTGGGGCGGAGAAGGCCGTGCTCCAGGAGAAGGACCGCGGCGACCCCGATCACGAGACCGTTCTTCAGCAGCGCGTGGGCCATGGCGGGGAAGAGCTCGAAGAAGGCGTCGGGCAGCAGGGAGATCACGCCGCCGAAGAGGATGGGAATGCCCACCACGAGGAAGTCCCGGTTCGTGAGCTCCTCGGTCGAACGGGTGATGACGGCTATTCCGGCCCCGATCTGGGCTGCAAGCCCCGCGACCATCGCACCCGCCACCACGGAACCCGGAATGATGGCGAGCAGGGCCATCAGCTTGTCCACGAAGGCGAAGACCAGCAGCAGGAACCCGCAGACGGTGACCGGGAAACGGCTCGCCACGCGGGTGAGCAGGACCACGCCCGGCCCGTTCGCGTAGCTCACCGTGCCGACCACGCCCAGCGTCCCGGCCACCATGCCGGTCATCCCGGTAAACCCGATTCCGCGCTCCAGGCGCCCGGTCAACCCGTCCTTGCCCACCACCTCCGCCGTGCCGTACATGCTTCCCACGGCGTTGGCGATGACGGCGACGTATGCGACCAGAAAGGTCAGCATGGCCGGCACGGTGAACCGGGGCATGCCGGGAAGCATGGGGCTGGGGAAGGAAAGCCAGCCCGCCTCCTGTACCGGGTCCGTTTCCAGACGGCCGGACAGTCCCATCAGCAGGCAGCCCACGAGGATCCCGAGAAGGAGAGGAATCGTTCGGGCGAAACCGGGAAGCCAGTGGCCGAACAGGGCGACCGCAAAGACGACGCAAACCGAGATGCCGAAGGCCAGCGGGTCCCCCACTTCGGCGTCCCCCTGCGTGCCCATCATCACCCTTGCCAGATAGGGGAGAAGGGTCACGGCGATCAGGATCAGGATGACCCCGACCACGTTGTCGGTGAACAGGGGACGCAGCCGCCGGATCCATTTCGAAACGCTGAGGACCAGGAGCACGGCGCCCCCCGCGATCATGCCCCCTTGAATGACCGGCAGGCCTTGCGAGGCGAGAACGATGAAGCTCAACAGCAACGCCGACGCCGGGCCGTCCAGGAGGGGATACCGGTGCCCCCAGATCGTCTGCAGAATCATGGCCGCGCCCGTCACGATGAGCAGCCGCTGCATGAAGAGGATCTCCGCCCTTCCCTCCAGGCCCAGGAATTCGGAGGCGATCGATCCGACCACCGTGATCGTGGGCAGAAAGATGATCGCCCACTGCAGGCCGTAGAGCGCCAGGCGCGGCCAGGGAGGCCGATCGTTCCACCCGTAAACGAGTCTCGTCTGCTGTTCCATCATCGAACACCCATGAAGTTGCAATCCTCTTCCCGGGATCTTTCCATTTCCGCAGCCATTTCCTTTACGTTCGATGCAAGCCAATCAGGGAAAGAAGCCCATCAAAGCGGTCTGCCGAAGAACCCGGCGGGATCCAGGCTGGTGGCGAGCATGACCGTATTGATGTCCCGGTGGGCGGTCCAGGTTTCGACCTTCCGGTGCTTCGGATCGGTCCAGAAGTGGTGAATCTCGTCCCGGAGCGGTAGAAGGCGTCGCAATGCCTCGAAGCGGCTGGCCGCCTTCGAAAGGCGAGGGGTCCTCCGTTGTGCTGTCTCCATCCTCTTTGAGGTCCTTTCCACGGCCCCCAGGCCGATGGACAGGCCGAACTCGCGGAAAGCCAGGCGGTAGTCGGCCGGCAGGGCCAGGGTCTTCTTCCTGGAGAAGGCCTCCACACTCGCCACTGCCGTGTCGATGACGGCCTCCAGCAGTTCGATCCGTTCGGCCTGCCCTCCCTCCCCGAGCAAGCTCAGACGGCAAGCGTCCATCAACAGGCCGCCCGCGCCGAGGGGGTCGTCCGTTTCCCACGACATTCCCCGGCAGATTTCTTTCAGCTCCTCGATCTCCGATGAGAGATCGAGGGAAGGAGGAGACCCTACCCTCTTGGATCCGGTCTGAAGCGTCTGGAGGGTGATGAGCCCGTCGAGGGGATCGTGCTGACCCATGCCGGGCACGAGCGGCCGGCTCATATCGATGCTCATCTTCCACGCCAGGCCGACCGGCCTGCCCGCATCGTCCACCCGGACGAACCCGGCGTGGGCCGCCTTGGCCAGCTCCAGGGACCAGATGTGAAACGTCGGCTCCCCGGTCTCCTGTGCCACACGAAGCAGCGCATGCATCCACTTGGTCAGGTAATGGTAGTACTGGCCGTCCCGCTCCCACTCCTCTTGAGGATCCAGCGGCTCCCCGGGTTGGCGCTCTTTCTGCGCTTTGCCGATCCTGAGGCCGCCGGCGGTGGGGTGGTCTTCTCCCTCTGCGTCTTCCAGTCCGCTGATCCAGCCCTCCCTCGGATCGTCGGGCCGGTGCCGTCCGAGAGCGTAATGGACCCTGCCGACCAGTTCCAGGGCCAGGCCCCTGTAAAGGTCCTGTCCCGTCTTCCTCCAGAGCCCGAGCAGGTTGCACACGGCGAATGCGTCCGTCCAGAGATAGCGCCGATCCCGGGAGGTGCTTCCGATCCCGGTCTCGGCGCAGAACTCCGTCATCAGGCTTCGTTCCAGGTCTTGATTTCGGTGCACTTCCGCTCTCCACCAAGTGTGAACGAATGGAGCTCGTCCCCATGCCCGTGCAAGGCACATACCATTGAACCCAGCCCACAGCTTTCCCGATCCGGATGGAATCGGGGTCGTGCTGCTGTGCGGGAAATGCACAACGGGGGCCCCTGGTTCCGGATCTGTACCGTTCCTTCACGCGGTCAGTACCGACCCGAGAAGTAGTCCTCGAGGATCTCCTCGTGATCGAAGCAGAGGGGAGAGGGCAGACTCTCCCGCGGGAAGACCCCCAGCCCCTTCGCGTCGTCCGCCGGCCGGGGCTTTCCGGACGCCCGGGCTATGAACACCACCGAAAGGGTGTGCTTTCGCGGGTCCCTGGAGGGATCCGAATAGACGTGAAACTGACGGATCAGCTCCACCTCGAGCGAGGTTTCCTCTCGGGCTTCCCGGACCGCCGCTTCCTCGACCGACTCCCCGTAGTCCACGAACCCTCCGGGCAGAGCCCACCCGTGGGGTTCGTTTTTCCGGTCGATGAGCACGATCCCCCCCGGCAGTTCGATGATGATGTCCACGGTGGGCACGGGATTCCGATGAGGTCCGGATGAAGGTTCCATCTTTCAGGTTCCTCCCTTCTGCGCAATCTGCCGACCCAACACAGCAAACGGCATGCCGGGCCGGTGGGCCAGGCGTGCGAACCCGTCAGTCCTTGCTCTGCGGCAGGCGCAGTGAGACGGCGCCGGCCAGCAGGTAGCAGGCCGTGGCGATCAGAATGAGCCGCGTGAACCCAAGGCCCATGGCCAGCAAGGGGGCGAGCACCGTGGCCACCACGGAGGCGCATCCGTTCACCGCCCACGCCCAGGGAACGAGAGAGGGCTGGAAGAGAAGGACGCGGCGAAGTCCCGCAGGGAACATGTGGCCCATGGAGAAGGCCAGGGGCCCGATCGTCCCCAGGGCAACGATGACACGGACCCAGGGCTCCATGGATCGTGAGAGTGCGAGCCAGCGGTCCATTCCCACCAGATAGACAAGGGACAGGGCCGTGATCAGGAGGGCGAACAGGACCGGGACCCGCCTGTTCTCCGCGGACCAGCGGGCGCTCGCCCGGCTGCCTGCTCCGGCGAAGAGGAGGAAGCCGGACAGCACCACGGCCGCCGAGTATACCGGGTGGGCAAGGTACAGAATCAGCTTCTGAAAGAAGCCCATCTCGATGAACATGAAAGAAAGGCCCAGCAGCAGGAAGTAGCCGAGCACGGCCGGCCGGCCGCGGGACCGGGAAATCTTCCTGGTTCGCGGCAGGAGGGGCAGCAGAATGAACAGGAAGGAGAGAACCGCGGCCTGCCCCAGAGCGGCCCACAGAAGGAGCGTACCCAGCTCGAGAAAGGCCCGGCTCTGTGCGCCCAGCCGGCTCCGGAGCAGTTCCCATGCGCGCCAGCGGAAGAAATGGTGGAAGTACGGCTTGTCGTCCGTCGGGGCCTCGAGCCGGAAGACGTATGCGTCGAGGAAGGCTGCGCGGTTCTCCCCCAGGAGGGCCTGTGCGGCTTCGAAGTAGTAGGGGCGGTCCAGTCGATGGAAGCGGTTCGTCTCCCCGCGCCCGATGCCCGGCAGGTAGCAGAGATCGAAGCTTCGTTCCGAACAGAACCGACGGATGCGGGAATCGTCCCTCGTGGAAAGCGGCCTGTTCGAAACCAGCACCGTGACCGTGGCCCAGCTGCGGATCATGGCCAGCTGCTCCGCGGGCTCGTGCCCGCGCTTGCGCAGGGTCGTGGCGGCGAGGTGAAAGAGCCGGGGTCCGGCTCGAGGGGGCATCCGGGACCAGCATGTCAGGCTTACCACCCCCTTTTCGCCCAGGCGGTCGAGCATCCCGTCCAGGGACTGTGTGGTGAGAAGGTACGACTCTGCGGTGGAGAAGAGACCGGCGCTCGACGCGCCGAAGGGCTCCAGCGCGCCCAGCTGCACCAGGTCGAAGGTCCCGGTCTCTGCGCCCGCAGCCAGATAACCGCGGGCCTCCCGGTGGAGGACACGGACGCCGGGCTCCGTGTAGATCCGCCCGCCCCGATGGAACAGCTCGTCTTCCATCGCCTCGATCACCTGACCGTTCACCTCCAGTCCCACGACTTCACGGCTGCCGCGAAACAGGGCCAGGCCCAGGTCCGCTCCACCTCCCGCTCCCACGACCAGCACCCGCGGAGCATCCGAGATGTGGTAGGCGCAAGCGGCCGTGGTCGAGTCCATGAATGCGAAATCCCGGAGGCTCGCATACCGGTAGACGGCCGATGCCGCGGATCCATCCACCAGGATCAGGGCGTGGTCCGGCAGGTGGCCCGTATAGGCGAGGCCGAGGCCCGGCGCGTAGTGCAGGGAGGGCCCGGCCACCACGTCGATGCGTCCCAGGTAGCCCACGTCCCGGTGGACGGTGCTCACTTCCGGCATGGCTCTCACCTGTGCCAGCATCTTGTAGGGAGACACCCGGGGCTCCCGCGGAGCCTTCCAGCCGAAGAGGGCGAGACTCGCCGTGACGGCGACCGCCACGGCAGCCTTCCAGGATGCGGCCGGTCTGAGCAGGGTCAGCCCCGCGGCGAGGGAAAGGGCGGCCATGGAAAGGTACAGACCGAAGGGAGCCATGAAACGCATGAGCATCAGAGCGAAGAGCGCCCCGATGCCGGACCCCGCCAGGTTCGCCGCATAGTGCCCGCCCGTCCTGCCCTCCTCCTCCATCAGGGCCAGGCCCACCAAGCACCCGGCGAGGAAGAAGGGCATGAAGAGGATGCCCTCGAGAAGCAGCGCCCTTGGGAGCTGTTCCACAGGATTCCATCCCAGTTCGTGAACATCGAACGACAGTGCCCGGCCGGCGATCCAGCATGCGGGAACGGCCAGTGTCAGGAGCATGGAAGAAACGTACATCCAGCTTTCCAGCCGCAGACGGAGCCGGCGTCCCGCCAGGGTCAGCGCCGTACCGCTCGCTCCGAACCCGAGGAGGGCCACGCTGATGACCATGTACGCAAAGTGGTGCCAGAAGCGGAAGGAGAGCATGCGCATCATGGCGAGCTCGAGCCCGATGACGGCGGCGGACACGAGCAGCACGGCCGTTCGCATTCGCAGGGGCGACATGTTCTACCCTGAGGAGGTGTCTTCCCGCAGAAAGGGCACGAAACGGACCGGCATGAGGGAACGACTGCGGATCTTCCCCTCCTTGTCCTTTTCCACGAGCATGAGGGACTGAACCGCGAATCGCCCACCTACCGGGATGAGCATTCTGCCCTCCTTTGCGAGCTGGCGCAGAAGAGGAGGCGGGATCTGGCCGGCCGCGGCCGTCACGATCACGGCGTCGTAAGGTGCATGCTCCTCCCATCCGTAATAGCCGTCTCCGTGCCGGGTCCGGACCACATCGTAGCCCAGTCGCTCCAGGCGCTTGCCGGCACTCTCGGACAGGGCCTCGATGATCTCGATCGTGAAGACCTCGCGGGTGAAATGGGTCAGCACCGCAGCCTGGTATCCGGACCCCGTCCCGACCTCCAGCACTCGATCGCCCGGTTCCAACTCGAGCAGCCGTGTCATTTCCGCAACGATGAACGGCTGTGAAATCGTCTGACCGTAGCCGATGGGCCGGGGGGTGTCCGCGTAGGCCCTGTCGCAGCCCGCGGAGGGGACGAATTCGTGCCGCGGCACCGTGGCCATCGCTTTCAGGACGCGCGTGTCGGTGAGGCCGTATCGTTCACGGATCGTCTCGACCATGTCGCGGCGTTCCCGACTGCAGGCCTTGAAGGTGGGCGGACTCCAGGCGCCGCCGCCTGATTCTTTGTCCGGCTCCTTTTCGGTGGGGCCTCCGGGCTCGTTGGCTGAAACGGAAGACGCCGGCGCCGGGAGCGCAGCGGGAATAGAGAGGGGTGCCGACGTGGAAAGCACAAGCGAAAGGAGTGCTGCCAAGCCCAGGGAGGAACGAAGCCCTGTCGAGCCTCCACGAAACCGTGCCTCATCCGCACCGGGGCGGGGAGAAGGACCGGAGAATAAAGATACGAACGAACCTTTCATCTTCCTCCGTCCCCTTGGTCGGAAACGGTCGAAACCAAATCGTCCGGTTCAGAAGCCGGGCTTCATCTCCTCGAAGGGGAGGCCAAGCTGGTTCTTGTGATCCGAGACCACGTGTTTGACCACGCCGGTCTTCGTGTCCATCACGAAGACCTCCAGGATGTAGCCTCCCCCCGCCTCGGCCGACGTTGCCGCGACTGCGTATCTTCCTGGCCGATCCTCGGACGCGGCGCCCACCAGGAACAGGAGCGCAACCAGCACGGTTCCTGCCAGGAGGATCGCAATGGTTCGGTTTCTCATGCTACTTCCCCTGCTTTCCGTAGTAACGGTTCATGGCCTGCAGGGCGTTCTGCGCCTCTGTTGCGGCCCCTTCGAAGGTGAAGTGAAGCCACCGGTCGGCACCGTCCTTCGGCACCTTGAGGCGGAGGATGTATTCCTGTTCGAGCAGCTCGTTCGCGCCCACGCGGTTCTTCACGAGGCACTGCCACTCGGCGACCTGCTTCCAGGGTATCATGTGCTTCTCCCGGTCCGAATCCAGGTATTGGATTCCTTTGTCCTGGATCGTCAGCCGGGTCGCAAAGGGCCTGAAGTCCTGCATGTAATAGCCCGCGTCCAGGGTGACGCTGTCGCCGCACCATGCGGTCTGTCCGAGGCCCGACGCGAGCACCGCAATCGATGCACACACGATCAGGCCCGCCCATCTCGTGGATTCTCTCCTTTTCACACTCATGTTCGTTCCTCCTTTTCAAGCTCGGAACAAGGCACGCACAGGCCGTTCTCGTCGATGCACTCTTCACAGTGCATGCGTCGGCACTGTCTGCACTCGTTCACCGTCGTCTTGTAATCCCCCTCTTGCTCGTTACCGCAGGCCGTGCAAACAAACTTCTCTTCCGCCATCTTCTCACTCCTTTCCCGCCGTCTCGGACGCTGCCGCCCCTCGGCGTCATGGCAGTTTCGCTTCGAGTTCGATCTTCACGCCCGCCAGGGCCTTCGAAACCGGACAGGACTCCTTGGCGGTGCGAGCCTGTCATCATCAGCCATATGAGCAGCAATATGGATGCCAAGTGAGATGCGGCCTCTCACGGCCGTTTGAAGCACCGTCTTGCAGGGCCACCCTTCGGATCGGAAGGCCCCTATGCAAGGTTTGCACAGTTTGGTTCGCATCTGTGTGCGAATGGTGCACAACCTCCTCTGTGAAAAGCCGCCCGACTGCGGGTTCTCGATTCCTCCCGGGAGCCGTGAACCCGGCTCCGGGAATCTAACGTGAAAAGCACCATCAACCAGACAGGGGAGAATCTCATGAAACTCTTGGTGAGGGGGGTGTTGGCTCTTCTCGCGGGGCTGATGCTCCTGAACGGCTGTCACAAGACCGTACGGACGGACCTCGAAACTCTGCGGGAGAACCCGGACAAGTTCCAGGGCAAGGAAGTGGTGATCGTGACCGAAATCGAGGACGTCAAGAGGAACCCGCAACCCTACCTGCAGAAGGAGGTGCAGCTTCAGGGGCAGGTGGAATACATGGGCTTCCGGGAGCACTTTCGGTGGAACTTCCTTTTGAAGGATGCCGAGGGAAGGGCCCTTCGCTGCTACGAACGGGAGTATGCCTACAGGGTTTCGAGCCGGGTGGAACTCACGGTACGGGAAGCGGAGAAGGAGGGTGAGCCGTTGACCGTGGTCGGGTCGCTGGAGAACGGCAACGAGCTGGAACTCGACTGGATCGAGTACCGTGGAGACCGGATCGACACCGACTTCGTGCCCCACCGGGAACTCCACCGTTTCTGGATCTTCTGAAGAAGAGGGGACGTTGTTTAATTGATTAAACAACGTCCCCTCGATCTGGACAGTGTGCTGCATCTCCAGTATTCTGCAGCCGCAAAGCACCACGGAGGCCCTTCCCATGCTCCACCTCGAGGGTGTGTCCAAATCCTACGACGGCGGGCACACCCATGCGGTCCGGCGAATCGACCTGGAGGTCGAAGAAGGCGAACTGCTCGTCCTGCTGGGCGAGTCGGGCTGCGGCAAGACCACCACCCTGAAGATGATCAACCGGCTCATCGAGCCGACCGCCGGAACCATCCGGGTCCGGGACGAGGACACGCGTGACGTGGATCCCGTTACCCTCAGGCGAAAGATCGGGTACGTGTTCCAGGGGATCGGGCTGTTCCCCCACTTCACTGTGGGGGAGAACATCGCCGTGGTTCCGAACCTGCTGGGCTGGGAGGACGCGGAGGTGGGCCAGCGGGTGGACGAGCTGCTCGAGCTGGTGGGGCTGGAGGCGGGGGACTTCCGCGACCGCCGGCCCACCGAGCTCTCCGGCGGGCAGCAGCAGCGCATCGGTCTGGCCCGCGCGCTGGCCGCCCGGCCGAAGATCATGCTCATGGACGAACCCTTCGGGGCCCTGGACCCGCTCACACGCGACCGGCTCCAGGACGAGTTCACGGACATTCACCGGAGCCTGGGACTCACCACCGTGATGGTGACCCACGACATGACCGAGGCACTCCTGCTCGCCGACCGGATCGCCGTGATGAACGAGGGCCGGATCCTGCGCGTGGATACGCCCCGGGAGCTCCTGAACGATCCCCAGGACGATTACATCGGAGACCTCATGGACATGCCGAGGCGTCAGGCGGACCGGCTGGAGGAGCTCATGCACGAGGCGGAAGAGAGCCGATGACCGGAAACCTTCGGGAACAGTTCCTCGTCCTGCCCGAGAACCTCTCGAACCACCTCCTGATCACCCTCATCCCCCTGGCCGTCGGGGTGGCGGTGAGTCTCCCCCTGGCCGTCTACGTGGTCAAGCACCCCCGGCTGCGGTACCCCACGCTCACGGCGGTGAGCATCGTGCAGACCATCCCGAGCCTGGCGCTCCTGGCGCTCATGGTGCCGGTTCTGGCCGCCCTCAGTTCGCTGACCGCCCGGGCCCTGGGCGTGGAGATCTCGGCCCTCGGCTTCTATCCCACGGTGATCGCCCTGAGCCTGTACAGCATCCTGCCCATGCTGCGAAATGCGGTGACCGGCATCCTGGGGGTGGACCCGGCCATGGTGGAGGCGGCAGAGGGGATGGGGATGACACGCAGCCAGGTGCTCTGGAAGGTGGAGCTGCCCCTGGCCGCGCCGGTCATCATCGCGGGCATTCGCACGGCCACCGTCTGGGTCGTGGGCATCGCCACCCTGGCAACGCCGGTTGGACAGCGCTGCCTCGGCAACTACATCTTCCGGGGCCTCCAGACCCGCAACTGGACCGCCGTGGTCTTCGGGTGCGTGGCCGCGGCCCTGCTCGCCATCCTGCTGGATCTCCTGCTCGGCGGGGTGGAAAAGGCGGTCAAGGAACGCAGGAGGCGACTGGCCATGGGAGCCGCCGCGGCGCTGCTCCTGATCATGGCCGCCGGCATCCTCGCTCCCTTTGCCACGGGATGGCTCTCTTCACGGGCGCAGCAGGACACGGGGACGACCCGGCAGGTCGTCTGGGTGGGTTCGAAGACCTTTACCGAGCAGTACATTCTGGCCACCCTCATCACCCGGGTACTCGAAGATTCCGGGTTTCCCGCCCGCGAGAAGGAGAGCCTGGGCTCCACGGTGGTCTTCGACGCCCTGGTGAAGGGCGAGATCGACTGCTACGTGGACTACACGGGCACGGTCTGGGCCAACTACATGGATCGCGACCGCACGGCCGGGGCGAAGACCGTGCTGAGGGAAGTGCGGGACTGGCTTCGGGCCGATCACGGGATTCACTGCCTGGGTGCGCTCGGCTTCGAGAACGCCTACGGGCTGGCCATGTCGAAGAAGCGTGCCCGCGAGCTGGGCATCGAGACCATCGGCAACCTGGCCGGTCACGCACCCGGCATGAAGATCGGGGGCGATTACGAGTTCTTCGGCCGCCCCGAGTGGCAGAGGATACGCGACACCTACGGGCTCCGGTTTGCAGACCAGATCAGCTACGACTCCACCTTCATGTACCGGGCCGTGCGCCGCGGCCGGGTGGATGTGATCTCCGCCTTCACGAGCGACGGCAGGATCGAGGCCTTCGATCTCACCGTGCTGGAAGACCCTGAGGACACGATCCCCCCCTACGACGCCGTGCTGCTGCTCTCCGGGGATGCGGCCGCGCGCCCCGGCCTGGTGGAGGCCCTGGACCCACTCGTCGGCGCGATCCCGGTTCAGCTCATGCGCCGGGCCAACTACAAGGTGGACCGGGAGAAGAACAAGCGCACGGTCGACCAGGCGGCCGAATGGCTCTACCGGCAGATCTTCGAAGAGAACGAAGAAGCCCACTGATCCCCGAAAGGAAGACAGACATGGATTTCCAGATCATCCGACCCCTGCTTCGATCCGCGGACACGAAGATCCTGCTCCTCGTCCTGGACGGCCTTGGAGGCCTGCCCGGAAAGCAGAACGGAAACACCGAACTCGAGGCGGCCCGCACGCCCAACCTCGATGCGATCGCAAAGGAGAGCGTGTGCGGCCTCCACGTGCCGATCGGAAACGGCATCACCCCGGGCAGCGGCCCCGCCCACCTCGCCCTGTTCGGCTACGACCCTCTCGTCTACAAGGTGGGCCGGGGCGCGCTCGCCGCCCTCGGCATCGGCTTCGATCTGCACCCGGACGACGTGGCCGCCCGCGGGAATTTCTGCACCATCGACGAGAAGGGGCTTGTCACCGACAGGCGTGCAGGCCGGATCATCACGGAGAAGAACAAGGAGCTCTGCAGGCGGCTCCAGGAAATCGACCTGCCGGAGGTCCAGGTCTTCGTGGAGCCGGTCAAGGAGTACCGCTTCCTGCTCGTGCTCCGGGGGGAAGGGGTTTCGGCATCGCTGGGCGACACGGACCCGCAGGTCGTGGGAAGGGAGCCCCTCGAGCCGCGCGCCTCGGAAGAGGCGGCCGAGCCGACGGCCGAGCTGGTCGGCAGGTTCCTCGAACGGGCGCGGGAGATCCTCCGTGACCACCACCCGGCCAACATGGCCCTGCTTCGGGGCTTCTCGAAACGACCGGACTGGCCCACCTTGAACGAGGCCTTCGGACTCCGGTGCGCGGCCGTCGCCGGCTACCCCATGTACCGGGGTCTGGCACGGCTGGTGGGTATGGAGATCTTGGAAACAGGAGACACCCTGGATGAAGAGCTGCAGGCCCTGGAGCGTCACTGGGACGACTACGACTTCTTCTACCTGCACGTCAAGCGCATCGACAGCGCAGGCGAAGACGGTGATTTCGAACGAAAGGTCGCCCTCATCGAGGAAGTGGACAACCAGGTGCCGCGGATCATGAACCTTGAACCGGACGTGCTCGTGGTTACCGGGGATCACTCCACGCCCTCGGCCCTCGCGTCACACAGCTGGCACCCCGTACCCGTGCTTCTCCGCTCCCGCCACTGCCGGCGGGACGAGGTGGACCGGTTCGGGGAACGCCCCTGCACGGCAGGGGGGCTGGGCCCCCGGTTTCCGGCAAAGGATCTCATGCCCCTCGCCCTTGCCAACGCCCAGCGCCTGGACAAATTCGGGGCCTGACCGGAAACGCTTTCGCCTGCCTTCCTTTCGAACGGCCATTCCCCTTTCGAGAATGGAAACGTGTGCGCATGGGTAGCTTTCGTACCCCTTTGGTGCCGGGTTTCTTCCCGGTTAGACCCACGGAATCTCCCGAATCAGGACTCCCGTGGCAGCATCACAACGTATAGAAGCGAGTTTCGCAAGCCCGGTTTTTCGAACCATCCCAGAGGGATCGGGTGTAAGTGGTTCAAGAGCAAGGGATGAAAGGAGGATACCATGTTGGAATCGTCCACCATCGAACAATTCTCGGCCCCTCAACTCGGACGACTCATCACGCCCGAAGACGCCGACTATGACGACGCTCGAAAGATCTACAACGCCATGATCGACAAACGGCCGCGGCTCATCGCCCAGTGCGCCGACATCGCAGACGTGATGGCGGCCTTGAGGTTCGGACGCGAACACGATCTGGAAACGGCCATCCGCGGAGGCGGACACAACGGACCGGGTCTGGCCCTCGTGGACGGCGGCCTGGTCATCGATCTCTCTCCCATGAAGGGCATCCGCGTGGATCCGGATGCGAAGACCGTGCGCGTCGAGCCGGGCTGCCGCTGGGCAGAGGTCGACCACGCCACCCACGCCTTCGGAATGGCCACGGTCAGCGGAATCATCTCGAACACCGGCGTGGGCGGGCTGACCCTGGGCGGGGGCCACGGCTATCTGACCCGCAAACACGGCCTCACCATCGACAATCTGCTCAGCGCCGATGTCCTGCTGGCGGACGGAAGGCTCGTTCATGCGAGCGAGGAGGAGAACCCGGACCTCTTCTGGGGGCTGCGGGGAGGAGGCGGGAATTTCGGCATCGTCACTTCCTTCGAGTTCCGCCTTCACCCGGTGGACACGGTGATCGGGGGGCCCATGTTCTGGCCCATCGAGGAACTGGAGCCCACGCTTCGCTGGTACCGGGACTGGCTGCCGGGGCAGCCGGACGACATTTACGCCTTCTATCTTTCCGCTGAAGTGCCTGCGGGAGAGCCCTTCCCGGAAGAGATTCACGGCAGGAAGGTCTGCGGCCTCGTGTGGTGCTGCACCGGCCCGGAGGAGCAGGCCCAGGCGGCGATCCAGGAGGCGAGGAAGTCGGCCCAGCCGATCTTTCGGCACATCGGGCCGATCCCCTACCCGACACTCCAGGGGATGCACGACGGCATCTATCCGCCCGGGCAACAGTGGTACTGGAAGGGCGACTTCGTACGGCAGATCACGGACGAGGCGCTCGACGAACACCGGCGTCACGCCGAGGTCCCGAACGATCTTTCCACCATGCACCTCTACCCCGTGAACGGCGCCGCGCACGAGGTCGGCAGAGACGAGACCGCGTGGGGCTATCGCGACGCGAACTGGTCCATGGTGATCGCCGGCGTTTCCAGGGACCCGAGCGGCAACGGGAAGACCATACAGTGGGCAAAGGACTACTGGCAGGCCCTGCACCCGCACTCGGCGGGCGGCTCCTACATCAACTTCATGATGGAGGAGGGCAAGGATCGGATCCAGGCCACCTACGGCGGCAACTACGAACGTCTGCGCGAGATCAAGGCGAAGTACGATCCGGACAACTTCTTCCACGTGAATCAGAACATCGAGCCCGCAGCCTAGCAGTGCAGGAAACGTTGCACGACCCCAAGGAGTGTGCCGATCATGCACAGCTGCCCCGCTCCTTGGGGGTTGTGTACCGATCCTTCACGGTCCGGGTGACCCTCTCGCAGCCACCGCCTCGGCCGCTGCTGTCCTGAATCACACCCGGTTCGAGCCGTCCCGGACGCCTGGGGAGGAATGAACCCCTGGCATGGCCCTTGCTGTGGAGGGCGTGGGAACAAAGCCCGCAACCTCCCGGAGGCGCCATGCCCGTTCGTATTCCTTTCGAGAATCTCCGTTATCTGAAGAACCTGAGCGGAAAGGGGCGCAACCCCGTGGAGAAGATCTCCCGCGGCTGGGCCGAGATACGCACCGGCCAGCGCGACTGGGAGGATCTGTACCGGAGGCGCTGGCAGCACGACAAGGTCGTGCGTTCCACCCACGGCGTCAACTGCACCGGCTCCTGCTCCTGGAACGTGTTCGTGAAAGACGGCATCGTGGTCTGGGAAACCCAGAAGGTGGACTACCCGGGCTGCGGTGAGGACATGCCGGATCACGAGCCGCGGGGCTGCCCCAGAGGCTCCACCGCCTCCTGGTACGTGTACAGCCCGGCCCGGGTCCGCTACCCCTACATGCGCTCCGCCCTCTACGAACTCTGGCAGGCCGCGCTCGAGGAGAGCACGGATCCGGTGGCCGCGTGGGAATCGATCACCTCGGACCCCGAAAAGGCCCGGCGATACAAGGAGGCGAGAGGCCAGGGCGGGCTGGTTCGTGTCCCGTGGGACACGGCCCTGGACCTGATCGCAGCCTCCCTGGTTTGCACCATCAAACGAGACGGCCCGGATCGCATCTTCGGCTTCACCCCCATTCCGGCCATGTCCATGGTCTCCTATGCCTCGGGCGCTCGGTTCCTCTCCCTGATCGGCGCCCCCATGATCAGCTTCTACGACTGGTACTGCGACCTGCCCCCGGCCTCTCCCCAGGTCTGGGGCGATCAGACCGACGTGCCGGAGAGCGCGGACTGGTACAACGCCACCTACATGATCGTCTGGGGAACGAACCTTCCCATGACCCGGTCTCCGGACGCACACTTCTATGCGGAGGCCCGGTACCGTGGAGCCAAGGTGGTGGCGGTGGCGCCGGACTACGCCGAGTACGTGAAGTTCGCCGACACGTGGCTGCCGGCAAGGGCCGGCACCGACGGCGCGCTCGCCATGGCCATGACCTTCGTCGTGCTGAAGGAGTTCTATCTGGACCAACCCTGCGAGCCTTTCATCGCATACGCGAAAAGGTACACGGACCTGCCCTTCCTCGTGGTTCTGGATGGATCCCGGGACCGCCTGGTGCCCGAACGTTTCCTTCGCGCCTCGGATCTCGGAAGCGGTTGGGAACAGGGCGAATGGAAGACCGTTCTCTTCGACGGGCTGCGCGGCGGATTCGCCGTGCCGAACGGAAGCATCGGTTTCCGGTGGGATCGGAGCGGACGCTGGAACCTGGATCTGGTCGACGCCTCCACGGGCGGGCCGGTGGACCCGCTTCTCTCCCTGGAGGGTGAAACCGACGAGTGGGCCCCGGTCACCTTCCCCCTCTTCCACGGCGGGGAGCGAGGGGGCCGTGCAACCCGGACGGGTGCCGTGCCTGTGAAGCGGGTGAGCCTTTCGGGCCGGGAGGTGCTCGTCACGACCGTGTTCGACCTCCTGGCTGCGAACCTCGGCATCGACCGGGGAAAGGGCGGAGACGCTGCGAAGGACTACGATGAGCCCCTCGCTTACACGCCCGCCTGGCAGGAGCCGATCACCGGTGTTCCGAAAGAGGCGGTGATCCGGGTCGCCCGCGAGTTCGCCGACAATGCGCGGAAGACCGGCGGCAGGTCGATGATCTTCCTGGGTGCGGGAACCAATCACTGGTATCACTCCGACATGATCTACCGCACGATCCTGAACCTGACGACCCTGTGCGGTTGCCAGGGCGTCAACGGGGGCGGCTGGGCCCATTACGTGGGCCAGGAAAAGGTGCGGCCCCTTGCCGGATGGTCCACCCTCGCCTTCGGGCTGGACTGGTCCCGGCCGCCCCGCTTCCAGAACGGGACCTCCTTCTACTACTTCGCCACCGACCAGTGGCGCTACGAGACCATCGACGGAAGCCGCATCGCCTCCCCCCTGGCCGGAGGCGATGCCCACCGCCATCTTGCCGATTTCAACGTGATCGCCGCACGTCTCGGCTGGCTGCCCGCATACCCCCAGTTCGATCGCAACCCGCTCGACATCTGCAGAGAGGCGGTGGAGGACGGCGCGTCTTCGGACGAGGAGATCGTCGCGTGGGTGGTGGACAGGCTCAAGTCCGGAGAGCTCAGCTTTTCTCTGGAAGATCCGGACAGCCCCCGGAACCACCCGAAGGTGCTGTTCCTGTGGCGCGCCAATCTCCTGGGGGCGAGCGCGAAGGGTCACGAGTACTTTCTCAAGCACCTGCTCGGCTGCCGGAACGCGGTCTCACCGGTGCACGAGGGCAAGGAGCGCCCCCGGGAGGTCCGCTGGCGTGACCCGGCACCCGAGGGGAAGCTCGACCTGCTGGTGACGCTCGAGATCCGCATGTCCACGAGCGCACTGTACGCGGACGTGGTGCTTCCCTCGGGCGGGTGGTACGAGATGCACGATCTGAGCAGCACGGACCTCCACCCCTTCATCCACCCTTTCAACCCTGCCATCGACCCTCCCTGGGAGGCCCGGACGAACTGGGACCAGTTCCGGTCCGTTGCAGAGAGGTTCTCCGACCTGGCCGCCCGACACCTGGGAGAGGAAAAGGACCTGGTGGCGACGGCGCTCATGCACGATACGCCGGACGAGCTGGCACAGCCCCTCGGCCGGGTGCGGGAATGGAAGAGGGGCGAGGTCGAGCCCGTTCCCGGCAAGACCCTCCCCAACCTGACCGTGGTGACCCGGAACTACCCGGAGGTCTACCGGAAGATGACCTCCCTGGGTCCCCTGGTCGCTGAGAAGGGCGTGGGCGCAAAGGGGGTTTCCTGGTCGGCCGCCGAGGAGTACGAAGAGCTGAAAGGAAGGCTGGGGGTCGTGAAGACCCCGGGGGTCTCGCAGGGGATGCCGGAGCTCTTCACCGGAAAGCAGGCGGCCGAGGCGATTCTGGGCCTGTCCCCGGAGACGAACGGCCGGGTGTCCCTGAAGGCGTGGGAGGCCCTGGAGGAAACCACGGGCGGGAGTCACGGGCACCTGTCCAGGGAGCGGGAAGGGGATCGGATGACCTTCGAGGACCTGAACGCCCAGCCGCGGGTGGTCATCACGAGCCCCGTGTGGAGCGGCTCCGAGACCGCAGGCCGACGATACGCCCCCTTCACGATCAACGTGGAGGAGAAGGTCCCCTTCCGCACCCTCACGGGACGCGCCCAGTTCTACCTGGACCACGAGTGGATGCGTCAGTTCGGCGAATCCCTTCCGGTGTACCGCCCTCCCCTGGACATGCAGGCGCTGGGGTCGACCGAACGGGCCCGGGACAACGGGCGGGAGATCGTGCTGAACTACCTGACGCCCCACTCGAAGTGGTCCATCCACAGCACCTTCTCGGAAAACCCCCTCATGCTCACCCTGTTCCGGGCCGGGGAGGCGATCTGGATCAGCCGGGAGGACGCCGAGGAACTCGGAGCGGGCGACGGAGAATGGCTCGAGTGCTTCAACGTGAACGGGGTCGTCATGGCCAAGGCCGTGGTGAGCCACCGGATCCCGAGGGGCAAGGCGTTCATGTACCACGCCCAGGAAAGGCTCATCAACGTGCCGGGGTCCCGCATGTCCGGGCAGAGGGGAGGCACCCACAACAGCGTGACCCGGATTCTGGTCAAGCCGACACAGATGATCGGCGGGTACGCGCAGCTGAGTTACGGATTCAACTACTACGGGCCGACGGGTGCTCAGCGGGACGAGGTAATCGTGGTCCGGAAGGCCGGGGAGGTCGACTGGTATGAGAGTTAAGGCGCAGTTCGCCATGGTCATGAACCTGGACAAGTGCATCGGCTGCCACACGTGCAGCATCCCCTGCAAGAACGTCTGGACGAACCGGCCCGGGACCGAGTACATCTGGTTCAACAACGTGGAAACGAAGCCGGGGGTCGGATACCCGAAGGTCTGGGAGGACCAGGAGCGGTACCGGGGCGGCTGGACGCGGAAGCACGGCAGGCTCCGGCTCCGGTCCGGAGGGAGGACCCGAAAGCTCGCTACGATCTTCTACAACCGGGATCTGCCCGATCTGGACGCGTACTACGAGCCGTGGACCTACGACTACGAGAAGCTGGCGACGAGTCCGGCCCGGGAGCACCAGCCGGCCATTCGGCCCAGGTCCCTGATCACCGGCCGGAACCTGGACGTGCGGTGGGGGCCGAACTGGGAGGACGACCTGGCAGGGGCGCCGGAGACGGGCGGACAGGACGTGAACTTCCGGGGTCTGGATACGGAGAGCTACCTCCGGTTTCAGGACGTCTTCATGTTCTACCTCCCGCGGATCTGCGAGCACTGCCTGAACCCCTCCTGCGTCGCCTCATGCCCGTCCGGGGCCCTGTACAAGCGCGAAGAGGACGGGGTCGTTCTGGTCGACCAGGTCCGCTGCCGCGGATGGAGGTTCTGCGTGTCCGGGTGCCCCTACAAGAAGACCTACTACAACTGGTCGAGCGGCACCTCGGTGAAGTGCCTCTTCTGCTACCCGAGAACGGAAGCCGGCATGAGCACGCTCTGCGCGGAAAGCTGTGTGGGACGTATCCGCTACGTGGGCGTGCTTCTCTACGATGCGGACCGTATCCGGGAGGCGGCATCCGCGCAGGAGGACCGACAGGTACTTCCGGCACACCTCTCCATCCTTCTGGACCCGAACGACCCGGACGTGGCGGCCCGGGGGCGGGCCGACGGCGTGCCGGAGACCTACCTGGACGCGGCCCGCAGATCGCCGGTCTACCGGCTCATCGTGGAGTGGCGGCTGGCGCTTCCCCCGCACCCGGAGTACCGCACCCTTCCCATGGTCTGGTACGTCCCCCCCCTCAGCCCGATCGACCGGAAGGCCGACCCCGGCGCGACGGAGGGCACCCTGGACGACATGCGGATCCCGGTCCGCTACCTGGCGAACCTGCTGGCCGCCGGCGACCAGGCCCCGGTACGTTTCTCCCTCGCTCGCCTGCAGGCCCTTCGCCGAACCATGCGCTCGGTCCGGGTGGACGGCAAGCACGACAACCGAGCGATCGAGGAGGCGGGGCTCACGCCTTCCGAGGCGGAGCAGATGTTCCGCCTGCTGTCGATCGCCAAGTACCCGGAACGCTACGTGCTGCCCACGGCGCGACGCGAGCCGGCCGATGAGCCCGGCCGCCTCCAGGGGCGGGTCGGCTATCCGGAGGGCGCGTGAACGAGGAAACCCGCACCCTGCTCCGTCTCCTTTCGTCGCTTCTCTCCTACCCCGGGGAAGACCTTTCGCCAGCCTTCGAGGAGAGCGTGAACGCCATGCCGGTGGCAAGGCTCCACGGACGCGCCTGGGAGACTTGCGCTCTGTTTCTGGCGCGTATGGACCGGATACCCCTTCTGCAGCGAATGGAGACCTACACCGAGACCTTCGATTTCTCGCCGGGGGCCTGCCTGGACCTCACCCGCCACCGCTGGCCCGAGGAGCCCGCTCGGAGAAACGCCACCGCCCATCTCCACGAGATCTACAGGCAGGAGGGCTACGGCTGCTGCGCGCCTCAGATGCCGGACCATCTGCCGGTTCTGCTCGAGTTCCTGTCGGTCTGCTCCGGGGAAACCCGGCGCTGGATCGCAACCACCTACCGGGACTCGATTGCCGTCCTGGCCCGTCGCCTTCGGGAGAGCGCAAGCCCGTACGCCTGTCTGTTCCACCTGACCCTTTCCCTATTCGACTGGCTGCAAGTGCCGGAACAGGAAGCGATATGGACTGGAACCTGATTCTCTTCGGAATCTTTCCCTACGCCGCGCTGACCGCTTTCGTGGTGGGACACCTCTACCGGTATGCAACCGACGCGGTGCACTGGAACGCCGGGTCGAGCGAGCTTCTCTCCAAGAAGAGCCTGGCCGCCGGCTCCTGGCTCTTCCACTGGGGCATGATCTTCGTACTGATCGGGCACGGCGGGGGCCTGCTGATCCCTCAAAGGGTCTACGATGCGGTCGGGATCGGGGCTGCCGCGCACATGCGGATCGCCTACTGGCTGGGCATCCCGATCGGGATCGTCTCCCTCGCCGGCATCGTTCTTCTTTCGTGCCGCCGTCTCTTCGCCAGGCGCGTCGCGGCCCAGACGAGCTTGAACGACGCCGCCACGCTGGCCCTTCTGTTCCTGGTCATCGGCGTCGGAACCTACAACGTGTTCACCCACACCATGGTCCTCTACACCGTAGCTCCCTGGCTCCGAAGCATCCTCCTGCTGAATCCGGAGCCGGAGCTGATGCGATCGGCACCGGTCCTGTTCAAAGTGCACGTTCTCAGCGCATTCACCCTCTTCGGCTTCTGGCCCTTCAGCCGGCTGGTCCACGCCCTGAGCCTTCCCCTCACCTATCCCTTGCGGAGCTACATCGTTCTTCGGCGAAGAGGCCCGGCATGACGTCTCCGAAGGAAGACGCCGCAACGGTGGGGACGAAAGGAACCCCGGGGCAGGGATTGACCGGGGCAACCCTCGGATTCTTCTTCGGGTTTGCGTCGGTCGCCCTCTTCGGGCCCACGGCGGAGAAGCTCCGGCAGGCCATGGACCTCTCGGCCCTCCAGGTCGGGCTCCTGGTCGCCACCCCCTCCCTGACCGGCTCCCTGCTGCGAATCCCCTTTTCCGCATGGGTCGACACCACCGGGGGCCGCAAGCCTTTCCTCGTGCTTCTCTTCCTGTCGGGCCTGGGCATGGTGGGACTCTACTCGGTCGTGGCCTTTCTCTACCCGGACCGGCTCGATGCTTCCTACTACCCGGCGATCCTCGCCCTGGGCGCCCTGTGCGGATGCGGAATCGCCACCTTCTCCGTGGGGATCACACAGGTCGCCTACTGGTTTCCGCCGAAACGGCACGGCACGGCCCTCGGAACCTATGCGGGGTTCGGAAACCTCGCCCCGGGTCTCTTCTCCTTTCTGCTCCCCGCGGCCCTGGCGGCCTGGGGACTCGCCCATGCATACCTGGGCTGGCTCGGCTTCCTCTTGCTGGGCACGTTGCTCTACGCCCTGCTCGGACGGAACGCCTGGTACTTCCAGCTGCGCCGCGGCGGCGTGGACCCGGAGGCGGCCCGCACCCGGGCGAAGAAGCTGGGCCAGGAGGTGTTCCCCTCCGAAAGGGCCGTGCAGGGGCTTGTCGCGTCGGCAGGAGTCTGGGAAACCTGGGCATTGGTGGCGCTGTATTTCACGACCTTCGGCGGCTTCCTGGCGCTGACGGCCTGGCTGCCCACCTACTGGAACGCCTACCTGGGCTGCGGCATGGGAGCGGCCGGCTCCCTGACGGGGGTCTTCTCCCTGCTCGCTTCTCTCATCCGGGTGCTGGGCGGGGCCTGGTCCGACCGGTACGGAGGCGAGAAGACTGCGGCCCTCTCCCTGCTCGCGACGCTGCTCGGCGCCCTCCTCATGACCTTCGCCGGCACCCCGGCTCTGGCGGTCCTCGGTACGCTGCTCGTCGGCACCGGCATGGGCGTGAACAACGCCGCGGTCTTCAAGATGGTTCCTCAGTACGTGCGCAAGGCCGTGGGAGGGGCCTCGGGCTGGGTGGGCGGAGTCGGTGCCTTCGGTGGATTCTGCCTGCCCCCGGTCATGGCCTTTTTTGTGGAGCGAATGGGCAGGATCGGGTACGCTAGAGGCTTCATCGTACTGGCGGCCCTCGCCGCCGGCAGCCTGGCACTGGTCTTCCTCCTGAAGAGGAAGGGGCGGCGGGAACCGGTCCTCGTGTACACCCGATGATACGAGGCCCCCGTGGTCTTGCAGGCCCGCGAGGGAACCGGGGGAGAGAGGAATGAAAAGTGCGGGAGGTCCCGTGAGAATGCAGCGTTGGCTGGCGGCGTGGGCATTGGAGCGTGCGGCCGGGGGCCGGGTGCTCCGGTCCGGAAGCCGGCTGCTCTACAAGAGAGGCGTTCGGAGGACCCTGATCCGGCTCTTCGACCTTTGGCTTCGAAGAGGCAACGGCCCGCCCCACAGTGGGCCTCGAGGAGCCGGCGCCCGGATTCGACGGGAAAGAACCCTCATGGCGGCCGCCGTCTTCCGAACATTGGACAGGATGATCGAGCGACGGCTCATCTCGCCCCGGGTGCTCGCCGCGAGCGCCGAGCTGTGGGGACGCGCCTGGTCCCTGTCCGCCGGGAGGAATCTGAAGAGCCTTCGCTTTCGTGAAATCAACGGAAGCAGACCTCCCTGGTTCCTGGTGCTGAGCCCGGGCAATGCATGCGATCTGAAATGCAGCGGATGCTACGCGGACGCCGGAGGAGAGCCGGCCCTTCTGCCCTGGACCGTCTTGACCAGGCTCATGGCCGAGGCGAAGGAGCTCTGGGGGGTTCCCCTCTTCGTCTTCTCCGGAGGCGAGCCGCTCCTGTACCGTTCCCGGGGGAAGGGAGTCCTCGATGCGGTGGAGATGCATCCGGACTCCCTCTTCCTCATGTTCACCAACGGGACAGGAATCGACGAGGAGGTGGCCCGCAGGATGGCAGGGATGGGGAATGTCACCCCCGCCCTTTCCGTGGAGGGTCTGGAGGAGAGCACGGACGCAAGACGGGGAAAAGGCCAGTTCCGGCGCACTCTGGATGCCATGGCGAGGCTCAGGGAACAAGGTGTGCCCTTCGGCATCTCCGCGACGATCACGCGCGGCAATCTTGCCGAGATCCTGTCGGACCCCTTTCTGGATTTCTTCTTCGAGGAGCAGGGCGCGTTCTACGGCTTCCTGTTCCACTACATGCCCATCGGCAGAGGCGCGCGCCTGGAACGGATGCCCACTCCGGCCCAGCGCGTGGAGGTCTGGCAAAGGACATGGGAGGCCGTCGAAACGAAAGGGGTCTTCCTTTTCGACTTCTGGAACCACGGTACCATGGTGGGCGGCTGCATGTCTGCGGGCCGGGGAGGAGGATACCTTCACGTGGACTGGGGCGGACGGGTCATGCCCTGCGTCTTCACGCCTTACGCCGTCGCCAACATCCAGGAGGTCTACGCCCGGGGAGGCACGTTGAACCAGGTCTGGCAGGCCCCCTTCCTGCGGACCGTCAGGGAGTGGCAGCGTGCCTACGGATACACGGGCAGCTTCGCCCCGACAGCATCGGGGAACTGGTTGCGCCCCTGTCCGATCCGGGACCACTACCCCCTCTTTCGCAAGTGGCTGGAGGCGCACCGGCCGGAACCGCAGGACGAGACGGCCAGGAGGTCCTGCGAGAGCGATGCGTACCTGGAGGGCATGCGAGCATACGGGGAGGAGCTTCGCCGGCTGACCGAACCGATCTGGAAAGAGGGCTACCTCAAGTGAACCTGATCGAGGTAACGTCGCACATCCTTCTCGACGAGAACGAAATCGACTTCGACTTCGTTCGTGCCTCCGGACCGGGCGGACAGAACGTGAACAAGGTGGCCACGGCCGTCCAGCTTCGCTTCGATGTGGAGGCCTCGCCGTCGCTCCCCGAAGAGGTGCGTGAACGTTTGCGGACCGTCGCCGGCAACCGCATCAATGCCGACGGGATTCTCATCCTCGAGGCGAAGAGGTATCGCTCCCAGGCGCGCAACCGGGAAGATGCGATCCGGCGTCTCGTCGAGTTGATCCGGAAGGCGGCCAGGAAACCGGCGCCGCGTCGCAAGACCCGGCCGTCCGCCGCGGCCAGGGAACGCAGGCTGGAAGAGAAGAGGAGGCGCTCCCAGGTCAAAAGGAAGAGGCGTCCCCTTCGAGGAACGGCGGAAGACGACGTTCCTTGACGTTTTCGTACCATGTGCGACTTCCGCTATGCCTCCCCCGGAACCGGACCCTTCTCCGACGGGATGACCAGGACCGGACAGGGAGCGTGGCGGACCACCTTCTCGGCCACCGAGCCGAAGACGAACCGAGTGAAGCCGGTACGGCCCTTTGTCGCGATCACGATCAGGTCCACGCCCTCCTTCTCCGCGAACTCGACGATGTTCCCCGCCGGGTCCCCCTCCCTGACGATCGGCCGGATCGGACCGCGGTCCTCGCCCAGCCGCCGGACAAACCCCTCCAGCTCCTGGCCCGACTGGGTGACCAGATCCTGCTGGTACGTGTGGATGTTGAAGCCGGGTGCGTTCGGGGCGATGTTCCCGGGAAAAGGGGGTACCGGGCTGACCACGTGCATGACGATGAGCTCGGTTTCCAGCGCATCCGCCAGATCCAGGGCCGTCCTCGCGGCGTCTTGCGAGGGTCCGCTGAAATCGGTGGGTGCGAGGATCTTCTTGACCGGCAACCTCATGGGTGATTCCCTTCCTTTCTGATTTCCGCATTCGGATTCTCTGTCTGCGTGCGCTGCTCTCGACCCTTCCTACATTGCAGAGGCTCGCAAAAGGCATGCCACGCCTGCGACGTGCAGGGTGCGCGGCAGGGCGCGCGGGCAAGCACGGAGTGTGCAGAAATGGTACAGCCCCGCTTCCCTCTGTGCCGATCCTTCACAGAACTCCGCCCCTCGGATCCCGCTGCCGGGGCCCCCGATGAGAAGCCCGTGTTCGTGGCCTGGCATAGGTCTTGCTGCCTCCACAGACTTGCCGCATGCGCAGGCAGGAGAACACATCGGAAAGGAGGGCTTGAAGTCGGACATGCGAATCATGACCTTCAACATACGTTTCGAAAACGATCAGGACGGCCCGGATGCGTGGGTCCACCGAAGAGACGGGGTGCGGGACCTCATCAACCGTTACCGGCCCACCCTGCTCGGAACCCAGGAGGGGACGTGGGAACAGCTCCAGTGGCTCGACCGGGAGCTCGAGAACTACCGGATCCACGCACCGGGGCGGACCCGTGACGCCGAAATGCAGTACCCTACCCTGCATTTCCGAGAAGACCTTCTGGAAGCGCAGGAGGGAGGGGAGTTCTGGCTGTCGAAGAACCCGGGCGTGCACCGCAGCAAGGACTGGGACAGCGCCTACGCGAGGATGGCGAGTTACGGGCGTTTCCGGAGCAAGGACTCCGAAGAACCCTTCTGGGTCGCGGTGACGCACCTCGATCACGCCGGAGAGGAGGCCCGGCGCAACCAGGCGAGGATACTGCACGACTGGGTGCGCGAGAGGTCCGGGCCCGTCATCCTCATGGGGGACTTCAACGACCGTCCCGGCTCGCCGGTGCACGCCCTTCTCACTTCCTCGGCAGGCGGTCTCACCGACACATGGAAGTTCCTGAGACGCGAGGACGGGCCGCACAGTTACACGCAGCACGGCTTCGACGGAGTGCCGAGGAAGGGACGCATCGACTGGATCCTGGTCAGCTCCCACTTCCGTGTCGTGGACGCCCGGCTGATCACGGACAACGCGGCCGGCCGCTACCCGTCCGATCATTTTCCCTATCTGGCGGAACTGGAGCCGAGGAATCCATGAATCCTTTCCGCCTTTCGTTTCGAACGGCCCTGCTGCTCCCGGTCCTGCTGGCAGCGGCTGCAGCCGGGTGCTCCCGCGAGGAGGGAACCTCCGAAGGCCCGGAGGGGCCGGCCGCGCCTGTGGAGACAGCCAGCGTGTCCCGGCAGGACCTGGAGGAGACCGTCCACGCCATCGGCACCCTCGAGGCCCTCGAGAACGTGATGGTCCGGCCGGAGGCAGCGGGCTACGTGGACGCGGTTCATTTCGTGGAGGGCGACCCTGTTTCCAGGGGCCGGCTTCTGTTCACCATCGACAGCACGAAGATCGGCCTGCGGCTCCAGGCGAGGAAGGCCCTTCTCGAGGAGGCGAGGCTCCAGCTGGCAAGGGCGGAGCGCGGCTATGAGCGTCGGCAGGACCTGGTCGGAAAGCACCTCGTCTCCAAGGAAGCCCTGGACCAGGCGAGGACCGAGTTCGAAACCGCCCGGGCGAGGGTGACCCGAATCGAGGCGGAAATCGAAGAGCTTCGCGACGCCTTCGAGGACACCCGGGTGAAGGCGCCCATCACCGGCGTGGTCGGCGAGCGGAGGGTCGACCCGGGAGACTTCGTTCACGTGGGGGACGACCTGGTGCCCCTGGTGAACACGGAGAAGATGAAGATCTCCTTCACCGTGCCGGAACGCTTCACGGGGAGGATCCAGGCCGGCCAGAATCTCCGGGTCTACTCCCCGGCCTTCCCGGACCGCCCCTTCAAAGGATCCATTTACTTCGTGAGCCCCCAGATCCAGGAGGAGACGCGCAGCCTCCGGGTCAAAGGGTACGTGGAGAATCCGGAGGGGCTGCTGCGGCCCGGCGGGTTCGTCACCGCGGAGGTTGCCGTGGGGCTTCGAAAGGGGGCCCTGGTGATCCCGGAGGAGGCGCTCGTTCCGACCCGCGGCGGCTACATGCTCTTCGTGGTGGAGGACTCCCGGGCCAGGGGCCGTGAGGTGAAGACCGGCCTGCGAAAGCCGGGCATCGTCGAGATCCCCGGGGGGGTCCGCGCCGGAGAGACGGTGATCCGGAGCGGGCACATTTCGGTCTTCGAGGGGGCCCGCATCCGGGTGGTGGAGCCGGCGGCCAAACAGGAGAGGGACGCTCCGGAAACCGAGCAGGAACGAAGATGATCTGGAACTTCTGTATCGGAAGGCCGGTCCTGACGGTGGTGATCTTCTTCGTCATCGCCATCTTCGGGATCTTCGGCTACCGGCAGCTTCCCGTGCGGGAATTCCCGGACGTGGAGTTCCCGGTGGTCAATGTGAGCGTGGTGCTGCCCGGCGCCGACCCGGAGGTGATCGAGACCGAGGTGGTGGAACCCCTCGAGGAGGAGCTGAACACCATCGAGGGGATCGAGGAGATCCAGTCCACCAGCCGGGAGGAAGTGGGCTCGGTCACGGTGGAGTTCGAACTGGACCGGGACATCGACATCGCCGCGCAGGACGTGCGGGACCGGGTGAGCCGGGCCCGGCCGGAGATGGCCGACGACATCGAGGAGCCGATCATCCGGAAGATCGACCCGGACGCACGGGCCGTCATGTGGGTGGCGGTCATGGGGAACGAGCGCTGGGACATGGTGCGGCTCAACGATTACGCGGAAAACGTCATGAAGGAACGCCTCGAGACGATTCGCGGCGTGGGGCAGGTCCAGATCGGCGGGGAGCGGCGCTACGCGGTCCGGGTCCGCATCGACCCCCGGAAGCTGGCGGGCTACCGGCTCACGGTCCAGGACGTGGTCGACACGATCCGCCGCGAGAACGTGGACATCCCGTCCGGCCGCATCGAGAGCCGCATGCGGGAGTTCCTGGTCAAGACGGAGGGCCAGTTCTCCTCGGCCGCGCCCTTCAACGACCTGATCGTGGCCTACCGGTCCGGCTCTCCCGTGAGGATCTCCGACGTGGGCGAGGCGGTGGACGGCGTGGAGAACGAACGCACCGTCGCGCGGTTCGTGGGCAGGCCCTCCGTGGGGCTCGGCATCGTCAAGCAGTCGGACGCGAACATGGTCGAACTCGTGCAGGAAGTCCGGCAGACCCTGAAGGAGATTGCGGAGAACTTTCCCCCGGGTCCCCGACCCGGAAAATAAGCCCTTCCTGCTCCGGCGGACCGAGCCGGCCCTCGCCGGCCTGGAGAGGGCCTACCGTTTCGTTCTGAACAAGGCCCTCCGGTGGCGCTGGGCCACGGTCGCGATCGCGATCGCCGCGTTTGCCGCGGGCCTCTTTCTGATTCAGTTTCTGGAAACGGAATTCACCCCGAGCGTGGACCGGGGGGAGTTCGTGGTGCGCTTCGAGGCGGTGGAGGGCGCCTCCCTGGAGGCGACCGACCGGTATGCGAGGACTTCCATCGCCCCGGCGAGATCGTAGTAGGCGGTCTCGATTTGTCCACCGATCTCCTGAGCGAAGCGCGTGTAGGCGTGCACCGCCTGCTTTGTCTGGTTCTCCGTGATCCGGAGGGCGGCGGTGTTGATCGGGACGCCGAAGTCACGCAACAGGGGCTGGGTGAGGTCGAGCATGAGAACGCTTCTGTATTGCGGTCGCAGCGCATCCACCCTCGAGTTGTTCGTGGATCGGTTTGATTCGAAGGAAATGCCCGATTCGAGACCGAGGCGAAACCGCTTACGAAGGGCCGACGTACCGCCCACCTCCTGAAACTCCTCCACGTTGTCCTGGGCGAATGCGGATGCGGTCGGCGTCTCCAGGGCCTGGAAGGAAAAGGAGGCCTCCAGTCTCGGGTCGAAGGCCGCTGCTTCAACCTGTACGTTCTCCTCTTCCTTCGAAACGTTCAACTCCTGGATCTGCACGTCCAGGTTGTTCTCCATGCCCTCTACGAGTGCGGTCCGTAGGGGCAGCAGGATTCCTTCTTCTTCCCCTTCGGGTGCCGCGGCCGGTCCCCCTTCCGTCAGAAGGCCGAGGGCGAGCACCCATGCCGCCGTCAGCAGTAGCCGTTTCCACATCCCACACCTCCCCGCCCTGCTTCCGCTAAGCATCCCAGCGCGGCGCCCAGTCCGGGTCGATGAGACGTTCGCCCCTCGCCAGGCCGGACACCCGCCCCATCTCTTCGGCGGTCAGCTCGAAGTCGAAGATGGCGATGTTGCTCTCCCGGTGGGACGCCTTCGCCGCCTTCGGTATGGCCGCGACCTTGTCCTGCTGCACGAGCCATCGAAGGGCGACCTGGACGGGGGACTTCCCGTATTTCTCACCCAGTTCCTTCAGTACGGGCTCTTCCATCACCTTGCCGCGGGCGACGGGAGAGTATGCCGTGAGCAGGATGTCCTGTTTTCGCATGTGGGGAAGCAGCGTTTCCTGCGACAGGAAGGGGTGGCACTCCACCTGGTTGCAGAAGATCCGCGTCAGGTTCTCCGCTTCCTGCAGCCGCGCCAGCGGGAAGTTGCTCACACCGATCCGTCGGGTCCTGCCCTCCTCCTTCAAGGCGACGAAAGCGCCCAGGGTCTCCTTCAGGGGGACGTCGTCCACGGGCCAGTGGATCAGCAGCAGGTCCACGTAATCGGTGCCCAGCCGCTTCAAACTCTCCTCGGACGTCCGCAGGACCGCATCCCGGGAAAGGTCCGTGTACCACACCTTCGTGGTCAGGAAGATCTCTTCCCTCTTCACGCCCGAACGCCGGATTCCCTCGCCCACCTGAGACTCGTTCTCATACGCCTGGGCCGTGTCGATGTGCCGGTATCCCAGCTCCAGGGCATGGGCCACGCCCTCCTCACACGACTTCCCGGAAAGCTCGAAGGTGCCGTAGCCGAGCACCGGCACCTTCTCTCCCTGTATCTCCGCATGCTTCATGTTCACTGCTCCTCCAGTTCGATCTTCAGTGAGAGGAATTCCGTGAGATCCTTCAGCGTGATGATCCCCGCCAGTTCGCCGTCGTCCACCACGACGAGACGGCCCCCGCCGGTACGGTGCATGAGCGAGAGGGCTTTCATGGCGTCCGCGTCCGGGTCGATGGTGTTGTCCGGGGAGCAGGGGGCCATGACGTCTCCCACCCGTTTTTCGGTCCGCTCCTCCTTCGGGACCTCCTTCACCTGTTTCGTGGAAACGCACCCCACGAGCCGGCTCGTGTCCTCCACGACCGGAAAGAGCTTGTAGTGGTGCTCGTAGATGTAGTCCTCCACCAGTTCCTGGACCGAAACGCCCGGCTGCACGGTCACCGGATCGGTCTTCATGAAGCGACGAACCGGCTCGCCCTCGAGGGCTCTTCGGACCAGCACCTGCTTGTACGAACTCTTTGCGGCGCTCTGCACGAACATCCCGATGAGGAACCACCACATGCCTCCCACGAAGTTGCCTCCCAGCACCTGCACCACACCCATGATGATCAGAAAGATCCCGAAGCCGGATCCGATCGAGGAGGAAATGCGGGTGGCCCAGCGCAGGTTTCCCTTGTAAGCCCATAGGGCGGACCGCAGGATACGCCCCCCGTCCAGCGGAAAGGCGGGTATGAGGTTGAATCCGGCGAGGATCAGGTTGATGAACGCCAGGTACCCCATCGTACCCTTCACCGCTTCGGGCCATTCGGCCTGTACCCCCACATGGAAGAAGCCGTAGAACACCCCGGCGATCAGAACGCTGGAAATCGGACCGGCCACCGACATGAGAAACTCCGCCTTGGGGGACGGCGGCTCTTCCCCCATTTCGGCCACGCCGCCGAAGATGAACAGCGTGATCCCTTTCATGGGAAGCCCCTGCTTCTTCGCCACGACCGAGTGTGAGAACTCGTGGAGGATGATCGAGAGGAAGAGCCCGATGGCGCCGGCAACGCCCATGATCCAGTACGTCCTGGTCGACAGGCCCTCGTACATCTGCGGAAAGACCCCGAGGGACAGGGACCAGACGATCAGGACCACGATGATGGTCCAGCTCAGGTCGATCTTCACCTCGAACCCGAAGAGGTTGAAGAGCTTGACACTCTTGCCGAACATGATGATCACCTCCCTCTGTCGTCTCGCCGTATCCGGCCGGCGGCGGGTGCCTCACGCCCCGCCCGGTGAGGGGCCGGCCTTCGCGAACTGCACGCCGGCTTGCTTCATCTTCCGAAGGGCTTCTTCACCGCCCTCGGCGGACACCGGACGCGTGGCTTCCGTCATCAGTTGCACCTCGAAGCCTTCCCTGCGAGCGTCCAGGACCGTCGCGAGCACGCACACGTCCTGGGCCAGCCCACCCACCCACAGCCGGCGGACGCCGTCCCGTCTCAACCGGTCGGCCAGGCCGGTCTGGTCGAAGGCCGAATTCTGATCCTGGTCGAAGCGCACCCCTTTCGTGACCTTGACGGTGCCTCCTGGAAGCGCAAGGTCGGGATGAAAGGCCGCCCCTTCCGTGTCCTGCAGGCAGTGGGGAGGCCACTCCCCTCCCTGTTCCGCGAAGCTCACATGGTCTTGCGGGTGCCAGTCCCGGGAAGCGTAGATGGGGATCCCGGTGCCGGCCGCCGCTTCGATGGAGCGATTCAGCACCGGGAGGATCCGGTCTCCCTCGTCGACGGCCAGCGCCCCGCCGGGACAGAAATCGACCTGCACGTCCACGATGAGCAGGCCGTCCCCCCTCTCAAAGCGGTTCTGTTCTTCTCCACTCATTTCCCGGTCTCCTTTTCCGCCTTACGGACGGATTCGAGGGCGAGGGTTCCGTTCGACACGTACAAGGTTCCCTTGAGCACGAACCTCCGGGATGTCGCGTCGTCTCCCATCAGGCGCTGCGCCCCGCTCTCCTTTCCGAGTAGAAGGAGGCGCCGCCTGCCCAAGTCGTTCAGGATGTTCCACGCGCTGGTCGTTCCCGGATGAACCGCCGGGTCGACCCTGCGAAGCTCTTCGATGGCAAAAAGGGTTTCCTCCCCCTCGTACTCCAGGGTGTAGGCACCCCCCCGTGGTCTGTTGGAAAACGACGGTACCGGTGAGCTCCACCAGTACCGAAGACTGTGCTCGCGCCGAGTCCACGGACGCACACACGGCAATGAAGGCCGGGATGGCGACGACCGCTCCAACGAGCCAAACACTTTGCTTCATTTCTCCGTATCCTTCCGTATCCTTTTTACACGCATTCAAGGATGAGCAGCTTCTCGCCCCGGCGGCTGCCCGCCGTCGCTGCCCGGCGAGAAGTGCAAGCAGTATGCCACATCCCAATCAACGGAAACCTGAAGAACTCTTGTGCAAGGCGGCAAGGCCGGACCAGCGGGCGGGACCCTTCTGTACCGGAGGGGCACAAGCTGGCCACCGGCGGGCGAAGCCTGTGCCGAATGTGCACATTCCGAACCCGAACCCTCCTCGGCACATTCCTCACGACAACGAAGGAGGACTTTATTCATGGCTCTTACAGAACGACAAGACGAGTATGCGGCTGAGCTGTCCGCCGACCGTCTCCGCCGCAGATGCGACCCGGCCGGCTTTTCCTTTCAGAGCACGGAGGAACTGCAGGAGCACCAGGAGCGGCAACAGGCACTGTTCGAAGAGCTGAAGAACGAGGCGGAATCCAGGGGCTTCCGGCTCCTTCAGGCGCCCCAGGGCCTCGTCCTCGCCCCGGTACAGGACGGAAAGCCGGTCACTCCGGACGAATTCGAGAAGCTGGCCACCAGATTTGCCAACCTCGTGGATCTGGTCCGCGAGGCGAGCAAGAACGGGAACGGGCTCGTCGCGGCGGGCGATGTGGAACAGGCGATCAAGGAAGGTGTGTATCGGCTGAATCAGGCCGAAGAAAGGATGCAGCACCTGGTCGAGGAGGGCTCCATCATGATCGACACCGAGGGAGATGCGCTGGGTCAGATCAGCCCTGTGAGGCGACGGACACCCGGGCCCTCTCATTTGGTCTCGACCATCTTCATGAACTCCTTCTCGTCCACCACCGCGGCGCCGTGCTTCTCGGCCGCCTTCCGCTTGGCCGACCCCGGGTCCGACCCCACCACGAGGTAGTCGGTCTCCGCGGAGACGCTGGAGGTCGCCCTGCCGCCCTGGCCGCGGATCGCCTCTTTCGCCTCCTCGCGGGTCAGGGAAGAGAGGGATCCAGTGAGCACGAAGGTCTTTCCCTCGAGACGGCTTCCCGTCTTTCGGGTCTTCGGGTCCAGACCGCGCTCCTTGAGCTTGCGGACCAGTGCACGGTTCTTCTCGTTGGCGAACCATTGGACCACGGAGGCGGCCATGACGGGCCCCATCTTTTCCGCTTTTTTGAGACCTTCCTCATCCGCCCCCGCAAGGTTGTCCAGCGAGTGGAAATCCCGGGCCAGGTCCCCGGCAACGGTTCTCCCCACGTGGGGGATGCCGAGGGCGAAGATGAGCCGAGGCAGTGTCGCCTTCTTTCCCGCTGCCTCGATGGCCCGGATCAGGTTCCCGGCCTTCTTGTCTCCCACGAGCGGAAGCTGCTTCAAGTCATCCCTCGAGAGATCGAACAGGTCCGCCGCGTCTTCCACCAGGCCCTGCTCCACCAGCCCGTCCACGACCTTCTCGCCGAGCCCGTCGATGTCCAGGGCCTGGGCCGACCCGAAGTGAAGGACGCTCTGCTTGAGCTGGGCCGGGCAGGAGGCATTCGTGCACCGGGCCACCGCCTCGCCCTCGGGCCGGGAAACCTCCCCCTTGCAAACCGGGCACTTCTTCGGCAGCCTGTAGCGCTTCTCCTTGCCCGTCCGCTCCTCTTCGACGACCCGGACCACGTGGGGAATCACGTCCCCGGCCCGTTCCACGAGTACGGTATCCCCTGCCCGGATGTCCTTCCGATCGATTTCGTCCTGATTGTGCAGCGTGACGTGCTCGACCGTGACGCCGCCGATCTCGGTCGGTTCGAGTACCGCTACCGGTGTGAGGGCGCCCGTGCGCCCCACCGATGCCTTGATCTCCTTGATTCGGGTCGTGTTTCGGCGGGAAGCGAACTTCCAGGCGATCGCCCAGCGCGCGTTCGCCGCCCGCGTGCCGAGTTCCTGCTGGTCGGAAAGGGAGTTCACCTTGAACACACACCCGTCGATCTCGTAGGGAAGCTCCTCCCGCTTCTCCCGGATCTCCTCGTACCACCGGACGGCCTTGTCCGCGGACTCCACCTCGTCCAGATGGGGGCTCGTCTTCAACCCGAGATCCCTCATCATGTCGAGGCTCTGCCAGTGCGAATCCGGCCTCCCGGTCGTCGAGGGTCCCAGCTCCCAGAAGAAGATCTTCAAAGGGCGTCGGGCCGTGATCTTCGGGTCGAGCTGGCGGAGGCTGCCGGCGGCGAGATTCCGGGGGTTGGCGAAAGTCTTCTCTCCCTCCTCTTCCCGTGCCCGGTTGAACGCCTCGAAGGCCTCCTTCTCGAGATACACCTCACCCCGTGCCACGAGATGGCGGGGCGTAGACCGGCCCTTCCCGGGCTGGAGCCGGAAGACCACCTCCCGGATGGTACGTACATTGGCGGTCACATCCTCTCCGGTTTCACCGTTCCCCCGGGTGGAGGCCCGGGTCAGTGCGCCGTCGTCGTAGACCAGCTCGACGCTCACGCCGTCGAACTTCGGCTCGGCCACCAGAGAGAGTTGCTCCTTCCCCAGGCTCTCCCGGCACGTCTCGAAGAAATGCCGGAAATCCTCCTCATCCTGCACGGCCTGAAGGCTGAGCATGGGCGTCTCGTGGTCGACCTGACCGAACTCTGCCCGGGGTTCCCCTCCCACGCGCTGCGTTGGGCTGTCGGGAGTCTTCAGGTCCGGAAACCGCTCTTCGATCTCCTGAAGCTCCTCTTTCATCCTGTCGTACTCGGCGTCGGAAACGACCGGGTCGTCCAGGACGTAATACCGGTAATCGTGGTGCTCCAGCTCCTCGCGCAGGTCCTCTGCCCGTTCGCTGGCCTCCCTCTTGCTCGGCTCACTCATGGCGCGGTTTCCTTTGCGGTTCAGACGACGACAGCGGGAATTTGCAACCCGTGTGCCAGGAAGAAGCCGCTCGTCGTGTGCCGCTGCCCCCTTGCGAAAAAGGAGGAATCTCTCCAAACGAGTGTGCAGTTAGGGCACATGCGGCCGGCTGTGCGAAAAGGTTTCGCCCGGAGAAGAACGCAGCGAACCGTCCGGAAACAAGGTCCTTGACGGGGTCCTTCCCTGTCGGAGCGGCGGTGGCAGGAAGATTGCAGCCTTGAGGAGGCATTGTGCGGCAGACCCCTGTGGACTACGAACGGAGGAGAAAGAGATGAACCACTTCGGCACGGCACGAATCCTTTGGGCGGCCGCCCTGACCCTCCTGCTCTCGAACGGGGCCGGCTGCCTTTCGCCCATCTCCAAGTCCGTGCGAGAGAAGGTCGATCAGGAGATTTCCTTCGAAGAGATCCGCAACGCTCCGGAGGACTACGTGGGTGAGATGGTCCTGCTGGGAGGCGAGATCATCCAGACGCGGAACACGACGCAGGGGACCCTGTTCCTGGTGCTGCAGAAGGAGCTGGATTACAGAGGCAAGCCCCGCAAGGACGACCGGTCCGCGGGAAGGTTCATGGTGCAGGACCCCCGTTTTCTCGACCCTGCGATCTACAGCTCGAGAAGGCTGATCACCGTGGCCGGGAGGGTGATGGGGACGCAGACCCGGAAGCTGGACGAACTGGATTACACCTACCCGGTCCTGCACGCGGAGGAGATTCACCTCTGGAGGGATGAACCGAAGAACCAGTACTACTTCTACCCGCAGCCGCGCTGGTACTTCTGGGGAGTGTCGGATTCCACCTTCCCGCCCTGGTATTGAGTGTGCCCTCCGGCCGGCGCCTTCATCGAACAGACGGAACGGATCCGCAGACACAAAGGAAGACCGGCATGGAAAAGGACCCGGTGTGCAACATGGAGGTGGAGCAGGACCGTCCCGGGCGCTGCCCCGAGTGCGGGACGGGTCAAGGGACTTCGCGCCGAAGGGCGGACCGTGGCCATGGCCGGCGACGGGATCAACGATGCTCCGGCCCTGGCGGAGGCCCACGTGGGAATCGCCATGGGCTCGGGAACGGACGTGACGATCGAAAGCGCGGGGGTCACCCTGGTCGAGGGGGACCTGGCGAAGATCGTGCGGTCCCTCCGCCTGAGCCGTGCCGTGATGCGAAACATCCGGCAGAACCTCTTCTTCGCCTTCGTCTACAACTCTCTCGGCGTTCCGGTGGCCGCAGGCGTCCTCTACCCCTTCTTCGGGATCCTTCTCAGCCCCATCATCGCCGCCGCGGCCATGAGCTTCAGCTCGGTCTCGGTGGTGTCGAACGCCCTGCGGTTGAAGAAGATCGGACTTTGACCGGAAGGCTCCTAACTTTCCGGTTCGGCGCGGAGCCGTGCCACGGCCCTCTCGGTGGCCTCCACCACGGTGAAGCGATAGCCCGAATCGACCACGTACTCCCCTTCCTTCGGGATACGGCGCAGGTGTTCGATGAGCATGCCTCCCACGGTGCGCACCCGGTCCCCCGGCAGGTTGACGCCCAGGACGTCGTTCACTTCCGAGAGGGGCAGCCGCGCGTCGAGAAGATAGACGTCCTCTTCGATCGTTTCGATGGACCGCTTTCTCCTGAAAGGTTGCTCTTCGAAGCGATAGACCACCTTCACCTCACCGACCACCACTTCCAGGGCGTCTTCCAGGGTCAACATGCCCACGGCGGAGCCGTATTCGTCGACCACGACCGCCGCCTGATCCGGAGAAGACCGCCCAGGCGATCGGCGATGCGGCGGAAAAGCTCGGCAAGCCGGTGCTCGCATGCTTCATGGGCGAGGCTAACACCAAGGCCGGCGTCCGGAAGCTGACGGAAAGGAACGTGCCGAACTACGTCTCCCCGGAGCGTGCGGTCGCGGCTCTCAGGAAGATGTTCGATCAGCACCGTTGGCAGAAGGCCGCAGTGCCCGACGTAGAGGAGATGCCCGCCGACAAGGACCGCGTCGGCGGGGTCTTCCGCAGGGTCCGATCCGAAGGGCGCGTTCAGATGGGCGACACCGAGGCGAGGGAGGTGCTGGAGGCCTACGGAATCCCGCTCCCTCCTTCACGCCTTTGCCAGAACGCGACGGAGGCCGCTCGTTTCGCCGAGGAGATCGGCTACCCCGTGGTGATGAAGATCGCCTCCCCGGACATCCTGCACAAGACGGACATAGGGGGCGTACGCATGAACCTGCAGAGCGGAAGCGACGTGGAAGACGCCTTCGACCTGCTCACCCTCCGGGCCCGGCGATACATGGAGGACGCCGAGGTCCGGGGCTGCCTCGTGCAGCGGCAGGTGAAGCAGGGCAAGGAGGTCATCATCGGCATGAACCGGGATCCTCAGTTCGGTCCTCTCGTCATGTTCGGGCTCGGCGGGATCTACGTGGAGGTCCTGAAGGACGTGGCGTTCCGCATCGCCCCGTACGCAAGAGAGGAGGCGGAGAGTCTCGTGCGGGAGATCCGCTCGTTCAACCTCCTGAAGGGGACCAGGGGAGAGGCCGGCTCGGACATTGCAGCGGTCGTCGACACCCTGCTCAAGGTCTCTCAGCTCGTGCAGGACTTTCCGGAAATCGTGGAGCTGGACATCAATCCATTGACTGTGTTCGAAGAGGAACAGGGGGTCGCGGCGATCGACGGGCGGCTCGTCCTGGATTCGTAGAAAGACAACGTCGACATTCGGGGCGGCGGCCCCTGGGAGGAAGCGATGGCCACGAAACTGTACGTGAGTTCCACGCAGGTCTCTTCCGGCAAGACGGCCCTGTGTGCCGGGCTGATGGGACGATTTCGTCGAGACGGGCTGCGGGCGGGCTACATGAAGCCGGTGAGCACGCAGACACGCATCTCACCGGAGCAGGGGATAGACGAAGACACGCGGTTCATGAAAGAAGCCTTCGACCTCTCCGAATCGTTGGAGGAGATGGCACCGGTCACCCTCACCGACAAGAAGCTTGCGGCCCTCCTCACCGGCCGGAGCGAGGATTTCCGCGACCGGGTCCGCACCGCCCTCGGGTCGGTCGGCAGAGACAAGGAAGTGGTGGTGATCGAGGGAGGAGGCAGCCTGCGCGAGGGGTGGATCATCGACCTTGCGCCCCCCCCAGACCGCGAAGCCGCTCGAAACGCGAACCCTCGAAATCGTACCTTACAAGAACGATCTGCAGGTGGTGGACGATCTGATCACGGCCCGGATCCGGCTCGAGGACAGGCTCCTGGGAGCGGTGGTCAATTCCGTACCGAAGCAGCGAATGGGCTTTCTGGGCGACAAGGTACGACCGTACGTAGAGGAGAGGGACGTACCTGTTTTCGCCGTCCTTCCCCGGGAGCGGCTCCTGCTTTCGGTCAGCGTGACGGAGCTGGCGAAGGGCCTCGGCGGAAGGGTGCTCTGCTGCGAGAAGGGCATGGAGGAACTGGTCGAAAACGTGCTCGTGGGAGCCATGAGCGCGGACACCGCTCTGATCTACTTTCGACGGAAGACGAACAAAGCACTCGTGACCGGAGGAGACCGCACCGACATCCAGCTCGCCGCCCTGGAAACCTCGACCCGTTGCCTGATTCTCACGGGGAACAGCCACCCGGACCTTCATGTCATGATGAAAGCGGAGGACTTGAACGTCCCCATCATCCTCACGCCCCACGATACCATGACCACCGTGGGTATCATGGAGCCGTATTTCGGTGCGTCCCGTTTTCACCAGGCCGGCAAGATGCGCCGTCTCGAGAAACTCTTCGAGAAGCACATGGACTTCGACAGGCTCTACGGCGCACTGGGGCTGTCCCCCGGAACCTGACGCTCTCCCTGCAGGAGGGCCGCCGCGGCCAGGCTACTGCCCCGTCTCCTCCTTGAAGCTCTCGATGGCCGAGAGGGCCAGGTAGGTCCGGTCGTTCTTGAAGTGCCCTTTGACGACCAGGTAACCGTCCTCGACCTTCTCGACGGCCCCCAGATACGAGTCCACACCGGAGTGGGTGTAAATCCTCAGCGTCTTGCCCACGAAGCCCTTCATCAGCTCTTTCATGTCCTGCCTGCTCCGACAGGCCCTCCAGGGCCGTCTGCAGTGCTTCGAGGGACCGGGAGGCCTCCTGAAAACGCTTCTCTCCCAGATGGCGCAGGTAGTTCTCGAAGGCCTCGTCGAAGGACTGTCCGTAGCTGAGCGTGTCCCCGTGCATGACCGCCACCAGCCTCAGCTCCGGGTAGGCCGCCGTTTCCGCCTGGAGATAGATGGGCTCCACGTAGAGCAGTGTCTCCCCGATCGGAATGGCGAGCACGTTGCCTCGAATGACATTCGACCCCCTCTGATCCCAGAGGGTCAGCTGACCGGACAGAAAGCGGTCCTGGTCGATCTTCGTCTCCGCCTGCTGGGGCCCGAGGACGCGCTTCTCCTTCGGGAACTTGTAGGCGAGGACGCGGCCGTACTGGCCCGGGTCGCACATGCCGGCGATCCAGCCGATCATGACCTGCCGGTTCTTCGGCGTGAAGGGCATCATCAGGACGAACTCCGGCTCGTCCGTGTCCGGCAGATCCCAGATCACGTAGTACGGTTCCACCGGCTGCACCGACTGGTAGTACTTCTCCGTCGCCCGGATCCAAAGGTCCTCCTGATTGTAGAAGACCGCCGGATCGGTCATGTGGTACTTCGCATAGGCCAGCCCCTGGATCAGCAGCATGTTGGCCGGGTATCGCACGTGCGCCTGCAGGTCGGCGGGCATCTCGGCCTTGTCACGGAACAGGTCCGGGAAGATCTTTCTCCAGACCCGTATGATCGGGTCCTCTTCATCGTAAACGTAAAGTTCGACCGTTCCGTTGTAGGCGTCGATCACCGCTTTCGCCGCATTTCGGATGTAATTGACCGTACCGAACCCCGAAAACCGTGCGGGCATCGCAAGCCCCCTCCGCTGTCGCCTCTGGGTCGCCTTGTAAGGCAGCGTCTGCGCTGTAGAGAACGGCTCGCTGTAGGGGTAGGGTTCAGGAACTTCAGGATCGTCTCCCAGTTTCCGAGCCCCCAGAATCCTCCGATCACGCCTCCGGCGGCCACGGCGTAGCCTCTTGCGCGCCGCTTCCGCGCGTCCAGGGGAATCGTGAGGGTGGTAACCCAAAGAACGCCGAAGAGGGCTCCGGCGGTGGCGCAGGTGGCCTCCGCCCCGAGAACTTTCCAGAAACGCTCCGCGTACCCGAGGGAGGCGAACCACAAGACCTCGCCCCACACACTCAAGGCGGAAAAGAGCAGAAGGACCGCCGCTCCGGCGAGGATTCCGGCTGAAACGTAGAGGTTTTTTCCTCTTCTCAAGCCGGTCACTGCGAGAAGACCGGCCACGAACAACAGCACGACGAGAACGGCCAAGGACATACTTCGGCTCCTTCCCCGGGCTAACCTTTCTTCCCCCGGACGGCCTTCTTCCGCTTGCCGCTCTTCCTCAGCTTCTCGATCATCTCCTCCACCTCATTCTCGCCCTCCGCGTAGTAGCCTTCCTCCTCCGAATCGAGCTCCTTGAGAAGACGCCAGAACTCACCCACATGTTCCCGCTCTTCGTTCGCCACATCCACGAGCACCTCCCGGGCCAGGGGGTGATCCGTGGACTCCGCCGTCTGCACGTAAAGCTGAATCGCTTCGAATTCGGCGGCAATCATGAAGCGGATCGCTCGGATCAGTTCTTCCTGGGTGAGCTTTCGGTCGCTCTTCCTAACGACGAAGGGGGAGCTGAACTCTGGCATGTCGATTCTCCTCGATACGGTTTGCGTTTGTGTGGTATGAACAGCAAAAGCAGTGCCAAGGTCTGCAGTCGAGAGGACTCACCGAAATGCGCGTCCGGGGCCTGAGCCCGCGGTGCCCCGTGTCCCGTCCGTGCACACCAGGGCCCCTGGGAAAGGCGCCTTGTGCCGAACCTGCACAACTCGCTAGCATGCACGGGCCGGCCGGTCCAACGATACAGGGCTGGATGCGGACCGCCTCAACCCTGCCTGCCTGGCGGATGCTGGCACAAGCCTTGCTGCTTGTCGGGTCGAAAACCACCGCATCCAAGGGATGGAAGGACCGAACCCTGAAAAAGGAGCCGAGCATGAGTACTGAGCACACTCTGGCAAGTGTGGACGAGCTGAAAGACGGGGAAATGAAGGAAATCAAGGTCAGCGAGGACTTGACCATCCTCCTGGTCCGGATCGACCGTGAATTCCGCGCCTTTGGCGGGACCTGCCCGCATCACGGTGCTTCTCTGGCCGAAGGCGTTCTTCAGGGGAATCACATCCGCTGCCCCTGGCACCATGCCGTCTTCGACGCGAAGACCGGTGCGGTCACGGAGGTTCCCTCCCTCGACTCGATCCCCAGGTTCGAGGTCCGAATCGACGGGGACAAGGTGGTCGTCATCCTTCCCGACGACCCTCCCAGGGCGTGCACCCCGGAGATGGCCCGACCCGACTCCGGAAGGGACGATCGAACCTTCGTCATCCTCGGCACGGGCGCCGCCGGAATCACGGCAGCCGAGACCCTCCGGAGGGAGGGGTTCCAGGGAAAGGTCCTCATGCTCACCCGGGACGCCCACATGCCCTACGACCGAACGGACCTGAGCAAGCCCTATCTGCGGAAACCCGACGCCCCGAAGCCCTTTCTGCGGCCGGAGGGATTCTACGAGAAGAACGGTATCGAGATCCTGACGAACCACGAGGTTACGCGCGTGCACTCGAAGACCAGGACCCTCTCCCTCTGGAACGGCACGGAGTTGTCCTACGACCAGATCCTCCTCGCCACCGGGGCGGTGCCGAGGCGACTGGGGGTGCCAGGGGAGGGCTTGAAGAACGTTCTCGTGCTCCGGGATCTCGACGACTGCGAGGCGCTTCGTGCCGTGGCACAGGAGAAGGGCCGCGCTGTGGTGGTGGGTGCGAGCTTCATCGCCATGGAGGTGTGTGCCGCCCTGGTCGAACGGGGCCTGTCGGTCACGGTGGTGGCTCCGGAATCGGTCCCTTACGAAACCACCCTCGGCCCGGAGATCGGGCGGATGTACCGGAAAGCCCACGAAGAACGCGGAGTCGTCTTCCAGCTCGGAAACAAGGTGGACCGCTTCGAGGGGGACGGGAAGCTCTCCCGGGTGCTTCTGGAAGGCGGCGAGGGGATCGAGGCCGATCTCGCCGTGGTAGGCGTCGGCGTCGATCCCGTAACCGGTTATCTCGAGGGAGCGGGTCCTTCCGGGGGCGCGGGCCTGGAGGTAGACGGCCGACAGCTCGTGACGGAGGGCGTGTACGCGGCCGGGGACATCGCCAGGTTTCCGGACTGGCGCACCAAAGAGCCGATCCGCATCGAGCACTGGCGGGTGGCACAGCAGCAGGGTCAGGTGGCCGCCCGGAACATGGTCGGCCGCCCGAGCACGTTCCAGGGAGCGCCCTTCTTCTGGACGAACCAGTATTTCGTGATTACCTCCTATGTGGGTCATGCCGCCGAGTGGGAGGAGGTCGTCTTCGAAGGAGACCCGGCGGAACAGCGATTCGTGGCCTTCTATGTGCGGGGCGGAAGGGTTCTGGCCGCGGCCGGGTGTGCGGAGGAGCGCAAGATGTGCCGGCTGTCCGAGTTGCTGGGGGCTCCCGAAGCACCGAAGCTGTCCGGGATCCAGGACGAACTCCGCAAATCCTAGAGTGCAGGTGCACCTCACTCCCAGAATCGCTTGCCTCTCCGGATGCGCAGGACGGCCACCACCAGCAGGCCTGTGAAGGGGATCGCCGAAATAATGAAGAGCGCCAGGGCTCCGGTGCCGCGTCCCCCAAGGAAGAGCAGAAGCTGGACCAAACAGACAGCCCCGCAAAAGAGGATGCCGACGCCGAGGATGAACCAGGTGAGCGATTCTTTCATTCTTCGTTCCTGTTGTAAATGCAAGCGTCCGGATCTGTCCCAGTGGAGGAGCAACAAGTATGCCAACCCTGGAACCGGTCTCGAGGGCCGATTCAGTGCCGAATGGTGAGAGGACCCGGGAAGAAGATGTGCGGACTCTGCACAATTCCCGCTCCCTGCTCCACGATTGTGCCCTTTCTGCACAGCGCTGCATGGGGGCACAGATGTGGGCTGCCCGGCTGTGCAACGGTTTCCGGTGATGTCGAGCGCGGGTGGCACTGCAATTGCTCGTTGCATTCCGTGAAGCGTAAGGCGGGAAGGAGTCCCGAGCCATGCGAAACGAGCAAAGGATCTCCCTGCTGGTTCTTGGATCGGCAAGAAACAAGGCGTTCGCACGGATACTGAGGGAATCCCGGTTCGAACCGACCTTCCTCACGTCCATGGAAGAGGTTCTCTACGCGCTTCGCAGCACGCAGGCCTCCGCGGTCCTCGTGGACCGGGACGGAAAGAGCGCGGACGACCTGGAACTGGTGCTCAATATCCGGGACCTGGACGAGCGGATCCCCATCATCCTGATCGGTTCCCCTGCAGAGGGCCGGACAGAAGAGCTCCTCCGGAGACAGCCGGCCACCATTCTGGTCCACAAGGCTGCGGGAGACACTTCCCTGCGGCAGGACCTGAGACCCTTCCTGAACGGCTGAAACGGCCGGCCCGTCTCCCCGGCTCGCAGCGCCCCCGGCATTTGTATTTGTGCAACGAGACAGGCATATTGTGAACGTGCACGGATCGCGAAGAACCGTCCGCTGAGTAGGAGCCCATGCCCCGGCTGAATCGACCCATCCCACAAAAGGTCTGGACCCGTTATCCCACCGAAAGGCTTCTCGACGTACGCATGTGTGACCTCGACCTTTCCATCGAAGGGACCGTGCTCGAGGAGCGGATCGAAAGGGTCCATGAGGAGCTGGAGGCTCGCGACATCCGGCTGCAGCCCTACTTCTGGCTTTCCGATGACTGGTTCACACCGAACGGAATCACCGGATCGGCCATCCCCTTCTATCTGGCGCACCCGAGGCTGATGCGGCTGGAGCGGAGCCAGGTCGACGAGGTGGAGGGGGGGACGCGGGACTGGTGCATGAAGCTCCTTCGGCACGAGGTGGGGCACGCCCTCGACCACGCCTTCTTCCTCTACCGGAGGCGCCGCCGCCAGCAGCTATTCGGCCTCTCGTCCCACCGGTATCCCCGCTTCTACAGACCCAACCCATACAGCAGACACCACGTGCAGCATCTCGAGCACTGGTACGGCCAGAGCCACCCGGACGAGGATTTTGCCGAAACCTTTGCCGTGTGGCTCAAGCCCCGCTCGCAGTGGCGGAAGCAGTACCAGGGGTGGCCGGCACTGAACAAGCTCGAGTATGTTAACGAACTCATGTCCGAAATCGCGGGCCGGAAGCCGCCTCATCGAACGAGAGCCAGAGTCGATTCGCTGCCCACGCTGCGGAAAACCCTGCGTGAGCACTACAGGCGGAAGCAGCAAACCTACGGGACCGAGTACCCGGACTTCTACGATCGCGACCTGAGGAGACTCTTCACCGAGAGACCGGGCCCGAAGAGAAGGGAATCCGCCGCCGCCTTCATACGTCGGGTCCAGCCTGAGGTGATCCGTCTCGTTTCGCCCCTGACCGGCCAGAACCGCTATGTCCTGGAACAGGTTCTGCGCGACATGATCGGTCGTTGCCGGGAGTTGAAGCTCTACAAAACAAACAAAGCAGACACCCGAGGGAGAGTCGAGCTGGCGATTCTGCTGACCAAACACACGGTGGATTCCCTGTACAGAAAGCCGAGGTGGGTCGAACTGTGAGGAAGCTGCGTGTCCTGCTGCTGGTAACCGAGGGGCTCGAGCCGCCCGAAACCATCGAGGGCTTGAGCGACGACGAGGTGGAGACCGCCCCGTGGAAGACGGAGTACGACGTGATGGTGTCCCTGAGGGAACTCGGCCACGACGTGCGCTACCTCGCCATTCACAGTGATCTCGTGGCCCTGCGGAAGGAGATCAAAGACTGGAAGCCCCACATCGCCTTCAACCTCCTCGAGGAATACGCCGGCGTCTCCCTGTACGACCAGAACGTGGTCTCATTCCTCGAACTGATGCAGGTCCCTTACACGGGCTGTAATCCGAAAGGCCTGATGATTGCACGGGACAAAGCACTTTCGAAGAAGCTCCTCGCCTACCATCGGATCCGCGTGCCCTCCTTCGCCGTGTTTCCTTACGGCAGGCGGGTCAGGCGGCCGAAGCGACTGAACTATCCGATCTTCGTCAAGTCCGCCGTGGAGGATGCGTCCTACGGCATCTCCCAGGCCTCCCTGGTCCGGGACGATGACACCCTGGCCGAGCGCGTCGCCTTTGTTCACGAGCAGACCGGCGCGGACGCGATTGCCGAAGAGTTCATCGAAGGAAGGGAGCTCTATGTGGGGGTCGTGGGGAACAAACGGCTGGAGGTGCTGCCCGTCTGGGAGCTGTTCTTCGACAAGAAGCCGGAGAACGCACCGCTGATCCTGACCGCTGCAGCGAAGTGGAACCTCAAGTATCAGAAGAGATGGGGCGTGACCAGCCGGGCGGCGAGAGGGCTCAGCGAAGACTTCGTTCGCCGAATGGAACATCGATGCAGGCGGATCTATCGAATCCTGGGACTGAGCGGCTACGCCCGCCTGGACTATCGCCTCACCCCGGAAGGAAAGGTCTACTTCCTGGAGGCGAACCCGAACCCGGCGCTCTCCTACGGGGAGGACTTCGCCGAATCCGCGGAGAAGAAGGGCACCCCTTACAACCGGCTCATTCACCGAATCATGAATCTCGGCCTGCGCTGGAAACCCCTGCAGGTCCGCTAGACCGCACATTGCAAGAAGCTTACGTCGCTCGCAGTAGAAGGCTTCGTGCAATATGCGGGCGAACCACCATCTGCCATCGGGGTCTCATGCCAGAGCTGACCGTCGCCACGTACAATGTGCACCAGTGGTTCGGGTCGGACGGCCGGCGCAATTTCGATCGGGGCGTTCGGGCCGTTCGGGAGTTGAACGCCGATATCCTGGGCCTGCAGGAGGTCACCGTACCCCACCAGGACGAGATCCCGCTCATGGAGGACCACCTTTCCGGGGCCACGGGAATGCGGGTCGTCTTCGGGCCCACCATGCTCCGGGGGGATACCTCCTTCGGCAACGTCCTGCTTCACCGGCACGACTTGGTGGAGATCCGCCACCATGACCTGTCCTTGCCGGGCAGAGAGCCCCGAGGGGCGATCGAAGTCCTCCTTCGTGCACACGGAAGATCCGTGCACGTGGTGACGACCCATCTCGGGGTCAAGGCCCCGGAGCGAAGCAGCCAGGTCCGGCACCTGCTGCGGGTTCTGGATGTTTCCGAGGGCGAACTCTTCTGTCTCATGGGGGATTTCAACCACTGGCTTCCGGGAAGAGACTCCCTTTCGGATCTGAACCGGCGATTCGGCAAGAGCTTCCGTGTACGTACCTTTCCCGCCCGGTTCCCGCTCTTTCCTCTCGACAGGATATGGGTCCGCCCCCGCAGCCAGCTCGAGCGGATCCAGGCCCACCGGTCCCCGACTGCACGTCTGGCCTCGGACCATCTCCCCCTGAAAGCGACCGTCCGGCTGCTGTGAGGCGTTGCCCGCCCGGATCCCTCCGCGCGAGGGACCCCTGTACCAAATGTGCACACAAACCGCCCCGAAGGGGACGGGCACCGCACGATGTTTCCACCCTGCAGCCGCTGTAGGGATGTTTCACCCCCCCTCTCAAAGCAGGAAACCCGTAGGATGAGCTTTGCGGGACAGGTAGAGACGGAGCCGGGACCTACCCGCTCCCGACAGGTGGATCACCTGGCATGCTTGTTGCTTTGCAGTAAGGCAAAGCGCATCCAACCAACCACGAAGGAGGAAACCCAATGCGTTTCGTTGTTGTGCTGTTCCTGATGGTCGCATCCCTGCCCTTCGCGTACCTGCCCGCTTCCGCGGCGGAAGCATCCCCGCCCGACGTCATGACCATCGTACGCGAAATGGAGAAGGTCTTCGCCCCGGAGCGACCGACCGTGAGGAAGATCGAAATGGCCGTCAGCGGAGAAATCCGTCTGAACACGAGATGGGTGGCGAGGAAGGCCACCAAGATGTTTCCGAAGGGCATGCGAACGCTCCTGGTTCTCGTCGACCCGCGGGATGTTCGTGGGAACGCCCTGCTCGTCCAGGACAGGAAGGATCAGGAGGATGCTAGATGGGTCTACGTGCCCACTGTCCGCCGGGTACGGATGATTCTTCCCATCAACGCCTACGAGCCCTTCCTCGACTCGGACTTCACCTACGCAGACCTGGGCTTTCTGGACGCTCCGGGCAGCTACAAGCTGCTCGGCGAGGAGGAGCGTGCGGGTGAGAAGGCCTACAAGGTCGACTTCACGCCCGAGGCCGACTGGTATTACTCCCACATCGTGACCTGGATCTCCAAGGAGAACCATCTTCCTCTGGAGCGGAACTACTTCGACGTCCCCAGGGAGCTGTGGAAGAAGGAGACCTTTGAGAAGGTGACGATCGTCAACGGGATCCCGACTCCCATGCGAATCCGCATGAAGGACATCCGGAACCTGACTGAGAGCGTGTTCGAAATCATAGAGGTGCGTTACGACATCGGGGTTCCGGACGATCTTTTCGATCCCGCCGGTCTGTCCAAGGCCTCCGAATCCCCCTTCTGGGAAACGCTCGAAACGGCGGACTGAGGCGCCGTCTCTTTGCTGCGGGCAGAGGGGGCGGGCATCCGCCCCCGATCTCCCAAAGCGGGGGTTCCCTCTCCGCGCTTCGCCACAAGTTGTTCCCCGGCGACCCGGTTCGACAGAGTTCGATGGACTGAACTCGCACCCCTTCCCTGTTGTCCAACCTTTTCCAAGCATTCATAAAGATGAGAGCGTGCCTGCTTGTGTTACGGGTCCCGGTCCCGAAGCATCCAAGGAATGGGTGGAAAAGCACAACCCGCAGGCAGGTGAATGGGGAACCAACATGGAAACACGCAATATAGAGCCTTCGAGAAGACAGAAGCGACACGGTTCGGTGAGCGTTGCCTCCAGGGAAAAGGCTTCTCGGGGATTTCTGCAAGATAGCGGAAACGGCTCCTCCGGCGAGTCGACCCCCGGGGATCTGCTCAAACGCTACCTGGGCGACCTTCGGCGTTTCCCGCTCCTCACGGCTGCGCAGGAAGCGGACCTGGCAAAGCAGATCGAGCAGGGACGGGCGGAAATGGCAAGGATCCTGCTGCGGCATCCGGATATCCTCCGCAACGTTTCTCCTTCGCTCGAGCCGACCGTTCTGGAATGCCTGGGCGATCAGATGAGAGGAATCGACCGCCCTCGGGATGATGTTCGATGCTCCGACACAGGGGACGGCGGTGAGGCCGAGCCGGGAGAAGAAGAAAAGGATCAGCAGCTCTGCAGAATGAATGCGATCTTCGTGCAACTGGGCCTCGAGGACGCTCAGCTGCAGGCGTTCGTGCACGAACTCGGTCGACTCTTGGAAGAATCCGACGCGGAGCGGGGCAGCCGACGCAGGGCCCGCAGGGTTCTGAACGAAAGGATTCAACGAATTCGGGAGGACCGGCAGGAGTTTCTCCGGGCCTATGAGCTGCTTCGGGGTGCGAGAGAAACCCTGATCCAGAGCAACCTCCGTCTGGTCGTCCACGTAGCCAAGCGGTACCCGAACCGGGGCCTGTGCTTCGCCGACCTGGTTCAGGAGGGCAATCTGGGCCTGATGCGAGCGGTGAGCAAGTTCGATTATCGTCGGGGATACAGGTTCAGCACATACGCCACATGGTGGATCCGAAACGCCGTCAGCCGGGCGATCGAGGACCAGTCTTCTACCGTGCGATTGCCCGCCCACGTGAATGAGAAGATCAGCAAGGCGAGACGCGCTTCGGAAGAAACCCTCAGAAAACGCGGCATGAGGCAACGAGCAAGGGACCTGGTCGAACAGGTGGACCTTCCACCCGAAGATGCGCAGCGCGCCCTCCAGCTTTCCCGAAGAAAGGGTGTCGTTTCCCTCCACGCACCACTGGCAGATGGAGAGACGGAGTTCGGCGATTTCTTCGAGGACGAGCGATTCGATTCCGTCGAGGAGGACTGCGCACGCACCGAACTGGCCATTCTCGTGCGTCAGGCCGTTTCTTCCCTCGAGCCGAGGGAGGCTGAAATCCTTCGGAAGCGATTCGGGATCGGGCTGCCGAGACGCTACACCCTCCAGCAGATCTCGGAAGAGCACGGGCTTTCCAGGGAGCGCATTCGTCAGATCGAGAGCCGCGCCCTGACCAAGCTTCGCCAGGAGGGGCAGGTTCTTCAGTTGCATGAAACAGAAGCTGCCGCATAGGAGGCTGTTTTTCAACGGCCTAAGGGCCTGATAGGCGACTATCGACGCCGGGGGCGCACACGCGTCCACTTCTCCCGGAGACGTCCTCTTGCCCTCTCCGCCGTCCGGCTGATCCGGGGGAATCGAGCGCGAAAGTGCTCGGCGAGTCTGGCGAACCAGGGAATGTCCCTGGCCAGAAGAAGTATTCCCAGAACGATGAAAAGCAGCCCCTGGAGCAGAGGAAGGGCGAGGCCCGCCACCCCCAGAACCAGCAGGATGCTTCCCAGAGCAATTCGCAAGTAGCGCGGCATAGGAGTCTCTTCTCCTCCCGCACAGGATCCCCCGCGCGTCTACCCCGATTTCACCATCTTGACTCCATGAATGCAACTTCAAAGGCCGCCGATCCATCCTATTAGTCGAGATGCGATCATACGAGGAGGACGCCATGGCCAAGAACGTCGCCCAGAAGCTGATCGAGACACACCTCGCCTCGGGCAGGATGGTGCCGGGAGAGGAGCTCGGCCTTCGAATCGATCAGACCCTGACCCAGGATGCAACGGGAACCATGGTCATGCTCGAATTCGAGGCCATGGGCCTGCCCCGCGTGCGGACAGAGCTTTCCGCCCAGTATGTGGATCACAATCTCCTTCAGACCGATTTCAAGAACGCCGACGACCATCTGTTCCTCTACAGCGCCTGCAGGAAGTTCGGGCTCTGGTACAGCCGGCCCGGCAACGGGGTCAGTCATCCCGTGCACATGGAACGATTCGGAATGCCCGGGAAGAGCCTTCTCGGTTCCGACAGCCACACGTGCGGCGCCGGAGCCCTGGGGATGCTCGCCGTCGGTGCGGGAGGCCTGGAAGTGGCCCTCGCCATGGCGGGGAAACCCTTCTACGTGCGGATGCCCCGCGTCTGGGGAGTGAAGCTGACCGGTTCTCTGCCCGACTGGGTGAGCGCAAAGGATGTCATCCTGGAGATGCTGCGTCGCCATGCTGTGGACGGAGGGGTAGGCAAGATCATCGAATACTACGGACCCGGGCTCGAGAGCCTCTCCACCATGGACCGGCACGTGATCGCAAACATGGGGGCGGAGCTGGGTGCCACCACCACCGTCTTTCCGTCCGACGAGGCCGTGCGTCGCTTCATGAAAACCCAGGGACGGGAGAAGGACTGGGCGGAAATCCTTCCGGACCGGGGAGCCGGATACGATGAAGAGGACGAAATCAACCTCTCCGACCTGGAGCCCCTGATCGCCTGTCCCAGCAGCCCGGGCAACGTGGTCCCGGTGCGCGAGGTGGCCGGACGCGAGATCTATCAGGCCACGGTCGGCTCTTCGGCAAACCCGGGGCTTCGCGACTTCGCCGCCGCCGCCCTGATCGTGGACGGCAAACAGGTGCACCCTCGGGTGTCCTTTGACATCAATCCCACGTCGCGGCAGATCCTGGAAAACCTGGTGTCCATGGGACACCTGGCGAAGCTCATCCGCGCCGGCGCCCGCGTCCACCAGCCCGGGTGCAACGGCTGCATCGGCATGGGACAGGCCCCCGCGACCGGGAAGATCAGCCTCCGGACGGTTCCCCGGAACTTCCCCGGCAGGTCGGGCACCAAGGAAGACCAGGTCTACCTCTGCAGCCCGGAAACCGCGGCCGCCTCCGCGCTCACCGGCGAGATCACCGACCCGAGATCCCTCGACGGCGCCTATCCGCGCTTCGAGGAGCCGGAGAAGATCGACATCAACACGACCATGCTCGTCCCCCCTCCGGAAGACGGCGCGTCGGTGGAACTGGAAAAGGGCCCCAACATCGAGGCGCTTCCCGCCTTCGATCCGCTTCCCGAAAACCTGGAAGGCCCGGTGCTGATCAAGGTGGGGGACGATATCTCGACCGATGAGATCATGCCTGCCGGTACGAGGGTCCTGCCCTTTCGGAGCAACATCCCGGCCATCAGCCGGTTCGTCTTCGAGCCGGTGGACTCTTCCTTCCACGATCGGGCCGTGGAACACGGGAAGAAGGTTTCCTTCGTGGTGGGAGGGGAGAATTACGGGCAGGGGTCCAGTCGCGAGCACGCGGCTCTGGCGCCCCGGTACCTGGGGGTGCGGGCCGTCATCGTGAAGGGCTTTGCACGCATTCACTTCCAGAATCTGGTGAATTTCGGGATCCTTCCCCTCCAGTTCGCCGATCCGGGCGACTTCGACAAGGTGAGCCAGGGGGACGTTCTGGAACTCTCCGGTGTCCGAGACGCCCTGGGTCCGGACGAAACCCTGGAAATCATGAACAAGACCCGAGGGGAGAGGTACACACTCAGGCACTCCATGGGACCCCGCCAGATCGAAATCGTCAGGAAGGGGAGCCTCGTCAACGTGGTGAGAGAGGAATCATGAAGAGACCGAGGGCGCTACTCGCATCGTTTCTGGTCGTCCTGCTTGCATTTCTCTTCTTGAATGCTGCCGCCCGATCGGGTGTGCCCCGCCCGATCGTTCTGGCACAGTCCGCGGGCGCAGACGTCGCCCCCTCCCGCGAGGATCCGGGAGAGACCGGAGCGCCGGCGTCCGAGCTGGAAGGGATCATCCTTCTACTCGAGGACCCGGAGGCTGCCCGGGAGCTTGCGGAAAGCCTTCGCAGGCTGGCGGAAAAGCAGAAGGCGGAGCCGCAGAAAGGGAAGGCACCGCCGGAGCCGAAGGAGGAAGAGGAACCGGAAGAGGAGATCCCGGAATCCCTCGCCAAGATCCTCGACTCGTACAAGACTCATCAGGACGAAGCGCGCTCCGCCCTGACCCGGCTGGAGCAGGAGACACGGGGGCTCGCCACCCGGTACGGAAAAGTGAAGGCCTACCTCTCCCGGCAGGAGAACCGGCGAATCCTGGTCGCCTTTTCGCTTCAGTTCGCCGTCGCCCTTCTCGCCGGCCTCGGAGCGTGGCTGGGACTGCGAAAGCTGACCCAGCACTGGGGCCGGAGGCTCGTCCGTAAAGATCCCCGCGGCCCGGGCAGACGGCTCGGCCGGGCCCTGCTCACCGCCTCCTTCCGGCTCTACCCCTGGGCAGGCCTCTTCCTGTTCGTGCTCCTCTTCTTTCTCTTCTTTCCTCACCTGGAGGAGTTCCAAAGCTTCCTGCTCCAGTGCATCCTGGCCCTGGGTCTCTACGCCGCATCGAGGAGCCTCGTGGAGAGCCTGCTCTCCCCGGAAGACGCCGACTTCAGGATCCTTCCCGTCCGCGACGGGCCGGCGGGCTATGCGTATGTCTGGTCGCGCCGCGTCCTGCTCTTCACGCTATGGATGGCCCTGATGATCATCCCGGGAAGGGTGTACGGGTTCACGGCGTGGACCGCTCTCTTCGACGCGGTCCTCAGGACCGGACTCGTCGTCATGCTCGCCGTCGTGATGGCGCAGCAAAGGGATGTGATCCAGCGCAGAATCGGTCTCCATGTCCGAGAGGAGGATTCGCTCTGGAAAGCGCGCTCGAAGAGGATCGTGGGGTACGTACTGGGCAAGTTCTTCATCCTTGCCGTGGTCTACATGGGCCTTGTCGTCACCCTCTCCCTCCTCGGGTTTCGGGACGCCTACGACTACATGATCCGCGCCACCGGAAGGACCCTTCTGATCATTCTGGTCGCGACCGGCCTCGGCCTCCTCTGGAGACTTCTCTTCAGGAAGCTCTTCGATGTGAGCCGGAGCCTTCGGGAGAAGTACCCGGATCTCGAGACGCAGGTGAACCGGTACGTGAATCTGCTCGAGAACGGCGGCAATCTCCTCATCCTCCTCTTGGCAATCCTAAGCGCGCTGGAGGCGTGGGGGCTCAAGGTCTACGGGTTTCTGAGCTCCAACAGCACGATGGTCAAGGCCCTCGTTCAGATTCCCCTCGTGATCGCGGGCGCGGTCCTGTTCATTCAGATCGGGCGGCTCCTGATCACAGGTTTGGAGAAGGAAGTGGCCCTTCGCATGCTGGCGGCCCGTACGACATCGCCCGGCGAGGCGGAGAAGCGCGTCGGCACCCTCGGCCGGATCTGCAGGAGTGCTCTCTACTTGCTGACCATCACCGTCGCCGGCATGATGGTTCTCGCAAGGATCGGCCTGGACATCAAGCCCCTGCTGGCGGGCGCCGGGGTCATCGGTCTGGCGGTGGGCTTCGGTGCCCAGAACCTCGTCAAGGACGTGATCAGCGGGCTTTTCTTCATCATCGAAAATCGCATCCGCGTAGGGGATGTCGCGATCCTGAACGGCACGGGCGGTCTCGTGGAGCAGGTGAATCTGCGCACCACGGTCCTCCGGTCACTGGACGGAACGATCCACGTGTTTCCCAACGGTTCGATCAGCTCCCTTTCGAACATGACCCACGAGTTCTCCTACTATCTGTTCAACGTGGGCGTGGCCTACAAGGAGGATACGGACCGGGTGGCGGCCGTACTCAGGGAGATTGGGGACGAGATGCTCGCGGATGAAGCCTACAAGGAATTCATTCTCGAGCCCTTGGAGATCCTCGGGGTGGACCAGTTCGCCGACTCGGCGGTCATCATCAAGGCCCGGATCAAGACGGTGCCCATCAAACAGTGGCTGGTGGGCCGCGAGATGAACCGGAGGATCAAGAAACGCTTCGACGAGGAAGGGATCGAGATCCCCTTCCCTCACCGGACCTTCTACTTCGGGGAGGCGAGCAAATCCATCGCCCTCGCTCTCGAGGGGCAGAAGGAGGACCGGCAGGCACTCAGGGAACTCTTGCGGGAGCTTCTCGAAGAGGAAGAGACGAAGAGGAGCGGACCCGATGCGGACTAATGATTCAGGTGCTCCAGCCTCAGCTTTCCCCGGAGCATCCGGTTGGCCCGGTATTGCCGGGACTTCACCGAGGCAATCGTCACACCTGTCCGACGGCTGGTTTCTTTGAGTGTGAGACCGTCTCTGCGGCGAAGCAACAGCACCTCTCTGTACGCTTCCGGCAAATCCTCCATCGCCTCGGAAACGGAATGCAGCAATTCTTTCTCGTAGACAGATGCAAACCCGTCCGTCCCCTCGTAAGGGTACCACGGAAAAGAATCGAATGTCTCCTCGAAAGGCTCGTTCTCCACGAAGGTGAGTCTATCCCGCTTCTTTCGACGTTCGCACATGAGGTATGCGTTGGTGGCGATCCGGTACAGCCAGGTCGACAGGGAGGATCGGCCCTCGAAACGGTGGATCTTGCGGTAGAGGGTGATCATCACCTGCTGCACGATATCCTCCACGTCCTCGTCGTTTCGACACAGACGCCTGACTCGCCGGGTGACCTCCGGCCTGTGTTTCCTGATGAGGGAATCAAAGGCCCGGGCCTCACCTTCCTTTGCGCGTTCGATGAGAATAGATTCCGATTGGCTGTGCCTCGTTCCGATCATTCCGGTACACCCCTCTCTTCCGATCCGTAGACGAACTGATATTCGCCCTCCTCGACGAATACGTCCAGGCACCTGTGCACTTCCTGTCCGCACCCGTCCGGTTTCATACGCTCCTTTCCCTTCCTTTCAGGTGTGTTCATCCTCGGACGGCCCCTTGCTGGGGGTACGCTCGAGAATCCTCACGGTGCTTGCCTGGGGCCCCTCCTCGCCCATGATCTCGGAGAAAGCTACACCGGCCCCCGCCTCCAGCTCGTCGAAGTCGTGATGCAGCACGCTGTTCCGGTGGAAATAGACCTGCCGCCCGTCGACCGTTCTGAGGAAGCCGCAGTCCTTTTCAGGCAAGAGCCGTTCGATGACTGCAGCGGTCTGCTGTTCCTCGTGGGCCTTCACGTCTCCCCGCTGCTTTTCCGTAATGCCCTGCAACTGGCGCTGCATCGCCCGAAAGGCCTGTCGAACCACGGAGGCCAGTTCCTCGTGCATCCCCCCTTCACCCGCCTCTCTCTTGGCCACGAGATCGTGTCCCGGAGGGACCCGCACGTTGACCCGCACGCGATAAGGGCTGCCCGTCCGCTGGTGCTTCTGAGGCCGCTCGATGCTCACCCGGCAGCTGACCATATGCGAGCAGATCCTTTGCAGCTTCTCGGATTCCTTCCGGACCAGCGACTCCAAATCCTCCGTCTTTGCCACGTTCGAGCAACTCAACTCCAACGGTACGCGCATTCTCGGTCTCCTCCCGTCTTTCCGGCATCCTTCCCCGACGTTCACACGCCGCTCTTCCCCGCCTCACCCCGCTGCGTCCTTCACGTCGAGCACCTTGACATCGAAATGAAGGGTCTCGCCGGCCAGGGGGTGGTTCAGATCCAGCACGACGGTGTCGTCCTTCAGCTCTGCAACGCGTGCGACGAAGACCCCACCCTGCTCGTCCTGGCCCTCGAGCTGCGCATCCACCCGGCGCGACTCTTTCGGAACGACGCTCTTGTTCACTTCCTGAAAGGCCTCTTCGGACCGCTCGCCGAAGCCTTCCTCCGGCTCGACGACGAAGGACTTGTCTTCCCCGGCGTTCATCCCCTCCAGTTCACGTTCCACCCCGGGGACAATCTGCAGGGTGCCCTGCACATAGGTGTACGGCTCCTTGCCGACATTGCTGGACACCTCGGTGCCGTCGTCGAGTCGGAGCCGGTACTCGATGGAGACCTGCTTGCCCTTTTCGATCATCATAATTCCTCCCCTTTCCTACACTTGAGCTATTGCTGTTTGAAGGAACAGCCTCCTTTCCAGGGGCAGCAAGAGATGTGCCAGGTCCTCCGCAGCGGGCCTCTCAGAGGGTCGGCCACGCCTGGGGGGCAGGGAATCGGATCAGGCGGAGACGCAGAGCGAGGGGTTCTGTACCGCATATGCACACACACCACACCCCCACACGCTTTCTGTACCTTATGAACACACCCCTCCCCCAGGGTTTGAGAAAGGGCAGCCCTCGATTCAAAGACCCGCATGTTCGCAGGCATTTCGGCCGGGCATCCTCCTGGTTGATCTTCACAGATACGTGCTTCGAAGGGGCTTTCTTGTTCTTGGGTACGGTGATCTAAGGCGGATACAGGATACTCCTCGTCAAAGAGCCGCCCTGAGAGGGCGACGGGCTCAGAACCGTGTCGGACCGATCTTCGGACCGATCTTGGGTTGTATCGTACGGGATGCACACTGTCCTCCTTTCAGCCCGTTTCGTGCTGTCGAGAAATCTTCCGTCCTGCGCTCGCTTCTCACAGCTGAATACAGACCGCTTTCTTCTCCGTATAGAGTTCAATTGCGTCATGTCCCATTTCCCGGCCCCATCCGGACTGCTTGTACCCGCCAAAAGGAAGGGCCGCGTCGAATATGTTGTAGCAGTTGATCCACACCGTGCCTGCGCGGATCTTCGCCGCCAGGCGATGCGCGGTGCGTACGTCCTTTGTCCAGATGCCCGCAGCCAGGCCGTATACGGTGTCGTTGGCCAGGGCCTCGATTTCGTCGAGATTCTTGTACGGCGTCGCCGTGACGACCGGACCGAAAATCTCCTCCTGTTCGATCTTCATGTCCCTCCGGGTGTTGGTGATCACCGTCGGCTCCACGAAATAGCCTTTCTCTCCCATCCTGTGCCCCCCCACCACCACCTTCGCTCCCTCCTGAAGACCGGAATCCAGGTAACCGCATACACGGTGGAGCTGCTCTCTCGAGACGAGGGGACCCATCTGGGTCATCGGGTCCATTCCCGGGCCGACGCGGATCCTGGATGCGTGATCCGCCACCCCTTCGACCACCCGATCGAAGATGCGCTGATCCACGAAGAGGCGGGACCCGGCGCAACAGCACTGTCCGTGGTTGAAGAAGATCGCATTGGCTGCTCCCGGCACGGCAACCTCCAGGTCCGCATCGTGAAAGACGATATTGGGCGACTTGCCGCCCAGTTCCAGGGAGACCTTCTTCAAGTTGCCCTGCGCCGCCTGCAGGATCAGCTTGCCGACCTCGGTCGAGCCGGTGAAAGCCACCTTGTCCACGTCCGGGTGTGCAGCCAGCGCGGCCCCCGCCGTTTCTCCGTATCCGGGCACGATGTTCACCACCCCATCCGGGAAGCCGGCTTCCTGGATCAGCTCCCCGAGACGAAGCGAGGTGAGGGGCGTCTGCTCCGCCGGTTTCAGGACGACCGTGCAGCCTGAGGCGAGAGCCGGCCCCAGTTTCCAGGCGGCCATGAGGAGCGAGAAGTCCCAGGGAATGATCTGCCCCACCACTCCGACCGGCTCACGCACGGTGTAGGCGTGGTACCGGCTTTCCGGCGCATACGGTACGGATATGGGGATCGTGTTCCCTTCGATCTTCGTTGCCCAGCCCGCCATGTATCGGAACATGTCCACGGCGAGCGGAACGTCTGCGACCCGCGACACCGTGATCGGCTTTCCGTTGTCAAGGGTCTCCAGCTGTGCGAACTCCTCGAGGTGCTCCTCCATCATGTCGGCGAGCTTCCAGAGAAGACGACCGCGCTCGGACGGCGTCATCCTGGGCCAGGGACCGTCTTCGAAAGCCTTTCGGGCCGCCTTCACGGCCTGGTCGATGTCTTCCTCGACGCCCTCTGCCACCTGGGTGATGACTTCGTCCGTGGCCGGATCGTATGTGGGAAAGGTCATGCCCGAGATCGAGTCGATCCACTCGCCCCCGACCAGCAGTTTTTTCGGCCTGGACATGAACCCCTTCACGGGCTCTACCATGATGAACCTCCTTCTTTTATGGATAAGGTACCCTGCAAGGCACGCTGACTATCGGGACGAAACGTCCTTGCTGTCCCACATCTTTTCGATGGTGGCGCAGATTGAAACGATTCCCGTGGTGTATGTGAGGAAGCCCTGGACCCAGGGCATGGCGGAAGACATGCTATACATCTCGGACAGGCTCACTCGACTCAGCGAAGAGTGGAAGAGAACCGATCAGGGGAGGATAGAGGCTGCAGAGGAGAGAATCCATCTTCTTGGCCGTACCGAGAGAAGCTAGCCCTGCGCGTTGTACGAAGCCCTGCATGGAACCGCCGTCACGTACGGGTCTCCTCGCTGCCGTCGTACCTGTAGACGACCTCTTCGCCCTTCACGACGGAAGCAAGGTGGACCGGGCGACCCCACAGATAGAAGATCGCTTCCATCGTCTTGCGGCGATACTCATCGTCCAGTTCGATCCCTTCATAGGCGTGCTTCAGATACAGCTCCCGCCTCCCCTTGTAATCCCCGTCCTCTACCCGTACCACGGGGATTCCGAAGTTGCTCAGATACGCCACGAGCATGTTCTTCACCGCCCTCCAGTCACGGTCCTGCACCGCGTACTGGATCTCGCCGTTCAGGTTCCGTCCCTGATAGAGGTAGAGCTCGAGACGCTCCACGAGTTCTCTGGTGAGGAAGGCCTCGACGAAGAAGCGATCCGTGTACCCCTGTCTGACTTCGAGCATCTTCGCTCTTCCCTGCCCCAGTTCCAGGTCCCACTTCTCTCGCTCGCGAGGGTCCTCACACTCCTCCCATTCCCGACCGAACCGTCCCTTGTTCCATCGTTCCTCGATATCCTCGAAGATCTTCAAACCCACGAGATACGGATTGATCGTGCGGGGGTTGGGTGCGAGGACCTGTGCGTTGCAGTAGTTGTACGCCCCGTGCTCTTCGCTGCTGAGGTGCCCTTCCTCGAAGAGGCGGTCCATGATTCGCATGTGCCAGTAGGCCGCCCACCCCTCGTTCATGATCTTCGTACGTCTCTGGGGAAGAAAGCAGAGCGATTGCTCCCGGAGGACCGACAGGACGTCCGTCTCCCATTCCTCCAGCGGCTTCGGAGAGTGGCTGAGGATGTACAGGAGCAGGTCCCGTTCCGGCCTCTCCGGCCTCCTACGGACCGGAGAACCCTGTTCCGGTCCCTTCGACTCCTCCGGCGGCTCCTTTCTCGGCAGGAGCTCGGAATAGGGGGGTCCTTTCGGCGGTTCCTCCTGACGATTCGCCTCCCGCCGACCTTTCCGCTTCTCGAAGATCTCGCTCGTCAGGCCCTCCGGATCCACATTCAACTCGATGCTGAGTCCCGCATCGATCAAACGCTCCACCCGCTCCGTACCCTCCTCTTTCTCGTACGCCTGAAACCGCAGCGCGCTGGACGCGGCCGAAGGAAGCATGTCACGCCGCGTGGCCTTGAAGTGGAAATTGTTCTTCATGAAATCGTTGTGGCCGTAGACGTGTGCCATGACCATGACCTGTACGGGCAGGGAGTTCGTGTTCATCAGATAGGCGCGGCTCGGGTCGGAGTTCAGAACCACCTCATACGGGATGCCCAGTCCATGTTCGTACCGGGTCCTCGCCTCTTCGTAATCCCGGCCGAAGGACCAGTGAGAGAAGTTGACCGGGAAGCGGTAGGCCATGATCTCGAGCATCTTCTGGGCCGGCACGACGTCGAATTCCTGCTCGAAGAAATCGAGGCCGAATTCCCGTGCAAGTCCCTGGATCTTTTCGTCGAACCAGGCCAGACGGTCCAGGGTGGCATTCAACATGGGGGCTCCCTCCCATCGTCAACGAAAGGTTCTGTCCTTCTTCAGGAACTCCCTCACCGCAGGGTAGACGTGCTCTTTCCTCTTCAGAATCACTCCGGCAAACGGCAGCGACGGATCCTTGCTCGCCACCGAGAGGAAGCCGTCCTGGCTCACCGAGTCCCTCTTGAGCTGGAACTCCCCCACAAAGGTCGTCATCAGATTCGAGAGATCGTAGAGACCTGTCTGGATCTCTGCGTAGCCCATCATGTTCACGCCCAGTTCCATCAGCCTGCGCGCAGCCGCCACGGCCCGGTCCGGCTCGAAATCCTCGCCGTCCGAGAAATGGAATCCGTAGACGTTCCATTTCGAAGACGGGTATTCCGTCTGGACGAGGTAGCTGGCCATGTCATAGGCCGAGCGACAAAAGGTGCCCCCGCTCTCCCCTTTGTGAAAGAAGGTTTCCTCATCCACGAGCCGGGCTTCCGTGGTGTGCGCAATGAACCGGATCTCGACCGTCCTGTAGATCTGGCGAAGGGACTCGACGAGCCAGAAGAAGAAAGACCGCGCCAGGTACTTCTTCGTAGTGCCCATGCTCCCGGACACATCCATCATTGCAAGAACGGCTGCATGGGACTGCGTTTCCACGTCCTGTTCCGGAATTCTGTAGCGGAGGTCCTCGTCGAAGAGGTAGGTGACCGGACCTCTTCCCCTTTCTTCCTCAATCGTGTCGCCATCGACACGCACGAGCATCCGCTTGGCCCCAAGCAGGTCGCCCTTCGCTTCGGAGAGCGCCTTTCGGCACTCCTCCTCAGAGGCCCCGGTCTCGCGCATCAACTCCGCCACGAAACTCGCCTCCCGCTTGATCGCCTCTTTCACCGTTCGCTTCTTGTCGAGATGGGCGGCCAGTCCCTTCTTCTCGATATCTTCGAACTTCCATCCACGGGGAACGATGGTTTCCGCCTGCTTCTTCTCTTTCAGGTTGGGCAACCCGAGGTCCTCGAGCATCATCTCGATCAGTTCGTCGATGTCGACCTCCGTCTCCAGGTAGTCGAAGCCCGGCTGGTCTCCCGCCTTTCCGGGAGACTGCCCAGGTGCGGGCTGCCGTCCGACCACATCGCCCTTCTCTCCCGCGCCCTGCCCGATCCCCTTGCCTCCCTCACTCTCGCGCCGGAAGATGAACCGGTAGCTCTTCAAGCCCCGTATCGGAACCTTCACGATCTGCCCCTTCCGGCGGGTGATGATCGACGTGTCGCCGATGATCTCCGCGATGTTGCTGCGGATCGCCTCTTTCTTCTTTTCCCTGTGGCGTGCGGCATCCGCAAGGCCCCGCTTGGAAAGTCCCCAGTCCAGCTTCTTGACGGCCATCCTTCGGATCCTCTCATTCGCCCCTGCGGAGGATGTCCCCCACGTACTGGAGCAGATTGTCCGCACACACCGGGCAGTAACCCTTCTGCTGCAGGGCCTCTGCGGCGTCCTGACGCCGCTTCACGGTCTTCGGGTCTTTCCGCGTCTTGTCCGAGATCGTAAGAGAGACGACGTTCTTCAGGTCGCCGATCAGCTTCCGTTCGATCGCCTCCTGGAGAGGCTGATAGGTGCTGAAATCGAAGTCCTTGCCCTGGTCGATTGCCACGCTCTTGAACACGAAGATCCCCTGACGGAATTCCCGCTTCGCGTTCTCCGAGATACCGATCATCTCCTCGATGCTTCGCATCAGTCGCTCGTCCGGATCCTCTTCATCACCGGTCACCGGGTCCCGGATCTTGCTCTGGGTACAGTAGGCCGTTGCATTCTTCATGTAGTTGTCGAACAGGGCTTGCGCCTGGTCTTCGTAGGCAAACAGGAAGGCGCGGTTCACTTCCTTCTTCGCCACCTCCCTGTATTCGCTCAGCACGCTGTCCTTCTCGCCCACGAGAAGATTCAGGTACCTCGCCTTATCCTCTTCGGTGAAACCGATGTGGTGTTCGAAATTGGCGCGCAGGGCGCGTATGACGTCCAGGGGATTGATGCAGTTCGCCTGCTCTTTGGCCCCCATGGCCACGCTCAGGCCGTTCACCACGAACCGGGGGCTGATACCGGACATCCCCTCTCCCTTCCTCTTGCCTTCCAGGCGAAGCTGAATGAGATCCAGTTTCTCCTGATCCTTGTCCGTGATCGCGTCTCCGTTGTAGTACTTCATCTTCTTGACGAGGTTCGGGCAGAGGTCGCTCTCCGTCATGCGCGTCAGGACCGCGAACTGGGCCGCCGTCTTCAGGGCGTGGGGCGCCAGGTGCACTTCCTGAAAAGCGCTTCTGTCGATCATCTTCTGATAGATCTTCTCCTCATCATCGATCCGGAGGTTGTACGGGACGTAGATGGGGTACATGCGGTCGTGAAGGGCCTCGTTTTCCTTGATCGCCTTGAACTTGTCGAACTCCGTCTGGTTGGTGTGCGAAACGATGACCTCGTCCACGTAGATTTGCGGGAACCCGGGCGCCTTGAGCACCTGCTCCTGAGCGACCGTGATCAGGATGTAGTGGAACTTGATGTCACACTTCAGGATCTCGATGTACTCCATGAGCCCACGGTTGGCTATCTCGAGCTCCCCGTCCAGCTTGTAGGCCCTCGGGTCCGTCTCCCCGTACTGGGTGATCTTGGAAAGGTCCACACGCCCGATCAGCTCGGCAATGTCCTGGTTCTTCGGGTCCGAGGGCTGAAAGGTGCCGATCCCGCAGCGGGCCCGCTCGTCCAGCTGAATCTGTACCACGGGGAACTGCTCCCACAGGACGTTTCCCTCACCGTCGCGGAATTCGTCCTGTTCGAGCAGTTTGAAGCGGCACACGGGACAGAGGTCCCCTTCGATCTTCACGTCCAGGATCTCCTCCCATTTCGCCCTGTGGTCCCTCGGAATGAGATGCAGGGGCTCTTCGTGAATGGGGCACCCCTTGATCGCGAAGATGGGCGTCGGATCCCTTTCCAGACCTCGACGAAGAAGTGCGGCAATGGTCGACTTGCCGCTCGAAACCGGCCCCACCAGGATCAGGATGCGCTTTCCCGTTTCGGCCCGCCTGGCGCCCGCCTTGAAGAACTTCATGATGTCATGGAGGGGCTCCTCCAGGCCGAAGATCTCCTCGTCGAAAAAAAGATACCGCACCATGTCCTCGTAATCCGGCAGAAGGAGATCCTCTCCCACGGACTCGGTTCCAGGCTCCATCACCATGTTGTAAAGCCTGCCGGGGGCCAGCTGTGCAATGGCAGGATCCTCTTTCACGCGCACCATGTACTCGAGGCAGGTCCCCTCCCAGAGGGCTACCGTTTCCTGTCTTCTCGACTCTTCTATGAGGTCCTTGAAGTCGCGGGTGGGCATGGAATCACCTCCGATCGTGATCGAAGCCGGTTCTTTTATCCGTGAATTGAATACAGGTCTAATTAGTCTGACGAGTCGAAGGAGGGGAGGGTTCCTCGATGGAAGGGTACCTCGCCAGAGGACGCTGCCCGAGTCGAGTCCGGTCCCGGTTCTGGGCCCTGCGACGAGGATGCTCAGCTGAAGATGAACACGTATTCAGTTCACACCTCGGCCGTTATGTCAATGGGGAGAACCCGGGTATCCTTCGGTTACTTTCGATACCCGTTCAGAAAGCGGCCGAGAAAGGTACGCTGGCTCGGCGAGATCACCACGTGCTCCCTCAGCTCGTGGAGCCGCAGGATCGCCTGCTCCGCACCCAGCGACTCCTCTCGGCCGAGCCAGGCGGCCAGCACGGTGCCCGTGCGCCCTCGCCCCTCCAGACAATGCACTGCAACGCCGCACCCTTCCTTCAGGCAATTGCCGATGAAACCGATGGCCCGGTCCATCGCCTCCGGCGAAGGGGGCTCACAATCCTCGATCGGCTCGTGGTGGTTCAGAAAGCCGGCGGCCCGGTAGTCCTCGCCGTAGAGATTGTCCTCCGTCAAGGTCAGAATCGCGCCGATGCCCCGCTCCTTCAGCAGCGCGAGGGTGGCGCCCATCTTCCCGGACCAGGGTTCCGACATGCCCGCCACGGGGTAGGTGTGAAGATAACCGAAACGAATCTCACGGAGGATCGGATGGGTCATATCGCATCCCGAGTTATACCAGAGGATCCCAGCCGATGTACTCGGGGGAGGTGTCCAGCGGAGAGAAATGGCTCTTCATGGACGCTTCCAGCACCTCGGACAGGTCCTCGATCTTCCACCCCTCGGAGTTGTGCATGCTGCGCACGATGCGGGGCTGGGAGAAGAGGTAGATCTCCTTGCCGCGGACGCCGAAGACCTGGCCGGAGATGCCGGCGGCCTTCTCCCCGGCCAGGAACACGGCCAGAGACGCAACGTCGGCAGGGAGCATCTTCTTCAGTTTCTCGACCCGTTTCTTCTGCGCCTCGGTTTCGGTGGGGATCGTGGCGGTCAAGCGGGTCCAGGCAAAGGGGGCGATGCAGTTGGAGGTCACGTTGTATTTCCGCATCTCCATGGCCGTGATCTTGCTCAGGGCGACGGTTCCCATCTTGGCCGCCCCGTAATTCGACTGGCCGATGTTTCCGATCAATCCCGAGGTGGATGTGAAGTTCACGAAACACCCGGACTTCTGTTCCCTCATGTGGGGGGCGGCCGCACGGATGCAGTTGAAGGTTCCCTTCAGGTGCACTCCCACCACCGAGTCCCATTCCTCCTCGCTCATCTTGAACACCATCCGGTCCCGGGCGATCCCGGCGTTGTTCACCACCACATCGATCCTGCCGAAGCTGTCGAGGGCCGTCTGAATGATTCGGTGCGCCCCGTCCCACGAGGCGACCGAGTCCGGGTTGCTCACCGCCTCGCCGCCGTACCCCTCGATCTCTTCGATCACCTTGGCCGCCACGTTCTTGTCTTCCCCCTCCCCGCGGTCGGAGGCGCCCAGGTCGTTGACCACCACCCTGGCCCCTTCCCTTGCCATCATGAGCGCGATCTCCCGCCCGATTCCGCGTCCAGCGCCTGTCACAACCGCCACCTTTCCTTCGAGATAGGCCATGGTCTGTTTCCCCCTTTCACAACGTTGGACTCGACGCCGAGGGATTCCCGCTCCTGCCGGCGAATTGCAGGGGCAGGCCGCGCAGGCAGGGTCCGCTCAGTTTTCGCGCCGGATGACCAGGGCGCAACTCACGCCCCCTCCCCCACAGATCGCGGCAATCCCGAACTCGCCGTCCACCCGCTCGAGGGCGTGGTAGAGGGTGATCACGATACGTGCACCGCTGCATCCGGTGGGGTGTCCCAGGGCGATGGCGCCCCCGTGGACATTCACCTTGTCTCGATCCCAACCCAGGACCCGCTCGTTGGCCAGCACCTGCGCGGCAAAGGCCTCGTTCACATCGATCAGGTCCATGTCCGACAGGGTCATGCCCGCCTTCTGAAGGGCCGCGGGGATCGCAACGCCCGGCCCCTCCCCCATGACGGCGTTCTCAACCGCAACAGAGGCGTGGGCCAAGACGGAAAAGAGGGGACGAAGGCCCCGGCGGTACGCCTCTTCCCTGGACATCATCACCATGGCGCAGGCGCCGTCCGTCATCCCGCAGGCGTTGCCCGCCGTAACCGAACCCTCCTTCTTGAAGGCCGCCCGCAGCTTGCCGAGCCTCTCCAGGCTCGAGTCCCGACGGATGGACTCATCCTTCTCGAAAAAGAATCCCGGTTTCTTTCCCCTCGCCGGAACCTCCACGGGGGTGATCTCCCGGTCGAACCAGCCCTCGTCCTGGGCCCGGCCCGCCTTCCGGTGGCTGGAAAGGGCGAAGGCATCCATCTCTTCCCTTCCGATCCCGTATTTGTCCACCAGGTTCTCGGCGGTCATCCCCATACCGTATCCGACGAAAGGGTCCACGGAATCGCCCCAGCCGTCCTGCAGGACCTTGTCCCCCATACGAAGGCCTTCCCACCGGGCCCCCTTCAGCAGATAGGGGATCGTGCTCATGCTCTCCATTCCCCCCACCAGCATGATCTTCACGTCTCCGAGGCAAATCATCTGTGTCGCCATGATGGCGGCCTTCATGGAGGAGGGGCATGCATCGTTGACCGTGGTGGCGTGCACGTGGGTCGGAACCCCTGCGAGCAGGGCGGCCGTTCGGCCCGGGTTCGGGCCGTTGCCCGCCTGGCGGGTATTGCCGTACAGGACCTCGTCGATGTCCGCCTCCGGAACATCCGCACGCCGGACCGCTTCCCGGATCGCGTGCTTCCCGATCTCGTACACGGGCAGGTCACGAAGGCTGCCTCCAAAACTCCCCATCGGTGTCCGAACCGCGCTGAGAACAACCGCGTCCCTGGGATCCATCTCGTCTCCTCCCTGTCTGCACGCACCATCATACTAGGCATCACGGAACCCTGCAATCAACCCGGATACGGGCCGCATCCAAAAGATACGCACGGTGTCGTGGCTGCGGTGTGCTTTCCGCGTGGGCCGTCACCGGGTCGAGCAACAGCATCGATTCGCAACCAAGGAGCCTCCATGCCCAACCACGTTTCGATAGGCCGATACCTTCTTCAACGACTGTACGAAAAGAACGTTCACCACATCTTCGGCATTCCGGGGGACTACGTGCTCGGGTTCTACCATCTGATGGAACAGAGCCCCATCCAGCACGTCGGCACCTGCCGCGAGGACGGGGCAGGTTTTGCCGCGGACGCCTACGCGCGGGTCAAGGGGCTCGGAGCCGTCTGCGTGACCTATTGCGTGGGCGGCCTGAACCTCACGAACGCCGTTGCAGGGGCGTATGCGGAGAAGTCGCCGGTCATCGTCATCAGCGGGGCCCCGGGTGTGAAAGAGCGGGAGCGAAACCCTCTGCTCCATCACCGGGTACGGGAGTTCTCCACACAGCAGGAGATCTTCCGTCACATCACGGTGGCGCACACGGCCCTCGAGGACCCGATCACCGCCTACCGGGAGGTCGACCGGGTCTTCGACGCGGTGGAGCGGTACAAACGTCCCGGCTACATCGAGATTCCGTGGGACATGGTCGACCGGGAAGCGCCGCACCGTCGCGTCCCCGTGGACATCGCCGAACTGACGGACATGTGCGCCCTGGAGGAATGCATGGAAGAGGCCGTCGCCATGCTGAACCGCGCGGAGCAGCCCGTGATCCTGGCCGGCGTCGAGCTGCACCGCTTCGGCCTGCAGGACGCTCTGGTCCAGTTCGCCGAGGAGAAGCAGATACCGGTGGCGGCCACCATCCTGGGCAAGTCGGTCATGAGCGAATCGCACCCTCTCTACCTGGGTATCTACGAGGGCGCCATGGGCAGGGCCGAGGTTCAGGACTATGTGGAATCCTCCGACTGCGTCCTCATCCTCGGCGCCTTCATGACCGACATCAACCTGGGTGTCTACACGGCCAGCCTCGACCCGGCCAGCACCATCTGCGCCACGTCCGAGCGTTTGTCGGTCAAGCACCATTCGTTTCACGATATACCCTTCCGGTCCTTCATGGCCGCGCTGGAGAGGGCGGCCGTCCATGAACGGCAGAAGCCCGAACTGCCCCTCCGTCCGGAAGAACACCCGGACGAGCCGAAGCCGGACGAACCGATCACCGTCAAGGGGCTCTTCCACGAAGTGGACCGGCACCTGACAGCCGATACGATCGTGGTCTCCGACGTGGGCGACTGCCTGTTCGGTTCCGTGGACCTGAGGATCCACCGCAAGACCGAGTATCTCTGCCCTGCCTATTACACCTCCATGGGGTTCGCCGTGCCGGGCTCCGTCGGGGCCCAGCTGGCCGAACCGAACCAGAGGCCCCTCGTGCTGGTCGGGGACGGTGCCTTTCAGATGACCGGGCTGGAGCTTTCCACGGTTGCGAGGTACGGGTTGAATCCGGTCGTTCTCGTCCTGAACAACCGCGGATACGCGACGGAACGGCAGATCAAGGACGGCCCCTTCAACGACGTTCACGGATGGGAGTACAGTCAGGTGCCGGTCCTGCTGAACCGGGGCCGGGGATTCGTGGCAAGCACCGCGGGTGAGCTGCGTGAAGCCCTGACCACCGCATTCGCGTACAGGGACAGCTTCAGCATCGTCGACGTGCACCTCGATCCCTACGACAAGTCGCCCGCCATGGAGAGACTGGCGAAACGCCTCGCCGAGAGAACCGACGGAGAGCCGCCGGCCACGCAGGCCGAGGAGCCACGCCGGGGACGACCCCGGTGAGAAACCCCAAGGCGGGGGCAGGCGGCGGGCTCCAAGAGAAACGGAGAGAAAAATGTCGCAAGCCTTGCACGCTGCAGTCGAATTCGGCGAAAAGCTGCAGCACATATGCATCACCACCGCGGATCGAAAAGGGCTCCCTCACGTGGCGGCCGCGGACGGCATACGGCTCGGAGAAGAAGGATCCTTTCATCTGACCGGCTGGTATTGTGAAACGACGGCACGCAACCTGGAGGAAAACCCCCTGATTTCGGTCGTGCTCTGGGACCCGGACACGGACGTGGGATACCAGGTGCTGGGAGAAGTCGAAGCGATCCGGGAGATGGCGACTATGGACGGGTTTCTTCCGGAAATGGAAGATGTCCAATCCCTGCCACGGGTGGAACGGGAACTGCTCGTCCGGGCGAAGGACGTGCTGCTCTTCTGCCACGCGCCCCACACGGACCGTGTCCTGGATGACATCCCAGGGAGATGAACAGGGGACGTTGGTGGGGAGAGGGGACGTTGTTTCTGGACTACTTGCAGAGCTTCTGGAAACCGCCCACTGAGTAATCGTTCTTGTTCATCGTTGCGATAGTCCGCCGGATCATAGTCGAGTTCCGCCACCTTCACGCGGAGGTCGCCCGTCTTGATCCAGTCGAGCACGGGTGCCGGAACCAGCCCCTCCGCCTTCTCCCAGTTCTCTGTTTCGATCACCTCTCGCGGAATACCCCCGTGTGCCCCTTGCAACACAGCGTCTGTTCGAGCTTCATGGTGGAACATTCACGCAGGTGCTCGCTCGATCAAAAGTGGATGTGGAAGAAGGTTGGGAGCGGACAGGATGAACTCGTCGGTTGCCTGTCCGCTCCTCTTTCTGCCGGAGTTTGCTAGCCCAGCCCCTGAACGGTTCTCTGAATGATGTTGTCCTGGGTCTTGCGGCTGATGTCCACGAAGTGAGCGCTGTAGCCCGCGACCCGCACGATCACTTCCTGGTACTTCTCCGGATCCTGCTGTGCGGCCCGCAGGGTCTGGTCGGAGACCATGTTGAACTGCACGTGATCGAGCCCGAGCTCGGCCCAGGCCTTCATGTAGGCCTTCCAGAGCTGGTAGCCCTTCTCCCCTTCGAGCTGGGTCGGCGAGAGGCGCTGGTTCAGCAGGAAGGCCCGGCCGTCGGTGACGTGGTCGATCTTGGCGCAGGACTTCAGCACCGCCGTGGGGCCCTTCTTGTCCAGGCCGGGTCCGGGCGAGATGCCGCCGTCGTAAAGGGCGTCTCCCAGCCTTCGGCCGTTCGGAAGGGCGTTCACGATGTTCGCGTAGTGGATGTTCCCGCTTACGTTTTCCGGAAGGAGCGGCCAGTTGTTACCGCTCGGGCACTTCAGGACCTTTGCGAAACGGGCCGTCTCGCGAAGGCAGCGCACCATGATGTCATCCACGTAGTCGTCGTCGTTCCCCCACTTCGGCGCCTGCCGGACGAAATCGAGCCGCATCTCCTCGTACCCCTCCCAGTTCGTCTCCAGTGCATCGACGAGCTGCTCCATCGTGTACTTCTTCTCGTCGAAGACCAGCTTCTTGATCGCCGCCAGGCTGTCCGCATTCTCCACCCAGGTGAAGCCGGTCACCCAGGCATTGCCCCGCTCCCCTTCGGGGTCGATGATGTCGTTCCCGGATTCGACCGAACGCTCGCAGATGGCGGAGAGGAAGGGTCGGCCGAAGAGCTCCGGGTCCATGTACCGGCCGAAGTTCGAGGTCCGGACCAGCAGGCTGAAGAGCCACTCCATCTGCTTGACCCACGCCTCGAAGACCTGCTCGAAATCGGTGAATTTCCGGGCGTCCCCGGTCTGGGGCCCCATCTGCATGCCCACCACGTGGTCATAGCCGTTGTGCAGGGCATACTCCACGATCTTCGCGCAGTTCGCCGTGGCGGAGGCCATTCGGAAGGGCTGGTTGCCGTGCTTGGTGGGCGGGCAGGGGGACATGCAGGCCTGGTGCACCCACAGCCTTGCCTCTTCCACGGGGTGCCCGTGCCAGTGGCTGCTGTTCTGAACCAGGACCGGATCGTTCCGCATCGCAGGATAACCCAGGCCATGGCGAATACACTCGAAACACTCGCGCATCACCTCGTCCTTCACTTTTGGATGCCACCGGAACCCGAAGGTCGGGTTCGAAACACGAACCAGCCTCGCCGCCTGCAGGAGCGCGACGGTCATATCGTTGCACGCATCCGAGCCGTCCGGCTTCACACCGCCGATCGTCCAGACCCAGGTCCCCGTGATTCCCTGGAGGCCTTCCCGCGTCCACCGGGGAAGAAAGAGGCCGACTTCGTGGGCGCGGATCAGGAATTCACCGACAAGGTCCAGCGCTTCCTCCCTGGTGATCCGCTTGTCGACGTTTACGTCCTTGTCGTAGTAGGGCCCGTGGTAGTAGTCGGGCCGCGCCGGCCAGGCCGCCTCGTTCGCCTCCAAACGGTTTATGACCTGGATGAAGTGATCGAACTGGAGGGACTCCTGCAGGTTGCGGGGCGGCTTGGCGGGGACCCGCTCGCAGGTCTCGGCCACACGCAGCAGCTCTTCCTTGCGGACGGGGTCGCTCTCGAAGTTCTCGGCCACGATGCGGGCCAGCCGCGCGTACCGGTTCGCAAACCGGATGGCAGCCTCCAGGACGACCTTCATGGCGTCCCAGTTCTGGATCTTCTTGTACAGAGGCAGGATGTCCGGCCCCGGGACGCCGGTCGTCTTCTCCTCCGCATCCTCGAGTCTCGCGTCGATCTCCTCGAGGACGTCCGCGAAGCCCCGCTTTCCGGTCAGGATGTATTCGTAGTCCTTGGTCGAATACGTCACGGCACCGGAAGAAGGCGTTCCCCAGCCTATGGCGCCGCTCATGAACTTGACCGCGTCCTCCGGGTCGATGAGCTTCGCGAGCTTGTCTACGGCCGCCTCACCGGCCCACTTCCCCATGATCTCGGCCACCGTCTTCAGTGATCCCTCCTCCGGCTCGTCATGGATGCCGGGCTCGTTGTACACCTCCTCGCTGATCATGCTCGCGCTGTCGGCGCGCCACATGATCTTGTGAGGCCCGCTTCCCACGTAGCCCACGAGCTGGGCCCGGTCCGTGATGAAGATGGTGATGTTGTCCAGCACGTGGGCGAGGGCCTTCGCCTTTCTCATCATCTGCTGTTCGTGCTTCGTTTCATCGTCGAAGTATCCCTGGGTCAGGAGATCCGCGAACTCCATGTCGATCTTGATGCCGGGGTTGTAGTTGCCGCCGATGGCACCCTTCTTCCAGATCGCCTTTCTCAGATAGTCGAGCCTCTTGGAACGCTTCTTCTCCGCCTCCCACCACCATTCCTTCTTCTTTTCGAGTGCTTCGATTTCCTGCTGTACGGGTGTTGCCATAAAGGGCCCTCCTCGTTTCCTCCGGGTTGGTGCACGAACGATACGCCTCTGTGAGCTTTCTTCCGGCGCCTACTTCTTCCGGAACGAATCGCAGATCGCCGCGTCCCGGTCCGCATCCACCGGCCTGGCCCTGTAATAGGCCTGTCTCGGGTCCACAACCCTGTGGATGCAGTCCCCCTTCTCCTCTTTTCCCTCCTGGGCGAAGAAGCATTTGCACTCCTTGCAGGTCGCCATCTCGACTCACCTCCTTTCCTGTTCCTTTCCCGGGGATGGTTCGGTCACGTACAAAACGGTGTGCAGGATGTGAAAACCACGGTAAGGGGGCATGGCCAGTTGAAAGGCAAGATGGATGCCACGGGGATACGGTTTTGCAATCTGCTGATTTTTGGCAGAAATTTGCCAAGGCGTCCCCGCGAATCGGGGGGTCCGGGCTGGTTGTGCGCGACACTTCTGTCCGGCGAGGCAGCGGGTAGTGCAGCAGAATACGCGTAAGCCTATAAAATCAATCAAGATTCCCGTCAATGGGCAAAGATCCCGGAGGAGACACAATTGGCCGCCCGGTGGGCAGGGGCCGGATCGAGGCTATAAGTGTCTGTTTTAAATAAACTCACGTCGATTTTTCGATTGACATTCACCGCTCGCCGTGCCAAAGATGTCTACATCGAGGGCCGAACGGGCGCTCTTGTCCGGCCGCCCTCTGAATGCGCCCCACGGGGTCGACCATGAGCACGAACGACAAGACGCGGCACGCGGCCCACACCAGCGAACAGGACCTCAGAGAGGCTTCGGAGCTTCCCAGCAATCTGCGGGATACGAACTGGTTCTCCAACACCTTTCTCGAAATGCTGATCCGGAGCCTGCCCGGGGTCTTCTACCTGTTCGATCCCTCCTTGCGATTCCTGCGGTGGAACCAGAATTTCGAGAAAGTGACCGGGTTCAGCCGGGAGGAGTTCCGGTCCGTTTCGGTCCACGACCTCTTTCGGGGAGAGAACTGGCAGCGGATCAGGGCCACCATTCGACACATCTTCGAGACGGGAGAGGGCTGTACCGAGGCGTTTCTCGAAAGCCGGGACGGAAGAAGTATTCCGTATTTCTGGACCGGAATCAGCGCCACGATCGAAGGGACCCCGTTCATCGTGGGCATGGGCACGGACCTGAGCCAGCTCAGGGAGACCCAGGATGCCCTGTACGACAGCGAAGTTCTCTACCGAATGCTCGCCGAGAGGATCCCCATAGGCGTGATGCTCTACCAGAACTCGAGGATCATCTTCGCCAACGATGCATTCGTGTCCATGTTCGGCTTCAGGGACAAGTTCCAGCTCCTGGACAAGGATATCGACCACCTCTTCTCGAGGGGATACGAGCACTACTTCCGACAGACCTTTGAGGGCCTGGAGCGGGGCATGTCGCGTGACAGGCCGATCGAGACCTGCTGCCTCACCAGGGACGGAAGAGAGATCTGGATCGAAGGCCAGGCGACCTTGATCCGCTGGCAACACCAGCCCACCGTCTTCGTTACGGTGAGGGACACCACCGAAGAGCGACATCGCGAACTGTCGATGCAGGAAGAAAAGGAGCATCTGCGACGAGAGAACGTCAGCCTGCGCTCATCACTGAAAGACCGGTATCGGATGGGCAACATCGTCGGTAAGAGCACCGCCATGCAGGATGTCTATGAACTCATATCGAACGCCGCCGCGACCAGCGCAAGCGTGTTCATCCATGGGGAGTCGGGCACCGGCAAGGAGCTTGCCGCGAGAGCCGTCCACGACATGAGCAGCCGTGCCGGCAAGGCGTTCGTGCCGGTGAACTGTGCGGCGATTCCGGAGAACCTGCTCGAGAGCGAGTTCTTCGGACACAAGAAGGGTTCCTTTACGGGTGCCCACGCGGACAAGAAGGGCTACCTGGATATGGCGAACGGTGGGACGCTCTTTCTGGACGAGTTGGGGGATCTGAACCTGACGCTTCAGGCGAAGCTCCTGCGCGCCATAGACGGTGGAGGATACACGCCTGTCGGGGACAACCAGGTACGTTACTCCGATTTTCGCGTCATTGCAGCCACCAACCGAAATGTGCGGGCGGATGTCAAGAAGGGGGTGCTGCGGGAAGACTTCTTCTACCGGCTCCACGTGATCCCGATCAAGATCCCCCCCCTGCGCAAACGCAAGGAGGACATTCCCCTCCTCGTCGAGCACTTCCTCAAGATGCAGACCGGGGACGAGAAGATACCGACGCTGCCGGGCCACGTGATCGAGGCCCTCACCGGTTACGACTGGCCCGGTAACGTACGTGAACTTCAGAATGCGATCCAGCGATATCTCGTGGTCGGGCGCATGGAGTTCATCCCGCCCGACTCCATCGAAGAGCACGAGTCCGCCACGCCCCCCATTGCCGGGACCGACCGGCCGTCCGAGGAAGACCTTCGCCTGAACCAGAGCGTAGAGGATGCCGAAAGGACGGTTATCCGCAAGGCTCTGGATCAGCACGATGGGAACAAGACGCTGGCGGCAAATTCCCTGGGCGTATCCAGAAGGACCCTCTCGCGGAAGCTGAAGCGGCTCGGACTCCCCTGACCGGAGGGGGTCGAACCGCCACCGGAGTCCGTTGAAACTTTCTTCTGAATCCCTGTCACCGTACCCCCAAACCGCCAGAGAACTCTCACCGCGATCCCGTTCTTCGAAGCACCCTGCAACGAGCGGCATGAGCACCTGATCTCCGGTTCGATTCCGCAGACACCCCTCTTTGATTACGCGAGGCCCTCTCCAACGGAGAAAATTTCCTTGACATTGAAACTTGCCTATTGGTATAATTTCACTATTACAAAACCTTTAGTATAAGCTCAAACTTTCGCGGAAGGGTCCGAACCCATGCAGGAGACTCCCCCATTGTCGGCGTCGAACAGAGAGCACTGGCTGGCGGAAGAACATAAGCTGGCGGATCGCATGCAGGAGGCCATGTTCCCGGGAGGCGAAAAGGCGGTCCAGAAACTGACGAAACAGAACAAGCAACTGGTGCGGGACCTGATCGCCAAGCTGATCGACCCGGGAAGCCCGTTCCTCGAGTTGGGCACTCTCGCCGGTTTCGGCATGGACTACCCGAACGTACCGGACGTGATCGGCGGCGGCGTGGTCACGGGCATCGGAAAGATCCACGGCAACTGGACGATGATCATCGGCAACGACAGCCGGGTGAAGGCAGGCGCGTACTTCCCCATCACCCTGAAGAAGCATCTGCGCGCCCAGGCGATCGCCGAGAACTGCGGGCTCGACTGCGTGTACATCGCCGACTCGGCCGGCGCATTCCTTCCCATGCAGGACCGGATCTTCCCGGACGACGGGCAGTTCGGCAGCATGTTCTACAACATGTGCCGCATGTCCGCTGTGGGCCAGAAGCAGATCACCCTGTCCACGGGCGGAAACACGGCCGGAGGAGCCTACATCGTGTTCCTCGCCTGCGAATCGGTCATGATCCATCAGATGTCCTACTCCTTTCTCGGCGGTCCGCCCCTGGTGAGGGCGGCCCTGGGAGAGGAGGTGACCGCAGAGGAACTGGGCGGCGCCTTTGTGCACACGAATATCTCCGGAGGCTGCGACCACATCTGCCAGAACCAGGACGAGGCCATCGGAAGGGTGCGGAATATCCTGGCCCACGAGCCGCCGCAGGGGCTGCACATCCACCGTTGCCAGGAGGTGGCGCCTTACCACCCGATCGAGGGGCTCTACGACATCCTGCCCGAGAACATCTACCGAGCCATCGACGCACGGGCGGTCATCGCCCACATCGCGGACGGCTATCCCTTCCGTGAGTACAAGAAAGACTACGCGCCCGGGCGGGGCGACAACACCATCTGCGGCAAGATCTTCCTCAAGGGTCTCCCCATCGGCGTGGTCGCCTCGAACAACATCGGCATCATCTTCCACGAGTCGGCCCAGAAGGCCACGGAATTCATCATCCGGTGCGGCAAGGACAAGACACCGCTCCTGTTCCTCCAAAACTCCCCCGGCTACATGGTGGGCACCGCGTCCGAGCAGGCCGGCATCGGGAAGTACGGTGCGAACATGGTGCGTGCCGTGTCAAACGTGAAGGTCCCGCGCATCCAGATGGTCATCGGCCCGGACCACGGTGCCGCCAACTACGGGATGTGCGGTCGCGCCTACAAGCCCCATTTCCTGTTCTCCACCATGCGCGCCCGCACCTCTGTCATGAGCGGAGCGTCGGCCGCCTTCGTGCTGCTCACCCTGGAGAAACGGAACCGGAAGGCGAAGGGGCAGGAGATGAGCCCGGAGGAAGAGGAATCCTTCCGGAAACGGATGGTGGAGAAATACGACGGGGAGGCGCACCCCTTCTACTGTTCGGCCCGGCTCTACACGGACGGCGTCATACGCTTCGCAGAAATCCGCGACACCCTGGCACAGGCCTTCGAGATTTCGTTGCTCAAACCGATCCCGGACACGGTGCTCGGGAATTTCCATTTCTAGGAAACAGGACGGGACAAGGAAGAAACGACTTGTGAATCATTCAAGGAGGAGGAAGAAATGACGCACCACAACGGATTCAACTATCCGAAGAAGGTGACCCTCGGAGACATCACGGTCCGGGACGGGTTCCAGCACGAGGAGAAGTTCATCCCCACGGACGCGAAGATCTGGGTGGCGGAGCAGCTCATCCTGGCCGGTTACAAGAGACTCGAGATCACCAATTTCGGACCGCCCAAGCTGATGCCCCAGTTCAAGGATGCGGACGAGGTCATGAAGAGGCTCCGGGGGAGCAAGAAGGTGAAGGACAAGGTGGCGGACGTGGAACTCTCGGCCGTGACGATCAACGAGCGCAGCGTGGATCGCGCCGTGGAGGCGCGGAAGGAGGGCTGGGGACCTGACCGGCTCGTCATGATGGTATCCACGAGCGAATCCCACCACAAGCGGAATTCGGGCACCACCCTCGCGGAGTATTGGGAGATGGCCGAGCGCGCCATCCAGAAGGCCCACGAAGTCGACATGAAGGTGTGCGGAACGGTGAGCACCATCTGGGGTTGCCCCATCGAGGGCCCCACCGAGCTTTCCAAGGCGGTGGAGTTCACGAAGCGGTTCCTGGACATCGGAGCGGACGACATCGAGCACGCGGACCACGACGGGTCGGCCCCGCCGCACAAGGTCTACGAGTACTTCAGTATGGTCCTGGACGCCATCCCGAAGCCGGAGCTGCATCTGGCCCACTTCCACGTGACCCGGGGCTGGGGCCTGGCGAACGTGCTGGCCGCCCTCCAGGCGGGCGTCACGGTCTTCGAGTCCACCCTGGGAGGATTGGGCGGACAGCCGGCGAACTTCGTGGACGGCGTGCCCGTGGGAGGGACCGGCAGGTACTACTACAAGGACCCGAACGCGGTGGGCCTGGTCTGCACCGAGGACATGGTGGTCATGATGGACGAGATGGGGATCGAAACCGGCCTGGATGTGGACAGGATCCTCAACATCGGCACGATGCTGGAGAAGATCGTGGGGCGAAGGCTTCGGTCCGAGTCGATCCTGAACGGCAGGATCCCGAAAGAACCCAGGCCGGAGTTCCGGTAGAAGAGACAGAAGGCGAAAGGGAAAAGGGATGGTTGAAGATAGGAAGAGGACATGTTTGCACAGGGACGACAGGAGAGCCGAAGGTTCCCTTGACCCGACAGCCTCGCCGAACCCTGCCTTGATTCCCTCGACAGTACTTGCTCCATCCCTTTCGCCTTTCGCCCTTCGCCTTTCGCCTGCGATATTGGGAACACCATGAACCTGGGCACCGTCCTCCGCAGAGAGCGAAAGAAGCGCAAGCTGACGCTGAAGATCGTATCCGAAAAGGCGGGAATCTCGCAGGGGTTCCTGTCTCAGATCGAGAACGACGTAAGCTCGCCGTCGGTGGACACCCTGGTCAACATCTGCAGTTCCATCGGCATCGATGCCGGCCACGTGATCGAACAGGCGAAGAAGCAGGAGAGACTCGTGGTGATCCGGAAGGCGGAATGGGAGGAGGTGGACTTCCCGCCCTCCGGCTTCGTGACGAGACGCTTCTTCGCCCCGGACAACAGGAGGGTGATCGACAGCTCGGTTCTGGCCATTGAGCCGGGGGGCACGATCCCGGTGCGAAAGAACATGCGCAACGGCCAGGAGGCCCTCTGTCTGCTGGAAGGCTCGGTACAGCTCGTCCACGGTGACGATGTGGTGGACCTGCATGCCGGTGATTCGGTGCACTTCTGGTCCCTTCCCGAGAAACAGAAGATCACGAACACCTCGGACGCAGTCGCAGTCGTCTTCTGGGTGGGAACGCTTTAGGGCTCAGGGGCCAGGGATCAGGGGTCAGACCGCCACTCCTTTCCGGAGGCGCTCACGACAGCTCCCTCCCACGTGTGCTAGCATTGCATCCGGGCAGGGCTTACAGCGTTCGAGCCAAAGGAGAGAGAGACATGCAACAGAGCGGGACTCCCTGCACACTGCACGATCCGAAGGTCAAGGCCGTGCTCGACCGGCTCCACCACGAGGCGAGAGGCGACGACCTGCGCTCCGCGGGAAGGCTGCTTCCCTACCTGGTGCAGAGCGTCCTCGGCCGGAACCCCGACATGACAGAGCAGTACCATCGCATGGCCGACCTGAGCATCCCCCTGTCGGCCGAGCAGGGGGTCTTTTCCTACCTTACCGCACGCTCCATCGCTTCACGAAGAATCGTCGAGTTCGGGACATCCTTCGGCGTCTCCACGATCTATTTCGCTTCCGCCTTGCGTGACAACGGAGGGGGCATCGTCATCGGGTCGGAATTCATCGAATCGAAGGCGGAAAGGGCGGGGGCGAACATCCGCGAGGCGGGCCTGTCCGATTTCGTGGAGATCCGGGCAGGCGATGCCATGGAGACCCTTGCCGACCCGGGCGGCGAGGTCGACCTGCTGCTCATCGACGGCTCGAAGGACCTCTACCTGCCCGTTTTGAAGATGATCGCCCCCCATCTGCGGCAGGGGGCGGTGGTCCTGGCCGACAACGTACGCACCCCCTTCGTCCGGCGGACCCTTGCGCACTACGTGGCCTACATGCAGGACAGCCGAAACGGCTTCGCCTCGGTCACGGTTCCCTTCCCGGCGGGGTTCGAGTATTCCGTGAAGTTGTGAGCCCCGGCCTCAACCTTTACTGAAGAACCACTTTGAGAAGACCTCCAGGGGACGCGGTACGAGGGACTCGAGAGCCTCTTCCAACCCCTGGAAGAGATCGGTCCCGTGCATCTCCGGCACGTGAGCGGTGGCCCGCGAGGTAAGGAACTTCGAAAGGACCAGCCGGGCGAAACCGTCTCTGTCGAGAAAGGACGAAATCCGGAACGCCTCCTGGACACGTTCCTTGAAGCGCAGGGGAAGCCTCTCGATTCCGTTGTAAACGAACACGCGGGCATCCGAGGTCGTGAGGATATCTTCCTGTATCGACCTCGAGAGCACCTGTTCCCCGCGGAGGAACCTCAGCGCATCGCCCCTGCGGCTCAGCGCCGGATCCACGATCTTGAGAAGCCCGAAAAACCTGTCCAGGCCGGCCTCGTCTTCCGCGAAACCGGCGTTCTGCCCGTCCTCGGTGATTTCAAGGCGAACGAACCTCGCCGCTGCGGAACAGAGTTCCCGCCATTCGCGTGCCTCGCCTCCGAGACCCATCGCCTCGAGCCTCTCCTCGATCCTTTGCGCAAAGGGGACGGGCAGAGGGTTCACAGGATCCGCACAACCCCCGCAGAGGTGGAGGCGGACCTGATTCCTGCCGAAGCGAAGGGCCTGATCGAGTTCCCTCGAGAGGGGGCTCGTCGGACGGGTCCTGATCTTCGAGCCCCTCTCCACCTCCTCGAAAAACGCCTCCAGGATCTTGAGAAGCCCGTCCGTGCTCTCCCGGAATCTTGGCTCCGGAAAGGCCCGTCGCAGGGTTGCACGCAGGAGAAACATTCCGGAGAGGTTGTTTGCGAGCGCATCGTCCGAACGGAGGCTTTCGTCCCGGATCCCGGAAAGGATCCTTCCGGCACGCATGCGCACTGCGGCGGTGAGCTGTTCGAGCACACGCTGTCTCTCAGCCTCCTCCAGACGGCCGAAGCCGGTTGTCCCGCACACGTCGAGGTAGTGCAGGTACGCGTCATCCAATACCGAGAACCGGCATCGGCTCTTCAGGAGATCGCAGAGTCTTCGAAAGAAGTGGTGAAAGGGCGAGCGCCCGGAAGAGAACAGATCCTCCCGGGGCGTCGCCATGTTGAAGGCCCAGTGGGTAAGCTCAGGGAAGTCAGGCACCTCGAAGGTCTTCTTTGTCAGCCGGTCCACCCTGCCCTGCCGTGCCAGGTCAGCAAACAGGGGCGTGCCCGCGGGGGCGATCACAAAGGGATTCGGGTCCGGGAAGAAGTGGGTGTAGGACCGGCACAGGTATTCCAGGAGGATCAGCTTCTCGAACAGGTCCGACCACTGCGTATCCGGGTTGGAGAGGATCAGGAAATGGCGGTTCGAGATGCCGAGGGCTTCGAAACGGCGCGCCACCTCCTCGATCTCCCGTAAGCTGTATCCGGTCTGCCCGCCCTTGGCCAGTCTGGAAAGCTCCCGGTCCGAGAAATCATCGGTCCCGATCTCGAAAGACCGGATGCGGGTCTTTGCAGCGTCGATCGCCTCGAGCAATGCCGGGTCGAATCGACGTGTCCCGTCTCCACCTTGCGAAAGAAACGAGGGGATGCCCGCCGGGACGGTCTTCAGACGGAAGGGGACATCGCACATGCCGATGAAGAAGGCCTTGGCGCGGGATCGATCCAGCAGGAAATCATCATCCGACAAGGAGACCTGAAGGGCCTGTACCCGCTCCTTCTCTGAAAGCCCCTCTGTCCGCCGGATCTCTTCGACTCTTTGCCGGTAGGACGAAAGCAGGCGAAAGATCGTCTCATGGCTCATGGCCCGAACCCGGGAGCCGTGAACCTTTGCACAAAAGGAGCACCGGAAGGGGCATCCGCGGGTCGTATGTAGATGAAACCCGCCGGCCAGGTGTCGTTTCTCGATGAAACCGAGATCCGGCTCTTCCGGAAAGATCTCGTCCAGGCTCCCCACGCGGACCGTACGGTCGAGGTGGGAGGCGAGTACCGTATCGCCGAACCGCAGGAACAGGCCTGCCTGGTTCTCGAACAGGGAGACCCCTCGCCCGAGCCGTTCCCTTTCGGCCCGGAGCAAGCAGAGGCGTTGGAGCACTTCCGCGAAGGCGAAGTCCGCCTCTCCACGGATGAAGATGTTTCCCTCCTCGAGGTAGACCGGCGCCTTCTCCGGGTAGAGCGTCACCAGGGGCCCACCCACGGCAATCCAGACCTCTTCGTCCCTCGCCCGGATTTCTTTGAGCAGGCAGCTGAGCTCTTCCAGATAGAAATCCATGGCGGTCACAGCAATGCAGAGAGGTTTCTTCTCGAGAATGCGGTCGATTCTGTCTCGGCTCTCCCTGACCAGATGCGCGGGCGACAGGTCCGGGGCAAAAAAGGGCTCGAGCAACACGGTATCCACCGACAGCTGAAATCCCCTCTTCTGCAGAGCCGGAGCCATGCAGAATGCGGCGGGCGGCACGGCACGGAACCGCCTCTCCCGTTCTTCGAACAGAGATTGAGAGTGGATGAACTGCACATGCCGGCCGGCGCACCTGGACAGGGCTCCCTCCGGCAGGCTCAACCCATCGTCGCTCGTGCCCTTCGACGCCTGTTCCGACAGCAATCGGGAAAGAGCTTTCTTCTGTCGTCCCGGCTCTTCCTGAACCAACTCCCACGGGATCTCGAGAAAGGCCCTGACGGCGCTGTCATCTGGCAGGGAGACCGAGCAAGCGCCTCCCTGCAGGGGACGGTCGGAAACGATGAGCCCGCCCGTCATGTTTCGGGCGGGGTACTTCGAGGCCATTGCAGCGGAAAACGTTCTGAGAAGCCTCAGGTAGAAGGCGGTGCGTCTCTGGGCCGACTCGCGACGGGCCTCTACGCCGCGGTTCCGAATGAACCACGTACCGGGAAACGCCCCGCCTCCCTCGCTCGGTTCCGCTGCGCCCACTTCCTTTCACCAACCTTTCGGTCTGTCTCGTGTCCACTTCAGAATATAAGAGTATTTTTTTCTTGACAATGCACGCTGTTCCCGACTAACAAGGGCATTGTGCGTTGTGTCATCCCCCCGGTGGGGGCCGGTCCTGAAGACCCTTGCGAGACGAGGAGGCGCATGAAATGAGACTGAACCAGGAAGTGGCCGGCATCGTGGGCCCGGAATGGGTTTCCACCGAAGAGGACCTGCTCGCAGCCTACTCGAAGGACAACAGCTTTGTGCCTCCCGGGATGCCGGAGTGCGTGGTTCGGCCCGGCAATGCAGAGGAGGTCCAGGAGACGGTTCGTCTGGCCAACAGCCACGCCACTCCCCTGATTCCCGTCAGCTCGGGGGGGCCGAGAATCCGGGGAGACACGGTACCGACCCGCGGAGGGTCGGTGCTGGACCTCGCAAGAATGAACCGGATCGTTCGAATCGACCCGAAGAACCGTGTCGTGGTGATCGAGCCGGGTGTCACCTTCGGCCAGCTCGCCCCTGTACTCGAGCAGGAGGGGCTTCGCCTGGCAGGCCCGCTGCTGCCTCGGGCCAACAAATCGGTGGTGGCGAGCGTACTGGAACGAGAGCCCACCCTGATGCCCCGCCATCACTGGGACGTATGCGACCCCCTTTGCTGCATGGAGGTGGTGTTCGGTTCCGGGGACGCCTTCCGAACCGGTGAGGCCGCCGGCCCCGGAGGCCTCGAGGGGCAATGGGCGATAGGGGGCGCGCAGAAGTTCCCCCTGGGGCCTCACCAGCTCGACTACCATCGGCTCGTCCAGGGGGCCCAGGGCACGATGGGGGTCGTCACCTGGGCAACCGTCAAGTGCGAGCTGATTCCCGCGCGCAAGAGGCCCTTCTTCGTCGGGGCGCAGAGGCTGGAAGATCTCGTCGGTTTCGCTTACGAGTTGACCAAGCAAGGGTACGGGGAGGAACTCTTCATCGCCAACCGTGTTCAGCTCGCTGCCCTTGCCAAGGAGGCCGGACTGCAGGACGATCTCGATGAAACCATCGAGAGCCTTCCCCGCTGGAGCCTCGTCTTCTGCATCGCGGGCGGCAGCTGGTTTCCGGAAGAACAGATCGATTACCTCGAGAGGGACCTGAAGACCATCGCCCAGGGACAGGGCCAAACCCTCGAGAACGCACTCGGGAAACTGACCGCAAGCCGGATGCTCACCATCCTGAGCAGGCCCTCGGGGGATCCGTACTGGAAATACAACGTGCGGGGGGGGTTCCGGGAAATCTTCTTCGTCACCACCCTGGATCGATTTCCCCCGTTCCTCGATCTGGTGCACGGGGCGGCCGCCGAGATCGGTGTCGCCCACGACCGGATCGGCGTCTACCTCCAGCCCATCGTCCAGGGAACGTCCTGCCACTGTGAGTTCGACCTGTTCTTCGACCCGGACGATGAGGGCGAGACCTCCAGGGCGAGGGCGCTCTTCGAAACGGCAAGCTCCAGGTTGATCGGGGCCGGGGCCTTCTTCTCGCGCCCTTACCCCGCCTGGGCCGAGGAGGTCTATGCCTCCAGGGGCCAGTTCGTGAGCGCCCTGAAGAAGGTCAAATCCGTGTTCGACCCGAACCATGTCATGAACCCCGGAAAGCTCTGCTTCTAGGGGGCAGCGCTTTCGCCCCTACATGCGGCAACCAGGAGAAACCCACATGGCATTGGAAGATTATCGAAACGACATGATGCGCTGTGTGAGATGCTCGGTATGCAAGTTCATCCCCCTCTCCTCTCTGATCAAGAGCTGGAGGTTTGCCAACGGCTGTCCCGCGAGCGCGAAGTACCACTTCCATTCCTACTCCGGAGGGGGAAAGATGATCGCCGCCCTCTCCCTCATCGACGGCCGCGTCGACTACTCGGACGCCCTGTTGGATGTGGTGTACAAGTGCTCCATGTGCGGGGCCTGCGACCTGACCTGCAGGCTGGGCACCGATATGGAGCCGCTCCAGGTCCTCCGCGAGCTTCGTTTCCGGATCTTCAAGGAGTACAAGCAGCTGGACGAGCACACCCACATCATGAACAGCATCCGGAATTACGACAATGTCTGGATGCAGCCGCGATCGAGGCGGAAACACTGGTCCAAGGGCCTGGACGTGAAGGATTTGAGCACCGGAAAGGAGAAGGCGGAGGTCCTCTACTTTGCCGGCTGCACCTACAGCCTCGACCCGCACCTCCAGAAGGTGGCACAGAACACGGTGAGACTCATGCAACAGGCCGGCGTCGACGTGGGCATCCTCGGCACGAAGGAAAGATGTTGTGCCAGCCCGGCCTTTCAGATCGGCAACGAGGCTCTCTTCGAGGAAGTCGCCGTCGCGAACATCGAGGCCTTCAACGCCCTCGGCGTGAAGAAGGTAATCTCCTCCTGCGCCGGATGCTACGGGCTCTTCAAGACCCACTACTCTCTGCTCGGGAAAGAAATGAACTTCGAGGTGGTCCACGCGATCGAGTGTCTGGATGAACTCGTCCGGGAAGGCCGGATCGAGCCGAAGAAGAAGACGCCGCTGCGGGTGACCTACCACGATCCGTGCCACCTCGGCCGCCTGTCGGAAACGAAGATCCCCTCCGAAGGCAAGGAGGAACGCATCCTGGGATGCCTTCCCGTGAAGGACATCCCGAAGGCGGTCGGGATGAACGGCATCTTCGACCCGCCGCGAAAGGTGATCCAGAGCATCCCCGGGATCGAGCTGCTGGAAATGGAGCGCGCCCGCGAATACAGCTGGTGCTGCGGTTCCGGGGGAGGCGTGAAATCCGCGTTTCCGGATTTTGCTCTGTGGTCTGCCGAGGAAAGGTTGGAGGAAGCGATGGCGACCGGAGCCGAGGCGCTCGTGACCTGCTGTCCCTGGTGCGAGAAGAACCTGAAGGATGCGGTGGACAGCCGCGGCGAGGCGTTTCCGGTGTACGACGCAACCGACCTGCTGATCCAATCCCTGTAGAATATCCGAGGAGAGAGATCATGGCACTCCCGAGAGACACGTACAAGCTATTCGCCGATATCGTGGGCCCGGAGAACATCACGGATGAGAATGTGATCCTGGACGGCTACACATTCAACTGGCTCGTCGAGTTCAACCCGGGTCCCGGGCCGGGCAAATACATGGATCACAGGCCCGAAGCGATCCTTCTTCCGGGGAGTGTGGAGGAAGTGCAGTCCATCGTTCGTGCATGCAATGAACACGGCGTGAAGTACAAGGCGATCAGCACCGGCTACGGCAGCCACGGGTTCCCGCAACAGGAGGGGGTCATCCTGCTCGACCTGAAGCGAATGAATCGGATCATCGAGATCGATGCGAAGAACAAGTATGCCGTAGTGGAGCCGTATGTGGTCTGGGCACAGCTCGAGGCGGAGGTGCTCAAGAGAGGGCTCTTCACGACGCCCGTTCAGGCAGGCTCCCAGGCTTCGGTACTGGCCAATGTGACCTCCGGATGGGGCATGAACGTCATGGGCAACCACGGGGGCCACAACGGCAGGAACTGCCTCGGGGTCGAGTGGATCCTCCCCACGGGAGAACTCCTGCGGCTCGGGCCGGAGGACGCCTGGTTCTGCGGCGACGGCCCCGGGCCCAGCCTGCGCGGGATCATGCGCGGCCATTGCGGGGCACAGGGAGGGATGGGCGTCTTCACAAAGGTGGGCATCAAGCTCCATCACTGGCCCGGGCCCCCTGAGCTTCCCACGGAAAGCGGCGGCTTGCTGACCGGGTACAGGCTCAAGCGCCCGATGGACAACGCGAAGGTCATCAACCCCTCCTTCAAGGACTACGAGTCCTTGATCGAGTTCCTCTACCTGCTCGGCGACGCGGAAGTCGGCTACGCGATCTGCCGGGCCGGCGAGCCGGATCACTTCCTGTCCATCATGGCCGGGGCCCAGTCGAACAAGACCGTCAAGGAGTGGCACGAATCCGGCCTGATCGCCGAGGCGGTCAAGAACATGCCCCATCCGCTCACCGTCTTCCTATTCGGCCGAAGCGCGGACGAGCTCGCCTTTCAGGAAAAGGTCCTCATGCACGTCCTCGAGAAGTCCGGCGGGTGGATCCCTGAATTCACCCAGAATCCGCTCTTCGCGGACATGAGATCCAACGAGTCGATCCTGACCTTCGTGGCGAACGACACGCATTTCATTCATCACGGAGGGGGCTTCGTGATCGCCGCCGGGTACCAGGGAACCCCGGCCTCGGTGATCCGGCACATGGGCCTGCCCATGGAGCGATTGAAGAAGAAGTACATCGCGGAAGGGAAGATCGTGGACGACGGGCTCGACTCCACTTATCACAATTCCTTTGACAACAACTCTTATGTCTACATGGAGCTGGAATACCACTACGACGCGGCCGATCCGGAGTCGGTCAATGCGGCCCGCCGATGTGTGACCGAGGAAAGGGACAACGACAGGGAAGAGAAGGACGGATTCGAACCGAACGACATCGCCCTTTGTATCGGCGACTACACGAAGACCCTGCAGGAGCGGATCATGGACATGGGACCCCACTACGGGAACTTCCACGTCTGGCAGGAGAAGATCAAGCAGGCCTTCGATCCGAAGGACGCCTCGGACCGGAGCAACTACGGAGCGGGCCTGCTGGCAAGAGACCTTTGAGGCAGGACACGCTCGGCGGCCCTATGGCCGTGACCAAGGAGGAGACGCGCCTCCCGACCGTTCTCTTGTATTGCCTTCATTCCGGCGACAAGGAACGCAGCAGGGCCGGCAGGAAGAACATGGTCGCGACTGCCTGGAGAAGCACGGAGATCCCGAGCAGGATGGCCATGTCCGCCTGGAGCTTCAGTCCGAGGAAGAACCAGGGCACCGTGCATACAAAGGCCAGCAGGCTGAGAAAGAGGACAGGGCCGCCAGCACCGGCAATCCTGTCCGCCCGGGCGCCCGAACGAACGAGGTAGATGCCGAACAGGGCCCCGAAGCCCACCCCGACAACCGCGGCCGGAACCGCGGCCAGGCTGACCGGCCACCCGACGATCGTCATGATCAGCAGCATCAGGGCCTGTCCGGCCCCGACGGAAAGGGCGATCACCCCGCCCGTCGTGGCCGATTTCGTCAGAACCATCCCCAGGAGGAAAACGACGACAAGGGCGAGGGCGACGGTTGTCCGGTAGGCGCGGCGGGTGCCGTCGTTGATCACCTTCGTCTTGGCGAGGAGCCCCCCGCCGAGGCTGAAATCGATCAACCCGGAACGGTGATCTTCAATGTAGTCCCTCATGACCGACACGTACGCGTCGATCCGGTCCGCCCTTCTTTCCGGGAAGAAGCAGGCAACGGTGGCCGCGGAGAAGGATTCGTCCACCAGCACGCCTCGTGCTCCGGCGAAGGAGAGCAGCCTCGACAGCCCCTCCATATCCTTCTGCGAGGCGGGAACGGTCCACCACTTCGGGTTGCCGTCCATGAGGGCCATGCGGGCCAGCTTCACCACCCAATCGAAGGCGAGGCTCTGGCGCACCAGGCCCTTGGCGTTCAGAAAGGTGCTGAAGTCCCCCATCTGGTTGATCGCCTCGGGGTTGAGGAGTCCCCCCTCCTCTTTCGCCTCCACGCGCACCAGGAAGATGTAGGGGCCGTTGAAACGCTCCCCCATCAGGTCGAAGCCCTCACTCCAGGGATGGGTCGAGCGGACATAGGACCTCCCGGGCATGCCGTTGCCGACCTGAAGCAGCCCGAAACACAATCCGCCAGCGGCGAGGATCAGGGCGAGGAGGATTGCCACCCCCCTCGTCTTCCTGCCCAGGCTGATCCCGGTCAGTCCCTCGGCGAGGGTGTCGCAGGCGCCCCGAGTCCCCTCATCCTGCCTGGGGGAAGGCAGGGGAAGGAGAGACAGAAGAATCGGGCAGATCAACGCAACCACCACAAAGGTCCCCACGAGCCAGAACAGGCCGAGCCAGCCGAAGGTTCGGATCATGGGAACACCTGCGGCGAGCATGACCAGGTTCACCAGGCCGGCCATCAGCAGCGAGGCTCCAATCGGCGCACTTCCGTAGGCGGCGAGGATCGCTTCCTTCTTGCTCTGGGTCTTCGGGACGGCTCGATCGTATTCGCGCACGACCATGGCGCTGCAGAGAAGGGAGAGGATCCCGATCAGCAGGGGGAAGAGAAAGGCCATGGGATTCAACGCAAGCTCGCTCGCCCCCAGGAAACCGAGGCCCCACAGCATGGAGAGAGCGAAGCACAATACGGGCACCATGGCCCCCCGCAGGCTCTTGAAGTAGAGGGCAAGGGCCAGGAGCATCGCCAGCAGGGTGGCCGCCGCGGCCAGCGGCACCTGGTCGCGGACCATGGCGGTCAACTGCGCGGCAAGGAGCCGGTCCCCGGTAAAATAGACGCGATGGTTCTTATCCTCTTCCGTGGCCTCCAGTCGGTCCACGAGCCCGAGCAGATCGTCGTGAAACCGGTCGATGCCCTTCTTCTTGTGCTCCTCGAGGGATACGCTCTTCCGCTCTTCGTCGGCCAGGCGCTGGTAGGACAGCTCCGTCTTCGTGTCGAGATCGGTGATTCCCGCCATGATCATGGTGGCCGTGCCGTCGTAGGAAACGACGTGGCCGATCCCGAACGGGTTCACCGCGACCCTGCGCTCCACGTCCAGGAAGTCCTCTCTCGTTTGCGGCGAAATGCGTCCGAGAATGGGCTCCCCGATCAGCCCTTCGGCCGTGTTGTCGTAGTGATTCATACCCGTGTAGAGAGAGAGGATCTTCTTCGGGATGAACTCCTCCACCCCCATCAGTACCCGGGTCATGCGTTCGACCTTCTTCACCGTCTCGGTGTTGTAAACGTCGCCTTCCTTCACCTCCACGAGTATGATCAGGCTCTCCGACGGCTCGTCCATTGCCTCGATGGCACGCAGGGCCGGGATGAACCCGTGCCCGGGGGGCATCATGCTCTCGGTGGGATCCTCCTGAAGTTCGATGCCGTCGAGATCGAGGCACAGGAAGCCCGTCATCACCAGGAACAGGATCAGAACAACTGCGCGGAAACGCAGCACCAGCGACACGACGCGAGCCAACCCACGAACCTGTCCGTCACCGTTCGTATGCGTCATCTGCCCACCCTTCCGTTTCGCTCGAGATCATCTCCAGTGAATGACGCCGTCCGTAATTCGGCCATACGTTCCGCTCTTCCCGACCACCAGTCCGACCACCTCTCCGGAAGCACTTCTCCTGAGATCCATTCCGCTCAGAAAGAACCGCCAGATCCGTTCCGGGACTTCGATCTCGCGCCAGGTCTCTCCTCCGTCCGAGGTCTGGATCACGTGCCCCCCCGAGCCCGCAGCCATACCGAAGGCCCCCACGAAATCGATGCAGAATAGATCCGGCTTCGCGAAACCCGTGTCCCCGATGGTCCAGGACCGTCCCCGGTCCTTCGAAACGGCAAAGGTGCTGTCGATGCCGGCTGCATACAAGATGCCGGAATCACAGACCACGGCGTAAAGCACCCTGCCCATCATCATCATCTCGTCGTAGAGCGGGGTCTTCGTCTCGGACCAGTTCCTCCCTCCGTCCTCGGTGACGAAGATCCTCCCCATGTCGCCGACGGCGCAGATGCCCTGCGTATCGATCATGGCCGCGGCGAAGAGGGTGACGTCACCGAACAATTCCGCCGTCTCCCTGAGGGGCGAGGGCTCCCACGTCCTGCCTCCGTTCGTGGTGGTCAACACGGCCGTGTCCCTACCGACGGCAATGCCGTGCACCGCGTCGAGGAAGTCAACGCCGAGCAGGTAGGCATCGGTGCCGGAGCCCTGAGGCGTCCAGGTCCTGCCTCCGTCCTCGGAATGAAGGAGCGTTCCCATCTGGCCCACGGCCCAGCCCTTCCGATCCTCCGGGAAGCAGACCGAAGAGAGGGCGAAGCGGGTGTTGCTTTCGATCGCCTCCCAGGTCTTTGCACCGTCCGTCGACAGGAAGACCCTCCCCCGGTCTCCGACCATGAGGAAGTCCGTGTCCGAGAGGACCGCCGATGCGAAGAGGCTGCCGCCGATGAGTGCGGAATCCGCCCGGGTCGGGCGAGGGACAAGGGATGGGACCACGAGGGCGGCCAGCAGAGCTGCCGTCCACACCAAGAGGGGGTTCCTGGAATTCATAGGCGTCTCCCGACTCAGCAGGCTCACGGATCATCCTGCGTCCTCTCTCCAGACGGAGGGGAGGTCACACAGGAGGGTGGGACGGGCCGATCCAGCCTTATACAACATGTCCCACCGAAAGATCAACGAAAGTCCTCTCTCGGGCATTTCTACGCATGCCCGGAGGACTTCCGGCAGATATCCCATGGCCCTTCCCGGCGGTTTGACCGCAAAGGAGGAGTCTCCTATCCTAAGGGTTCGCTGTTCCGCCCGCAAGAAGGATGGCTTTACAAGTTTTGTGTTCGGAGGAAAGGAGGTTGTACATGCATCTCGACCCGCAGAGTTACAGGGACATCAACCCGGGAAGTCGCGTTCTCATGGGACCCGGCCCGAGCGACGTGCCCACGCGGATCCTCCAGGCCATGTCGGCCCCCTGCATCGGCCATCTGGACCCGTACTTCCTTGCCGTGATGGATGAAACCCAGCAGTTGCTCCGCTCCCTTTTTCAGACCGAAAACGAGCTGACCATCCCGGTATCCGGCACGGGCAGCGCGGGCATGGAGGCCTGCTTCGTGAATCTCGTCGAACCGGGGGACGAGGTGGTCGTCTGCGTGAACGGTGTGTTCGGCACGCGGATGTGCGACATCGTCGGGCGCCTCGGGGCCAAGCTCATTCGCCTGGATTTCGAATGGGGACAGGGGGTGGACCCGGACACGGTCCGCAACGCAGTGAAAGGGGCGTCGCCGAAGTTGGTTGCGGTCGTGCATGCGGAAACCTCTACAGGGGTCTGCACGCCCCTAGAGGATCTCTCGAAGATCGCACACGATGCGGGCGCACTGTTTCTCGTGGATACGGTCACCTCCCTGGGCGGCATGGAAGTGGGCGTAGATGCCTGGGGCATCGATGCCGTTTACAGCGGCACCCAGAAGTGCCTCTCCTGCCCTCCCGGCCTCTCGCCCATATCGCTCGGTCCGGCGGCCCTCGAGACCCTCGACTCCCGGAAGACGCCTGTTGTGAGCTGGTATCTGGACATGACCATGGTGCGTAACTACTGGGGCGGCGACCGCAAGTATCATCACACGGCCCCGATCAACATGGTCTACGCACTGCGCGAGGCGCTGCGCATCGTGGCGGAGGAAGGGCTCGAGGCCCGCTTCGAGCGGCACCGCCTCAACCATCTCGCCCTGGTGGCAGGGGTCGAGGCGATGGGCCTTTCCATGCTCGTGGCCGAAACCGAACGACTGCCCATGCTGAACACGGTGTGCATTCCGGATGGTGCGGACGACGCGAAGGCGCGCGGCGCCCTCCTGCGACAGTTCGGAATCGAGGTGGGAGGGGGCCTGGGCGATCTGGCCGGAAAGGTGTGGCGGGTCGGCCTGATGGGGAACGCCTCCTCGAAACGGAATGTCTGTCTCTTTCTGGCCGCCCTGGAAACGGTGCTCAAGGGACAGGGGGTCAAAGTCGCCTCCGGCGCCCTGGAGGCGGCTGAAGAGGCGTATGCGAGCCGGTGATGGATCCTCGACTGCTTCGCAGGCTTCGGAAGATCGTCGGGAAGGAGCATGTCCGCTCCGGCCCGGCCGATCTCGAGGTCTACTCCTACGACGCCTCCCTGGCAAGAGGGGAACCCGGCGCGGTTGTCTTCCCGGGAAACACGCGGGAGACCTCGGAGGTGCTCAGGGCGGCGGCGGGCGTTCCCTGCGTGCCCCGCGGTTTCGGCACCAACCTGTCCGGAGGAAGCATTGCCCCTGAGGACGGTCTCGTCCTCTGCCTGTCCCGGCTGAACCGCATCCTTTCCATCGATCCGGATCGCCGTTGCGCCCGCTGTCAGCCCGGCGTAACGAACCTCGAGCTTCAGAACGCCCTGGCCCCGCTCCGGTTCTTCTATGCACCGGATCCCGCCAGTCAGAAGGTCGCCACCCTGGGCGGGAACGTGGCGGAGAACTCGGGGGGGCCTCGCTGCGTGAAACACGGCGTTACGAAGAACCACATCCTCGGTCTGGAGGTCGTCCTGTCCGACGGCGAGACTGTCCACCTGGGCGGGGAGGTGCTCGATGCGCCGGGCTACGACCTATGCGGCATCCTCGTGGGAAGCGAGGGCACACTCGGTGTCGTTACCGAGGTGACGGTCAGGATCCTTCCACTGGCGGAATCGGTGGTCACCCTGCTGGCCGTCTACGACAGCGTGGCGGATGCGGCCCGATCCGTCTCCGGAATCATGGCGGAGGGAATCGTGCCCGCCGCTCTGGAGATGATGGACGCTCCGGTGATGCGCGCCGTGGAAGAGAGCCACCCCTGCGGCTATCCGCTGGACGCGGCAGCCGTCCTGATCATCGAGGTGGACGGTCCGGCCGTCGGCCTCGAGGGACAGGCGGAGAGGATTCGCGAGATCTGCACGTCCCAGGGCTGCCGCCAAGTCCGTGAAGCAGGGGATGCAGGTGAGCGCGATCTGCTCTGGTCGGGCCGACGGGGAGCCTTCGGCGCAATCGCCAGGCTCGCTCCCGGCTATCTCGTGGCCGACTGCACCGTGCCCCGAACGAGGATCCCCGAGGCTCTCGAGAAGGTTCGCGCCATCGCGGAACGTCATCGCCTCTCCCACGGGAATGTGTTCCACGCCGGCGACGGGAACCTGCACCCCCTGCTCTTCTTCGACTCCAGGGATCCGGAACAGATGCAGAGGGTGCACCGGGCCGGCCTGGAGATCATGAGGGAGAGCGTGAAACTGGGCGGAACCATCACGGGCGAGCACGGCGTAGGCCTCGAGAAGCTCGAAGGGATGCGCTTGATCTTCTCCGAGGACGACCTGGACGCCCAGCGTGCCGTGCGCCACGCCTTTGATCCGGACCGGCGGCTCAACCCCGGCAAGGCGATACCGGAGCAGGCGCGACCGCAAGCCGAGGAAGAGCGGACCGGGCGGCCCTTCGCCGACGCGACCGTGCTCACACCTTCGTCACCTTCGGAGGCCTGCGAGATCGTAACCCGGGCCTTCCGGGAAGAACGGGCGCTCCTGCCCGAGGGAGGCGGCCGCTGGCGGGCCTTCGGCAACGCTGCGGACCGCGACCTGCTGCCTCTCCGGAGCGGGGGGCTCACCTCGATCATCGAGTACGACCCGCCGAACCAGACGATCGCGGCAGGAGCCGGGGTCCCACTGGCGGAACTTCAGCAAATCCTGCGGCAGCACCGGCAATGGCTGCCCATCCGACCGTTTCTCGGTACGGCCACGACCCTTGGCAGCATCCTGGCCCTCGGGGCGGCCGGGCCGGAGCGCCTGCGTTACGGGTCGCCCCGGGACCTGCTTCTCGGTCTCCGTTTCGTCTCCGGAACGGGTCGCCTGATCGCCACCGGCGGCAAGGTGGTCAAGAACGTGGCCGGCTACGACCTCGGCCGTCTCCTCGCCGGTTCCGCCGGAACCCTCGGGTTTCTGACCGAGGTCACGCTGCGGCTCTCGGCCCTGCCCGAGTCCTGCCTTGCAGCCCGTGCGTCCGGCGACCTGGAGAGCGTTTCAGCCGTCGCCGTAGAGCTTCTCCGCTCGAACCTGGAGCCGGCATTCGTCGTGGCAAGCCCGAAGAACGGAACGGCCGCCGGAGCCTTGCGGGAAGAGGATCCGAACCCCTGGCGTCTTACAGTGGGACTCGAAGGCTTCGCAGAAACCGTGGAGGCCCAGGCGAAGCGCTGCGAAGAGCTCTTCGCCCGACAGGACCTCACCGTGGAGGCACCGGGGCCCTATCCCGTAGAGGATGGCCTCTTCACGGAGACGGACGAAGCCACGCATCGGCCCCCGTTCCTCCTGCGGGCGGACCTGCCCATGGACAGGGTCCGGGGTTTTCTCGAGACCACAGGCCTCGCAGCCACGGCCCAGGCGCTTGTCGCAGACCTGGGGTGCGGAAGGGTGCGGGCCGGGCTCTCCGACCTGTCGGACGGGGAATGGAAGGGGGTCTGCGACTGCGCGCAGCACCTGGAAGGACACGTTCTGCTGGAGAAGGCACCCTATGCCTTCAAGGAACGGGAAGATGTTTACGGTCCGTACCGAAAGCCGTGGGACCTCATGCACAGGGTGAAAGACGCCCTCGACCCGAAGGGCCTCTTCGCGCCCGGCCGTCTTCCGGGAAGGAAGTAACCGAGTGGAAAACGTTACGGACGCCGCAGAATGAAGATCGCTGAACAGGAGGAAACGCTTGCCCTGTGCAATCGGTGCGGATTCTGCCAGGTCGCCTGCCCGACCTTCCGTGCCACCGGACAGGAAACGGGCGTGGCCCGAGGCAGGGTGGCCCTGCTGCGGGCCCTGAACGAAGGCCGGCTCGAATGGTCCGAGGACCTGGAAGGCCCGCTCTTCGCCTGCCTCCTCTGCGGGGCGTGCACCACGAACTGCTTCCCTTCCGTGCCCACGGCCGAACTCATCGTCGATGCCCGGGAAGAGTACCTCGAGAAGGTTGGAAGGAAACGGATCCACACCCTCCTCTTCGAGAAGCTGCTTCCCTACCCGGATCGTCTCAGGAGGGTGGCCAGGTCGATTGCCCTGGGCAAGAACAGCGGGCTGTCCAGCGTCGCCCGTGCCCTCGGCCTGTTGCGGATCTTCGGCCGCGATTTCCCGAAGAGCGAGAAGATCATCGGGCGCATGCCGGGCCATGCATTGCGGGAGAAGTTCCCGCCCGGCCCCCTGGAGGGCCGTGCCACATCGTTGCGCATCGGCTATTTCGTCGGCTGCGGCATGGAGATCATGAATCCTCTCGCGGCCGAGGCCTCTCTCGACCTGCTGCGCGTGACGGCACGAGAAGTGCATGTTCTGGAAAACGTTTGCTGCGGCCTGCCGGCCGGGAGTTACGGCGACCGGAAGGCGGCCAGGAACCTCGCAGCCAGGAACCTGAAGGTCATGTCTGCCCGGCCCCTCGATCTGATCGTGACCGACTGCTCCAGCTGTGCAAGCTTTCTGAAAGAGTATCCGGCACTGTTCGAAGATGGGGACCCCCTGAAGAAGGAATCCAGGGGGGTCGCGTCCCGGGTGCGAGACATGGTGGAGCATGCTCTTGCCCTTCCTCCCCCCAGCCTCGAGACGGAAGAGCGGATCGTCGTTACCTATCACGATCCCTGCCATGCCGTGAGGGGACAGAATCTGGTCGAGCCGCCCAGGAAGGCTCTCCAATCACTGTCCGGGGTGGAATTCAGGGAGATGCCTGAGGCCGACTGGTGCTGCGGGGGGGCGGGCTCCTACGCCCTGTCCCATTTCGAGATCGCCATGAAGGTTCTGGAGCGGAAGATCGACAACGTGGAGAAGACCGGTGCAGACGTGCTCGCCACATCCTGCCCGGCCTGCATGATCCAGCTCTCCTACGGCGTCCGGAGGCGTGGGCTGCCGATCCGGGTCTGCCACCTCTCCGAGCTCATCCGCGGGCGCCTTCCGTGAAAACAAGAGAGGTGCCGAGGGTCTCTTCAACGGCACCTCTTCCAGGCGAAGGCGTGGGGTTGCTTCAAGACGGTTTCGCCGTCGCACGATCTACAGGATGGCGGGCCCCAGGATCTGATAGTTCTCCAGGGCCTTGTGGAGGGCGAAGGAAACCCACCCGAGACTTGTAACGGTGGCGGCCACCAGGCCGATCTCCACAAGCCTCTGCCTGCTGAGGGCCTTGCCCAGCCGGGACCGGATAGCCTCCCATTCGATCTCCATACCATGGTTCATATGTTCGTGAGCCGTTCTTTGCTGCATGGTACCTGTCTCCTTTCCAACCTGTTGCCGTGGTCGTTATGATTTTCTTCTTAACCTTTCTATTGTCACGAGCGAAAAAATCGCTTCAAATGCTTCAAGAAAATATTAAATGATATTAAATATTTTTAGCCATACCAAAATGAATAATGAATCACTATTCATCATTTTAAGCACATTGACGCACAGAGTCAAGCCCCTGCCTCCCCATTTCGACCGCTGCCGATCCATGGCTATGGTCTTTGTATCCACGGTCCTTACTCTTCACCTTTGTCCTTTCACCTTTCACCTTTCCCATACTTCATTCAATTGACAGTTTGAACCGATATTCTTATTATTGAACACTTGGTCTAGTAATAGAATCTTCATTCTAATCAGAGCGAAGCCGACACGGCTTCGCGTTCCTGCCCACCGGCACAGACCCACGGAAGACGATGGAAAGGCTGTCGAGAAAAGAGCGCGAACGGCTTCGTCGTCAAAGGGAATTCCTCACGACGGCGGAGGAGGTCTTCTCCAGGAAGGGCTTTCACAGCACCACGATTCAGGAAATCTCCGAGAAGTCCGAGTTCGCCGTGGGCAGCATCTACCACATGTTCCGGAACAAGGACGAGATCTACATGGCGCTCCTCGAGATGAGGATGGAGGAATACCTCTCTCTGCTCGAGGAGGCGATCGAGGGCTGCCGGGACCCGGTCGAGAAGATACGGATCCTGATCGAGACCAAGTTCCGCTTCTTCTCGGAGCACAAGCCCTTCCTCCGGCTCTTCCTGGACACCACCCTGGGCTCGGACGACAATCTGCGTATCGACGGCGTGGAGAAGCTCGTCGGCAGGTACGAGGACTACCTGGGACGCCTTGCCGGGATCTTCGAGGAGGGCATCCGAAACCGGGTCTTCTCCGGAAGCGACGCGATCGGTATGGCCCTGGCCATGGAGGGGATGGTGCGCTCCTTCGTCACCTACATGATCCGCCACGAAGAAGACGGTACGGCTCTGCCGGAGTTTCCTACGATACGGCACATCCTTCTCGACGGCATCCTGGATACGAACAAGGACGGGACGAAATGATGGAAAGCAAGATGCGGAGCCTTCTGCTGTTCACGCTCATCTGCCTGGTCCAGGGATGGACGGGCTGCGCGTCCCGCAGCGCGCTGGTCAAGGATATCCGGGAGACCCGGACGGCCGCTTACAACGAGTGGGAGAGGATGCGGCAGACCGAGGAGGAGAGCCAGGTGTCGATCAGCGGAAAGCTCAGCCTGAAGGATGCCGTCAAGCTGGCCATCCGGCAGAACAAGTCGCTGCAGGCAACCCTTCAGGAGCGCGAGATCGCCCGCGGCAAGGTCATCGAATCCTATCAGGAGGCCCTGCCGAAGGTGAACGCCTCCGGCTCCTACACCCGCCTCGAAGAGGCCGGTTCCATCGACCTTGGGGAAATCCCCGGGCTGGGAGGGGGGGGAGAACCGATCCCGATCGGGGATGTGGACAACTATTCCGTGGACCTCACGGTTTCTCAACCCGTCTTCCGGGGAGGCGCCATCGGAGCCGCTCTGCGGGCGGCGAAGCTTGCCGATCTGCTGGGCGATGAGGTGGCGCGGGCCGCCCTGCAGGGCACCATCTACGACGTGGCCCTCGCATACTACGACGCCCTCCTGTTCCAGCACCAGTACGAAGTGAACGAAGACGCGGTCCGGTCGGCCGTGGTCCACCTCGAGGATGTGATCACGAAGAGACGGCTCGGGGTCGCCTCGGACTACGACGTTCTCCGTGCCGAGGTGGATGTCACCAATTTCCGGGCCGAGATGATCAAGCAGAAGAACAATGTGGATCTGGCCAAGTCCCGTCTGCTCAAAGCGATGGGCGTCCTGCAGAAGGGGGATCTCGAGCTGGCGGACGAACTCGAATACATGCCCATGAGGCCCGTCCTCGAGGAGTCCCTCAGGATCGCCCACGAGAACCGTCCCGACCTCTATCAGGCGGAGCTGGAGGTGAGGCTCCAGAAGGAGGCACTGCGCATTGCCAGGAGCCAGTACTTTCCCCAGATCGATGCCTTCTTCCAGGAACTGTGGGGCAAACCGGACCCGAGTTCGACCACGACCAACGAATGGGGCGAAACGTGGAACGCAGGCGTTTCGATCAATCTGTCGATCTTCGACGGCCTGGGCCGGGAGGGCCGCGTCCACCAGCAGAAGGCCACACTGGCCCAGAGCCGGTATCGCCTGGCGAACACCCAGGAACAGGCCTTTCTGGAGATCCGCCAGGCCCTGCTCTCCCTCAGGAACGCAGAGGAATTCGTGGAGTCCCAGAAGCTGAACCGCAACCGCGCACGGGAAGGGCTCCGTCTGGCCGAGGTCGGTTATCGCGAGGGCATCGCCTCGGAGGTGGAGGTCTCGGATGCCCGGTCCGCCCTCACCACGGCAAGGGGCCTTTTCTACGAATCGGTCTACGGCCACATGGTCAGCCGCTTGAACCTGCAGCTTGCGATGGGAACGCTCGGGCCGAGACCGGGCGAGGGCGGGGAGGGCAACGCGTACGTTCCGCGGGACCTGTTACGGAGCGACACCGTCCTCCAGCCCGGAGCGCCGACACAGTAGACGGAACGAACCGGAACCGCAAGAACCTCGAGGAACACAGATGCTTCTCTCTGACACCGCCATTCGCCGCCCTGTGACGACCCTCGTCGCCATGGCGGCCATGATCATCTTCGGTTGGATCGCTTTTCAGAACATGGGCCTGGATCTGTTCCCGGAAGTGGACTTCCCCTATGTGACGGTCACCACCACACTCGTCGGGGCGAGCCCCGAGGTGATCGACATGGATGTGACGGACGTCCTCGAGGAGCAGATCACCACCATCGAGGGGATCAAGTCGATCCGGTCCCAGAGTTACGAGGGCATGTCCCGGATCTTCGTCGAGTTCGTGCTCGACAAGGACGTGGACGTGGCCGCCCAGGAGGTCCGGGCCAAGGTGAATCTTGCCGAGCGGGACCTGCCGGACGATACGGACAAGCCGATCGTGGACAAGATGGATGTGGCGGCACAGGCGATCATGTGGATCGCCGTGTCGAGCCGGGGCGACTACGCGAGGCTGGCCCACTACGCGGACAAGGTGGCGAAGGAGCGGCTCCAGGCCATCCGGGGCGTGGGCATGGTGCAGACCGGAGGCCTGCGGGAGCGGGAGATCCGCGTATGGGTGGACCCGCAGAAGCTGGAGGCCAGGAGCCTTTCGCCTCAGGACGTGGTCCGGGCCATCCAGCTCAAGCACGTTGAACTGCCCGGCGGCCGCATCGAGAGGTTCGACAAGGAGTACAGTGTCAAGGTCCTGGGGGAATACCGGTCCGTGGAGGAACTCCAGAGCCTGGTCCTCTCCTCCCGGGGGGGGGCGGTCACGCGCCTTTGCGATGTGGCGCAGGTGGTCGACGGCAAGGAAGACCTTCGCACGGTGGCCCGCTTCAACGGGGTGCCGACCATCGGCCTGGGGATCCGCAAGCAGTCGGGGACCAACACCGTTGCAATCGCCCGTAGGGTGAAGGCCGAACTCGAGGAGATGCAGAAGACGGTTCCGGAGGGGATTCACCTGGAGGTCGCCTTCGACTCCTCCGAGTTCATCGAGGCCTCCATGGAGGGCGTGCAGGTGGACATCCTGTTCGGTGTGATGCTCACATCCCTGATCATGCTCCTCTTTCTGAGAAACGTCCGCATCACGCTCATCAGCGTCGTTGCCATCCCGATCTCCCTGATCGGCGGTTTCGTGGTCATCTACGCCATGGGCTTCACCATCAACAACATGAGCATGATGGCCATGTCCCTGGCCGTGGGAATGGTCATCGATGATGCGATCGTCGTGCTCGAGAACATCTATCGCCACGTGGAGGAGGGCTCCCCGCCCATGCAGGCGGCGAGCGACGGGACATCGGAAGTGGGCCTGGCCGTGATCGCCGCCACATCGTCCATTGCGGCGGTGTTCATCCCCGTCGCTTTCATGCGGGGGATCGTGGGCCGGTTCTTCTACCAGTTCGGCCTCACCGTTGCCGTCACGATCGCCATTTCCGCCATCGTGTCCCTGACCCTCACCCCCATGCTCTGCTCGCGCCTGCTCAAGCGGGAAACCGTTCGACACCCCCTTTACAACCTGCTCGAGAGGGGCTTCGAGCGTCTAGACGCATTCTACCGACGCATCCTGGGGTGGGTCACCCGCCACAGGGTCGTCACCGTGCTGATCGCCTTCGCAGCCTTCGGGGCCGGGATCGCCCTCACCCCTTTCATCGGCAGGGAGTTCGCCACACAGGATGACGAGGGACGGTTCATCCTCCGCTTCGAAATGCCCACCGGGACCTCCATCTACGAAACGGAAGAAAGGCTTCGGGAGGTCGAGAAGATCGTGTTCAGCCAGCCCGAGGTGACCCATGGCTTCTCGGCCATCGGGATGGGCGGGGGTGAGGTGAACAACGGGCTCATGGTCGTCCACCTGACGCCCCGGCGGGAGCGGGCCGCTCATCAGTCCGAATTCATGCGCAGGCTCCGTGAGAAGATCAGCGTCTACGAGGACATGAACTCATCGGTCGAATACATCTCGATCTTCGGCGGAGGAAGTCGCGAATCGGATCTCGAGTACATCATCCAGGGGCCGGATGTCTCGGCTCTGGCCCAGGTGAGCGACCGGATCGTCCGGAAACTGCGAGGCCTCGGGGGCTTCGTGGATGTGGACACCGACCTGCGGATCACCAAGCCGGAGGTCAAGGTCCACATCGACCGCGGACTCGCGGACGACCTCGGGGTGGACGTCCGCTCCATATCCCAGGACATCTACACTCTTTTCGGCGGGGTCGATGCGGGCAAGTTCAAAGAGGGGGGCGAACGATACGACATCCGGGTACGGGCCCTCCCCATGTACCGGGACCACCCGGAAGACCTCTACCAGATCGCGGTCCGTTCTCTGGCCGGCACACTCGTCAAGTCACCGAACCTCGTGACCATTGAAGTCGGACAGGGGCCGAACGTGGTGAACCGCTACAACCGGCGCAGATCCGTCCAGATCTACACGAATCTCGAGGACAAGCCCATGGGCGAGGCCCTGGAACAGCTCGAGAAGACGACGCAAGCGGCCCTCCCGAAGGACGGGAAGTGGGGAACGACCACCACGGGACGCACCCGGGCGTTTCAGGAGACCTTCGTCTACATGCGATACGCCATGATCGTCGCCGTGCTGATCATCTACATGGTTCTAGCAGCCCAGTTCGAGTCCTTTGTTCACCCCCTGACCGTAATGCTATCCCTCCCTTTGTGCGTTGTCGGCGTGTTCGGGCTCCTGCTGCTTACCGGCAACACCCTGAACATCACCTCCTATATCGGCATCATCATGTTGATGGGCATTGCGACGAAGAACGCGATCCTTCTCGTCGACTATACCAATACGCTGCGCCGCCGCGGCATGGAGAAACTGGAGGCGATCCTGCAGGCCGGCCCGACCCGGTTCCGTCCGATCCTGATGACTGCGGGGTCGACGATCATCGCCGTTCTGCCCGTGGCGATCGGAATGAGCGAGGGCGGCGAGTCCCGGGCCCCGATGGCGGTTGCGGTGATCGGGGGCATGTTCACCTCCACCCTTCTCACGCTTCTGGTCATCCCGGTCGTCTATCTGCTGATGGACGATTTCGCCTCCTGGCTGAGGCGGCTGTTCCGGCGACCAGAGGCAGCCGTTGCGGCCGAGGAGACACAATCATCATAGATGAGGACGAATCACAACCTGGAAGGAACCGTACGATCGCCGTTAGGAGATTTCGATCGATGAAGATGCTGAAGAATGCCGCCCCGTTTCTGTCCCTTGTCCTTCTTCTCGGGCAGGCCGGATGCGGATCCGGCGTAGAAACCGGAACGAGTGAAGAGGCCCTCGGGAAAGAAGCGGCCCTCCGGCCGAAGGAAGTCGCGGTTGCAGAGGTTGCAAGCCGTGACTTCGAACAGAGCGTTGGCTTCACGGGCACGCTGCAGCCGGAGCACCATGCAGGGCTCAGGGCGCTGGTCGAGGGAACGATCGACAGGATGCCCGTGGAGATCGGCGACCGCGTCGAACAGGGGCAGTTTCTCTTCCAGGTCCGTCTGGTGGACTACGAGCTGAGGGTACGCCAGGCGCGCTCCGCCATCCGGGTTGCCGAGGCGACGGAGCGCACACATCGTGTCGGTCTGGAAGACGCGGCCCGGGAGAAGCTGCGTATGGAAAACCTGTACAGGGAGGGGTCCGCAACGGAACAGATGCGTGACCGGGCAAGAACGGAACACGACCGTGCCGCGGCCCTCCTGGAGCAGGCGAAGGCCTCTGTGGTCCAGGCGCGGGTCGGGCTGGACACCGCGCTTCAGGCGCTCGAAGACTGCACCGTGACCGCTCCGTACACCGGCTTCGTTACAGGCAAGTTCCGGGAAGAGGGCGAATACGTCCGCAGGGGGGAGGTCATCGTGGAGATCATGGACCTTGCCACCCTGGAAGCAGAGGTGGCCCTGCCGGAGCGCTACTTCGACAGCGTGCCCAGAGGTGCTGCCGTGCCGATCGAAGTCGGCTCCGTGGAGATGCAGGTCCAGGGGGAAGTCGTAGCCGTCAACCCGAAGATCGACCCTCAAACCCGGACCTTTCTGATCAAGGTCAGGGTGAACAACGACGAGGGACGTCTCAAGGCCGGCCTGTTCTGTACGGGGCAGCTGCCCCTCCCGTCGCTGAAGCAGGCCATGTCCGTTCCGGCTGCGGCCGTTCTCAACGATGAAGGTCGATCCTACGTCTATGTGGCGCGGGCGGATGTCGTGGAGAAGAGGTTCGTCCAGGTCGGCGTCGGTGCGGATGGGTTCGTTCAGGTCACAGCGGGGCTCGAGCCGGGCGAAAAAGTGGTCGTCGAGGGATCCGGGGGCCTGATGGACGGCACCCCCATCGAGGTGACCAATTAGCCGGCGTCGTGCACGAGTCAGGGCTGAAGTCCGGCCAGTTCCCTCTCCACCCTGGCGGGCTCCGTGTCGCTTCATCAGTCGGCCCATCCCTGCATACGCATGGGCCAGCGAGTTCTCTGCCTTCAGTGCTTCGAAGATGCCGATGCTCTTCTCGAAATGACGTCCTGCCTCCTCCGGCAGGGTCGGGAGACTCAGCTCTCCGAGCAGCCTGTGCGCGTGGCCCAGGAAGCGACACACAAGGCCCTTACATAGTTCCGAAGGCGAAATCCCCCTTTCATGACCCGAAGGACATCCTCCTTCAGGGCCAGAGCCTTCTCGCAATCGCCCTTCCGGAAATGCCCCGTGGCCGACTGGAAATAGGCGTGCCCCGCATAATCCACGGTTCCCAATCTCTTCCACCTTTGACGGCCCACAAACTTCGTGAGGCCTCTGACCCGCTCCGCATACTCGGCGATCGCCTTCTGTGCCGACAGCGCCGCGCAGCATGCCCTTTGGGCATGGTCCTCGTGTCCCACAGGAGCACCGAACAGGGCCATGACGCCGTCGCCTGGTGGGCAAGTCTTTCTTTCACGATCCATCCTTTTCCTGCAGCCTCGGCGAACTGCATCAGCAGGTTTGCGACCCGGCCGTACACGTTGCTGAAGACGAGCCCCTCGATCTTCTGAGAAATCGGGCAGGATGCCGAGCGGCCGGAACCAACGGAAGGGGGGCGGAATCTAACCTATAGGTCAGATGGGACTCTCCTGCCTGAACAATCGCCTTTTTTGTTGCTCAGCCTCTGGAGGTCTGTTGGGTTGCCCCTCGGCCGCATGGGAGAATTTTCGCATGGAGGAAATGGAGAAGAGCCCGGAGCAGCTTTGTGAGGAGCTTTCCCATCTCAGGCAGCGTCTGGCCGAACTGGAAGCGCTCGAAGAGAAGCATACCCGCGTGGAAGAAGACCTCACCAGGACGAGGGACGAACTTGAGCAAAGGGAGCGCTTCCTCTCGAATGTCTTCACGAGCATTCAGGACGGCATCAGCATCCTGGACACGGATCTGAACATCCTCCGGGTGAATCCGACCATGGAGCGATGGTATGCGCACTCCATGCCCCTGGTGGAGAAGAAGTGCTTTGCAGCCTATCACGGGCGGGCCCGGCCCTGTGAGACCTGCCCCACCCGAAAGACACTGCAAACCGGAGAAGCCGCCTACGAGGTCGTTCCGAAGACCGGGGCCGGTGGAAAGGTCGTCGGGTGGCTGGACCTCTACAGTTTCCCTCTCTATGACAGCGCCACCGGTGAGCTGAAAGGCGTCATCGAGTACGTGCGCGACATCACCGACCGAAAGAAGGCGGAGGAAGAACTGCGCCAGTCGCAGAAGATGGACGCGGTCGGGCGGCTTGCCGGAGGCATCTCCCACGACCTGAACAACCTCCTGACGGCCATGGGCACCTATGCCGACCTGCTTCTCATGGATATCCCGGAGACCAACCCATCGAACCCTCAGGTCGTGGAAATCAGAAGCGCGGTGGAGCAGGCCTCCTCACTGACGCGGCAGCTTCTCGCCTTCAGCCGGAAACAGGTGCTCCAGCCCGAGGTGCTCGACCTGAACGCGGTCGTCCGCTCCGTCCAAGGCCTGCTCCGACGCCTGATCGGAGAGGACATCCAGCTCGACATCCTGCAGGGCGCAGAGAATGCACGTGTGAAGGCGGATCCGGGCCAGCTCGAGCAGGTCATCCTGAACCTCGCCCTCAACGGGAGAGATGCAATGCCGCACGGAGGGGTCCTGACCCTGGAGACCGCCGACGTAACGCTTGACGAGGAACAGGCAGGGGAGATGATGGACATCCAGCCGGGCCCCCATGTGATGCTGTCCGTGACCGACACGGGCTGCGGGATGGCCGAGGAGGTGCAGGCGCATATCTTCGAGCCCTTCTTTTCCACCAAGGGGCGGAACAAGGGCAGCGGCCTCGGCCTCTCGACGGTCTTCGGCATCGTCAAACAGAGCAAAGGGGGCATTTCGGTATCCAGCCTGCCGGGGCACGGCACGACCTTTAGGATCTATCTCCCCTGGATCACGGAAGCCCTGGCAGAATCAGAGCCACCCCCGGTGCGCGCTCCGTCCCTGGCGGGCACGGAGACGGTCCTGCTGGTGGAGGACGAGAGCTCCATTCGGAACGCGATTCGTGAAGCCCTTCGGAGAAGCGGATACCGGATCCTGGAGGCGCACACGCCCGGCGAGGCGCTCCTCATTTCGGAACAGCATACCGGTTTCATTCATCTCATGCTGACCGACGTGGTCATGCCGAGGATGAGCGGCCCGGATCTCGTGGAGCGCCTGCAGCCCTGGCACCCGGAGATGAAGGTCCTCTACATGTCCGGCCACTCGGAAGAGGATATCCGCGAAGAGCAGGGCCTTCCTCCCGGAGCCGAATTTCTGCGCAAACCCTTCGCGCTTCAGGGGCTCCTCGAACAGGTGAGGCGGGTCCTCAAAACGCCGAGGGCCGACACCCCGGCCCGCCAGTGACCGGCCCGCATGCCTTACGAAATCCCTCCACTCCGAGCGCCGCACGGCTCTTTCCGGGACGAGACACCCGGCCTTCTGCACCTGCTCCCTTTGGAGGCGTCAGTCGCCGGAGGAGGGGGTATCGGTCAGCTCATAGAGGATTCCCTTGCCGCTCTTCGGATGAAGAAAAGCGACCCGAAAAGGGCCTTCGAGGACCTTGCTCACGATCTTCAACCCCTGCGATTCGAGCTTCTCGCAGAGGGCCTCCACATCTTCACACAAAAGGGAAATGTGATGGAGCCCTCCCCCTTTTGCCTCGAGAAAGCTCCCGGCAGGGCCGTCCGGAGCGGTCGGTTCCATCAGTTCGAAGCAGTCGTCCCCGATCCGGACGACGGATGAAACCTGCTTCATCATCGGCACGTCCATCCTCTGGATCTCCCGGGCGCCGAAGGCCTCGCGCAAGAAGTCGAGCACCTCGTCGATGTTCTTCACGACGATTCCCACATGATTGATACCTTTGATCATTTTCCGTCTCCTTGGTCCGTTTTGACTCTCCTCACTTACGCCGTTGCGGCCAGGCGGCCGACGGCCATGGTACCACGCCCGGCTCGATCCTGTGAACCGGGCTCGCGGTCCTGCCCTGAGATGGCATTGCACGGTTTCGTGTCGTAATGGGCAAACGGTCACGAGCGCGAGTCCAGGGTCGACTTGTGTCGATGGTGCGTGTTAATATAGAGCCTTTGTAATGACCGCGAAGAGGAGAACAGCATGGGGAACCGTCAAGGGCAAAAATCCTTTCGGGGCACCTCTACCTACGTGGTGGATCCCGAGCTCGCCAAGATAGTCAACATCTCGATGGCGCTCGAATTGCCGCTGCTGCTCAAGGGGGAGCCGGGAACCGGCAAGACCCTCCTCGCGCACGCCCTCGCAGAGAGCCTGAACATGCCGCTCATCGTGCTGAACGTGAAGAGCAACATGAAGGCGGTGGATTCCCTCTATCAGTACGACGCTCTCACGCGGCTCAATGACAGCCGCTTCGCGGACTCGGGCAGAGACGTGAGCGACATCAAGCATTACATCCGCATGGGGAAGATCGGCCAGGCCTTCACGGCCGAGGAACGGGTCGTCCTCCTCATCGATGAGATCGACAAGGCGGACAGCGACTTTCAGGACGACCTGCTGGACGTCCTCGACCAGATGACCTTCGACATCGTGGAGATCGACGAGACGACGAGGGCGATTCACAGACCCGTGGTGATCATCACCTCGAATGCGAAGAAGGACTTGAGTGACCCCTTCCTCGGGAGATGTAATTTCCACCACATCGCCTTTCCCGACACCCCTTTCATGCGGCGCATCGTGGAGGCCCACTTCCCGGAGATCGGGGACCGGCTCGCCAAGGCCTGCATCGAGACCTTTTTCAAGTTGCGAAGCCTTCCGCAGATCGAGAAGAAGCCGGCGACCAGGGAGTTGCTCAACTGGATCCGGGCCCTTCGCATGGACCCTGATTTCGACCCGAAGCTCCTGGAGGAGGCCCGGGATGTGCCCTTTCTGGGCGTTCTCTTCAAGAAGAGCGAGGATTTCGTGAACGCCCAGAACTGGAACGCCTATACGAGGTAGAGGGCGACATGTTCGTCGATTTCTTCTATACGCTCCGAAAGGCCGGGGTGCCTGCCACACCGACCGCCTTCCTGCGGCTGCAACAGGCCCTCCATTTGGGGCTGATTCAATCCCTCGAGGATTTCTATATAGCTGCAAGGGCGATCATGGTGAAGAGCGAGCGCTACTTCGATCTGTACGACCGGGTCTTCGCACGCCACTTCTACGGTGTGGAGCAGGAAGAGGACTGGGATCTGGAGCTGGAGGACTCCATCCGCATGCTCCTGGAGGAATGGCTCCGGGACCCGAAGGAGCTGGCCGAGATGCTCGGCATCGACCCGGAATCGCTGCCCGACCTGAGCCCGGAAGAACTCGTGAAGTACTTCCTGGAACGGCTGAAGGAGCAGACGGAACGCCACGACGGCGGCGACAAGTGGATCGGAACGGGCGGCACCTCTCCGGTCGGCCACTCTGGGTTTCACCCGGGCGGCATGCGCGTGGGTGGAACGTCGAGGGGAAAATCGGCGATCAAGGTGGCCCTGGAGAGGCGCTACCGGGACTACACCCGGAATACGCGCCTGACCTCCTCCCAGGTCGGCGAGGCCCTGCGGAGACTGAGACACATGATACCGGCCGGCCCGAAGGACCGGCTCGACATCGATGAGACCATACGGCAGACGGTGAAGCTCGGCGGCGAAATCGACATCGTCTTCCACCGAAGCCTGCGTGACCGCCTCAAGGTCATCCTGCTGATCGACAACGGCGGCTGGAGCATGGAGCCCTACGTGGAGGTGGTGCAAACGCTCTTCAACTACGCAAAGGCGCAGTTCAAGGACCTGAAGATCTTCTACTTCCACAACTGCATCTACGACCGCGTCTGGGAAGACCCCCAGCGGTGCCGCAAGCCCTTCCCCACATCCGACTTCCCCAGGCTCGACCCGAACTATCGGGCCATCTTCGTGGGCGACGCCGCCATGGCGCCCTACGAGCTGGAGCATCCGCGGGGATGCATCGACTACAGCGAGAAACAGAGCCGGGCCTCCATCGAGTGGCTCCGCTTCCTCGCGCACATCTTCCGGCACACCGCCTGGCTGAATCCGATGGTGACCTTTTCCACGGACTACGCACACGGGTCCTACACGCAGCGGGAAATCGCCGACATCATTCCGATGTTTCCCCTGAGTCTGGAAGGGCTGGATCGCGCTGTTCATCACCTGATGGCCGAAAACTAGCGGAGGCTGTTGAAAAAGTCCCATCTGCGGCGCCTGTTGCGAGCGAAGCGCGGCAATCTCCCGGCTTCAATCGTTGCGGCGTACGGTGTACGACTCGTTCCACAGACCTTCACGCGCCTTGCATCTGGTCATTTGGGAACAGCCTGCGTAAAAGGAGCTCATCTCAGCCGGAACAGGGGGGAGTCAGCGGGAGGATTGCTTTCGGACCACGTTGAGCCGGTTTCTGCCGAGGCGTTTCGCACGGTACAGAGCCTGGTCGGCGGATTCCAGAACGGCTTTCACGTCGTCCCTTCCCGGTCTTCCCGCCGCCAGGCCGCCGCTGACGGTGATGCGCAGATTCGTCTTTCTCTTCTTCGTCCCCGCAGGGATCCGCATCTGGGCGATCGACCCGATCACTTCCCGTCCCACCTTCTCCGCATACTCGAGAGAGGTGTCCGGAAAGACGACCAGCAGTTCCTCCCCTCCATACCGGCACGTGATTCCCCGGGGCAGTGCCTTCTCACGGACCTTCTGTGCCACCTCGTACAGCACCTTGTCCCCCGTTGCGTGACCGTACCGGTCGTTGACCCGCTTGAAATGATCCAGGTCGAAGAGGACCAGGGCGAACTGCTTCCCCAGTGACTTGCCCTTCCCCTGCAGGATGTTGTTGCAGTGGCCCCGGTTGTAGATGTTCAGCAACTGATCGTAGTGGGCATGATGGGTGAGGCTGGCCGAGAGGTTGGCCAGCACCATCAGGGCGAGCGCGATCGGCACCAGGTGCAGGAGAAGGATTTCCCGTTCCGAACCCTTTGCCAGAAAGGCAATCGTGAACAGGACCAGAAAAGCCGTGATCGACCAGGCATAAGGATCCCCTCTCCGAGAGGAAAGGAAATGGGCCACCATGGCGATGATCCCGTTCAGACCCAGGAGGATCGGCACCTGATGACGGAGCATCCAGGGAAGCCGCGTTAACATGGCCGGAGCCAGGAAATCCCGGCACGCTGCGAGAAGTACCAACTGGACCAGGAAGGAAGAGCCGAGGCAGAATCGGGTCACAGCCTTGGGTAGATAGGAGGGCAGCAATGCGAGGAGCAGCAGATCCGTGCTGTAGATCAGATACAGGATCAGATGGATCCCCTCGTCCTGATCGATCTTGAAGATATCGCCGCTCGGCATCTGGAACCCTATGAAGTAGAGCATGCTGAAGACGCCGGTCATGAGAAACAGGACGCTGGCAAGGAGGATCTTCACGTTGTAGAGGCTGCGGTAGGTGAAGAGGGCCAGGACGAGTGCAACGAGGTACAGGACCACGGACTGGTAGAGAAAGGGTGATGAAAGGAGATAGGCACGAATGGTGTTCCAGATCTCGGAGGGGAGCCGCTCAAGCAGTTCGAGGCCAAGGACGGCCCCCATCAGCATCCAGAAAGGAAGGGCCTTCGGGGGGAATAGGAGTCGCTTCATCTCAGCCTGGAGGCCCCACCTGGGGTTCAAGTCTCCACCGGAATGCCGGCATCCGTGAGGTTGAACTCCACTTTCTCGATATCCGGGAAGGCGCGGACAACCTCGATGATGTCTTCCTCGCTCCTGTGCAACCCGGTGGTCAAGGGGCCCGTGGTACGGAATTTTCCGTAGACGAAGGCCACGCCGTCGCAGACTTCCACGTCTATCTTCATCCCCTTCGTACGGTCCTCCTGAGCAAGTTTCAGCCGAATCCGGCGGGCGAGGGCGAACTCGTCGATGACCTTCTTCCTTTCGGGGGTGTGCTGGAACTCGGGCTGTTCGACGGCCTTTTCGATCATGGAGCAGGCCGTTTCCAGGGACAGAATTTCGGAATTGATCACCACGTCATACAGGGAGGGGTCCATCCAGTCCACGTTGTACAGGAACCGGGTCCACTGGGCTCGAGCCTTGTCCACCTGCTCGATGTGCTTCCTTGCATCCTCCTCACTCAGGCCCTGTTCCTCTCTGATCCAGCGAACGCGGTCGGCCATGGGGGCGATGATCCGCACCTTGAAGACCCCGGGCAGACTCTTCAACAGCAGGTGTCCGGCATGACCGTGATAGACGAAATCCCCTTCCACCGCGCGTTCGGCAAGGGCCGTCTGAATGGCGATGAGATAGAGACTGCGCTCATCGCTGCCGCCGAACCTCCGCTGAACCAGGCCGGGCACCTTGTGGAGTTGCTGGTCGAGCATCCTCTCGGCGATACCGTATCGAGAAGCTGCATCACGTATCACTTCCCGGGAGATGGCGGGCACGTCCAGCCGGTCCGCCAGGCTCGCCGCCAGCGCTTCGGCGCCGCTCAACGTTCCCTTGGAAATGGTTACAATCGCCATGGGGCTCTCCTCGTGATCTCGGGGGTCTCCGTTGAAGAGCCGTGCTCGAGAACCGTTCGATGTTGAGAGACTCTACTCGGACAGGAGTTGCTGGATTTCTTTGAGTTCCTGGATCACCTGATCCAGTGCGGGGCGGCTCTCCACCTTCTCGAACTGGAGTTCCGGCTGTGAGATCCTGCCGTATCCGAGTTCCTTGAGCTTCTTCCGTGCTCCGTTGATCGTATAACGCTCTTCGTAGAGCAGTTCCTTGATCCTGAAGATCAGCTCCACATCACTCTTCCGGTAAAGGCGCTGGCGGGAACGACTCTTGGAAGGGTTGACCATCTTGAATTCGGATTCCCAGTAGCGGAGAACATACGGCTTCACCCCCGTAATCTCGGCTACCTCACCGATCTTGAAGTACAGCTTGTCCGGAATGGGATAGGACTTCTTCGAAGCGACCCGTTTCGCTACAGCGCTCATGGCGATACCCCCTGTCTGTGGGAACTGGGCGTGCCTGACAACCATCCACGACGACCTCCCCCTCCCCACCCTGTCCGTCCCGAGGACTATGGTCCATCCACGCGCACGTCGTTCATGGCCTTCTTCAGCACCTGGCTCGGCTTGAAGGTGAGTACGTTCCGTGCGGTAATGGTGATTCCGTCACCCGTCTGTGGATTCCTTCCTTTTCTGGAATTCTTCTCCTTCACCATGAAGGTGCCGAAACCCGAGATCTTGACCTTTTCACCCTTCTCCAGGGTTTCTTTGAGAATTTCGAAGACGCTCTCCACCACGTCCGACGATTCCGTCTTCGAGATGCCCACCTTCTCATAGATGGCCGCCACGATATCTGCTTTGGTCATGAATGTGCCCTCCCCCCCGAGCGAGTGAACGTTTACCAAAGGGTCCTTTCCGTATCCTTATCCCCTGCAACGAGGATTCAACGCAGCTGGGCGCCCAGACCCGGCAGGAGCTGCCCCAGGAAGGCCTCCTGAATACTGTTGATCTCCTCGTCGGTGAGATTCCTCGATGGATCCTGGTACGTGATTCGGAAGGCCATACTCTGCTTGCCCTCCTGAACGGGCGGTCCCCGGTAGAGATCGAAAAGATCGATGTCGGTTACGCGCGGATCGGCAAGCTCCCACATCTTCCCGATCACCTGGCGATAAGGCACGGCCTCGTCCAGGACGAGCGCCAGATCTCTCTGAACAGGCGGCCTCTTCGCGTAGGGCCTGTAGGCTCGCGGGCGGTCCACACGGGTCGAGAGGCTTCCGAATTCCAGCTCGAAGAGGAAGACGTCCTCCTCGATCTCGAAGGCCTCCAGAATGGAGGGATGAAGCCTTCCCGCAGCACCAATCCTTGTTGTATCAACTAGAATATCACCGGAACATCCCGGATGTAAATAAGATTCTTGTTTCGGTCGAATCCATTCGAATTCCGGGAAACCGAAGGCCTGAAGAAGGACCTCCAGGCAGCCCTTCAGATCGAACAGATCGAGCCCTGCTTCCGGCTCGTTCCATCTTTCCCTGTAGCGCCGGCCCACCATCACACCCGCCAGCATCCTTCGTTCTTCAGGCAGGGCCTCCTTCGCCCGGGGCAGAAACACCCGACCCAGCTCGAAGAACCGAAGATCACGGTTACGCTGTCTCAGGTTCCTTGCCAGCGTGTCCAGCAGCAACCCCGCCATCGTGGTCCGGAGGAATCCCTGCGCCTCGCTCAACGGATTCTGGAGAGGAACCGGCCGCGACCGGACATCCCCTTCCGGAAATCCGAGAGGTTCGAGGAGGTCAGGCCCGTTGAAGCTGTAATTGACGACCTCGGAGAAACCCATGCCGACCAGTACATCCCTGGCCAGATCCTCCGCCCTGCGCTCCGGTTCCGCCATCACGGGCGAGACCGGCGCACGGGGCAGCTCCGTGGCAATCGTGTCATACCCGTAGAGACGGGCCACCTCCTCCACGATATCCATACCCATGGTGATGTCCGGCCGGAAAGAAGGGGGCGTCACATCGAAGGCATCTCCCCCCTGATCGTCTACCTCCATCCCGAGTCCGGTCAGGTAGCCGAGCATCTCTTCCTTTTGAATGGAGGTCCCGAGCAGCCGGTTCACCCGGGAGACCGAAACCGGGACGGTCCGGTCACGATAGGGCTGGGGATAGACATCCAGTGCACCGGCGAGGAGACGGCCCCCCGCCATGGACGCCATCATACACGCTGCGCGGTCGGCTGCACGAAGACAGCCCCTCCTGTCGATCTCTCTTTCGAAGCGATAGGACGCCTCCGTAGAGATGCCAAGCCGCTTGCCGGTTCGGCGGATCCCCTTCGGCTCGAAGAACGCGCTTTCGAGAAGCACCCTCGTCGTTGCTTCACCGATCTCGCTGTCGAGACCGCCCATGACGCCTGCCAGCGCCACGGGTCGGCGGGCGTCGCATATGAGCAGATCCTCTTCACAGAGCGTTCGCTCTTCGCCGTCGAGGGTCGTGATGGTTTCCCCCGGTCCCGCCATGCGCACGACGATCCGGTTCTCTTCGAGTCGGTCCAGATCAAAGGCGTGAAGGGGCTGGCCCCATTCCAGCATCACGAAATTCGTGATGTCCACGATGTTGTTGATGGGCCGCAGGCCTACCAGGTTGAGAAGCCGGCGGAGCCAGAAAGGTGAAACGTCCACGCGAAGGTCCTCCAGGACGCGTCCCACGTAGCGGGGGCATGCCTCGGGGGCAAGAATCTCAACGGAGCTGACTTGCGAGGCGGGAGGATTCTGCTCTTCGAGGGAGATCCTCGGAAAGCGGATCTCCCGCTTCTTCCGGGCCGCGATCTCCCTGGCGACGCCGATGACACTGAGGCAATCCGGACGATTCGGCGTTACCTCGATGTCGATCACGTCGTCTTCCAGGGCGAGGGCCCTGTCGAGTTCCACGCCGGGCGAGGTGTCCGGGGGCAGCTTCATGATGCCCGAGTGATCTTCCGAAAGGTCCAGTTCGAGCTCGGAGCAGAGCATCCCTTCGGAGAAGACGCCGTGGAGCCTGGTCGCCTCGATCACCTTCCCGCCGGGCATCGATGAGCCGGGCACGGCAAGAGGGACACAGTCACCCACGGCTACGTTCTGGGCACCGCAGAGAACGGTGCGGTCTTCCCTGCCCGTGTCCAGGCGGCAGACCCACAAGCTCCGCGACGATGGATGCGGCTCCAGAGAGACGACCCTGCTCGTGATCACGCCTTCGAGGTGGGGCTTTACGGAAACGCATTCCGACACCTCGAGACCCTGCCGGGTCAGCAGGTCAGCGATCTCCTGAGCCGATTCCTCGATCTCAACGTATCTTCGCAGCCATTCCAAGGTAACCTGCAACGGAAGGGGCCTCCATCCTCCCCGCTAGAGTACGACTCCTCATCCGAACTGCCGAAGAAAGCGCTGGTCATTTTCAAAAAACAGGCGGATGTCGTCGATGCCGTATTTCAGCATTGCGATACGCTCGATACCCGCCCCGAAGGCGAAGCCCGTGTACGCGTCCGGATCGTATCCCACGCTCCGGAACACCTCCGGGTGAATCATGCCCGACCCGAGGATCTCGAGCCACCCCGTTTGAGAACAGACGCGGCAGCCCACCCCCTTGCAGAGGAAGCAGCCGATGTCCACCTCGGCGCTTGGCTCGGTGAAGGGGAAGTAGCTCGGCCTGAACCTAAGAGGCACGTCGGGTGAGAAGAGGGCCTGACAGAAGACGGTCAGTACGCCTTTGAGCTGACTGAAGCTGACATCCCGGTCCACGAGAAACCCTTCCACCTGATGGAACATAGGCGAATGGGTGGTATCGGAGTCACATCGATAGACCTTTCCCGGCGCGATGACCCGAAAGGGGGGTGTTCTCGCCTTCATCGTGTGGATCTGCACGTTCGATGTGTGCGTCCGAAGCACCACGTCGTCCGCCACGTAGAACGTGTCCTGCATGTCCCGGGCGGGGTGATCCAGAGGGAAATTCAGGGCCTCGAAATTGTAGAAGTCCAGATCGGCTTCCGGCCCCTCCACAACCTCGAAACCCATTCCCTGAAAAACATCGACGATCTCTCGGGTCACGAGGGTGAGGGGATGATAGACACCCCGGGCCGGCGCTCTGCCGGGCAGGGAGATGTCGACCCTTTCCTGCTCGAGCTTCCTTGTTCGTTCCTCGTCCCGGATCCTTTCCCGCCGCTCCTCGAGAAGGCGGTTCAGCTCCTGCTTGATCTGATTCGCAAGACTCCCCAGCACGGGCCTCTCCTCCTCGGGGAGGTCCTTCATCCCGCGCAGAATCACAGTCAGGGGTCCTTTCCGGCCCAGATACCGGGTGCGCAGCTGATCCAGTTCCTGATCGGTCCTCGCCGACCCGAGGGCACGGGTGACATCTTCTTTCAGCGCAAGGAGCTGCTCACGCATGAGTGTCCGCCGTTTCCTGCTATCCGTTCGCCGCAGGGGACGCCGTTTCCTCGGCTCCCTGGGGCAGATGCTTTCTCGCAATCTCGGCGATCTGCTCGAACCCCTTCTGGTCGTGGACCGCCATGTCGGCCAGAACCTTTCGGTCCAGATCGATCCCCGCCCTCCTCAGCCCCCCCATGAACTCGCTGTAGGAGAGATTCGCAAGACGGGCTGCTGCATTGATGCGCACGATCCACAGACTCCTCATGGTTCTCTTCTTCACCTTTCGGTCCCGGTACGCATACGACCAGGCCCGCAGGAGGGTCTCCCTTGCCTTTCGGTAGCTCTTGCCCCGGGCCCCGTAGTAGCCCTTCGCCTCTTTGAGCAGCCTCTTCCTTCTTCGAACGGCCGTCTTTCCTCTCTTCACTCTCGACATGATGACTTCCTTGCTTGTCTACTTATAAGGAATCAACCTTCGTACCTGTGCTTCGTTCGTTTCGTCCATGATACCGGACTGGCGGAGATTGCGTTTCCTCTTCCGCGATTTCTTCGTCAGAATGTGGCTCTTGAACGCCTTGCAACGACGGATCTTGCCGGTTCCGGTGATCCAGAACCGCTTGTGGGCGCTCCTGTTCGTCCTGATCTTCGGCATGATGTACCCTTTCTTACCTTCCTCCAAGCGTCTTCGACCGGCTCGGACCGGATGACTTCCGGGGCAAGCCACGTTCACGCAGCACTCGAAGTTTGCAGAGCACGTCAGGGTCAGGGCTTGGCGGAGGAGGCGGGACGGAGAATGAAGATCATTCTTCTCCCCTCCATCTTCGGCCTCTGATCGACGATGCCGATCCCCTCGATGCCTTCCATAACCCTGTCGATGACCCTCTGTGCCATGTCCGGATGGGCGATTTCCCGTCCCCGAAACTGGATCGTCACCTTGACTCGGTTTCCTTCGGACAGAAATCTCTTGATGTTCGCCGTCTTGTAATGAATGTCGTGCTCTTCCGTCTTCGGCCGAAGCTTCACTTCCTTCACTTGGATGACGGTCTGTTTCTTCTTCGCGTCCTTTGTTTTCTTTGCTTGCTGATACCGATACTTACCGTAATCCATGATCCGGCAGACGGGGGGGTTCGAGTTGGGAGCCACTTCAACGAGGTCCAGGCCGCTTTCTTCTGCGGAGCGGAGGGCCTCTTCGATGCCCACGATCCCGGCCTGCTGCCCCTCCGGGTCGATCAGCCGAACCTCGCTCGCCTTGATGTCGCGATTGATCCTGACTCCTGTTTCATCCCTCTGGGGTTGTCTGTGGTTCGTCATTCCCTCCTCTTCGTTTGGGTGGATCAGACAACGCAAACCGCCGGCCACGGAGGCCTAGCCGGTTTGGACCTTTCTACTCTCCACATCCTCCCGGATGCGACTCAGGAAAGCCTCCAGGGTCACCCCCTGCAGGTTCTCGCCCGACCGCGTACGGACGGAAAGCGTTCGCTCCTCGACCTCCTTGTCCCCCAGGATCAGCATGTACGGGATCCTGGCGAGCTGGGCTTCACGGATCTTAAGACCCAGCTTCTCGTTTCTCAAGTCCGACTGCACCCTGAAACCCTCTTCCGTCAGGGAGGCGACGACCTCCTCTGCGTACTGGTGGGCCCGGTCGGTGATCGGCAGAAGGATGACCTGTTCCGGAGCCAGCCAGACAGGAAAGGCCCCGTTGTAGTGCTCGACGAGACAGCCGAAGAAACGTTCCAGGGAGCCCATCAGGGCCCGATGGATCATGATGACGGGGTGGCGCGCGCCGTCCTCCCCGACGTAGTGCATCTCGAACCGCTCCGGCAGATTGAAATCCACCTGGATCGTGGAACACTGCCACTGCCTTCCCAGGCTGTCGCGAATCTTTATGTCGATCTTCGGGCCGTAGAACACGCCTTCCCCCGGATCGACCGTGTAGCCCAGACCCGCCTCTTCGAGGGCCGTCTTCAGAGCATCCGTGGCCTGTTCCCAGTTGTCCAGGGACCCCACGTGCTTCTCCGGCCGGGTGCTCAGGTAGACGTCGAACCGCTCGAACCCGAAGGTCTTGAGGATAAAGAGCGTGAAATCGATGACCCGCCGGACCTCCTCTTCGAGCTGGTCGGGGCGACAGAAAAGATGCGCATCATCCTGCGTGAAGCCGCGCACACGAAGCAGGCCGTGAAGAACACCGGACCGCTCGTAACGATACACCGTACCCAGCTCCGCCCATCGCTTCGGCAGCTCACGATAGCTTCGAAGGCGGGACTTGAAGATCTGAATGTGGAAGGGGCAATTCATCGGTTTCAACTGGTAGTTCTGCTCTTCCACATCCATGGTGGAGAACATGTTCTCCCTGTAGAAGCCGGTGTGCCCGCTCGTCTCCCAGAGCTGAAGCTTCGCCACGTGGGGGGTGTAGAGAAGCTCGTAGCCGTTCCGTGTGTGTTCCGCACGCCAGAAATCCTCGATCAGGGTGCGAACCTTCGCTCCCCTCGGGTGCCAGCACACCAGCCCCGGACCCACTTCATCCGAAATGGAGAACAGGTCCAGTTCCCTGCCCAGTTTCCGGTGATCCCGCTTCTTCGCCTCCTCGACGAGCTTCAGATACTCCTTCAGGGCCTTCTTGTCCGGGAAGGCGGTCCCGTATATCCGCTGAAGCATGGGCCGCCGCTCGTCACCACGCCAGTAGGCACCGGCGACCCCTGTGAGCTTGAAGGCCTTGATTCGCTTCGAGGAGGGGAGGTGTGGCCCTCGGCACAAATCGGTGAAGCCGCCCAGCCGGTACAGGGAGACGTGCTGGTCGTCGATGTCTTCGAGCAACTCGAGCTTGTAGCTCTCGCCCTTGTCACGAAAGAGCTCCACGACCTCGTCCCTCGGCAGCACCATCCTTTCGAAGGGCTCGTCCCTGGAGATGATCTCCTTCATGCGCTTCTCGATGAGGACGAGATCTTCCGGGGTGAAAGCCGTTTCCCGATCGAAGTCATAGTAGAAGCCGTTCTCGACGGCGGGCCCGATGGTGACCTTCACGTCCGGGAACAACTCCTGGACGGCACAGGCCATCACGTGCGACGTGCTGTGACGAAGGACCTCGAGACCCTCGGGGCTCTCCACAGAAACCCCCTCGAGTTGCCCGTGTTCTTCCAGGGAAGTCGCGAGGTCGACAAGGGCCCCGTTGAACCGCGCTGCCACCAGATCGCCCCCTGGAGCGGCGCCGAAGTCTTCAAGCACCTTGCGAGCGGGCACGCCACGGGGGTATTGCTTGGACGCGTCTGCGCCAACCCTGATCTCGATCCTCTCCCTCGACGCGGGTGCAGTGGTCATGGTCTCTTTCGCTTCGGGTTGAACCCTGTCCACGGAAAGCCGGAACGCGGGTGTACTCGATCCCGGACGGTCCACGCCCAAGAGCTGCGATGCCGGCTCTCGGATGGCGGGTTAACCGAACCCGGGCAGGTAACAAAAACAGAGGCACCCTTTGTGCGCGGCCCAGCTGCCACCGGCTGCCTCTCACTTCTCCAAGAACAAGATCAAATGACCGACCAAGGTCCCGACCGCTCGGCTCGAATGCCCTTGCTTCGCGGGGGCTTCGATTCGACGGCGTCCATTTCTGGTAGGCACGGGCGGGATTGAACCGCCGACCCCTACCGCGTCAAGGTAGTGCTCTCCCACTGAGCTACGTGCCTGCAATGTGCTTTCGAATTTGTGCAAAAAGGTAATATAAAATAGCAAGTTTGAATAAACCTGTCAACGATTAGATCAATTCTTCTTCACAATCCCTTGAGGTAATTTCTCAACATCAGTTCAAAACTTCTCGGATCGGGATGAAATTTGACGACCGGACGTGAAAGGACCTCCTCCATTTCCCTGAGGCCGAGATCGTCCAGAAACCGGTCCGATTCCCGGGCCAGCATCACGTCGGGCACCAGCACGACCGTGTCCGGCCGAATCAAAGGCCGGATCTGTTCGAACAGGTCCTCCCCGGTAACGAGGCCGGTCACGTTCACGGACCTTCCGAAGAAGCGATTCCGGATCGCTGCGATCCGCAGGGAGACGCCCGATGTCTCAGACAGCCACTCCAGGTAGGGGGCCACGAACGGGCAGGCGGACTCGCCTGTGACGACCAGGAAGTCGGGAGATCTCTCCGTCTTCAGGGTCGAGCCCTTTCGTTTCCGCTTCTCCCATTGCCGGCACAACAGGGGCACCATGCCCACGCCGTTCTCCCACTGGGGGAAGTCCCCATAGTCGGACGCGGGAGGAAAAGGGTGGTCGGCCTGCAGGTAGAACTCGTCCCCGAGAAAGACCAGCATATTCTTATATTTAACTTTGAATAATTTCTGTAACCTATTAATTTTATTTATTAATGTTATTGAATCTTCTTTTCCGACCTCCCTGAACGGCCAGAGCCCCCGCTGCTTCCTGTAGCGCGTCAACCCGACCGGCACGATCGCTATCGAGGCCACGGCCGGATAGAGACTCGCAAGATCGTGCACGGTCTTCTCGAGGACCTCCCCATCGTTGATTCCGGGGCACAGGACGACCTGTGTGTGCATCGTGAGTTCACTCTCCGCCAGCAGGCGAAGCGTTTCCATGACGTCTCTGCTCGCCTTGCGCCCCATCAGGAAGTTCCGAACCTTCGGATCCGTGGCATGAACCGATACGTACATCGGCTGGAGCCTCAGCCTGCGGATGCGGTCCAGCTCCTCGTCTTTCACCGAGGCGAAGGTGACGTAGTTGCCGTACAGGAAGGAGAACCGGTAATCCTCGTCCTTCACATACAGGGATCGTCGCAGTCCGGTCGGCATCTGGTCCACGAAACAGAAGAGACAGTGATTTCCGCATCTCCTGGAGCGCATCGGTGCGAAGCCGAGGCCGGAAAGGCCTTCGCCTGAAACCATCCGATGTCTCTGCACTCCTCCGTCCGCCCCGAGGACCTCGAGGTCGGCACCTTCCGCTGAAGCATGGAAGCGAACGTCCAGCTCGTCTTCGACCGGGTGTCCATCGATCTTCAGGATCCTGTCCCCCGGGCGGAGGCCGGTCTTCTCGGCCAGAGTCCGTTCCAGGGTCTTTATTCGCAGCCCTTTCGACTTCACGCCCGATCCCCTTCTTCGTCTCGCTCGTACTCGTGGTCGCCTTCAAAAGGAGGTCGGAGGCAGGGAGGAAACGAGTGTCTTGTCTTTACATGCTCGGCTCACTCGTCTTTACCAGAAGGACCGTGATCTCTCGATCGTTCAACTGTTCGACGGTGAAGGCATACTCCTCGGAACGCCAGGTCGAGAGGGCTTCCAGAAGGTCCTCCAGGCTCCTCCCGTATTCCAGCCGCAGCACCATCGATTCACCGAAGACCTCGTGGGGGGTTGACTTGTCTACGTAAGCCATCTCCCTGAAGGCCTGCACCAACTCCTGGTACGCACGAGCCGAAGAGACCGCCTTGATCCGCACGAAAAGGACGACCGGCTCTCCGGTGACCTCGTCGGTCCAGGCAATGCCGAGATCGACGAGATCCTCCCGTATCAGAGGCACCGAAAAGGTGGCTTCAACGTTGACGAAGAAGACCTGCAGGGCGGGCATTTCGGAAAGGACCCGGTACTGAAGCAGGTACCTTCTCAAGCGGGGAGCAAGCTGGTCCATGGCATCCCTCTTCCCTGTCAGAGAGAGGCCGAGGGGAAGGATTTCCACCAGGGCGTTCTCAAGGGCCTTCTGAAGCGCGTCTTCCAGCGCCTCCCCTCGAGCCAAGGAGACGTCCTGATCCCGGATTTCCGCTTCCCCTTCCCCCTCCGTCGTGATTCTCTCTCGATCGCGCTCACCGGCCGGAAAGGCCGGTGGCGCCAGCGAGGCTGCCACCAGCAAGAAGAAGACCACCGCCTTCGGGAGACTCGGATTCAATTTAATCATTTTGTTTACATTTCCATTTTAACAATCTGCAATAATTGTACTTTCTAATGCATCTGCACAACGGCACCGCCGAAGAGTTTATCCACCTTTTCGGCCAGTTCGGAACAGGGCCTTACCGAAAAATCCTGAGACATCTCCAGGATCGTCTCCCGGCGGCTTGGCTCCACCAGATGGAGATAGGCCGGGCAAGGCCCTCTGAAATCCAGCAGGATGTCCCGCAATTCCTCGAGTCTCTCACGGGTGGCCTCGCCCGCATCGAGGAGGATGTGTACGCTCGACTTTTTGGCGAACCGAAGCTCGCGGAGGGGAATGATCTTCGCTGCGATGATCTTGGCGCCCTTTCTCCTGTCCTCCTCTCTTCTCCTGTCCATCTCGTCCTCCTCCTCGCCAGCCGCCTCTCCTCCCACGTCGGCGAGTTCCAGCCTGCCCTGCACGACGATCGGCTCCTCCTCGTGGAGGAAGCGGACTCCTTCTCGGTACACATCCGGGAAGACGATGACATCCACTCTGCCGGCCACGTCCTCCAGGGTGAGGAAGGCCATCCGGTCGCCCTTCTTGGTCTGCGTCTCCCTTCGGGAGGCAACGAAGCCTCCCACCGAGACCTCACTGCCGTCCCCTGCGCCGACAAGATCCAGGGTGGACAGAACCCCGATCCGGCTCAACTCCTCCTCATACTCCTTCAAGGGATGGCCTGTAAGATAGAACCCGAGCGCCTCCTTCTCGGAATCCAGTCGAACAGGCAGAGACCACTCCTCCGTCTCGGGGAGCTCGAAAGCACTTTCATGGAGCGGGGAGGCCTGGTCCGTAAGGCCGAGCTCGAACAGACTCGCCTGAGACGACTCCTTCTCGGCCTGCATCCTGCCCGCCCTGTCGATCGCATCACCGGAAGCGTGGAGCAGAGCGGCCCTCCTCCCCTCCGAAAGGGAATCGAACACCCCCGCCTTGATCAGGGACTCGACCACTCTCCGGTGCACCTTCTTCAGATCCACGCGGCTCACGAAATCGTAAAGCGTTCGAAAGGGCCCGCCTTCCCCTCTTGCGGCCAGGATCGACTCCACGGCGCCCTCCCCGATGTTCTTGACCGCCCCCAGGCCGAAGCGAATCCGATGGGAACAGACCTTGAAATCCCGCTCGCTCTCGTTGATGTCCGGCGGGTCCACGGGGATGTTGGATTCCTGACAGTAGTGGATGTACCGGATCAGCTTGTCCGTCCGGTCCTCCTCCGAGGTGAGCAGGGCGGCCATGTACTCGGTCGGGTAGTGCGCTTTGAGATAGGCGGTCTGGTAGGCAACCATGGCGTAGGCCGCGCTGTGGGACTTGTTGAACCCGTATTCGGCAAACTGCTTGATCAGGTGATAGATCTCTTTCGCCTTTTCCCTGTCGATTCCCTTCTCTCGCGCACCGTTGATGAAAGCATCCCGGCTCCGGGTCATCTCGGCCATGTCCTTCTTGCCCATGGCCCTGCGCAGCATATCCGCCTCCCCCAGGGAGAATCCGGCCACGCGGGTGGCGATCTCCATGACCTGCTCCTGGTAGACGATGACGCCGTAGGTCTCTTCCAGGGTCTCACGGAGGGCAGGGTGAGGGTATCGTATCTTCGCCTTTCCGTGCTTCCTCTTGATGTAGTCGGTCACCATGCCGCTGTTCAGGGGGCCGGGCCGATAGAGCGCGACCAGGGCGACGATCTCCTCGAAGTTCTCCGGTCTCAACTTCGTGAGCAGGTCACGGATCCCGGCGCCCTCCAGCTGAAAGATCCCGTCCGTATCGCCCCACGCCAGCAGGCGGTAGGTCTCCGGATCGTCCAGCGGCGTTGCATCCAGATCGATCCGAACGCCCCGGTTCTCCTCGATCAGCTTCAGGGCCTGATGGATCACGGTCAGGGTCTTGAGTCCCAGGAAATCGAACTTGATCAGCCCCAGCTTCTCCAGGGGCTTCATGGAGAACTGGGTGGATACGATCCCCGTCTTCTGGTCTCTGTAGAGCGGGGCGATGTCCTCCAGAGACCGGCTGGAGATGACGATGCCGGCTGCATGGGTGGAGGCATGCCGGACGAGCCCTTCCAGCTTGAGAGCGTTCTCGAAGAGATCGGCCGCCTTCGGGTCCTCCTCGAGCACCTGCTGCAGCCCAGGCTCTGAATCCAGGGCCGCCTTCAGACTGACCTTCGGCCCGTCGGGAATCATCTTTGCGAGCCGGTCGACCTCACCGTAGGGCAGGCCCATGACACGGCCCACATCCCGGACAACGGCCTTCGCCTTCATCTTTCCGAAGGTGATGATCCGGGCCACGTTCTTCTCGCCGCCGTACTTGTCCACCACGTACTGGATCACTTCCTCACGTCGCGTTTCACAGAAATCAACGTCGATATCCGGCATGCTGATCCGTTCCGGGTTCAGGAAACGCTCGAACAGCAGATTGTAAGGGATGGGATCGATGTCCGTTATTCCCAGGGCATAGGCGACCAGGCTACCCGCAGCGCTGCCCCGGCCCGGCCCCACGGGAATTCCGTGGGTCTTCCCGTAGCGAATGAAATCGTACACGATGAGGAAGTAGCCCGCATAGCCCATCCCCTGAATGATCCGCATCTCTTCCTCGAACCGCTTTTCGTAGGAACGACGGGTCAGGTCATCGATCGCCCTGGCCTCCCGCTCCGCCTTTTCCCGGAAGCGCCTCTCCAGGCCCTCGCGGGCTTTTCGCTTCAGGTGGCTGTCGAGGGTCTCCCCCTCCGGAAGGTCGAACCGGGGGTAGTGGTACTCGCCGAACTTCATCCGAAAATCGCACCGCTCCGCCACGGCCATCGTGTTCCGGAGGGCGGTGGGAACGTGTCCGAAGGCGGCCCACATCTCCTCCGGCGACCTCAGGTAGAAAGCATCCGTCTGGAAGCGCATCCGATCCCGGTCCTCCAGCAGCCGGTTCGTCTGAATGCACAGCAGGACGTCGTGGGCCCGTGCGTCCTCCTGCAGAAGATAGTGGCAATCGTTCGTGGCGACCATGGGAATGGACAGGGTATCCGACAGGCGCAGAAGACCTTCGTTCACCTTGGCCTGCTCAGGGATTCCGTTGTCCTGGAGTTCCAGATAGAACCTTCCGTCGTCGAAGATCTCCTTGTACACGGCCGCCGCCTCCCCGGCCTGTTCCGAGGCTTCCCGCTGGATCAGGCTCGGGATCTCGCCGGCCAGACAGGCGCTCAGGGCGATCAGACCTTCGTTGTGCTCACGCAGCAGATCCTTGTCGACCCGGGGCCGGTAGTAGAAGCCCTCGAGAAAGCCCGCGCTCACCAGCTTGCAGAGGTTGCGGTAACCCGCTTCGTTCTCCACGAGCAGAATCAGATGATGGGAAGCGTCGCCGATGCCTTGCGCAGACCGTTCCGTCCGGCTCCCCGGCGCGACATAAACCTCACACCCCAGTATCGGCTTGATCCCGGCCCGTTCCACCTTCTGATAGAAGTCGACCACACCGAACATGTTCCCGTGGTCCGTCACGGCCACCGCCGGCATGGCCAGGGCCCGCACTCGATCGCACAGGGGGTCAATGCGGATCGACCCGTCCAGCAGGCTGTACTCCGTGTGCAGGTGCAGGTGAACGAAGTCTTTCCCCACCGATCCCTCTCCTATGGACCGCTCCAAACAACGCCTATATTTGCCCTTTACCCTTTCGCCTTCCTTTGCCTCTATTCCCACTCGATCGTGCTCGGCGGCTTCGAAGAGATGTCGTACACGACCCGGTTGACGCCCTTCACCTCGTTGATGATTCGACTCGACAGGGTTGCCAGAAGCTCGCAGGGGAGCCGCACCCAGTCCGCGGTCATACCGTCCTGGCTCTGGACGGCCCGGAGCGCGATGACGTGCTCGTAGGTCCGCTCGTCTCCCATCACGCCTACCGTCCGGACGGGCAACAGGACGGCAAAAGACTGCCAGGTCGATTCGTAAAGCCCTGCCCCCTTGACCTCCTCCTCCACGATTCGATCCGCCCTGCGGAGGATCTCCAGCCTCTCCCGGGTCAACTCCCCCAGGACCCGCACGGCCAGCCCCGGCCCGGGGAAGGGCTGGCGGAACACGATCTCGTCCGGGAGCCCCAGAGTCCTTCCCACGAGCCGGACCTCGTCCTTGAACAGCTCCCGCAAGGGTTCCACGAGCTCGAGCTGCATCTTCTCGGGAAGGCCTCCCACATTGTGATGGGTCTTGATGACGGCCGAAGGGCCCTTCACGGAGGTACTCTCGATCACGTCCGGGTAAAGGGTTCCCTGAGCAAGGAACCGCGCTCCCCTCTCGAGCTTCGCCTTTTCTTCGAAGACGCGGATGAATTCCTCACCGATGATACGCCGCTTCTGTTCCGGGTTCTCCACGCCTTTCAGCTTCTCGAGGAATCGGTCGGTCGCTTCCACGTACGTGAGGGGAATCTTGAAATGCCCGGCAAAGACCTCCCGCACCCGTTCCGGCTCCTTGTCACGCAGGAGGCCGTTGTTCACAAATATGCAATGCAACCGGTCTCCGATCGCCTGGTGCAGCATGACCGCCACGACCGACGAGTCCACCCCGCCGCTGAGAGCACAGATCACGGTGCCGTCCCGGACCCGGGCCCTCAGGGATCTGACGGAGTGTTCGATGAAGGAGTGCATTGTCCAGGAGGGGTCGCAGCCGCACACACGGAACAGGAAGTTCTTGATCATCTCCTTCCCTTCCGGGGTGTGGTGCACTTCCGGGTGGAACTGCAGACCGAACACGCTCCTTTCCGAGTGGTAGAAGGCCGCAATCGGGGCCCCCCTGCTCTTCGCAAGGACCTTGAATCCGTCGGGCAGCTTCTCGATTCTGTCGCCGTGGCTCATCCACACCCTGATCCGGCCGGCTTCCCCTCCCAGCCCGGCCAGCAGATCGCACCCATGGTCGGCAACCACCTCGGCGCCCCCGTATTCCCGCATCTCCCCACGTGAAACCAGGCCGCCCGAGGCCTGTGCGATCCAGTGCATGCCGTAGCAGATCCCGAGAACGGGCCAGCCCCCCTGGAGCAGGGCCGGATCCGCCTGGGGAGCGCCCCAGTCATAGATGCTCGCAGGCCCCCCGGAAAGAATGATCCCTGCTGGGTCCATGTGCCGGACCTGCTTCTCCGAGAGGTCGTAGGGGTGAATTTCGCAGTAAACGTGGTGTTCCCGAACCCTGCGAGCGATCAACTGCGTGTACTGGGAACCGAAGTCCAGGACCAGGATGGACCCCTTGAGCTTATCCTTGTTCCTCATCGTCTCCTCGCTGCGGGCCAGGGTCCGCCGGGGTTCAATGTCCGGCGCAGGGATGCGGGGTTGCAGGGCAGGAGCCCCGGGAAAGCGGCGGGATCTTGAACTCGCGAAGGCGGCACATGGGGTCTTCGTCTATTCCAGCCGGTAGTTGGGGGCTTCCTTGGTGATGATGACGCCGTGCACATGGCTCTCCTTGAGCCCGGAGGAGGTGATCCGGACGAAGCGGGCCCTTTCGTGGAGCTCGGCAATCGTGCGACATCCCACGTAGCCCATGCCTGATCGAACGCCTCCGATGAGCTGAAAGATGCTTTCCGACAAAGGCCCCTTGTAGGGCACCTTGCCCACGATGCCCTCCGGTACGAGCTTCATGTCCTCCTCCTCGGCCATGTCCTGGGCATACCGGTCGCGGCTGCCCTCTTTCATCGCCTCCAGCGAGCCCATGCCCCGGTAGGCTTTGTAGGATCGGCCCTGGTAGAGGAAGAGGTCCCCCGGGCTCTCGTCCGTACCGGCGAAGAGGCCCCCGATCATAACCGTCTCAGCGCCCGCGGCCAATGCCTTTACCACGTCCCCCGAGAACTTGATCCCTCCGTCCGCGATGATCGGGATGCCGTGCTTCCTCCCGACCCGGCTGCATTCGATGATGGCCGACAACTGGGGCACCCCCACGCCGGCCACGACCCTCGTGGTGCAGATGGATCCGGGCCCCACGCCGATCTTGACGGCGTCGACCCCCGCACGCACGAGATATTCCGTGCCCTCCCCGGTAGCTACGTTGCCTGCAATCACCACCGCTTCCGGGGTGCTCCGCTTGATGTCCCGCACCGTCTCCTCGACACGCAGCGAGTGTCCGTGGGCCGTGTCCACGAAGAGGATATCGACCCCGGCCCTCAGCAGCCTCTCCACCCTCTCTTCCCGGTCCTCGGAAACCCCGATGGCCGCCCCGACCAGAAGTCTGCCCATCGCGTCCTTGGACGCATCCGGATATCTCCGGGCCTTCTCGATGTCCTTGATCGTTATCAACCCCACGAGCCGCCCTTCTTTGTCCACCACCGGCAGCTTCTCGATACGATGCTCGTGCAGAAACTCGCTCGCCTGTTCCAGACTCGTCCCTTCGGGAGCCGTGACGAGATTCTTGGTCATCACCTCCCGGATCCTCAGGTGCAGACGCTTCTCGAACCGGACATCCCGGTGAGTGAGGATCCCCACGAGGGCCTCCTTCTCCACAATGGGAAGGCCCGAGATGTTGCGCTGCTCCATGACCTCCAGAGCATCGGCAAGATCCTGATCCGGGTGCATGACGATCGGGTTGACGATCATGCCGCTCTCGTACTTCTTCACTTTGTCCACTTCGAGGGCCTGGCGCTCGGGAGGCAGGTTTCGGTGGATCACGCCGATTCCGCCCTCCTGCGCCATGGTGATGGCGGTCCGGGCCTCGGTCACCGTATCCATGGCGGAACTCAACAAGGGGATGTTCAGGGAGATTTCCCGTGTCAAGCGGGTGCTGAGGTCGGTCTCGTTCGGCAGGATTCTCGTCTGTTGCGGAACCAGAAGAACATCGTCAAAGGTGAGGGCCTCGGGAATCCCCTTGGGATCAATTTCCATTTATTTTCACCTCCTTGGAGCACCCATCCGAAAGGAAAATTCTGCCAAAATCGAGCAATGGCCTCCTCAATGGACAGGCCGCGGCCGTCAGCGCACCGAATCATCCAAAGCAAGAGGCCACCTTGGCGCCGAGTATATCAAGAACCCATTTCCCAGTCGAGCCTGGCAGAAAGGGGCGCAACCCCATAAGAGGATCGTCGAGTTGACATCCTGCTCAGGGGAGGTATGATCTCAGCCGCGCTTTTCCACATGGCTCCGGGAGGGGGACGAGATGAAAAACCCTGGGTCGGCTCCGGACGAGTCCGTACGCGGGATGTGGTCGAGCCGTTTCATGTTCATCCTGGCGGCCGCCGGCTCTGCCATCGGACTGGGGAACATCTGGAAATTCCCATACATGGCGGGCAAGTACGGAGGCGGAGCCTTTGTGCTCATGTACCTTGCGTGCATATGTGCCATCGGGATCCCCATCCTCGTAGCCGAAATCCTCATCGGTCGTGCTGCCCGAAAGAACCCGGTGGGAGCCTTCCACTCCCTCAGCGGGGGAAACCGCTTCTGGACCGCCGTGGGCTTCCTCGGGGTCGCCTCCGGCTTCGTGATCCTCTCCTATTACTCCGTTGTCGGCGGATGGACCGTCGACTATTTCACCAAGAGCGCGGCCGGCAGCTATCTGGAAGCGGATCCGGGCAGAATCAAGGAGGTTTTCAGCCAGATGCTCTCCAACCCATGGGAACAGGCCGTCTGGCACACCGTCTTCATGGCGGCCACCATGGGCATCGTGGTCTTTGGTGTCAAGGAGGGGCTGGAGCGATGGATCGAGGTTCTCATGCCTCTCCTGCTCGTGCTCCTCGTCATCCTGGTTGTTTACGGTCTGGTGGCCGGGGATGCGGCCGGAGGTCTCGGCTACCTGTTCCTGCCGGACTGGGGCAAGTTCCTGACGAACGCGGCAGGGGAATACACGCCCAGACCGATGCTCGAGGCGATGGGCCAGGCCTTCTTCACACTGAGCCTGGGGATGGGCGCGATGATCACCTACGGGTCCTACCTTGGGAGACGGGAAAGCATCCCCGGCTCCGCGCTCATGGTCGCCCTCCTCGACACGGCGATCGCTCTGCTCGCCTCGGTCGCGATATTCACGATCGTCTTCCAGCACGACCTCGACCCGAAAGCTGCCGGGCCCGGACTGGTCTTTCAGGTCCTGCCTCTCGCTTTCTCCAAGATGCCGGGAGGCAGGGTCATCGGAACCGCCTTCTTCCTCTTGCTCTCCTTTGCGGCCCTGACCTCGGCCATCAGCCTCCTCGAAGTGGTTGTCGCCCATTTCATTGACGACCGGAAATGGGCCAGACAAACCGCCACCCTGATCATGGGCACGGTCATCTGGGGGCTCGGGCTCTTTTCCGCCCTATCCTACAATCTGCTCGAGGGCGTGACCCTCCTGGAGGACAAAGAAGGCCGGGGGATGCCGATCCTCGATTCGGTCGACCTGATCGCCACGAACTACATGCTTCCCATCGGAGGCTTCTTCATCGCCCTCTTCGCCGGCTGGTTTATCCGGCAGGAGGTGCGGAACCGCCAACTCCTGGACGAGGAAGGCTCAAGAGCCGTCTACACAGCCTGGCTCGGCGTCGTCCGAACCTTCACGCCAGTGGCCGTGGGCATTCTCATCCTCTTCATGATCGATAAGCATCTCGGCATCATAGCGCGGCTACTGGGCACCATGTAGGTGAAAGAAGAAAGGTCAAAGTCCCCCGACAAGCATCCCCCCCCTTTCACCTTTGCCCTTTGTCCTTCAGTTCTCGCCTCTCTCAGCTCTTCTTGCGGAACACCAGTCGCAGCGGGACGCCCTCGAACCCGAAACGGTTCCGGAGCTGGTTGACGAGGTAGCGCTGGTACGACGTCTCCGGTGCCCGGGAAAGATTGCCGAACACCACGAAGGTGGGTGGCGCTCCCTTGACCTGTGTAATGTAGTTCAGCTTCCGCAAACGCGATCCCTCCGAAGGGGGCGGGTGCGCCTTCACCGCCTCTTCCAGGAGACGATTCAACTCGCCGGTGGGAACCCTCATGCGCGAGGCGGCCTCCACCTGCTGGATTCGCTCCATTGCGCTGACCATGTTGTACCCCGTACGCGCCGAAATCGGAACGATAGGCGCAAACCGGAGGTGGGGCAGATGGTCACGGACCCCCTCGAAGGTCTTGCGCGAACTCCGCCCCTTCCCCCTCATCAGGTCCCACTTGTTCAGCAGGAGGACGACGTTCTTCTCCTTCTCCAGAACGTAGCGGCCGATCTGCGCATCCTGGACACCGGCACCCTCGCCGGCATCCAGCATCAGCAGCGCCACGTCGCATCGTTCCAGGCTCTGAAGGGCCTTGATGACCGCGATCTTCTCGAGGGCCTTCGTGACTTTCGCTTTCTTTCGAATACCTGCCGTATCGATGAGCAGGAAAGGGGTCCCCCGCCAGGTAAAGGGCGTATCGATGGCGTCCCGGGTCGTTCCGGGCGTCTCGTCTACAATCTGTCTATCCTCCCCCAGAAGGCTGTTCACAAGGGTGGATTTCCCCACATTCGGTCTGCCCACCACGGCAACCTTGATCGGTTCCGCTTCCTCCGTGTCCAACTCCAGAGGCTCCGAAGGAGGGAGCCTCTCCACGACGGCATCCAGAAGATCCCCTACGCCGATCCCGTGCTCCGCGCTGATGGGTATCAGTGGCTCCAGACCGAGACGATAGTAGGGATAAACGTTTTTCGCGTGGTCGTTCGTATCGATCTTGTTCACTGCACACAGAATCGGTTTCTCGGTTCTCCTCAGGATCCGGACGACTTCGAGATCATCCGGGTGAACAGGCACCTTGCCGTCCACAACAAAGAGCAGGACGTCCGCCTGGCCCATGGCCTTTCGAATCCGCCGCCGAACCTTGTCCGTAATCCCTTCCGGAGAGGATTCCACCTCGAAGCCGCCCGTGTCCACCACGAGAAAGCTCACCCCTCCCCACTCCACCTCGCCCATGTTCGTGTCCCGGGTCACGCCCGGAGTGTCCTCCACGATCGCCTTCCGTCCTTCGACCAGGCGGTTGAACAGGGTGGACTTCCCCACGTTCGGCCTGCCCACGATCGCCAGCAGAGGCTCACGCCCTGCTCTACCTGTATCCGAGGTCCCCGAGTTTTTTCGGGTCATTCCTCCACCCCTTGGAGACCTTTACCCAGAGCTTCAGGAACACCCGGGCGCCGATCAGGGCCTCCAGATCCTTGCGGGCCGCCGTGCCGATCCGCTTGAGCATGCGACCTCCCCTGCCGATCAGTATGCCCTTCTGTGAGGAACGCTCCACGTGTATGTTCGCCTCGATGGCCACCAGTCCGGAGGGGTGCGGAAGATCCTCTTTGAACGACGCGATCTCCACCGCCACGGCGTAGGGGACCTCTTCTCCCGTAAACTGGTAAGCCTTCTCCCTGATAATCTCGGCGCTCAGGAATCGGAGCGGTTGATCCGTGTACTGATCCGGAGGGAAGTAAGGGGAGCCCGTCGGCAGATTTTCGACCACCCCGTCCAGCAGCGTTTCGAGACCCTGCCTCTTCAAGGCGGAAACCGGAAAGAGCCGCCCTTCCGGATGCGCGTCCTGATGACGCTTCACAAGGGCCTCCCGTTCAACTTCCGGTATGCGATCGATCTTGTTGATCAGCTGGAACACCGGGGTATTCACGTCGGCCAGTATCTCTCCGATGTACTGATCCCCCCTACCGAGCCGGTCGTCCGGCTCCATCACGAAGAGGACGAGGTCCACCTCCTCCAAGGTCGAAACCGCCGTCTTCACCATGAACCGGTTGATCTCGTCCCTTGCCCTGTGAATCCCCGGCGTGTCGAGGAAGACGATCTGATACTCCTTGGAGGTCAGGATGCCCCGGATCGTGTTCCGGGTCGTCTGCGGCTTGTCCGAAACGATGGCCGCCTTCTCGTCCAGCAGGGCATTCAGCAGGGTGGACTTGCCCACATTGGGCCGTCCCACAATGGAGACGAAACCGGTGCGGAACCCGGCCTCCCCGTTCCTCCGCCGTCCCCTTCCTCCGGTCTCCATCATTCCCCCCCGGTGCTGTACCGGTCCCTCTCATCCATTCCTAATCCATCCCCTTCGCCTTTGCCCTTTCACCTTTGACCTTTGACCTTTTACCTTTCCCCTTTCACCTCCCATCTCACCGTGCCCCGGCGAAGCCCCGGGTCTCCCTCGATCCGAAGCTCCCGGTGGTCCAGTACGTTTCTCAGCTTCGACAGGTTCTTTCCTCGATCCCCGGCAAGCAGAGGCCGGTCATGGGGGTGGATCCGCAGGCAGACCCCGGATGCCGCTGGCATGGGTCCCGGCAGGGAAGCAAGTGCCCTTCGCAGGAAGAGGGCGGATCGAACCAGATGTCCGAAAGCCGGGTGATACGGACCTGCCAGCACATGGTTTCCCTCGCTTCCCGTCCGCCCCATGCCGGCATGCTCCTGCAATCCGATGCGAACCACCGGTATGGACGCCTCTTCGAACATCTGGAGCATATCCGCGCAAAGGGAAACGGCCCGGTCCACGTCCAGGGGCTCGTATGCGCTCCTCTTCATTCGGCCCGCGAGTTCCGTTTCACGCAGGACCAGGAGGGGGTAGATACGAACGAAATCGGGTTTCAGCCCCGCCAGCTCCTCCGCCGTCTCCAGGCTCTCCTCGCCCGTGTCTTCGGGAAGTCCCACCATGATTTGCACCCCTGTCTCCAAACCCATGTCGCGGACCCGCAGGACCGCCTGCCGCGACGTCTCGCCGGTGTGTCCCCTACGGCTCGCGCGCAGTACACGATCGGACAGCGACTGCACGCCCAGTTCCACGGTCTGGACGCCCCGATCGGCAAGAAAGGCGCATTGCCCTGCCGAGATCGCGTCCGGCCGCGTGGAAACCCGTATCGAATCCACCAAGCCTCCACGCAGATAGGGTCGGCACACCTCCAGGTAGGCCTCCTGCCTCTCCGCAGGCATGCAGGTGAAGCTGCCGCCGTAGAAGGCGATCTGGCGACGCCGGTTTTCACCCGGGCCCCGAGACGGCCGGAAGGATTTCAGCACCTCCCGCACCTGGAAAGGCGAAGGGGGGGAAGCGGTCCCTGAAATCATAGCCTGGTTACAGAAGACACAGCGGTGCGGACATCCGGCATGGGCCAGAAAAAAGGGTGCGATCCAGGGTGGAGAGGGGGACGGGTCCATGGCTCGGTTTCGAAGATCGAAAAAGCCGTCATGGGATCATAGCAGCCCAAACGGATTCTTCTCCAGATGTTTCAAGAATCTTTCTGCAGCGTCCTGCTCCGCCTCTTTCTTGCTTCCGCCTCTTCCGGTGGTCAGTGTACGATCGTTCAACCGCAGTCGGATCACGAAGGTCTTGGCATGGTCCGGCCCCCGCTCCTCGGCGACCTCATAGAACGGCGACCTTCGAAAGAGTGCCAGCATGAGCTCCTGAAGGCGGGTCTTCGCATCGGTGAGCACATGCTGATCGGTCCTCGCCTCCTCCAAGAACGACTCCAAGGTGCCCCGAACGAAATCGCGAACCGCTTCCAGCCCCCCGTCCAGGTAGATGGCGCCGACGACCGCCTCGAAAGCATTGGCAAGGATCGACCGTTTACGGCGCCCCTCCATCTGCTCTTCTCCCTTGCCCAGATAGAGAAACTCGCCCAGTCTGAGCCCTCTGGCCGCCTCTGCAAGGGGCTTCTCCTTCACCATAGCGGCACGGAGCCTCGTCAACTCCCCTTCCGGTTCCTGCGGGTAGGTCTGCATGACCCACTCGGCCACGATGAGGCTGAGGACCGCGTCACCGAGGAACTCGAGCCGTTCATTGTCCCGACGATCCTCCTCCGGGATTTCGTTGAGCAGGGAGCGGTGGGTGAGGGCCTCTTCGAGGAGCCCTCGGTTCTGAAAGGTGTACCCGAGGATTGCCTCCAGGCCGGCGAGGGGGGGTGGGCCGGGCGCGTGCTGCCCTTCTCCTCCCGTCACCCCTTCCGCTGGGCCCCTGCCCGGCCGGCTCCCGGACCCGGGCTCTTCATCCTTCACGGACCGCGGCATGCCAGAACTTCCGAAGGTAGTCCAATCCCGACCATACACTCAGAATCAGGGAGGCCCATAAAAGATACATTCCACCGAAAAGAAAATCGATGTAGAAATAAGTGTGGTGCACGCACAGGCCCGTAATGGCGTAGATCTGCAGGATCGTCTTGTACTTGCCCAGCTCCTCCGCTTCGATGACGACTCCCTGGGCGGAAGCAACCCCTCGCAGGCTCGTGATCATGATCTCTCTGCCCAGGATGATGACGACCATCCACGCAGGCACGGCTCCGTCCGCAGCGGCAACAATCATGATCAGAGCCGCCATGACCAGAAGCTTGTCCGCCATCGGGTCCAGAAGCTTTCCGACGGGGGAGATCACGTCGTACCGCCTAGCCAGGTACCCGTCGAAGTAGTCGGTGATCGACGCCAGGATGAACAGCAGGGCGGCGAGGGCACGATTCAGGGGAGTCGGGAAAGAGAGAAGGACCACCAGCACCGGAACCGCAAAGATCCTGCACACCGTCAGGGTGTTCGGCACGCGCTGCATTCGCTTCGTAGAGACCGAAACCGCCATGCTGCTACTCCGTCCCTTTCCCGCCCGAGGACCGCTGTCCCGACATCTCCTTGCCGTACGCCTTGAGCACCTTCTGCACGTAGTTCTGTGTCTCCGGGAACGGGGGGATCCCCTTGTAACGATCGACCGCCCTTTCCCCCGCATTGTAGGCCGACAGGGCGAGGGTCAGTTCGCCCCGGTACCTGTCGATCAAACGCCTGAGGTGTCGGGCCCCCGCCTCCAGATTCTCGGCCGGGTGAAAGGGGTCGGTCACCCCCATCCTCCGAGCCGTCTCAGGCATGAGCTGCATCAATCCCAGGGCTCCCTTCTTCGAAATGGCATCCGGATCGAAGTTCGATTCCGTCGCCACAACCGCCCTGAGAAGGGCCGTGTCCAGGCCCTCGGCGCGTGCAACCTTGTCTATGAGCCCGTCATAGCGCTTCAACGGCCTACCGGCAAGTACCTTGATCTCCCTGTCCACGCGCTCTCGTTCCTTGAACCGGAACCGCTGGTCCACGGGGACGTTGGACATGTGCACCACGCCCTGCTCGTCCTGAAACCAGTAGATATCCCCCCTTGTGGCGGGGGGCAGGGCTCCCCCGAACAACGCGATCAGCACCGCCGCAACGGCGACCCGTTTCACGCCCAGGCTTCCTGCTCCTGACTCCACGGCCTCGTTCACGTCCGTCTCCATCATTCTAGAAGACCCCGACCTTGTCAAACCACGGTCGTCCGTCTCTCCTTCTTCGTCTCCTCTTACAGTTCGTCCTGTTTTCTGATTTAATAAAGGCCACATGAAAAGGGAGAAGGAGACAACCATGCGGCACGAGAGCGATTTCCTGGTCATCGGGGGGGGCATCGCAGGTCTCTGGTTCGCTATCCAGGCGGCTCAGCACGGCACCGTGACCCTCCTCGCCAAGAAGGATGTGAGAGAGTCGAGCACGAATTACGCACAGGGCGGGATCGCTGCGGTATCGAGCAAGGAGGATTCCTTCAATGAGCACGTCCGGGATACCCTGGTCGCCGGGGCCGAACTCTGCAACCTCGAGATCGTTCAAATGGTCATCGCCGAGGGCCCCTCCCTCATTGAGGAGTTGGTTCGTATAGGGGTGGAATTCACGATACGGAAGAACAAGACGCCGGACGAGTTCGATCTGGGCCTGGAGGGGGGGCACTCGAAACGAAGGATTCTCCACGCCTCCGACTTCACCGGGAAGGAAATCATCGACAAGCTCTTCGCCATCGCCGCCGATCATCCTCGCATCCGGTTTCGAGACTACCACATTGCGATCGACCTCCTCCTGCATCCCCGGGACCGCCACCTCGCACCGCAGGAGAAGAAGTGCTGGGGGGCCTATGTACTCGACATCCGGAGGAACGAAGTGCATACCTTCGTTTCCCCGGTCACAGTGCTCGCAACGGGGGGCTCGGGCAAGGTCTACCTCTACACGAGCAATCCGGACATCGCCACAGGGGACGGCATCGCCATGTCCTACCGGGCAGGCGCCCGGGTTGCCAACATGGAGTTCGTTCAATTCCACCCCACCTGCCTGTACCATCCGAAGGCGAAATCCTTCCTCATCTCGGAAGCGGTCCGGGGAGAAGGAGGCATCCTCAGGCTGAACGACGGATCCTCCTTCATGGAGAAATACCATCCCCAGGGCTGTCTCGCTCCCCGGGACGTCGTGGCACGGGCCATCGACAACGAGCTCAAGAGGCGGGGAGACGAATGCGTCACCCTGGACATCACCCACCGTGATCCGGACTTCGTTCGCTCACGATTCCCGAACATCCACCGACAATGCCTGTCCCTCGGAATCGACATCACCCGGGAGCCCATCCCCGTAGTGCCGGCCGCCCACTACACTTGCGGAGGCGTCATGGTGGATGCATTCGGACAGACAGACATCCAGAACCTCTATGCCGTGGGTGAAGTGGCCTGCACCGGGCTCCATGGAGCCAATCGTCTTGCCAGCAACTCCCTGCTGGAGGCCCTCGTGTTCGCGCAGCGCGCCGCGGACACCTCCGTTCGGCGGATGAGAGAACAGGGGAAAGCGTCCCCCCCCATTCCGGATTGGACGAGCGGGCACGCCGTCGACAGCGATGAATCCATCGTGGTGACCCACAACTGGGACGAGATTCGCCGGCTCATGTCGAACTACGTGAGCATCGTCCGTTCGAACAAGCGGCTCGAAAGAGCGAAGAGGAGGATCGATGCGCTCAACGGGGAGATCCATCAGTACTATTGGGACTTCTTCGTGACGAGCGATCTGATCGAGCTGCGCAACCTGGCCCTCGTCGCCGACCTGATCATCACCAGCGCCAACACGCGCAAGGAGAGCCGCGGCCTTCACTACAACATCAACTACCCGGTCACGGACGATGAAGCGTGGAAGCGGGACACGATCCTGTGGCGAGGCTATCGATGAAACGGACCTTGACATCCCTTGGTTCAGGACGATTAAATGAGAAGGATGGAGATCGAAGACCATGCCCATCTATGAATATCGGTGCACCGAATGCAGGAAGAAGTTTGAAGTCCTGGTCCTACGGGCAGGAGAGGAATCCTCTCTCCGCTGCCCACACTGCAGTTGTACGGCCGTGAAGCGCCTAGTTTCGCGGTTCGCGTCGATCAAGTCGGAGGAGGCGCGGCTGGAGTCCCTGACCGACCCCAGCCGACTGTCCGGTATCGACGAGAACGACCCTGCGAGCATGGCCCGGTGGCTGAAGCGCATGGGCGGGGAGCTCGGGGAAGACGTGAGCAAGGACGAAATCGATCAGATGGCCGACGAAATCGCCTCCGGCGATGCCCTCGACCCGGGCGGGGGCGGTGGCGCGACGGAGGATCCGTTCTGACCACCGGGAACTTCCTGTACGTTTGGACGCATCTAATGGACATCATCGATCTATAACGGATAAAGCATTTCCGACACGACGAGAAGGACCTTGTTTTATGTCCATCCTCAAGATTCGTACTTACCCGGACCCGGCCCTGAAGGCAAAGTGCCCGCCCGTGGACAGGGTCGACGACCGCATCCGTCGCCTTCTGGACGACATGGCGGAAACCATGTACCTCAACAACGGCATCGGCCTTGCGGCTCCCCAGGTGGGGGAAGGATCACGGCTCATTGTCGTCGACGTGCAGCGTGGAGAAGCCGGTGACACCCTGCTGAAGCTCGTCAATCCCAGGATCGTGGACAAGGAGGGCGAGACGACGAGCGAAGAAGGGTGCTTGAGCTGCCCGGACCTCCTCGTGGAGGTCAAGCGCTCTGAGACGGTCAGGGTGGAGGCCCTTCTGCCCGACGGGCAGGAGACCGCCATCGAGGCGGACGGCCTCCTGGCCGTTTGCCTGCAACACGAAATCGACCATCTCGACGGCGTTCTGCTGGTGGACCGCCTGTCGAGCCTGCGCAGAAACCTCTACCAGAAAAAGCGTTCGAAAGAAGATCCGAAGCCCCCGGCCGAAGAGCCCCGCCCCTCCGACGCCCCACTCTAACCCCTCGCGTAGGGGTCAGGGATCAGGGGTCAGGCCCGACCTTTCCACCAGTACATCAGGGTTCCTCATGGAGCGCTGAAGATGTCGGGGCGTTCGTGGGCTAGGATCGGAATCCGGCGCCGCACCTCTTCCAGATATTCCGCATCGAAGTCCGCGTAGATCACGCATTCCCGCTCGGGTGCCTGGGCAAGGACCGCGCCCCATGGATCCACGATGGCGGAATGCCCGTGGGTCTGTCGTTTCGCATCATGACGGCCGAATTGCGCGGGCGCCACCACGTAGACCTGGCTTTCGATCGCCCTCGCCTGCAAGAGGGGCATCCAGTGCTCCTTGCCGGTGACCATCGTGAAGGCGGCAGGCACGAAGATGACCTGCGCGCCCTTGCGTGCCAGCCTGCGGTAGAGTTCCGGAAAGCGCAGGTCATAGCAGATCGTCAGCCCGAAGGTGACCCCTTCCCGGCGTACCGTGACCGGCTCGTCACCCGGCCGGATGTATTCCGATTCCCTGTAGCTCGCACCATCTGTGAGGGAGACGTCGAAGAGGTGGATCTTGTGATAGACGGCCGCCTCCTTTCCCTTCCGGTCAAGAAAGACGCTCGTGTTGGTCGGCCGATCGTCCGATTCGTCCGAGGACCTGACCAGAAAGCTCCCGCACAGGATGTTGATCGCCTTCTCCCTCGCGAGGGCCTTTAAGGTCCCCAGGATTTCCCCGTCCAGCCCCTGGGCCACCTCTGCGCGTTCCGCGTCCGATCCCATGAAGGCGAAGTTCTCCGGCAGGGCGACCACGTCCGACCCGCTGTCGGCGGCCTCCCGGATCCGATCCGTCGCCCTCTGCAGGTTGTCCTCGAGGTCATTCCGGGAGCACATCTGCACGGCAGCGAGCCGAAGCCGACCGGTAGCGGTCAAGACCCTCCTCCTCCGTTCTTCCTCCCGGGACGGGGAGGCGGTGCACTCTTCAACGCGGCGCGGTAGACCTCCAGGAATCGACTGCGAACGAACTGCCGGGGATCTGCTGAATCCTTCTCGTCAAGGGAATCCAGAGGGATCACGGCCTTTGCCATGGACCGGTGCCCCCCTGCGGATCCAACAGATGAGAAGGCCGCCCGCATCAGCTCGCCTGCGCTTCGGGTGGTTCCGTAGTTCCGGGCCGAAACCACGATCTTCCCATCATAGACCCCTGAGACGACGGCCCACTCGATTCCCTCCACCTCCAGACAGAAGTCGGCGATGAAAGGAACGATATCCTCGCGTGTCAGGTCATCCAGGTGAACGTAGATGACATCATCCACGATGGAGGGCTCGTGGAAGGCCTTGCTGAGCACGCTCAGGTCCTCCTTGGGCAGCTGGGGCCTCTCCATCCGTCGAATCAGCCGGTGATTTGCCATGGGATAGAGAGAAGAATAGGCGCGAAGGTCGTTCTCGATCGCCTCCCGCTCCAGCAGCAGGGTGTCGGTCTTGATGCCATACAGGAGCGCGGTCGCGAGCTTCTGGGTAATCTTCACACCTCCCGCATCCAGGTATTCCTGCAGGATCGTCGAAGTCGCCCCATAGTGGGGACGGATGTCCTTGAACAGGCATAGGGCGTTGTCCGTCTCGGGATGATGGTCGATGATGACGTGGACGGGCGGGAGCTCCTCCCGAAAATGGGATGGCTGGACATCGAGGAGGACGATTCGGCTGTACTCTTCCAGTTCCTTGAGCCCGATCTCGTTCACCTGGATATCGAGCAGCTTCAGCATGGCCAGGTTCTCCGGCCGGGTCACCCTGCCTAGAGTGGCAATGGGTGCGCTCAGCCGGTTCCTCCCCAGAAGGGTCCTCATTGCAAGGGCGCTGGCAACCGCGTCCGGGTCCGGGTCATACTGCACGAGGAGGAGAACCCGCTCCTGGTCATGAAAGATCGAACGAAGCGTGCGGAGTTGGGCGGCACTTACCGTCTTTTCGAGCTCGTTGATGAAACCGGTTCGAACAAGGTCCTCCATGGGTACGGAACGCACCCTCGGATGCATGTAAACCGCCGACTCCCTCTTGCGGGTCCTTTCCATGACGAAGAGCGTAATGGCGAGCACATCCGTATGTTCCAGGATTGCCCGCAAGGCCCCGTCTCTCGTCTTTTCGTCCCGCAGGAAGACACCGATCCGGTCGGTGGGGCAGATCTTCAACCGCTGGTAGACGGCCCGGTCCCCCAGCTTCCCGCTTCTGCACTTCACGCCTCGCCGGTTGAGGCGCTTCTGCAGCCAAGAATCCTCACAGAGGAACAGAACCTCCCGCTTCGGTTGCTGCCCGATGAAGTAGTGGGGCAGTTCGTCGTCGCAAACGATGATGTACCGCAACCCCGCCTCCTCTCTGCGCGTTCGCTGCAGTGGCGCACCGCAGGCAGGAGACCCGGAGCCTGCGGCAATTCTCCGACCAGCCTTTCCGGCCAAAATCTTACTGTATATCACTTTTCGCCCGCCAATGCCACAGATGCCCCCGACGGCTCTCTCCGGGGCCAGAATCGGAGACCTTCCGGGAACCTTTGGCTCCTTTAGGGAATCTTATCAAATATAAAACATTTATTCGCCAACCGGGGCAAGCGGGAGAACAACACAAAAGCAGGCAATTTTTGCCTCTTTTCTCATTTTTGCCTTTACAACGCAGTATAGAAGTGTTATGGTTAGTGTAATTTTCAGGGGAGGAAGCGCTATGCCGGCCGTGAAGAAAGAGACCATGTTACGATCCAAGGACGTGGCCCACATCCTGGACCTTCCCCCGGATGACGTGATCTACTTGGCTCGAAAGGGAAAACTCCGGGGCGTCAAGGAAGGGAAGTACTGGAAGTTCAGGCTGCGGGACGTCAAGTACTACCAGAAAAATCTGCAGAGAGATTGAAATTTCACCAGGCAAATGACTGCCCACGGAACCTGCGAGGGTCGAACCCGGTGTACATCTTCTCCTACCGATCCTTGTAGCCGTAGGACCTCAGCTTGCGCCAGAGGGTGTTGCGCCCGATCCCGAGCACCGATGCCGTTCGGGCCCGGTTCCCCTTCTGTTTGTTCAGTACATACAAGATGTACCGCTTCTCCATCTCCGCGAGAGTCCCCTCCACGTCGAGAGGCGGAGGAGGTGCCAACGGCTCCTCCTCGGTTGCATGGGGCAGGTCTTCCACCTGCAGGGTATCTCCCGATGCAAGTGCCACTGCCCGCTGCATGGCATTTTCAAGCTCCCGCACGTTCCCGGACCAACGGTGCCGGAGCAGAAGGTTCGCTGCGGCGGGGTCGATCCTCAACGGCGGGCGCCTCGCCTTCTTGGCGTAGTTCTGGAGGAAGAGCTCGGCCAGAGGAAGGATGTCGTCCGGTCGCTCCCGGAGAGGCGGAATCCGCATGGAGATTACGTTCAGCCGGTAGAAGAGGTCTTCCCGGAAGGTTCCCCGGTTGACCTCCTCCTGGAGATCCTTGTTCGTCGCCGCCAGAATCCGAACATCGATCTTGTGCGCCCGATCCGAGCCAAGGGGGCGAACCTCCCTTTCCTGAAGGACGCGCAGGAGCCGGACCTGCACAGGCAGCGACAGCTCGCCGACTTCGTCCAGGAGCAGGGTCCCTCCGAGGGTGACCTCGAAGAGCCCCTTACGGGCGGACGTGGCCCCTGTGAAGGCCCCCTTCGTGTGTCCGAACAGCTCACTCTCCAGCAGGCTCTCGGGGATGGATCCGCAGTCGATTGCGTGAAAGGGGCCGTTTCTTCTCGGGCTCCGGGCGTGGATGGCACGGGCGATCAGTTCCTTTCCGGTCCCGCTCTCTCCTTGGATGAGAACCGTGGCGTCCACCTGGGATACCCGCTTGACCAGCCCGATGATTTCCTCCATCTGCTGGCTTCTGTAGACGATTCCCTCCACCCTGAACCGTCGTTTCAGAACGCTCGAGAGATGCCGGACCTGCCGCTTCAGCCTCTTCCTCTCCAGAGCGTGCCGCACGCTTCGGATCACCGCATTCGGATCGCAGGGCCGGGGGAGCACGTCATACGCCCCCTCCTTGGTGGCCCTCACCGCGTCCTCCAGGTTCCCTTCGTGCGCAAGAACGATCACCTCTGTTGCCGCCTCCCGGGCATTCACCCAGGCAAGAACCTCGAGTGCCAGGGATCTTTCCCCGGCCCAGAAGTCACAGAGAACCAGGTCGAAATCCTCCTCCTCCATCCGCAGGAAGGCCCGGGGGGCTTCACTGCATTCCTCCACATCATGACCCTTGTCGCGAAGCGAGGCAGCAAGATTGTTGCGAACGGCCTCTTCTTCGTCCAGCACGAGAACTCGAGCCATGGGTCTGTCCCCTTCCCCGCGGCGGAACCACGGCCACACCGAGTCGCGGCTGCGGTTTCCGACCTCGCGTTCTCACTCTACTTGTCCCCAGAACCGCCTGTCAATGTAGGCCTGCACACCCCGCACGACCGGATCGAACCCCGTCGAAGACAGGGTTGCCTCGAACCTCCTGCGTCCTCCGAGTGCCGAATAAGACCTGCGGTATCAACAGGTTGCTTTCAACACCCGGAGATGCTATTCAAACGGAAGGGATGAGAGAATCCAGCCCGCGCTTCTTCGATCTCCGAGCCCTTATGAGAGCCTTTCCTCACACCAGTTTCTCTCAGTGCCGCACGAATGGAATCAGCTCCCGGGTTGCCAGGCTGCTGTTCCTGGGGGCGTTGCTGATCCTTTTGCCCCAGACCCCGGGCGCCACCGCCTTCGACACGCTTGCTTGCGATGCACTCGACCGCGCGAAATGGCGGCCCAATCCTCTGGGCGACGACTACTTCGCCATGCTTCTCGACTTCACGGCGACTCCCCCCCCGGAGTTTTCCTTGACCTCCTGCTGGGAGTGCGGCCTGTGGAAGCAGGCATCCGCCTCCTATCCCGGCATGCCCGAAAGAGCGACGGAGGCGCTCCTGTTTCAGCGGGCTCAATGCTTCCGGGCCCTCGGCATGCGCAAGGAGGCGCTCGAGGACTGCCGCTTGCTCCTGCGCCGGTATCCGGCGGGCCACCTTTCTCAGAAGGCGATCCAGACCATCGTGGAAGTCCTCGCCCAGCAAGGGAACCACAGAGCCGTTGCCAGCCTGTTCGGAGATCTGCCTCAGGACCAGCGAGACGGTCTGCATCCCAAGAGCCTCTACCTGATCGCCCAGAGCCTCTACATCCTCGGCAGGGACGGACCGGCGGAAGAACTGCTGAAGCAGGTTCCGCCTGACGTCGAGGTTTATCCCTACGCCCTCTACACCCTCGCCCAGATCTTCTACCGCAAGGGTGATCCGGACCGGGCCCTGCTCATCATCCGCGTGGTCCACGAGGCCCCGCCCGGGGTGAACGTTCCGGAAATGCTGAAGGAGATGGCCTGGCTGACCCAGGCGAGGATGCTCTACCAGCAGAAGAGCTACGAGAAGGCGATCGAAGGCTTTCGCAACCTGCGACGATCCTCCTATTTCCTTCCCGAGGCCCTCATGGGAATGGGCTGGTCCTACAGTGCCATGGGGGACTTTCCAGCATCCATTGCCTATTTCCAGGCCGTAGAAGGTTCCTACGCGGACACAGACCGCCTCACCGAGGCCCACCTGGAAATGGCCGATGCCTTCGCCAGGGCGAAGAGCTATCCGGATGCGTTCCAGGTCTACCGCGATGTTCTGAACGACCTCCACTTCCGCATTTCTCAGTACAGGAAGTACGGCAACGATCCCGAATGGCTGGACTGGCTGTCGCAAAGGTTCCTGGACCGGCGGGAAAACGAGATGACGGTACCGGAGCAAGCGCCGGTCATGGACCGGCAGGCGGATCTTCCGGAGGAAATGGAACCTCTGCTGCAGAAGCTCCAATACACCTCCACCCGGCTCAAGGCTCTCGTCGGGATTCGTGAGGGGCTGGAGCAGACCGGCCTGCTCATGGAAAGGATCGTATCCCCGGCTGCACCTCCGGAGCCGGCAGATGGACCTCCCGGTCTCGAGGTGTATCCCCCCTTGCAGGTACCCGTCCCGGATCTGGATCCTTCGCTCGCGGCCCTTCTGGATCTTTCTCTCGCCCTGCTGGACACGGAGTACCGGTCGATCTACACGGGGAGCCTGCTGGGCCTGCTGACGCAGGCTGAAAAGGAGGCCTCTCTTCGGGACTGCCTGGACTTCTACCGGACCGAGCTCGAAACCCTGCTGCTTCCCCCGGAGACCGGAAGGGATGCCCACGCAATCCTCAGGGATCTGCGCAGCTCCGTCCGGCACCTGCCGTTCTCACTGGAGCAGAAGAACCGGGTCCTGGAAAAGCTCGCTTTTACGATGCAGACTCTCGAGGAAGCCGAAGCGATCCTCGAAAGATGGGCGACCGGGCTTCAAGAGGTCTCCGCCAGTGCGTCTCAGCCGACCCGCTTTCTCCTGCTCGAGAAGTGGATGACCCTCGTCAGGGTGTATCTCTCGCTTCGCAGTTGGGACGTCCAGTCTCCCGCCGTCTTCCTGCTCGACCATCCCTCTCTCGCGGGGCACCGGCCGCCCCCTGTACTCTCATCACTGGAAACGCTCGGCCGGATGGAACAAAGAACCGAGAGGGTGCGGGGACGGCTCGCCCTTCTCGCCAGGCGCGAAATCGCGAACCTGCACATGAAGAGGCTCGACGTTCTCGAGGGGCTCCTGGCGCGCACGCAATTCGATTATGCAGATGCCCTCGTGCAGGAGCAGGAGCGGATCCTCGAGAGAATGAAACAGAGTACGGAGGGGGGGGACGAAGGAGACCGACCCGAAGCCGGGGCCTCCGAAGGGGGAGAGACACCCGGAGAAGATCTGCCATAGAAGGAGTGCGCCCTCATGTTTGGACAAGAGCCTGCTTCCGCGAGAGGAAGAGACGGTCTTTGGATCCTCCTCGGCCTTTTGCTGCTCCTGACCCTCTCCGTTCCCTGGGACGTTCACGCCGGTCTGTTCCAGAAGAAAAAGGACAAGCAAGAGGAGCAGAAGGAGAAGCCTCCCGCTGACCTCTTCGAAGAAGCGGAAGAGAACACGGAGAAAATCTCCCAACGGATGCAGAGGGAGAAGGCGGAGACCGGCAGGCAGAGCCAGAGGGAGATCGTCCTGTCCGAGAACCAGAATCGGGCCCGGGCGATCCAGAAGTACAGGGCCCTCCTCGCCGACAAGAAGCGCCTCGATCCCGCTACCGTAGAGGCGAGCATGCTCAACCTGGCGCACCTGATCTTCGAGCAATGTCTGGCCGACTTCCGCAAGGACATGCGTTCCTACGACGAAGCGTACCGGCAGTACCAGCTCGGGTACAGGAGCGCAGAGCCGGACACCACGCCGCAGTACGATTTCCAGGCGGCCCGGGATGCCTACAATGCCTTTCTCGAGGCCTTTCCCGACTCCAAGCACCGTCCCGAGGTTTTCTACAACCTCGCCTACTCTTATGAGGAGGAGGGGGACCTGGACAAGGCTGTAGCGCTGTACGACGAGCTTGCGTTGACGGCTCCGGGAGAAACGTTTGCGCCGGAGATCTTCCTGCGCCTCGGAGAGCACAGTTTCGAGACGAACCGTTTCACCCAAGCGATCGAGTACTACGAGAAGGTGCTCGAGATGGGGGACACACCCCAGCTCGAAAAGGCCCTGTTCAAGATCGGCTGGGCCCAGTATGCAATGGATCAGTTCGACAAGGCGAAGGACTCCTTTGCCCGGGTTCTCGCGCTCAACTCGGAACGACCGGAAGACCAGCGGGGCGACCTGTACCAGGAATCCCTCGAGATTCTTGCGAAGATCCTGAGCGAAGCCGGGGGGGCCGCCGCTCTCGAGGCCTTCTTGAAGAACCTCGAGAATCCACCCTATGGTCTGGACCTCTCCGTGCAGCTCGGCGCCTATTTTCAGGAGACGGCACGGTACGGCGAGGCGATCGACACCTACCGTAAGATCCTCGACACGTATCCGCTCGCAGCGCAGGCCCCTTTTGCGGAGAAGTCCCTGATTGAGGCCCTGAAGACGGAAAAAAGGTTCGATGAGGCGAAAGACCTCCAGGCATCCATGATCGATCGATACGGCAGGGGAACGGCCTGGGACCAAGCGAACCAGGACCCGGAGCTTCGAAGTCGGGTGGACGGCATCCTCAGAGACGCCCTCCATCAGGAGCTCCTTGCCAGCCACAAGCTTGCCCGCGAAACCAAGGACCCGGAGCAATACGAGAAGACGATCGCCCTGTACAAGCTGATGCTGACCTACTTCCCGGAAGGCGAAAAGGCGTATGAGACGCGCTTCCTCTTTGCCGAGTGTCTCTACGAATCCGGGCGGCTCGACGAGGCGGCGGTCCAGTACGAAAAGGTGGCCGATGCGGAGATCTACGGCCGATACCGCGACAAGGCCGCCTCGAAGCGTATCCAGTGCCTCGAGGCCCTGCGGGCGGAAGAGCGCATCGATGCGGACACGCTCCTCGTCGCCTACCGCGACTTCCTTCAGATGGACCCGGAAAGTGAGAAGGCCGTGCCGATCATGTTCAAGCAGGGGGAAATCCTGTTCAACGAAGGCCGCTACAGCCAGTCGGCGCTCATCTTCCGTGAGATCATCGAAACACGCCCGAAGAACAAGGATGTGCTCCGCGCCTGGTTGCTGGAACTGGAGGCGTTGTTCGAAGGGGGACAGTACGAGTCCCTGGAGCAGCGGGCGCGCGATCTGGAGCGACAACCCCTCGACCTGACGGAGGCGCAGAGGAATCGAACGGAGCACCTGCTGCGTTTCGCCCAGTTCCAGCAGGCCCGGGCGGATCAGGAGGCGGGGAGTTACCTCCAGGCGGCGGAACGGTTCGAGAACCTGGTGGAGGAGGCTCCACGGATCGAAATCGCACCGGATGCGCTGTTCAACGCGGCCGTCTGCTACGAGAAGGCGGGGGATCCGGCCAGGGCATCCGCCTGTTACGAGCAGATCGTTCTTCACTACCCGGACTCCAAGCACTACGGTGATTCCCTCCTCGCCCCTCTGGGCCATTACGAGAGGACCCAGCAGTGGGATCGACTGCTCCTGCACCTGGAGAAGCTGTATGAGAAGGATTCGGAGAGCACCCTTGCGAAGGAAACCCTGTACAAGCTGGGCAAACGGTTCTACAAGAACGAGGACTACCCGAAGGCCCGACAGCTCTTTGCCCGGTATGCACAGAACTATCCATCCGACACGTCCCGTAAGCTGGAGTTCGCCTACCTCGAAGCCCTGATGTGCGAGGCGGAGAGGCGTCCGCAGGATGCGATGCAGGCCTACCGGGCCTTCCTGAGGGATTACGACAGGGCAAAGGCGAAGGACTCCGCCCTCACCGTCGACCCGATCTATGTCGGCACGGCGCGCTTCCGGACCCTGGAGCCGGTCTACACGGAGTACCTTTCCGTCGAGCTGAAAGAGCCGCTGAAGAAGAATCTGGCCAGAAAACAGTCACTCCTCGATCGCGTCGTCTCGGGATACATGGAGACGGTCAAGTCCGGTGCCGGAGAGTACGCCCTGGCGTCCGCCTTCCGCGTGGGCGAGGCGTACGACGCGTTCTGGCAGAGCCTGCTGAAGTCCGAGCTTCCGAGGGGGCTGAGCGACGAGGAAGAAAGGGTATACCGGGAGCTCCTGAAGGAACAGGGGGAGCCCTACCGGGAGAAGGCCGTGACCTCTTATGAGATCACGCTCCAGAAGGCGAAGGACAAGGGGGTGTTCGACCAATGGGTTCTGAAGACCTACAACCGCCTCGCCTCCATCGCCCCGGATCGTTACCCGCCGATGCTTCAGGACGCACTGGTCTGGCAGGAGTCCTGGAAGCCGAAACGGGCGCTCGTCAGGACGATTGACACGTCCCAGCCCAGGGCCTTCTCTGCGAAGAAGGCGGAATCACTCCAGGCGGACCTGGATAAGATCCTGGACAGCCTGCGGAAGGGAATGAAGCAGGGAAAGCTGAACCGATCCCGGGTCCTCCGCTCCGCAGACCTCCTGCAGGAACTCCTGGAAAAGGAGCCCACCCTGTACGAAGTTCGTTTCAATCTCGGAATTCTTTACCAGATCGCCGGTGAGAACGAGCTGGCACGGTCGGCCTACAAGGAGTCCCTGAAACAACATCCGCGCAATCCGGTGGCACATCTGAACCTGGGCCTCATCGAGCTGGCGGACGGAAATCTGGAAGAAGCGGAACCGAACTTCGAGACCCTGGCCGTGATCAGCCCGAGGTACGCAGGGGCCTACTACCTCACGGGCGTCTGTCTCGTCAAACGGGGTGAATATGCAGCAGCGATCGAGCCTCTCCAAAAGGCGATCTCCCTCCTCCCCCAATTCCTCGATCCCTGTGTGGAACTGGGAAGGGTGCAGGAAGAACTCGGCCGGACCGAAGAGGCGAAGAAGAGCTTCTCCGCTGTTCTGAACAACCCGAAGGCGAGCGCCCGGGTCTTGCGGATGCTTGCATACCGCCAGATGCAAGCCGGATGGCTCGAGGACAGCATCGCCGTGTACACCCGCATCCTGCAGGGCGAGGAGCCTGCCTACGGAGACTGGAACAATCGGGGCGTGGCCTACCGCCTCAAAGGGGACACCCAGAAGGCGCGCAAAGACATGATACAGGCCTCCGAATTGAATTCGAGCCGGCCCGAGGCCTTCAACAACCTGGGAAGGCTCTACCTCGAAGGGGGATCCTACGACCACGCGGCTTCCGCCTTCATGCATGCCCTGGAAATCGACCCATCCTTCCTGCCCGCCCTTCTGAATGCTGTGGTTGTGTACGGGCAATACCTGGACGACATGGAGAAGGCGACCGCCTATTTGCGGGAATACCTTGAGAAGGGCGGGACTATGCAGCAGGAAATGTTCCGAGGATGGCTCGCCGGAGGCGATGAGGTCGAGGTGGCGGCGGAAACGGCATCATGAGACGGCGGCCGGTTCGCCCCGGACCGGCATCTCCACTTCGCGCCCCTCTTGTGGTAGTGTAGTGAATTGCGGCCATGGATACAGAAGAATGGAAGATACGAGGAATCAGGGTTTCACGAAGTCACGAGTCCGCTTCCTTGTCATGGCGTTCGCCTTCTGCGTATGTGCAACCGGTGTTCTGCCGGCTCCCGGCGCCCTGTGCCAGACGCAAAGCGGCGGGGACAGCCGGGGCGTGAGCCGGCCCGCCGAGAAGAAGACCGCTCGGGACGGGCAGGTGAAACGTTCCCTGCGAATGGAAGAGCTCGAGATTTACGGCGACGTAGAAAAGCCCAAAACCATGTTTGTCATTCCAAGGGCCTCTCTTCGGTACAGCCGAAAGGCGCGGGAGAAGGATTTCAGGAGCGAGATTCTCGATCCCGTTTCAAAGGAGTGGGTAGAGGACACACAGCGGTGGCGGACAGCCGTTCCACCGCCTTGAACCGCGACACGCCGGCCGGGACCACAGGAAAGCGACAGAGGAGGAAGGCGCAAATGCCACTATCCGTTGTTGAGGTCTTCCAAAGCGGTGGGAATTTCATGTATCTGATCCTTCTGGTCTTCTGCCTGGGGATCGCGATCATCCTAGAGAGGATCTTCTTTCTCTACTACAAGTACAACATCAACGCCCCGAAGCTCTACGCCCAGGTCCGCCAGACGGTCATGAAGGGCGACATCAAGCGTGCCATCGGTCTGTGCGACGACTCCCCCCTGCCCGCCGTGCTTCGGGCGGGTCTGCAGCAGTACGAGATCAGGAAAGAGGAGGTCGCGCCCGCCATGGAGGAGGCGATTCTCGAAGTCGCCCCGAAGCTCCAGAGACGCACCCACTACCTCGCGGTGGTCGCCAACATTGCCGTGCTGCTGGGCCTCCTCGGAACGATACTCGGGCTCATTGTCGCCTTTTCCGCCATCTCGAGCGCAGAGCCCGGGGAGAAGGCCGTGCAGCTGGCCCGGGGAATCTCGCTCGCGATGAGCACCACCGCCTTCGGCCTGGTTGTCGCCATTCCCTGTCTGCTGTTCCACTCGGTGCTGCAGTCCAAGGCGAACCGGCTCCTGGATGAAATCGATGAATACAGCGTGAAGACGGCACATCTGCTTCAATCTCAGGTGCGGTCCGAGAGGGAAGCGAAGTGAGACCCAGGGGCGGCGCCAGGAAGACCACCACGAGAGAGGTCGTGGGTGCGGATGTGGACCTGACACCGATCATGTGTCTCTTCATCATCCTCGTTCCACTGCTCCTCCTCTCCGCGGTTTTCGAACGACTCGCCGCGCTCCAGGTGCACCTTCCCGAGGCGTCCACCCTCGAGGAGACGGAGAAGCCCGAGGAGGGCCCCAGCGGCATCGTCGAACTCCGGCTCCTGCTCGAGGAAGAGGGCCTTGCCCTGGAAGGCACGATCAGCCACGATCCCTCCGGAGAAGAGAAAGAGGTCTATGAGGACATTCGCTACGATTTTCCCCTCGAGGGGGACCTTTACGATCTGGAGGGCCTTCAACGCATCCTTCTGGAGCTGAAGGGGCAGTACCCGAAGCACGAGGAGATTGTCTTCCTCGTGGACGACAAGGTATCCTACGATGTGATCGTCCAGGCCATGGATACCTGCCGGCTGGAGTACTACGCCGAAGAGGGGCAGAAGCGTAGCCGGCCCCTTTTCCCGGACATCGCCCTTTCCGAGCCCTTTTCCGAGGAGGGGGACTTCGAGGGCCTTCGGAAAGGCACCCGGGAGATCGACCAGAAACTCGGAATCAGGTAGGACCTATGGCACAAGAACCCATGGCCAGGATCTTGCGGGCCCGCCGGGCCCAAGGCATGCTCGGCGGCCGGTCGCCCGTCCTGCTCACGCCCCTGGTCGACATGTTTACGATCCTGCTGATCTTTCTCCTGTTGAGCTACTCCACAGGCGGCCACCTGATGTACATGGCCCGGAACGTCCTCATGCCGGAGTCGGTGAGCCGCGAGCAGCTCGAGCCGGCCGTGGAGATTGCCGTCGCTACGGACAGGGTCTACGTGGACGGCGAGGTGATCATGGACGACCTCGCCGAGTGGTACACCGAGAAGAAGCTTCTCATGCCGGTTCTCTATGAGGACCTGAAGTTGAAGGCATTGAAGTTCAAGAAGATGGAGGAGGAGGTTCCTCTGTTTCATTTCGCCGGAAAGGTCACCATCCAGGCGGATCGCACCCTCCCCTTTCATGTTTTGAAGAAGGTGCTGTACACGGCCGACAGGGCCGATTTCCCACGCATCTCCCTCGCCGTCTATCAAAGGGATTGATGTCGAAGAAGCGCTGAAGGACATGCAACAAGAGAACACAACGCCCTTTCGTTCCCAGCTCCACTATCCTCACGTGGCTTACGAGGAGAGGGTCTTCACCCTCATCTTCGCTTGTGTCCTCCTGTTGGGCATTCTGGCGGCCCAGTATTTCCAGGGCATCCGTATCCAGAGGCCGGTTCAACTCCCGAAGCCGGAGGCGAAGAAGGTGGCCGAAATCATCGTGCGGGAACCGGCGCCCCCCAAGCCGGTGGTCAAGCCGAAGCCGCCGGAGCCCCCTCCGCCCCCCCGCAAGCTCACGAAGCAGGAAAAGAAGAAGCTCAAATCCCCCCCGCCCCTCAGCGCCGTGGGCTCCCCCAAGGCGATCCCGGAGAAGAAGGTGGACGTGAAGAAGATGGTGGCCAGGAAGGGCCTTCTCGGGATGCTGTCCAAGGAGAGCAAAGACTCGTCCCTGCGGGCTTACCATCCTTCCAAGAAGCGGGACGTGTCCAAGGAACTCGACCAGGCGCTGAAGAACCTGAGCAACAAGGAGCGGAAGGAGGATCCCGACGAGGACTTCCTCGGCGTGGGAAACCTCCCCGAAGTGGCAAAGAAGGGTTCGGATATCGGCTACATCCTGGACGCCGCGAAGATCGGGGAGGTCAGTGAAACACAGGTGGAGTTCCACGGGGGGATCGAGGACCTGCCCGATGAGATCGAGGAAGAATTCGAGGAAGGAAAGCAGGGCCGGGCCGCCCATGAGATTCGAAAGGTCGTCGCCTCCTACCTGGGGGGACTTCGCTATCTTTACAACAAACAGCTCCGGAAGGATCCCTCCCTCAAGGGCAAGGCGACCGTCCGCTTCGAGATCTCCCCTTCAGGCCACATCACGGAGACGGTGCTGGTCTTCTCGTCCCTCGGCTCCCCACCTCTCGAGAGCGCCATCCTGAGCAACATACGCAAGTGGCGGTTCCCTCGCATACCGGAGGAAAGGGGGCATGTGAAGGTTACGTATCCCTTCGTCTTCCTCCCCCCCTCCTCATGAGGCTGCTGGGAAACGGTCATCTGCGATGCCTGTTGCGAGCGAAGCGTGGCAATCTCCCGGCTTCGATCGTTGCGGCGTACGGTGTAGGCGATGCTATTTACATGGCCCCCCGCCTTCGCGGGGGCAAGCTTCGTGTGCCTTGCATCTGACCCTTTCCCGGCAGCCTCATGGCAGGGGTCGTTTCCCGTGCATACGACTGCGCCGGCTGGGACTCTTTCTTTTCGCAATGCGCTTCTCAGGGACGGGATGGAAATCGGTGGCTGTCCCCAATTTCGCAAGGGGGGACGGGGGCGGGGTCTGGCCCCTGATCCCTGACCCCTGTCCTCATTTCTTCTTCTTCGTCTTGCCCCTGGGTTCCAGGTCGTCCATCTTGCGTCGAACGAGCTTTCCCGGATGTCGCGGGAAATCCACCCGAAGGTAGACGTTCTTCTGGAACACCCTCTCGACGACTCCTTCCTTCTCCCCCTTTCCAAAGGGAAAGGTGATCCGATCACCGACTTTCGGTTCTGGCGGGCTCATGGCTGCCTCCGTGTCCTTGCCGGCTAGAAGATCCTGCCGGTGAAGGTGAACATCCTGCCCAGGAACTCGTAAGCGAACAAGAGCGACCTGCGCAGTCGGGTCTGACGAACGTAGATGATGTCGTCCGGCTGTAGATAGAAATTCGGGGCCTCCCCCTCTGCGACGGCCACCAGATCGACCGGGATGATGTACTCCCCGTCCGCCGTCTTCCGCTTCACCACGCAGTGCTTCTTCGAGGCCTCGGTCTCCTGGAATCCACGGGCCATGGCGATCCCTTCGAGCACCGTGGTCGGCTTCTTCAGAGCGAAGCTTCCCGGATCTCTCGCGAACCCGATGACGTGGAACCGTTTCGCCTCCGGCACGTTCACAACATCTCCATGGCCGACCAGCACGTTCAGGCTCAGGTCTCCCAGTTCCAGAAGCTCGTACAGGTCGATGGAGATCACCTCTTTCCCGCCCAGATCGAAGGGGAGCCCCGGCGGTTTGGCGGAACCCCCATTCGGCGATGCCGCCCCGTCATCGGATGAGAGCCTCGGACGGATGTCCCGGATTACGTAGACCACCTGGCCTGCACGGGGATCCGGGCCCCCTGCGAGAGAAAGGATGTCCAGCAGGGTGGTGACGTTCCTGCGGATCGTGTAGGTTCCCGGGTCGCGCACCGCACCGACGACGGCAACCCTCTTGCTCCTGAACTGCTGGACCACGACGCTGACACGGGGATTCGGAATGATCTGCCAGTCCCTGAGCCTCTTCTCGATCTTCGCCTTGATCTCCTCCACGGTCAGGTTCATCACGTTCATGTCCCCGATGACCGGCAGGCTGATCAGCCCCGTCTCCGACACGCGGATCTCCACACTCTTCGTCTCTTCCCGTAACTCCCACTCGAAGATGCTGACCTCCAGTACGTCCTCGGGCCCCACCCGATAGTCCTCGTACAACTCGGGAAGCCGTTGGAAGGTCCCCTGGGCAAGCCTGCGGCTCACCTCATCGGTGTACGAAACCGGAGCGGTCACCATCGGTTCGGACAGGACCACCGGCTCGGAGGCGGCACAGCCTCCCAGGACGGACATGGCCATCAGCCCGAGCCACAGCACCGCGTATCGAGGAGACCTGTCCGAAAGCCGTCCGCAGATCGTCGATCCTTTCATCCTCACATCCTCTTTTCCCTGCAGGGTGTGCGTGTGGCGGATGAGCACCCTCTTTCCGAATCACTCCAAGAAGCTGCCAGGCCCCGAATCAAACCGGACCGAGTCATTCTCTAACACAACGTGGAGGGTGATGCAAGGTGCTCCGGGCCGGCACCTTCCTTGCTCATGTGTTTGGAATTGTTGTGGAAAAGCGATCTGGACACTACAAAGGACGTAGGATCCGGCCCAGAAACGGCGGTTGCATTGGAAACCAAGCTCATTACACTTTCGTTCTCGCCGCACCGAATCGAGGCGCTGCCCCTGGCGGCTGAAACCATGCGCAGCCACGAGGCGATCATCCTGGAAGAACCGGAGAGCCCTCATCTCGCTCCGATGCTTCGGGGGGAACTGCCCATCGATGATTATCTGCTCGAGACGGACGCGGGTTTCCCTCGATTCGGACGTAAATCCTGCCAGCTCCTCCGGGAACTGCATGGAGCAGGGAAGGCGATTCTTCAGATCGAGCCCTTCATGGAACGCCTTCTGGAGATTCACGACCTCTTCGGAAACGGAGGCGTGCCGGAGGAGATCCTGGAAGACTCGCCCCATCACGCCGTCTACTGGGCTGAACGAAGATGCACGGAGGCCCTGCTCGACTACTATGCGAAATCGTCCGGCCACGGCTTCGACGCGGCGGTCGCCGCCACCCAGGCCTTTGCCAGGGAAGACGCCGCCCGAGGCAGACTCAGGGATCGGCTTCGAGCGGAAGAGATCGTCCAGGCCCTCGACGCTCATTCATCGGTTTACATCGAGGCGGGCGAGCTACACGCCGCCCTGCTGCCGGAGTTGAAAGGCCGGCTGCCGGAATCGGCACGACTCCGGCCGCTCTACTTGCTGGACTCGGCCGTGCGCCGGTTCGGTGGGACGTCCCGGGGTCTGGGCCCCGGAGACCTGCTCACCCTGATCTACCTCTTTCGTCCCGCCGGCAAAGGCCCGCGATGCGACCTGCTGGCGGCCAGAAACTTGATCCACGTGAAGATCCTGATGAAAGAGGAGATGGAGGACCGGGAAGGGGAATTCCCCCACACGCGGGACCAGATCGAATCGAACCGTCTCGTTGAAGGCCTCTCCTATCGGGAATGCGGGATCCTCTACGAAGAGATTCGATGGCTCGAGACAAAGGAGGCGAGGAGGCGGGTCAGGGAGTACCGGCAGAAGCAGTAGGGGTCAGGGGTCAGGCCTTGCGCCTCGACCGGGGCTTGAAGAAGCGGACGGCTTCATGGATGCGGTTGGCATTCCCTGGGCGGTTGTGCCATCATTCGGCAATTCGTTTCACGGGGGACGCCTCCGTTTCCCCGGGGCTTCCGTCAACCATCAGCACAACCATCGGGTGAAGAAACAGAGAAATGGTCGCCATCAAACCTTTCAAGGGATTTCGATACCGTGAGGAAGACCTCTCCAGCGTCATCAGCCCTCCCTACGATGTGATCAGCAGGGATCACCAGAAGGCGTTGCTCGACCTCTCGCCGCACAATTTCGTACGGCTGATTCTGGGTGAGGACGCGGACGTGGACGAATGCGGTCGGGACGTAGATCGAATCAACAGCCTCCTCCACGCCTGGATCGAGCAGGGGGTCCTGCGGCAGGAGGACAGGGCAAGCATCTACGTCTACTCGCAGGTCTTCGATCTGGACGGGCAACAGAAGCGAAGGACCGGGATCGTCCCCCTGGTGGAGCTGGAGGGTTTCCGGGAGAAACACATCTACCCCCACGAAAAGGTCATAGCGAAGCACGTGGAGGACCGGTACGCCCTGCTGGAGGCGACAGAAACGAACTTCGGCCTGGTCTTCGGCATCTATGCGGACCCGGCCGGAGAGGTGGACCGGCTGCTCGAAGAGGTCCTGCACACCCCGCCGATCGCATCGGGCAAAATGGACGATGTGCTGCACGAACTGAGGAAGGTGAGCGAGCCGGCAAGGATCGGTCGCCTGCAGCAACGAATGCAGGAAGAAAGCGTATACATCGCAGACGGACACCACCGCTACACCACGGCCCTCCGGTACCGGGACGCCCACCCGGAAAGGGAAGGAGCGAAGTTCCTGATGATGGCCCTGGTGAACATGTACCACGAGGGCCTGGTCATCCTGCCGACCCATCGACTCGTCAAGCGCGAAGACCACGAACCCCGCAGGGTTCTCGCCGGCGTCCGGAAGGCCTTTCATGCGGAACCGGTCCCAAGGGATCGGATGATGGAACGCATCGCAGGAGAGAAGTTCTCCTACGGCTTCCACTGCAATGGGGACGACTACATCCTCCGGCTCAGGGATCCCGGGGCCGTCGACTCGATCGAAACCGACTCGGAGGCCCTGAGAAGACTGGACGTCACCGTCCTGCACGAGATGATCCTGAAGCCTCTTTTCGGAATCGACACGGAAGACCCTTCTCTTCAGGGGAAGCTCGCCTACGCGAAGAGCCTGTCCTCGGCGATGGCCAAGCTCTCGGAGGGGGAATACGCCTACGGCTTCTTCCTGAACCCGGTCAAGATGGATGAGATCGTCCGCGTTGCAAAGGACAACGAGGCGATGCCTCAGAAGTCGACCTTCTTCTACCCGAAGTTCTACAGCGGCCTGGTCACGCAGAGGCTGGTGTAGTGATGGGGACCCGGGTGAACCCTGTCGATGCACGCCGACGCGAAGATCGCATCCGCTTGCAGCGAATCCTTCAGATACCCGAGCCGGTCCAAGACGGGGAGAAAGGCCATCGTCGCCTCGCGGTAGGCCTCGGGCAGGGAAGCGCAGTACTTGGGCGAGAGGGCGTAGACTTCCCTCACAAAGCCTTCATCCAGTCCGGGAAGGGCATCCACCGTGAGCCGGGCCGCACGGTCCGGGGCTTCCCGGATGAGGTTGCAGGCCTCTTCGTGAAGCCGTAGAAACCCTTCGATCCGTCCCTCCCGTCCCATCATCTCCTCCCGGATCACGATCCCGTAGCTGGGGTTGAAAGGCCACAAGGCGTCCGGCGGAGCGAGCGTCCGGGTCCCGCACTCCCGGCTGCAGAGAAGGGCCAGGGGAGGAGTGCCCACGGCCGCGTCGATCTCCCCCTTCCTGAACGCATAGGGGATGAGATCGGCCCAGGGGGTGTTGGCGATGGTCACATCGGGGATCGAATGCTCCGAGAGCAGGGCGCGAAAGATCACGTCGTGGATCGAGCCGGCCGCCGGGATGCCGACCCGCCGGCCCTCGAACTGCCTCAGGAAGGAGGCCACACCATCCGACTCTGCGAGGCTGCGGAAAGAAGGTCCCGCAACGAGGAGGGTCCCTTCCACATGCCCTCCCCCCACACAGACCAGGGGCAGCCCCCTGGCCATGCCGATGAGCGCGGGCGGAAGGCCGATATACCCGATATCGATCTCCCTTCGCTCAAAGGCGCCGATCATCTCGGGGCCGGTGCCGAAGAGAAGCCACATGCAACCGGTCTCGAGGGCCTGTTCGACGCTCCCGAGCCGCCGCAGGAGATGGGATGTGTGGTAGAGTGTGGAGAGATAGCCGATCCGCACCTGTGAGGCCCCCTTCATCCTCCGGCGATGGGCAGGAACAGGAAGATCGTCTCCCCTCCCCTCAGTTCCGGGTCGGTCTGGCCGACCTCCTCCCCCTCGACCAGAATCCTCACGAAAGCGCTCTTCCTGCCCGGCTTCTCCGGGTCGAGGAGCAGCCTTCGAAGGCCTTCGCCGTGCTCCCTGACCAGGAGGTCCAGCAGCCCGGAGAGCCTCCCTGCATAGTCGATCTCGACTTCCTCCTGTCCGACGATCTCCCTCAGCCCGGAAAGGAAACAGAGCGTCATTTCGATTCTTCCTGGTACAGGGCCCACTCCTCCAGCCCGCCCTCCAGGTTGACGGCCTTTTCAAACCCCTTGCCCGCCAGCAGCCGGGCCGCCTCACGGCTTCGCCAACCGAAGAGGCAGCAGACAACGATCTCCTGATCCTTGTGGGGCAGCAGGGATTGCCACTCCGAATGAAGCCTGCTGAAGGGAATTCGGATGCCGTCCATGCCGGGATAGAGCGCCCTCTCCCATTCCTCGCGCACATCCAGAAAGACCAGCGGTTCCCCCTCCCGCATCTTCCGCTGCAGGTCGACCACCCGAAGACCGTAGGGCAGGTCGGGCCGGTCGATGCCGCCCGCTCCTTCCCGTTCACGAAGGCCGCAGAATTCCTCGTAGTCGACCAACTCCCGGATGCTCGGCTCCTCTCCGCAGACCGGGCACTTCGGATCCTTGCGTATGGCCATTTCCTGGAACTGGGTGGACAGAAGATCACAGAACAGGAGTCGACCGATGAGCGGCTTGCCCTGCCCGAGGATGAGCTTCGTGACCTCGGAGGCCTGAATCGTTCCGATCACGCCGGGCAGAACGCCCAGTACGCCGGACTCGGCGCAGGAGGGCACGACCCCGGGTGCTGGCGGGACCGGAAAGAGGCATCGATAGCAGGGCCCTTCCCGGGCCGCGTGGAAGACCGTCGCCTGGCCCTCGAAACGGTAGATCGCCCCGTGAACGAGCGGCTTCGACAGGAAGACGCAGGCATCGTTCATCAGGTACCGGGCGGGAAAGTTGTCCGTGCAGTCTACGATGATGTCGTATTCCGAGATGATCTGAATCGCGTTCTTCGATGTGAGCGGCTCCGGGTAGGTTCGAACCTGCACCTCCGGGTTGATGGCCCGGATCCTCCTTTCCGCAGAGAGCACCTTCGGAACGCCCAGGTCGTCCGTGGAGTGAATCACCTGCCGCTGGAGGTTCGTCAGGTCCACCCGGTCCCCGTCCAGCAGACCGAGGGTGCCGACGCCTGCAGCCGCCAGATACAGGGCCTGCGGCGACCCGAGCCCCCCGAGCCCCACGAGGAGCACCTTCGCCCGGAAGATCTTCTCCTGCCCCTCTCCCTGCAGTTCGGGCAGGATCATCTGGCGACTGTACCGGATGTACTGCTCTCGTGTCAGCTTCATGCCTCTCATTCTATTGAATGCAGGGTGCCAAGACAATGATCTCGGCCGCGAGGCGCAGCGGGCCGGCCAACCGTCGGTTCCGGACGCGGCTGTGACTCGCTTCTTCCGGGCAGGGGTTTTGTCTTGACATGTATATACATTTAATATATATACTTCTACCATAGGCTTCCCTGACCCGGGCAATGCCTGCCCGTTCCCCTGATCCACCCAGAGAGGACACCCCATGTCTGTCCGGCATGCGATCCTGGGCCTGCTCCACTACCAGGACATGCACGGATACAGGATCAAGCGGCACATGGAGCAGCATTTCGGCCACATGTGGTCCATCAACTACGGCCAGATCTACCCGAACCTGAGGAAGATGGAAGAGGAAGGCCTCGTCACGAAGCAGGAAGTGTCCCGGAGCGGGGGCCCCTCGAGGAAGCTCTACTCCATTACGCCGGCAGGCAAAGAGGCGTTCGCCGAATGGCTCGTCTCCGACCCCCAGGGAACCATGCTGCTCCGCGACCCCTTCCTGCTGCGGTTCGTCTTCTTCGGTTTCGGAAGCAAGGACCGGGCCCTGGAAATGGTGGACGGGCAAATAGACCTGTATGAGAGCCAGCTCGAGCAGCGGCGTCAGAACATGCGCAGGTGGCGGCGGGAGGGCATCTATGTGCGGCAGATGGGAGAGCTCGGTCTGCTTCTCAACGAAATGATCCTCCAGTGGCTCAAGCGGAGCAGAAAGGAGATCGCCGCCAGCACGGACGGCGAGATCCGCAATCAGCTCATGGAGCTCGGCTCCGACGGGTGAGGTTGCGATGGGAACCGACGGAATCACACTGGTGACGGGTGCCGCCGGCTTCATGGGAAGCCATCTGGTCGAGCTTCTGGTCGAGCGCGGCGTGCGCGTGAGGGCAACGGCCCGTCCGAGAAGAGACACCTCCTTCTTCGACAGGCTCGGCGTCGAGTTCGTGCCCGCTGACCTGGCGAGGCCGGACAGCATTCCCGCCCTGTTCGATGGCGACGTGGACCGGGTCTTCCACCTGGGTGCCATCTGTAATTTCTCTACGCCCTACGACGAGCTCCACCCGACGAACGTTCAGGGGGTGGCCCGGATCACACGCCTTGCCCTGGACGCCGGTGTCCGGCGTTTCGTCCACGCCAGCTCCACCAGCGTGTACGGCCGTTACCGGGGCCGCCCCTTCCAGGAAGACGATCCCCGAGACCCGTGTGAGGACTACGGTCGAAGCAAACGGGACGGGGAAGACGTGGTGTGGCAGAGGGTTCAGCAGGGGCTGCCCGCCATCGTGACCCGCCCCTGCACGGTGTACGGACCGCGCTGCAACGACGGGGCCGGCAAGGCCTTTTCCCGACCCACCTCGCTCGGGGCGATTCCGGGCAGGGGCGAGCAGCTCCTGGCCAATGTCCGGGCCGAGGATGTGGCCGCCGCACTGGAACACCTTTCCCACCTGGACGAGGCCGTGGGCCAGGCCTACAACATCGCCGACGACAGCCGAACGGCGCTGGGCGCCGCTCTTCGACTGGCGGCAGAGGCCTTTGGCACGAAGCCGCCTCGGCTTCACCTCCCCTTGCCGGTGGTGAAGGCGCTGGCCTGGTTCGACGGCGCCCTGTCGGCCCTGAAAGGCAGGATCCCGGACCTGGAGATGGCCGCGGTCGACTACCTCTGCGACGACTACGTCGTGGACAACACGAAGCTCAAGGAGACCGGATTCGTGTTCCGATACCCCGATTTCGAGGAATCGATCAGAGAGCTGGGCGCAGCTCATCGGCGCGGCGAGGAGCAAGGTTGAAATACGGATGACCTCGATGAGGACAAAGGACAAAGGACAAAGGGCAAAGCGGTAAGGGCGGATGAAACAGTCAGCTGAACCCGAAGTCCTCACCGTAGCCCTGAGCCATTGTTCCAACTTCGCTACTTTGACCTTTTACCTTTGTCCTTTGTCCTCGAAAGGCGAGTGACGCACGAAAAGGGGGAACCGTGAACAAGGTAATCGTCATCACCGGGTTGGCCCAGGGAATGGGCCGGGAAGCGGCCAGGATGCTCGGGACCAGGGGCGCTACGATCGCGGGGTTCGACGTGGATCGGGAAGGAATCGAATCCTTGAAGGCGGAGCTGGAAAGCAGCGGGACACGCCACCATCTCGTTCCGTTGGACATCACCGACCGTCCTGGTATCCTGACCTTCCGGGACACGGTCCTGGAGGAATTCAGGCAAGTCGACACGGTCCTGTCCAACGTGGGGATCGGCTTTTTCGGCCCCTTCGAAGAGGTCGTCCTGGAAGACGCTTTGAAATGCCTCGAGATCAACGTCATCGGAGCGGCCGCCATCTTCCAGGCCTTCCTGCCCTCCATGCGGGAGAGGCGGGCAGGCAAGCTCGTTGCCATGTCCTCCCTGGTGGGGCAAGTGCCCTTCCCCTTCGAAGCGATCTACGCTGCTTCCAAGTTCGCCCTCGAGGGCCTCGTACTCTCGCTCCGGTACGAGGTGGAGCCCTTCGGGATTCACGTGGCCCTGATCGAGCCGGCACAGGTCTCCACCGACTTCGCGGCAAAGGTCCACACGCTTCCACCCGAGGGTTCTCCTTACAGGGACCGGGTCCGGAGATTCGTGGAGCGGGACGAGGAGCTGATCAAGTCGGCGCCGAGCCCGGTCGAGGCGGCGGAGAAGATCGTCAAGATCCTTCTCCGGGACAGTCCCGCCCTGCACAACCAGGTGGATTTCATGAGCACCTTCTTCCTGCTCCTGAACAGGTGCCTTCCCCGGGCGATCCGGGACAGGATCCTTCTGAAGCACATGGACATTCAGGTGTGAAGTCGCCGCACCCCATCGAGCCCTCTGTGTAAGATACGGGAGGGAGTCATGCCGGCCGAACAAAGCCCCTGCACCCGACCGGCGGGTACCCGGGTGGAGCGCCTCCGGGCGCGCATCATCAACGCCCCCCAGGAGGTCTGCGTGGAGAGGGCCCGAACCCTCACCCGCTCCATGGCGAAAAACTGGAACGAGCACCCCCTGACACGCATGAGCCTGGCCCTGTCGGACGTACTGGCCAGCATCTCCGTGACCATTCGGGAAGACGAGCTGATCGTAGGGTGTCGCACCGCCAAGCTCAAAGGCGCTCCTCTCTTCCCGGAGAACAAGTACCGGTGGATCGAGGAGAACGCCGACGGTTTCGATGCAAGGCCCCTGCAGAAGGCCCTGATCCGCGAGGAGGAGAAGAAGGAGATCAAGGAGGAGATTCTTCCCTTCTGGCGCGGCAGAGCGGTGGAGGACCGTCTTCAGGAGCTTCTCCCGCCGGATGTGGCCCAGGACATGGAGAAGTTCATCTTCACCATGATGCTCGAGATCACCTATGGCATCGGCCACTTCACGATGGACCACGCCCGGGTGCTCAAGAAGGGCCTCCGGGGCGTCATCGAAGAGGCCCGGGAACGTCGAGAACGGCTGCGCACAGAGGAGCGCTCCGGCGACAAGGGACTCTTCTACGACGCCGTCATCCGTTCCCTGGAGGCTGCCGTACGGTTTTCCCATCGATACGGGGACCGGGCCGAGGCCATGGCGGAAAGCGAAGGGGATCCGGTTCGACGCAGGGAGCTGGAGAAGATCGCACACGTCTGCCGTCGCGTCCCCGAGCATCCGGCGGAAACCTTTCACGAGGCGGTCCAGAGCGTGTACTTCATCCACCTGATCGCCCAGATCGAGTCGGGTGGAAACTCGATCTCCCTTGGAAGGATCGACCAGTTGCTGCGTCCCTACTTCGACGCGGACATGGCCGCCGGCAGGACGACCCGTGCGGAAGCGAAGGAGCTCCTGTCCCTGCTCTTTCTGAAGACCAACGAGATCTGGAACGTGCTCGAGGAGGCCTTCATCCCGGGAGGAGAGGGGGCCGAGGGGAAGACGACGCAGAACGTGACGGTGGGCGGGCTGGGGCCGGACGGCGAGGACGCCACCTGTGAGATGAGCTGTCTCGGGCTGGAAGCCTATGCGGACATCCGAACCGTCCAGCCGAATTTCGGCGTCCGGCTGAGCAGAAAATCTCCGGAGGCGTTTTTCGAGAAGGCCGTCGCGTGCGCAAAGGACGGGGTGCTGCTCCACTTCTTCAACGACGACGCGATCATCCCCTGCCTGGTGGAGGGAGGGCACGAACTGCCGGATGCGCGCGACTACGGGGTGGTGGGATGCCTGGAGCCGAACGCACAGGGAAAGACCTTCGGCTCCACCTTTGCGGTCCAGTTCAGCGCGATCAAGTGCCTGGAGCTGGCCCTGAGCAATGGTGTGGACAACGTCTTCGGCATTCCCGTCGGCATCGAGACGGGGGATCCTTCCACCTTTCAGGGATTCGACGACCTTTGGAGGGCCTACACCTCTCAGGTCTCCCACTTCCTCGGCCAGATGGTCCGGGGCATGGCCGCCCTGGACCGGGCCATCGCCGAGCGCGTCCCTTCCCCTTTCGCCTCGTCCATGATCCAGGGGCCCATGGACAAGGGGCTCGACCTCACTTCGGGCGGGGCCATCTACAACTCCACCGGCGTCCAGCTCATGGGCTTCGCCAACACCGCGGACAGCCTCTACGCCGTGAAGAAGGCGATCTTCGAGGACGGGATCGCAACCCTCGAACAACTCGTTTCGTGGCTCGCAGGGAACTGGCAGGGCGCGGAAGACAGGAGGAACTACTTCCGGCAGAAGATCCCGAAGTACGGAAACGACGTGGACGAGGTGGACGAGATGGGCGCCGCCGTGCTGAACCATTTCTGCGACGAGCTGGCCCGGCACCGGAATTACCGGGGCGGGCGATTCTGGCCGGGGGTCTTCTCGGTCGGGTTTCACATCGCCATGGGCGCTCTCACGGCTGCCACCCCGGACGGACGATCCACAGGGGACGTGCTCGGCAACGGCCTGACACCCACCACGGGCAACGCCCTGTCCGGACCGACGGCCGTAGCGAACTCCGTCACAAAGCTGCCCTTGAGGCGCATTCACAACGGAACGAATCTCAACATGCGCTTTCCGGGCAGGAAGATCGACCCCGGGAACCTCAAGGCCCTCGTTCAGGGATACTTCCTGCGGGAGGGCTCCCAGGTCCAGTTCAACATGGTGGACTCCGAGGTGCTCCAGGAGGCGCAGAAGCGGCCAGGAGACTACCGGGACCTCGTCGTGAGGATCAGCGGATACTCGGCGCACTTCGTCGCCCTGAGCGAGACGGCGCAGGACGAGATCATCGAACGGACGGCGTATGAGCTTTGAGGCGAAAGGCGAAAGGGAAAAGGCGAAAGGGCTGGATGAAAAGTAGAAGACGGAATTCAACAAGATTTCACCATCGAATTGCCCTTTGTTGCTTCGAATAACTTTTCTTCTATCAGACCACCCCTTGACCCTTTCGCCCTTGCCCTTTCGCCTGGGGGGGCACGGGCAGCCAAGGCGGTAAACAGTGTCTCGAGAAAGAAGCGGGAGAGTGATGAGCAAAGTGACCACCATGAAGGAAGCCATTTCGGAGCACGTGCACGACGGTGACTTCGTCTATATCGGCGGGTACATCTGCAGGCCCCCCTTCTCGGCCATTCACGAGATCATACGGCAGCGCAGGAAGGACCTGACCGTGACCCGAAGCAACGCGGCGGACGACTTCGACATGCTGATCGGGGCCGGCACGGTCAGGCGATTCATCGCCACCTTCCTCTCCCTCGGCTTCTACGGCCTCGGACGCTGCTACCGGCGGGCCATCGAAAAGGGGATCCCCCACAGGATCGAGGTGGAGGAGTACTCGAACCTCTCCCTGCCGCTCATGCTCATGGCCGGGGCCATGGGCATGCCGTTCGTTCCGGTGAAGGACATGGTGGGCACGGATCTGATGCGCGCGAAATCCTTCATGGGCGAAGGCAAATACAAGATGATCGATTCCCCTTTCGACGGCAAGCCGACCCTGCTCGTGCCCGCCCTGAACCCCGACGTGGGCATCATCCACGTCCAGCAGGCGGACGAAAAGGGAAACGCCCAGATGTGGGGGATCGGGGGGGACTGCAAGCACGGCGCCAACGCCTCGAAGAAGGTCATCGTGAGCTGCGAGAGAGTCGTGTCGAGGGAGGTCATCGGCAAGGACCCTTCCCGGACGATCGTCCCCGACTTCAAGGTGGTGGCCGTCGTGGAGGAGCCTTTCGGCGCCCACCCGGGGTACGCCCCCGGTTTCTATGATGTGGATTTCCAGTTCGGGTCGCTCTACCAGCAGGCCTCGAACACGGTGGAAGGCTTCGAAGCGTTCCTGAAGGAGTGGGTCTTCGATGTGGAGGACAGAACCGGCTACGTGCAGCACTACATCGATCGCTTCGGATACGCCGCGTTCAAGGGTCTCCAGGCGAGCTACGACTACGGGTACCCGGTGAGCTATGCATACTGAAAGACATGGCGAAAGGTGAAAGGGAAAAGGTGAAAGGGGTGGACCGATCATGCACGAACACCCGAACGACTACATCAAGCCGGAGTTGATGGCCTGTTGCGGAGCCCGGGAGATCCGGGACGGTGACCTGGTCATCGTGGGAACGGGATTCCCCACGGTGGCGGCCAACGTTGCGAAGCACACCCACGCGCCGGGGGCCACCATGATGCAGGAATCCGGCGTGTACGACGCCCGGCCCACGAGACCCGCCCTGTCGGTGGGCGACCCTTGCCTGAACCCGGGCGCGGCCATGATCGGCGGGCTGGCGGATGTGATGGGCATGTTCCTTCAGGGAGGCTGGGTCGACGTGGGGTTTCTGGCGGGCAGCCAGGTGGACAAGTTCGGAAACATCAACACCACCGTCATCGGCGATTACGGCCGGCCCAGGAGCCGGCTCCCTGGAAGCGGCGGGGCCAACCCGATCGGAGCACTGGCGAAGAGAGTCATCATCATCGCCCTGCACGACACGCGCCGGCTGGCCGAAAGGGTGGATTTCATCACCACACCGGGCTACATCGACGGTCCCGGGGCGCGGGAACGCTGGGGCCTGCCCGTGGACACGGGCCCGGCGCTTCTCGTGACGAACAAGGCCCTGCTTCGTTTCGACCCGGAGACCGGGGAAGCCTATCTGGCTTCCTACCATCCGGGCAGCTCGGTCGACGAGGTGGTGGGACGGACGCCGTGGGACCTCGAGGTGGCCGACGACGTACACGAGACCGAGCCGCCCCGTGCCCATGAGTTGAAGGTCCTCCGTGAGGTCGTCGACACCATGGGCCTGATCCGGATCTACGAGAAAAAGGGCTATGTCTGACCCGGAGGATTCCATGAACGAGACGCGCGCACTCGCCGCCTTCTGTGCCGGTGTGACCCTGGACCGACTGCCCGGAGAGGTGGTCGAGAAGGCGAAAGCCTGTATCCTGGACTACGTTGCCAATGTGTACGGCTCCCTGGAGCTGGACGCCGTCTCCAGGGTGGTTTCCTGGGTCCGCTCTCTCGGGGGGCCGGAGACGGCCACAGCCCTCGGTTGCGGGTTCAAGACGGGGACCCATCAGGCAGCCTTTCTGAACGGAGTCACCGCCGAGGCGATTGAGGCGCAGGACGGCCTGCGGTTCGGCGGCAATCATGCGGGTACCGCGGTGATCCCGGCGGCACTGGCCGTGGCGGAGGAGTCGGGGCTGGGCGGAAGAGAGGTGCTCGAGGGGATCGTGGCAGGTTACGAGGCAGCGAACCGGATCTCCGCCGCCGTCCACCCGGGCCACACCCTTTCCGGCTTCCTGCCCACCGGCACGTGCGGCACCTTCGGGGCCGCGTGTGCGGCTTCCCGGATGATGGGCCTCGACCAGTATGGGGTTATGAATGCCCTGGGAAATGCAGGCTACGTCGCCCCGCTTTCCATGGCCGAGCAGCTCATGGGAGGCTTCACGGTAAAGATCATCCAGGGCGGACAGGCCGCCGCCTCCGGGCTCACCGCCTCCGGGCTGGCCCGCATCGGGATCACCGGCGCACCTCACGTCCTGGAAGGGTCCCGCCTGAACGGAGGCTTTACCCAGATCACGATGGACGGGGAGCCCGCCCTCGACCGGATCACCGACCGGCTCGGCGAGTACTACACCTTGATGGACGTCTACTTCAAGCCCTACACCGCCTGCCGGCACACCCACGGCGCGGCCCAGGCCGTGCTGGATCTCCATCGTGAGAACACCTTCGACCCGGACGAGATCGAAGGGGTGGATGTACACACATACGGCATCGCCTTGCTCGCGGTGGGCAAGGAGGTCGCGGAACAGGACAGTTTCGTCAACGCCCAGTTCTCGATCCCCTACGTGGTGGCCGCCTGTCTGCTCGACCGGGAACTCGGCCCCAGGCAGCTCACCGAGGACAGGGTCGCAGACCCGGTCCTCGTGGCTCTGTCGAGAAAGGTGAACGTCCACTGCGACGACGAGTTGAACGGGGTCTACCCGGAGAAGACGTCCAGCAGGGTGGAAATCACCTTCAAGGGATCCAGGAAGCTCGTGAAGCAGGTGGACATTCCGAAGGGAGACCCGAGGGACCCGATGACCTTCGACGACTTGAAAGAAAAGGTGACGTTCTTTGCCGGCAACAGGGAACAGGGGCGACTGGAGACGGTGATCGAGCGGATCGCCGATCTGGAGCGTGTCGGCCACATCCGGGAACTGACCGAAGAGGTGTAGGAGAAGCGGACATGGATTTCAATCTGAACGATGAACAGACCATGCTGATCGAAACGCTGCGGACCATGGGGGAGCGCGAGAAGTTCAAGGACCTGGCCAGGGAAGTGGATGCGAGCGGCGAGTACCCCGCACACATCATCCCGAAGTTCGCCGAAATGGGGCTTCTCGGCATGGTCCTCTCTCCGGAATACGGGGGCGGCGGGCAGCCCGCCATCAACGCGATCCTGGCCGTGGAGGAGCTGGCCAAGTTCAGCCCCATGATCGCCGGCGCCGTCTTCGAATCGAACGTGGGGCCTGTCCGGGCCATCGATATCTTCGGGACCGAGGAGCAGAAGCAGGCGATCCTGCCCGGGGTCTGCAAGGGCGACCTGAGCGTCTCGGTCTGCATGACCGAACCGGAGGCGGGCTCGGATCTCACGGCCCTGACGACGCGGCTCACACCGGACGGCGACGACTACATCCTGAACGGGAGGAAGATCTTCATCAGCGGGGCCGGGCACGCCACGCACTACTTCGTGTACGCCCGTTTCGGCGACTCGAAGGGATACAAGGGGATCGGCGGGGTGCTGGCGGAAAAGGGGATGCCCGGGTTCAGCTTCGGCAAACAGGAGGAGTATCTGGGGCTCCGTGGCATGCCCTCCTGTGACCTGGTCTTCGAGGACGTTCGGATACCGAGGAAGAACGTGGTGCTCCCGGAAGGGGGATTCCCGGACATGATGCTCACCTTCGACATCGAGCGCTGCGGAAACGCCGCCATGTGCCTGGGCGTGGCAGGGGGCGCCCTCGAGGCGGCCAAGGCCTACGCCCAGGAACGCCACGCCTTCGGCAGGCCCATCTGCGAGTTCCAGGGAGTTCAGTTCCCCATCGTCGACATGGCCATGAAGCTGGAGGCGGCCAGGCTCCTGGTTTACAGGGCCGTGATGGGCGCGGGCCGTGGATTTCCTTCCATCTATGATGCAGCGGTGGCCAAGTGCTTTGCCAACGAGATGGTCATCGAGGTGACGAACGCGGCCATGCAGGTCTTCGGCGGCTACGGGTACAGCAAGGAGTTCCCGGTGGAGAGGATGCTCCGGGACGGAAGGGCCTGGTGCGTAGCCGGCGGAACGGTCCAGATGCTGAGGATCACGATGGCGAGCCTGCTCTTCGGCAGAAGATTCGATCAGCGCCCCGGCAGATAGCTGTCGGCAGACAGGAACAAACCGGACGCGCGTTTCCGTTCCTTCCCGCCTGTGAAGGCACCCGATCCTCGAAACAGGAGATCCCGTGAGCACGAGCACGAAACCCGGAACGAAGATCTACCCGGAGGACACGATGACGGCGGAAGAACGCCTGGAGGCGGTCGTTCGTCTGGAGCAGCCCGACCGGGTCCCGTTGTCCATGATGCTCTACTACTACAACCCCTTCCACACCGGCCACAACATGAGCGATTACATGTCCCGGCCCGAGGTCTATCGCGCTTCCAGCCGAAAGGTATACGAGGACCTTGGGCCCTGGGATATCTACTACAACATCAACCCCGTCTCCCGGTTGCTCTACAGCTTCGCCATGATGATGCGCTATCTCTACCCGGGCATCGAACTGCCGGACAACGAGATGGCCCAGGTGGACGAGATCGAGTACATGAAGCCGGAGGACTACGACACGATCCTCGGACAGGGCTACATCATGAACGATCTCCGGTTCCGGATGCGCATGCTCCCCCGTTTCTGCAACGACGCCCAGGGCGCCGGGCCGGCCAAGCTCTGGCCCGCCATGGCCCGGGACTTCCTTCTGCAGCGGCGTTTCTGGAAGAACGATCTGGAGTGGTGCAGGGAGAAGGGGCTCGTCATGCAGATCGGGATGCAGGCGGAGATGCCCGTCGACCTCTTCTCCATGGCCCGCACGGTGGTGCCCTTCTCGCTGGATCTGTTCGACAGGCCGGAAAAGGTCCGAAGGGCTTCCATGCGACTGGCCCCCAGCTTCGCCGATTTCATGATCTGGGCGGCCCGCCTCATGGGGATCCCCCGGGTGCAGTGCTATTGCCACCGGACATCGAACAGCTTCATCTCGCCCCGCCAGTTCGAGGAGATCGCCTTCCCGAGCCTGGAGGAAATCGTCTGCCGCATCGTCGATGCGGGCATGACTCCGATCCTTCACTGCGACGGCGACTGGCTCAAGAACTTCCCGGTCCTCCGCCGCCTTCCTGCGAAGAAGATCATCCTTCAGCTGGACGGCCTCACGGACATCTACAAGGCGAAGGAAGCGATCGGAGATCACATGTGCATCTTTGGAGACGTCCCGGCGGACAAGCTGGTGCTGGGAAGCCCGGCCGAAGTGGCCGAATCCTGCCACAGGCTCATCGAGGAAGTGGGCCGGGGCGGAGGCTTCATCCTGGCCGGTGGATGCGAGATCCCCTACAACGCCAAGCCTGAGAACCTCAAGGCGATGACCGATTCGGTCCACAGGCACGGCTACTGCCAACCGCACCCCGAGTCCGCCTATCGGAACCAATCGGCCCGCTAATCGGGTCGGACCAAGGGTCGCTAATCGCGTCGCTAATCGGGTCGCTAATCGGGTCGTCGCTAATCGGGTCGGACCAAGTTATCTGCCCGATATGGAAAAGCAAACCGTCCAAATCAGCCCCTTTTCAGGCCTTAGAACCCATATTTTGACGTCAATATTTGCCCCTTTTCAGGCCTTAGAAACCAATTTTTTGGCGTCAATATGCTTCTCTAAGTACACGTCGTCATAAATAAGGTGACGTATAATGCTTGCACAATTCACTAAAATTTGGCAT